>JABLWZ010000025.1 GCA_013178275.1 Bacillota bacterium | reverse complement strand
ATTAGTCCAATTGTGGGTACGTCAGACCGATTACTCCCCTCATTATAGCTTAGGCATGAGATAAACAAGGCTCGATAGGAATCCGTTCCTTAGCCTTGAAATTAATGTAGCAAATAGTGGGTGAGCCCTGCGGGGGCAGAGGGGCTGTTAGTGAACAGCCCCTTTCACCAACCTGGTGATTAAGCAGCAGTAGGCTGGGCCAGCCAAGGCATGAGAATATACAGCACCTGGTTAAACTGCGCATGCAGTGCCCGTTATGGTGCTCTGCGTCTTACTGCCCTAGGGTTGACCATAGGGAGACCCTTTCTCCAGGATGGAACATAGGGAGTGTTCAGAACCTAAGAGAAAGTTTGTATGAGAAATTGCATCTGGACAACCTGCGAAGCAGGGGAATGCTGACTGGTAGATGAGGGGCGAGCGACAGGAGGTCGCGAGAAGGCCGAGTGCAGGATGCATATTCGGCCTTATTACCCCATCTACCCAAAGCATGAGCAGTTGGCAGTACAGCAAAGGGAGTATGGAGCGACAGGACACCGCAGGGTGAGGCCCAGCCCTAACCAAGATTGAATGCGGCCTTGGCCGTCGTCACGTGAGTTGCGGAGGTGTAGGACACGCCACTGGAGGCAGGTTCTCGCGGTAGTGAGAATTGAGCTATCCATTTCGAGCTTCGGGGTGAAACACAAAAGGCCGTGCCGATGCACGGTCTTTGGCTACGGGATAGATTCGACGGGAGTCTTACCGGCTCTGCCAGCGGGCCAGGGTGGGGATGGTGCTGGCGGCTATCTGCTTCGACTGGGCCAGGGCCAGGTTCTTCTTCATGGAAATCATGTTGGCCACCTTGTCGATCATGCGTTCCATGGTGATCCCGGGCATGGTGAAACTGCCGTTTCGGTAGCAGAAGTAGCAGTAGCTCTCGTTTCTGCCGCCGTCCGAGTTGGTCCCCCGCACGTTCGGGTCCCGCAACGGAAGTCCGCAGCTCTGGCAGGTGCACTTGCCGTCATTCTCCAGATCCATTTCTATCACTCCTTTTTCTTTTACCGCCAAAAATTAAAAGCGCCTCGGATGAAACTCTTCCTAAGCGCCTACGGCTATCTCCATCGTAGCCTGCCCCCGTTGGCTTTTTGTGGCTCCCGGCTGAAAGTTACAGGTGAGGAAGTATCGGTTTTCTCTATTTTACTGCAGCGGACGGGCAGAAGTCTACCTCCCCGGCGGATAAAAACTGTATACTTGCCCACACGCTTTCGACAAGTTTTCGACACGCAAAGCGTCCGGTATACCGGTATTACGTTATAATTTATCCCGGTATTACTGTATTATAGTATTATTTATAAATATAATTGTTGTATTGATTTCTGCCAACAATGTGCTATAAACTATTATCAACGAAATTTTTCAGCAACGATGCTGGCTTTTGGGATGATGAGGTCCCCGATCTACGGGGACCTTTCTGTTTGCCCTCCATGCCCGGGCGGTGAAGCCCGTGAAGGACTCGAAGCCGATGTCCTCAGTGGGGAGGGGTTGTTTCGGAGGAGGTGATTGTTTTGCAGCCGGGGAAACGACAGCGACGACCTGTACTTAGATTCCTGAAGACGTAAAATACGAGACCGATTATCGATTAAGGAGGTTTATACAATGAGAAGATTTGCGCTGTTAATTCTAATGGTCTTATTACTGCTCTCGGTCCCCGGGGTGGCCCTGGCCGATGAATCGGCCGTCAGCGCCGGCGATACCGCCTGGGTCCTGGTCTCCGCCGCCCTGGTGCTGCTGATGACCCCGGGGCTGGCCCTGTTCTATGGCGGCATGGTCAGGAGGAAGAACGTCCTCAGCACGATCATGCACAGCTTTATCATAATCTGCCTGGTTTCGGTGCAGTGGGTGATCCTGGGCTACAGCCTGGCCTTTGGCCCGGACCACGCCGGCCTGTTCGGCGACCTGTCCTGGCTCGGCCTGAACGGGGTGGGGTTGGAGCCCAACGCGGACTACGCCGCCACTATACCCCATCAGGCCTTCATGGTGTTCCAGATGATGTTCGCAATCATCACCGCCGCCCTGATCAGCGGGGCTTTTGCCGAGCGGATGCGGTTCCCCGCCTTCCTCGCCATCACCCTGCTCTGGACCACCCTGGTCTATGATCCCCTGGCGCACTGGGTCTGGGGTGTCGGTGGGTGGATACGGTCCATGGGAGCCCTCGATTTCGCCGGCGGCACGGTGGTCCACATCAGTTCCGGGGTCGCGGGACTGGTGATAGCCCTGCTGCTCGGCAGGAGGATCGGACTGAACTCAGAGCCGATCACCCCCCACAACCTGCCCCTGAGCGTACTGGGCGCCGGGCTGCTCTGGTTCGGCTGGTTCGGGTTCAACGGCGGCAGCGCCCTGTCCTCGGGCGGATTGGCCACCAGCGCCTTCGTGGTCACCAACACCGCTGCTGCTGCTGCAGCCCTGAGCTGGGTGTTCACCGAGTGGATTCACCACGGGAAGCCTACTATACTCGGTGCGATAAGCGGCTGCGTGGCCGGGCTGGTGGCGATTACCCCCGCGTCGGGTTTTGTGGGCCCGATGTCGGCCGTCATCATCGGTTTGGTAGCCGGGGCCCTCTGCTACTTCACGGTCAGCGTGGTCAAGTCGAAGCTGGGTTATGACGACGCCCTCGACGCCTTCGGCATCCACGGGGTCGGCGGCACCTGGGGGGCTATCGCGACCGGGCTGTTCGCCTCCAAGGCCATCAACGCCGCCGGTGCGGACGGACTCTTCTTCGGCAACCCCGAGCAGCTCCTGATCCAGGTCAAGGCTGCCCTGTTCAGCATAATCTTCGCGGCCGTAGCGACTTTCATCATCGTGAAGCTGGTGAACCTGTTTACCCCCATCCGGGCCACGGTCACGGAGGAGATCACCGGGCTCGACCTGCCGATGCACGGCGAGCGGGCCTACGACAGCATATTCTAACGAACGCACTTCTTGAAAGGAGGTTTTTTAGATGCACATGGTGGTAAGCATCATCCGGCCCGACCGGCTGGACCTGGTGAAGGAGGCGCTGACCAAGATCGGGGTCAACGGAATGACGGTGTCCCAGGTGATGGGATTCGGTTCGCAGCGGGGGTGGAAGGAGGTCTACCGGGGCTCGGAGAGCGCGGTCAAGTTCCTGCCCAAGATCAAGATCGAGACCGTGATACCGGGCGAGCTGGTGGACCAGGTGGTAAAGGCAGTGGCGGACACCGCCCGCACCGGGGAGATCGGGGACGGCAAGATCTTCTCCTTCCCGATCAGCAACGTAACCCGGATCCGCACCGGGGAAAGCGGGGACATCGCGATATAGCTAAAAGGGATAACAAACGCCGGGGGGCAGCCCCCGGCGTCAGTCTGTCGATATGAACCAGCGGCGCTTCCAACGCTACGCAGCCGCCGCTGTTTTTCTATGGTCTCATTTATTATCTTTCCGATAGCGGTAAAAAACCGCTGCCGAGAAGCGGTTTTTTAGGGATGATTGCGTTTTGGCCTCGATCTATACGGCTTTCGGCTTTTTGCCGAGGGCCAGGTAACAGAAAGCGGCCCAAAGCCCGATCAGGGGAAGAAAGGTTATAATTACGTCTAAATAGTATGGCACGTCAGCCGCCTCCTTTTTGGTTAAACTGTCCTTTTCTTTCTTAGACGCAAGAACTTGGGTTTTGTTCCATGATTTTACCAAAAAAAGTTCGACATTTTTATGGTTTTTTTAGCATTAACCGGTAACCGTCTTCCTTGAACCCGATCAGCGCCGTCCGACCGTCGGACAGGACCGGGCGCACCATTATCTTGGGGTTGTCCCGGATCAGGCCGATTACCTGCTGTTCGTCCAGGTTAGGCAGGTCAGGCTTCAGCTTCCTGAAGGTCTGGCTCTTGGTGTTGACCAGCTGGGCCAGGTCGATCGAACTCAGCCGGGCGATCTCTCGGAGCTCCAGCTCCGAGGGAGGTTCGCTGATGAGGTCGCGGAATTCGAATTCGGCGCCGTTCTCGGAAAGCAACGCTTTCGCTTTTTGGCAGGTGCTTCAGTTCTTGATGCAGTAAAACCTGAGACGGTCTTTCAATGCTTCTTCACCCCCGATTGTCGTGTCAGCCCCGAACCTCGGTTTATACGAGTTAAAGGTAGGCTTTCAATTCTTTCGAAATTCAGCCTACCTTTAACCGGTCCGGTTGTACTGCAATCAGTACATCCTCCTTTTTCCCCCTGAATCGGTAAGGCTCGATTAGTTTCCAGCCTTACTTTGAGTTCGACGCTCCTTGATTTTTTGATCTAAACCTTTCGGTTTAATCTTTTTAATCAGGGAGTTTTTTAGCTTATCACCTTTCGCTGCTGCCCAGTCCTCTCATTCCCTTTGGTTTTTCCTGGTCCTCTTGGTCTCCCCCTGGTTGATGGCCACTGGGTTCTAAGATTACCGGTTTGATTTCCTACTTTACCTTTCGGTTTTTCAGAGTATCTCCCCCTGGATTTCCTCCAAGACTAAGTCTCTCCGGCAGCCGCTTCTGGTTTTAAGCTATTCGAACTTTTCAGGGTTCTCCCTAGTCTTAACCTTGCGATTATTTCTAGGTGACTTCATTATAAGGGACAACCTGGAAACTGTCAATATATATTCAGAATATTTTTTTGTTTGTGAACTTTTATACTTTTCTTTACAATTTGGTGCTTATCTTAACAATCACATGCCCTCCCCGGCTTGTGCTTGGGGCAGCAATTCCTCTACTTGGGGTAGGTCACGGTTACCTCCTGCAGGGTGGGGTTCCACTCCACCTGACAGCCCAGGCTTTCCGCTATAAACCTGAGCGGAAGCATGGTCCTCCCCGGGGGAACGACGATGGGGGTGACTGCCGGGTTCTGGGAGTCGATAAGTAAATAGGACCCGTTTACCAGGGCGCTGTTTTTGCCCACCCAGAGGTTGACCTCGCTGCTCCCCAGCACCACCCTGACCTTCTGCTCCAGCGCCGAGTAATCCACCGAGGCCCCGAACGGCTCCACCACGTACCGGACCGGCAGCAGGGTCCTCCCGTTCAGGATGATCGGGGACACATCCATGGCCTTGAGTTCCCCGTTTACGGTGTAGGTGCTCTGCCCGGGGTGCAGTTTTACCACCGTCGGTCCCGATTGCTGGTTCTGGCCTTGGTTCTGCTCTTGGTTCTGTTCCTGGTTCTGTTCCTGGTTCTGCTCGGGCGGCTGGTAGTTGGGCTGCGGCGGCAGCAGGGCGCTGACCGCATCGGAGTATCCCGAATCCCCATAACCGTTGACCGCCTTAATCCGGTAGAAGTAGGCGGTGTTGGGCTGGGCCGTGGTATCGACATAGGAGGTCTCGCCTGCACCGAGTGCGGCCAGGATCGCGTAATTATCCCCCGGCGCCTTCCGTTCGAGGATGAATCCCGTCTCGTTGGTGGAGCTGTCCTCCCAGGTCAGCTTGATCCCGGTCCCCGGCATCGCGTCGGCGGAAATGCCGGCGGGGGAAGCCGGAAACAGCCCGGTGAGTTTAACGTTGGGCTTGATCAAATGGCCGGGCAGGATCAGGTTGCTGGAACCGCTGGGTACAGTAACGGTGATTTCGTTGGAGGGGGTGGAGGGCTTGGCCCCGTTCCAGGCCCGGATGCGGTAGCCGTAAGCGGTGCCGGCGGAGACCGAGGCGTCCGTGAAGCTGGTCTTGTCTTTGCCCACCACCGCTATGATGCCGTATACCCCACTCCCGGTCCGGCGTTCGACCGAGAAGCCGGACACGTTGCTGGAGTTGTCCTTCCAGGTCAGATCGACCGCCGGGCCGGCCTTGGCGACCCCGGCCAGGTTAGATGGCGGATCGGAGGCCGGGCCGGAAGGACTGTAAATAGAGAACTTATCGGAATAACTGGTCGCCCAGGTGGTATAGGGATAGAGCATCCCGCTCACCCATTCGGCCTTGATCATGACCTCGTCGGAGTAAACGGCCGGCACCTTCCAGGTCAGGCTGCCGATGTTGTCGGCCGGGATAACCGTGATGCCGGTCCATTTCAGGCCCCCGTTGGGAGACAGGGAGAGCGCCACAGCCCCGCCGGGGGTGCTGGTTTTCCACTTTATCTCCTGGGTGCTCCCGGCGGCGAGGCTCTCTCCGCCGGTGGGGAAGGTCAGGTTGATGTCGGCTATGGTAGCCCCCGACTGCCAGATGCGGCAGACCGTGGTCTCGTAATGGTACTGGGTGGAGGTGCTGTCGAGGTCAGTGACATAGATGTGCTGCAGCTGGTAATCGTCGTATTTCTGGTAGAGCGGAACCGTTCCGGCGGCGGTGCTGCTGGCGGGTAAGACGTATCCTGCTATCCCGTCATAGCTCCAACCGTTCCCGACCACGGAGTCCTTGGCCAGGGGGTCGGTGGTGTACCAGTGGTCGTTGGTGCCTGGATGGTAGCAGCGGTAAAGCGGGATGGTCCCGGAAAACTGCTGCGGCGATATGTACCCGATAACGTAGTCCCCTTTCCAGCCATTGGCCTCGGCGTTTGCTTTCTCGTCGAGGTCAGCGGTATAGAAGTGGCAGAGCGCTTTACTGGTCCAGGTGGTCATATGATAGAAGGGAACCGCCTTGATCCCTTCCGCCCGTGATGCTGGCGCGTCAGCCAATACCAGCAGGGTTAAAAGTAGTACTGCAATCGATGCCGCGCGGATGCTTTTTTTCACCTTCTCTTCCCCCCTACAAAAGATGTTATTAAATATTCGCGGAAAACCGGAATTTACCTTTTTATAAATACTATTAAATTAACATTTTAGGGAAAATACCGGTGCTGACCGGAAGAGGGGGTAAAATGGATTGACCCAGTCGAAAGGACTAGTTCTTACCCGAGGGGATGCCATACTTCTTCAGCCGGCGGTAGAGCGCCGAGAGGTTGATCCCGAGTTCCTTGGCTACCGCGGCCTTATCCTGCTGGTGGCGGTTCAGGCTCTGGATGATGGTGCTCTTTTCCATCTCCTCCAGGATGCTGTCCAGGGTCGGTCCCGGGGCCTGAGCCGGCTTCTCGCTCTCTATTTTCCTGAGAATCCCCGGCAGATGGGACGGTTTGATCCTGGTCTCGTCGTTCATGTCCGCCAGCAGCATGGCGCGCTCCAGGACGTTTTCCAGCTCCCGGACGTTGCCCGGCCACTCATAGCCGGCGAGCGCCTCCATCGCCTCCCGGCTGATGCTGGTGGCACGGGTAGCCAGCCGCTGATTCAGCTTCAGGATGAAGTAGGCACTGAGTTCCTGGATGTCCTCTTTTCTTTTTCTCAGCGGGGGGATGTTGATGTTCATCACGTTCAGGCGGTAATAGAGGTCCTGCCGGAACTTCCCCTGCACCACCGCCTGCTCCAGGTCCAGGTTGGTGGCCGCGATGATCCGGACATCGACCTTGATGGTCTTGGTGCCCCCTACCCGTTCGAACTCCCTTTCCTGCAGGAAGGTCAGCAGCTTGGTCTGCATCTCCAGGGGTATCTCGCCCACCTCGTCCAGGAAGATGGTGCCGTGGTTGGCGAGTTCGAACCGCCCTACCTTGCCGCCCTTCTTCGCCCCGGTGAAGGCCCCGTCCTCGTAGCCGAACAGCTCGGACTCCAACAGGCTGCTGGTCAGCGAGGCGCAGTTGACCCGGATAAAGGGAAAGCCGTGGCGGGGGCTGGCGTTGTGGATGGCGTTGGCCAGCAGCTCCTTGCCGGTGCCGGTCTCGCCGGTTATCAAAACGTTGGAAGAGGCCCGGCAGATCTTCTGAGCGACGAACCTCACCTCCTGCATGACCTGGGAACTGCCGATCAGGTCCTGGCAGAAGTACTTGGCGGTATGGATCTTTTTGACCTCTTCCCGGTATACCGCCAGCTCGTCCTCCAGCTGGTTCAGCTTGGTGGCCAGGATCTTGGCCGCGGAGAGGTCGAGGAACAGGCTCCTCCCCAGGGCCCCGATCAGCTTCCCGTTGTCGTAGATGGGGGTCCGGGTAACGATCATGTCGTGGCCGTTTACGGTCCAGAGGTCCGCCAGGTGGGTCTCCTCGGTCTGAAGGATCTCGGGGAGCTGGGAATGGGGGGTGACTTCATGGATGTGCTTTCCGACCGCCTCTTCCTTTTTGAACCCTATGATGTCCGCGTAGGTCTGGTTGATCAGGACCACCCTGCCGCTGGTGTCAACATAAATCAGACCCATGTAAGGGTTTTCGATCATCAGTTCGAGGATGTGGATAAAATCCTTCAGGGGTTCGTCTGCCATTCTGAGCGGCTCCTTCTGCTGCGTATATTTCGGCATCAAATTCGCCAGTTGTCGAAACCACTTTCTAAATTATACCATTTATGTCAATACGCAATAAAGGACCGGCTGCAACTTAGATTTAAGCCGAAATGAAATGACGCCCGCATTCAATCTCTGGCTATGGCTGGGCCTCGCCCTAGCGGTGTCCTGTCGCTCCATACTCCCTCTGCTGTACTGCCAACTGCTCATGCTTCGGGTAGAAGGGGTAATAAGGCCGAATATGCATCCATGCACTCGGCCTTCTCGCGACCTCCTATCGCTCGCCCCTTTGCCTTTCGGTCTTCGCAGGGCAGTAAGACGCCGAGCACCATAACGGGCTCATGCCCCCGCAGAGTATGTCCACTATTTGGGGCTGATTGAATGCTGGTGCGCCGGGAGACCGGCAAAGAGTAAAGGGTGAAAGTCCCTCACAGTGAAGAAGTAGCGAATCACACTGTCCTCGAGTCATGCGGGTTACATCGCGAGATGTAGCGCGAAGCGTTGACAGAGGTACGAGTATGCCAGCCATTGAGCCGCGAAAGCAATCATTTAGTCCAGAGTGCCGACGCTGTCAGCATAGCGGAAGGCAATACGGTTTGGCACGTTACCGCGAGTGCCGAGCCGACTCTGCGTGGTCCGAGAACCTGGCATGTCCGCAAGCTCTTTGCCCGGGAACCGGGAGATCTCCGGCCCGACCACTCGAAGTAGTGGCCCGCATCGGGAAGGTGAGGAGCCGAAGCCGATGATGCACGGACCGGAGAAGTCAGACTCTTCCATAGTAGCAATGAAGTTGACGAACAAACCGATAATCAAAGGAGCGGAGTTAATGGAGCCAAGGGGAGAGGCCAAGGGGAACACGGAACAGCAGCGCACGCGCCGGACCCAGAGCCGGGTAAGAGTGTCCCAGCGGCTAGACCGTGTACGGCAAGCAGCCAAGCAACGCAAGGAACGATTCACGGCGCTAATGCACCACATCAACGTAGACCTGCTCTATACTGCTTTCTACTGGCTGAAAAGAGACGCAGCAGCAGGAGTAGACGGTACGACGTGGCGAGAGTACGAGGTAGACCTGGAAGCCCGACTCAAAGACCTGCATCAACGCATCCACAACAACACCTACCGGGCACAGCCGTCCAGACGACAATACATCCCGAAGCAAGACGGCCAACAACGCCCGCTGGGCATCGCCGCACTAGAAGACAAAATAGTTCAACGCGCAGTCGTGGAAGTGCTAAATGCGGTCTACGAACAAGACTTCTTAGGATACTCGTATGGATTCCGACCCGGGCGCGGGCAACACGACGCGTTAGACGCCCTCGCGGTGGGAATAGATAGCGCCAAAGTGAACTGGATACTGGACGCCGATATCCGACGGTTCTTTGATACGGTCAGCCATGAATGGCTGACCCGATTCCTAGAGCACCGGATTGGCGATCCACGTATCCTCCGACTCATCCGTAAATGGCTCAAGGCCGGAGTGATGGAAGACGGGACTATCACCCAAGTAGAAGAGGGAGTGCCGCAAGGGGCGGTGATCTCACCGCTGCTGGCCAACATCTACCTACACTACGTCTTCGATTTATGGGCGAACCAATGGCGTAAGCGATATGCGCAAGGACAGGTTATAATCGTGCGTTACGCAGACGATATAGTGGTTGGCTTTGAATCGGTCCTTGATGCCAAGAGATTTAGGGAAGCATTACAGACTCGAATAGAACAATTTGGATTAGCACTTAACACTGAAAAAACCCGCTTGATCGAGTTTGGCCGCTACGCAGCGGCAAACCGGGCAAGGAGAGGGCTGGGCAAACCGGAATCGTTCAACTTTCTTGGGTTCACGCATATCTGTGGCCGGTCCCGTAAAGGTAACTTCCGACTGAGGCGGAAATCCCGAAGGGATCGAGTTCGTGCCAAACTGCGAGAAATCAAGGCGGAACTCCGGCGAAGGATGCATCATTCCATCCCAGAACAGGGGAAATGGCTACGCCAAGTGATAACCGGCTTCTTTGCCTATCACGCGGTGCCGACCAACAGTAAGAGTCTGAGTGCCTTCCGATATCACGTAATCGATCTTTGGCGACGTACACTCAAAAAGCGTAGCCAGAAGGATCGTACACGGTGGGATCGGATTTCGAACATTGCTGATTATTGGCTACCCGCACCCAGGATACTTCATCCGTGGCCTAGAGTGCGCTTTGCCGTCAAACACCCAAGGTGGGAGCCCGGTGCGTGAATTACGCACGCCGGGATCTGTGCGGGGGGTGCTCAGTAATGGGCATTCCTACCGCGATGTGCAATGTAAGTTAAGTGTAAATTAATAATTGTGTTTAAACTTAAACGGCCGCCACGGCGGCCGTTTTTCATCCGGTATTTTCTAGAGGTGGCTGTACCTTTCCCAGGTCCGGTCCACCTCCGCCTGGAGCCGCTCGATGTCTTCCGGGGTCAGCAGGGAGAACCGCTCCTGCCGATTCAGGTACTCGGCGACCGGCTTCCGCTTGGCCGGCTTATAGGTTATCCTGAACTCCCCGTCCTTGTACTCGCCCAGTATCCACTGCCCGGTCTGGACCGCCAGCCGACCTATCTCTATGGTGTCCTCGGTGCTGTATCCCCAGCTGATGGGGCAGGGCGAGAGCACCTGGATGTAGGCCGGCCCCGGGGCCTCCATGGCCCTGGCCACCTTCTCCAAGTAGTCGTTGGGGTAGGCCACGCAGGCCGAAGCCACGTAAGGGATGTTGTGAGCGATCGCGATCTGCATCATGTCCTTCTTCGGCTGCAGCTTGCCCGCGGGGGTGGTGGACGAGTAAGCCCCCATCGGCGTGGAACCGCTGCGCTGGTTGCCGGTGTTCATGTAACCCTCGTTGTCGTAGCAGAGGAAGATGAACTTGTCCCCCCGCTCCATGGCCCCCGACAGGGCCTGCAGGCCGATGTCGTACGTCCCGCCATCTCCCGCCAGTCCGACCACGTTGGCCCGGTTCTTGCCTTTGCGCTTCAGGCCCACCGACAGTCCCGAGAGGATCGCCGCGGTTCCCGGCATCACGGCGTTGACGCAGGGCACCTCGAACGCGAACTGCGGGTAAAAGGTGGTGACTCCCATCAGACAACAGGGGGGAGTGGCGATCACGGTCTCCTTGCCCAGGACCTTCAGCGCCAGGCGCATGGCCAGGGTGCCTCCGCATCCCGCGCAGGTAAGGGCCCCGTATACCAGTTCTTCAGTGGTCATATCTTTAAATCCAGCCATGACTACACCTCGATCCCGACAAAGTTGACGGCTTTTACCGCATCTGGCTCTTTATCCGCCTGTTCGAGCCTGGCGAACATGGTCTCGAACTCGTCCGGCCGGATGTCCCTTCCTCCCAGCCCGGCGATGAAGTTTATGGCCTGGGGCCGCTGTTTGCAGTCGAACATCGCGGCCTTGACCTCGGTGAACAGCGCCCCCTGGTTTCCGAAGGAGAAGTCGCGGTCCAGCACCCCTATCACCCGGGCCTTTTCCAGCACCCGGGCGACCTCCTGGTTGGGGAAAGGCCTGAATGACCTGACCTTCAGCACCCCCACCCTTTTGCCCTGGGCCTTGAGCGTGTTGGCGATGTCCCGGGCGGTGCCGGTGAACGAGCCCATGGTGACCAGGATGTAATCGGCGCCCTCGCACCCGTACTCCTGGATCAGTCCACCGTGGTCGCGCCCGAACCTCTGCTCGAACTGGGCCGCCACCTGCGGTATCTTTTTCCGGGCCGCGTCCATGCCCTGCTGCTGTTTGTACTTGTACTCGAAGAATATCTCCGGCGACGCCCCGATGCAGAAGGTGGTCGGGTCGTCGAAGTCGACCGCGTAGAGTGCCTGGTAAGGAGGTAGGTAGGCGTCCACCTCTTCCGGGGTGGGAAGCTCTACCAGTTCCTCGGTGTGGGAGAGGACGAAACCGTCCAGGTTGACCATCACCGGGGTCAGGACCTCAGGGTCTTCCGCCAGGCAGAACGCCTGCAGGCAGGTGTCGAATGCCTCCTGCGCGTTCTCGACGAACAGCTGGATCCAGCCGGTGTCCCGCTGGGAGATGGCGTCCTGCTGGTCGCCCCAGATGGTCCAGGGAGCGGCCATCGCCCGGTTCACCACCGCCATCACCACGGGGAAGCGGTTGCCGCTCACGTATGGGAGCATCTCGCACATGTAGGCCAGCCCCTGGGAGGAGGTGGCGGTGAACACCCGGCACCCGGTGCAGGCCGCCCCGAAGCTGGCGGAGAGCGCGGAGTGTTCCGACTCGACCCGGATGAAGTCCGAGTCGAGTTCTTTAGTCGCCACGAACTGGGATATCTTCTCCACGATCGGGGACTGCGGCGTGATGGGGTAGGCCGCGATGACCTCGGGCTTGATGTACTTGACCGCGTAAGCGACCGCGTGGTTGCCGTTCAGAAACTTTTTCTCCCCCATCGTCACACCTCCTCCTCCACCATGGTGATGCAGTTCCGCTTGCACTCCCGGGAGCAGATACCGCATCCCTTGCAGTACTCATAATCTATCTCCAGCTTTTCCCCGACCCGCTTGACGGTCCCGTCGGGACAGTAGACCCAGCACAGCAGGCAGAGGTTGCACCTTTCAGTATCCAGTACCGGCCTGACCGATCTCCAGGTGCCGGTCTTGGCGGGCCGGTTGGGGGTTTTCAGGTGGGGGGCCAGCGGCAGTTCTTTATGCATCTCGATCCCCTCCTTCAAACAACTGGCTGACCTCGGAAAAGGCCTTCTCCGCCGCCTCCAGGTTCTTCTCGGTTATCCCGTGTGGGGTCAGCTCGGCGATCGCCTTTTCCAGGGATAAGAGGGTGACCAGCCCCGACGCCCGGCAGGCCGCCCCGGCCATCGCGGTGTTGGTTATCGGCCGGCCCAGCGCCTCCATGGAGATGCGGGTGGCGTTGACGGGTATCACCTGGTACACGCCCCTGGCTTTTTCCGCCAGTTCCTCCGGCACCTCGCTGGCGTTGATCACGATCTTGCCGCCGGGCTTTAAACCGGTCGTCACGTCGATGACCTTGACCAGGGTCTTGTCCAGTACCACCACCAGGTCGGGCGTGTAGACCTGGCTGCGGTCCAGGATCGGTTCCGAGTCGACCTTGGTGAATGCCAGAACCGGCGCCCCCCTTCGTTCCGCCCCAAAGGCCGGGAACGACTGAGCGTAGCTTTCGCCGTAAACCGACGCCGCCAGGCCAAACATCCTGGCCGCGGTTACCGCGCCTTGCCCTCCCCTACCATGCCATCTAATCTGGTACAAAAGCAACTACCCCTCCCGTTGTGAATTAAAGTACATATAAAATAATACCCGGAGGCATTTCCACGCTCCGGATACGTTTGGTCTATACCCTTGGCCTGGTAATGACAGTGTCCTCCCTCAGGTCCTTGCTACAGTCCCATCTCCTCGTTCACCACTAGTACCCGCACGTCACTCAGGCGGGGCTTCCGATCCAGGACAACGGTAATGGTGCAGACCCGCCCCGGGCTGTTGCAGTCGATGCAAAAACCGGTCTTGGCGCAGGGGGTGTCGATATTCAGCCGCTTGGCCGCCAGGGGGGCGGCAAAGGCCTTGATTCTCTTGATTCCTTCTTCTACCGAGCCGACCAGCTTGTTGCGGCCGACCACCAGGATCACCTTTTTCGGGCCAAAAATCATGGAAGCCACCCGGTTGCCGTTGCCGTCGATGCTGATCACCTTGCCGTTTATGGTGACGGCGTTGGCGCTGGCCAGAAAGAGGTCGCTGGTGAGCTGCCTCCGCATCACCGCGAGCCTTTCCTCCGGCGCGAGTCCCGGCTTATTGTGGTCCAGCAGCTCCTTGCCCATGTCCGCCAGCCGGCCCTGGATGTCCAGGTCGACCACGGTGCGTGAACCGCCGAAACCTATGCTGGAGGCCTCTCCCGCCTCTTTGATGATATAGTCGATCGCGGCCTCCCGGTTCTCGCAGAACACCGCGGTGAACCGGTTCTGATTCAACCCCTTCACCGCTTCCTGACACCGCTTTTCATGGCTCCAGTCGAGTAGTTCTTCAGTAAAACCCATCATCTTCCTCCACAGAAAACTTGGCTGTCGCTAAGCCTCTGGCGAAGGCGATAGCCTTAGTTACACTTGCTCGCATCAGAAAGTTCCCTATATACTTTCTGATAGCGCGAGAAAAACAAAAAATCCTTGATTGAGTGTTTTAATGTGAAATTCTTATATATTCTCCAAAACTTTTTAATCTCCTGCTCCTTCGTACTGTATACACAAGAGGAAAAGGCGCCCCCAAGGATGAGGGGCAGCGCTTTATAGTTACCTAAATAACTGAGGAAAAACCGCCCCCATGGATGGGGGCGCCGCTGTCTAAACCGTTGCAGTGCTTAAAATAAAGCGCTCCAAGGATGAGGGGCAGCGCTTTACGTAGGTTATTCTTTAGCATGTTCCGATTGATACCCCATGAGCCGGCAGATGATCGAGAATACCTCTCCCCGCTTGATGTTGTTATTCGGTCGGAAGGTGTTGTCGGGGTAGCCGCTGACCACGCCGTTCGACACCGCCGCCTCGACAAACGGCCTCGCCCAGTCGGGGACGCTTCCCGCGTCGGCAAAGCCGAGCACGAATCCCGCCGGGGTGGCCTTCGGGAAGGCCTGCATCAGGGCCGCGCACATCTCTGCCCGGGTTATCCTCTGGTCAGGCTGGAAGGTCCCGTCGGGGTAGCCCTTCATCAGATTCTTCTCGGTGGCCGTGAGTATCGCCTGCCTGGCCCACGACGGGAGCTGATCCTGGTAAGGGCTCTCTATACTCGGCTGGTAGTCCTGGAGCCCCAGAGCCGATACCAGCAGAGCCGCCGCTTCCGCCCGGGTGATCTCGTTGTCGGGCTGGATGGTCCCGTCGTTATAGCCCTTGATTATCCCGTGGCTGATTAAGGCCATGACGCAGTCGTAGGCCCAGTGGCCGGCTAGGTCGGTCGGCTCCGCGGCCGTCGGGGCCTCCACCTCCGGCTCGACCGGGGGCTTGACCGTTTCGGTCGGGGGCAGGGGTGTGCTTTCGCTGTCGCCGCCGCCGCCACCGCCGTTTCCGCCGCTGGTGGTGATTCTGAAGGACGCGCTAGTCACCGGGCTCCACGCAGCCTTGTCGTCTGCCGCGGCCTTCACCGCGGCCTTGACCGTGGCCGAGCTGGTCAGGGTGAACTGCCCGGCGTACTCGATAGCGCTGGGGTTGTCTATCGGATCGTCGCCGTTGGTGGTATAGTATATCGTGCCGCCGCTGCCGATTATGGTGACCGGCGCGCTGTTGCGAAAGGTCCCGCCATCCGGGTCGATCGTGGGCGCGGCCGGCGTATGGACGACGGTGAAGCTGGCGCTAGTCACCGGGCTCCAGAAAGTAGGGATGATGACGGGGACACTGCCACCGCCGCCTCCGCTATCCAAGCTGAGGAACAAGAGCGGTTGCCCCTGCCCGTAGACAGCCGCTTTCACCGTGGTCGAACTGGACAGGGTGAACTGCCCGGTGTACTCGATAGCGTCGGGATTGTTTATCGGGTTCGAGCCGTCGGTGGTGTAGTATATATCCCCGCCGCTGCCAGTTATGCTGACCGACACGCTGTCGAAAAAGGTCCCGCCATTCGGGGCGATGGTGGGCGCGGCCGTAAAGGTTCCGACCACGAAGGAAGGCTGGTCGACGGTGCTGGTCCCGCCCATGGTTACGGTGATATCCCCGCTGGTGGCCACTGACTGGTCGACCACGACCGGGATCACGAGCTTGAAGTAGCTGCCGCTCCAGGTGCCGGCGGAGTTGTCCAGGACCAGGGTACGGTTGCTGTCCTCCAGGGACAGCTTGGCGTTTAACCCGCTCACGTCAGCCGCGCCGGTACCCCAGTACAGGGTGTAGTCATCCGCCAGGCCGGTATCCCAGGTGAAGCCGTCGGGGAGCCTCCATTCCAGGGAAGAGGCGTTTTTATCCATCGCTCCAATTATTTCTTCCCTGACGGATAGGGTCACATTCCCGCCGGGCGGGCCGAAGGTTTGGTTGTCCATCGCTCTCACCTGTACCTTTGGGATGCCGATCTTCGCGATGTCGAAACTGCCCGAGGAAAACACGGAGCTGTTAGGAGCGCTGCATATAACGGTAACCGGCCCGTCGGCGGCGCCGCCGGGAACAGTGATCGTAATGCCGGTGATCATGATGTATCCAGGTTTAAGCACGTTGGTGGGGTCAGTCGCGATCACAACCTTCAATACGTTCGGGTCGGACGCGTAAACCGCTCCAGTCACGTCGCCCGGGGCGCTGAACGCGTATTCGGTTCCGTCGACCAAAGTAGCTACGTTCGCGGTAACCCACTGAAAGTCCGACGGCAGCTCCAGGTAGACGTACTTGCCGGCGACGCCAGGTGCCATCGATCCCTCGTCCAGGGCGATTACGAGGCTCCCCACCGGTACCGGGGCCCCTCCCTTCACGGCGGGATTCAAGGTGACAACGTTGCTCATCGAGTATGTACTCGCCCCGTTGGCCGGCAGCACCCCGATCATCAGGGAAGCGACCATCGACACTACCAGCAGCAGGGCAATCGCTCTTTTACGCAATTCTCTTTACCTCCCTTAAAAATATCCAAAAAACAAAACAGCCCGGTCACCAGCATGTTCCTGGCAACCCGGCCGCCACAGCTTCCCGCCTCAGGCCCGTGGTTTTGCGCCCCTGCCTTTCGACAGGTTTGCCCTTCAGAAAAGAATCATTGTAAATATTACATTCTACGGCTTATTGTAAAATCCTCCATATTTTGCCGAAATAAAAAAGTTAAATTGGCAAAGAGTATCGCAGTTTGCTATGGATAATGAAAATATATATTCTCCCGCTGCTGATTGATGTGATTCCCGTCACAGTCTGGAGGATGGCTGACCGTATTTTCCAACTCACTTTTTGCGAAAAAATACCATAAACATAGGTTCTCAAGGTTGCACCATAAAGTTTCAACATCCCCAAAAAATAAAACGCCGGTTTCTCCGGCGTTGCTTTGACACGGCCAGTACCTCCAGTTTCCCCCAGCACCACCCCCTGCCTACAGCCGGTTCAGCGGCAGCGTCACCTCGGCCTGGGCTCCTCCGGCAGAGGTATTTTCGACCTTGATGGAGCCGTTGTGCTCTTCCACAATCAGCCGGGCGATCGCCAGGCCCAGTCCGGTGCTGCCATTGGCTCCCCGGTAGAAGTAGTCGAAGGCGTGCTCCAGGTCGTTCTGGCTGAAACCGGTTCCATCGTCCTCCACCACGATGCTGATCTCCCGGGTGCGGTCCGATACCCGGCCCTTCACCTGGACCATGCTCCGGGCGTGGCGGATGGCGTTTACCAGCAGGTTGCCGAAAAGCCGGCGGAGCTTCTCCTGGTCTCCGATGAGCCTGATCTCCGCGGGCAGCTCCAACGAGACCCGGACCTCCTCCTCGGCCGCGTATCCTTGCAGCGATTCCACTACCTCGGCCAGCACCGGCCGCAGGTCGATCGGCTTCAGGGTATAGGTCTCCCCCGGGGACTGGAGCTTGGTGATGTTTATCATCTCATCGACCAGGGACTTCAGCCGCTGGCACTCCTTGCCGATTATCTCCAGGGCCTGCTCCGACTTCTCTCCTATGAAAACCCCGTCCCTGATTCCCTCGGCGTAGCCCTGGATGCTCATCAGGGGGGTCTTGATCTCGTGCGAGGCCCCCTGGAAAAACCGGCGCATGCTCACATCGTAGCGCTCCAGCTGGGCGGCCATGTCGTTGAAGGTATTGGCCAACTCGGCCAGCTCGTCGTCGGACTTCAGGTCCACGCGGACATCGAACCGGCGGCGGGCGACCGCCTTGGCATACTCCTTCAGGGTGTTCAGTGGCTTGGTAAGGTAGCGGCCGAACAGCAGGGCCACCGGGATGGCTATCACCCCGGCTATCAGCAGGCTCTTCAGCAGCAGCAGCAGGATATCCTGGTTAAACGCCTCCAGGCCTTTCTCCTGGGCGATGGTGAAGACCACCCCCTTGAACTCCCCGGGGCCGCCGATGGGCGCCCAGGCGTACAGCGGTTCTCCCTTGCGGTGGGTCCGCGTGGTAATAATCGGGGCGTTGGGATCGGAGGCCCGGTCCTCCACGATTATCCTGGCCGTCAGGTCGTCCGGCTTTTTCCCGACCGGGTAGGTTTCAGGGAGGCTGCTGTAGACCACTATCCCCTGGGCATCGGTCACCACACACTCGCTCTCGATCGGGCGGCTGGCGAAGAATACGGATATAGGCCTCCGCTGCAGGGTCTCCTGGGAGATCTTCAGATCCGAGGGGTCCTTCCGCAGCACCATGGATATCTCCCACGCCTGACGCGACAGGCCGGCCTGGGCCCTCCTTATCAGGTCGCCGTAGAGGATCGACTTGAATGAGAAGGCGGTGATGGTGGTGCTGCAGATCACCACCACCAGGTAGCTGACGAGTATTTTGCTGGTAATGCTCTTTAACTTAATCATCGAAGCGGTACCCATACCCCCAGATGGTTTTTACATTGCTCTGCGATCCGCTTTCGCGGAGCTTGCGGCGCAGCCGCTTGACCAGGTCGTCGACCGCCCGCACCCCTCCGACGTAATCGAACCCCCAGACCCTATCCAGCAGCTCCTGCCGGTTGAAGGTCCGGTGCGGCTGCTGCACCAGCAGCAGCAGAAGCTCATACTCCTTGGGCGTCAGCATGACCTCCTGTTCCCCGACCATCACGCGGCGGTCGCGCGCGAGCACCTTCAGGTTATTAATGATTATAACATCTTCCGCGGCCATCTGGCTGGCCGAACGTCTAAAGACCGACCGCACCCTGGCCACCAGCTCGCGGGGGCTGAACGGCTTGGTCAGGTAGTCGTCTCCTCCCAGCTCCAGGCCCAGGATCCGGTCCATCTCCTCGCCCCGGGCCGAGATGAAGATGACCGGCACCCCGCTCCGGTTGCGGATGTCCCGGCAGAACTCCAGCCCGTTTTTTCCCGGCAGCATGATATCCAGGATAAACATGTCGGGGAAGCCGGCCTGCAGCCGGCCTTCCACCTCTTCAACCTTGGTGAAGGTTTCCACCTGGAAGCCTTCCACCAGGAGGTACTGACCGATAAGGTTTCGGATGTTCTCCTCGTCGTCCACTACAAAGATCGTCGGCAAGTTTATCACCCCGTAAGCTAGGATAACCGGGTCCGAAAACCGCTATGTCCCCGGTCTTCTCTTTTTCTTTACTCTCTATTCGAACCTCAGCGCCTCGATCGGGTTGGAGTTGGCCGCTTTCCTGGCGGGGTAGTACCCGAAGAAGAGTCCCACCATCATCGAGAACCCGATCGCCACCGCTACCAGCCACGGCACCAGCGCCATCCGGAAGCCGGCCAGGGCGCTCAAGACCTGGGTCCCTCCCCAGCCGAGGGTTATCCCGATCACCCCGCCGATCACACTGAGGAGCAGGGCCTCGATCAGAAACTGGGTGAGGATATCGTTGGTGGTGGCCCCGACCGCCATGCGGATCCCTATCTCCCTGGTGCGTTCCGTCACCGAGACCAGCATGATGTTCATGATGCCGATCCCGCCTACCAGCAGGGAGATCCCCGCGATGCCCCCGAGCAAAAAGGTCAGTATCTGGGTGGTGTCCTCGATGGTGGACAGCACCTGGGTCATGTCCTGGATGCGGAAGTCGTCCTCCCGGTTGTCTGACAGTCGGTGCCGCTGGCGCAGCAGGCTGGTGATGCTGTCCTGCAGGGGAGTCAGCGCGGCTTCGCTGACGGCCTGGACGTTGATCACCCGTATGCTGTTGGCCCCCATCAGCCTCTGCTGGGCGGTGGTCAGCGGTATGTAGATGGTGTTGTCCTGGTTGTCGCCCATCCCTCCCGCTCCCCGGACGCTCAGCACCCCGATCACGGTGAAGGGCAGTCCGTTGATCTTGATGCTCTTGCCCAAAGCCGACTGGCCGTTGGGAAACAGGTTATCCACCACCGTCTGGCCTACCACCGCCACCATGGCGCCGTTCTCGACATCATAGTCGTTAAAAAACTCTCCCTCGGAGGTGGGCCACTTTTTTATATCCTGCAGTGCGGGGAGGGTGCCGCTGAGCGATGCGGTCCAGGTGCTGCTCCCGGCGGTCAGGGTGGCGTTGTTGGAAGACGCCTCGGGGGCCACGCGCTCCACCAGGGGCAGGTTTGCAATCGCCTGGGCATCGAGTATCGTGAGCTGCCCCACGCTGGTCCCCCGGACCGGCCCGAAGTTCCCCCCCGGGGTGACCATCAACAGATTCGACCCCATGCTGGATATCCTCTCGGTGATACCCGCGGTGGCTCCCTGGCTGAGGGAGACCATCACGATGACCGCCGCCACCCCGATGATGATCCCCAGAGCGGTGAGGACCGACCGCATCTTGTTTACCATCAGGCTCCTCCAGGCTATCTGGAGGGTTGTCAATAAATCCATCCGTAAAAACCACCTTGTTCTTTATACCTGCGCCTGGTGCGGATTTTCCACCTTCTCGTCGCTGACCACCAGCCCGTCGCTCAGTCGTACGACGCGCTGGCAGTGGAGAGCGATGTCTGGTTCGTGGGTGACGATGATGATCGAGAGCGCCTTCTCGCGGTGCAGCCGCTGCAGCAGCGCCATGATCTCGATGCTGGTCCTGGTGTCGAGCGCCCCGGTGGGTTCGTCCGCCAGCAGCAGTTCCGGGCTGTTGACCAGCGACCGGGCGATCGCCACCCTCTGCTGCTGTCCCCCGGAGAGCTGGTTGGGGAGGTGGTGCTCCCGCCCCTCGAGCCCGACCAGTCCGAGCATCTCCGCCGCCCGGCTGTTCCTCTCCCGGGACTTCACCCCGGCGTAAACCATGGGCAGGGCCACGTTCTCCAGGGCGCTGGCGCGCCCCAGCAGGTTGAAGTTCTGGAAGACGAACCCGATGCGGCGGTTACGCAGGTGGGCCAGGTCCACCTTGTCCATCTCCATGACGTCCTGGTCGCCGAAGGTATAGGTGCCGCCATCGGGTTTGTCGAGGCATCCCAGCAGGTTCATCAGGGTCGACTTGCCCGACCCCGAAGGTCCCATGATGGCCACCATCTCCCCTTCGGCCAGCGAGAACGACACCCCCTGCAGGGCGTGGACCGGGCTTCCCGCGCCATAGTAGGTCTTGGTTATATCCGAAAGACTAAGCACATTCTGGCTCAATTCTTACCCTCCCAGTCTTAGATGAGTACCCGCCCGGGGTTATCCGCCCATCCCCGGGGCCCGGATCACCGGGCCGCCGCCCCCCTGCCGGTTCTGCCCGCCCGGCTGCTGGGTGCGGTTGTTGGTGGATGTACCGGTAGAAGGAGTCGTGGTGGTCTGGTTGGTGCCGATGACCACCTTGTCTCCCGGGTTCAGCCCCTCTACTATCTCGATGTTCGTCCCGTCGTTGATGCCGACCGTGACCGGCTTCATCACCGGCTGGTCGTTCTCCAGCACGACCACCATCCTCCGGTTCTGGTTGGCTCCCCCGCCGCGGCGATCCGAGGAGCCGCCGCCCTGGTTCCGGCCGGTCTGCTCCTGGCCCGAGACGCCGGTCTGGGCCTGACCCGAACCGCTGGAGTCCGCGCCCCTGGTCCTGGCCGTACCCGACTGGCTGCCGCCCAACGCCGCCTGGGCGTTGCTCCGCGCGTAGGACTCGGCATAGGTCAGAGCCATCATCGAGGCGGTGGTCACGTCGGTTTTGCGGCTGACGATTATGCTGACCGCGGTGGACATCCCCGAATAAAGCTGGTGGTCGGGGTCCTCCACCGAGATGGTCGTCTGGTAGAACTGCACGTTGCTCACCGTGGTGGCCTCCGAGGAGATCCTCAGCACCTTCCCGCGGAAGACCTTGTTGGGGTAGGCGTTGGTGCTGAACTCCACGTCCTGGCCGATACTGATCCGGCCCATGTCCACCTCGTTGACCATGGTCTTCATCTGCAGTTCCTCACTGATCAGGGTGATAAAGGCGTTGACCTCGGAACCGCTGCCGCCCCCGCTCCTCTGGCCCACGTCACCGTTGACCACGCTGGCTATCCCGTCGAAGGGAGCCACCAGCTTGGTGGCGGCCAGGTCGTCCTGGGCGTTCGAAAGTCTGGTCCGGCTGTTCTCCAGCTGGGCCTCGGCCGCGGCCAGGTCCAGCTCGCTCTTTTCGTAGTCGTCGTTGGCCGTGTCCATCGCGTCCTGGGACAGCACCCCCGCGTCAAGCAGGGCCTTCTGCTGCTCCCGGGTCTTCTTGGCTTTGTCCCGGGTCATGGTGGAGGTCTTGATGTTGGCCTCGCTCTGGGCCACGTCCCGGGCGGCCTGGGCGACCGAGGCGATGAACTGCCGGGTGTCCTGCTCGGCCAGCACCTGCCCGGTGGTCACGTGGTCCCCGGCCTTGACATTCAGCACACTGATGGTCTCGACGTTCTTGAAGCTGAGTCCGACCTTGCGAACGGGCTCCAGGGTCCCGGTGGCCAGAACGGCGTCGGTGATGGCGCCCTTGTTCACCGGAGACGTCAGGTAGGTAAGCTGGCCGTTGCCGCTAAAGTACCGGTATCCTCCGAACCCACCCGCGGCCAAAACGATAAGGGCACCGATGATCCAGACCTTTCGGGTCCTGGTCCCGGCCCCCATCGACTTTTTGAGGCGCGAGAAAAACCCCCGTATCTTTCCTGACATTGCTGCAATCACTCCATATACTATGTATTACCTACATCTTAACCCATGGGTTGGTGAAATTTGTATTAAAAATATGAAAATATTGTGTGAAGTGCTTCGCGGCCAGAGCCCGGAAACCAGGCTGCCGATGCGTCACCCCTTTCGGTCCGCATCGGCAGCTTAATCCAGCTATTTTCAAATGGTTCAGTCCGCGATCCTCCGAGCGATCTCTTTCCCCAGCTCCCGGCACCGGTCGAGGTCTGCGTCAGCAGGCGCCCATTTCAGGCTGGGGCCGGGTTCGATCAGCTCGATCTTCGCCGCCTTCAGCCTCTCCTCGATGATCTTCTGCGCGCCGCCGGCCCATCCGTAAGAACCGAAGGCCATCCCGATCTTGTTCCGCGGCCTCAGGCCCACCAGCTCGTCCAGCAGGGGCGAAACCACCGGCAGGATGTCATTGTTCATGGTGGGGGAACCCACCAGGACCGCCCGGGCATCCAGCACCTCTTTCATGACGTCGCTGCGGTCGGAAACTGAAGCCTTGAAGAGCTTGACCTCGGCGCCTCCCGCCATCAGCCCGTCCATCAGGGCGTAGGCCATCTTTTCGGTGCTGTTCCACATGGTGTCGTACGCGATGACCGCCTTGGGGCGTCCCTTGCTCTCCGCCCAGCGGGCGTAAGCGCTTAAGATCGCCTCCGGGTTCCGGCGCCAGATCAGGCCGTGGCTGGGGGCGATGGTCTTGATCTTGATCCCCAGCTTCTGAACCTCTTCCAGCTTTTTCAGGACCTGGGCGCTGAAGGGCATGAGGATGTTGGCGTAGTACTTGGCCGCCTCGCCCAGGATGAACTCCAGTTCCCCCTCGTCGTCGAAGCGGTACGTGGTGGCCAGGTGCTGGCCAAAGGCGTCGTTGGGCAGCAGGAGTTCCTGCTCCGGGATGTAGGTGAACATGCTGTCGGGCCAGTGCAGCATCGGGGCCTCGATGAAGGCCAGGGTGTTCTTCCCCAGCTTCAGGGTGTCGCCCGACTTGACCACGGTATAGTCGTATTCGCCCCCATAGTATGACTTCAGCCCCTCCAGGGCCCGCTGGCTGCAGAAGACCTTGGCATTCGGGCAGAGCCGGCGGATCACCGGGAAGGCCCCCGAGTGGTCGGGCTCGATGTGGTTTATCACCAGGTAGTCTATCCGGGCGGGGTCGATCAGCTGCTTCAGCTTGTCCACCAGGTCATCGGTAAAGGGAGCGTAAACCGTGTCCACCAGGGCGTTCTTTTCGTCCATGATCAGGTAGGAGTTGTAGGTGGTGCCGTAGGGGGTGGACAGGGTCGGCCCGTGGAAGAGCCGGATGTTCCAATCGACAACCCCGACCCAGTAGATGTTTTCGGCTATGGCAGCCGGAGTACCCATACAAAATCACTCCTTTAAGTTTGCACTATTTATTACAATTTTAATTTTGCTATTGATTCAAGTATGAATTCAATATCTTTTATCGGTTTTCCTGCAGAACATTTTCCAGTTTCAGTAAATCCCTGACCACCTCGCCGGCGATGATCAGCCCGGCCACCGAGGGCACGAACGATATGCTGCCGGGTATCTGGCGGCGGATGGTACACCTGCGGGTCGACCCCTCGGGACAGACGCAGCCGGTGTCGCAGCCCTCCGCCTCTCCCTCCAGCGGTTTGATGACCTCCTCCTGGGAGTAGACCACCTTCAGGGAGTCTATCCCCCGCTTCTTTAGCTCCTTGCGCATCACCTTGGCCAGGGGGCAGACCGAGGTCCGGTACAGGTCGTCCACCTGAAACCTGGCGGGGTCCAGCTTGTTTCCCGCCCCCATGCTGCTGATGACGGGGATGCCCATCCCCCGCGCCCGCACCACCAGGTCGATCTTGGCGGAAACGGTGTCCATGGCGTCCACGATGTAGTCGTAGTCGGGGGCGAGAAGCTCCTCGGCCGATTCGCTGGTGTAAAACCTCTGGTGGATTACCACCTCCGCCTCGGGGTTGATCTCCAGGACCCGGTCCCGCATGGCCTCCACCTTGGGCTGGCCCAGAGTGCGGCTGGTGGCGTGGAGCTGCCGGTTGACGTTGGTCAGGCAGATCAGGTCGTCGTCGACCAGGACCAGGCGCCCGACCCCCGAGCGGACCAGTCCCTCCACCGTGAAGGAGCCGACTCCGCCGATGCCGAACACCGCCACTCGGCTCTTTTTCAGTTTTTCGATCCCCGCCGACCCGATCAGCAGCTCGGTCCGGGAAAACCGGTTAAGCATGGTCCGCTCACTCTCAATCTTTTTTCATCTTCTCCCAGTATTATAAGCGTATCCGGGCCTTTATAAAAACCCCATTTGCTATTTCCTCGGTTTCCCTGAACACCGCCAGGGCCAGGGGCGTTAGAATTAAACCGTAGCCGGTCTCCTAAATCATAATTCCAAGGGGTGGTTAGAACTGAAACCAATATCCTGCAGGCTTTCCCGATCCCTGATATCGGCCTTCGCGGGTGCGCTGCTCCTGGCGGCCCTGTTCCTGCCGGCGGCCGGCGCGGCTGCCCAGGGGTCGGCAGGCGGTCAGTACACGGTAAAAAGCGGGGACACCCTGTACCTGATCGCCCGCTCACGGGGGATCACCGTCAACCAGCTCAAGGCCGCCAACAACCTGGGTTCCGACACCATCTACCCCGGACAGGTGCTGGCCCTGCCGGCCGCCGCTAGCCCGTCCTCACCGCCGCTCCGGGACATCCTGCGGCAGAAAGGTATCCCGGCCGCTTCCCCCAACCTCTCCATCGTGGTGGACAAGTCCGCCCACACCCTGTCCCTGTTCTCAAACGGGACCTGGCTCAAGTATTATCACGTGGAGCTGGGGGACAGCGGGCTGGCGGACAAGCAGGTCCAGGGGGACCATAAAACCCCGGAGGGATACTTTTACATCACGGAAAAAACCGTCTTCAATCCCCCCGATTACTACCTGGGCTCGCGCTGGATGCGGCTCAGCTACCCGAACCGCGAGGACGCCAACCGGGGGCTGAACGCGGGAATCATCAACCGGTCGGTCTACAACCAGATCGTGACCGCCATCGCCCAGAATAAAACCCCTCCCCAGCGGACAGCGCTGGGCGGGGGGATAGGGATCCACGGTGGGGACGTCCCATCCTTCGGGAACGACTGGACCTTCGGCTGCGTGGGGCTCACCAACCGCGACGTGGAGGACTTCTACGACTACGTCCGGATCGGCACCCCGGTCACCATAGTCCCTTAAACACTCTGCCAATCGGGCGCTGAAACCTCAGCGCCCGATTTTTTCTATTACGAGGCCTGGTCCTCGACCTTATACTTGATGTTTTTTTCCCGGCACGCCTCCACGAAGGCGTCCCGCAGGGCCCGGCTTTCATTATATTTCTGGGTGATGATGGCCAGCCTCCGGTCCTCGGTCTGCACATTGATCACCGGGTCGTAAAAACGCTTGGTATATTTCGAGGTGGAGAATTTATCGGTGTTCGAAAACTCGACCTTCTTGATCTCCTTCCATTCGATCTCTTTGTTTTCGTATTCAAACCCCGTCGGGGTCAGGATAAAGTCGTAATACTTTTTAGTAGTGTTCAGTTTTATCAATAAGGGGATCGCCACCACCAACGCCACGGCACCGATCCAGATACCCACCAGAAGCAGAAAGAGTCCCAGTCCGATCAAGGTAATGATAATCCTTCCGATAGGAGCAAACCGAAATACCATCGATATCTTCATCTCAAAAATCCTTGGCGCAACCGTCAGAATCACCCCCCGCCCGCGTTAAACCTTCGATTGTGTTTATGTTTTGGCACCTCTGCATACTTTGCGTTATAGAACTGGCGATATTCCTCGTTGTGCACCCTTAACGAGTTAGCGGCCTCGACAAGATAGTAACACAAAAACCGGTTACCTAGCCACAAATTTGAAGGCCAAACCTGGTACAAAGCCGTAGATGTGGGAGATGCCTTGGGATACGCCAGGGCCAGGAAAGCCATGTACAAAATCATCAGCGGTCACCCCGAGGAGTTCAAGGATAAGACCATGACCTCTAAAATACCCGTACATTTCACTAATCCGGCTACTGAGCCTAGTTAACAGGATTCAGTTCTTTGAACATCAGAGAGAGGAGTTCCCGGCGGTTCCTGGTTTCGGTCTTGCGCAGCATCTGGCGGACGTACTGCTTGATGGTGGGTTCGGAGAGACTCAGGTTCTCGGCCATCTCGGATACAGTAAGCCCGTGCAGGGTCAGCTCCAGCACCTGGGTTTCCCGGCGGTTGAAACCGTGTTTTTGGGCGAAAGATTCCGCTATCTCGGCCCAGGTGCTCCCGGACCCGCTTTCGCTTGGGGGAGGCGCCATCTCGGCAGCGGCGGGTTTGCTCTCAGGAGCGGGTAGGGGAGCCGGGGCCGGCGGCCCGTTTTCTATCGACGGGTAGTCGAGGTCCGACTCCAGTACGCACGCCAGCTCTATCGCCGGGGACTGCTGGCGGATCTGGAGGATAAAGCTGTCCCGCAGCCGCTCAAACAATAGCGAGACCAGGGGAAGCGCCAGGATGATCGCGACCAGGGATACGATAAAGACGGACATGTTTCCGAATGCCTTGTAGACCTTCTCCGCCGTGATAATCCCCACCTGTTTTAAAAGCAGCGGGAAAACCAGTCCCAGGGAGGCCACCAGGATCTGCCGCCGATAGAGCCGGGCAGCGTCCAGGAAAACCAGCCGTGCGGTGGTGGAGAACACGGCGTTGGCCAGCTGCACCCCGGAGAAACCGATGAAAGCGAAAATCCCCTTATATCCGAACGCCATCGACACGAACCCCAGGGCCAGCAGGCTAAAAGAAGCGTTCAGCACCATGTGCTTTCCCTTCAGGTCGCACAGCAGACCGCCGCCTATAAATCCCACGATCAGGAACAACCGGGTATAGACCAGGCCGTCTTCGCCGTCCAGCCAGAACACTGTGGCGGAGTAATCCTGCATGCCGAAGGAAATGAAGAACCCCAGGAGAATCAGGCACAGAGGGAGTATAAGGCTGGGCTGTCGGGTGTTTTCCAGTGTTGTTTCTATGCCCTCGTCCCGCCGGAGACCTTCCCGGCCGGCCAGGAGCCGTAGAGTGCCGACGCCGAGCAGCAGCGCGGTCGCGGCGGCGAAGAAGGTCTTTCCGATCAGGATGCCCCCTTCCTGCTGCGGAAAGAGCAGGGTGAAGGTTATAAAATGAAAGGCTATTCCTAGGGCGGAAGCGAGACCGACGGTTATACCCCGACGTCCGGCCGGGATCTCCCGCAGCAGGTAGACGGTCAGGTAAGCCGCCAACAGCCCGGAGGCAAGGCCGGCAAGAAGGCATATCAGCACCAGCCCGCCGCCCTCGCCGTAAGCCATGCCGGCCGTGAGCAGGGCGGTCAGGACAGAGGATAGGAGAACAGCCTTTTTTACACGATCCGGGCTAGGGTTTCGGTCCAACCACCAGGCAAAAACGGCGATGGCAGAGGCGTGGGTTATGAAGAACAGGACATACATCAAAGCCGCCTGGTCGCGGCCCAGGCGGATAAAGGTCCAATAGTGGTTGAGCCAGCCTACGCAGGCCTGCCACAAGGTGTACAGGGCCGCCGGGACGATATAGGCGGTTTGGGTGCGGCTTAAGCGAAAGTAGTCGTGCATCGGGTGACCTGCTTTAAAAAATTCTGGTCGAGCCACTTTTATATAGACAAGGGTATTATATCAGATATTCCCGGCTTAATACATCTATTGGGGAGCGAGCAGGGGCAGGAGAATTTGAAGGTTAGGCCGATCCAATTTTGGGATTTTTTAAGTGGCATGTAAGACAGTTTTCCAAAAATGGAGATTTTTTTATAAAGCAAGCCGTAGATCGTCGTTAGGGAAAGAGCATTTTTACCCAAACCATACTTTAGGAGGATTGTATAACCCCTGCACGATGTAGTAAAAAGAGGGTGCGTTTGTTTAGAGATAACCAAAACCTTGAGGAGAGAACTGGACCGGGTCCGGGGTTTTGCTGTTCTTTTACCGATTGGTGGGTAAAATTGCGAAAACCCAGAGATCAGGGGCTTTGAAGAAGATCTCAACCCTAAAATTAACCCGGTTTTTAGCCGTCTCAACCCTGAAACCAACCTGTTCACCTCCTCTGTTTTCCATACCATTACCATTAGTATCATCACTTTCATGGAAAGGAGGGGGCGAAGGATGTAGGTCCTGGTCAGGAATTACTACTGCGGAGAGTTCATGGTGCTCGGAGCGTTGTATGACAGCTTCGAAAAACTACAATGGAAGCTCCTGTCCGCAAATCCCGACGCAGGTATCCTGATGGCATCCGAGCGGAAAACCGGCATGCTTTTTCTCATCCGGGTCTGCCCGGATCAGGGGGAACAGGTAATCACCGTGGAGCTTGCAACCGGCATTTTTTCTAGCCGGGACTCGCCGGAGAAAGAGGCGGCAGGCCTGCTGGAAACGCTCACGCAAATTATTGAGGACGCCCTGAAAAGAAATCCGCCAAGAACCAGGCGGATGCACCACAATCAGAGGCAACCCCGAACAGAGCAATCATCACTAATCATAAAGGAGGATAAAAGATGAGGCGAAAATTCACGGCGCTGCTGCTGGCGGTGGCCCTCGCGTTGGGCTCGGCAGGCGTTTTTCCCCAGACCAGCTCGGCCGATGACGGACTCGTATTTAATATTATCAACGGGGAGGAGGCGGTTGTCAGCGGTTATTCCGGCAGCGGCGGGGCGGTAGAAATACCGTCGGCCTACGGCGGTTATCCCGTGACCGGGATCGGGCAAGAAGCGTTTGCGAATGCTGACAACATCACGGCAGTGAGTCTTCCCGCCAGCATAAAAACCATTGGCGCCCAGGCTTTCTATAGCTGCGACCATCTGGCCGCGGTGAACATTCCTGAAGGCGTTACCTTCATTGGGTCGGAGGCGTTCGTTTTTTGCAAAGACCTGACCCATATCGACATCCCCAACTCGATACAAAGCATCGGCACCCGCGCCTTTACAGATTGTACGGCGCTTGAAGCCATCAATGTGACCGGGGTGAACCAGTATTACCAAAGCATCGACGGAGTGCTGTTCGCTTACTTTAATATTGGCAACCCGGGTAAGTTGCTCTTTCAATATCCGGCGGGCAGAACAGCGGCCTCCTACGCCATTCCCAACGGCGTTTTTGTAACAGATAACTCTGCTTTTTCCAACGCTGACTACCTGACGGAGATTGCATTTCCTGAAGGCTTTACCACCATTGGCGCTTGGTCGTTTTTCGGATGCGACGGACTTTCCGAGGTTGAAATGCCTGCCAGCTTGAGTGCGATCGGTTCCTACGCGTTCCAAGACTGCTCGGAGTTGGAGAAAATTTATTTTTACGGTGACGCGCCCGATTTGGGGATTCCGTATGATTACACCTTTGCCGGGACGGATGATGATTTCCGTCTGTACTACATCGCTGGCAAATCGGGCTGGACTACCCCTACATGGTCTGATTCCCACTACCCGACGGCCACGTTCATTCCCCAGGCCCGCTGCCGTATTGACGGGCAGGACTTTTACAGCCTGAGCGACGCCCTGTCCAGCATCGGGGCGGGACAGAACAAGACCATTGAACTGCTGGGCGATATAAACTACGGTTACGGCATCAATATCAGCGGACGCAGCGTAAACTTCGCCCTGGGCGGCCATACCCTGGATGTGATGAACCTCTCCGGCGACGGATTGTTTGTCGGCGATGACGGCACGGTAGCGTTGAGCGGCGCCGGGGCATTCCATGTCACCGGTCTGAATTACGGCATTCACGTACAGGATGGCGTCGCCGCAGTAACGACAGCGGCGACACTCTCAGACGGCGGCGCAGCTGTGTATGCGGGCGGCAACGGCAGCGCGACGGTGTCGGGAAATGCTTCCAGCGCCTATGCTCTTGGCGGAGGCGAGGTATCCATCGGCGGCGATCTAAGCGGGTTTGCTTCGGCGGCTGGCGCATACAGCCAGGTCACAGTGCAGGGCTCAGTCGCGAAAGCCATAGCCAGCTCTGGAGGCACGGTCACCGTACAGCAAAACGTAAACGGGATTGAATGGGGAGCGATGGCGGATAATAGCGGCTACGTCGGCGGCCTGAGCAGCACGGTGACCGTGTACGGCAACGTGACCGTATCGGCGGCGGATGCCATTGCCGCATACGCGAAGGGCGCCAACACCCAGGTGAATATCTATGGCAGTATAACGGCAAACGGTAATATTGGCACCGGTGCGCTGGCGGAAGAGGGCGGACATGTTTCCGTAATCAACGACCTGATTCATGCCGGAAATATAGGCGCGCGGGCAGTTGGCGCCGGCAGCTCCGTTATCATAATCGGCGGCGATGTGACAGCGGCGGCCGACAACGGCGCAGCCGTTTACGCCCAGGACGACGGCAACGTAACCGTCACCGGCAACGTGACGGCCACCGGCAATAACGGCCGCGGAGTCAAAACCAACGGCGGTATAGCCGATATCACCGGCAATATAACCAGTTCCAACGGCCTTGGAGTCGACGCCTATAACGAAGGAATTGTAACCGTCACCGGCGATGTGTCCGGCAAAATTGTCGGTGTTTCCGCACAGAATAACGGCAGTTCGGTGGAGGTCACCGGCGATGTCGCGGCGACGGGGACAGAAAGCGCCGGCGCTTATGCCTACGATGCAGGGACCGTTAGCATCGACGGCAATGTGCAGGGCGTCAATACCGGTGTTTATGCCGAAGAAAACAGTGAGATGACGGTCGGCGGAAATGTTACTACCACCGATACTCCAGGATACGGAGCCCAAGCCAAAAATAACAGCACCGTTACGATTAATGGCGCAATTGTTGCGGCGGGCGGCTATATAAGGGTGGACGATCTCGCGAAAAATATAGGCGATGATCAAGCCGCAACAACGAAACCCGGTTACAAAACCTACGCCAACGGAACCAGCACCGTGTGGGTCAAGTCAGGCGATACGCCGGAGGAACGCACGTTGGTGAGTATTATCGCCCCAACCGCTGTCACGGGCTTAGCCAATGGCACCGCCAAAACGGCGACGGCCTTGGGACTCCCCGCCAAGGTGACCCTGGAAACTGACGATGGTAACGTTCAAGCCGATGTAACCTGGGATGTGGCCGGCTGCGATTATGATCCAGACGATACCGGCGAGCAGGCTTTCACGGTGGACGGGACGGTAGCACTTCCAGCCGGGGTGATCAATCCGGACAACGTGGATCTGACCGTCAGCATCAACGTGACCGTCAACGCCGCCTCCAGCACAGATAAAACCCTGGTGGCCATAACCGCGCCTGCAGCTATCACCGGCATAGCCAACGGCAGCGCCAAGACCGCGGCGGCCCTGGGGCTTCCCGCCAAGGTGACCCTAGTCACCGATAGCGGAAATGTTCAAGCCGACGTAAGCTGGGATGTGGCCGGCTGCGATTATGATCCAGACGATACCGGCGAGCAGACTTTCACGGTGGACGGCACCGTGACGCTTCCAGCTGGAGTGATCAATCCTAACAGCGTGGATTTGACCGTCAGCATCAGCGTGACCATCCAACAATCAGCAGCGGTTTTCGCCACTAGGCTGGACGTCTCCGCACCCGGTAATGCCACGGCGGGCACCTCTTTCAACTTCACGGTGACAGCCGAGGATAACAGCGGCAATACCGCCACTGGCTACACCGGTACGGTCCACTTCACCAGCACGGATGCAAGCAGTTCGCTGCCGTCCAACTACATCTTCATCGCCCTGGACAACGGCACGCATACTTTCAGCGCAATCCTGAACACGACCGGCAGCCAGACGATCACGGCCACGGACTCGGTGACCGCTTCCATCTATGGGTCTTCGAGTGTTATCCTGGTGTCAGCCTCTTCATCCCTGTCCAGCGACGCTACCCTGAAACAGGCGTGCGGCCTGACGATCATCCCCAGCGGAACGCACGCCGGCTCTATTGCCGATCCCTACCAGGCATCCATTGATGTGGCGAGCTCACAGGCATCCATCGCCACGTCCGACCTAACGCCCAACGATACCAATGCTGTGGCGGCTTTATACACGGATAGCACTTTTACCACCCCTACCGCCAGCGTCAACCTGGAGGCGGGCGCAGCGACCACTGTATACATCCGGGTGACGGCCCAGGATGCGAGCACCAGGCTCTACTACGCCGTAAGCGTCACTCGGGCGGCCGCGGCCACCCCGACCATCAGCGTTGGACTCCAAAGCGGGACGATCACGGCCGGGACGGCCGGCTCCGCCACCTTTGCGGTAACCACGACCAATATTGACGACAATACCCCGGTTGCGATCAACTGGTGCGATGCGAGCGGTAATTCCTTATCAGCTCCGACCGGCCTGTCAGCCGCCGGAAGTAATGTAGCCTCAAATACATCTACCATTACAGTAATCGCGGACGTTTCGACAATTGAAGGAACCTATTACTTCACCGTCACCAGCGGCACAGCGACCTCAAGTGTGGTGACAGTGACGGTCCTGAAATCTGTGACCATCGGTAACGGGGATACTGTAAACATAACTGCCCCAACCACCATTATTGTTCCCCCGGGGGTAACCGGGGCCGCGATTAAAGTAGATACCACTCAGCCATTACCGTTAATTGAAGTAAATACCAGTAATTTATTGGGAATTGTTCAATTGGAAATACCGGCTGGTACGACTGTCAGCGGTCCCATTGGTTGGGATGGAACAATCAGCCTGCCTACGGTAAAGGCCTATCCCGGCGCAACGGTTACCGGAGCTCAGAGTGTTAACGCCGTAGTTGAAATCGGTTTAAGTAATGAGAGCATAACCTTTAGCAACGCAGTTCGTTTACTGGTTCCGGGCATGGCCGGAAAATCGGCCGGATACATTATAAACGGAGTCTTTACTCCCATTACCCGTGTTTTAAGTACAGACAATCAAACCACTGCGGACAATGAAATCCCCCCCAACGGGGATGCGAAGATTGATGCTAGCGCCGATCTGGCCATCTGGACCAAGCACTTTACCGAATTTGTTGCCTATACTCCTTCTTCCGGGGGAGGAAGTGGTGGCGGCGGTGGAGGCGGTGGCACCGCAGTTTCTTACACCCCGGTCGTAAAAACCAGTGCTGCTACGTCAATCACATCGGACGCAGCAGTCCTGAACGGCAGCATCACCTCGGACGGCGGGTATGGTATCACCAACTACGGTTTCTTCTGGGGCACCAGCTCCGGCAGTCTTACCAATAGACTGGATGTGGGCAGCAATAACCAATCCGACGCCTTCACAGCTAAGCTGGACAGCTTGACCGCAGGCACGACCTACTATTTCAAAGCCTATGCCGCGAACTCGAAAGGCACCGCCTATGGAAGTGTGCTGAACTTTACAACTACCGGGACATCACAGACAACTATTACGACAACCACGGTTCCTAAATTCTCTGATGTCTCTGATGCTTTCTGGGGCTATACCGCCATCACCAATCTTAGCGGGCAGGGCATTGTTTCTGGCTACCCGAACGGCACCTTCAAACCGGACGCATCGATTACCCGGGCGGAATTTGCCACCATGTTGGTGAAAGCCCTCGGACTGAATACTTCGGGAACCACCAGCCAATTCAAGGACGTGAGCCCCGGAGACTGGTATTACGGCACCGTCAATGCCGCTGCTGTGGATGGTCTAGTTAGCGGGACGAGTGACAACCGGTTTGCTCCAGACGCCCTGATCACCAGAGAGCAGATGGCTGTTATGGTTTCTAAAGCCCTCGGGGACAAAGCTTCGGTTACAGACGGGACCGAGCTGAACGCTTTCAGCGACAAAGCTTCTGTCAGTAGTTGGGCTGTAACGGGAATGGAAGCTGCCATCAAGGCGGGCATCGTCCACGGCATGACCGCCAGCACGATTGCTCCTCAGGCTGATGCCACCCGGGCGCAGGCAGCGGTGATGGTTTACCAGTTGCTGAGCATCCTAGGCAAGTAATGACAAATCAGGTGTTACAATAAATAGTTGCAGTTAATGGCCTGCGATATAGCAGGATGACGGGAAAGGGGCTGGCTCAAAGCTTAATTTGAGCAGCCCCTTTGAACCGTCCTCCGTTTTGTCAACACAATGTAAACAGCATCTTCAGGATCTACCGTAACCGGTTCCGATTCCCCACCCGATCGATAACGTCTTTAGCGAAAGCCACGGCTTGGGACAGCCCGGCCCGGACCTTCTCCCTCCCGGTCTCCAGCCGCGAGTCCACCGCATCCAGGATATCGCCCCGCCGGCCCCACAGGTCGCCCAGCTCCCGGCTGCCGAAGGTCTTTATCCTCTCCACCGCGGCGTCCCAGCTGCCGGCGCTTATCAGCAGGAAGCCGAACCCACCCGCCACCAGGACAGCCAGGACCAGCAGCAGGGCCTTCCAGCTTCCCCCCTGGTCAGCCCCGGACTTCAGCCGAGTGACCCCGGTGATGGGTGATACCTCGAATACCCGGGGCATCACGTCCCCGAACAGGCTGGCCGCCGCCTCCGCCTCTCCCAGGGTATTCTCCTGCGAACCTATCTCGACCAGCAGGGAGGCCGGCGTCAGGTCCTGGTTGAAGACCCCGTCCGCCAGGTAGATGCCCTTGATCAGCCCCGGGTAGATGCCGTCCAGCTGATGCTTGATCTCCCGGGCAAACCCCAGGGCCGCCGACTGATTCGGGTTGCCCATCCCCACCACCAGGGTGATGCGCGCCACGTCGAGGCCGCCGATCCGGGTCAGGTAGTTCGAGATCGGGGCCCCGTCCCGGTGCACGTCGATGAGGCAGCTCACCCCCTGCCGCATCAGGTAAAACGCGGTCTCCCGCGAACGGGCGTAGGCGTCCAGGTCGTGCGGGAGGTTGGAGGCGTCGTCGTAGATCGTCTTGATGCCTAGGGAGTTGAGCTTGTTGGTGAGTTCCCGGCTCACCAGGTCCACGCCCGACCCCTTTCCTTCGGGTATGGCGTAGGTCCCCTGAGAGGGTTGGTAGGACTCGTCGCCGTGGGTATGGTAGATGCCGATCGCGGGTTTGCCCGACCGGGTCCCGGGTGCCGCTGCGACCGGCATGCCGACCGTGGGGTCGATCTCCTCTTCCGGGCCTCTGGTTAAAAGGTCGCAGGACGCGACATCCCCGTCCACCCGCTTGACCCGGTAGTGGGAATCGTCGCTGGCGATAAACTGGTCCCCGACCCGCACCTGCCGGGCGGTCTGGTAGATCACCCGGCCCAGCCGGTCCATCAGGAAGAAGCATCCTCCGTCATCACGCTCCACATGCCCCGGGTTCGAATCCGCCGGGCTGACCCAAGCCCTGAACCCGAGTCCGGGGAACCAGCCCCTGACTGGAACCCCAGAATAGAAAACGATGGCGGCCAACACCACCAGGGCCAGCAGCCCCGCTGCCGCAATCCGCTGTAAACGGCGATCGCCAGCCTTCAACCGAACAGTCACTCCTCACCTGGTTGATATTATTTAGGTTCCCCGGCTGGACCTAAATATAATCGTAAGGAAGTGGTTTTCAGTCTTCTAGGGCTGTCGGTTCAGTTCGTAGATGACGTAGCGCTGGTGAAAAACCCGGGGCCGGGCGTAAAGGGTTTCTTTCCCCTTTTTCAGCCAGAGCCCCTCACCCACATGGCCTCCGAACGACCACCCCCGCCGTTCGAGCAGCCGTACCAGCGGCCCCTCGTCCCCGCTCATCATCAGGTAGGTGACCGGGTCGAGCTGGATCACCTCCTCCTTCCCCATTTCCAGGTCCCGGATAGCCCTGGACAGCACCTGGGGATCGCCCTCCTCGGCCAGCAGTGACCAGGCCCGCATGCCCCCGGCGGCCAGGACCCCCAGGCTCACGACCACCACACCGAGCAGCAGCCAGAGAGTAATTTTCTTCATCTTCCTCCCCCCGCCTTCCAGTCCAGTTTTTTCAATCCACCGACCCCTCCTGAGCGAAAAAGTCCTTTAACCCCTCGATTACAGCCTGCACCAGTTCCTGCTGGTAATCCCCGTTTTCTAACAGCGCCCGTTCGGTGCGGTTGGTCATGAAGCCCAATTCCACTATCACCCCGGTGGTCCGGCAGTTCTCCAGGAGAAAAAAGCGGGCCGGCCCGGCGCTGTGCCGCTTCAGTCCCTTCTCCTCCGCCAGGGCGTTCAGGCGGGCCTGCAGCGTTTCCGCCAGTGCGCGCGAGGCCGGGGTCTTCCGGCTGTAAAACACCATCGGACCGCTGGTGGAGGGCAGGCGGTGGTTGGCATTGACGTGGATGCTGAGGAACAGGTCGCTCTGGTTCTGCTCGATGATGGAGACCCGGGTCTTCAGCCCCCGGAGGTATCGGCCGTCGCCGTCCTCGGGGCTCATCATCCCCAGGTCGATATCCTCCTCCCGGGTGAGGACGACCTCGGCCCCCCTGGCGATAAGGTCGTCCCTCAGCCTTAACGCGACGGCCAGGTTGACCTCCTTTTCCAGGAAGTCGGGGCGGTTGGTGCCGCCGTCGATTCCTCCGTGGCCGGGGTCGATGGCGATCCTCCTCCCGGCCAGGTTGCCGGGGGCGCCGTCGGGGATGGGGCTGGTGAGCCCTACCCGGATAAGGATCACGGTAATCAACAGGACCATCAGCGCGGCGGCCGGCCACATCAGTTTTCGGGTACGGATCAGCAGGACAAGTCGGGGCATCCATTCTCATCTCCTAAATAAACATACTGGCCCCGGAGATGTCCTCATGACCGAAAATATTTTGGAAGCGAATGATAGGGATAAAATAGCGCCGAGGATTAAAAACTGTATAGGGGGTTTTTTTATGAGAGCAGGTTATCGCCGCCTGGCCGCCATCTGTTTAATAGTCGCCTTCATCATCCTGGCGCTCCCTGCCAGCGGCGGCGCGTCCGGCGGGGACCCGCTGTTCTGCGGCGAGCGCGAGGAGTACCTGATACTCAAGCCCGGCCAGCTGACCCGCCCGGACCGGGATGTCCAGGGCCTGCAGACCCGGCTGCGTGAACTGGGATACTACCACGGGGTCGCCAATGGTTTCTACGGACCCCGGACCGCCCCGGCGGTGATCAGCTTCAAGCAGGACCACCACCTCCCGGCTGACCCCACCCTGGACGAGGACACCTGGAAGGCGCTGGCCCAGACATACGACGATACACCCGCCGCGGTCCCCATCGGCCCGGCGGAGGTCACGGTGGAGATAAACCTCCAGACACGGCAGCTGACGGTATTCTCCGACGGAAAAAAGTTCCGCAGCTTCCCGGTGGCGATCGGGGCCGACGACAGCACCTCCCCGGTGGGCGAGTGGCAGGTGGTCAAGAAGTCCATGTGGGGCGAGGGGTTCGGCAGCCACTGGATCGAACTCGACGTTCCCTGGGGGACCTACGGGATTCACGGCACCAACAAACCCTGGCTGATCGGCCAGGCGATTTCCAAGGGCTGTATACGGATGCTCAACTCCCATGTGGAACAGGTCTACAAGCTGGTCCAGCCGGGGACCGAGATCCGGATAACCAGAAAGATGCCGGTCTTTAAAAACCCGCCGCAGCTTAAAAAAGGCATGGCCCTGCGCTCCGTGGTCTACCTGCAGCTCCTGCTGCGCAACGCCGGGGTATACCGGGACCGGGCCGACGGTCGTTTCGACGACAGCACCGAACTCGCGGTCCAGGTCTTCGAGCGGTTTTACCGGCTTTACCCCGATGGGGAGGCCGACCCTCGGGTCTGGAACACCCTCTACTCCAACCACCTGAAACCCGACCAGCCGGTCTTGCCATTCGATCCCGCCCGCGTCTGATGTCCCGCTGCAACGTTTTTTCCTAAAATCGCGCCTAAAATGGCACCCGGAGGTAGCTGTTCTAATAGTATAGAGTATCTACATCTGGGGAGGAGGTAACGGCAGATGGTATACGCCAGCCGTTATTTAAGGCTTATGTCGCCTCCCATGACCGGGCCGGACGTGGCCACGGTACAGGGGAGGCTGAGAACCCTCGGCATCTACCGGGGAGCGGTAAACGGAACTTTCGATCAGGCTACCGATACGGCGGTGCGCGAGTTTCAGCGCCGCAACGGTCTGGACGCCGATGGGGTGGTGGGTCCGGAGACTTACTCCCTTCTGCTCCCGGGGACGACCGGGGGGAGAAGCGACCACAGCATCGCCATCGATGTCGACCGCAAGATACTAACGCTGCGGGGACCGGGCGGCCGGTTCATAAAGAACTACCCGGTGGCGGTAGGAACCCCCGCTACCCCCACCCCGGTCGGAAACTGGAACATCGTCCAGAAATCGGAGAACTGGGGAGGCGGTTTCGGGGCACGCTGGATGGGGCTGAACGTCCCCTGGGGGAGCTACGGGATCCACGGGACCAACAACCCGGCGTCCATCGGCACCGCGGCCAGCCACGGCTGCATCCGCATGCACAACGAAGACGTGATAGAGGTCTACAACCAAGTCCCGCTGGGCACCCCGGTCCGCATCACCGGCACGGTCTTCACCGGCCGCATCCTGACCGACGGGCTGGTGGGAACCGACGTCCGCGAGGTGCAGAACCGCCTGAACGTCCTGGGCTACTACCAGGGCGACATCGACGGGGTCTTCGGGCCGCAGACCATCGAGGCTGTCCGGGCCTTCCAGCGCGACCAGGGGCTGTCCCCCGACGGCCAGGTCGGGCCGCGGACCTACAACGCCCTGCAGCAGGCCTACGACATAGCGCTGGGCAACCGCCAGCCGTAAAGAAGGAGTTTTAATATATAAAGCAGCTAAACCGGGGAGACCCGGTTTTTTTGTTTATCGAAAAAAATCCAGTTTTTCCATATCGGTTCTATTCAGGGGATTATTCCCATATGTTTTACCCGGGGGTGGATAAAATTGAGCGTTCTGCTGGCTCTCCTGGCGATGTTCTGTTGGGGCCTCGCCCCCCTCTTCGGCAAACTGGGGCTGGTCAAGATAAACTCGATCACCGCCCTCAGCATCCGCACCATCTTCGCCGCCTGCATGATCATCTCCTGGAACCTGGTCTTCGGCCACGGGCTGGAGAGGTATCTGGCGGTCCCCGCCAGGAACCTGATATTCATCATCCTGGAGGCGCTGCTGGCGACCCTGATCGGCGACCTGGCCTACTTCATGGCCTTAAAACAGGGCAACATCAACCAGGTTACCCTGATCATGTCCTCCGCCCCCCTGATTACCATCGTGTCCTCCTACCTGTTCCTGGGTGAGCGCACCGACCTGCCCCAGCTGGCGGGCGCGCTGCTGATCATCGCCGGCCTGGCCCTGGTCGGCCTGGAGCCGAAGATGTAGCGCTGCCCCGATGCTCCTCACCACCCGACCCGCCGGTTCATATTATGGAGAGTGTTAAGTAATACGACGGTGGGTGATGTAGTTGCCTTCCCCCCTGCCCATCCTGGATGCCCTTCAGCGGTACCAGGACCGAAAGACCACCCGTTTCCACATGCCGGGCCACAAGGGCGGCCGGGAAGCGGGTTCCGCCATCCGCGAGCTTTTAGGCGAAAAGCCGTTTCTGGCCGATGTAACCAACGTCCCGGGGATGGATGACCTGCACCAGCCGGGCGGGATCATCCAGGCGGCCCAGGAGCTTGCCGCCCAGACCTTCGGAGCCGATCACTCCTACTTTTTAATCAACGGTTCGTCCTGCGGCCTGATGGCCTTGATGATGGCCTGCTGCGCCCCGGGGGAAGAGGTGCTGGTCCCCCGCAATATTCACCGTTCGATACTGAGCGGAATCATCCTGAACGGGGCCTGCCCCGTCTTTTACCGTCCGGCCTACGACCTCGATATCTGCATCCCGCTGGCGGTCACTCCCGCCGCCATCAGCCGGGCCCTGAAGGCCCACCCCCAGGCCCGGGCAGTCTTCCTGGTCAACCCCACCTACAACGGGATCGTATCGGACCTGCCCGCCATCGCCGAGGTGGTCCACGGCCGCGGCATCCCCCTGGTGGTGGACGAGGCCCACGGACCCCACCTGGGGTTCCACGAGCAGTACCCACTCCGCTCGCTGGAGGGCGGAGCCGACGCGGTGGTCCAGGGTACGCACAAGCTGCTGACGGCCTTCACCCAGGCCTCTATGCTGCACCTGAAGGGTGAACGGGTGAACCGGGACCGCCTGGAACAGAGCCTCAAGGTCCTGCAGAGCACCAGCACCTCGTACCTGCTGCTGGCCTCCCTGGACGCGGCGCGCGGCGAGATGGCCGAACGCGGTTGGGAACTGCTGGAGCGCACCCGGGTCATGGCCCAGTACCTGAGGAACGAACTGGACTCCCTCCCCGGGGTGTTCGTCTTCGATGAGGGATGGGTAAAGGAGAGGGGAGCCGCCGGCCTGGACCCCGCCAAGGTCACCGTAACGGTCAAGGAACTGGGCCTCACCGGCCTCTGGGCGGAATCCTGGCTGAGGGAAAAGTACGACCTGCAGGTGGAGATGTCCGACCTGTTCAACCTGCTCCTGATAGTCACCGCGGGCAACACGCGGGCAGACATCGACCGGCTGGTGCAGGGCCTGAAGGAGATGGCCGCGGTGGAGAGCCCACCCGAACCGCCTCCCGTCCTGCGGGCGGTGCTGGAAAGGGCCTGCCAGCCGCCGTCGCTCCCCCTGGTCTGCACCCCCCGCGAGGCCTTCTTCCACCCGGCGGTCCCGGTCCCGCTGGAACAGGCGGTGGGCCGGGTGGCCGCCGAGACCATCGCCAGCTATCCCCCGGGGATCCCGCTGCTCTGCCCGGGCGAGCGGATTACCCGGGAGGTGGTTGAGTTTATCGCCCTGGGGCGCGACCTGGGGCTGCACTTCCAGGGCCAGCAGGACCCGGCCGCCTCCTGCCTGCGGGTGCTGGTGTAGAGACCGGGGATCAGCGCTCTCTTTTCGCCCCGCGCTCGATCACCCGGGGACAGGGGTTGTAGTAGTCCTTGCCCAGGTCACGCCGGGTGACGGTGCCGTCCTCCCCGGTGATGACCAGCCAGGAACGGACCACCAGCCCATCCGACCCGTCTATCACCACCCGCTCCTCCCCCGCCGCCAGGCGGGGATTGAAGCTGACCTTGGTGGTGTAGGGGATGGTCTTCAGGGTTTCGTGCTCCCAGGTCACCCGGGGTGGTTTGTCCCGGCCGTAAAAGGCCATGTACAGGGTATGCCCGACCTTCCTGGCCCAGATCAGCACCGGTCCCGAGCTGGTGTTCTTGAAACGGTAGTCCCTGGCCCCGGTGGCCACCGTGGCGTCCTGGCCCGGGGGGACGTAGGGTACGGTCATGGAGTGCGGGTGCCGCTCCACCACCTTGAGGTTGCTGAGCACGGTCACGTTGTAAAGCAGCGACGCTATCTTGCAGACCCCGCCCCCGATCGAGGGCACGATCTGGGAGCCCTTGTACATGGGCCCTTCGCGGAACCCTTTTTCCCGCGAATAGGGGGCCAGCTTCTTATTCTGGGAAAACACCTCCCCCGGCTGCAGCACCGTTCCCGCCAGCATGTCGGCGGCCAGGCCGATGTTGTATCCCTCGTTCAGTATCGGGTCCGGGAGGGTGGCCCGGTACGCCCCCATCAGCAGCGGGGTGCCGCAATCGGCCTGGATACTCTCGAATCGCTCTTCACCCTCCCAGGGCAGCGGCCCCCCCACCTGCCCGTCCATGCCATCTTCCTTGGGCGGTTCGGCCTCCGGCGCGGGCACCGCCGGCTCGGTCGGTTTCCGGCTGAAGAACTTGGAAAAGTCGATGGAAAAACCGCTCAACCGGGAGAGGGCTGGCTTTTTTATGCCGATGGCCAGGAGGGGCGCCGGTTCCAGGCAAGTTGTCGGCACCATCCCCATAAGTATAAATAAGCACAGCAGGATCGGCAGCCACCTTCTCCGGGTCAAAAGGACCCCCTCCTAACCATAGTGCACTCAGCGTTATTTTGAGCTTTCCGGCCAGAGAATATGTAAGCGGGAGTGGTTCGATGAACATGCCTTCCAGGTCTGCGGTATCGACAGTTTTATTGGCTGCGGTGTTTATCCTCGCCCTGGCGAGGGTGACCAGCGTCCTGGAGCAGACCCCCCAGCCCGACGCGGGTTATCTGCTGGAGGCCCTGGTGAAGAACGAGTCGCTCAGCTGGGGGGTCCAGCGGCAGCCCGACCACCGGACCCCGATCGCGGGACCGCTGGCGCTCCGCTGCCTGGAAGGGAAAGGCTTCTGGATCGGCGACCCGGGCGAAAAGCGGGTTTACCTCACCTTCAACTGCGGATGGGAGAATGGGCTGACCGGTTCCACCCTCGACACCCTGAAAAAGCACCAGGTCACAGCGGCCTTCTTCGTGACCGGGGAATACGCGGAGAAAAACCCCGAGCTGGTCAGGAGGATGGCCGACGAGGGGCACCTGTTGGGTTCCCACGGGTATACCCACCGCAGTTTTCCCCTGCTGTCCGAGGCGGAGATGAAACGTGAACTGGTAGCCACCAGCGAAAAGATCACGGGATTGACCGGCGCCCGGCCGCTCTTCTTCCGCCCCCCCAGCGGCGACTTCAACCGCCGGACCCTGGACGCGGCGCAGGAGATGGGGTTCACCAGCGTCTTCTGGAGCCTTTCTTATCCGGACTGGGACACCTCGCGCCAGCCCGGGCGGCAGGCCGCCCTCCAGCGGATAACCGGGGACATCCACCCGGGGGCGATAATCCAGCTCCACACCGTGTCCGCCTCCAGCAACGAGGCCCTGGGCGACGCCATCGAAACGCTCAGGTCCCAGGGGTACTCCCTGGGCTCGCTCACCGAGCTGCAGCCGCTCCGCCAATAGTTCCCCACGCCTTCACGACCGCCCTTTTCACTACTACACCTTTACCCTGGGGAATAAAGATAGAGGAGACAGGCCAGAAGAAGTGAGGTCGAGGCCTTTGCCGCTTCCCTCCCACCGGTTGAACCAACTGATACTGCTGGTGGACGCCATCGGCTACGCGGTGTTCTGCTCCCTCTGGGACGTGAACACGGTCATCCCGGTCTTCCTCGACTCCATCGGGCTCCCTGCGTGGCTGGTCGGGACCCCCAGCACCATAAAGCAGCTCGGGTACCTGGCACCCCAGCTCCTGATCGCCTCCCGCTTCTACCGGATAAGGGGACTCAGCAGTTTCATCCGCCGGGTGTTCTGGTTGGACCGGCCCCAGCTCCTGCTGTTTCCCCTGCTGCTGCTTTTCGTGGGGGACACCCGGGTGCTGGCGGTGGCCTTCTTCGTCGGGTTCACCATCCTGGCCTTCGGGGAGGGCGCGGTGGTGGTCCCCTGGATCGACCTGATGAGCCGTTCCCTGACGCCCGGCCGCCGCGGGCGTTTCTGGGGACTGGTGCAGGCCATCGGCGGACTGGGCGTGATCGGGGCCGGGGTCTTTATCTCCCGGGTCCTGAACCGTCCCGACCTGCCTTTCCCCTCCAACTTCGCTGCCATCTTCGGGCTGGGCGCGGTGGTGCTCCTGCCATCGCTGGTGCTGTTCCGCTACGCCTCCGACCCGCCCTCCTCCTATTCTGGGGGGGTCGACGGGTTCCGCCGGTCGATGCGGTCGGGCCTGAACAACCGCCAGTTTGTCATGCTGCTGCTGATCCAGCACCTGTCGGCTTACGACTCCCTGGCCATCCCCTACTACCTGGTGATGGTCCGGCACAGCTTCCCGGAACTCGGCGCGTTCACCGGCAGCTACGTCCTCCTGGGCCTGATTGGCGGGGTGCTGGGGGGATTGGCGTGGGGGGTCCTGAGCGACAAGCTTGGCCGGAACACGATCGTCCTGATCACCCTGCTGAAGGCGATCACTGCATTGATCTTTTTGACCGCCCTGACGATGGACAGCGGTCTCGCCCTGGCTTACCTTCTGGCGCTCGGGTTCACCCTGGAGGGAGCGGTCACCTCGTCCTGGGTAGGGTTCACCACCTGGGTCCTCAACCTGGCGAACCAGAACGAGCGTCCCGCCTATATCGCCATCAGCAACGCGTTCCTGCTGCCGACCGCCCTCCTCCCGGTGATCGGCGGCCTGATAATGGTAAGCTGCGGCGGCCTGAGGCTCTGTCTGATAGCCGCGCTGGCCACCGCCGCCGCCTTCCTGGTGTCGCTCTCGCTGCGCGGCCCCGGCCGGTAACGGTAAGCAGTATCACCCCTGCATTCAATCAGCCCCAAATAGTGGACATACTCTGTGGGGGCATAGGGTCAACTAGGTTGACCCTCACCAATCTGGTGATTAAGCAATAGTAGGCTGGGCCAGCCAAGGTATCGCTCTCATCTTTTATCACTCCCAACTGAAAACCTCCACCACCCAGCATTCAATCGGCCCCAGATAGTGGACATACTCTGTGGGGGCATGAGCCCGTTATGCTATGGTCGTCTTGCTGCCCTGTGAAAGACAATCAGCAAAATGGGGCGAGCGACAGGAGGTCGCGAGAAAGCAAAGGGCATGGACGCGCGTTTTGCTTTTCCCACCCCTTTTTGCAGTTGGCTTGAGCAGTTGGCAGCACAGATCATTAATATGGAGCGACAGGACACCACAGAGTATGGCCCGGCCCTGATCGGATTGAATGCGGCTTATCCCCAGCGGCGTGTCCCGCACCGCATACCAATGTTTAAAGCTTATGCTTGGCAGTAAACTTGATAGGATAATGCGATAGATTCAGGAAGCGAGTTATGGGGATATCCTATATTTTTCAGAACCCCGAGACCTGCCCGGGAATATGATAGAAAAACAGCTATAGTAGCTACGAAGGAGGGGCTGGAATTGGTCCTGACCAACGCCAACTATACCTACGGGGTGCTGGAGAGGGATATCCGCGACCTGAAGCGGAGGTTCCCGTTTATCCAGGTGGGCATCGCGGGGAAAAGCGTGCTGGGGAAAAACCTTTACTACATCCGGCTGGGGACGGGGACCAACCAGGTCTTTTACAACGCCGCCCACCACGCCAACGAGTGGATAACCACCCCCAACGTGATGCTGTTCGTCGAAAACTTCTCCCAGGCCTACTCCGAACAGAGAAGCCTGCGGGGATACAGCACCACTGAAATCTGGAACCGCAGCAGCATCTATATCATGCCGATGGTCAATCCCGACGGGGTCGACCTGGTGATTCAGGGGCCGGCAGCGGCGGGGAGCTATCAGCAGGAGGTGCGGCGGCTTGCCCGCGGCCGGTCCATCCCCTCGATATGGAAGGCCAACATCAAGGGTGTGGATCTGAACCTCAACTACCCCGCGAGCTGGGAACGGGAAAGGGACTACGAACGCTCCATCGGGATTCGCGGACCGGCCCCGGCCGAATACAGCGGACCTTATCCCCTCTCGGAGCCGGAGACCAGGGCCGTGGCCGACTTCACGAGGAGGCACAACTTCCGCCTGGTCATCGCGTTCCACACCCAGGGCCGGGTCATCTACTGGCAGTACCTGAACCGGCGTCCCCCGGGGGCTTACAACATCGCCCAGCAGTTCGCGCGGGTCAGCGGTTATACGGTCTCCCCGACCCCTCCCGAGTCTTCTTACGCCGGGTTCAAAGACTGGTTCATCCAGGAATACAATCGCCCCGGCTACACCATCGAGGCGGGCCGGGGCCGCAATCCGCTTCCTATTGCACAGCTGCCCTCTATCTATCGGGACACCGAGGGGATAATGGTGTTGGGAGCAGTGCTGTGATCTTCGGACTCTCGGTAGTCTGGCTTGGAGCGCATCTTCTCCGCCCATGGCTGATACCAGTAGCATACCTCGTGGCAGCTTAAACCCAGGGGGTTTATATCCCAGTCCTCCGTACAGTGTTTGCAGGGGCAGGCGCCGAGGGAGTCCATTTCAACACCCCTTAATTCTTTAATATAGTAAATTATATGCAGCAGTGGATTTATCCGTCAGTCGCAAATCAAATCTCAAACCAGTTATCAGCGGTTTTCGCCCGTTCCCAGAAGCTGCAGGACCATCTGCGGCCGGATGTTGGCCTGGGAGAGCATGGAGACAGCGCTCTGGGAGATGATGCTGTACCGCAGGTAGTCGGTCATCTCCTTCGCCATGTCGGCGTCCCGGATCCTCGACTCGGCGGCGGAGGTGTTCTCGGAGTTGGTGCCCAGGCTGGTCATGGTGTGTTCCAGGCGGTTCTGGATCGCACCCAGGCTAGACCGCATCGCGGAGACCCTGGCCAGTGCCCGGTCAGCCCTGGTGATGGTGCGGGAGGCCGACTCCCGGCTGGTCACCAGGATATCGTTCAGGTCCAGCCCCCGGGCGCTCACGTCCCCGATGTTGAAGCTGATGACCTGGTTCTGGTTGGCACCGGCCTGAAACGACGTCTGGCGGTCAGCCAGGTGAATGTTTTCCCGGACCGTCCCCGAGGCCGTCAGGGTGAAGCTTCCGCTGGCCTGGTCGTAATTGGCGCGGTAGATTCCCAGCCTCGGGTCCAGCACCAGGCCCACCCCGGGCAGCAGGTCGTCGAGCCGGGCCCCCCCGGGGACGACCACATCACTGGCCAGGAGTTCTTTGCTGATCGCATCGCGGACGTCGATCTCCAGGCGGTTCCCGGTCCCCTGCTTCAGGGTGGTGAAACCGAAGGCCTTCAATATCTCCTCACTGCCGATAAACTCGATCCCGCCTTCCTCCCCGGCCACCGCCGAGCGTATCACCATCGACCCCTCCACCCGTTCGAGATCGCTGGCGCCCTCCTTCCAGTCGCTGAAGGAGGCGAACTTGTACCTTTGGCTGGAGGCGACCAGGGTGTCCTGGCCCAAGCCGCTGTATATCGCGCGGTTGATCCGGTCGAGGACGTCGATCACCTGGTCGCTGCTGTAAAGGGTGACGGTGACCTGGCGGTCCCCGCTGACCAGGGTGATCTCCTGCGGGTCTTCGAGCAGGAAGCGTCCCTCGGCGCTCCAGAATGCGGACAGGTCCCGCAGCCGGCTGTAGTGGTTGGCCGGCCCCAGGCCGACCCCCTCCTGGTGCAGCACCGTAAAGGTGGCGGTATCGGTGATGCGCCGGGGGCTGGTCAGGCTGCCCACGGTCCCCAGCGCGGAACCGCCGTGGAAGTCGGCGAACCCGAGGTCGATCTCGGAGTCGTACACCTCGCCGTTTTCGAAGTCTACCTGGTAGGTCCTCAAGGTAATGGTCTTATCGTCCAGGACCCCGTCGTTGAAGCGCCACCCGCGGGGGAACATCTCCCGCCGGTCCCCTCCCCCGAAGAGGTTGATCTCGTCAATGTCTCCCCCGCCTGACTGCCCGTCGGCCACCAGGGACAGGCAGAACTTGTCCCCCGGCTTCAGCCTCGAAACATCGGTGAAGTCGAAGTAGTCGAACTCCAGCCCGGGAAAAGCCCCGTCCTGGAATAAGGTGACGTCCGAGTTGTTCTCTCCCAGCCTGAAGTAGTCGGCGTAAACGTAACGGTAATTGCCGTCCTTGTCGTAAATGTGGGCCTGCCCCCTCAGGGCCACCCCGGAGCCTCCCGCATCGATCACCTCGAACATGACCGAGGCGTTGAACGATGCCAGCGGGTCGTATTGAATATTGCTGATAAAGGCGTTGTTGCCCTCGTTCGGCTCGGCGTCCTGGAAGTAGTAGCTGGTGAGCACCGCCCCGGCTATGGGGTCGGTGCCTCCCTGGTAGTTGACCTCCATCTCGATCCGGGGGGCGGCCCCGACCTGGCTCCCTGCCACGAAGCCTCCTGCCGCGGTCTGCATCACCAGGCTCCCGGTCCAGACCCCGGTGACGTCGTCCCCGCCGTTGGCCGGGTCCACGAAGAACCCCAGGAGGTTTAAGGTCCGGCCGTTTTCCGCGTTCTGTTCGAAACGGTACTCCATGGCGCTGCCCCCGCTCCCCCAGGGATTGCCGGTGACCGACACGTTGGAGTCGGACTGGCTGGGAGGGTTCTGGTGGTAGCCGCCGCCAGCCCGGGCGGCGACGTTGATGACGAACTTATCCCCGACCGAGAGGGGGCCTCCCAGCTGCAGGTCGTCGAAATGGATGCTGCCTATATCGATCGGACCTCCCCCGACCGAAACCGTGATCGGCCCGAAGTCGTTCGCGGTTCCGTCCCGGTTGTATCCCTTGCCCTGAACGGTCAGCTGCGGGGGAGGCCCGGCGCTGTCCACCCGAAAAAGCAGCGAGCAGTTGTCGTCTTCCTGCCGCCAGACGCTGACGTTCTGGAGGTAATCCGACCACACCCCGCCGTTGGCGAAGTGGTAGGTGGTGTCGTCCCCGTAGGCGGCATGGGCGTACCAGTCGTAGGTCCCTGCCGCGTAGCGCTCGCTGTAAATAACGGCGTCGGCCTGGCTGCCGAGCACCCCAAAATCGATGTCGTGACTCACCGTTGCGTAAGCCCCCGCCCCGGTCCTCACCATCTGCGGCAGCAGGACATCGCTCCGACCGTCCAGCGCCCCATCGTTGAATATATATCCGCCGCCGGGGGTAAAGGTCCCCCCGGTGGCACCGTCAATCAGCTCGACATCCAGACGGTCGTAGTTGCCCAGGGCCCGGGCCCGGGTGAACAGGGACCAGGAACCCGTCAGCTCCACGGTACTGCCTGTATCGGGGATGTAGATAGACGAGAAGGGCAGGTTCGGGTCCGCGACCAGCGGGTTGCTGGTCCCCACGTCGCCCTCCCACCACCAGTCGGTGCGGCTGTTCGCGGGGATCGCGGTCCCGTTGTTCCTGACCCCCTGGTAGGAGGTGGTCACCTGCACCGCGTCCCGCGCCTGCCAGACATCAGAGTTGCGGGTGCCTCCCGCGTCGATGCTTATGTTGCCGCCGGCCCCGAACAGTTGAAGGGTCCCGGCGCTGGCCGCGAATACCACCTCGCGCCGGGTAGGCCCGGCGTCGGTGTTGGAGATTATCAGCTGCCCGTTGTGGTGGCTGCCGTCGCTGCCGGGGGTGAAGCCGGCGCCGTTCCAACTGGCGCTGAGCCAGGCCGCCCCCCAGCCGTTGATCTGGGCGCGGATATCCTCGATGTCGTCGCCGGCATTGATGGTCCCCAGGGCCCGGTTGAAGTCGCGGGCGGTCCCGGCGGTGTCGTCGACATCGCGGACAGACACCCCGTTGATCCCCAGCTCGGCAGCGGTGGTCCCCACTGCATCGGCTATTGTGATGTCGTAGCGGGTGTTGAAGGTGTCGTTGTAAATCCACACGGTATGGGTGCCTCCACCGTTGTTGTGGTCGACGAAGACGTCGGCCGCCGGGTTCGCCAGGTCGTCTCCGGCCAGGGCCGCGTTGATGGCGGCATTCAGCTGTGACACCACCTGGTTGACGTGCATGCCGCCGACCGCAGCGCTGATCGTGCGGTTGTGGTATACCCGATTGGAGGTCGCGCCGCCCCCGGCGCCTATGCTCATCCCGTTCAGGGCCAGCTCGCTCTCCACCGAGTCGCCGGCCGCGTCATTGGTGAATTCCAGCCGCAGCCGGGTCTCGTTGTTCTGCACCTGGAGCCGGTAGAGGCCGCCTCCCAGGTTGACCGCCATCACGTCGATGTTGCAGCCGGCTCCGGCCAGGGCCCCGTCTAATGTGGCGGCTATCTGGGTGATGTCCTGTCCCCCCACCGCCGAATTTATCACCGGAAAGTCGACCTGGCGGAGGGTGCCGTTCACCGTCGCCCCGACCCCCACGGTCCCGGCGATGCCCAGCTCGGCCGCTCCCGTCCCGCTCGCGTCCATTATGTCCAAGGAAAATCCCGTGCCATTTTGTACCCTCACCTGTTTCATCCCCACGCCCACGGTGGTGAAGTCCACCGCCGGGTATCCCAGTCCGTTGACGGCCGCTTCCAGATCGGCGGCGACCTGGTCCACGTCCTTTCCGCTTACATCGATGGTGACCTGGCTGGGGATGCCGTCGTTGACCCGGACCGTTATCCTGGTGGTGTTCGAGCCCAGCGCCCCGTCCATGATATACGAGGTGGTGGCGGCCACCGTTTCCCCCACCTTGCCCCGGTAGGTCAGGGTGGTGTTGATCGAGGCCCCGGCCTCGGACCGGTAGTAGCTGGAGGCGTTGATGTTCGCCGCCAGGAGGTCTCGCTGATCGCTCCCCACCACCTGGAATTCGGTGAATATGTTGGCGTCGTTGTTGGCCTTGGTGGTGAAATTCACATCGCCCCCGGGCCCGGCGTCCAGGTGGACGGAGCCGTCCCCGCCGCCGGCGGTGATGTCGTTCCAGTTCAGGCTGGTGGCGGCGGCGATGCCGCCGGCGCCGCTGGTCACGTCGAGACTCACGTCTATGCCGCTGCGGCCGGTCGGGTTGACCCCGGTTATCACGTCAACCCCGGCCTGGGTGTCGGCGAAGGTGGCCATGAAGGGGACCTCGTCGGCCACGTTGATGCTGTAGCTCCCATAGGGGACCGTGTTGGGGGTGGCGGTGGCGTTCACCGACACCACCCCGATATCGACCGCCGGGGTGGTGGTCTGCGCTCCCCCCGCGTCTACATAGGTGGTGCCCCCGGTGGGGGTCTCCCTGGTCTCCAGCCGGTAGTCCCCGGCTGCCAGTCCCTTGGCCGTCAGGTCCCTGAGGCCCGAGTATTCCCCGCCGGCCGGGGTGATGTCGGAGGTCACCGCGACGCTGCCCGCCCGGAGCTGGAAGACATTGGTGCCCTTGACCTCCACCGTCCCGGGCTGGGCCTGGATCTCCAGCAGGTAGTCCCGGGAGAGGCCTTCCGAATCCCCCGCCGGGTCCGAGCCCTGGCCGGGGATGACCCTTACCAGGTCGCTGCTGGTGCTGTACAGTACAGCGGCCGACCCGTCCAGCAGCTTTTTTTCGTTGAAGTTGGTGGTGCGGGATATGGTGTCCAGCTGGTCCTTCAACTGGTCGACCTCTTTCTGGATCTCGATCCGGTCGTTCGAGGTGTTGGTACCGTTGGCGGCCTGCACCGCCAGTTCGCGGATGCGCTGGATTATCGCCTGGGTTTCGGTGAGCGCCCCCTCGGCGGTCTGGATCATCGAGATGCCGTCCTGGATGTTCCTGCGGGCCTGCTCCAGGCCCCTGATCTGTCCCCGCATCCCCTCGGATATAGCCAGACCCGCCGCGTCATCGGCGGCCTGGGTGATCCTGAGCCCCGAACTCAGGCGGCGCAGCGTCCGGCTGCTGGACTCCATTATCCGGTTCATGTTGTTGTGGCTGTTCAAAGCCGGAAGGTTGTTGTATATTCTCATATCCTCGCTTACACCCCGACTGTATTTACTAATATAATTATCGTTAAACCGCCAGGTTTTCTTAAGATAAATAAAGCGCCACCAAGGACGGTGGCAGCGCTTTATGGTTACTTTAATACCTGAAGAAATAATCGCCCCCATGGACGGGGGCGTCGCTGTCAAAACCGTTACCGTACCTAAAATAAAGCGCCACCAAGGACGGTGGCAGCGCTTTATGGTTACTTTAATACCTGAAGAAATAATCGCCCCCATGGACGGGGGCGTCGTTGTCAAAACCGTTACAGTACCTAAAGAAAGCGCCACCCGCGGTAGGGTGGCTCATTGGGTGAAAATCAACTTGATATATTAATTTTAAAAAACAGCACCCAGCATCCTGGGGGTATCCGGGGTCCCCCGGTCCACTATTCCGCTCTCTCCCAGGTCAGGTATCCCACGAAGTCCCGGCCGCGGAAGTTGGTGGGAGGGGTCTGCAGCAGCAGCCGGCCCTCCTCGAAGCGGTAAAACCGGGTGAACTGGGTGCCGATCCAGTTAGGTATGAAACTGGCCTGGATGCTGTGCAGCACGCGGTCGTCAAGCACCTCGTACCGCCCCGCATATGCCATATACCCCTCGGCTAGGGAGAGCTTCTCCGCCTCGGAGATCCGGCCCAGGTCCTCAACCGATATGTTTTTGCGGCCTTTTTTCCCGATCATCCCGGACATGTAGCCGCCCGGCTCGTATATCAGGATACCCAGGGGTTCCTCCCCGTAAGGCTTGAAGGCTGTGCCGTCGGCGGCCCGGTACTCGAAATGGGCCAGTCTCCAGGCACCTAATACTGCTTCTTTCCCCATCTGATGCCCCTCCCCGAAAAATCTTCTGCCACGGTTAAACCAGAGACCGCTGTAGGTATTTCCGGTCTCCTGGAAATCATAATTCCACCGTGGGCCCCTGTCAAGGGAGCGGCGGCATAAGCCAGTCGGCCGCGAGCGGTCTATCCCTTCTGCTTAACGGCCTGGAAGTTGTAGCTGGCCCGGTTCAGGTCATCGACGCTGACCTTGACCGAGGCCGGGCTGAAGCTGAATCCCGGTTTGTAAGGAGTCACCTGGTAGTACCCGCCGACCTGGAAACCGGCCTGCCGCCACTGTCCGTTGGCGTCGGTGGTTACCGTCGCCGGGGCCCAGCCCTTCCGGTCGAGCCGCTTAAACTTCAGGGTGACCCCCTTGGCCCCGAGCCGCTTGATCTTAACATTCCCGGCGGCGTCGTAGGACTGGTTCCTATTATTCTCTATCGTCACGGCCTCGTAGATGAACTTCCTCGCGTACTGGTAGGAAAGCCAGCCGTAGCCCTGGTGACCCCAAGCGGGACCCCAGGAGTTGATGAACTTGAAAGCCCCCGGCCCGTCCTGCGTCCAGCGCTGGTCATCGTATCCCACCAGGCATACCGCGTGCTGGCCCTGGGGAACACTCTTGAACCCCCCGGCCAGGCTGATGTCGCCGGTGGTGGACCAACCCGGCTGCTCGCAGACCTCCGTGCCCACCTCCACCGGGCCCTGACGCAGCCCCTGCTTGATGGCGCGGATGTTTATGGTTCCGTTTTGGGCGGTGGCGATGGTCCTCCAGTCGGATATCTTAAACAGTTTCGCCCGCTGTCTCTGAGCCCAGTTAGGCTGCCGGCTGTCGTCCGTCGGGTTGTAGGGGAAGTCGTTCAAGGTGTCGACCCCCTGGTATTTGAGCAGGTCCAGGACCTCCGCTATGCTGGCCCCGGTGTCCCTCCCGCCGGTGATCTGATTGTACACGTACGAGGGGCTGAACTGGTGGCGGGAGGTTTTTACTCCCCACTGGTAGTCCCGCTGCTGGACGGCGGACCGCAGCGCGTAAACCGCCGACCAGGCGACGCAGCTGCCCAGATCCCCCTGGTGTCCCGGCGGAGGCATTAAGTAGGACCAGTCGATGGAGGCCGGCAGGACAGTCCTGGGGCTGGCCTTGTAGTGTCTCGCAAGCACCTGGGGGTCTGAAGGCGTTCCGTTAAGCGGGTAGCTGGATAACGCGGCCGGCTGGGGAGGCGAAAAGCTGGCGGATACACCCGCCGGCGTCCGGGCGGTCTGAAACCCGCCGGGAGGGGCGGGGACGGAAGAAGCGGCGGTCGGAACCAGGAGCAGCAAAGAAACCATGGCGGTCAACCTGAGAAGACCTTTTTTTCCGGGAATCCCTTTCAACCTAACTCCCCCTTTATCAATTGCTGGGATCAGGGCCCCGACTCCGTTGTTGGCCGAAGTTAACAATCCACCATAAGTTTAGCTTAATAATCGGTTATAGGAACACCTGAAAACAGCTGGGACCGGTGCCAGATTGTCCCTCGCACCCGGACCGGGGGACGTCATAACGATGCACAGCGGCGGGGGAAATAAAGGAGGTCGCTGCCGGGGGATGGCCGTACCCGGTGGAGGCTTTGTCATCGAGTGGAAGGCGGGAAAGGTATACTTCGCCGGGACACCGGGTACGAGGACTTCCTGGAAGAGATAAAGAAAAACTTGGCTGTCGCCAAGTATTCTTCGTCAGACCACTCTACTGAAGGGAGAGAAGTACCCGAGTAGTTATCACGGCACTCCCTTTTGGTACACGTCCTTGCTGTAGGGAGGTTCATCGTACTTGCCCGTGTCCGGGATATCCACCGTGCCGGGCTGGGAAGGCTTGGCCGGTGGCTGGGTCACGGGCGGGGTAGTCCGCTGTACCGCCGGGAGTTCAGGCGGCTTGACAGTCGGCTTGGCCGTTTTCGATGAAACGGTCGGCTTGGAAGGAGCCGCCGGGGTCTTGGCGGTTTCCTGATGCGTGGTCTCCGGTGGGCTCTGCGTTCCCGGTTCTCCCGGCTGTGCGGCGAATCGGCTGCCGTAAATCTGCGCGGCTTTGAGTCCGACCAGCCCCCCTGCCACCAGGCAGACAATGACGAACAGTATAGTGAAGGCCTTGGCCAGCGGTGTGGGAATCCTGAACCGGCCGCGGGGCTTTTCCTTCCCGGTCCCGAGTTCGAACCCCGGTCCCAGGTCCGCCGCCGGCTTTTCTTTTTTAAAGACACCCCTGACCTTGACCAGGGGCAGCAGCGCGATATCCCTGACCTTTCCGAGTACGCCCGCGGCGCTTCTTCCCCGGGCTTCCGGGCCTTCCCCGGGGAGGGGCGGTTCCAGCGCCTCGCCGGCCCCGGCCGCTTCCGGCCCGGCCTCCTCGCTTATCCGCACTATCTCCGATTCCTCTTCCCCGGTCCCCTCATCCAGACGGACTATCTCCGGCTCACTCGTGAGGTCGACCACATCTGAGTCGTCCCCGGCTATGAGATCTACTGCCGGCCCCGGTTCCGATGCGATGTCGACTATATCCTCAATCGCTGCCTCCCCCGCCTCGACCGTCTCCGGCACCTGAGTGAGGTCGATCGCCTCCGAGTCATCCCCGGCATCCCCGAACTCCGCCGCCAGGTCGACAGCCCCCGAATCATCCGATACCTCCGCCTCGGTCAGGCCCGGCTCAGACATTCCTGCCGCGTCCGGCTCCACAGCGGCCGGCTGCCAGGACGTATCAGGCTCCACGGCGGCAGGTTTCGAGTCCGGAGGTTCCATATCATCGGACCGTTGCCGGTCTTTCAGGATGCCCCTTACCCTCGCCAGGGAGAGCAATGCAATGTCCCTGACCTTTCTCAGTATGCCCGTCTCCTGGGGGACCTGATCCTTTACGGACGGGGGCTGGTCAGGGACCTCTCGGCTCCACTCACTGATAACCGGCGCTTCAGTCCCGTTTGCCTCCGCGCTCCTCACTAGCCCCGGCTCATCCCCCGATCCCTCGTCCAGACGGACCATCCCCGGTTCCTGCGCGAGGTCGACCACATCTAAATCGTCCCCGGCCTGAAACTCGACCGAGTCCGGCGTCTGGGCCAGGTCCACTATATCGGAACTATCGGAATCCACGGTATCGACCGTCTCCGGATCCCCTGCCGAAACGTCCGCCTCCCGACCTTCGACAGATTCAATTTCATCAGGCCCTGGCCTGCTCATCCAATACCTCCGGGGAATTACTGGGGAAGGGGTGCCAACCCCCTAACTATTACTTCGCCTTTTCCTAAAACTAACATTAATCCCCACAACTAAATTATCATACCATTGGCATCAAAACCGGAAGTCTCTTTATTAGACGCAATAACTTCAAACATTGCTTAAAACGTTGTTGTTCTTATTACCCCCTATTATCATACCATTTACATCAAAACGGGAAGTCCCCTAGGGATAAGGCGGCCGCAGAAAATTTAGAGGTTCTAACCAAAGCAGTTGATTCCATAGCATGAGAAAAGGTTTACTATAAAACAATTCCGAAAAAATAACTGACCGGCATATTCGCCGGTCAGTTTAACGTTCGATGACCCTTTTCTTACAGCGAACTTGCGGCTTCGGCCAGCTTCTCGGCCGCCTCCCGCTCTTCGACAGATTTAATTTCATCGCTCCGATTCTGTTCCTCCACCGCGCTTATTTCTGCTAGAGAGGTTTCCCGCTATTTTGGTTAATGTAGGCTCCATAGCCTTGTAATTTTTTACCAACGCAAGAACATTCATACTGGAGTTTGAATAAGATATTTTAACATTAATAGGAGGTGTATAAAGAAATGTATGAAAAGTCAAACATAGAGAATGAAAAAGGGGAAGGCGAAAATGAAAACAAGTCAACAAATACCAATGTTGCAAATCCGATTAATACCTTCAATCCAACAATAACTATCAACATCCCACCTATACCAGTGGATGGCGAAGATCAAGAAGTAAAATCAGCTTTCAGAGCAAATAAAACAATTGCTGAGCCTTACACTGCAGATAGTTTTACAACTGTTACCTTCCTGGATGAACAGTTCGATTTAGGAGATGAATACAATAGTGTTACAACATTTATTCCTAAACAGGATGGTATATACCAGATCAATGCCGGTGTTGTATTTTTTCCTACAGACCAAAATATACCACATCGAATACAATTGTCTTTGGTCGTAAACGATGGCATCAATAATAGAGCTGTTGCTGTTGATGCTAAGACTATTAGTGGTACTAGTTCGGCTACCGTGTCCACTATATATGGATTAACTGCGGGAAGTCTCGTAACTGTCGTTTTCTTCGCAACTACAAGTGGTTTATTATCATCTTTTAGCGGTACCATAACAGCATATTTTGATGCAGCCAGGTTCCCATTTACAGTTTCTTTTCCTCTAACTGTGTCCTAATCTATCTCGTATTCAACTCATCCAATCGCAGGCTGCCTTGTATGGGATTCGTGTTCCTCGGGCCGGAGATTTGCCGCCGGCTTCCTTCAGATTCCGCCTCGCGGTGGACAACCTTGCCTTGAGCTATGGCTACTGCTGTCTTCGCCATTCGGGACTTTCACCCTACAGACAGCGCCCATGCTGAGCGCACCAACAAAACTGACCGGCGATTAGCGCCGGTCAGTTTATCAGTCGTGGATTATCCGGACCAGGTTAAAAACAGTCCCCGGTTTACAGCGAACCCGCGGTTTCGGCCAGCTTCTCGGCCATCTGGGACATCTCCATCACCGAGGCCGTTACCTCCTCGGTGGCCGCCGCCTGCTCCTGGCTCTGCTTGAGGGTGCCTTCGGAGGCCTGGTTGATCGTCTCTATCTTGTCGGAGATATCCATGGTCAGCTTCCTGATGCGGTCCGCGGTCTCCTTGGACTGGTCGCTGAGCTTCCGAATCTCCTCGGCCACCACCCCGAAGCCCCGGCCGTGCTCACCCGCCCGGGCCGCCTCGATAGCGGCGTTGAGTCCGAGCATCTTGGTCTGGTCGGCCACGTTCTTGATGAAGTCCAGCACCTCGTTGATCTCCTGCGATATCCTGGCTACCTCCTGCACCTTCTCGGCGAGTATCCCCTCGTTGGTCGAAACCTCGCCCGCGCTGGCCGCGACCTCCTGCATCACCGCGCTGACCTCCTGGATGTTGGCGGACAGCTTGGAGGCCAGGTTCTGCAGGTCGGTAGCCATGGCCTGCGAGAGATAGAGCCCGAATGTGCCCACGATGCTTTTATCGTCAGGATCGAAAAGCGGGACGCTGATCGCCCTGGTCGGGACGCCCATCACCTCGGCCGGCAGGTCCTTGACGATAACGCTCCTGGTCCGCACCGCCTCGCCGGCGACGCCTCCCTGCTTGAAGGGTGTCCCGGGTTTGATATCGACCAGGTCCATCTTTTTAGAACCCTGGCTGTAGGCGACCTTCTCCAGGTCGGTGATCAGCAGGAATGCCCCGTCGGGAAAGGCGTTGGCCAGGGGCGCGGCGAAATCCTCAAACGCCCGGGCCACCCGGTGCAGTTTATGAGCAAAGACCCCGAAGCAGCCGGTGACCGCTCCATCCTCTGTGATAGGCCAGACGAATACCTTCAGCCGCTTGCCGTACACCGAACGGTCAACCGTACCCACCACCGGTTTCCCTTCTGAGATGCACCGCTGGATAAAACCTCCATGGACCAGGCGCTCGCCCACCTTCAGCCCGGGGACATCGATCCCCTTCTCCAGGACGAAGGTGTACTTCTCGGTATCGGACACGAAGTAGATGCACTCGCTCTCGTAGGTCTGGGTGAGCAGACTCGCCAGCTCCTTGAATGACTCGACCAGCTGTTTCATGACACGCCTCCTTGCTTTTTCTCTTTTGGAATCCGTTCCATGCCGGACAGTATTATCTCTTTATCTCTCTCTTGAAAAACCAGAACCCCGTCCCGGGGCTGTAAATAAAACGTGCTCCCAGTAACCCTGTAAAATGGAAATATTTTACATAAATTATAATTGCAGCATTGGAACGGTTACCACTGGTAATATTCTTCATATAATAACTATTTCCTGCCATATCAAGTAGATTTCTGTAAACGCGGCTCTCCCATCTTAAATAAATCAGCCTGGTTTATACATCAAACCAGGCTCTTATCTATATAACAAAGCAATGCTAATTGTTTGCTCGGCACTTATCGTGCCGAGGTGTTGAGCACATCTCACTCAGATTTCATCCCTTCGCTCCGCAGGCTTAGCGCCAGGGACTCCAGGATGCTCCTGACCATCTCCACCATCTCTTCAGTCGAGATCTTCTTCAAGACGATCCACTGGCAGACCGCGTGCTTGATCACCGCCAGCACCGCGTTGGCGATCGGCTCCACCGGGACCTCGCGGAAGACACCTTTTTTAATCCCGTAGCTGATGTTCTTGCCGGTGAACTGGAGGAACCTGGACTCAAAATCACTCAGACACCCGTCTATCTCGCCGCTGCTGACCCCCACCACCCGGCTGTAAATCTCGGACAGCTTCTCGTTCTGGATGAATACATCCAGCATCACCATCTTAGCGCCCACGAAACGCATGTAGAGGTCGCTCTCCTGCTTGAAGTACTCGTTGACCCCGGCTATGATCTGCTCCAAAAACTCCGACAGCATGGTCTTTAGGACGTCTTCCTTGTTGCTGAAGTACTTGTAAAAGGTTCCGGTCCCGTATCCCGAACGGTCTACGATGTCCTTCACCGGGGTATTGACGTAGCCCCGTTCAGCGAAAAGCTCCAGGGCGCATTCGAGGATATGCTCCCTTTTTTCCTGCATCCTGGCATTTACACTCGGGCTCACTGGAACCATCGTCCTCACCATCCTCCCGGGGCGCTGAAATATCGACACATTTCATAGTAATTTGTAATAATTTCAATTACTGGTTTTATCTAGGAAATTTATTTCCTATAACACCTTGACTATTTATGTCTACACTCTTACAATATAACTGAATGAAGGTTCAGTCAACCCTGGAGTTGGTTATTCAAGTCAACACGTAAAAACGGGGATAACCGCTGTTCATTCGAATTTGTCAGCTCCCCGCTGATTTTTCGGGGGGTTTTTTTTTCACAAATTTAGGGGGTGGGAGAGTTGGGAATCGAAAAACCGCAGTCTGATTTAGAGGTCATCGAACTAAGAGTCGAGTCGCAGCCCAGCCGATACTTCAGCGGATTCGGCGGGTCGTTCGCCACCCTGCTGGACAGCTGCCAGCGCAAGAAAAACCTCCCCGGGCTTTATGAGGACGGTCTGCTGGCCAAAGTAGAGCTGGACGGCCGGGTACTCGAACTGACCCTGTCCGGGGGCCGGACCGTCGAGGAGATCGACCGCATCATGGACATGGCATTCGAAAACATCAGCACCTTTCTTTGCCCCGGGGGAGATCCCGGGTACCTGGTGGTGGTCAGGTGTGAAAGCCGCTGAAGCCGGCGCCAATCTTCGCTGAAAACACGATTCCATTTTTCGAAGGGGGTGGATACACACCATAGATCCGAATTAATAAACAGTAAGGAGGATGAGGTATGGCCTTAAAGACTGCAAAGGAGTACACAGAGAGCGCGGGGAAACTTACCCCCAAGGTGTTCTGCGGAGGCAAGAGGGTAGAAAACCTGCTGGACAACGCCATCACGCTTTCAGTGGTCCGGGCGACCGCCAAGATCTACGACCTGGCTGAACAACCGGAGTACAAAGAAGTCATGGTCGCCACCTCCCACCTGACCGGGGAGCCGGTAAACCGCAACCTGCACATCGCCCGCAACAACCACGACCTGGATATGCGCCAGGAGATGGCGCTGCTGACCAGCCAGAACCTGGGGACCTGCAACTACCGCTGCGTCGGGTGCGACACGCTGAACGCCCTGGCGGCCTCGACCTGGGAGATGGACCGCGACCTGGGGACCGACTACAACCAGCGTTTCAACAAATACCTGACCTGGGCCCAGGCCAACGACCTGGCCTGTTCGGGCTCCATCACCGACGCCAAGGGGGACCGCAAGAAGCGCCCGTCGCAGCAGGACGACATCGACATGCACCTGCACGTGGTGGAAAAACGTGACGACGGGATCGTGGTCCGGGGGGCCAAGGTGAGCCAGAGCGGGGCCATCGGGGCTCACGAGACGATCGTCCTTCCCGGCGGCGCCCTGCGCCCGGGGGAAGAGGACTTCGCCATCGCCTTCGCGGTGCCCAACGGGACCCCGGGATTGACCTATATAACCCAGTACAACGCCTACTCGGCGGAGCGGGAGAACGCGAAGGACGTCTACGAGCTGGGCAACCCCCTGTTCGGCCAGCGCGAGACCTCTACCATGGTCTTCGACGACGTCTTTATCCCCTGGGAGAGGGTCTTCCTGTGCGGGGAGACCAAGTACTGCGGACGCCTGGTGGCCCGTTTCGCCAAGATCCACCGCATGAACTGCGGCGGCGCCTGCAAGGTGGGCTACGCCGACCTGATCATCGGCGGCTGCATGCTGGCCATCGAGTACACCGGCCTGGATAAGATACCGCACATCCAGGAAAAGATCATCGACATGGTGCGCTTCAGCGAGACCTCCCACGCCTGCGCCATCGCCGCCGCCGCCCGCGGCCGGGAGGAGCCCGAGGGGTCCGGGGTCTGGATGCCCGATGACCTGTTCGGCAACGCGGCCAAACTCAACATCGCCCATGGGTTCTGGGAAATCATGAAGAACGCTGGGGACATCGGCGGAGGCGGCGTGGTCACCATGCATGCCATCAGCGACCTGGATCACCCCGAGGTCGGCCCCCTGGTACGCAAGTACATAGCCTCAGCGGCGCCGGCGGAGAAGCGGATGAAGGTCATGAAGTTCCTCCAGCACTGGACCGCCGGCCTGCACGGCCCGGGGACCTGGCACGGAGCGGGCGCTCCCGCCACCCAGCGGATGGCGCTGTATGCCCTGACCGATTTCGAGGCCAAAAAGAAGCTGGCCAAGCAGCTGATGCTGCTGAAAGACGACTAGAAAGCAGTCTCAATACCGAGGGCCCGGCACCGCCGGGCCCTTCAGCTTGTCACATGCTGAGCATAAAGATCATGCGATAAATCAAGGCCGCATTCAATCTATGGCTATGGCTGGGCCTCACCCTGCGGTGTCCTGTCGCTCCATACTCCCTCTGCTGTACTGCCAACTGCTCATGCTTCGGTAGTAGGGGTAATAAGGCCGAATATGCATCCTGCACTCGGCCTTCTCGCGACCTCCTGTCGCTCGCCCCTCTTCTACCAGTCAGCATTCGCAGGGCAGTAAGACGCAGAGCACCATAACGGGCTCATGCCCCCGCAGGGCTCACCCAAAAATTAGGGCTGATTGAATGCTGGTGCAAGAGATGTACAAGGGCCCGGCACCGCCGGGCCCTTTTCTTTTGTCTTACTTCTCAAACAGCTCGACCACCTCGGTCAGGACATCCATGATGGGGATATGCTGGGGGCAGAACTCCTCGCAGGCGCCGCACTTGACGCAGGCCGACGCCTTCTCCCGGGTGAAGGCGTTGTACACCTGCTTCGACCCCTTGAAGTCTTCGTACAGGTACGCGTTGTTCAGGTGGTTGAAAATCTCCGGGATGTCTACCCCGGACAGGCAGGGCATACAGTAGCGGCAGTTGGTGCAGTTCACCCGCATCCGCTTCTCGTAAACACCCCGCGCCTCCTCGATCAGCCCGAGTTCCCCGGGGGACAGGGAGTTTGGCGCCCCCTGCTCCGCTACCCGCATGTTCTCCACCACCTGCTCCATCTCGGTCATCCCGCTCAAAACGACGCTGACCTCGGGGTAGTTCCACAGGAACCGCAGCGCCCACTCGGCAGGGCTCCTTTTTACCTCCGCCTTTTCCCACACCTGCCGCACCACCGCGGGGGAGCTGGCCAGACGGCCTCCCTTCAGGGGTTCCATTATCACCACCGCGATCCCCCGTTCGGCGGCGTACTTCAGCCCCTCCTCGCCCGCCTGGTATCTGGTGTCCATGTAGTTGAGCTGGATCTGGCAGAAGGTCCAGCCGTAGGCGTCGATGATCTCCTTGAATGCCGCCGGGTCGTCGTGGAAGGAGAAACCCGCGTACCTGATCCGCCGGTCGGAGATGGCGGATTCCAGGAACTCCAGGACCCCCAGGGATTTCAGCTTCTTCCAGGTGGACGCGTTGAGCCCGTGCAGCAGGTAAAAGTCGATCTGCCCGGTCTGCAGCCGCTCCAGCTGCCGGTTCAGGTAGCGGTCCATGTCCTCCCTGGACTTGATCAGCCAGCTCGGGAGCTTGGTAGCCAGGTGAATCTTCTCCCGGTAGCCTCCCTGGAGCGCCTTCCCCAGGAACACCTCGCTCATCCCCTCCTGAAAAGGCACCGCGCTGTGGTACGGGTAAGCGGTGTCGATGTAGTTCAGGCCGCGGTCGATCGCGTAATACAGCATCCGCAGGGCCTTTTCCTCGTCTATCTGGTGCTGAGCCCCCCCGATGGTCGGCAGCCGCATGCACCCGAATCCCAGTATCGATATATCCAGCCCGGTCCTCCCGAACCTCCGGTAGAGCATGGCGCTCCCCTCCTGTACAATCGATGGTTGTGGCCTCAGTAGTATGATTTCTCGATGCCGGAAATAAAATCCTCTTGAACCTGCAGCTCTTTTTAATAACTCCCCGGTCCAAAAAACGATAATTTAGCCGAACCCCGGTCATATATTATTTTAAGCCGGTCTTTAAAGACCTTAGTTTGGAGAGTGAACCGTGAAGCGCCACAACTGTTTCGACCACCTGAGCTACCCCCACCACGACCCGCCCAAGCCGGTCATCATCCCCGAGCAGGGCTACGAGGAAAAGTGGCAGAGCGTCTGCGGCGTGTGCGGCAGGCGCTACCTGGTGACCCGGGAGATCACCTACCGTCTTTACCCGCTTCCGGGCGGCGTCTCTGAAGGGTGAGAGGATATGTCTGTACCGGCAGGGAATCTTCGATGCCTGACCCGCTCCCGGCAGGCCATACTGGTCACCACCGGCAATTACACCGGGGTTTCGGCCCGGCTGGAGACGCTGCAGAAGGTATCGGAGGTATGGGAGCCGGCCTTCCCACCGACCCGGGCGGTGATAGGAAAGAACGGGTTTGCCTACAGCAAGGTGGAAGGCGACGGCAAGACCCCGATCGGGGTCTACAGTCTGGGGACCGTATTCGGCCGGGGTGAAAACCCCGGGACCCGGCTGCCCTACCGCCAGACTACCGCGAACGACTTCTGGGTGGATGACCCCGGTTCGGCCCTCTACAACACCTGGCAGGTCGGACCCGCCCGCGGACGCTGGGATACAGCCGAGCCCCTGTACGCGTATTATCCATACGCGGTGGTGATAAACTACAACACCCGGGAGAGGATATCGGGCATGGGCAGCGCGGTGTTTCTGCACGTGTGGGACGAGCCGGGGGAAGGAACCAGCGGGTGTGTCGCGCTGTCGCAGCAGCGCCTCCTGGAGATCATCCGCTGGCTGGACCCGGCAAAGAACCCGCTGCTGGTGATGGGGCCGGTTTTCGAGGTCGCGAGGTGGTAAGCGGACCCGTCAGGAGATCGAGATTATCTTCCAGTCCCCGCTGGACAGGCGGGCAAAGCTGACCAGCAGCATCTGCTCCCCGCTGGAGACCGTAAACCTCACCCGGGACGCGACGATGCCTCCTTTATCCCAGAGCGGCTGCAGCTCAATCTGGCCGATCTCTTTAAACAGGGGGCCGGCGCTGGACAGGTCCTGACTCAGTACCGGCCCGGTCAGGTACTTGATCGCCTCCGGGTAGTCTCCCTCACCCATGGCGGCCGCGAATCCCTTGAATACCTGCTCCAGCTGGGGCACCTCCCCCTTCGGGTAATAGAGGCTCGCCCCCTCCAGCGTCGGGGTGGCCTCGCTGATCAGGGCCACCTTCCAGCCCTCGTCGGTTTTCAGGGTGTCCAGGCTGTACCAGACCAGTTCCAGCGATCCGTCCGGCAGCTGCGGCTCCACCTGCACCTTGATCCGGGCCCAGTTCTTTCCCAGTCCCTCGATATAAGCCTTCATGGAGTTGACCTTTGGGCCGCCGCTTCCTGCTATCATACTGGCCACCACCGCCGCCTGCCCGGTCGAAGTGGACTGGGCGGTCTCCTTGTCGCCGGCCACCAGGGCCCCGACATACTCCTGGGACACCTTGAGGGGCCGGCCGAACCCGGTGTATCTCCATGCCCCGCCCAGGACAGCCGCCAGCAGTACTAACCCCAGCAGCGATCCCAACAGTATTTTTTTAAAATTTAAAGTCCTCATTTTTACAGATTTCCCTTAACCCCCAGTCAGTATTCCCTCTAAAAACCAAAGCGCCTTGTTCGACCGCCCTGGCAACTATTGCAACACATAGGGGAGGCCGGCTTTTCGGATACTATTGATAAGACTACCGAAAGGAGATGATAAAGATCCATCACTTAAATCCATTTCTGCAGGACTCTATCCGCAAGGGTCAGAGGATGATCAGCGAAACGCAGCAGAATGCCATGCTGGCCCAGGGGATATCTTCCGCCTGCAGTGATACGATAGGCCTGATCAGTTCCGGCAACCTGGACCGGGCCATCGGCGCCGTCAACAACATCCGCAGCATGGCCTTCCAAATCAGTCAGAACACCCAGGACATCAACCAGATTTTCAACGAACGGCTGGATATGGCCGATCGGATCATGGGCTGGGCCCAGTACCGGATCAATGAATTGAACGGAGCCATGCAGACCCTCCGTGGAGGTCCCGGCATCGGCCAGCCGATGATAACCGGCGCTAACCCTTACAGCACGTATTCATCGGCGATTTACCAGTAGACAGCCAAAGGCCCCCTCGGGGGGCCTTTTCTTGTTTTCAGGGGAACCTTCTTTAACTGATCTACTCCGTGGTTTTCTGCTGTTTCAGCCACAGGAGCACTTCCGCCACCGCCGTGTCCAGGTCCTGATTGGCCGAACTCTTCAATACCCGGGTCATCATACCCCGCTTCTCGATAAGCTGGAAGCCGTCCTTGTTCAGGTTCCAGTCCAGCCCATGCTTGTTGACCTCATCCAGCATGGCCTTCAGCGAGGGGACCCAGTGTACCGAGTCCATCGGGTACATCCCCTTCAGGCCCATCACCCGTCCCATCTTTTTAATCATGTCAGTGTTGGAAACCACGATATCGTTTACGGTCGTCGCTTCCGCGCTGAACGGGCTGGCGCTGGACGCCGCGTAAACGTCTCCCACCTGAGGTTCCCAGGCCAATCCAGAAGCTTTAAGCTGTTTTGCCATTTCAAGGCTGATCATGGTGACAACCTCCTTTGAAGTTATAACTTACTAAGATAGAATATTCCAGACCAGCAAAAAATGACCCTATATGGCAATGAAAGGGTGTCTCTAACTGCCTGGCTGAATCGACGCCAAACCCGGCTTCTCGCCAAGCCTGATACGAAGAAAACTTGGCTACCGCCAAGGGCGGGAGCCGTAGTTGCACTTGCTTGCATCGGAAAGTCCCCTAAATATACTTTCCGATAGCGCAAAAAGGAACCGCCGCACAGCAGCGGTTCCCGATTACCGGTTCCTTCTTTACCTTCTGGCGGCCAGGTACAGAAACAGACCGACCGCCGTGTAGATCAGGGCCCTTCCCCAACTCGTCGAGCTGACGGCGATCTTCTTTACCTCCGTCTTGGTCTCGGGGGCCTCGACCTTTCTCCAGGGCCAGGGCGGGTCACCGGCAAAAGGCCAGGCCCTCACCAGTCTCAAATCGCCGGGCAGCGGCAGCTCTATCATGAATGATTAACCTCCCTCTAAATAACATACCTCAGCACATCATATTCGCCCGAATCCCTTTTCGCCACCCACCCGGCCCTGGCCGGACAACAGCATAAGCCCAGGGAGCAAGCCCCCTGGACTTATCACTAGAAACCGATTACTCGAAATAGCTTTTTATGCGGTTTACCACCAGCCACCGCCGCAGGCCCAGCCGAAGCAGCAGCAGATAACTAATAGGATCGCGACGCAGGCAGCCAGGTGGCAGATGCCGATACCACCGAAAAGGCCGCCACCCGCGCCAAACTGGGATATTTCACCGTTCATTATGTGTAAACCCCCTTTGCTGTTTGGTTACCTTATTGTATTCACTCCCGATACAAAGGGTTCCATTTCGTATAGTATAAGGCAGCATAATGTCACTGAACCAAAAACGGGTAAAACAGGTTCTGCCGGGATACACTCCGACCAGCCGTGATACCGAATCGATACGGCCTTTTCACCGGGGCGGTTTATACCTCGCAGGGAATCTGACATAACATTTTATGCCGGGTGTGACCGGGGTCACATTATCAATGATATTTTTTTCATATACTATTATAAAAATAATTAATTCGGATCCTTCCGAAAAGGCAAACTTACCGAAAGGTAGGGACGCAAAGCCACGGGTCTAAAGCATCCGCCATGACAGCCGGGTTGCCGAAGAAGAACCTTTTTTTCATGCGCGGGGCTCTTCTGGGTCCCTATTTTCATTGTAAAAAATGCAGCAAACAGATTTCCAGAATAGAATCGAGGTGCCAGCATGAAGTTCACCCTTTCAAAGCACGGGTTCGGGGTACTCTGCACCATCATCCTGTTTTCCTTCATCGCGGGGGTCTTTACCCCGGTGGATTTAACGCCGGTTCACGCAGATGTAGGCAGCAAGACCCCGCAGTATGGAGAGACCAGCCTGACCGGCACCCTTTCCCCGCTCAGCGGCACGGTAAAGGTCGAGTCGCCCTCAGGGATCGAGGTCCTGTCCGGTCCGACGCCGGTGCAGGCCGGGGTTACTATTATCACAGAAGCCGACAGCACCGCCAGCCTGGTCTTCGATGACGGCACCAGCATCCGGATAGCCCCCTCCACGGTCATTTCTATATACGATAACCAGGGCATGGCCTACCTGAAACAAAACGGAGTGCCGGGAGCAGCGGTCAACAGTCTGCATTTCGTCCTGGAGCGGGGTGAGATCAATGGAGCCCTGGCCTCCTGGAACGAAGGGGATCCCGGCGCGGAAAACTCCCAGATGGTCGCTGAAAACCAGGACGCTCCCTGGTGGCTGACTCCCCAGGAGAAAAGGGTCCGGTTGGAGATCAGCATGCCCTCGGGGGTAGTTGGAATAAGAGGGACCTTCTTCCACTGCAAGGTGGCGGACGATGGAAGCTCCCGGGTAGACCTGCTGACCGGTTCCGCCGTGTTGCAGACCCAGGGCCAGAGTGTGGAGCTGCATGGTGGAGAAAAAGCCGAAATCCGGTCCCAGGGTCAGGTCGTAAAAACCATATCCAGTGAAGAGGAAAACCGGCAGTGGACCCTCCCGGAGGTTAGAGACTGGACCTTAACCACAGCCGGGCTGATCGACAGCAACCTCCCGGCCAAATCGGTAAAAACCGAGAAAATTGATGAGCAGAAGATTGAAGACGGGGAAAAAACCGGGAATGAACAAGTAAATGATAACGGGAAAGTAACGAAGTTTATCAAAGAGTCACTGGATAAAGCAGCAGCGGCAGCCAGCAAAGATAATAAGGATAAAAAGTCAGCCACAGATAATGAAGCTGGCGCTGTGAATAACGGCAACGGTAATAACGGTAATAACGGCAACAACGGCAACAGCGGCAGCAACGGTAATGGTAACGGCAGCAACAGCAGCAACGGCAATAACGGTAACGGTAACGGTAACGGTAACGGCAACAGCAGCAACGGCAGCAGTAACGGTAACAGCGGTAACAACGGCAATAACGGCAATAACGGCAGCAGCGGCAATAGCGGTAACGGCGGCGGCAACAGCGGCAGCAGCGGCAATAACGGTAACGGTAACGGCAACAGCAACGGCAGCAGTAACGGTAACAGCGGTAATAACGGCAATAACGGCAGCAGCGGCGGTAACAGCGGCAACGGCAACGGCAACAGCGGCAATAACGGCAATAGCGGCAACAGCGGCAACAGCGGCAATAACGGCAACGGCGGTGGCAGCAGCAGCGGCAATAACGGCAACGGTAACGGTAACGGCAATGGAGGCGGCAACCAGAAGTAGAAAATAATTCAGCCTGGGACAACAATTTGGATAGATATATTTTATAAAGTCCCCCAGGTCATCGACTTGGGGGACTGTTCACTCATCTTATCAGAATCTCTGCTCGCAGCTCTGCTCTTCCGTACATTCTTCCTTCTGCTGTTCACAGCCTTCAGTCCACTGCTCCACCTCTGACTTCTGCTGTTTCTGGCGGTTGCCTCCACCAGTCCGCTGGTTCAGCTTATCCTTGTTGCTGTCGCGCATCTTACCCAGTTTAGTCACCTCCCTTCTACTCAGTAGTTTTCCCGGTTTTAAGATTAGTTCTCAGGCTATTTAAACCAAAAAACCGCTCCTGGGAGAGCGGGTCCAGCCTGTCGAATAATAAACGAAAAAAGTTAGGACTTACGTGGCGACGGTCAAGACCGTATTCAATCTATGGCTATGGCTGGGCCTCGCCCTAGCGGTTCTCTGTCGCCTTACCTCTCGATCTGTGCTGCCTGCTGCTCATTCTTCGCAGGGCAGCAAGACGATCTATCGCTAACGGCTCATTTCTCCGCAGGGCTCACCCACAAATTAGAGTTGATTGAATACTGGTGCAAGAGAATAATCCCCAGCGGCGTATCCTGCACTACGCAACCGCCGCTGAACAATAAGAACGCAAGACAACGTCCAAATTTTGTAGCAGAACTAAGCGATCGTCGGAGTACAGAATCGGGGCGAGCGGACATGGATGTCAGCGAGCCATTCCTCCGAAAAGCGATTGAACGAGACTTCAATCGCTTTTCGATAGCACAGGATGTGCGTTGGGAAGGGTTCCCCCGATTCTGTACGGAGCAGCTTATAGTTCTGCTAGAAGAATGGGACTTTCGGCGGGATTTTTGTGAAGGAAAGAGCGGTTTAAAATTTAACATACGCCGCCGTGTTTAAGAGGCAGTTCTTTACTTTGCCTACACTCTGAAACCGCTCCTGGGGGAGCGGTCCATCGTCAAACCTCCTCGGATAACCATGCCGGACTACAATTTTTTCATGCGCTGCATTAAAACGCGGGATTTCGCGTCCCGCGTCTTTTTTTCAGCTCAATCCAGCAATACCAGGCCGGTCCAGGAGACCGAATCCCGTACCGGAAACTCCAGCCCCCACCCCACCCTCGAGCAGGTCTCCACCACGTTGATACCGTTACCCTCCATCGAGGAACGGGCCTGCTCCGGGTGCAGGCACTCGTTCCCCGGGCCGGGGCAGGCGCCGCACAGACGGCAGCACCCGCCGATGAAGCATCGCGCCCGGGTAAAGCCGCTCCTCTGGCAGTAGTTCTCCAGGCTGAGCATCATCCGGTGGAGCCGGGACGACTGGCGGTAAGCCTCCCGGTAGCCCGCCACCGCGGGGTCCTCCCGCAGGGATTCCGTAAGCTGTACCAGCAGCCCCCGACGGTAACCCGCCAGCACCTGGCGGAACTCCCGGGGAGGGGGCAGCATCGGCGGACAGTTGAGGTTGTGACCGTACTCCGGACACCCGGCGCACCAGCGGTCCACCACCTCATCCTCCACCACGATCCGGTCCGCCTCGATAACCGCGGCCCGGCTCAACCCCAGCGACCGGGCAAAGCTCACGATCTGACCATTTTCCACCCTGGCTCTCCTTTTTAAAGGCATTCTGGCGGATACCGCTGCAGGGCCCTCCGTCTTTCGTGCCAGCCCGCCAAAAGCCCCGATTCTTAGTGATTTTACATCAAAGGAATCCGGGATCGACCCGGTGAAAGAATTCCTATATGTTTAATTTTATATCAAAAGGAAGAATTATAGCTATGTCGGAGTCAAAGATTCCTGCGCCGCTTAAAATAATAGTAGTCGCCGCGCTCCTCGCGGCAGCCCGTTCCGCTTACGGTTCAGGAGATCTGCTCGCCTACATGGGGATAGCTTACTACCTGGTCTGCATCACCGCGCTGGTCGTCGACCACCCCCGGACCGGCTGGCTGCTGCTTTTCGCGGTGGCGGTGCACGCCGTCCTTACCAGTTACGCGGTGTGGCGCTGGCAGGCCCTGGGCATCATACCCTGCCACTTCTGCCTCCTGGCCGCCGGGTTCGCCCTGCTGGCGGCCGTCATCTATCACCGCCCCCGGCTGGCGGCGCTGCCCCTGGCACTGATGGTAGCGGTCTGGTGGGCATGGCCCCTGGTATTCGTGGACCGATCCGCTCCCAGTCCACCCCCGGCCATCGAGTCGACCGGGGATCAGCAGCCCGGCCTCCAGCAGACTGAACAAAGGTCGGCTGAAACCGGACCGGAGTCGAAAACTATCGCGGAACCCGAAAAAACCGTCAATAAAAGCACTGCCGGCAAAAAGCCGGTCAAGGCCGCCGAAGAGCCGAAGCCGACAGCGGTAGAGCCCGCGTCCCCCGGGCCGGCGTCGAAGGAACAGCCAGATATAAAACCGTCAACCAGCCAGCCGGCAGCCCCACCCGCCGACAACCAGGAACCCGAAAAACCCTCCAGTCCGCCCCCGAAGCCGTCCGCCGGCGGCTGAGGGAAACCCTGCGATTAGGCCCCCGTGCGGGGCCGGTAGCGTTTAAGGCGGCGTATGTCACAGTTCAAGCCAGCTCTTACCCTCCATTAATCCCCCCGAAAGTACCACCCCGCAACTCACTTTTCATTACATTGGGCATTAAATAAAGATGTCGCTTTATCAGATACAAAAGCTTTAGACACTGCCTTTTAGATAAAGAATCGGCATATACTCTCTGAATTATGGAACAAACACAGCACCCGACTTGCGCCAAGCCGGTCGGTTCTGCAATAATGGGCGGAGAAGATAATATTTTTCAAAAGAGGTATAACCGATGTCCCGAATCGAGTTAATCGCCACCGCCACCTTCGGGCTGGAGGCGGTCGTGGCGAGAGAGGTCAAGGCCCTGGGCTACCCCGACGCCAGGGTAGAAAACGCGCGGGTGAGCTTCCTGGCCGACGAGCTGGCGATCTGCCGGACCAACCTGTGGCTGCGCAGCGCCGACCGGGTCCTGGTGAAGATGGGCGAGTTCACAGCCCTCACCTTCGACGAGCTGTTCGAGAAAACCAAGGCGCTTCCCTGGCCGGACTGGATACCCGAAAACGCCGAGTTTCCGGTGGAGGGCAAGTCCATCCGCTCCAAGCTGTACAGCGTCCCCGACTGCCAGGCGATCGTCAAGAAGGCGGTGGTCGAGAGTATGAAGCGGCGCTACCGCCGGCAGTGGTTCGCCGAAGACGGTCCCCGCTATACCATAGAGGTCGCCCTCCTGAAAGATACAGTCACCCTCACCATCGACACCAGCGGCCCCGGCCTGCACAAACGGGGATACCGCACCCTGACCAGCGCCGCTCCGCTGAAGGAGACCCTGGCCGCGGCCATGGTCAGCCTCAGCTACTGGGAGCCCGAACGGGTGCTGATCGACCCGCTCTGCGGCTCCGGGACCATACCCATCGAAGCGGCCCTGATCGGCCTGAACCGGGCCCCGGGGCTTTCCCGGGGGTTTGCCGCCGAGAAGTGGCCCGCCATCCCCGCCCGGCTGTGGAAAAAGTCCCGCGAGGAGGCCCAGGACCTGATGCGGCGGGACCAGTCCCTGCAGATACGGGGCACCGATCTGGACGACAAGGTTCTCGGCATGGCCCGCTACCACGCCCGCCAGGCCGGGGTCGAGAAGATGATCCACTGGCAGCGGATGCCGGTGGCCGATCTGAAGTCTCCTCACCGGTACGGCTGCATCATCTGCAACCCGCCCTACGGCCAGCGCCTGGAAGAACTGCCCGAGGTGGAGCGGCTCTACCGGGAGATGGGGCAGGCCTTCAAACCGCTCGACACCTGGTCCTTCTACGTCCTGACCTCCCATCCCGAGTTCGAGAGGCTGTTTGGCCGCCGGGCCGACCGAAAGAGGAAGCTCTACAACGGCCGTATCGAGTGCAGCTACTACCAGTTCTACGGACCACGCCCTCCCCGGCGGGATAAGCCCGGGGAATCGGATGAATAGCTGCAAACACTGAAGCCGGGGTACAAGTCCCCGGCTTCAACGCGACACAGTAAAAGGGGTTTTTTATTAAATGGCTGGTTGGTTGCTGCACTATATTATATTACCAATTTGTAAAACTGGTTCCACTAAATGCTAATACTAAAAAAATCGGCCGGGAACCCATATTGAGGTTCCCGGCCTTCCCCGGGGCAGTTGCGGTTGCTCCAGGTAAGGAGGGTTTTTAGGCGGACCTGCTACATTATATTACCAGTAATGGCGAATGGTTACTCCCGTGGTAGACGCCCCTCACCCGGGCCAGGAAAAGTCAGTACTGGTAACCAAAAGCACATTTTCCCCATATCATAATTGCATAAGGCTGGTATCCAATCCGTTTCGTGCCTTTTCAGGAGAAGGGAGGTAATACCGTGGCAGTGGAAACCGCACAGTTTGGCTTGGGAGGATTCGGCGGGGGCATCTGTTGGGCCGCCGGCTGCGTGGCGATCCTGGTCGTGATCTGCTTTGCCTTCGGCGGAGGCTTCTGGTGGTAAATAATCTGAGCGAGGGGAAAGCCCACCTATCGAGCGGGTGGGCTTTAGTTTTTCTTTAGTCACCGAACCCGGCGTTCGGCCAGCAGCAGGTCGACCACCCGGCCGTAGCTGTCCACGCCGTCCCGCTGGTTGTTGGCCTTGAGGTAGAGGTCGTTGAGGCTCTGGACGTTCCTCTCCAGCGGCCCCTGGTGGATGCGGCTGTAACGGGCGATCTCGTCGATGTCGCGCTGGACACCCGGGTGGTAACCTCTCCTGATCTCCGCATAGGAACGGGGGTCGTAGCGGTAAAGCGCGTTCATGGCGTGCAGCAGGCCCAGCAGCTTACCCGAGTACTGAAAATCAGGATCGGGGTTCAGGCCGCAGGTCAGGTAGGCGATGTAGTTGGCCTCGTCCTCCCGGGCGAACCCCCGCTGGTGCGACATCTCGTGGCAGACAGTAGCCGCCAGCAGGGGAGAGGGCGAATCGACGTTCACATTGGCCTCCCCGGTGAGGGGTCCGTATACCCCGGTCACCCCGGTGTAGGAAACCAGGCTGGAAAGCATCAGCGGCTTGGGAGCCAGCCTCACTCCCCCGAACTGCGGGTGGTTCACCGCCGCCAGGTCGAATCCCGCCTCCGCCCGTTCGAACACCCCCCGGTATCCGCCCCGGGGGGCCATCACCCCCCGGCCGTCCTCCTCCACCCGGTCTCTAAGCTCCCCGGCCTCCCGGGCCAGGTCGGAGCAGAGCCCGGCCAGTTCGGCCACCCGGGCCGGCCTGACCTCCAGGCCCAGGATATCCGCCAGCGGCAGGCGGTTGAAGTTCAGGCCCCAGGTCCCCACCAGCAGGAAAAACAGCAGCCCCGCGGCGGCCAGCAGGCTGAGCGCCGCCTCCTTCAGCGCGGCCCCCCGCCCCGCCGGTCTCCTCCAGAGCCCCCGGATAAGCGCCGCGGCCCACCAGGCCGCGAACAGCACCGCCAGCAGCGCCAGCACCTCGACCAGGGAAAAAGGGAGCCACCCCGTCAGGGTGCTGAGCAGTCCGGCCAGGCCCTTATAAAAAACTCCGCTGTACCAGCGCTCGGTCAGCGCGCTGTCCACCGCCGACAGGCGGTACAGCAGCCACCCCGCCGGCAGCAGCAGGATCAGAATATACTTGACGCGCATCGAAAAACCTCTATGATTAAAAGATTGGCTCATGTTACATTCAAACCAGCTCTTATCTACTACACGACAACAACGCATTCAATCTTTGGTTAGGGCTGGGCCTCACCCTGCGGTGTCCTGTCGCCCTGTACTCTCTCTGCTACGCAGATTACCCGAACATTATACCTTACTCATACTTTTCTATATCGCCAGATGCTGTTTATACTCCAAGCTGGAGAAAGGGTCTTCGACCCTGCTGTACTGCCAACTGTTCAAGCCAACAGCAAAAAGGGGTGGTAAAAGCAAAACGCGCATCCATGCCCTTTGCTTTCTCGCGACCTCCTGTCGCTCGCCCCTCTTTGCGGTCGTCTTTCACAGGGTAGATTCCCATGCCGCCTGCGGCGGCACCATCAGAGGAACGAAAATGGGTTATATCGAATTAGTTCTTTAGCGGCTGGCGAAGCGAGGTCGATTCTTTATTGGTGCCTTGAGCCCGTAGTGGTAGA
>JABLWZ010000024.1 GCA_013178275.1 Bacillota bacterium | reverse complement strand
ATTAGTCCAATTGTGGGTACGTCAGACCGATTACTCCCCTCATTATAGCTTAGGCATGAGATAAACAAGGCTCGATAGGAATCCGTTCCTTAGCCTTGAAATTAATGTAGCAAATAGTGGGTGAGCCCTGCGGGGGCATGAGCCCGTTATGGTGCTCTGCGTCTTACTGCCCTGCGAATGCTGACTGGTAGACGAGGGGCGAGCGACAGGAGGTCGCGAGAAGGCCGAGTGCAGGATGCATATTCGGCCTTATTACCCCATCTACCCGAAGCATGAGCAGTTGGCAGTACAGCAGAGGGAGTATGGAGCGACAGGACACCGCCAGGGCGAGGCCCGGCCCTGACCAAGATTGAATGCGTCTTTGAGCTTCGCCACGTAAGTCTTAATCTTTTTCGTTTATTGTGGTGCCAATAGGTATGACGATTTGCCGCCAGCCTGGTGCTGCCCCAGCCGTTTAAGATAGGCCCTTCAGCAGCGCCGAAAGAGATAACCTTTCTTGCATAACCGGGAACCTAAATAATTACACCCGCGTGAAGGATTAATAAACCCTGGCATCGAATAATAATAAGTGCATAAACCAATCTAAAGGGACAAGAGTTGAGAGTAGTCCCGCTCTTTACCGGGCAGATTAAGCCTGGGAGAGTGGGCTTTTTGTTTCTTCAGCCGTTATCGAGGAGGTGATTCTGGCTCAAAGCAAAAAGCCCCCGGTTTAGCTGTGACGTAAGAAGAAAAGGGGGAAGACTATGTCGATACTGGACATGCTCGCAATACCAGAACAGATCGAAGCCGAAGGCGGATACGTCATCGCGACCTACTACCTCGAGACCGCGGCCAGGAGCGAAATAATCCAAAAGGTCAGCGCCATCGCGGTGGAGCAGACTACCGGCACCTGGATACCCGTGCCCGAGGAGACCCCGGAGGTGCGGGAGCGGCACGTCGCGAAGGTGGTGGGGGTTTACGAGGTTCCGGGACACGAGTTCGAGGTCCCGTCGTCCTGCGACACCAGGCAGTTCGTGTTCCAGCTCGCCTTCCCGGCCGTGAACTTCGGCCCACAGATACCCATGCTGCTCAGCACCGTGATCGGCAACATCTCCATGTCCGGGAAGCTGAAGCTTTTGGATCTCAAGTTTCCCAAGGAATTCCTGGATGGCTTCAAGGGCCCCAAGTTCGGGGTCCCCGGGGTCCGCAGGCTGCTGGGGGTCGAATCCCGGCCGCTGTTGAACAACATGATCAAGCCCTGCACCGGGTATCCCCCCGAGGTCGGGGCCAAGCTGTTCGCCCAGGCCGTGCGCGGCGGGGTGGACATAGTGAAGGACGACGAGCTGATAGCCGATCCGCCGTTCTGCCCCATGGTCGACCGGGTAAAGCTCTACATGGAAGCGGCCCGGCAGATATACGAGGAGACCGGCCACAAGGTGCTGTATACCGTGAATGTCACCGACCGGGCGGATAAGGTCAGGGACAACGCCCACCGGGCCATCGACGCCGGGGTCAACGCCCTGATGATAAACTACCTGACCGTGGGCATCTCGGCCATGCAGGGACTGGCGGAGGACCCCGACATAAACGTGCCCATCCTGGCTCACCTGGACTTCGCAGGCACCATGTACGAGTCGCCCATCTCGGGTATGAGCTCCCACCTGGTGCTGGGCAAGCTCGCGAGGCTGGCCGGGGCGGACGTCGTCGTCTATCCCAGCCCCTACGGGAAGTTCCCCTTCCTGAAGGAGCGCTACCTCCAGATCGGGCACCACCTGCTGAGCAAATGGCAGCACCTGCAGCCCGTTTTCCCCATGCCCGGCGGCGGGGTCATGCCCAACGTGGTGCCGGCCATCATAAACGACTTCGGGAACGACTGCATCCTGGGGGCGGGCGGGGCCATCCATGGACATCCCATGGGACCGGTGGCCGGCGGCAAGGCCATGCGGCAGGCGATCGACGCGGTGATCAACGGGGTATCGCTGAAAGCGGCCGCCGAGCAGTACCCCGAGCTGAAGGCGGCGGTGGACGCCTGGGGGTTGATGGACGAAGACGAGAAAAGCCTGTTTGAGATAAAGCAGTGACCATAATTATCAATTATCAGAAGGGGGTCTGACCAATGGCCAAGCAGTATACCAGGGAAGAGGTCCTGGCGCGCCTGAATAAGACGCTCGGCGAGGGCAAGCCGGTAATCATCGCCGGGGCGGGCACCGGGATCTCGGGCAAGTTCGCCGAACGAGGCGGAGCGGATCTTATCGGGACTTACAACTCGGGGCTCTACCGGATGGATGGCAACGGTTCGCTGGCGGGGCTGATGCCCTACGGAAACGCCAACCAGATCGTTATCGAACTGGCTGACCGCATCTTCCCGGTCATCAAGGAGACGCCGATGATAGCCGGGATCTGCGGTACCGATCCCACCCGGGAGATGAGGCCTTACCTCAAGCAGCTGAAAGAGATGGGCTTCTCCGGGGTGATGAACTTCCCCACCGTGGGGCTGATCGACGGACGCTTCCGCCGCGAGCTGGAAGAGACCGGGATGGGCTACTGGGTCGAGATGGAAACCCTCCAGCTGGCCCGGGAGCTGGGCTTCTTCACCATGGGCTACGCCTTCAACGTCGAGGAGGCGGCCATGGTCGGCAAGTCGAAGCTGGACGTGCTGATCTGCCACATGGGGCTGACCTCCGGCGGTTCCATCGGTTCCAAGTACGCCGAGGAGGCGCTGACCCTGGAGGGGTCGGTCGAGCTGATAAACAAGATGACCGAGGCGGCCCGCGCCGAGTACCCCGAGATAATGATCTTCTCGCACGGTGGACCGATCTCCTCGCCGCAGGACACCGTGCTGATCTACGAAAAGACCGAGTCGGTCGGGTTCCTGGGCGCCTCCAGCATCGAGCGCATCCCGGTCGAGCGGCCGCTGCAGGAGGCGGTGCAGCAGTTCAAGAGCATCCCGATCAAGGTCAAAAAATAGGTTAAGTATCAGGTGAGTAGAAAGGGGGATTTTGACTATGTCCGGACAGCCGAAGATTCTGGTGGCCGGGATACTAGACACCAAGGGGGACGAGATCAAGTTTCTTGCCGAGAGGGTGAAAGCGGCCGGCGGGCAGCCCATCGTGATGGAGCTGAGCGTCGGGCGCGAGATGGGTTGGGCGGACATCAGCGTCAGCCAGCTGATCTCCCTCGTCGGCCACACCAAGGAAGAGGTCTTTGCGCTGGAGCGGTCGAAGGCCTCCGACATCATCGCCGAGGGAGCGGTCAAGATGGCGGGGCAGATGGTCGCGGAGGGCAAAGCGGACGGGATCATCGCCTTCGGCGGCTCGATGGGCAGCAGCATCTCCACCCGCATCATGCAGACCCTGCCGGTGGGGGTGCCGAAGATCATGCTCTCCACCATGACCTCGGGGGACTGCGCCCCGTACGTGGGGACCAAGGACATCTGCATGATGTTCCCCATCGCCGAGGCGGGTTTGAACCGCGTCACGCGCCGCATCTTGAACAACGGCGCCGCGGCGGTGGTGGGGATGGCGAAAGCCCCCGCCCTGGAGACCACCGAGGAAAAACCGCTGATCGGCTGCATGATGTTCGGGGTCACCACCCCCTGCGTCCTGCGCGCCTCCGATTACTTCGAGCAGCGGGGCTATGACGTGATAATCAACCACGCGGTGGGCAGCGGCGGCCGCTCCATGGAGGAACTCATCCGCGACGGCTACATCGTGGGGATGCTGGACATCACCACCCACGAGGTCGGCGACATGCTGCTGGGCGGGGTGCTCAGCGCCGGCCCCGAGCGGCTGACCGGGGCGATAGACAAGGGGGTGCCCCAGGTGATGGCCCCCGGCGGACTGGACCTCATCAACTTCGGTCCCCTGGCCACCGTGCCCGAGCGGCTGTTGAAAGAGACCGACCAGCCCGGCCGCGGCCTCTACGTGCACAACCCGACCGTCACCTGCATCGGGGTGTCAGTGGACGAGGCCTACCAGGTGGGGCAGCACATCGCCGAGAAGATAAACAAGGCCACCGCCCCGACCGTCATGTGCATCCCGATGCGGGGCTGGGGCGCCTGCGACCTGCCGGGGCCGAACAAGGACCTCGGCTGGACCGCGCCGGGACCGGGGCCGGTCTGGGCGGCCGACCCCGAAAAACCCGAGTGGTCGCTGCGCAGCGGCAGTTTCACCAAGGCCATGCTGGACTTCATCGACAAGAACAACGCGAACCTGGAGGTCCTCCTGGTCGACAAGCACATGAACGAGCCTGAATTCGCGGACCTGATGGCGGGGCTGCTGGAGGAGATGCTGGCGGGCAATTGGAAAAAAGGTAGCCGCACCGACCTCCCCTATGTGAACTCGCTCTAACCGCTGTTTGGAGGTGCGGCATTGACCCGAAAGTACACCCGTAAACAAGTCACCGAGCGCCTGCGCGCTCAGATCGAAAAGGGCCGCCCGCTGCTGATGTTCGGGGCGGGGATCGGACTCACCGCCAAGTGCGCCGAGCAGGGCGGGGCCGACCTGATCGGCATCTACAGCACCGGCAAGCTGCGGATGATGGGCCTCCCCTCGCTGATGGCCTGGCTCCCTTACGGCGACGCCAACCATCACCTGCTGGAGATGGCGCACGACATGCTGCCCATCGTCAAGGACACCCCCTGCATCGCGGGGATAGGGGCGCACGACCCCCTGCTGGACGTCGGCGCCCTGCTGGATAAGGTAATGGAGATGGGATTCGCGGGGATAACCAACGAGCCCTTCGTGGGTCTCTATGGAAGCTGGTTCGCCGAGCAGCTGGAGGCGGCCGGGATCGGGTTTTCCCGCGAGGTCGACCTGATAGCGGCGGCCCACGCCAGGGACATCTTCACCGTCGCCTGGGTGTTTACCCCCGAGGAGGCTCGGGCCATGGCCAAGGCGGGGGCGGACGTCATCGGGGCCATGATCGGGGTCACCGTCGGGGGGATGAGCGGGGCCAGCCAGTCCATGGGGCTGGAGGAGGCCACCCGGCAGGTGAAGTCCATCCTGGAGGCCGCCCGCGAGGTCAATCCCGGGGTGATAGTCCTCACCCACGGCGGCCCGTTCAAGGACGTGGAGACCGCCGAGTACTCGATAATCCACTCGGGAGCCGACGGCTACGCGGCCGGTTCCAGCGGAGAGCGGCTGCCCACCGAGTCCTCGGTCGTCGCCCTGACTAAAAAGTACAAAGAGATGCGTCTGCGGTAGCCACGGAGGTTCGGCCAAACCGCCAGCCCCTGAAGTAAGTGCAATAGCAGGCTTCCACCACAGCCTTTGGCTGGTGGAAGCCTGCTAATTCTTCAATCCTGGCGGTGGTCAAAGCATTAATTACTCATATCGCCGCTAGATCACCTTGGCCTCTTTCAATCGATTTAGTTCTTCATCGGTCATCCTCAGGATGCCCTTGAAAACCTCATCGTTGTGCTGGCCCAGCATCGGCCCGGCCTTGTCCACCTTCGAGGGGGTTTTGGAGAACTTTATCGTCGGCCCCACCAGTTTCATGGTGCCAGCGGTCGGGTGTTCCACCTCGACCAGCATTCCCCGCTGCATAAAATGCGGGTCCTTCACCGCTTCGTCGATGGCGTAGATAGGACCTATCGGCACATCGTGTTCATTAAATAGCTCTATCACCTCTTCTTTGGTACGCTCGATCATCCAGTCCTTGATCAGGGGTTCGAGATAGGCCGCGTTTTTCAACCTCTCGACGTTTGAGCTGTATCGTGGGTCGTCCTTTAACTCCGGCTTTCCGATAGCGTCGGCCAGCCGGTTGGCCACACTGTTGCTGGCGGTTCCTACCGCCACCCAGCCGTTGCTGGTTTCGTAGAAGTTATACGGCGACAAGGCCGGATGGCGGTTCCCGATGCGCCCCGCCACATTCCCGCTCGCCGTGTAGCGGAGCACTGCGTGTTCGAGTATCGAGAAGATAGAATCGGTCATCGCCACATCGATGTGCTGACCCGTCCCCGATACCCCTCTTTCGTAGAGCGCCGCACATATTCCGACCGTGGTATAGAGCGCGGCGCTTATGTCTCCCAGGGCAACCCCGACCTTGGTGGGAGGGCCGTCGGGATAGCCGTTGAGTGACGCGATCCCTCCCATCGCCTGGGCGATAGGGTCATAGGCCACCTTGGTGACATAAGGGCTGTTTTTTTGCCCAAACCCGGAAACCGATGCCATAACGATCCGGGGATTGATCTTTGACAGTTCCTCGTAACCCAGTCCAAACCCCTCCATCGTCCCGGGGGTGAAATTTTCTAATACCACGTCAGCCGTTTTAACCAACTCTTTAAAAATTTTCTGGGCCTCCGGTTTCGAAAGGTTCAGCGTAATTCCCTTTTTGTTCCGGTTGATCGAGTGGAAGTATGTGCTTTCCCCGTTGAGAAATGGAGCCCCGGTCCTGGTTTCGTCGCCGGTGCCGGGCATCTCCACCTTTATCACCTCAGCCCCCAGGTCAGCAAGAATCAGTCCGCAAAAAGGACCGGCCACCACGCGGGTGGCATCCAGGACCATTATCCCCGCAAGCGTTGTTTTACTCATCCTGCACCCCTCTCATCCTTGTTTTCTGTTTCAGGATTTAGCCGAAGTCAACCCTCCTTGGTATTGATATTTTTAGGTACGCGATTTAAACATACGCAATAACGGTGCCAGCCCCCCGAAAACTCGCAAAACCCTATAATACAGGGTTTGTATGCTGCCGGCGGTGTTTACAGTTGTAAAATTCTGGCGATTGTAAATTTTACAATTTTACAGCAACTTGAACTTCATCTTTATGGTGTACAATAACTAATAAATACCATTAACACTGGTTGAGTTGAGAGGTGTATTTATGGAAACGACCGCTTATAAACCAAGTAGTGTTATAGCGTGGTATAAATATATAGATAAGGGGATTATCTCCAAAAAGGACTTGAGACCAGTTGTTTCGAGGTCTTGGGAAAGATGCCTGAAAATGGACCTCGACCCCTGGATGGCCACCCCGCGATGTAAAGACTTGTCCCTGCTTATGGCCAAGAGACAGGCCAACGCCAAGCTCATAAAAGCCTCACTCCCGGCCATCAATTATGTTTTCGCCCTGCTGCTGGAAGGAGAAAACGTTTCCCTGGCTGATAAGGACGGTTTTATCATCGAGTTTAAGACCGGGCTCGATTACTATCCATTTACCCTGGGGTGCAATTTTAGCGAGCGAAGTGTCGGCACCAATCCTATCGGGATCGCACTGGCCGAAGGCCGCCCGGTTATAACCCGTAATTTCGATCATTTAGCGGCCTGCTATCACTCGTTCAGCGGTGCTAGCGTGCCGATCAAAGACGATACCGGCAGCATAATCGGAACCCTGAACGGGGTAAGCCCAAACGGTAAACTCTCCCCCGATATCGTGGATCTGCTGGTTCAAGCATCGTTTTTAATCAAGGCCAGACTACTCACCGGAGATGACTCTGCCGTCGAGAAATCGAAGTATTTTTTAAATATGATCGACTGCTTGACCAGGCCGGTAATCATCTTTGATGCGGAAGGAAGGGTGGCAGCGGCGAACACGGCCTGTCAAAGGCTCCTGGGTTTAGAGGGTCCAAGGCCGCTTAAAAAACTAAACGTCAATGATTTAATCGTTGATCACCATAAAACATCAGACGAGTTTAGTCTAAGAGTAAGGGATCGGGTTTTAGCCTGTACCGCTATAAATAAGGCCAATGTCGAAATCGAAAATGAAGCGCCCAAAAGCGTGCTCATTTTTGACTTCAACCAGGAAAAAAAGCGGGACGTAGTCAATAATAGCTTGGAGGTAAACCTGTACCATGATATAGTTGGCAGCAGCTCTTCGTGGTTGAAGCTGGTAAACGAAATAAAAAAAGTTGCTCCATATAAATCGACGGTTCTTATCGAGGGGGAAAGCGGTACGGGTAAGGAACTCGTCGCGGAGGCGATTCACAAAGCCAGTGGACGGACCGGTCCCTTTATCCCGATTAACTGCGGGGCTATTCCTAAAGAGCTTCTGCAGAGTGAATTATTCGGCTACGAAGCGGGAGCGTTTACCGGCGCCAGGATCGGCGGGCACAAAGGCAAATTTGAACTGGCCGACAAGGGTACGGTATTTCTCGACGAGATCGGTGAAATGCCTATCGATATGCAGGTCGCTTTACTCCGTTTTCTGGAGAAAACCTCCATCACCCGTATCGGGTCAAATAAGGCGATAGATATCGATACCAGGGTGATCGCCGCGACCAACAAGGTTCTACTAAACCAGGTAAAAATAGGAGAATTTCGGGAGGATTTATACTATCGGCTCAACATCATCAATATTCACCTGCCTCCCCTGCGGCAGAGAAAAGAGGATATACCTCCCCTGGTTAATTACTTTATTTCCGAGATGTGCCGGAAGCTGGATAAAAATTTGCTGAATTGCAGCGAGCAGTCGATGCGGTCCCTTTGTCGGTACGACTGGCCCGGAAATGTGAGGGAACTGAAGAATGTAATAGAGCGGGCCGTCATATTCGCTAAAAATGATACCATAGAGATAGATTCCCTGCCGCCGCATATCACCGATTACCTTTCCGGAGGTTCCGACCATACGAACGATGACCGGAGGGTAAACGGCGCAAGGGAGGTTATCATACAGACCCTGGAAAAATACAACGGAAACATCACCCAGTCAGCGAAGGCGCTGTGCATTTCAAGGCCCACACTGTATAAGAAAATGAAAGAGATGTATATACACGTAAATATCAAACTGGACTGATGAGGACAGCCGTTAACCATATTACATTCCATTTATTTTCCTGCTGGGAGCAGGGATTTTATAAAACCAGGCGAAGATACTATCTTAAAAGCATAAAAAAGTGGCTGGAGTTTTGAGGCAGTCCCACCAATGAACTGAGACGCAATCGATCGCTTGGTTTGGTGGGATATTGTTTCAGGAAAGGACAGGCTGATGGGCAATTCGACCATGGGCAGGGCGGCGTCGCCGAGGACCCGCCAGAGCCACAGCCCCGAAAAGAACCGGGTCCTGGACGCCTTGCGGGACTATCCGATCATCCCCTCGCTGCGGCGGGAGGAACAGTTCGAGGACATCGTAAACAGCCGGGCCCGGGTGATACTGCTCTCCTCGGGCAGCATCTTCAATATCTGCGACCACGTCGAGCGGCTGCAGCGGCACGACAAGATCGTGCTGGTGCATATCGACCTGATCAGCGGCTTGGGCCGCGACCAGGAGGCGGTGAGGTTTCTGAAGCAGACCGCCCGGGTGGACGGCATCGTCACGCCCAACTGCCACGCCATCATCGCCGGGCGCAAGGAGGGGATGCTGACCGTCCACCGGCTGTTTGCCTACGACTCCCCCTCGGTCGAGACCGGCCTCAAGGTCCTCCAGAAGTCGAATCCCGACTTCATCGAGATCCTGCCGGGGCTGGCGATCATCCAGACCCTGCCCGTCCTCCGCAAGCACTTCAAGCAGCCGGTCATAGCCGCGGGGCTGATCAAGACCGCGCAGGAGGTCAGGCAGGTCATGAAGGCGGGGGCGGTGGCGGTCGATACCAGCACCGAAGCCCTGTGGAGCGTCGGCTCGGCCCAGAGCGGCTGTAAATAAACACTTCAGGAGGGACGGCGGATGGAGGTACTGAAAACCGTTTGTGAACTGATGGCGCTCTCGGCGCGGACCGCGCCGAAGGCCAGGGGCCGGGACTACATCGAGACCCGGGTCGTAGCCGGGGAGGACCTAGTCCGGCTCGGGGAGGCCATGATAAAATACGGCCAGGAGAAGGGGAAAGCCAGCATCGAGCGCGACGGCAAAAACGTCTTGAACTCCACCGCGGTCCTGCTGCTGGCGCTGAAGGACGCCGTCCCGGCGGGGTTGAACTGCGGTGCGTGCGGCTCCAGCATCTGCGCCGAGATACCTCCCCCCACGGCGGGACCCGAGTTCGAGGGGACCTGGTGCACCTGGAGGATAACGGACCTGGGCATCGCCATCGGCTCGGCGGTAAAGACCGCCAGCCTGCATAACGCCGACAACCGGGTCATGTACAGCGTCGGTGTGCTGGCCCGCAAGCTTGGCCTCATCCCGGGCCAGGTGGTGGTGGGCATCCCGGTCTCCGCCACCGGCAAGAGCATCTACTACGACCGCTAAACCACCGGCTGATCGAAACCCACGCCGGGCGTGCTTCACGGATCAGCGAAGCATGCCCGGTTTCTGCCGCTCTCCTTCGCCTGATAGAGCGCCTTGTCCGCCTTTCTCAGAAGCTCCTCTATCGACAGCATTGAGCCGTTCTCGCACACCGCGATCCCGGCGCTGATCGTCACCGTATGCCGCTTGCCCTGAAACTCGATCCGGTGGTTAAAAACCGCCTGCAGCAGACGCTCAGAGACCACGGCGGCCGTTTCCCGGTTCGTCTCCGGAAGGATCACCGCGAACTCCTCCCCGCCCAGTCTTCCGAATATGTCGCTCTTCCTCAGCCCGGACGAGATAGCGTTGACGATACTCACCAGCACCCGGTCCCCGGTTTCGTGCCCCATCTCGTCGTTAACCCCCTTGAAGTGGTCTATGTCGATCAGCACGAGGGACAACGAGCAGCCGTACCGCTCAGCCCGGGCAATTTCATTCTTCGCCAGCTCCAGCCACACCCGCCGGTTCCAGATACCCGTCAGTTCGTCCCTTTCGGCGTAAGTCTTCAACCTCGCGAACAGGTTGTGCTGCTCGGTTACCTGCCGCATATACCACGCCGTACCCGCGCTCTTACCCGGCCTGACCATCACCGGCACCTTTCTGATCTCGTAGTATTGGAGGCCCTCGCTGTTTTCCAGCTCGAACGGACTGTCGCTGTTCGAGTTGGCCGCAAACTCCGGTACGACCTCTAAAAGGTTTTTGCCGACCCACCCCCGGGACAGGCCCGGCAGAAAACCCTCCGCGGCGGGATTGAAATCCGCGATAACCCCGCCCAGGTCGGTAACGATGACTCCCTCTTTCATGCTCTCGAAGACCTTGTCCCGGGCGATGGGGGAGATATCGAAGAGCCCGCTCCGAAAAACGCCGTAAGCGAAGATAAAACCATCGATGGTGAGCACCATGGGGATTATATCGAGGTTCCGGGGACCCCCTCCCGCCTGGTAAAAGACAAAGCCGACCAGGCTCCAGAGCGCCCCGGCGATCATTACCCGGGTCTGCTTCCTGAATATCGAGGGAGTCCTGAAGTAGTGCACAACGTACAGCCCCGCGCTGGCGGCCAGTAACGAGATTATCCACAACGAGTTGGCGAGGTACAGGACCCCTTTGCCCAGCCGGGCCATCTGGAACGGCCCGCTGTCATCTATTTCGATAGATGAATAATACAGGTGGTGGAGATTATTGGTGTAGACGGAAAGCAGGAAGCAAAACGAGATCCCCAGCAGGACCGGCAGCAGCGGCTTTAAATACCTGACCCTTCCGGTAAACTCCATGGCGAGCCACAGCCAGCACGCGGCTAAGAACGGCACCCCGAGGTACTCCACCCGGAGCCAGAAGAATATCCAGCCCGGGTCGCCCTTCATGATTTCGAAAGCGTACCCGAAGACATAGATCGCGGAAAAGACCATCAGGAGGCTGAAAGGCCTGGACGAGGGCGTGGCCTTTAAGTGCACCATGGACAAAAAACTGAGGGACAGCAGAAGCGCCGATGATACCAGGCAGATGACGCTGTATACGTAGTTGTATTCCATCGATTGCCTCCAATAAAATTAACCATACAGGTTATTCAAACAAGTCAAGGATATTATTCCACCATCCCTTTCAGCGTCTCCAGGTCCAGTATCCGGATGGACGAGAGGTGAAACCCGATTATCCCCTCGTCCCGCATCCGCGAAAGCTCCCGGGACATCGACGGCCGGGAAACGTTCAGGAAGTCCGCCATCTCGTTGCGGTTCATCGTCAGCTCGAAGTCCAGCCTCCCGGTCCGGTGATGCTGCTCCAGCAGGAAAGCGCTGAGCTTCCCCCGCATGCTCTTCATACCCAGGTAATCCAGCTTCCGGTGCAGCTGCATCGCCCGCTCCGAGACGATCCGCAGCATGTTGCGGATCAGGGTCTGGTGCCAGGAGCAGACGTTCCCGCAGTGCCCCACGATCTTCTCCCGCGCCAGGAAGAAAGCCGCGCAGGGCTCCTGGGCGATCACCGTGCTCGGCCACACCGAGTCGCGGGCGAAGGCCACCATCTCGCCGAACATGTCCACCGGCCGCAGGAAGCTCATGATGGTGCGGTTGCCCGCCGCGTCGTCCTTCGTCACCATCGCCTCACCCCTAAGGAGTATCCCGATGCTGTCGAACCGGTCCCCGGCCACGGTTATCAGGTCGTTTTTCCGGTACTCGCAGATGCGGGGCTGCATGCAGTTCATCATCAGCTCCAGCTCGGTCGGGTCGATGTCCGCGAACAGGGCCGATTTCGAGAGCAGCGGGAGATAATGTGCAAGCACGATTTTTTCACCTGCCAAAAAATGTTTCCTGGGAATAATAACTTTGTTGCCATGGCTACCGACTTTTCCCGGCCATTATAATAAAATGGCCTCAAAAGTACAAGAGTAAGGAGCGGAAAGGAGGACCCAACATGAAGCGCAAGATAATCAAGATCGACGAAGATAGATGCAACGGCTGCGGTCTCTGCATCGACTCCTGTCACGAGGGCGCGCTGCAGATCGTGGACGGGGTGGCCCGGCTGGTCACCGACAGCTACTGCGACGGGCTGGGGGCCTGCCTCCCCGAGTGTCCCGCCGGGGCGCTCGCCATCGAGGAGCGGGAGGCCGAGGGGTTCGACGAGGAGGCGGTGAAGAAGCACCTTCAGGGAATGAAGGCGCGCCAGCCGGAGACGCTCGCCTGCGGCTGCGCCGGGACCCACGTGCAGGCCATCGAAAGACCGATACCGATAGCCTTCGACCTGAAACCGAAGGTGGAGTCGGAGCTTCGTCAGTGGCCCTGCCAGATCAAGCTGGTCCCGGTCACCGCGCCCTACTTCGACGGCGCTGACCTGCTGGTGGCGGCCGACTGCACCGCCTACGCCTACGCTAACATCCACCAGGACTTCATTCGCGGCCGGGTCACCCTGATCGGCTGTCCCAAGCTCGACCAGACCGAGTACGCGGAAAAGCTGGGGGAGATACTGAAGCGCAACCAGGTAAAGAGCGTCACCGTCCTCCGGATGGAGGTCCCCTGCTGCGGCGGCATGGTGAACTCGGTCAGATCAGCCCTGGCCGCGAGCGGCCGGGAGATACCCCTGGACGTGGTTACCATTGGGATCAAGGGAGAAGTCATCGGCTGAGCGGAGTTTTTAAATAACCAAAATTAATACCAAGGGAGAACTATTAAAAAGGAGGTAGTTAGAATGTCCATGTTCTGTTTCCAGTGTGAACAAACCGCCGGCGGCAAGGGATGCACCAAGGTCGGGGTCTGCGGCAAGCAGCCCGAGGTAGCCAACCGGCACGACGAGCTGACCGCCAGCCTGATCGAGCTGGGCCGCGCCGCGGCCGGCAAGGGAACCACCAAAGAGGTGGACGAGCTGATGATGCAGGGGCTTTTCGCCACCCTCACCAACGTAAACTTCGACCCCGCCCGCATCGACGAACTGAAGCAGCAGGTCCAGGCGGCCACCGCCAAGCTCGGGGGAGCCGACAAGTTCGCGGCCGACACCCTCTGGACCGGCGACGAGGACATCCGTTCCCTGCGCTCCACCCTGCTGCTCGGGGTCCGCGGCATGGCGGCCTACGCCTGGCACGCCCACGTCCTGGGCAAGGATGACCCCGAGGTCACCGCCTGGATGTACAAGGGCATGAAGGCCGTTGGCGAAGAGCACGCCGTCGAGGAATGGCTGGGGCTGCTGATGGAGTTCGGCCAGGTGAACCTCAAGTGCATGGCCGACCTGGACGAGGCCAACACCACCGCCTACGGGCACCCGGTCCCGACCAAGGTCACCACCAACATGGAGAAGGGGCCCTTTATCGTGGTCACCGGCCACGACCTGCTGGACCTGAAGCAGCTGCTGGAGCAGACCGCGGGCAAGGGGATAAACGTATACACCCACGGCGAGATGCTGCCCGCCCACGCTTACCCCGAACTGAAGAAGTACTCGCACCTGAAGGGCAACTACGGCACCGCGTGGCAGAACCAGCAGAAGGAGTTCGACGGCATCCCGGCCCCGATACTCTACACCACCAACTGCCTGATGACGCCCCGGCCCAGCTACTCCGACCGCGTCTTCACCACCTCGGTGGTCGGCTTCCCGGGGCTGAAGCACATCCCCGAAAGCGGTTCGGGGGTCAAAGACTTCACCCCGGTCATCGAGAAGGCCCTGGAACTCGGCGGCTGGAGCGAAGATAAGCAGTTCACCGGCATCAACGGCGGCTCCGAACTGATGACCGGCTTCGGGCACAACACCGTCCTCGGCGTGGCCGACAAGGTCATCGAGGCCGTCAAGGCCGGCGCGATAAAGCACTTCCTGCTGGTGGGCGGCTGCGACGGGGCCAGACCCGGGCGCAACTACTACACCGAGCTGGTCAAGCAGGCCCCGGCCGACACCGTAGTCCTCACCCTGGCCTGCGGCAAGTACCGGTTCAACGACCTTAACATCGGCGAGATCGGCGGCCTCCCGCGGATCATGGACATGGGGCAGTGCAACGACGCCTACTCCGCCATCCAGGTGGCCGTGGCGCTGGCGAACGCCTTCGGCTGCGGGGTCAACGACCTGCCGCTGACCCTGGTCCTGTCCTGGTACGAGCAGAAGGCGGTCAGCATCCTCCTGACCCTGCTCTCGCTGGGGATCAAGGACATCTACCTCGGGCCCTCGCTCCCGGCCTTCATCTCGCCCAACGTCCTGAACGTCCTGGTCGAGAAGTTCGGAATCCGGCCGACCACCAGCCCCGAGGCCGACCTGCAGGCCATCCTCAACTAAGGAAAACGAAGAACTTAAAGCCGCCCCTCGGGGCGGCTTCAGCCTTGACTCCCATAAAAATTCGCAACCAGTAGCTAACCATCACAAAACATGGTATAATGGAACTAAAATTAAACAAATGTTTAAAACATTCGTTGAAGTTAAACAACAGGTCCAGCATCAGCCGTCATGGTCAACAGGGGGTATTCGTATGGGCACGCTCCACTACCTGCCGGTGCGGGAGGACGCCGACCGTCCCGCCGATCAGGTCTCCATCGGCCAGAGGATCATGTACGACATCCATCAGATAAAAAACTCCATCGCCACCGCCCGTGGCATGCTGCTGCTGTTGAAACTGACCGGCGAACCCGAACCGCCCCGGGAGTTCTACGACCTGATCATCAAGGAGATCAACCGGGCCAACTCCCTCATGGAGGTGCTGCTGCCCCTGGCCCGGAGCCAGTACGCGGAATAGTTCGGCCAGCCGCTACGCCTTTTATATGAATAGTTCCGGTTCTCTTCTCGAAGCAAATTCTATTTCCAGTTCGCCCTTGTGTTTGATAAAAATCTCATCATCAAAATACTTTGCCTCGGTGGGGCATTTTTTAACACAGGCGCAGCACTTGATACAGGGCCCATTTAACACCGACACGTTTTCATAGTCTATGGAACCCGTGGGACAAACACTCGCACAAAGCTTGCAGTCAATGCAATCGCTGCTTGTTTTGGGAGTAATTTTGCGGATATCAACGAGGTTGCCGTATTTATCTTTCGGCTTGTAGTAGTCTCTGTAGGGCCGGTTTCCGTTTACGGCCACTGTCTGAATATCACCCGGGGCTGTTATCTTACGATAGATTGACTGGGCAAAAGCGCTTGCTATCGCCATATCTCTTTCATCCGGCCGGTCTTGGGCAAGAATCTTGGAAAAGGAGTGCTCTCCTATAAACGCCCCACCAGCGATAACCTTAAAACCGTTTGATTCCAGGATGTCTTTTAGTTCTATCAAGGCATCGTCATAGTTTCTGTTTCCATAAACCACCACGGCGACTGCCAGCGCGCCGTTACCCGTAATGGAGTTTAAATACTTCAGCAGTACGTTGGGCACTCTTCCGGCAATAACGGGAATCCCTACGATAACGACATCCGCTTCTGAAAAAGCCAGTGGACTTTTTCTGGCCTCGGGCAATGTGAAGTCGATTCTTTTAGCGTTGGGCTCTCCCGCGACATTCTCTAAAATCTTGTTCGTTATCCCGGTTACTATTTTTTCAGTTGTACCGGTCGCACTGAAATACACCGCGTTGATTTTTTGGTTCAAGAAATAAAACCTCCCTTGATAGATTCATTTGCTGTGATTCTCTGCTTTGATCAAAGTGAGAGACTTGTGAGAAATAGGTTTGTTGAATTTGGGAAGCTTCAACCAATCCGCCTAAAGCTGACTGAAGGTTCATTCAGTTCCTATATAATAATACCCTGCTCGATATTGAATGTCAACTGCTTCCAGCGGGTCTATTCCTTATGGGAGCCGGTTTTGGACCCGATGTCGGATTATTTCCATCCATTCCCAGGTATTTCCAGCGAATTTAGGCTATAATATTACTGTTCCCTAACCATCGGGGGTACCCTGATACCACAGCGAAGGAGTGGAAACCATGATCGCCTGGCTCAAGATGCGGGAACCGGTTAATGCCTGGACCCACTTCGTCACCTTCCTGGCGGCCGTCGTCGGGCTGGTCTTTCTCATCATACTCAGCCGCAACAGTTCCTCCAAGCTCATCACCATGACCATCTACGGGGTCAGCGTCATCACCCTCTACGGGGCCAGCACCGTCTACCACTGGGCCCGGGCCGTCCCGCGCAAGGTCATGATACTGAAAAAGATCGACCACATCGCCATCTACCTGCTGATAGCCGGCTCCTACACCCCGGTCCTCTACTACGGACTGGAGGGGGCCTGGCGGGCCGCCATGCTGATATCCGTCTGGGCCCTGACCCTGGTGGGCATACTGCTCAAGGTCTGGTTCATCAACCTGCCCCGCTACGTATCCACCGCCTTCTACGTGGCCCTGGGCTGGATCGCCGTCATCCCCATGGCCAAGCTGTTCACCAGCCTCCCGACCGGCGCTCTGGTCCTGATGTTCGTCGGCGGGGTGGCCTACACCATCGGGGCTGTCATCTACGCCACCAAGTGGCTGAACTTCTTTCCCGAACGCTTCGGCTTCCACGAGATTTTCCACATCTTCATCTCCCTCGGCAGCGTGACCCACTTCACCATGATGCTGGTCTACATCATGCCGCTGTGAGGACGGGGGGCCAAATTGCGAGAATAACCACCCTCTGCTATTATTAGGTAGGGTGGTTTTTTAATCCAATAGAACGGGCATACCATGCCGTGCGAGGAGGTAGACATAGTCGGAGCCATGTCAACACTGCCGGGAAAGATCGAAAGAAACGACCCCTGCCCCTGCGGGAGCGGGAAGAAATACAAGAAGTGCTGCATGGGCAAGGAACAGCCGGCGCCGGCTGCGGCCAGCGTAGCCTACACCAACTACCGGGGCGAGGAGGCGCGGTTCGACCCGACCGCGGCCGACCGGGACGCCGAGAAGCTGAAAACCCTGCTCGACAACCTGCACTACAAGCGCGAGGTCGGGCTTAAAAAAGGCATCCAGTCGCTGCAGGAGATCTACGACCACTTCAGCGCCCTGCAGTCGCACTTCACCTCCCGGGCCTCGTGCCAGAAAGGGTGCAGCTACTGCTGCGGCCTGCACATCACCACCAGCCGCCTGGAGGCCGAGTTTGCCCGGCTCTATATGCAGTCCGTCTTCGACCCCGCCGCCCGGGAGTCCATCCTCGGACGGATCAGGAACAACCGGGAACACTACCTCAGCCAGGAAGAACTCGAATCCCTGCAGCATGACCCCGCCGCCGTGGATCAAAAGCTCGACGCCTACCTGGCGAAGCAGATAACCTGTCCCTTCCTCTCCGGCGAGGGGGCCTGCACCATCTACCCGGTGCGGCCGTTCAACTGCCGCTCCCTGGTCGTCGTCTCCCACCCCGACGACTGCCGCGCCCACCGGGGCACCCATCTCAAGCTATACAACATCAACGACTACGTCCTCGCCTCGATCGCCAACCTCTCCAGGAAGGTCTTCGGGGAGAACGAAGGGGAGAGGCATTTTCCGGCATGGTTTGTTGGTGGATTCGAGTCATGATATACTTACGCGCCAACAGCTTATAAGCAATGTTGTAAGCTGCTGCTGGATTGTTGAGCGGCCTTCAAGGGTTTCCCATAGGTTATGAGAAATAAGTCATGGGGTTATCCCCGAAAAAGTAATGCTATTGAATAGCCAGCGGTGGTTCGAAAGTGCATGAACGCCGCTGGTTTTTGCCTTTAAGGCCAACTATCCGAACTTCTGACAAACTTTTTGCTCTTCAAGTGCACTGTTTTTTCTATGCACCTGGTTCCATAGTAAATGAGGTGAGACAGACGTCCTTAGTACTTAACCTGTTCTTATTTCAAGCCAATATGTGGACGCGGATAGTATTAGAGTAGTGTCTTGACACTTTTAAACATAAAACACAGTTTCGTGAAAGAACATGCACTTGAGATAAGTGCATGTTCAACATATCTACAACAAAATAAAATAGCTGCCAAAAGTATGAACAGCTTTACCTGGTATCATTATAAGATAAAAGTACCCTCTATTCCTGCCAAGTTTCTGCCAATTTATTAGCACGTAAAAGGCCGCATATTGATCTATTCCAACCCCAGCGGCTCATTTTATACTGCCCCAGCCGTGAACTGCCCCGTTTGGTCTTGGGACATCGGTTATAATATCCTTAAAAGAGCGAAGGGGGCCCTGACATGATAACCATGAAACCGATCGGGACAGTGAGGACGACGGCAAACCGGCACGCGGGCGAGTGGGGGGACGTCGTCTCCCAGATCATCCTGGACGAGTCCCTGACCGATGGCCTCCTGGGGCTCGCCGACTTTTCCCACATCGTCGTCATCTACCACCTGGACCAGGCCGCCTTCGACCCGAAGTCCGAACTTATCGGCCACCCCCGCGGCCTCAAGGACCTCCCCCGGGTGGGAGTCTTCGCCCGGCGCACCCCGCACCGGCCGAACCCGATCGGGATAACCAACGTCCGGCTGCTCGAAGTAAAAGGGAACGTGCTGACCGTCCAGGGGCTGGACGCCCTCGATGGCAGCCCGGTACTGGACATCAAGCCCTACACCCGGGGGTACGACGCGGTGGAGGGGGCGAGGTTCGCCGAGTGGGCGGAGAGGTTGGGGCGGGGGTAGGGTTAATATAATAAACATCGGGAAATGTCAGCTCCAAAACGGTAGTCACTTGACAATACTTCAGCAAGATGATATTCTGCGTTTAATCAGGAGATGATCTGATGAATATCGGGTTTAAGAATGTGCAGCCAAGGAAACTGGGAGACCAAGTAATTCAACAGCTGCAAGAAAAAATATCGTTAGGAGAACTAAAACCGGGCGATAAAATTCCTACCGAGACTGAACTCATGTCCATGCTTGGTGTCGGACGTTCTACAATCCGAGAGGCAGTCCGCGTGTTGGTAAAAGCAGGTCTGCTTGAAGTTCGTCAGGGCGATGGTACGTATGTACTCGACAGAACTAATAGTTTAGAGCCTCTGGATTATCGCCTTCGTCGAGCAGCAATACTGGAAGTGTATGAAGTTCGCAGAATCCTCGAACTTGAAATAGCGAAGCTGGCGGCCAAGCGTCGGACTGAAGATGATCTTGTCCGTATGCGGGAAAGCTTGGATAAGCGGCGTGAAGCAAAACGCCGGGATGATAATCGCGCATTTGTAGAGAGCGACCTTAATTTCCATCTTGCCGTTGCCGCCGCGAGTAAGAATAGTGTTCTCACAGATTTATTTTTGAGTTTTTCTAACGCGTTAGGCGATGCGTTGGAGAAACTGGTCTCAGATCGCAACCTGTTTAAAAACCAGATTTCTATCCACGAACAAGTGCTGGACGCTATCGAACGCAAAGACGAGCAAGCAGCCGAACAATGGACCGCTGAGAACCTCGATAGAACTATGAAAGATTTAGAGGAGTTGTTACGTTAAATTTGTTGTCAATAGGGGATATCATATTTTTTTCGCGATAAACATCAGATGATAAGATGGATATGGAGGTGATCTTCTCCCCACAGGGCCGACACACATTCCCTCAAATATCAGACGATAAGACCAATAAAGGGGGCTGTAGAGAATGAAGCATCGTTATGTTTGGTTGCTTTCTGCCGGGCACATGTTTACTGACTTGAATCAAGGAGCTTTACCGGCGATCCTGCCTTTTCTTATCCTGGAGAGCAATATGAATTACGGGGCGGCGGCTGGCCTGGTGTTCGCGGCGAATTTTGCGTCTTCCATTGTGCAGCCCTTGTTTGGACATTTTGCCGATAAAATTTCAAAGCCTTGGCTTATGCCGGTCGGTGTTTTAATGGCCGGTTTGGGGCTTGCGGCTGTTGGGTTTTTATCAAATTATTGGTTCCTTTTCGCGGCTGTCACTATCAGCGGGATTGGAATCGCGGCATTTCATCCTGAGGCGGCACGCATGGCAAACCGAGTATCCGGCGAAAAAAAGGGGACTGGAATAAGTATCTTCTCGGTAGGCGGTAATGCGGGTTTTGCTCTGGGGCCGGTCATTTCTACTACCGCGTTACTACTCTGCGGCTTAAAAGGAACGCTGGTTCTGATCGTACCGGCAGCTGTAATGGCGGCAGCCTTGGCGTTGCAGGCAAAAAAGCTTCAAGAATTTCAGGTACTTACGAAATCACAAGGAAATACTGATAGTAGTGTGAATACAGCCGACGAATGGGGTCCATTTTCCAGGCTTACCGTAGTTGTTTTTTGCCGCTCAGCCATATTTTATGGCTTAAACACATTTCTCCCGTTATATTGGATCAACGTTTTTCAGCAATCAAAAGCCGTCAGCGGAACTGCTTTAACAATTTTATTTACGGTTGGGGCAATAGGAACCTTGTTTGGGGGGCGGATAGCCGACCGGTTTGGGTATATCAAGGTGATTCGAGTTGGCTTTGCCTTACTTCTGCCGCTGCTGCTGTTTTTCACCAAAATAGATAATGTCGCGTTAGCAACACTGCTGTTGATCCCTATTGGATTATCTTTATTCGCTCCCTTTAGTCCCATGATTGTACTAGGGCAAAAATACCTTCCAAACCGAATTGGATTAGCTTCTGGCGTCACTCTTGGTTTAGCCGTAAGTGTGGGTGGAATAACCACGCCCATATTGGGTTGGTTTGCAGATCATTATGGATTACTGCAGGCAATGAATCTGATTACATATGTACCGGTATTAGCCATCATTATGGCGTTAACCTTGACTATTCCAGGTGGCAAGGTCCCAGTCAAAGAGGATGGTTAAAACCCTGGTACTCCCTCGGCGCGTCCTGTACTAGCGCAACCGCCGCTGGGGGCCTCGTCCCCTCGACAGTCTGAAAACCGCAGGGTGAGGCCCAGCCAGGATGAGATTGAAGGCGGTTTTTTTGGTGTGGCACGGTCTTTAAAGGGTAAGGGCTGGTTTGAAAGTAACATGTGCCGCTGGGGGTCCAAGATTAACAGCTTAAGGAAGCAAAAGAACCGTCCCCACGATTCGCCTTCGCCGACGCGGAGCCCGGCTGTGGGCGCCGTCGCGAGCACCGCGAGGCGCGAAGCGGGGAGCGTCATACGCTGACCGCGCTCGGAGAAGCTGCTGTGGTCAGTCTTTCGGACGGGGGGACGAACCCCCGTCCGGAGGGGGTATGAACCATGCTATGGGATTCGGGGCATAATTATGGTACAATAATGGCACAGAAATAGAAAGGGGTTGACGGTTATGCCGCGAATCATTCCGATCCGGGATTTGAAAAATACCAGCGAGATCTCTAAAATGTGCCGAGAGGCGACCGAGCCGATATATATTACCAAAAACGGATATGGCGATATGGTTATCATGAGCGTAAAAATGTACGAGGAAAAACTATTTATGCTGGACGTGTACAACAAATTGGCTGCCGCCGAGGCGCAGATAGCGGAAGGAAAGGTGCTGGACGGAGACGCCTCTTTGAAAAGCATAAGAGAAAAATACAGTGTATAGGCTGGTTGTTTCGGAGCTTGCTCACCGGGATTTGGATAATATCGTCTCGTACATTGCCGTTCAGCTTGCAAACCCTACCGCAGCCGCCAATTTCCTCGATGAAGTGGAAAAGTGCTACGGATATTTGAAAAGCAATCCGCTTATGTATGAACGGTGTCAAGACGCTTACTTGGAAAGGGTAGGCTATCACAAGGCAACCATCAAAAACTATGTACTGGTTTATAAGGTTGATGAAGCGGCTAGGATGGTTATCATTCATCGCTTTTTCTATGGCGCACAGGACTATGTGAAACTGATATAAAGAAATTGGCTTTGTTATTGGGAGCTGTATATGGCACGGTCTTTAAAGGGTAAGAACTGGTTTGAAACCTGCAAATGTAACATGTGCCGCTGGGGCCTGTCGATAGAACCGGCACCTCGACAGTCTAAATTCACATTATCAAAGGTTGATATCGGTTCTTAAGGATGAACTGGGATTAACCCCGTCTCAAGAGATGCAAGAGCTGTATTCCCGCCTGATTATCAAGCATTGATATTTTCCTGCCTAGTCCTGATAAAACCAGAATAAACGCTGACTGCCCTGGCTTAAAAAAGCCGGGGCTTTTGCTTTTGAGCAAATGTAAGTGTTTTGTAAGTGGGCTGTCAGTCCATTTTGATACGTTGAAAAGTAAGCGGGAGGAAGTCATACTTGCTTCCGGGACTTGAAATTCTTATATATTTTTAAAATAGAAAGGGGTTATGTAATGGGACTTTTACAAGCAGGAATTGGCGCGCTTACAGGCGTATTGTCCGATCAATGGCGGGAGTATTTCTACTGTGATTCCATGCCCTCGGACGTGCTGGTCACAAAAGGCGCAAAGCGTGTCTCCGGCAGAAGCAGCAATACAAAGGCTTCCGAGAACATCATCACCAACGGCTCAATCATAGCAGTCAATGAAGGCCAATGCATGATGATCGTTGAACAGGGCGTTATTGTGGAATTCTGCGCCGAAGCGGGAGAATTCGTCTGGGATAATTCCACTGAACCGACAATTTTTTACGGTGGGTTCGAACCGGGGATTAAGAACAGCTGGGAGACGCTGAAAAAGCGCTTTACGATGGGCGGTGATCCGGGCAAGGACCAGCGGGTGTACTTTTTCAACACAAAAGAGATCATGGGCAACAAATACGGCACGGCCAACCCGGTGCCGTTCCGGGTGGTGGACCAGAATATAGGCCTTGATATGGATATCGCCATCAAGTGCTTCGGCGAGTATTCGTACAGGGTGACCGACCCCATGCTGTTTTACAAAAATGTCTGCGGAAACGTTCAAACTGATTATACGCGCGACAAGATCGACAGCCAGCTGAAAAGCGAGCTCTTAACAGCGATTCAACCCGCTTTTGCGAAAATTTCCGCCATGGGCATCCGCTACAGCGCCTTACCGGGACATACGGCGGAGCTGGCGGATGCGCTCAACGAGGTTCTCTCCCAGAAATGGGGAAATCTTCGCGGCGTGTCCGTTGTTTCCTTCGGCGTCAGCTCGGTCACAGCCAATGCGGAAGACGAGGCGACCATCAAGGAGTTGCAGAAGAGCGCCGTATTCCGCAACCCGAATATGGCTGCGGCACATCTTGTGGGCGCTCAGGCCCAGGCGATGAAATCGGCGGCGGCAAACGAGGGCGCGGGTGCGTTTATGGCGTTCGCTGGTATGAACATGGCACAGGGCGCCGGCGGGATGAACGCGCAGGGCTTATTCAATATGGGCGCTCAGCAACAAGCCGAGCAGCCGGCACAGCCGGCGAAGGCCCAAGCACAGTCCGCCGGGAGCTGGACCTGTTCCTGCGGCGCGGTCAACACAGGCAAGTTCTGCATGGAGTGCGCGAAGCCCAAGCCGCAGGACGCGGCAGGCTGGACCTGCGCCAAGTGCGGCGCTGTCAACAAGGGGAAATTCTGCATGGAATGTGCCGCGCCAAAGCCGCAGGGCGTACCGCAATACAAGTGCGATAAGTGCGGCTGGGAGCCCGAAGCCGGCGCGAAGCCGCCTAAGTTCTGCCCGGAATGTGCCGACCCGTTTGACGACGGGGATATAAAATAATACATAAAACAGGAGGTGTCATTATGGGACTGTTCAGCAAAAAATTCTGCGACGTTTGCGGTGATAAGATCGGACTCCTCGGCAACCGTAAATTGGAGGACGGAAACTTGTGCAAGGAGTGCGCGAAGCTGCTTTCTCCGTTTATGACGGACCGGCGCCAGTCGACCGTGACGGAAATCAAGGAGCACCTTGAGTACCGCAAGGCCAACCAAGGAAAGGTGGCCGCTTTTTCGCCGACAAAGATCGTCGGCGGCGAAACGAAAATCTATTTTGACGAGAACAAAAAGCAATGGCTGGTCACCCGCCTTCGCGACTGGCGCAGCGAAAACCCCGACGTTATTGATTTCTCACAGGCGATGGGGTGCATTCTGGATATCGATGAAGACAAGTGGGAGATATATCATGAGGTGGACGGGAGACAGGAGAGCTTTAATCCGCGCCGTTATGAATACTCGTACGTTTTCAATATGACGATCCATGTGAACTCGCCGTGGTTTTCCGAAATACAGTTCCGCATCAATGATGACAAGATCGAGCAGCGCGGCGGCATTGCATACTGCGAGGCGCAGGCAAAAGCCGATGAGATCAAGAATACGCTCGAACAGATGAGGTCTGCTGAACGCGAGGCCGCCGCGACGGCAAACATGCCAAAAACTGCCACGTTATGCTCACACTGCCAAGCGACGACAATACCTGATGCAAACGGCTGCTGCGAATACTGCGGCGGCGCGATCAGAGGATAATAAAAGGCTTTCGCCCCGGCCGTTACAGGCCGGGGTTTTGCTTGTGCGACGGGCAGTCGCATCCGCTGTGTAATAACACAGCAAACTAGCTGTTAAGTTAGAAGAGTATGCCTTAATAGGGCACGTAAGGAGGAATCACTGTGAAAAAAAGCGGCAATCCGGGGCGCATGCTTGCCCTTGCGCTGGTCCTGATGATGGTGCTGGCGTTATTCCCGGCTCTGGAAGCATCGGCGGCGCCTCCAGGCTACAACGAAAACGACTTCAACAAGCTGCAGGCCTTTCTTAATCAAGATTCCGCCGAGGCGGGCCAGACGAACGGCCAGGCGCTGAACCCCGCCTACGATCCAGACGACCCCGCCACCTGGACCAGCGTGACCTGGACCGATGTGGGAGGGGAACAGCGCGTCACCAGGATCGACTGGGGTAACGAAGATCTCGCAGGCAGTCTTGACCTTTCGGACTGCGAAGCGCTTGAGTATCTCGACTGCACGGATAATGCGCTCACCGCGCTCACTGTTTCGGGCTGCACGGTGCTTGAGGAACTCAATTGCGAGGACAACCAGCTTACTTCGCTCGACGTCTCAGGCTTAACGGCGCTGGCCGCCCTCGAGTGTAGAGACAACCAGCTCACTGACCTCGACGTCTCGGGCTGTACAACGCTTACGGTTCTCGCTTGTTCCCGCAACCAGCTCACTGAGCTCGACCTCTCGGACTGTACGGCGCTTGGGCAAGTTCGCTGCGAGGAGAACGCGCTCACTGCGCTCGACGTCTCGGACTTAACGGCGCTTGAGGAACTCTATTGCAGCGACAACCAGCTCGCTGCGCTCGACGTCTCGGACTTAACGGCGCTGGAGGTCCTCAACTGCTCCGGCAACAATCTCACCGCGCTCAACGTCTCAGGCTTAACGGAACTTGATACCCTCAACTGCTCCGAAAACGATCTCACCGTACTCGACGTCTCGAGCTTAACGGTGCTGTACTATTTGGCATGCGATGGAAATCAGCTCAATTTGCTCGACGTATCGGGCTGTACGGAGCTTGATACCCTCCTCTGCAACGGCAACCTGCTGGAAGCTCTCGACGTTTCGACCTGCGCGGCTCTTGCGACGCTCGATTGCAGCGGCAACCTGCTGGAAGAACTCGACGTCACCGCTGTTACACTGGACTATCTCGATGTGCAGAATAACCCGCTCGTGCTGCTCACGGCCCAAATGAACGGCGCCGTCATCGAGCTTGAGGCTCAGGGATCCGGAACGGTAGGACTTTTCTATATGGCGGGACTGGGCGCCAAGCAGGCCGTCGCCACGCCTGACATCGACTCCAGCTTCCTCAACTGGACGGACGATGCCGACGGCGGCGCCGTGGAGTCGATCCTCGCAGCCTATGATCTGGACGCCGGCACCGACTACGACCTTACTGCGAACTTCGCCCCGGACGGCGACGCGGGCGATATCCTTATAGCGGATATCGCGGCAGACCCGGCAACCCTGCCTTCCGCAGGCGGTGACAGCGTTATAACCATCACGGGCAATAACCTGACCGACGGTATCACCGTTACCGCGTTTGACGGCGCGACGCCCACAGCCATAACCGGCACGACGGCGGGCAGCGTCACGGAGCAGGCCGTCACGCTCACCTTCCCCGCCAACGGTAGCACGACAACGGATAAAGTATATAACGTACGGCTGAGCCGGGACGGAGGAGCGACCTGGGAGGAAGGCCGGTCGGTCGATGTGACGGTTCAAAAATCCGGGCTGGTGATATTGGTTCCCACCCCGCCCACCGTCGTGACAGGCGCGGTCATAAATATCACCACGTCGGATGCGACGCTCTCCGGCGAGGTCACGGATGACGGCGGCGCGGAAGTGACGGAGCGTGGCTTCCTCTACGGTACGGCGCCAGATCCCGCCGTCGGAGGCGCGGACGTGGTCCAACTGCCTATGGGAATGGGTACCGGTAGCTTTACAATGGCTATTACAAGCCTTTCCCCTGGTACGATTTATCATGTACGTGCCTACGCCGTCAATAACCAGGGCACAGCCTACGGCGGGGACGAGACGTTCACCACCCTGACGGACACGCCCCCGGCCACTCCGCCCACCGCGACAACCGGCCCGGTATCGGGCATTACATCTTCCGGCGCGACGCTCTTCGGCAGTGTCATGAGTGACGGCGGCGCGACGGTCACCGAACGCGGATTTGTCTACGGCAGCGACGTCGGTCCGGCCATCGGCGACGCGGGCGTCACCAAGGTGGCCGTGGGCAGCGGTACGGGAGATTTTTCCACCACGCTGACCAGCCTTTCCGTCAGTACGACCTACCATGTGCGTGCCTACGCCACCCATGACATGGGCACGAGTTACGGCGGGGATGAGGCGTTTACCACCCTGTCGGGCGGAGGCGGGGACGGAGGAGGCGGCGGAGGAGGAGGTTCCTCATCCGGCACGCAGAACTACTATGCCACCGTTATGAAGAATAAAGTACAGGTGGCGACCCTGCCTATAACCGTCGCATCGGGGAAAAACACCGGCACGGTGAGCCTGACCGGCGCACAGGCCGCCGAATTCCTCGCGGCCGGGGCCGATACAGTCATTCTCGTGCCTCCCGTGCCAGGCGTGAATTGCTATAATCTTGAAATGCCTGCCAATTTCGGGTCGGAAGCGCAGGCGGCAGATTCCCTGGCCTTTGAAACCCCTTTCGGCAGCATCTCCATACCGGATAACATGCTGGCGGGCCTAAACGGGACGGAAGGCAAAAAAGCCGGCATCGCCATCGGCCAGGGCGACAGGTCCAAGCTCTCCGACAGCGAAAAAGCCGCCATCGGCGACCGGCCGCTGATCCAGCTCACCCTGACCCTGGACGGGGTGCAGACCGACTGGAACAACCCGGCCGCCCCGATCACCGTGGCCATACCCTATACGCCCACGGCGGCGGAACTTCAAAACCCGGAATACCTCATCATCTGGTACCTGGACGGCAGCGGTAATCTGGTCTGCGTACCCAACGGCCGCTATGACGCAACAACTGGAACAGTAACTTTCACCACCGCCCATTTCAGCCTGTATGCCGTTGGCTACAACCCTGTGAGCTTCAGGGACGTGGAGGAAAACGCATGGTACAACAAAGCGGTGTCCTTCATCGCGGCCCGGGGCATTATCACCGGGACCGGCAGCGGCAATTACAGCCCCGAAGCCAGGCTCACAAGAAGCGAATTCATCGTCATGCTGATGCGCACCTACGGCATCGCCCCGGATACCAACCCTCAGGACAACTTTTCCGACGCCGGGAACACCTGGTACACGAACTACCTGGCGGCGGCCAAGCGCTCAGGCATATCCGCTGGCGTGGGCGGCAACCGCTTCGCCCCCGGCAGGGAAATCACCCGCCAGGAGATGTTTACCCTGCTCTACAACGCCTTGAAAGCCATGGGCCAGTTGCCTGAGGGTAATTACGGCAAACCGCTGGCAAGCTTCAGCGATGCCGGCAATATCGCCCCCTGGGCAATAGAGGCCATGACGCGCCTGGTGGAAAGCGGAATTGTGGGCGGCAGCGGTGGAAAACTTTGCTCGGAAGAGACCACTACCCGGGCGGAGATGGCCCAGGTGCTGTATAAGCTTTTGCTGCGGTAAAACCAACTGGGACTGGGACCGGGAGGCGCTCCCGGTCCCAGTCCCAAGCGAATCGAGATTTGTTTTCCCGTATGGTCAGCAACCGTTATATATCCTACCTATTCCCTACGCCACAGAAAAAAACCGCTATGCGTCCTGGTTTTAAAAAAGTCAGGGCTTTTGCTTCTGGAACAAATGTAAGTATTTTGTCGGTGGGTTGTAAGTGCGGATTGCTAAGATGAAAAAAACTATTATTTGGGGCATTCGTCCTAATAATGGCGGGACTTCTATCGAGGGAGGGATGTGAGGCAATGTCTCTAGATTTGGCCGTTTCGAAATTCTGTCAGATCTAGAGAAGTTCATTACATGAATATGAACTTTGGCAATTGAGTTGGGTAAGTGAAGTAAACAACCCAGACTTAATTGCCTGCTTGTATGGAATCATTTCCGGTTTTTTCAACAAAGGCGAAAGGACAAGTACATATTGAAGCAATTATTGGAAGAGGAGGGTTTTTAATGGAAGGAAAGTGTGGGACGGAAGAAAAAAGGATATTCGGGAAGAAGATTTGGGTTTTGCTTTGGACGGTTCTGCTAATAGGCAGTCTTAGCATGTTGGGGTGCAGCAACTCAACACAACCTACCAGCCAGCAGACCAACCAGAGCCAGGCAGCTCAAGAACAGCCTAAAAAGCCGGCTATTGATTGGACAACCGCCGCAATTAATGCCGATAATGTCAAACTGGCACTCACATTGGACGCTGCAGGAAAGCCGGCCACCATTGATACCAATTTCCCCAAGGATATAACTAGCGTTGAAGTTGAGGATGTTAAAGAAAAAGCCGGCCAAAAGAAAATAACTATTCACTTTACCCCCAGCACTCCTCCCACCAACGGGACTGAGTATCTTAAAGTAGCCGGCGGCACAGCCATTTTGGGAAGCAGTATTTTATTTACCAACCCCAAGGTAGAAGAAGTGAATTTCGCCGCTGAAGTTGCCGATAAAGATAACCCCGGCAAGTTTAGCTCAGGAGCTGAATTAGCCCTCGACCGCGAATTTGCCACTAATAAAGATTGGAAGGCTATAGCCGCGCAGCACGCCACTGACCCGGGCTACATATTCCGGGAATCCATCGGCTGGTTTACCTATGACGACATTATGAAAACGGTGGACGAAAACCAGATAAAAATCAACTAAAAAAACTGGGGGGCCGTGTTGAAACTATAGTTTTCAGCCACGACCCCCTTTAGCTTTTAAGATGAAAAATATCAAAATATTGAAAATGGTTACGTGCACTAGACCGTAGCAGTAACCATTTTTCTCATATTATGGGCGATACAATGTAACCCCCATTCCAGGTTTACTTTATTCAGCCCTTTTAGGGGTCACGGTATCAAAAAAAGAAAATTTTAAGCTTCGCTGATACTGGGCCCTATAGTATGGAAACAAGAAAAAATAAGTACGCATCTATGTGAATGAGGCAAGAGAACCGTCCCCCGCGCATCGGCCGGGGGAGATCCTGACCCTGCTGGAGGTAGAGGCCACCGCTAAGTAAATCTAGGTTCCAGCGGCGCGTCTCAGGCCGCAACCGCCGCCGAACATTAAGACCGCTACTTTTTAGCAAATGGTAAATAACATTGCTATTTCTTCTTCGCCATATCTGCAGCAAGATTTACATGAGTCTCAATAAAATGCTTTATATATACGGGCTTAATTCCGCTGCTGGCAGCCTTTTCGATTATCTCACGCCATTCCTTCAGGTCGTCCCCCATTAGGCTGTAATTTGTTCTATCAAGCAGATAATCTACACTCACCTTAAAGAAATCGGCAAGTTTGATTAAAGTCGAAGCGTCCGGGGTACGGCCCCCAGATTCCCATTGGGAAACTGTAGATTTAGCTACTCCGATGATTTTTCCTAAATCTTTCTGTTTTAAATCATTTTCATTTCTTAAATCTCTTAACCTATCTCCGAATGGCATATTTTCCATCTCCCAGGTATTAGATTATCACAAATTGTGAACTTTATTAAAAAAGTTCACATAATGTGGCCAAATTTCATTGACGGAACAACTTATGTGAAATATAATTTGGTTAGTTCATGTTATATGGGGGGTTAATATAAATGAACGTCATTAAAAGAATAAGGGAGGAGCATGGATATACAAAAACCCAGATGGCGCGCTGCTTAGGAATATGCAAAAGCTACTACACAATGATCGAAAATGGTGACCGGCCGATATCTAAGAAGGTTGGTTTGAAGATTCACAGCAAGTTCGCGGTTCCGCTCGATGATATTTTTTTGCACCAAGAGTTTAAATATAGAAAACATAGCCCGACGATACCAAAAACCGTTAAAAAGGAAAAAGAGCAGGGCACATCCGGCTAAACCAATAAAGGAGCTTATCGAGCCATGCGCGTTCCAAACGATAATCATAAAAGCACCGCCCTGATCCGCGTCATCAAGGGCCGCATCACTGTCCTGGGGACCTCGGGCGGGTTCCCTTTCCCCCTGGAGGCGCTGCCCCGGGAGGGGGCGACCTGCCCGCCGGGGACGGGAGCGCTCGCGATCTTCCAGGGGATGGCGGGGGAGTTTCGGGGAGCGATACCGATCGAGAGGTGGATCGGGGAGGAGTACCTGGACGGGGGGAGCTACGTCCTGACGGAGCACTCGCTGCTGCTGCCGGGGCAGATACTGACCCTGCTGGAGATCGAGGTTTTGGATTTGGGAAGAAGAGGTTGTCAATGAGAGCCGTCCCCGGTATTATTAATAGTTGTAAGCTGGAGGAACTGAAGGACAGCAGGCAGCCGGGGTTAAAGCGGAAAGTATAATAGAAGGTGTGATAGCTTGACCGGAAGGAAGACCGAGGAAGAGAAGAGGGCAGCGGCCAAGAAGCGGGCCGAGCAGGACAAGCCGGAGTACAATACTGAAAAGAGATCGTATTCAGCTCATACCCATCCTCGAAAGGTAGAATTCTTCATCTCGCTCGCGGCGATCAAGAAGCTCAGAAAAATAGTGGATGAAGGACCTAAAGAGCAGAAAATCGGGGGACGTTAGGGAGACTCGGGACTCCCCCCAAAACCAAGACCTGGCCCTATGGAGGCCAGGCCTTCGTTATAGTTTAAACCAAAATGAATCACAATGGATTCATCTGGTACTGTTGTCGGGGATAACCTGATCCGCCGGAATGGTACAATTATGTACACTTGTGGGACAGTTTTGTCCCATTTTTGTAACTTTGGATCGGTTAACCGGGCGCAAAGATGATCGCTCAGCTCAGCTTTTCGATCTCGATGCTCTTTGCCTTATCCTGCTGGAGGGTGGCCAGTTCTTCGTTGGCCTTGAGCAGTAATACCCCCATGCCGGGAAACTTTCCTACTACCTCGACCTCGGACCCGGGGTAGATGTCGGAAAAGGATAACTGATACTGGAGGTCTTCTCCCGGTATCTCTTTGACGGTCGCCCGTTCTCCAGCCTCCAAGTCTAGTAGAGTCATGATGCCTGCTGCTCCTTTCCGGTGAATAGTCTGCGTTTAATGCTTTGTGAAGGCATACACGAATATAATGCAAAAAATATGCCAGATATTAGATCGCTGCCAAAGAATGTTCGAAACTGGCGGAACAGAAGGATTTGAACTATTAGAACCTCCTGGGTTTTCAGGTGAGGTGTAATAAAAACCGGACACCTTGTAGCCATTTACGGCTGGCAACGGTCAGCCGGGTTTTTAACTCCTACAACAACGTATTTTACCACTATGTGACTAAAAGTGCAAAGTAAAACTAACCTGGCCCGGGTATGAAAAGCCCAGGAAACTTAAAAACCTGGCCCTGATCAGCCAGGTTTTTGCTCATTTCAACCGCTTTTCATCTCAATACGTCCAGCCGGGTCAACTCGATAACTTCTTTGTCGGTCCTTAAACCCCCGCCCCGGTGCCCTGCCGCGCCGCAACGGCGCACCACGGGCGCTCGGTCATCCGGTCGCCCCCGGGGCCGGCCGCTTTCACTGGGGCTTCTTATGGAACTTCTCTTTTTCCAGCAGCATGATGTTGGTCACCGACGAGGCGATCAGCCGGTCTTTCGAGTCGAAGGCCTCCCCGGTCAGGTGCAGGATGTTTTTTCCCTTCGACTTGATGTACACCTTGACCGTCAGGGTATCGTTCTCGAAGATGGGCCGGTGGTAGTTGACGCAGAGGTCGACCGACGCCATCTCCAGCTGCCCGGTGACCACGGAGGCCAGGGGGCCGTACGAGTTGTCGAAGGCGGCGGAGATGAACCCTCCCTGCATCGACTTCCTGGGGTTCGAGTAGATCTCCAGCACCGGGAACCTGAAGGTCATGCTTTTGCCTTCCACGTATTCGACCAGTTCGGGCTTCATCAGGTCCCAGCAGTTTACCCGGGTGTTCTTAAACTGCTCCCGCAACAGCTCCGTGGCAAGTTTCTTGGTCATCTCCGAACGCTTCTCCTTGAAATCGTTTGTACCGCCGAGGCCGCCAGCCGGTTACGCCTCCCCGGTTTCTAGATTGATATTAACACGGACCCAGATAGCTGACAATGCCTGGCCGCGCCGCCCCGCTTAAAGAAAGGACAGCCCGCCTCCGGCGCCCCGGGGCGGGCATGTAGAATCCGACCGATAAACCGCTACATCCACCTTACCCGCCCGGCGTTGCGCTTGGGTATCCGGCTGGGCTGATACTCGGGATAGCCAAACATCAGGGCCCCCTGCGCGGAGTGGTCCTCGGGGAGTTCCAGCTTGGCCCTGAGTTCCGGGGAGAACTGGGAGGCAATCAGGAACAGCCCCGCCCAGCAGGTCCCGATGCCGAAAGCCGGCGCGGCGACCTCGAGGTAGGTGGCGGCGATCACCCCGTTGGTGTTCCCCAGCCGCCCGTCGGAGGGACCGTGGACCACCGCCAGGTGCGGCGCGCCCCGGAAGATCCGGTCGCGGCCTTTATCCCATTCATTGACGAAGAGGCTGAAGTACTGGCTGTCGGGCCGATCGGGGTAGGCGGCGATCAACCCCTTCATCCATTCCACCACGGTCTGTGCCATTTCCCGCATCTTCTGTCGGTCTAAGATGATGGTCCAGGCCACCGGCTGGGCGTTGCTCCCGGTAGGGGAAAACCGGGCCACTTCCAGCAGCTCCTCAATGACCTTTTTCTCCACCGGGGTATCCTTATAGCGTCGCACCGAACGCCGGCCGGCCAGGTGACCGCTTATCTGCTGGGCGGTGACGGGTGAGGCCGAAACCGCGCCGGTAAAGGGCCGCGCTTCCGGGTATTCGACGCTGACCGCCTGCACCGGGCAGTGGGCCTCGCAGTGCCCGCAGCGGATGCAGTGGACCTCCAGACCGGCCTTGATGCTTGGAATTCCTTCCTTATCGTTGATGATCCCCGCGGGGCATACCGCGGTACAGATAGAGCAGGAGCTGCAGAGTTCATAGTCGAAGACGACCAACCCAAAAACCTCCCTAAAGCTTTGTTTCGATAAGTAGGATATATTATTTTCGAAGAAAAGAAAAGTACGAACATTAATTTGTCTGGATAAACCTGCTTGCGGACTCTTTACCAGATCGCTGGAATCAGGCGGTAACGGGTCTTTAAACAATAGTCTCTGTACCCCGGAAGGTCCCGCAGCAGCACCTCTTCTTCTTTTTTTATCCTGAGTATATTCACGGGTATGGCAAGAAGAAAGTAGATCAACGCCCAGTATGAACCGAGGGCAAGCGGAGTGAACAGAGAGATCAACAATACTGCCGCGTACATCGGGTGGCGGACTATGGCGTAGGGACCGGTCGTTATCACCCGCTGTTCTTGCTCGACCTGAATGATGGTCGAGGCATAGCTGTTTTCCTTGAAAACCACGAAGATGAACACAAATCCGAGGAAGACAAAAGCATCCGAGACGATGACCGCCCAAGCCGGCACCAGCGACCAGTGAAAACGGTAATCGAGGCCGGGGATCAACAGGCTCAGCACCGACAGGAACGATAAGATCCGCATGACGCCTGGCTGCGGTTCCTTTTCTTTAAACTGGCTCCGTCTCGCCAGGAACTCGGGACTTTTCTTCAGGAAATAGGCAGCGATAAACAGCGTAAAAGCAAAGGTTATCAACCAATAAATCCATGCCTCCCAATACCTCAGCGAACCGGCGGGAAGAAATAAGACCAGGCCAATCACAAGCGCAATGATTATCGGTATCCGATAAGCCCTGGACGCGGATAATTCAGTACTGCCTTCCACGATCAACACCCCCCCTTAATCCTGGTAACTTGGTTCAGGCGGCTTTTTGCTGGTTTGTTTACCGGCACCTTGATAGAGATACTTTTCGAAAAGCTGCTTGTACCTCATCTGGGCCGGCGAGAGCACGCCGGCTACCAGCTCATCATATAAGCCGGCCAAAGGTTTTTTCGGTCCCGACTGGCTGCACAACATCTCCTCTAACAGCGGCATGCTCTTGATGAGTTCGACAGATTCCCGGGCCAGGGCCTCGACCTCCGGGTCATCTTCGGACAGCTGGGCCAGCCGGGCAAGACGCGCGCCGGAATCCAAAGCCATCTGATACTGCTCCGGACGCGCCTTGAAATACTCCGCCAGGGCCCGAAACGTATCCCGGTAATCCTCACCCCACTGGAAATCGTCCAGGATGCCGTACAATTTTTGGTGCTGATCGGATAGCTCCGGGCAGGCCTGGGTATACCTTTCCATCTGATCGGGTCCAAGTATCTCCGCGATCATTTTAAAAGAAGGAGAGCCGGATGTATCCTCACCCAGGCGCACCTCGCCTTCAGCGAGCAGTTTTTCAATCCTCGCCAACCGCTCTTCGAGATTTTGCTTCTCGCTTAACAGCTCGATCTGCAAAGACCGCAGGACTTCGCGCAGGGTCCTGGGATCGCCTGATTCGCCCAGGATTGTTTTGACGCGCTGCAGGTCCAGCCCCAGGGATTTTAAGCGTTTGATCGACAGCATACGGGCTAGCTCCGCCGGCCCGTATAAGCGGTATCCCCCCGAGGAGCGTTCCGGTTCACTCAACAGACCGATCTTATGATAGTATTTAACGGTTTTTAGCGTACTTCCAGTTAGTTTAACGAAGTCGCTGATCTTGATTCTATTTTCCATTGCTATCCCACCTTCGTATCCAGTATAAACCCGGCCCCAAGGGCCGGGTCAACTCGTTTCGGAGAACAAGGGCCAGGACTGACGTTGATAGAAAAGGGGGCGCCGGCGGTTTATTTTAGTCATACCGACCGCTGCCGGCAGACATAATAATCCGGAGTATCTAAATCTGTGTCGGGAGGTGTCTGTCGTATGGGATACCTGCTCGGGGTCCTGGGGGTTATCCTGCTGCTGGCGCTGGCGGCCGCCGCGGCCCGCCGCCGGTTCGCGCGGATGGCGCGGGGAGAGGCCCGGGAGCTTCTGCTGCATTCGGGGGACGAGGGCGGCCAGACTATCACCGGCGAGGACCTGCGGTCCCTGCCGCGACCGGTGCGGCGGTGGCTGGAGCGGTCGGGAGTGGTGGGGAAGGAGAGGATCCGGACCGTCCGGCTGCGGCAGACCGGGACCATGCGGACCAGCCCCCAGGGCGCCTGGATGCCGTTTGCGGCCGAGCAGTACTTCAACGTCGGGCACCCGGGGTTCGTCTGGCTCGCCTTCGTCAGGGCCGCCCCGTTCATCCACCTGGCGGGTCGGGACCTCTGCCTGGAGGGGCGGAGCCACATGCTGATCAAGGCTATGTCGCTGTACCCGGTGGTGGACGCCAGAGGGGACGAGATCGATCAGGGCAGCCTGGTGAGGTACCTTTCCGAGACCGCGTGGTTCCCCACCGCGGCCCTGAGCCCCTATATCAGCTGGGCGGCCGTCGACGACCAGTCGGCCCGGGCCGTCATGTCCTGGGGAGGGATCACCACCGAGGGGGTGTTCCACTTCGACCCGGCCGGGGACCTGGTCCGCTTCACCGCCTGGAGGCACCGGCAGCAGGGGAGCCGCTACACCCTGGAGCTGTGGGAGACCCGGACCCGGGGGCACCGGGAGCGTCACGGCCTGCGCATCCCGACCCGGGGCGAGGTGATATGGAGGCTGCCGGAGGGAGACTTCAGCTGGGCCCAGGTCGAGATAACCGAAATCGAGTACAACCCGCCCGGGATTTATTAAAAGACCTGTGGTCCCGGAGGGAAGGGTCTGGCCGTTTTGATAAAGTAGACGGATAATATAAGTTTAATAGGAATTAGAGGATATTCATTGAAACAAAAAATAATAGTCGGGAAATGCCGCGGGTGATTGAATAAGGGACTTTTTTGATTTAACATTAGAATGGCATTTTATGAAAAGTGGTTACCATTATTTAAAGAATAATGAACAAAAAATAACATTAGTTATAGATAGAAAGAGGGTCTAAAGGAGGCTACGAGGGTGAATGAAAAAGGGGTGGGCAGTTTTAGGTTCAGCATCCGTGCCAAGCTGGTCTTTGTCATCGTCTCCATCGTTACCGCACTCGTCCTGGTCATCGGTTTTTATTCCTACTACACCATGAAGAACAACATGATCACCTCGGCTCAAAGCAAGCTGGATTCCGACCTGGCGCTCGGCTACCGGCTGATCGAGCAGGAGTATCCCGGCAGCTGGGAGCTCAAGGACGGCAAACTGTACAAGGGCGATGTCCTGATGGAGGGCAACTACGCCCTGATCGACCAGATCGGGGACCTGACCAAGGACAACGCGACGATATTCCGCAGCGACACCCGGGTGGCCACCAACGTCAAGAAGGACGGGGAGAGGATGGTAAACACCAAGGTGGCGGACAATGTGGCCGAGGTGGTTTTAAGGCAGGGGAAACAGTTCAGCGGCGAGGCGGTGGTCGTGGACACCCGAAACCTGGCCGCCTACGAGCCGCTCCGCAACTCCCAGAACCAGGTCGTGGGGATTTGGTTCGTGGGGGTCCCGGTAACCCCCTACGAGCAGATATCCAACGACTTCCGCAACAAGATCATCACCTACGGGGCGATCGGCTACGTGCTGGCCATCCTGATCGCCTGGTTCATAATCGACCGCAAGTTCGTGAGGCCGATCATCGCCCTGACCTCCATCAGCCAGAAGGTGGCCGGGGGCGACCTGCGGCAGGAGATCCAGATCTCCTCCAACGACGAGATCGGAGAACTCGGCCAGAACTTCAACCAGATGGTCAACAACCTGAAGCGGCTGGTGATGCAGATCAGCGACCTGGCCGCCGCGCTGGTCGCCTCGCTGAACAGCCTTTCGGTTTCGGCCAATGAGAGCGGCCGGGCATCGGGCGAGGTGGCGGTGAACATCGACGGCCTGGCCAAGGGTGCTTCCAGCCAGGCGGAATCCGCCCAGGACGCTATGTCCATCATCAACCGCATGACCCGGTCCCTGAACGAGGTGGAAAAGAACGCCACCCGGGTGGGCGAGGTCACCGAACGGTTCCAGCAGGTGGTAGAGGACGGCATGGGAACGGTCGACCTCCTGACCAAGACCATGGGCCAGAGTTCCGAAAGCTCCCAGAGGCTGGAGCAGGTGGTCGGCGGGCTGAACCAGCGTTCGCTGGAGATAAGCAAGATCATCGAGGTCATCACCGGCATCTCCGCCCAGACCAACATGCTGGCGCTGAACGCGGCGATCGAGGCGGCGCGCGCGGGTGAGGCGGGACGCGGTTTCGCGGTGGTGTCGGAGGAGGTCCGCAAGCTGGCGGACGAGACGGCCAAGGCCGCGCACCAGATCGAGGAGCTGATCCTGGACATCCAGAACGGCACCCAGACCGCTGTGGCCCAGGTGGGCGAATCGCTCTCGGTGATCAAGGAGCAGTCCAGCTCGGTGTCCACCGCCGAGCAGCTCTTCCAGTACACCGAGAAGGGGATCATCGAGATCAACCACGAGTTCGGAGAGGTCATCAAGGCCATGCAGCAGATGGCCTCGGAGGTAAACCAGGTGGTCCGGTCGATGGAGCAGATCTCGGCCATAACCCAGCAGTCCTCCGCCGCGGCGCAGGAGGTTTCATCGATCACCGCGATGCAGACCAAGTCGGTGCAGAGCATGGACAGCTCCATCGGCGAGGTGGCGCAGATGGCGAAGCGGCTGAAAGACGCGGTAAGCGCGTTCAATATTTAATGATAACCGTTGTACAATAAAACCACCTTTTTGCTATAATTGGAAAAGGGTGGTTTTTTGTACTTTATCTGGTGTAGATTAAAGCATGAGACGGAGCAGTACGGTAATGAGCCTCCTTAAAAACGCCCTTTACCTGTCGTCGGAGATATCGGACAATCCATGGATAAAATCGATCAACCGCGGCCTGCTGCAGCTCGTCCCCCTGATCATCCTGGGGTCGATGGCCCTGGTGGTCAACAACTTCCCCCTGAGCGGCTACCAGACCCTGATGGCCTCCTGGTTCGGCGATAACTGGAAGTCCTTCGGGGACGTCGTGTATAACTTCACCTTCGGGATCATGGGGATCGCCCTCTCGATCACCATCGCCTACTCGTATGTGGCCGCTTACACCGAGGATAAGGAAAAGTACCCCATCAACCCGATCATCGCGTCGCTCACCGCGGTCTCCTCGCTCCTGCTCATCATCAGCACCGAGAGCAGCGGACTCCATTCCAGCCACGCCGGGACCACCGGGGTCTTTCTTTCCATAGTCATCACCATCCTGTCGGTCAAGCTTTTCCTCCTGCTGCACGAGTATCTGAACATCAACTTCGGTTCCTTCTTCGTGGAGGCGGATCAGGTGATACCCCAGGCCATGTTCTCCATCCTGCCCTGCTGCATGACCCTGGTCGTATTTACCGCGCTCCGTTTTGTCCTGGCCTATTTCGGCATCCAGGACATCAACCAGGTATTCATCGACCTGACCAAGCTGCTCTTTAGCAGCATCGAAAGCCCATCCCTGGCCGCGGCCTTTTTCATCATCCTGAGCCAGGTCTTCTGGTTTTTTGGGATTCACGGCAGCAACGTTCTCTTTTCGGTTTCCAACGACATCTACCTGAAGGCCATCGACCTGAATGTCGACGCCATAGCGGCCGGAGCCGCTGCCCCCCATATCCTGACCAAGCCCTTTCTGGACTCCTTCGCCCTGATCGGCGGGTCGGGCTCGACCCTCTGCCTGCTGATCGCGATATTCCTGGTGGCGAGAAAAAGCAACATGGCCAAACTGGCCAAGATTTCGCTGGTCCCGGCCATCTTCAACATCAACGAGATACTGGTCTTCGGGCTGCCGGTGGTGATGAACCTGGTGTTTTTAATTCCGTTCGTGCTCGCCCCGCTGGTGCTTACCCTGATAGCCTACGCGGCCACCGCGGCCGGGCTGGTGCCGGTCACTATCGCCCCGATCAACTGGACCACCCCGCCCCTGCTGGGCGCCTGGATGGCCACCGATTCCTGGCGGGGCATGGCGCTGCAGGTCTTGAACATCGCGGTCGGCACCGCTATCTACTATCCCTTCGTCAAGGCATTCGAGATGCAGAAGGAGCATGAGATCATCGGGGCCTACCACCGGCTGCTGGACAATGTCCTAAACGTCAACTACAGCCGGCAGACCCACCTGCTGTCCCGCAGCGACCAGGTGGGAAGCATGGCCAAGAACCTGGTCCGGGAGATACGTGAGGCGATAAGGGAAAACGGGTTCTTTCTCGAGTACCAGCCGCAGGTGGATGAGAAGGGCCGGGTGCTGGGGGTGGAGGCCCTGCTGCGCTGGAACCATCCCCGTTACGGCCGGGTCCCGCCGCAGCTCGTGGTCTCGCTGGCGGAGGAGGCCGGGATGATAGATGAACTGGGTCGGTGGATCATCGACCGGGCGGGTTCGCAGCTCGCGGAGTGGAACGCCCAGGGCCTATCCGACCTCCGGATGTCGATAAACATCTCGCCCATGCAGCTGCGGGACGAGTCGCTGCTGACGGCGCTGACCGACACCATCGCCGGATACGGGCTGCGGCCCGAGGACCTGGAGCTGGAGATCACCGAGACCCTGGCCTTCGAAACCAATCAGCAGACCATCGACCTGATCAACCGGATCAAGGAGATGGGGGTCAGTATAGCGATCGACGACTTCGGCATGGGGCACGCCTCACTATACTGCCTGCGCTACCTGAACCTGGACCGGATAAAGATCGACGGCTCCCTGACCAAAGAGGTGGAGAACAACAAGAGCTGCCAGGATATCATCTCCTCGATCAATTACCTGGCGGAAAACATGCAGATCAGCGTCATCGCGGAGTTCGTCGAAACCCCCGAGCAGCTCCAGCTGTTAAAGGAACTCGGCTGCAGGAGCTTCCAGGGCTACCACTTCAGCTGCCCGCTCCCGCACGACCAGTGTTCGACCTATATAACCAGGGGCCGGGAGGATACCCGGTAGCTATTCCATCAGCTCGGTCAGGTGCTTCCAGTAGCGCCTCGGCAGCAGCTGCCTTCTCAGCGATTCGTTGCGGCGCTCCTCGATGTTGACCGCCTGGTAGAACTCCCGCCAGAGCCGGTCGAAGGACTCGTCGCAGGTGTGCTGCTGCAGCCGGTCCCCCTGCTCCCGGGTCATCCCCGCCATGACGACCTCGTTCAGGTTATAAAGCGCCGCGCTTTCCCGCTTCAGGTCGTGGATGATGAAGCACTGGTCGGAGAAGCGGCGGGTGAAGTGGCCCGCGATCAGCGGCAGGATGTTGTGGTCGGGCTCGATGGCGGCGTAGAACTGCCGGGGCGCGACCCGGGTAAACCGCAGGAACCCGGTGAAGCGGTGAGCCTCGTGGCCCACCTGGCGGACGTACCGGTCCACCTTGAGGATGGTGTCCTGGTTTTTGGCCAGGTTCACGCGGGGACCCCGCTTCGCTGCCAGCCTCAGGTACTCCAGGATCAGGGCGTCTACCCCCCGGGCCTCGCTGAGATGCAGGTAGTACACGTTTTTCAGGGTCTCGAATCCCATCCTCCGCTTTATCCCCCGGTAGACCCGGTCGAACAGCTCCTCCGAGGGCTCGACTGTCACCGGCTCGTCGAGCAGGTTGGGCGCGTGCGCCCCGGCCCGGGAGATGGTGCAGTCCCCGCCGTGCCGAAAGGCGTGGTACACGGCGGTGAGCAGTCCCTCGAAGGTGCCGTCGTGGATGTACTCGATCAATGGCTTTCACTCCTAAAACTCCCCGGTGATCTCGGTGCCTGCGTCGGGGAGCAGCAGCCGCCGGCCGGGCCCCAGCGCCGCCGCCTCCGCCGGTGGCAGGAGCGGCCGGGACTCGTCCCCCGCAAACAGGCTGAGCTGCTCCACCAGGTTCAGGTCCAGTCCCGGCTGGAGCGCCCGCCGGACCTTCAGCGGGTCCAGGTCCACGCCGCCGTAGTACCTTCCCTGGCAGGTTATGAAGTACCGCGCCCGCTTTATCACGATTCCCAGCTTTTTCAGGTCGTCGAAACCCAGGCGTCCGACCCGACGGGCGCTGATGATCTTGTTGGCCCCCCGCACCCCTATCCCCGGCACTCGGAGCAGCATCTCGTAGGGGGCCCGGTTCACCTCCAGCGGGAAGCTGTCCAGGTTGTTCAGCGCCCAGTTGGTCTTGGGGTCGAAGTTGACGTCGAAGTTGGGGTTGGCCTCGGAAAGCAGCTCCCGGGCCTCGAAGCCGTAGAAACGCAGCAGCCAGTCCCCCTGGTAGAGTCGGTGCTCCCGCAGGGTGGGCGGGTTTTCTATCGTGGGGAGGTTCTTTCCCCGGTTGACCGGGACGTAGGCGGAGTAGTAGACCCGCTTTAGGGAGTACTTGCGGTAGAGCCCTTCGCTGAGGTGGAGGATGTGGTAGTCGCTCTCATCGCTGGCCCCGACGATCAGCTGGGTGCTCTGGCCCGCGGGGACGAAGAGCGGCGCCTTGCGGGACTCCCGGCGCTCGGCCCGGCTGGCGGCGATCCCGCTCCGCAGGAGGCCCATGGGCTGAAAGATATCCTCCTGCTTCTTCTCCGGGGCGAGCAGCTTTAAGGACCGGGAGGAGGGGAGCTCGATGTTGACGCTCATCCGGTCCACCAGCGCGCCAGCCTTCTTTACCAGGTCGCTGTCCGCGCCGGGGATGACCTTTAAATGGATGTAGCCCCTGAATTTCTGCTCGTTTCTGAGCTTCTCCACCACCCGGATCATCAGCTCCATGGTGTGGTCGGGGCTCCGGCTGACCGCCGAACTGATGAAGAGCCCGTCGATGTAGTTGCGCCGGTAAAAATTGATGGTCAGGCCGACCACCTCGTCGGCGGTGAAGGCGGCCCGCTCCACGTCGTTCGACTTTCGGTTGGCGCAGTAGGCGCAGTCGTAGATGCAGTGGTTGGTCAGCAGTATCTTCAGCAGCGACACGCACCGGCCGTCGGCGGTGAAGGTGTGGCAGCAGCCGGCGCCGGTCACCGACCCCAGGGCCCCCTTCTGGGGCCCGCGGCTGGACCCGGACGAGGCGCAGGACACGTCGTATTTTGCGGCCCCGGCCAGTATCCGCAGCTTTTCCAACAGGTCCATTTAACCACCACCAGTAAACCGAACATACTTTCTCTTATTATAACTCAAGCCAGAAAAAAAACCACCGTCCAGGCCGAAAAATAAACAATCCTCCGGCTCGGACGGCGGCAGAGCACCCTCTGCGGGGCCTTAAACCCTCTGACCTATGATAAGGTGAGGTCGTCAGCGCCCGCTGAGGACGAATCCCGGGGGGCGAAGGTCTCACACAGGGTATGGCTGGAGGTCTGTACGCCGCTGTTGATGGCGTTCTGCTGCGACTTGACCTCCACCCCGCCGGCGAGGCACTCGTTATTCTTGTTGTATTTGCATTCCTGCACCATGCACTTGTTGATCCGGCTGGACAGAAGTATCACCACCTTTCATGTTTAGCTTACCCAGGATCGATCCTGAAATAATCACGGTGCGATGTTTTATTAAAATGAATCATTTAATTACCAGGTGCACTTGTATAAAATATGTTAGAATAATAACATTGAATAAAGATTCATGGTAAATATGGCAATAAGGCCCAGCTAAACCGCCTTTTGGGGGGAATCCTCGGTAATGATAAAAGATGCCGGCGTGGATGCAGCAGACCTGAAGGAAGAACTGGAAGCACCAGGAGAAGAGGCCCAGAGGTTAAAAAAGGCAGAGACCCTGAAGGAATCCGAACAGAGCATGGCTGACGCTTTCGACTTACTCCCCGACCCCACCTTCGCGATAAACCTGAACGGAGAAGTGACTATCTGGAACCGGGCCATCGAGAAGATGACCGGGATCAGCGCTGCCGATATGATCGGCAAGGGCAACTATGAATACGCTCTCCCATTTTACGGGATCAGGCGGCCCATGGTGGTCGACCTGGTGCTCCGCCCCGACGAGCAGGTCGAAAAAAGCTACACCGTCATCAAAAAACAAAAGGGTATCCTGGTCGCGGAAGGGTATATCAACGTGGCCTACGGAGAGGGCCGGGTTTACGCCTCGGGACAGGGCAACCCCCTGTATGACAGCGAGGGCAACCTGATCGGGGCGATCGAGTCTTTTCGCGATATAAACCACATCAAGTGTCTGGAGGTTTCGCTCCGCGAGTCCGAGCGGCGGCTGAATGAGATAATCAACTTCCTCCCCGACGCCACCTTCGCCATAGACAGCGAAGGCCGGGTCATCATCTGGAACAAGGCCATAGAGGAGATGACCGGGGTCAAGGCGTCGGAAATAATGGGCAGAGGCGGCCGGGAATACGCCCGGTATTTTTACGGAAGCAACCGGCCGATGCTGATCGACCTGGTCCTCAATCCCGGTGAGGACCCCGATAACCCTTACCCGGTCTTCGTCCGCAAGGGGGACGCGATCGAGGCCGAGGGGTTCGTCAGGGTGGCCTTCGGGAACGGGTGGGCTTATATATGGGGCAAGGCCGGTCCATTGCATGACGGGCAGGGAAGGTTTATCGGGGCGATCGAGTCGCTCCACGATATCACCGAAAAGAAGCTCCTGGACGAGTCCCTTCGCGAGCAGCGCGAGTGGTTCAAGACCACCCTGGAGAGCATCGGCGACGCGGTCATCGCTACCGATCAGCAGAGCCGGATCACTTTTATGAACCAGATCGCTGAGGAGCTTACCGGCTACAGCCTGGAATCCGCCTGCGGACGACCGATATCCGAGGTCTTCAACATCATCAACCAGGAGACCGGGGAGCCGGCGGCCATCCCCACCGATAAGGTCCTGCGGGACGGGGTGATAGTGGGGCTGGCCAATCACACCTCCCTGGTCGCGAAAGACGGTACGGTAAGGCCGATCGCCGACTCGGCGGCGCCGATCCGGAACGGTGAGGGGAAGACCGTCGGGGTGGTGCTGGTCTTCAGGGACGAGTCGGAACGCCAGCAGTCGGAGATGGCGCTCCGCCGCTCGGAGGAACAGTTCCGGAGCCTGGTCGAGAACATGAACGATGTCTTCTTCAGGCTCGACGAGCAGGGCCGCTTCGTTTACATCAGCTCCGGGGTCGAGAACCTGGGGAAATTTAAACAGGAACACTTTATCGGGCTGAACATCTTCGATTTCGTCCACCCCGAGGACCTGAAGCGGGTAAGGGCGGCTTTCCACCGGAACCTGAACGGCCGGCCCCGTATAACCGAGTTCAGGATCGTGACCCAGGAGGGTGTAAAATATGTCACGGTTTCCAGCAAGCTGGCGCATGAAGACGGGGTCCCATACGTCTTTGGGGTATTGACCGATATAACCCAGCGCAAGCTGGCGGAACTGGAACTCGAGAAGAGCGAGAAGCTTTACCGGGCCATGGTCATGGACCAGTCCGAGATGATCCTCCGTTTCCTTCACAATGGGGAGATAACCTTCGTGAACAACTCGTTGTGCGGGCTCTTCGGCTTCAAGATGGGGGACCTGATCGGCCTAAACGTGGCGTCATTCCTTCACCCGCATGAGGTGGAAAGGATTCGGGAACTGTTAAGGACGCTGGGCCAGGACAACCCTACAACCACCTACGAGACGCCGTTGACCCTGAAGAACGGCGAGATGCGGTGGGTCCAGTGGGTCACCCGCCGGATCATCTATGAGACGGGAGTGTACGAGTATCAATCGGTTGGGCGGGATATAACCGATCGGCTGCAGGTGGAGAAAAAGCTGATGCACATGAGCCTGCACGACAACCTGACCGGGCTCAACAACCGCGCCTTTTTCGAGGAAGCGATGCAGTCCCGGTCCGGCGCCGACTGCTTCCCGCTGGGAATAATCGTGTGCGACCTGGACGGCCTGAAGCTGGTCAACGATACCTTCGGCCACCACTCGGGTGACAAGATGCTGACCGAGGTGGGGAGCATAATGAGGAAGTGCTTCCGCAAGGACGACGTGGTCGCCCGCATCGGCGGCGACGAGTTCGCGGTGATCCTCACCGCCACCTCGGCCAAGGACGTGGAAAACTCCTGCCGCCGCATACTCGAAACCGTCGACGGTTACAACAAGCTGAACCCCGACCTGCCGGTGAACCTCTCCGTAGGGTACGCGGTGACTGCCGACCGCAACACCAGTATAGCCGACCTCTTCAAGGAGGCGGACAACAACATGTACCGGGAGAAGCTGCACCGCAGCCAGAGCACCCGCAGCGCCATCGTCAACACCCTGATGAAGACCCTGGAAGCCCGCGACATCATCACCAATGATCATTCGCTGCGGATCCAGGACCTGCTGATCAACCTCGCCCGCAGCTACAACTTCCCCAAGCGGAAGCTGAACGACCTGAAGCTCCTGGCCAAGTTCCACGACATCGGCAAGGTGGGGATACCCGACCGGATACTGCTGAAACCGGGGCCGCTGACCATGGACGAGAAGTCCGAGATGCAGCGCCACTGTGAGATAGGGCACCGGATCGTTCTCGCCGCCTCCGACCTGGCGCCGATCGCGGACTGGATCATCAAGCACCACGAGTGGTGGAACGGGGAGGGCTATCCGCTGAGGATAAAGGAGGATGAGATCCCCCTGGAGTGCCGGATGCTGGCGGTGATAGACGCCTACGAGGCGATGGTGTCCGATCGGCCTTACCGTAAGGCCATGTCCTTCGAGGACGCGATTAATGAACTTAAAAGGTGCGCCGGGACCCAGTTCGACCCGGGGGTGGTCCAGAAGTTTATCCGGATCGTCAGGCCGCCGAGGAAAAGGAAAAAACCCAACTGAGACGAGACCAGCCGCCTCCCGTAAATTACGGGGGGCGGTTTTTTCGTTCCCGGTGCGGCGCCGGCGATGATGGAACCCTCTGGGACCGGCAGCATATTTATGTATAAATACCATCTGCGAGGAGAGGCGTTATGAAAGAACACCCCATGGTCCCGCCCGGCGGCCACCGCCTGCCGCCGCTCCCGTACGCTTATGACGCCCTGGAGCCGGTCATCAGCGCGAGGACCCTGAAGATCCACCACGACATCCACCACAAGGCCTACGTCGACGGCCTGAACCAGGCCGAGATTAAGCTGGTCGAGGCCCGCCGCCAGAAGAACTTCGACCTGGTCAAGCACTGGGAGGGGGAGCTGGCCTTCAACGGCTCCGGTCATATCCTGCACAGCATCTACTGGACCGTCATGGCCCCGGAGGGGAGGGGCGGAAGCCCGGGCCCCCTGACCACCAGGTGCGTCGATGAATACTTCGGCGGCATCGAGGCGTTCAAGGCGCAGTTTACCAGCGCCGCGGCCAAGGTCGAGGGCTCCGGCTGGACGATACTGACCTGGCAGCCGACCTGGAGGAGGCTGGAGATACTCCAGGCGGAGAAGCACCAGAACCTGACCCAGTGGAGCGGCATCCCGGTCCTGGTGGTGGACGTGTGGGAACACGCGTATTACCTGGATTATCAGAGCCGGCGTCCCGAGTACCTGAAGGCCTGGTGGAGACTGGTCGACTGGCGGGAGGTCGAGCGGAGGCTGCGGCTGGCGGTCAGTTCAAAGGTGCCGCTGACGAGGTAAGCTCGAAAGGCTCGCCGCAAACAGCCCTTCCATGGCCTGGGGGGGCTTTGCCTTACAGCTGATACGGTAACGATTCACTTATCTTGGTGTCAATATAGCGCGGATGGAAGCGCTTTTTTTGTTTGGGCAGGTTCAAAAAGCAACATATTTATCGGCAGGACTATGCTACATTAGGTTCTGTTGTGATTTTTTGCATACTGGATATTGCTGCTGGTAGAGGTTGGGGATGGATAAGAGGTGGTTTTTTGGAATAACTGCTATGGGTAAGGCATATACTTTTTTGTTTGATTTCTAAGATTTTTCTGGAAGGGTAGGAGTAAATGATTGTAGACCGGGCCTTTGAGGAGATAAGAATCGGGGACAAGGCGAGCCTCGAAAAGACCATCAACGAGGAGGAGGTAGCGGGTTTTGCCAGTGTGGTGGGGGACTTCAACCCGATCCACCTGGATGAGGAGTACGCCCGGCAGAGCCGGTTCAAGCGGAGGGTTGTTCACGGCATGCTGTCGGTCTCACTGGTTTCGGCGGTGTTGGGTACCAACCTGCCGGGGGCCAACACCATCTACCTGGCGCAGGAGGTGAACTTCAGGGCCCCGGTGTTCCTGGGCGACACCCTGCGGGCCGAGGTGGAGGTGCTGGAAAAGAGGGAGGAATCGAGGATCATCATTTTACGGACCACGGTGACCAATCAGGCGGGCCGGATGGTGGTTGAGGGCTGGGCCAGGGTGATGAAGCCTTAGCACCGGCGGCTATTTTAAGATAGAAGGAGGATTTACCGGCTTTGAGTGATCAGTTTAAGGAGATGTGGGAGGGCTGGCGGAAGATGCAGGAAGGGATGATGGACCTCTGGAGGGATGCCATCCAGCTTCCGCAGCCGAAGAAAAAGGGGTCCGGGTCCAATGGTCCCGCGGGCAGCATGTGGGATCAGTGGATGGAGAACCAGGAGCGGGTGTTCGAGATCTGGAAGGGGGCGGTCTCCCCGGAGAAGCCAGAGAAGGTGCTGGATAGGTTTGAGCAGCAGTTTGGCGAGCTGACCCGGGAGTGGTGGAAGGTCCAGGAGCGGATGTTCGACGCCTGGAAGGAGTCTTTCACCCCCGCGGGAGCCGATAAGAAGACCCTGCAGCAGGGAGAGCGGCTGCAGGACATGTGGCAGGGCTGGTGGAAGAACCAGGAGAGGTTTTTCGGGCTGTGGAGGGATCTCGCGCCCCTGGCCCGGCTCGATGGTTCCCGCGGCGAGTACGGGATGGACGACGCGCTGCCCCGGGTGGGCCGGTTTTACAGCGAGGGGCTCAAGGTGATGGCCGAGGGTTTCCGGGAATACCTGAAGTGGATTCCCGACAGCTCGACCAAGGAGACCTTCGAGAAGACCCTCCAGGGGGTGAACGTCTACACTGCCCTCCTGAACTTCTGGAGCGGGATCCAGAACCGGGTGCCGGTGAGAAAGGACCTGGAGCGGTGGGAGGAGTTCAACAAGTCCTGGATGGACGGTTATAAAGGGGTCCTCGACAGCTTCTTCTCGCTGTTCGTTCCCGAGCAGTACCGGAAGATGCTGACCGACCCGACCGACAACGTCAGGCTCTACCAGCAGCTGGTCTTCAACTTCTTCCGGCCCTGGATCGAGTCCTCGGATGAGCTGCAGCAGAGGTTTATCCAGGTGCTGAAGGGGGACCGCCAGGCGTTCCTGGAGTTCCTGAAGGTGTGGCAGCAGTCCTTTCAGGATTCCTACGGCCGGGTATTCCAGCTTCCCACCTTCGGTCTGGCTCGGGAGAGCTTCGAGAGGCTGATGGAGAGCATGGAGAGCTATGTCCGGTACCAGTCGGAGGTCAACGAGTTCACCAGCACCATCTACAAGGTCGGCGGCGACGCCATGGAGAGCCTGCTGCGGAAGCACCTGGATATCCTCGCCGAGGGGAAGCAGCCCGAGTCCTTCCACGAGTTTTATACCCTGTGGTGGAATACCAACGAGGAGGCCTACCTGGAGCTGTTCAACACCGAGGCCTTTGCCCGGATGCTGGCGGATACGACCGATGCCTGGCTGGACTTCAAGCAGCGGGTCGACGCACTCCTGATGGACTTCTTCGGCGCCCTCCCGGTGCCCACCCGCAAGGAGATGGACAGCCTGTACCAGACGGTCTACCAGATGAAGCGGAAGCTCCGGGACCAGGGCCGCCGGATCGATGAGCTGCTGGAGCGGAGCGAAGAACCAGACGACTTAAAAGATTAAGTCCGTACGGGACCATAATTGATAAATCGAGTAAAGCTTAAATGAGCTCGTTATCCACGACTGCGAATGATCGAACTGGACTGGATCAGAGCGAATGAAAGCTGAAGTGAGCGGTACTGCCAGCCACAGCGGCAATAATCGGAACACCAATGATTGGAGCGGCAGAAAGCTTGATCGGTAATAGAGAGAACTGCACTCTGCAATTGATAAAAGTAAAGCTTAAATGAGCTCGTTATCCACGACTGCGAATGATCGAACTGGACTGGATCAGAGCGAATGAAAGCTGAAGTGAGCGGTACTGCCAGCCACAGCGGCAATAATCGGAACACCAATGATTGGAGCGACAGAAAGCTTGATCGGTAAATAGAAAGAGCTGCACTCTGCAATTGATAAAAGTAAAGCTTAAATGAGCTCGTTATCCACGACTGCGAATAATCGAACTGGACTGGATCAGAGCGAATGAAAGCTGAATTGAGCGGTACCGTCAACAACACAGGAGATAATCGGAACACCAATGATTGGAGCGGCAGAAAGCTTAATTGGTAACACCGGAGAACTGCACTTAGATTTTTTTCAATGTATGAAAACTAAGGAGGTAATTATGACAGCCGTCCCTGCACCGTGGAACTTAAAGCGGATCGAAGAGGCCCTGGAGATAAACCGCAAGCTGATCTCGGGGGTCAATAATCTATTGCAGATAAAAGAGGTCGAGGTCGATCCGACCCCCAAGGAGATGATCTACCAGGAAGACAAGATGCGGCTATTCCACTACCAGCCGCTGGCGGGCGAGACCGCCCCGGTGCCGACCCTGGTGGTATATGCCCTGGTCAACCGGCAGTACATGATGGACCTGCAGTCGGACCGCAGCGTGATCCGCAACTGGCTGGAACTGGGCCTGGACCTGTATATCATCGACTGGGGCTACCCCGACCAGGTGGACCGCTACCTCACCCTGGAGGACTACGTCGACGGGTACATCAATGAATCGGTCGACGTCATCCGCCGCCGGACCGGGCAGGATAAGATAAACCTCCTGGGGGTGTGCCAGGGGGGGACCCTCTCCATCATGTACGCCGCGCTCTACCCGGAAAAGGTGAAGAACCTGGTGACCATGGTGACCCCATTCGACTTCAGCACCGATGACGGGCTGCTCTTCCGCTGGGGTAAGTACATGAACGTGGATAAGTTCGTCGACACCTTCGGGGTGGTCCCGGGTGACTACATGAACGTGGGGTTCATGATGCTGAAGCCCTTTTCCCTGGCGCTGGATAAGTACGTGGGACTGCTGGATTCGCTCGACGACCGGGAGGGGGTCGAGGAGTTCCTGCGGATGGAGAAGTGGATCTTCGACAGTCCCGGCCAGGCGGGGGAGACGCTGCGGCAGTTCGTCAGGGACCTCTACCAGAAGAACCTCCTGGCCCAAAACCGGCTCGAACTGGGCGGCCGCCGGGTGGACCTGAGACGGATCAGCATGCCGCTGCTGAACGTGATCGCGGAGCAGGATCACCTGGTCCCGCCGGCGTCCAGCCGCCCGATCACCGAGGCGGTGGCCTCGGAGGACAGCCAGACCATCTGCTTCCAGGGCGGGCATATCGGGCTGTTCGTCAGTTCCAAGTCCCAAAAGGAGGTGGCCCCCGCGATCGCCCGGTGGCTGAAGCAGAGATCGTCGGCAGCCGGAGACCGTGAACCCGGGGCGGGAAACCGGGCTAAATCGGCGGGCCGGGAGAAAAGAGGCGGCGGCAAATAAAATAAAAAGAACGCTGCCGGATAAAAAGGATAAAAAGCCTCTTCTTAAAATGAAGGGGCTTTTTATCTGCTTCGGAAAATGGAAAGGTTATATGGCTGAATGCCATATAACGCGATATTTACTTAGCGAATCAGAATTTTTTTATGGTAAAAACGCCAATCAAAAACTATAATGGAAGAAATAAGAATTTGTAGAATTAGAGTAACTTGAAAGAAGGTGATAGCCCAAGCCAGCGCCTGGTTAAGTCGAAATGTGCGGATAACAGTATGGAGGTTATGTAAGTAATGAGAAGTAAGCCATGGATTTCGGCCATCTGCATGATTATGGTCCTGACAGTGCTGCTCATCGGCTGGGGCGCGCCGCCAGCCCAGGCGGCCAGCCTTTCGCTCAACAAGACCAGTTTTGTTCCCGGTGAAACTATCCGGGTGACCTTCAGCCCCGCCACTGGCGTAGAGGACTCGGCCTGGATCGGGGTGATCCCCTCCAGCGTCGCCCATGGGGACGGCGACCTGGCGGACCAGTACGATTCTGATTATTTTTGGGTATCAAGCTATTCCGGCGGAGTAGGTGAGCTTGAAGCTCCTCATACCGCCGGCAGCTATGACGTGCGCTATATCTCGAAGGATCCGGGCGGGGTGGAACTGGCCTCGGTTACCTTCACCGTGGGCACCGGGGTAACGAACGCTGTGCTTTCACTCAATAAGACAGTTTTCAGCCCCGGGGAAAAAATCAATGTGACCTTCAGCCCGGCCAGCGGTCTCCCCAGCCAGGCCTGGATCGGGGTCATCCCTTCGGGCATCGCCCATGGTGACGGCGACCTGGCGGACCAGCATGATACCGACTACGAGTGGGCGAGCAGCCATCCCAACGGGACACTGCAGCTTGACGCGCCTTCCAACCCGGGAAGCTACGACGTGCGTTTCTTCAACACCGATCCAGGTGGGGTGGAACTGGCGTCGGTCACCTTCGCCGTGGGCTCCGGCCCCACATCCGGGACTGTGTCAATAAATAAAACGGTTTTCAGCCCGGGAGAAAAAATCAACGTGACATTCAGTCCCTCCATCGGGGTCGCCAATTCGGCCTGGATCGGGGTCATCCCTTCCAGTATCGCTCACGGGGACGGCGACCTGGCGGACCAGCATGACACCTGCTATGAGTGGGTACGGGACCATACCAACGGGATGATGCAACTCATTGCTCCATATACTGCCGGCAGCTACGACGTACGCTACTTCAGCAAAGACCCGGGCGGCTTGGAACTGGCTTCGATGAGTTTCACAGTCAGTTCGGCAACGGTACCGGGAACCGCCACCGGCCCGATTGTCGTACCTGGGACTATCCCGGGAACGGTTATCCCGGGAACAACAGCCGGCAGCATTACCCTGACGGCGACCCCGGGCAACATGCAGGTGAAGCTGGACTGGACCGTACCCAGCAGCATGACCGGCATTATTGGCTACCATCTTTTCCGGGGAACCAGTCCCGGTGGCGAGTCGACAACCCCGGTCACTGACTTTTTGATCACGGGGAATACCCATACCGACAAAAACGTGGTTAACGGCACGACGTACTACTATATCCTGAAGCCGGTTTACAGCGGCAACATCTACGGTATCATTTCCAACGAGGTCAGCGCGACCCCGACCGGCTCAGGTACGCCGGGCACCGCCGGAACCAATGTCATCATCCTGCAGATCGGCAACCCGAACGTGCAGGTTAATGGAGTAACCAAGGTGATCGACGCCCCGGCCACGATAGTAAACGGCCGCACCATGGTTCCGCTACGCTTTTTGGTAGAAGCGATGGGCGGTACTGTCAACTGGGATGCCGTCGAACGGATGATCACCCTCAACGTAAAGAACACCGAGATCTTACTCTGGCTCGACAGCACCCGGACGCTGGTCAACGGTCAGGAGAAGTTCACCGATGTTCCGCCCCAGATCATAAATGAACGCACCATGGTGCCGCTGCGGTTTATCCTGGAAAACCTGAACTGCCAGGTAAACTGGGAAAGCAGCACCAAGACGGTGACTATAATCTACTAGCGCCAATCACGGTTAATAAAAAAACTATTTGACTCAGATCAGAGCAAAGGAAGAGGCCATCCGCGGGATGGTCTTTTTCTATCAATTTTCGACCCTTTTCAGGGTTTCTTTTTTTGCCGCCGGAACGTTTTATTTAGCGTGGGAAAGCCAGTCCGGCTGGTAAAAGATTCCGGGCCGGATATAAAGGTAAACCCTGCTGGCATGTCGAAAAAAACCAAATCAGGATTTATAAGGGGATGTGTTATGAAGCTCAGAGCAGTCACGGTCGCGGTACTGGTCGTATCACTGGCGGCGTTTTTACCTCTGCCGGTCAGGGCGGACTCGGCTTTTACCATCGGCTCGCAGAAGTATCGGAGCGGCAGCGAGACCTACACCATCGACGTGGCGCCGCAGATATCCTCCGGGAGAACCCTGCTGCCGGTGCGCTACCTGGCTGAAAGCTGCGGGGCCGAGGTCGATTGGGACCCGCGGAGCCAGGTGGTGACCCTCAAGGCCAACCAGACCACCATCCAGCTCACGATCGGCAGCAGCCGGGAGCTGGTGAACGGACAGGCGGTGGAGATGGACGTGGCCCCGGTCATTATCGACGGCCGGACCATGCTGCCGGCCCGGTGGGTGGCGGAGAACCTCGGCTATCAGGTGGCGTGGAACGCGAACAGCCGGACGGTGACCATCTTCCCCAAAAAGGCCTACGTGCAGGTCAGCGCGGCGAACGTGCGCCAGTCCCCGAGCCAGGGCTCCAAGCTGCTCTCCACCCTGCAGCAGTATACCGTACTGGAGGTCACGGACGACGTCAACGGCTGGTTCAAGGTAAACCTGCCCGGCGGGGGCAGCGGCTGGGTGGCCGGCTGGCTGACCACTCCCGCCTCTTCCCGGGCTCCCCGGCTGTTCGAGGGGACCGGGGTCTGGACCAACATCTACAAGGAACCCCTGAACTCGGGTGACCTGGCCAGGTTCAAGAACGCGGGGATAAGGCGCATCTACCTGGAGGTGGCCCGGTCCCCCCAGGGCTTCCCGCCCGAGTGGCAGGGCTGGATCGACAGCCTGCTGCCGCTGGCCCGCCAGTACGATATCGAGGTGGTGGGCTGGGTGGTCACTTACCTGGAGGACCCGGCCGGCGACGCCCGACTGGTCGCCCAGGTATCGAACTACCGGACCCCTCTGGGTGACTGCCTGGACGCGGTCGCGGCGGACATCGAGAGGCTGCCGCAGAATGATACCGCGGCCGCCGCCGGAATAGTCGAGCAGTTTGCCCGGGCCGTCTACCCGCAGCTTCGGCCCGGCTGCCCGCTGCTGGCCATCACCTACCCGCCGCAGCAGCGGCCCAAGTACCCGTTCCAGGCCATGTCCGAGAACTTCAACGGGATACTCCTGATGGACTACTGGCATACTGAGGAACGTAACTACAGCCGGGAAGAGGCCGCCAGGTTCGTCAGCGAGTCGGTGTCGATCCTGAAGCGGGCCGGCTGCAAGGCTCCGATCGAGGTCATCCTGGAGGGCTGTGACATCGGCCACGGGGGCATCACCGCCGCCGAGATGGCCGGAGCGGTGAGCGGGGCCAGGTCCAGCGGGGTAAACTACTCCATCTACCTCTTCGACCCCGCCCCCGACGTCTGGCAGGCATTCATCGCGGGGAGCTGATGAACTGGGTGAAAAGCGAGTATCAGGAAAGCCCCCGGGAGGGGGCTTTAATCTTACAATCTCAAATGGCGTAACTAAATCCATTGCTGATAGTCTTCAAGGGGTAATATTTTTAGTATTACAGCATTTCCCAAAATCCAACAAAGAATTTAACCTACAAGATATTGAGAAATGGCTAATGAGAGGTTAAACTATATGTAAGAGAGTTGAGTTGATTGATTAACCTACTTTGGTTGATAAATTATTGGAATGTGGGTTAAAATAGAAGTAATGTTATCCCAAATTTCTGTTTAAAAGGGGATGAACCCGCTATGATTAAAAGCGTATTAGAAGAGGAATATAAAAGACTTAATGAAATGGAGAGCCTTTTTCGTCAGAAGCTATCTTCTCTGCCGAAGGGTTCTATTTCCATAAAAAAGATTAACGGGAAGGAATATGTATATTTGAACTATCGTGAAGAGGGAAGATCCCGCTCTCGCTATATTAAGCAGGAGGAGCTAGGAAAAATACAATTTCAAATTCTTCAACGAAAAAAATATGAAAATGCACTAAAAGAAATTCAAGAAGATTATAAGATTATTAAGAGAGCTCTAAGGATATGATCAACCAGAGAGAAGCTTTTAACAAGGTTTTGGAAGCCATTGCACGAATAAGGTTACTTGATCATGTTATAATAATCGGTAGTTGGGCCGAGTATTTATATGAGACTGTCTATTTTCCAGGATATATAGCCAATCTAAGGACTATGGATATTGATCTTTTAATACCCAACATAAACAAGGTCCCTAAAGTAGAACTTATTACTGCCTTAGAGGAACATGATTTTGCAGTCAAACAGGATACCTTAACTGGCACAACTAAATTCTTTCATATAGAGGGACTTCTAGAAGTTGAATTTTTAGTAAGGGAACTGGGAAGAGGAAAAACAGAACCTTATGATGTAAAACCTTTGGGTATCAGGGTAGAGGGTTTAAGGTTCCTAGATATAGTTAAGGACAATGTTATGGATATTACATATAACGGTCTCGCTCTCAGAGTTCCGACTCCTCAAGCCTATATACTTCATAAACTTCTAATTTACCCTTACCGTAAAGAAAAAAGAGAAAAAGATATGCGTTCAGTTGAACAAATTCTAGAGACAATTGTAAGTTCTGAAGAAGAGAAGAGTAAACTATCCTTAATCTTTAATGGACTTAGTAGAAGCGAAAAAAATACTATATTAAAAGTATGTAAAGAAAATGCGATAGAAGTATTTTGGTAGTTATCAATCTAAATAATATAGGCTCTTTTGATCCTCACCATAACCCTTCAGTGTCAAGGGTTATTTTTTCTATGACAGTTGTCTTCAGCTAAAAAAAGTCGTAGCCACACTGATTTGATATCAATAAAAAAGTCCATCGTAGAATTATGATTCTGCTTATAATATTTTGCGTATCTATTCATATTTATCGCAGAACATTAATAAAGAAATAAATAAATTAATCATAGAATTCTCAGAGAGGGAAAACAAGCAGAGAAATACAGGGGCTTTAACATTCTCCCGAGATGGGTTAAAAAAGTTCCAGGTTATACTGGTGCGGCGGCAGGAAATTCGGCCCCAAAATCTAGGCTGGGGTTTAAAATAGAAGCAGAATGATGATTCCGAAGGGGGTTGGGGTCGATGGGACGGGGGGAGAGTTCCGGGAAGGATTTGTCGCCAGGGCGGAGGGCTGAACCGGTGCTGCCCATCCCGGTCAACCCGATCATCTACGCGGCGCTCCGGGCCATCTACGCCGGGGGCCCGAAAAACAGCTGGACCCTGGACTTTCATAACCGTCCGCACTACCACTACCAGGCGCGGGACGGCCGCATCACCATCTACTACGAACTGCCGTGTCCCGGCTACCTTCCCTGGAAGGAGCCGGAAAAGGGCATGCACGCGTTCAGCCGGCACTTCCTGGCCCCCCGCTGGGGTTTTATCTACAACGGCCGGCTGCGGGAAGCGATCAGCGAACTATCGGTGGAGACGGCGGACGTTTTCCTCATCCTGATGAGCCGGATCGCCCGGCTGCCCGACCCCCGCCACGGCATCGCCCGCATGCGGCTGGAGGAGATCGCCGGCCTCCGGGGGGTCAGGCTCCGCCACGGCAGCCCCCGGACGCTTTACCAGGACTTCCGGCGGGAGGTGCTGAGGCTGGCCGACCTCCGCCTGGCCATGACCTGGCGGGACTACAAGACCGGCCGGGAGATGGGGTTTGGCCGGGAGCGGGCGGACCGGCTGCTGGACATAATCGACCTGGAGTACAAATCCGACGGGGAGACCTTGACCGGGTTCGGGTTTCGGTGCGGCCAGGCCCTGGCCCAGTTCTTGAACCCCGCCGGACTGCGGTGGATCGGGTATTACAGCCAAGCCCTGCTGCGGCTCAGCCCGTACCACGAGGGATTTACCAAGAAGCTGGGAACCTACTGGATCATGGTGGGGATCACCGCCGGGCGCAAGGGGAGGTATCCCCAGGCTACCCCGAAGTCGATCCTGGACTTCTGCGGCGAAGAGGCGAACTGGCGCAACCCCGGCCAGACGGTGGACGCCTTTATCAGCGCCCATAACCGGCTGCAGGAGATCGGGGTGATCGACCAGGCCCCGGTCCTGGAGCCCGCCAACCGCCGGAGGGGGTACTTCAGGCGATGGCTGGAGACTCCCCTGTCGGTTGCCCTGGCGCGGAGCATCTGGCGGGTGGGGGCTTCGGCCGGGAAGAACCAAAAGAGACCGGCGGGGCGGTTTGAAAAACCCAATCCCGAATTGCTGAGCCTGCCGGGTGCCCCGCCGACGCCGGTGGAACTAATGGACGACCCGAGGCTGATCCGACGGTTTCGGGGCTTATACGGCATCCACCAGGTGGAACTGGCCCGGGCGCTGGGGGTGACCCGGCAGACCCTTTCCCGGTACGAACGGGGGATAAACCCCCTTCCAGCCGCGAAGGCTGACCGCGTCGCGGGGCTCTGGCGGGGAAAGCGCCGGTCCACCTAGACACCCAACCAGCCGATAAAACCCACCCATCGAATGAGCAAGCGCACCCATCCCGGAACCGTGTTAAGGCGCCGGCTCCTGCCGGCGGCCGAGGGATCGAGACCTCCAGCCGTTTTACACCCTAAACAGTATCAACCGAGTTTTAACCGGTGAGTATTCCCCCTCAGGGGGTCATGCTTTTTTTTATCATAAAAATAAAACTCGGCAAGGAGGTATGGTTATGAGATACGACCCGGTCCGCCGCACCCCGCGGTCGGAACTCGAGGATCGGGCTGCCCGGCTGCAGAAGCTGATGCGGGAGAAGGGACTGGACGGCGCGGTCATCGTGCAGAACGCCGACCTGTTTTACTTCGCCGGCACCACCCAGCGCTCCCACCTCTTTATCCCGGCCGCCGGGGATCCCACCCTGATGGTGAGGAAGAACCTGGAACGGGCGCTGCGGGAGTCTGAACTGAAGAACATCCGGCCCCTGGCCAACCCGAAAAACCTGCCCGGGGAGCTGGGGTCCCTCTGCCCGGGCCGGATCGGGCGCCTCGGGTTCGAGCTGGACGTGCTGCCCGCCAATCTCTACTTCTTTTACCACCGGCTGCTGGGACCGGTGGAGATCGTGGACGTGAGCCCCCTGATCCGCCAGGTGCGGGCGGTCAAGTCCCCCTACGAGCTGGGGGTGATCAGGGACGTGGCCCGGCTGAACCACCGGATGTTTTCGCACGTCAGGGAGTTCCTGCGGGAGGGCATGACCGAGGTCGATCTCGCCAGCCGGCTGGAATCGGTCTACCGCCAGGGAGGTCACCAGTGCTTCATCCGCATGCGCGGCTTCAACATGGAAATCGTCTACGGGCACCTGATGTCGGGGTGGAACCTGTCAGTCCCCAGCTTCTTCGACGGGCCCACCGGGGGCAGCGGCCTCAACCCTTCTTTTCCCCAGGGGGCGGGGTTCAAGGTGATCAACCGCGACGAGCCGATAATGGTGGACTACGTGGGGGTCCTGGACGGGTACATGGTGGACCAGGGGCGGATCTTCTGCATCGGCCGGCTGCCGCCCCGGATGGAGAAGGCTTACGGGCTGGCGGTGGAGATCCAGGAGATGGTCAAGGAGCGGACCCGGCCGGGAGCGTCCTGCTCCGATATCTACGAATCGGCGGTCCGTATCGCGGGACAGAACGGGCTGCAGGACTGCTTCATGGGTTATCCCGAGCCGGTGGGTTTCATCGGGCACGGGGTGGGGATCGAGCTGGATGAGCTGCCGGTGCTGGCCCGGGGGTTCGATACGCCGCTGGCCGAGGGGATGGTGTTCGCCCTGGAGCCGAAGTTCGTCTTCCCCGAGGGGGCGGTGGGGATAGAGAACACCTTGGTGGTAACCCCCCGGGGGTTGGAGAACCTGACGGTCTTCGACGAGGGCATCGGGTACATATCCTGAGCGATTCTAGGAAGGGGGAATCAAGATGTTTGACGTTTCGGTCCTGGAGCATTCACGGGAGCTGAAAGAAAAGTGGGAGGACGAGGTGCGAAAGACATTGGCCCGGAGCCAGGAAACCAAGGAGCGGTGGTCCACGGTGTCAGACCTGGAAATCAAGCGGCTCTACACCCCAGAGGATATTGAATCCATGGACTTCGCCAGTGAGATCGGCTACCCGGGACAGTTCCCTTACCTGCGTGGGAATCAGGTCACCGGGTATCGGGGGAAGTACTGGACGTTTCGCATGTTTTCAGGCATGGGCAGCGCGGAGGACACCAACCGGCGCTGGCACATGCTGCTCAGAGGCGGAAATGCGGGCCTGTCCACCGCCTTCGACTTTCCCACCCTGATGGGGTATGACAGCGATTCACCCAAGGCCCGGGGTGAGTGCGGCAAGTGCGGCGTGGCAATCGATACCCTGGATGACTTTCTGACCCTGTTTAAAGAAATCCCGATAGGTGAGGTCACCACCTCTATGACCATTAACCCGCCAGCCACCGCCCTTTGGGCCATGTACTGCGCGGCTGCGGAGTTTCAGGGGGTGTCCCTGAACAGAATCGGGGGGACCATTCAAAACGATATGCTCAAGGAGTTTATCGCACAGAAGACCCTGATGTGTCCACCCGAGCCTTCCGTCAAGCTGATAAGCGACACCGTAGAGTTCGGAACCAGGTATGTCCCCCGCTGGAACACCATCAGCATCAGCGGTTACCACATCCGGGAGGCGGGTTCAACAGCGGTGCAGGAGTTGGCCTTTACCCTTCGTGACGGCATGGAATATGTGGAGGACATCATACGCCGCAAAGGCCTGGGTGTGGATGAGTTCGCTCCTCGCCTCTCCTTCTTCTTCAACTCCCACATCGATTTCTTCGAAGAGATCGCTAAACTACGGGCCGCGCGCCGTATCTGGGCCAAGGCTATGCGTGACCGCTTCCAGGCTAAGGACCCCAGGTCGATGTGGATGCGCTTCCATACCCAGACCGCGGGATGTTCCCTGACCGCGCAGCAGCCTTACAACAATGTAGTGCGCACCGCCGTCGAGGCCCTGGCCGCGGTGCTGGGTGGGACCCAATCGCTGCACACCAACTCACTGGACGAGGTTTTGTGCCTACCGTCAGACCACGCGGTTGAAATAGCCCTTCGAACCCAGCAGATCATCGCCGAAGAAACTGGCGTTGTTAATACCATCGACCCACTGGCGGGTTCCTACTTTATAGAGGCCTTGACCAATAAAATGGAAGAGCAGGCATGGGAGTACATCGAAAAGATCGACGAGATGGGGGGCATGGTGGCGGCGATCGAGAAGGGGTTCCCGCAGATGGAGATCGCTGACGCCAGCTACCGGTTTCAGCGACAGATTGATGCGGGAGAAAAAATAATGATCGGGGTCAACAAGTACGTAGCGGAGGAGAAAACCCCTATTCCTTTTCTGGAAATCAACGATCAGGTTGAGAAGGACCAGATCAAGAGACTGAACGGGGTACGGAGAAGACGGGACAACCGTCACCTGCGCGAGTGCCTCGACCGCCTGCGGGACGCCAGCAAAAAAGGGGAGAACGTTATGCCCTACTGCATCGAAGCCGTGAAAGCGTATGCCAGCGTACAAGAGATCTGCGATGTTTACCGGGAGGTATTCGGGGAATACCGTGACCCTGGTCTGTACTAGGCTTTTGAAATAGAAGGGGGGAACAAGATGATTGGAAAAAGGCTGCGGGTGATGATAGCCAAACCAGGGCTGGATGGGCACGATCGGGGTGCCCGGGTCATAGCTAGAAGTTTTCGCGACGCGGGTTTTGAGGTGTTTTTTACTGGCTGTCACCAGACCCCGGAGCAGATAGCCAACGCAGCTATCCAGGAGGATATCGATCTGCTGGGCCTCAGCTGCCTCTCGGGCGCCCATCGTTATCTGTTCCCGGCGGTCATCAACCTGCTGCGGGAAAAAGGCGCCGGCGATATCGAGGTCATTGGAGGAGGCATCATCTCAGAGCGTGACTTCCAGTACCTTTTCAATAACGGAATCAAGGCGGTTTTCACGCCAGGAACGTCCTTCACGTCAGTCCTGGCCTGGATTGATAAAAGCGGTTTATAAAATTTAACAATGGGTCGGTCCCGGGTTCAGGTGCTTGGACCGGCCTTTTTATTTTTAAAACCTGATAAAGCCGGCGATGTCCGGATCTGCCCTGAGCATCTCCAAATCCTCCTCGCCCGGGAGCACCGGGCGGTCGCGCTCGACGTTGACCAGGCACAGGAAACCCAGCGGGGTCCCCTCGGTCGCCCGAAACTGGTGCCAGTTTTGGGGAGGTATCGTGACCAGGTCGAACTCCTTTACCTCTTCTACGCGGTCGTTCAGCAGCACCCGGCCCCGGCCGCGGATGATCATCACCACGTGGACGTGCTGATGCCGCTCCAGTGTGGAGTGGCCGCCCTCATCGATTTCGAAGTAGCGGACCTGGCAGGGAAAATCGGTCTCCCCGTCGAAGAGCACCTGGCGGGTGATGGACTGGAAGTGCTGGCCCTCCTCCTTGTAGTCGAGCACCGATACGCCCTCCCACCGCCGGGGGTCCAGGTGGCGGATGACCTTGCTGTTTTCCATGACAAATGTTCTCCTCTTTGGTTATAATTCAGATATCGGCTGCAGATCCACGGCCTATGCCGTTCAGCGCAGCCGGGACCGGTGAAATCGGGGATGCACCGAATATAGGAAATTGTAGGGATAATAGGACCAGGTGTCAAGAGATAAAAAACGGGTTGGAGGTACGGAGATGCTTTCTGGCGAGAGGTTTCAGGCGGTATATATACTGACCGGTAGCGAGGAGGAGGCCCTGGCTAAGGCGCGGGACATCTGCCTGGAGCAGACGGTGGAGCTGCCCGGGGAGCTGATCCCGGCAGGGACGATCCGGGACAGCGTGGTCGGCCGGCTGGAGTCCTTCGAGCCCCACGGCGACCGCTTCCGGGCGGTCGTCAGCTACGCCGCCGAGACGGCGGCCAACGAGCTGACCCAGCTGCTGAACGTGCTCTACGGCAACATCAGCCTGAAGCCGGGGCACCGCCTGGAGCGGATGGTTCTGCCGCCCTCGATGCTCGGCCGGTACCGGGGACCCCGTTTCGGGATATCCGGGCTTAGGGAGAGGCTCGGGGTGGAGCGGCGGCCGCTGCTGTTCACCGCTCTGAAACCCATGGGGCTCTCCGCCCGGGAACTGGCGGAGATGGCCTACCAGTTCGCCCTGGGGGGCATCGACATCATCAAGGACGACCACGGGATAACCGACCAGTGCTTCGCGCCGTTCGAGGAGAGGGTGAGGCTCTGCGCCGAGGCGGTGAGCCGGGCCAACCGGCTCATGGGGCGAAGATCGATCTACGTCGCGAACATAACCTCCTCCCCGCGTAAGGTTTTTGAGCGGGCGGCTTTAGCCGCATCGGCCGGGGCGGGCGGGTTCCTGTTGGCTCCGGGGCTGGCCGGGATCGACGCCCTGCGGGAGATCGCCGATGACGACAGCCTTGCGCTGCCGATCTTCAGCCACCCCGCCTTCCAGGGGAGCTTCGTCACCAGCCGGGACGACGGGATATCCCACTACGCCCTTTATGGACAGTTATCCCGCCTGGCCGGGGCCGATGCGGTAATCTACCCCAACTTCGGGGGGCGTTTCTCTTTCAGCAGGGAGGAGTGCGAGAGCATAGCGGCCGGGACCTCGGTCGAGATGGGAGCGATAAAACCGATCTTCCCCTGCCCCGCGGGGGGCATGAGCCTGGACCGGGTCCCGGAGCTGCTGGAGGTCTATGGCCCCGATGTGATATTCCTGATCGGCGGCGGGCTGTTCAAGCACGGGCCCGACCTGGTGGAGAACTCCCGCTACTTTCGGGAGATGGTGGAGCGGTTCGCGGGGGGGAAAATCCCCAATGGAGAATCCTGAATCGCACCAGCATTCAATCAGCTTTAAATAGTGGGTGAGCCCTGCGGGGGCATGAGAGCCCATTATGGTTCGGAGCGTCTTTCTGTCCTGAAAATAACAGTTCCGGAAAGGCAACACCTGACTAAACCCCTCCCAAAAGGGTTCAATAACGTAGCTTTTAAAGAAAAAACAAATAACGAAAAATTAAGCGGCCTCGATCCTGACCTGAT
>JABLWZ010000023.1 GCA_013178275.1 Bacillota bacterium | reverse complement strand
GCAGGTTGTCCAGATGCAATTTCTCATACAAACTTTCTCTTAGGTTCTGAACACTCCCTATGTTCCATCCTGGAGAAAGGGTCTCCCTATGGTCAACCCTAGGGCAGTAAGACGCAGAGCACCATAACGGGCTCATGCCCCCGCAGGGCTCACCCACTATTTGGGGTCGATTGAATGCTGTTGCAACGGAGTTTCCGGCGGGGTATGGTAAACAAGTACAGAACTAGGACCCTAAACAGCCGTTTAAGATAGGCCCTTCAGTAGCTCCAACTGCATTGTTGCGGGGAGCGAACATGGAGGTGAAGGGGAAGCCGCCGACAGGCGGCTTTTTAAATTGTGGATTTTATGCCAAAAGCTCGACTGAGCTGGACTCCACCATTGAGGAATAACCGGACCAGTGTAACTAGAAGCGAAGGAGAGCTGGAACCGAGGGGTATCGTCAACCACAGAGGCGATAATCAAAAAACCTCAGATTGGAGCGACAAAAAACTTGATCGGTAGAACGAGAGTCCTGCACCAGGCTATAGTTCCCGATTTACTTGAGTAGGCTGTAATTCCCAATTAACTTAAGCAGGTAATATATTTTCCGGTGTCGAATTCCTGGCCAAGTCTTCTAATTGAGGGGAGAGGGATAAGTGCCGAGTAAGCCGGCTTGGCCAGGGGATTCACCGATTATGAGGGTTCTGTCTGTCCTGCTTTTGGCCCTGGTGGTCGGCCTGTATGTCGGGCCCTGGGTCGCCCTGAACGGTTATGGGGAAAAATCGGGGATGCAGTCTCCAGCTGCTGACCGGATAGGGCCAGGAGCCGCTGACGGCCTGCTGACGATGGGATTTTACAGTGAGGACTACCAGGGTGACAGCTCGTCCAGGGACTCACTGGAGCGCAACTTCGAGAACCTGGAATGGATTTCTCCTTTTTGGTATTCAATCGATGCGGAGGGGAAGGTTAATAATCGGGGAGGCGAGAGGGGGCCGGCCATCGAACTGGCGAAGGAAAAGGGGGTCAAGGTGCTGGGGTTGTTCAACAACCGGCGGGGAACCGACGCTTTTTTACAGCAGCCCTCGATCCTCTCCGCGGCGGTATCGAACGTGGTGAGCACAGTGGAGGCCGAGGGGCTGGACGGGGTGAACATCGACTTTGAGTCCCTCGAACCGGGCAGCCGGGAGGGGCTGGTCAGGTTCATGGCCGAACTGTATCCAAGGCTGCAACAGCTGGGCAGGGTGGTGACGGTATCGGTTTTCCCCAAGTGGTCGGATGACGAGGCCTCCTTCGAGTGGACCTATGCCTATGACTACCAGGGGCTCTCCGGGTCATCCGACTACCTGGTGATCATGGCCTACGACCAGCACGGCGCCTGGAGCGGCCCCGGCCCGGTGGCTGACCCGGCCTGGGTGAAAGGCGCCGTGGAGTATGCCCTGAAAAGGGTTCCGGCCGACAAACTCCTGCTGGGAATCGCTGGATACGGTTATGACTGGGGAGACGGTGAGGTCCGGCCGGTGCCGGCCCGTGATGCCCTGGGACTGGCCGAGAGGTGGGAGGCCGAGGTGGTCAGGGATGATAACAGCGGGGCCCCGAGTTTTGTTTACCACAGCCGGGGGGTCAGGCACCAGGTCTGGTGGGAAGACGCGGAAAGCGTGTCGAACAAGGTTGACCTGGCGCGTGAGAACGGGCTGGCGGGTGTGGCCCTGTGGAGGCTGGGACAGGAGGAACAGCGGCTCTGGTCGATTTTATGACCGGAGGTCCCATTTCTTAGCGCTATCGGAAAGTATATCAGAGGACTTTCCGATGCAAGCAAGTGCAGCTAAGGCTATCGCTTGCGCCAGAGGCTTGGCGATAGCCAAGTTTTCTTCGGGAAAAGAATCTTTTTGTAGTATAATGATTCCGAGGGATTTGCTGATGACACCTCGTTTGACCAGCGTAGACTATATCAAGCAGCTGATCCGCAGCTACGAACTGCGGGTCAAAAAGCGTTTGGGACAGCACTTCATGATCTCCCCGGCGGTGATCGAACGCATCGTCGACCTGGCGGGGGTAGGGCCCCAGGACACGGTGATCGAAATCGGACCTGGGTTGGGGGCGCTGACCGAGCGGCTGGCGGAGCGGGCTCGGCGGGTAGTGGCGGTGGAGATCGACCGAGACCTGATCCCGGTGCTGCAGGAACTGTTTCGGGAACGGGAAAATGTCCTGGTGCGGCAGGGAGACATACTGGAGATCGACCTGGAAGAGCTGACGGCCGGCGAACGCTGCAAGGTGATAGGGAACCTGCCTTATTACATCACCAGCCCGATTGTCAAGCGGGTGCTGGAGTCCCGTCTCAAGATCGACAGCTTCACGGTGATGGTGCAGAAGGAGGTAGCGGAGCGGATGACCGCCCGGCCCTCCAGCAAGGAGTATGGACTGCTGACGGTAGGGGTACAGTATTTTGCAGAGGTCAGCTTCGGGGGAGTCGTTCCCCGTTCGGCATTCTGGCCGCAGCCCGAGGTGGAATCGGCGCTGGTAAAGATGACACCCTACCGGGTCCCGCCGGTGAAGGTGGCGGACGAGGAGTTCTTTTTTGACGTGGCCCGGGCGGCCTTCGGCCAGAGGCGGAAGATGCTGGGCAACGCCTTGAAGGGTATCCGGGGTGGGAAGAAAAAAGCGGAATCGGACCTGGCCAGTGTAATCGAGGCCGCCGGGATCAACCCGCAGCGGCGGGGAGAAACCCTGAGCCTGGAGGAGATGGCGGTCCTGGCCAACCACCTGTTTCGAGGATAGGCCAGATGGATAGAAAATGAAGGGGGGGAGCGGTTTCATGTTTATCAGCCCGACACTGGGCAAGATGAGCTGGGAAGAGGTACTGGAAGACCTGGTAACCTATATCACCAGCGCCCGGGACTACCACCACAAGTTGATTATCGGCACTGATTCGCAGGTCAAGGACGATACCTGCCTGGTTACAGCCCTGGTTGTACACCGGGTGGGCAAGGGAGCCCGTTATTATTACCGTAAAAAATATCAGCGCAAAATACTCAGCCTGCGGCAGAGGATCTTCTACGAAGCCGCCCTCAGCCTGGAACTGGCGGGCAAGCTGGCGGAGTACCTCAATGCCAACGGCTACCGCAACCTGAACGTGGAGATCCACCTGGATGTGGGGGAAAACGGCGACACCAAGGACATGATCCGTGAACTGGTGGGGATGGTCACCGGGAGCGGATTTGACGCCAAGATCAAACCTTACGCCTGCGGCGCCTCCAAGGTTGCGGATAAACACACCAAGTAGGCAGGTATCTCTATACTACGATTGTTGAAGTGATGCGGCGGTCAGAGGGCTGCCGCTTGCTTGTTTTTAAAACTAAGCAGCCAGGGTATGGTGGGGGAATCACAGGATTATTCTGGGATTAATTTAAATAGACTTTAATAATATATGGAATACAAATAACCATTGACTTTAATTAGAATCGGGTATATGCTGTGGTAGTATAATCTAAAACCCAACAAAGTTTCTACAAATTCCGCCAGAAAAAATATAAAGTGCCGATTACTGGTAAAATATTGTTCTTGACCGGTGTATGCGATTTTAGTATAATTTATCTCTTAAGATTGACATAATTGCTGTACTATACTAAAATAAGAGCGAGACCACGAAAGAAGGTGATAATTTGGCTCCTAAAAAAGTCCTGGCCGAAATCAAGCAGGATCTGGACTCTTTCGTAGGTAACAAGATTCGATTGAAGGCCAACCGGGGCCGAAACAAAGTGGTGGAGCGGATAGGGGTCCTGGAGAGAACCTACCCCAACATTTTTGTAGTAAGGATAGACGAGAAACGCTCTGAGAGAAGAGTATCATACAGCTACTCGGATGTTCTCACAGAGACGGTGGAGTTGGTGGTCTGTCATCAAGACGGTGAAATAAAGATAGCCGGGGCAAGATGATCAACTGAGAAGGTATACGAGGTTTCAAAGCGGCGGCGGGTGTAAAATCCGCCGCCTTTGATATTGGTCAATCCTGGGCTTATAATGTCGAAGCGCGCGGCGAGGGCGTCCGTACCGCGGCCGGCCATGGACGGGGTGGGGGGCCCTGATATGAACCATTATGGGATAATTAACATAGTATGTAGAAAATCATGATTATGGTAGAAGAATCCGCCCGGGGGTAGACTTTGGCAGGCCAAGAATTAATACCTGACCTCCGACCAACGGTAGGACTTCTTTCCGCGGTAATTAAAACTAGGGAGGGGAGGTACCGTGGCAACTGAAAAGTTCGAACATGTGACGTTTTATCTTACCAAGAAACAGGTTGAGAAGATCAAGGCTCTGGCTGAGGAACAGCAGATTTCCAGGAGTGCCCTGGTACGTATGATAATCACGGATTATTTGGGCAGAAACCTCAAGCCGAAGCTGCGATAATAGAAGGAAAAAGGTTAAGGCCGCCGAAAGGCGGCCTTGTCATTACCCGGGCGGGAAGCAATGGTTATACTTTTTATCTGCTGCCATAACAAAAAATCATGGCCTCAAGGGCAGGAAAAACGCCGCCCGGGGAGGAACCGGACATAAATTATATTTATAACCGCCATTAACTAAAGTAATAAGTGGCCGGGTCAAAGAGGGGTTGAGGAATTGAGGCCTAACGCTCTAGAAGCTTTTAACGAACTAAGGGACCAGAATATACTGAACCTGAAAGGGGCTAAAGCGGCGGGCAAGAAAGTCGTGGGTATTTACTGCAGCTACTGCCCCAAGGAGCTGGTGCTGGCCGCGGGGGCGGTCCCGGTGAGTCTGTGCGGTACCAGGGAGGAACCGATCGCGGCGGCGGAGAAGCACCTGCCTCGGAACCTCTGCCCGCTTATCAAGTCATCGTATGGTTTCGCCGTCACCGATACCTGTCCCTACTTTCATTTTTCGGACATGATCGTGGGCGAGACCACCTGTGACGGGAAAAAGAAGATGTTTGAGCTGATGCAGGACATCAAACCGGTGCACGTCATGCACCTGCCCCAGGTAGCGGACCGGGAGGCGTCCCTGAAGCTCTGGCACAGCGAGCTGGTCCGTTTGCAGGATGAGCTTGAGGAACGGCTGGGGATAAAGATAACCGATCAGGATCTTCGCGAAGCGATCCACATCAGCAGCGAACAGCGGCGGGCCAGGATGGAGCTGTTTAACCTCAACCAGGGGAGGGCGGCGCTTATCTCCGGTACGGAAATGCTTACGGTTTCCTGGCAGGTTGGATTCTGCGTCGACCAGCAGGAGGGGATCGACCTGATCGACGGGCTGACAGCCGAGCTGCGGGAACTGGCTGGTATGGGTTATCGGGTCAGCGATGAGTCGAGTCCGCGGATACTCCTTACCGGAACCCCGGTTGGCCTGGGGAGCGAAAAGGTCATCACCCTGGTGGAAGAGCTGGGGGGACTGGTGGTGGCTATGCAGAACTGCGGCGGCTACAACATAGCTGACCTGGAGATCGACGCGAGCGATACCCGCGATCCGCTGCTGCTGCTGGCGGAGAACTACCTGAAAATCCCGTGTTCGGTGATGTCTCCCAACCAGCGGCGGTTGAAGCTCCTGGAGCGGATGATAAAGGAATTCCAGATCGACGGGGTGATAGACCTGACCTGGCAGGCCTGCCATACATTTAACGTCGAGTCTTTCTTGGTGGCGGACCTGGTCAAGAACCGGATGGGTATCCCCTTCCTGCAGATCGAGACCGACTATTCGAGTTCCGATAAAGAGAATCTTCGGGTCCGTATAGAGGCGTTCCTGGAAATAACCAGCGATAACAACCGGTAGGGAACGGCGCTTCTGGCGCGGGAGTCCGGCCGGGATTAAAGGGTAAGGTTATCGGAATCAGCTGGTAGACATATTTTCAGGGCCCTCTGCACCGGGGCCTTTTTCTTTTCCTCACCGAAATGGTTGACGAAAAACGTAAATACGGCATACTAAAGAAGGGTATTTGAATAAGACTTCTGCTTTATTCAGCAGGGTCGATAGATTGGTTGAAGGTGAAGCGTTGCTGGATCCATCGATTGTCGAGCTGATATCGAAATACGGCTACTTTGCGGTTTATGGTATCCTGGCCCTGGGGATGATCGGGCTGCCGCTGCCGGAGGAGACCTTCCTTCTCTTCCTGGGATACCTCGTTTCCATCAGTGCGTTCGACCCGGTCTTAGTTGCGCTGGCGGCCTTCCTGGGCAGCATCACCGGCATCAGCTTCAGCTACACGGTGGGGCGGTTGGTGGGCCGCAAGATACTGGTCTATATCGGCAGGCTGGCCGGGATAGCCGAGCACCGGATGGAACGCATGGAGGCGCTGTTCAACCGTTACGGGCGTTTCGCGGTTCCTATCAGCTATTTCGTACCCGGGGTAAGGCACGTGATGGCGGTGACCTGCGGGGTCTCCAAGATGGAGTATTCCATATTCGCGCTCTACGCTTACCCGGGAGGGCTGGTCTGGGTGAGCCTTTTTGTTACCCTGGGGTACCTGCTGGGTATGAACGTGAAAGGTCTGATCGACCTGATCGGTCCCTGGGGGCTGGCGGGGATGATGATACTGACCGCCGTGGCGTTGTACGTGGCGTGGGTGAAGGTGATTAAGCCGAGGTACCTGGCGTAGCCGAACTGATAAGTTTTTAGCACCGCCTTGAGGCGGTGTTTTTTAGTTTAAAAAAAGCCCGGAACCTTTATTTTAACTGGATTGGTATAAACTCCATTTTGGATGGTGAGAATGGAAGTATAAAACACGTGGGAGTGAGGGACTTGTTCTTATCATCCTTTAAGCAGAAAATGAAACTGACCCTGGTGGTTATAGGGGTCGCGCTGGGTGCGGGCCTGATCCTGCCCACGGCCACGGGGTTTATCGACTGGTCGTACGGACGGGACGGCGCCGAGCCGACCGAGCAGATGATCCGTCTGCACGTGCTCGCCAACAGCGACTCCCCGACCGACCAGGCGGTGAAGTATAAGGTACGGGATCGGGTAGTGGAGACCATGGGACCTATCCTGGCCGGGTCCGGCAGTATCGAGGAGTCGCGGGAACTGACCAGGGAGAACCTGGGGCTGATCACCGCCCGGGCGCAGGAAACCTTGAAAAACGAGGGATTCGACTACCCGGTGCGGGCCGAGATGGGTCACTACGACTTCCCCACCCGGTTCTATGGCGATCTGTGCGTGCCAGCGGGCAACTATGAAGCGGTGCGCGTGGTCATCGGAAGCGGGGAGGGCGCCAACTGGTGGTGCGTCCTGTTTCCACCCCTGTGCTTTGTCGGTACGACCAGCGGGGTCACCTATATCGACGCCGATGGTAAGGAGATCAGGGATGGGTTGATGCCGGCGGCTGCCGTACCGCGGGCCGAAATGCCCGATACCCCCGAGTCCGCCCCGGTGGTGCGTCTGAAAATCCAGGAACTCCTGACGAGATAATTCTCCCGTATGGTATAATAATACCAGGTTTGGGAGAGCGAGGGATTGAATGCGGCTGATCCGGGTCCCCTGCCCGGCCAAGATCAACCTTACCTTAAAGGTTCTGGGAAAGCGGGCAGACGGCTATCACGAACTTGAAACGGTCATGCAGAGCGTCAGTCTACTGGACGTTCTGCATATCAGCGACACGCCGGGGACCCTGGAAGTGGGCTGTACTCATCCCCTGGTCCCGGTCGGCGAGGAAAACCTGGTTTATAAAGCGGCTAAGATGATGCGGGAGCGCTACGCTCCTGCGGCCGGTGCCAGTATCCAGATCGAGAAAAATATTCCCCTGGCGGCGGGACTGGCTGGCGGCAGTTCTGACGCGGCCGGGACCATTCGAGGCCTTAATCACCTTTGGGGCCTTAATCTTACCCCTCAGGAGATGGAGGAGACGGCTTCCCTGGTGGGTTCAGACGTGACGTTCTGCCTGCGGGGAGGGACCGCACTGGCCAGGGGCCGCGGCGAATTGATCTCTCCGCTCCCCCGGCTGACCGGGCTCTGGCTGGTGCTGGTGAAGCCGCCCCTTGAGGTTTCCACCGGCGCGGTCTATCAGGCGTATCGTCCGGGTGACAGCGAAAACCGAAGGGATACCCGGAGGATGCTGGAGGCGGTTGCGTCAAATAACCTCAATATGATAGCGGAAAATCTCTTTAATGACCTGGAATTGGTTACCAGGGCGTGGTATCCTGAAATAGAAGCGATTAAACAGGAATTAAGGGAATACGGAGCCAGGGGGGTATTGATGTCAGGCAGCGGTCCCACCGTGTTTGGGGTGGTGGATGGACCGGAGCGGGCACGCTCGCTGGCTGAACTTTTTCGGGACCGTTATCCCGAGTCTTATGCGGTATACGGTCTGCCTCCTTTGGAGGCGGGGGAAATATAGATTTTTGGAGGAGTGTAGATGAATCAGCCGCGTTTGGTTCCAGTAAAACTAGACAACTATAAACCTCTGCGGGAGATTGTCTTCGAAACCCTCCGGGAGGCGATCATCACCGGGGTGCTGAAGCCGGGTGAACGCCTGATGGAGGTCCAGCTGGCGGAAGAGATGGGTGTAAGCCGTACGCCGGTCCGGGAGGCCATCCGCAAACTGGAACTGGAAGGTTTTGTAGTGATGGTGGCACGCAAAGGGGCTTACGTAGCGGGTATTTCCCTCAAGGACATTACCGACGTTTTTGAGATCAGGGCCGCTTTGGAAGGGCTGGCCGCGTCTCTGGCGGCGGACCGGGCCTCCGAAGAGGAACTCGAGGAGATGGAGCGGGCGGTCGCGAACCGGTGGGTTTACCTGGAAAACACCGATTTAAGCTCCCTGGTCGAGACGGACAGCGAGTTTCACGATATCCTCTATCGGGCCAGCCGCAACCAAAAACTGATCAACATCCTGAGCAATCTGCGGGAACAGATAGACCGTTTCCGGGCGGTTTCGCTGGCGAGCCCGGGCCGGGGACGCGAGGCCCTGGAAGAGCATAAAAAGATAGTAGAGGCAATCTCTATTCGTGATCCCGAGCTGGCTCTGAAACTGGGGCAGGAGCATATCGAGAACGCGGAAAACGCGCTGCTTAACAATATGCGCGACATTGATTTCTTGAAATAGGGCGGGTTTGATTCAGAAAAGGGGAGAGCATTTTGCAGGTTGACGCGGTGGTACTGGCCGGCGGTTTGAACTGCGGTCCGTTGAGGGAGTATAGCTCCACTGAAAGCGAGGCCCTGATCCCTATCGGTAATCGGCCGATGGTGGAGTATGTGGTCAGCGCGCTGAAACATACCCCCGAGGTGAAACGGGTGGTAGTGGCGGGGCCGTTATCTGAGCTGGAGAAGGTGTTTTCGGCTACCGATTCGATCACCCTGATCGAGGGCGGCCAAAGCGCGGTCATCACCCTGCAGATGGGAATCAGGGCCTTAAAGGACGAGGGAGTCGGAACCGCCGCCAACGGGGTGCTGGTTACGGCGGCTGATATCCCTATGATAACCCCGGAGGCGATCAGTGATTTTCTTCAACTCTGCAGGCAGCGGGAGGGTGACCTTTACTACCCGGTTGTCAGCAAGGCTGCCAACGAGTATAAGTACCCGGGGGTAAAGCGTACCTATGTGCCGATGAAGGAAGGGCTCTTCACCGGGGGAAACCTGATACTGATAAATCCCGAGATCATCGATAGATGTGCTCCGATGGCCGAAAAGATGGTGGCCCGGCGCAAGGACCCGATGGCCTTGAGCCAGCTGCTGGGGTTTCGCTTCCTGCTTAAATTTTTACTGCGCCAGCTGACCCTGGAGGAGGCCGAGGTAAAGGTTTCTGAACTCCTGGGAATCAGGGGTGTGGCGGTAATCTCCAGCTACCCCGAGGTGGGGGTGGATGTTGATAAACCGAGCGATCTGCAGCTGGCCCGGCGTCTTTTAGCCAAGGAAGTAGGAATTTAGTTTAAAAAAGCAGGATTTTCCAGCAGAGCACAGAATGTATATAGGTGGGGGAGAGTATTAGGTGATTTCGGAGGGTGGAAGATGAATATTACAGATGTGAGGATTCGCAGGATAAACCAGGATGGCAAGATGAAAGCGGTCGTTTCAGTTACCTTCGATGACGAGTTTGTGGTGCACGACGTGAAAGTGGTGGAAGGGCCGAACGGTCTGTTCGTGGCGATGCCGAGTCGGAAGACGCCGGAAGGGGAATTTAGGGATATTGCCCACCCAATTTCAACAACTGCCCGGGAGATTATCCAACGAGCGGTGCTCACGGCTTACCAGGCTGCAATCTAGTTTTTTAATAATCTTTCAGGAGCGAGTATGCTCCTTTTTTGTTTTTAACCGAAAGGAAAAAGTCGAGTTTTGTAGAACACTAAAAGGGCAAGCTTGAGACTTGTCATTTTTAGTCGTAAAATATGATGCGTACCAGATCAAGAAGGAGACGGAGTGTATGCCCGGAGTTGCAGCAGTGGTTCTGGCCGCCGGCCTGGGAAAACGCATGAAATCCAAACTCCCCAAGGTGCTGCACCAGGTGGGGGGCCAGCCTATGGTACAGCACGTGTTGGATGCACTGAATACCGCAGGGATCGGTGACGCGGTGCTGGTGATCGGTCACGGGGCGGACCTGGTGAAAGAGGTGCTGGGTCCCGCCTTTTCATATGCCCGGCAGGAGCAGCAACTGGGTACCGGGCACGCCGTGATGCAGGCGGAGGGGAGCATCGGCGCCGACTGCAATACCGTGATGGTTGTCTGTGGTGACACCCCGCTGCTCAGAGGCGAGACCCTGCGGATGCTGCTGGAGAGGCATCGGGAGAGCCAGGCGGCAGCCACCGTACTGTCAGCGGTCTTTCCCGAACCGACCGGGTACGGCCGGATCATCCGCGACCAGAGCGGGAATCTGGACCGGATCGTTGAGGAAAAGGATGCCGCACCTGACGAGAAGAGGATAAACGAAGGCAATACCGGCACCTACTGCTTCGACCGCGAACAACTATTCTCGGCGCTGAGCCAGGTGATGCCTAACAACGTCCAGGGCGAGTACTACCTGACCGATGTGCTCAAAATCCTGCGCGAGCGGGGTAAAAAGGTGCAGGCGGTAGCGCTGGCGGAGGCGGAGGAGGCCCTGGGCATAAACAGCCGTCGGCAGTTGGCGGAGGTGGACGGGATAATCCGGGAGCGGGTGCGGGAGCGTCTGATGGAAGAAGGCGTGAGCATCGTCGACCCCAGGACCACCTACATCGACGCCGGGGTGATGATTGAACCGGACACGGTGATCTACCCCTTTACCTTTATCGAGGGCAAATCCGTGATCGGGTCGGACTGCCGGATAGGGCCTTTCACCCGGGTAGTGGATTCCCGGATCGGGAAAGGCACTGTGGTCCGGAATTCAGTGATGCTGGAAAGCGAAGTCGGTGAAAACTGCGATATCGGCCCCTTTTCCTACCTGCGCCCGCTTACCCGACTGAGCGACAAGGTAAAGGTGGGGGACTTCGTCGAGATCAAGAAGTCCACGGTGGGCAGGGGGAGCAAGATACCTCACCTCTCCTACGTCGGGGACGCCACCCTGGGCGAGGGGGTAAACATCGGGGCCGGGACGATCACCTGCAACTACGATGGGGTGAACAAGTACCCCACGGTGGTGGAGGATGGGGCTTTTATCGGCAGCAACACCAACCTGGTGGCCCCGGTGACGATAGGCGCGAACGCGGTGACCGGGGCGGGCTCCACCATCACCAAGGATGTCCCGGAGGGCTCCCTGGCTGTAGAACGGGCCCCGCAGAAGAATATTCCCCAGTGGAAAACCCGGGTGAAACCGGATAAGCAATAAATAGACTGATATAGTTCGACGGGAGGAGCGGGGATGTCTGTTTTCAACAAGCGGTTAAAGATTTTTTCGGGCAACGCCAACCAGTCGCTGGCGGAGGAGATCGCCGACTATCTGGGGCTGTATGTGGGGGCCTCCAAGGTGAACCGTTTTGCCGATGGGGAGATCTGTGTGGCTATCGATGAGAGCGTCAGGGGGGTCGACGTTTTTATCATTCAGCCTACCTGCCCGCCGGTCAACGAAAACCTGATGGAACTGTTGATCATGATCGACGCGGTGCACCGCGCCTCGTCTTTCCGCATCAACGCGGTGGTCCCTTACTACGGCTATGGCCGGCAGGACCGCAAGACCCGGGCCCGGGATCCGATTACCGCTAAAATGATCGCCAACCTGCTGACCGTTACCGGTGCGCAGCGGGTGGTAACCATGGACCTGCATGCCGGGCAGATCCAGGGTTTTTACGACATCCCGGTGGACCACCTGCCTGGGGTGCCCATCCTGGCTGACTACTTCCGCAACAAGGAACTGGAGGATGTGGTGGTGGTCTCCCCCGACTTGGGTGGGGTGACCCGCGCCCGCGACCTGGCGGAACGACTCGGGATGGGGGCGGAGATAGCCATCATCGACAAGCGGCGTCCCGAGCCCAACGTTTCGGAGGTCATGCACGTAATCGGCGAGGTAAAGAATAAATCGGTCATCATGATCGACGACATAATCGACACCGCGGGAACCATCACCCAGGGAGCCGAGGTGATGATGGACCGTGGGGCCAAGGATGTTTACGCCTGCGCCACGCACGCCCTGCTGTCCGGGCCGGCGGTGCAGAGGCTGGCCGCCTCTCCCTTGAAGGAAGTGGTGATCACCAACACCATCCCCCTGCCGGAGGAAAAGCGGCTGGACAAGATAACGGTCCTCTCGGTGGCTCCCCTGCTGGGAGAGGCTATCATCCGAATCCACGAAGACCTGTCCGTCAGCAAGCTGTTTGACGCTTAGTTTGACCTTCCCCTCCCCGGGGCATACTTGAAACAATACAAGTAGCCCATGACAGGAGGGGAAGTATTTTGTCTGATGTTTTGGAGTTTGAGATAAGGCCCACCGACGCCAGGGGACGGGTCAAGCAGCAGCGCAAGGGTGGACTGGCCCTGGGGGTCATCTATGGAGGCGGCAAGCCCAACCTGAACGTCCAGTTCGACCGGAAAAGGCTGGAATCCATCCTTGCCCACTCGGGGCATGGACGCAACACCCTGTTGGAGGCCCGGGTCAGGGCGGAAAATGGGGAAGAGACCGACACGGTGATGATCCGTGAACTGCAGCGCGACCCGGTCCGCCGTCACCTGCGGCACGCCGATTTTTACCGTATCTCTCTGTCCGAGCGGATCGTCACCGAGGTTCCCTTGACGCTGGTGGGAGAGGCGAGAGGGGTCAAGGAGGGAGGCCGGCTGCAGAGCTTCCTGCGGTCTCTCCGTATCGAGTGCCTGCCCACTCAGATCCCGGGAGCGGTGGAGGTCAAGGTTGATGAACTGGGGTTCGGGGACCGGATAACAGTGGCCGACCTGAAGCTCCCGGCCGAGATCCGGGTGCTGAACGACCGGGATGAGTCGGTGGTCGGGATAGTGGCGGCCAGGGAGGAAGAGGCGCCCAAGCCGGAGGTCGAACCGGCGGGTGAAGAAGAGGCCCCCCTGGCGGCGAAATAATAATTCCTCACGTTATTTGACAAGGGTGGAATGGTTTTGGATACCAGGCTGATCGTGGGTCTGGGCAACCCGGGGAAGGAGTACGAAAATACCCGGCACAACATCGGGTTTTTAACCGTGGCCGCGCTGGCCGAGAAGCTGCGGATCAAACCCTCCCGCCTCACCCAGCAGTCGCTGGTGGGTGAGGGGCAGTGGGGGGGGATGAAGGTTGTGATCGCCCAACCCCAAACCTATATGAACCTGAGCGGCAGCGCGGTGCGAGGGCTGGTCAGGAGCTACCGCCCGGAGCAGTCCTCGCTGCTGGTGGTGTTCGATGACCTGGACCTGCCGCTGGGTAAGCTCCGGATGCGTAAATCGGGCGGGGCCGGGGGGCACAAGGGTATGGAGTCGATCATCGAGTCCCTGGGGACCCCGGAGATAACCCGGCTGCGGATCGGGGTCGGGAGGCCGGAAACGAAGTCATCGGTCGTCGGCTACGTGCTTTCCCGTTTCGATCCCGAGGAGCAGGAGATCCTCCAGCAGGTGGTCGACCAGGCGGTGCAGGGAATACTGGTCTGGCTCAAGCGGGGCCTCAACCCGGCGATGAACCAGGTCAACTCCTGGCCGGAGAAACCCCGGGCGAAGAAAGAGGAACCGCCGGCGGAGTGACCCGGGCGGGTAAAAGCGGGATCGAATAGATACGGGGAGCCGGGAGGCTCTTTTTTTCTTGGGGGGTTGTAGAGTTTGTGGTTTGTAGCGGCTGGAGTCCTGGCGGCGGCCATCTCCTGGTTTGTCAGCTCACGGCTGGTCATACCCCGTTTTCACCTCGGGAGGGTATGGGTGTCGCCAATGCTGGAGGAGGCGCTGAAGACCGGGCTGGCGCTCTCCCTGGGCGCCCAGGTGGTGCTCTGCCACGCGGTGTTCGGGGCGGTGGAGTCGATTTACGAAATCTGGTGGAAAAAGAAGACCGCCGCGGGCGGGGCTGCTTTCGTGTCCCACCTGCTGTTCGGCATCGTCACGGTGGAGCTTTACCGCTGGTGGGGAGTCTGGCCCCTGGCGATAATTGGGGCGGCCGCGGTGCACACAACCTGGAACGGACTGGTTTTTTTAGTGTTCCCCGGGCATAAGATTGATTGAGGGGGATACTAAACCAAGGGAATATCCAAGCCGGCATCGACAATTACATTTATCCCCAGAGGTCGCGCAGATGGTGCAAGCGGCTTTTGATAGTATATAATGATAGGGGTTTACGATTTTCCGAAGAATAATTGTGTCTATGCATGTGAAATATTTCTCAAAGGATGGAAACAACCGATGTGGTGTGACAACCTGTTCCCCCTGCTGGAAAAGGACGCGGGTTACAGCCAGGTGGTGGAAGGCCTTCGGCAGGGCCTGCGGGTGCAGTCCATGCACGGGGTCGGCGGGGGAGTGAAGGCGTTTCTGCTGGCAGGCCTCTACCGGCGTCTGCAGCGGTTCATGCTGGTGGTTACCCCGGGTGAAGAAAGCGCCCGGCTGCTGACCCGCGGCCTGCAGATGCTGCTGGGAGAGGACGAGGTGCTGCTCTTCCCGGGAGAAGGGTTCCTGCCGTTTGAGGTGGTGGCCCGCAGCCCCGAGACGACCGCCCAGCGGCTCAAGGGGATCACCGCGGCGCGGTCGGGAAGCCCCCGGCTGATGATCGCGCCGGTTCTGGCGCTCAACCGGCGCCTGATGCCGCTGCCAGAATGGGAGAAAAGACAGCTGGTGGTCAAGGTGGGCCAGAGGGTCTCCCCCCCGGAGCTGCTGGATAACCTCGAGGCCATGGGGTTCGAGCGGGTAGACCTGGTGGAGGCCCCCGGGCAGTATGCCGCTAGGGGCGGGATCGTGGATGTTTTTCCTTTGACGGAGAGCGACCCGCTGCGTCTGGAGTTTTGGGACGAGGAGGTCGACTCGATCCGCTCTTTCGACAGTGTGAGCCAGAGGTCTTCCCAACCCGTGCCGACCGCGGTCCTGACCCCCGCCCGGGAGGTTTTGGCGGGTGGATATGACCGCCAGCTGGCGGCGGAACGGATCGGCCAGCAGGGAGCCTTGGCCCAGGACCACCTGCAGAAGGCGGGAAGGACGGCGGCCGCGCGCCGCATGGCGATGCACCTGGAGACACTCCAGGAACACCTCCTGAACCTGGCCGGGAGAGACCTGGACCACTACCTGGCTTATCTTTACCCCGAGTCGGTCACCCTGCTGGAGTATCTGCCCACGGGTACGCTGGTCTGCCTGGACGAGGCAGCAGCGGTACAGAGGGAGATGGAGAGACGGGAGCAGGAGATCAGGCACCTCTGGGAGGAACTGCGGGAAGAGGGCGCGGCTCTGGCGGGGCAGCTCGCGGGGCTGGTCACCTGGGAGGCGCTGGCCGCCAGCCTGCCGGTCCACGCGGTACTGGGGCTGTCGTTGCTGCCGGTCCGGGGATTCCCGCTGCGGGTGCAGAACGCGGTAAGCTTAAACGCCCGTGAGGCCCCGGGGTTCGCCGGGCAGGTGGAATCCCTGATGGCCGAGATCAAGCGCTGGCAGAAAAACGGGTTCCAGGTGGTACTGCTGGTCGACTCGGAGGAGCGGTTGGCGATATGGAAGGACAACCTCATCAACAACGGCCTGATTCCAGCGATAAACCCGACCTCGCCCCCCAGCGGCGGTCAGGTGGCAATCTATTCGGAAGGCTTCAGCCAGGGTTTCGAGCTGGCGCCGGCCCGTCTGGTGGTCCTTACCGAGTCCGAACTGCTGGGGCGGGAGAGGCGGTCCCGGAAGAGGTTGAAGGCTCCCCCCGGCTCCAGCAAGCTGTCGGCTTTTAATGAACTGAAGGCGGGCGATTATGTGGTACACAGCAACCACGGCATCGGCCGCTACAAGGGCGTGGAACGGATAACGGTGGCCGGGGTGCAGCGGGACTACCTCCTGGTGCAGTACGCGGGCGAGGACAAACTGTACGTCCCCACCGACCAGGTGGAGCTGCTGCACAAGTATATCGGGGCGGAGGGAGCTTCGCCCAAGGTGAACCGCCTGGGAGGGGCCGAATGGGCGAGGGTCAAGGCAAGGGTCAAGGCCTCGGTGCAGGAGGTGGCCAATAAACTGCTGGAGATTTACTCGGAGCGGGAGACGCGGCCGGGTTACCGGTTTTCCCCGGATACGGTCTGGCAGAAGGAGTTCGAGGCGACCTTCCCCTATGAGGAAACCCCCGACCAGCTCCAGGCGATAGCGGAGGTCAAGCGGGACATGGAGAGCGAGCGGCCGATGGATCGCCTGCTGTGTGGGGACGTCGGATACGGCAAGACGGAGGTGGCCATCCGGGCCGCCTTCAAGGCGGTGATGGACGGCAAGCAGGTGGCGGTGCTGGTCCCCACCACCGTTCTGGCGCAGCAGCACTTCCAGACCTTCAGGGAGAGGTTTGCCAACTACCCGGTGACCATCGAATCGCTTAGCCGCTTCAAGTCTCCCGGCGAGCAGAAACAGGTGGTGGCCCGGGTCCGGGAGGGCCGGGTGGACATCCTGATCGGCACCCACCGGCTGCTCTCGGCGGACGTCTCGTTTAAGGACCTGGGGCTGCTGGTAGTCGATGAGGAACAGCGGTTCGGGGTTATGCACAAGGAGCGGTTGAAAGAGCTGAAGAGTACGGTGGACGTGCTGACCCTGACCGCCACGCCGATACCCCGAACGCTGCACATGGCGATTATCGGGGTGCGGGACATGAGCGTGATCGAGACCCCTCCCGAGGACCGCTACCCGGTCCAGACCTACGTGATGGAGTACAGCCCTGAACTGGTGAGAGAGGCCATCAGCCGGGAACTGGAACGGGGGGGCCAGGTGTTTTACGTCAACAACCGCATAAAGGAACTGGACGTGGTATCCCGGCGGCTGCACCGGTTAAACCCCGAGGCCCGGCAGGTGATCGCCCATGGACAGATGCCGGAGGCCCGGCTGGAGAGAGCGATGCTGGATTTTATCCAGGGGGAACGGGATCTCCTGGTAAGCACCTCGATCATCGAGTCGGGACTGGACATCCCCAACGTCAACACCCTGGTGGTGGAGGACGCCGATCGCCTCGGGCTGTCGCAGCTTTACCAGCTTCGGGGCCGGGTAGGGCGGTCGAACCGGATCGCATACGCCTACCTCACCTACCGGAGGGACAAGGTGATTTCCGAGCTGGCGGAGAAGCGGCTGCAAACGATCCGCGAGTTCACCGAGTTCGGCGCCGGTTTCAAGATCGCGCTTCGCGACCTGGAGATACGGGGAGCGGGCAACCTGCTGGGGGCGGAACAGCACGGACACATGGCGGCGGTAGGGTTTGACATGTACTGCCGGCTTTTGGAGGAGAGCGTGCGGGAGCTGAAGGGTGAACCGCCGGCGGTCCCGGTTGCCCTACCCGCGGTGGAGCTGCCCGTCGATGCTTACATTCCCGACGACTATGTCTCTGACCCACGGCTGAAGATGGAAATCTACCGCCGCCTGATGCTGCTGGAGCGCCCGGCCGAGCTGGAGGAGATCCGGGAGGAGCTGAAGGACCGGTTCGGTCCGATCCCAGAGGCGATGCAGGGGCTGCTGACCATATCCAACTTACGGGTCCTGGCCCGCTGCGCCGAGGTGAAGACCATCCAGCAGCTCGAGGGAGAGACCCGGATCCGTTTCTCCGAACCCCGCCAATGGAGTCCGGAGGGCCTCGCCCGATTGACCCGGCGTCTGGGTAAAAGGGCGGCCGGGGAGGTAAAGCTCCATGACCGGGGGGATGTCAGCATAAAAACCCGCAGCCTGGCTTCCCGTCAGGTAATAGAGGCGATAAATGCCATCCTGGAGGAAGCTGTTTTGCTTGTACCCGAACAGCAACTTACGGTATAATGGTTTGAGCCCAGGATACGAAGTCTGGCTTCCGCCATGCCTCCGGCACTGGCGGAACTTACTTGTATACGAAAGAGATATAATTTGTGCTAGCGTAAGAAAGGGGTTAATCATGGGTCGGCTTCAAACCAGGTATGGAGGGCTGGCGAAGGTCATTACCGCCGCCTTGCTGGGGGCAGTGCTTTTAGGACTCTTGCTGTCTGGCTGCGGAGAGAAAAAGGTCGCCTCGGTTAACGGGGAGTCGATCAAAGCGTCAGACTTTAACCGACTCGTGGAGTACTATAAAAAAGAAAATGAAAACCGCTACGGCGTCAGTTACGATGGAGAAACCGGGAAGGAAAGGCTGAAGGCCCTGAAGGAGAACGTCCTCGACGGGATGATCGACGAGAGGCTGCTGCTTCAGGAGGCCAAGCAGCGCGGAATCGCCATCGCAAAGGAACAGATCCAGACGAAGGTCGACCAGGATAAGGCGATGGTTGGCGGTGAACAGGCATATCAGGACCTGCTAAAGGAGCAGCTGCAGATGACCGAGGCGGAGTTCCGGGTCGAGATGGAGAACCAGATGATAATCGAGGAACTCTACAAGCAGGTGGTTGCCGGTCAGCAGGTCACCCCGCAGGAGATCAGCGACTACTATGAAAAGAACCAGAGCCAGTTTATGACCCTGGAGCAGATCCGGGCTTCTCATATCCTGTTGAACACCGAAGAAGAGGCCAAGGCGGTTATAGCCCAGTTGAAGGGCGGGGCCAATTTCGAGGACCTGGCGGTTCAGAAGTCTATCGACCCCTCAGCCAAGGAGAACAAGGGGGATCTGGGGTACTTCGACCAGGAATCGAACCTGGTTCCCGAGTTTATGGAGGCAGCGGTGGCGTTGAAGGCGGGGCAGACCTCCCAGAGCCCGGTGAAGACCCAGTTCGGTTACCACGTTATCAGGGTGGTTGACCGGAAGCCGGCCAAGCAGATGACCCTCGAGGAGACCACCGATAGTATCTCCGATCAGCTCAAGCAGGACAAGGAAAGCACTGTTTTTCAGAAGTTCATAGATGACCTGGAGGCCAACGCCAAGATTCAGAAAGAGGACCTAACCGCTGACAGCACAGCGACGAGCAGCTAGGGCGAGTAGTCGGGCAGAACAATCAAGCAGACCGTAAAGAGAGCCAGCCGGCTCTTTTTTTCTTGGATTTCAGGGCTCCGATGGAGTCCGGCTGGTCAATTCTTGGCTGGCTGCCATGGAAAAAAATGAATAAATAGCGCCGGGGGGTTATATACTATCATTGAAAAGCGCTTGGGACTCTAACACGAATAAGGAGGGATAGTGAGAGTCATGAAAGCTACTGGGATAGTTAGGCGGATAGATGACCTTGGCCGTGTTGTGATTCCCAAGGAAATTCGCCGCACCTTGAGAATCAGGGAGGGTGACCCGCTGGAGATATTCGTGGACCGGGAAGGCGAGGTCATCCTTAAAAAGTACTCCCCGATCGGTGAGCTGGGGGACTTCGCGAAAGAGTACGCGGATTCCCTGAATGAGGCGATAGGCCACATCGCCTGCATCGCTGACCGGGATCACATCATTGCGGTAGCTGGAGCGCCAAAGAAGGAGTTCTTAAACAAGAACCTCGACCCGTCTATGGAAAAGGTCATGGAAGACCGTAAGACGGTCTTGATCAATGATACCGGCAGCCATCCCTACTGCAAGGGGTGCTCGGTGCTGGAAGACGATGAGCAGTGTCGATTGAGTTCCAAGGTGATAGCCCCGATTATCGCGGAGGGCGACCCGATAGGTGCGGTCATCATCATGTCCAAGGAGCCGGGGGTAAAAATGGGGGAGATGGAGCTGAAGCTGGCGGAGACCGCAGCGGGATTTTTAGCCAAGCAGATGGAGCAGTAATTCGAACTGGATAAAGCTTAATTAGTAATATAAATACCGCGGTTTTCCTGAGTTACCGATTAAGCTTTTTGCCGCTCCAATGAACTTTTTATCGCCTAATAAAAGTTTGATTATTACCCCAGTGGCTGACGGTACCGCCCGAATGTTGATATAAATAAAAAATTGAACCAGAGTTCTGGAAGGAGTTGGAGGAGATTGGCTAGGCAATCGTTTCTCCACGGAGCCCTCGTCCTGACCCTGGCAGGTTTGATTAGCAAAGTTTTGGGGGTGCTTTACCGCATCCCCTTCGCGCGTTTTATCGGGGCGGAAGGGATAGGCCTGTACCAGATGGCCTATCCGATTTACTCGCTGGTACTGGCTCTGTCCACGGCGGGGGTTCCGGTGGCGATCTCGATGCTGGTCGCGGAGAAAAGGGCGCGAGGGGACCACGCCGGAGCCAACCGGGTGTTTTGGCTAGCCCTGGTGCTGTTATCGTTTACCGGGCTCCTGATGACCTGGATACTGGTCCGTTCGGCTGGGTACCTCGCCGTACGGGTTCTGCACGATCCCCGTGCTTACTACCCGCTGCTGGTGATTTCCCCCGCGATCTTTCTGGGTGCGGTGATGTCGGTTTTTCGCGGATTTTTCCAAGGCCGGCAGGTTATGGGTCCCACCGCGAGGTCCCAGGTGCTCGAACAGGTGGTGCGGGTGGGTACCATCCTGGCCCTGTCCTGGTGGCTGCTGCCGCTGGGGATAGAGTTTGCGGCCGCTGGCGCCACCTTTGGGGCCGTGACCGGGGCGGCGGCGGGTCTCCTGGTCCTGGTTTTCAGCTTCCGCCGCGGCGGAACCAGCGGCGGTTTTTACCTCGGGGAACCGGAGGGTAAACTCACCACCATGAGGCGGCTGTTTGGGCTGGCGGTCCCAATCTCCCTGGGGGCGCTGGTGATGCCGGTGGCCCAGACCCTGGACGCCTTTGTCGTACCGCTGCGGCTGCAGGATGCGGGTTATTCGATCTCCGAGGCCACCCAGCTTTTCGGGCAGCTTTCGGGAATGGCGGGGACCCTGATCAATCTGCCCAGCGTGCTGACCATCGCCCTGGCCACCGCTCTGGTTCCGATGATCTCCGGCGCGGTGGTACACGGCCGGACCGAGGCCATCGTCAGCCGGCTGGACGGGGTTATCAAACTGACCCTGCTGCTCTGTCTGCCGGTGTCGGTGGGATTCTACCTACTGTCGGGGCCGATCTGCGGGCTGCTGTACAACCTCCCGGCGGCCGGGGTCCCGCTGCAGGCACTGGCCCCGGCGGTCCTGTTCCTGGGTCTTTACCAGGTTACCGCCGCGGTCCTGCAGGGTCTGGGAAAACCCGGTAAACCGATGCGCAACCTGATACTCGCAGCGATTCTGAAGCTGGCGGTCAACTACTACCTGGTGGGACAACCCCTCTTCGGCATCCGGGGCGCGGCGCTCGCGACCGGACTGGCCTTCGCGTTCGCCTCGGGAATGAACCTGGTCGCGCTCTACCGTGAACTTAGGTACCGGGTCCCCTGGGAGACGGTATTGCTAAAGCCCCTGGCGGCGGTTACAATTATGGCAGCGCTGATAAAGGTTTACCAGTGGCAGACGGGAGGGCCGCACGGAGGGCTGGAAACTATCGGGCTCATAGCCCTGAGCGGCATGGGTTACGGTTTGTCGGCACTGCTCCTCGGCGCGGTGGAGCAGCGGGAGCTGTCGCTGATACCCCGGGTGGGGCCCCGGTTGGCCACCTGGTTGTGCAATCTCAGACTGGTTAGGGGATAGTTGATGAAAAAGATAGTTGTTGTAGGGCTGGGCCCGGGGAGCTGGGAAGGGATCACGCTCCGGGCCTGGGAGTTTTTATCCACGGAGAAACGTATCTTCCTGCGGACCGCGGAGCATCCCCTGGTAAAGGAGCTGGTGGAACGGGGGATAGAGTTTACCACCTTCGATAACTGGTACGAGCGGTCGGAGACCTTTGAGGAGGCGTACCAGGGAATGGTGGACGAGCTGATCCGGGTTTTCGAGCACGAGATAGAAGAGGATGGGCGGCTGGTATTCGCGGTGCCCGGCCACCCGATGGTCGCCGAGCGGGCGGTCCAAATGCTGATGGAGCGGGTGGGGCGCGACCGGCTCCTGGTGGTGCCGGGGATGAGCGCGGTGGACGCGGTCTGCGCCGCTTTGGGGGTGGACCCCACCAAGGGTTTGTGCATACTCGACGCACTGAATATCGATCGACTGGGACCCGACCCCCGATTGAGCAATCTCATTTTACAGGTTCACCATCCACTGGTGGCATCCGAGGTCAAACTCGAGTTGATGGAGAGCTATCCAGACGATTACTCCATCCAGGTGGTGCGTGCGGCGGGGGTCCCAGGTGAGGAGCGGGTGCATACCATACCACTTTTTGAGCTGGACCGCCTTGAGGATATCGACCACCTGACCAGTGTCTACCTGCCGCCTCTCGATGAAACGGCCGGGAACGGTTGCGCCTTTCCGCTGGACCCGCTGGTGAAGGTGATGGACCGGCTGCTGGCGCCGGACGGCTGCCCCTGGGACCGCGAGCAGGATCACCATTCGCTGCGGCCTTACCTGATAGAGGAGACCTACGAGGTTATCGAGGCGCTGGACGAGCAGGATATGGAAAAACTGGAAGAGGAATTGGGCGATTTGCTGCTGCAAATCGTATTCCACGCGGCTTTAGCCCACCGCAATGAATATTTTGACATTAATGATGTAATACTGAAGATAACGCGAAAAATGGTTCATCGGCATCCTCACGTGTTTGGGGACACCAAAGTTAAGTCTTCCGGGGAGGTCCTGGCCAACTGGGAGAAGATTAAACGGGGGGAGGGGTCGAAGGCAAAGGAGACCAAGTCTTACATGGAGGGAATCACTCCGTCTCTGCCGGCCCTGCTGAAAGCGAACAAGGCGCAGGCTAAGGCGGCCCGGGTAGGATTTGATTGGCCCTCCATCGATGGACCCTGGGAGAAGGTGAAGGAGGAGGTAGAGGAGTTAAAAGGGGCGGAGCGACAGGGAGACCAAGGTCTTATCGAGGAGGAGGTAGGCGATCTGCTGTTCGCGGTAGTGAACGTAGCTCGGTTCTTAAAAGTCGATCCTGAAACCGCACTCTCCCGGACCGTGAGCAAGTTTGTTGAACGTTTTCGCTACATTGAAAATAAAGGGCTGAGCCAGGGCCGGGATGTGAGCCAGATGACCCTGGAAGAGATGGATGCCTGGTGGGAGGATGCAAAAAAGAACGGAAGGTAAAAAATTTTTTGCTAAAAATAAAGGAAATCTCAGGGATTTAGCGAATAAAGCTAAACAAATTATAAATCTAACAGGAGGGGTATGGCATTGAATAAAGCTGAATTAGTTAGTTCTGTTGCAGAAAAAGCTGACCTGACCAAAAAAGAGGCCGAAAGAGTGGTAAACGCCGTATTTGCTTCGGTGGAAGAAGCCTTGGCAAATGGGGATAAAGTACAGCTGGTTGGTTTCGGCACCTTTGAGGTTCGGGAACGGGAAGCCCGCAAGGGCCGCAACCCGCAGACCGGTCAGGAGATCAGCATCCCTGCTACCAAGGTTCCCGCTTTTAAGGCCGGCAAAGCGCTCAAAGACTCGGTCAACGGTTAATCAAGGCGGTCGATTTGCAGGGTAAAACACGAATGAAATCAGGTTCGCATTGAGCCTGATTTTTTTTATTTTAAATACTTAACTTAATTAAAGGAGACATTATGCGACTGGACAAGTTTTTGAAGGTTTCCCGGCTGATCAAGCGGCGGACCCTGGCCAAGGAGGTCTGTGACGCGGGGCGGGTGGAGATCAACGGCCGGTCCGCAAAGGCGGCCTCTGAAGTGAAACCGGGGGACCTGCTGACCATCGGTTTCGGAGGAAAGCAGGTCCGGGTGGAGGTCCTGGAGCTGGCGGAGAATGTTCCCGCGGTCCTGGCGAAAAACCTTTATCGGACCCTGGAGTAGTCCCGGTAGAGTATAACCCGCGGTGTCCTGGCATAGATATGTATAAGAAAATCCTGGGATATTGCCGGGAAAGGGGCGGGAGACATGGTACAGGGGCATGAGTTAAGCCTGAGTGACCGTCAGAAGATGCAGCTCAACGGAATACTGAACGTAGGTTCATTTGGTGAGAAGGAGGTCACGCTGGAGACCACCATGGGGCTCCTGACTCTCAAAGGAGAAGGGCTGCATATCACCCACTTCGATATAGCGGTCGGAGAGTTGGGACTGGAGGGACACGTACGGTTGATGGAGTACCACGATAAGGGAGGCCGGGGGGGACGCGGCAGGCCCGGGTTCATGGAACGCTTCTTGAGGTAGGTGAAGCGATAGTGGATCTGAGACAGCAGCTGCTGCTCTTTGCCGCCAGCCTGGGGGTGGGGGTTTGTTTCGGGGTGTTCTATGACCTGTACCGGGTGATCAACCGGCGGTTTGGTCTCGCACCCTGGTTTACCCAGGTGGGTGACCTGGCCACCTGGGTGATACTTGGGGCAGCGATTTTTATTATGCTCCAGCGTATCAGCGCGGGGGAACTCCGGGGGTTTGTCCTCATCGGACTCGGCTTGGGGGTTCTGGCCTACCGCGGCAGTATACGGACCAGGGTGGTACGGTGGCTCTGGGTGCTGGTGGGTGCGGTGGCCAGGGTTCTCGGATGGGTCTGGCGGCTGGTCTCCTGGCCCTTCCGAGCGATATACCGGCTTATCGGTTTTCTCTTTTTGAGGCCGCTCAGAACACTGGTTGCCTGGACCAAAAAACATTTTTTTATTTTCTTGCGAAAAAAATCCAGATTTTTTGCAGGAATTATTAAATGAATGTAGAAGAACTATAACCTACTACTGAAAATATAATTTTGTACAAATCTTGTCCACAGAATGTGGAAAAATTGTGGATAACTCCAGCGCGGGAGAGCTGTTATAATGAAACTGGAGATCCGGGGCCTGGAAAAGCTGAGCTTCCGGGAACGCCAGGTGGTAGCCCTGAAGGAGATGGGAAGTTCTGCCGAGCAGATTGCCAAGAGGCTCAAGATCAGTCCCAGCACGGTGGCCACACTGTACAACCGGGCCCGGTCCAAAGGCTACGAAGTGGTGATAGTGATACCCGGGGAGCGGTTGGGGATCTGGGACCAGCCGGAGGACAGCGATGAGTCGGAGGAACCAACGGAATCAGAGGGGTAGAAAGGGCAACCTAGAGGTCAGCCCCCGGAGCCGGAAGCGACTCCGGCTTCGTTCGCGCGTTCCAGTGGTGGCGATCCTCGCCCTGGGTCTGTTGGTGGTTTCTTTCACCTGGGGCCTGCCCCGTTACCAGAAGTACCGGGAGATAAGCAACCAGATAACCGCGCTGGAAGAGCGCAAGCAGACAATGGAAACTGAACGGCAGCGGCTTATCAAAGAGGCCGAGTGGCTCGAAAGCGATGCCGCGGTGGAAAAAATCGCCAGGGAGGAGCTGGGCCTGGTAAAACCGGGCGAGCGCCCCCTGATCGATATCTTGGGTTCAAGGTAGGTTTTAAAACTGGCCGCCGCCAGTTTTTATTTTTTTAATTTTTTAAAAAGCTTTAAAGATATTTCGTCGGGTTGCGCCGGTGCCAAAATTCGAGTACATTCCTGCATATTCTGCACCCGGTTCCTCTTGACAACGTAATCTTTCATACTTAGAATTAAATTGCTAGAAATATGCTCTTAGGGGGTATTCTCGAGTTTTATGGCCATTGCGGTGGGCAGTATAGTGGAGGGTACAGTTACCGGGATCACTAATTTTGGTGCCTTTATTGAGCTACCAGACGGGCAGGTGGGACTGGTTCATATTTCCGAGGTAGCGGATACCTATGTCAGGAATGTGAACGACTACCTAAAACAGAACGACCCGGTCAAGGTCAAGGTTATCAACATCGACCCCCGCGGTAAGATTGGCCTTTCCATCAAGCAGGTTAACAGCAGGCCGGCTGCCGGACGCGACCGTTTTTCCAGGGTGCCCCAGGTCTCTTTCGAGGAGAAGCTTTCCAAGTTCATGAAGGAGAGCGACGAGCGTCTTGCCTCTTTAAAGCGGAACACCGAGTCCAAACGCGGTGGAAGGGGTTCCGGCCGCTAGTATAGTATAATAGGTATCTCTTAAAGGGCTGTCTTTAGTCAGCCCTTTATTATTTTAAGCAGCAGGAGGCGATCGGTACGCGTTACGGGGCGATCGACGTAGGAACCAATTCAGTTCGGCTGCTGGTGGCTGAGGTGAACGAGGGACGGGTCCGGAGGCTGCACTTCGAGATGGAGACCACCCGCATCGGCGCCGGGATGGCCGCTCACCGGGAACTCAACGAGGAGCGGATGGCGGCTACCCTCGAAGCCCTGGATCGCTGCCGCCAGGTGGTGGAGCGGTGGGACGCCCGACTGGCGCGAGCGGTGGCCACTAGCGCGGTGCGGGAAGCGATAAATGGACCCGAGTTTGCCCGCCGGGCCGCCCAGGTGCTGGGGGCCCCCCTGGAGGTGATAAGCGGCGAGGAGGAGGCGTACCTGAGCTACCTGGGGGTGGCGGGTGGTCTGCCGGAGATAAAAAGGCCGCTGGTGCTGGACATCGGGGGCGGGAGTTCGGAACTGATATGGATGGGGGATTCGGGTCTCGAGGCGCACAGCCTGAGGGTCGGCGCGGTCAGCCTGACCGAAGACGCTGCGAGGCTAGCGGCCCTGGAGGAAGGGAAACACCTTTTTGGCCGGCTGTCGCAGGAGGAGGGGCTCACCCTGGTGGGGGTGGGGGGGACCGCCACCACCCTGGCCGCGATCGAGTTAGGGATGGAGACCTATGACCCCGACCGGGTCCAGGGGTTTTCAATCGCTGTCTCTGAGGCGTGGGATATCTACGACCGGCTGGCTTCTCTTACCCTGGAGCAGAGAATGCGGGTGACCGGCCTGCAGCCCTCCCGGGCGGATATTATCCTGGCGGGCATCCAGATACTGCTGGAGATAATGCGCCGCTGCGGAAAGGATCACCTGGTGGTGGGGGAGAGCGACCTGCTGTACGGGATAATCCAGAGTGCCGGGAGCCGTAAGCTTTAGAACAGCGGTTGTTAAAGCTATATCAAGCTCGAACGGGCTGGACTCGACCACAGAGATACAAAAAACTTAATCGGTAGCACAAGAGACCTGCATATGGAATAATTCAAGCAGTAATTTAATCCGGTAGACGCAGGCTCAGCGATGAGGTAGAATTTTAGGGATACGGTTAAGAGATTATATCAAGCTCGACTGAGCTGGACTCAACCCCTGGGGCGATAATCGAATAACCTCTGATTGGAGCGACAGAAAGCTTAATTGGTAACACAAGAGAACCGCATTTCGAATTTATGAGGATCTAATATGCATGAGATTGGACTCATACAGGAGGTTATCGGCCTGGTCCGTGCCAGTGCCCTGGAAAACGGGTTGAACCGGGTCACCCGGATCAAGCTGGTGGTGGGGAAGATGACGGCGGCGAAGCCGGAGTCCCTGGAGTTCGCCTTCGGGGCCCTGTCGATGAGTGAACCGTGGCTTCAAGGGGCTGTGCTGGAGATAGAAGAAAGGGAACTGGTCGTGGTGTGCAGCGGCTGCGGCGAGAGGCAGGAGGTGCATGCCCACCGCTTCCGGTGCCGCTCCTGCGGCGGCCAGGATCTTATCATCGCCGAGGGCCGGGAGCTTAGGGTGGAGTCCTTCGAGGGGGAAGCGGATGGCTCTGAGCTGTAAGCTTAACCAGCAGTAGTTAAACAGATATTCAAAGCTCGACTGAGCTGGACTCCACTACTGGTGGAATAATAAGACCAGTGCAGTAGAAGCGAAGGAGATCTGGAACCGAGGGGTACCGCCAACCACAGCGGCAATAATCAGATAACCTTAATTGGAGCGACAGAAAACTTAATTGGTAGCACGAGAGAAACAGCAGTATAAATTTGACAGCCTAAAAATCCGTGTAAGCTTAACCAGCAGTAGTTAAACAGATATTCAAAGCTCGACTGAGCTGGACTCCACTACTGGTGGAATAATAAGACCAGTGCAGTAGAAGCGAAGGAGAGCTGACCCAGTGCGGTACTGCCAACCACAGCGGCAATAATCAGATAACCTCAATTGGAGCGACAGAAAACTTGATTGGTAGAACGAGAGAACCGCAGAATCAATATAGAGGCCCCAAATCTGTTATCAGCTTAACCAGCAGTTGTTAAAGAGATATCCAAAGCTCGACTGAGCTGGACTCCACCACTGGTGGAATAATAAGACCAGTGTAGTAGAAGCGAAGGAGAGCTGGAACCGAGGGGTACCGCCAATCACAGCGGCAATAATCGAACCACCTATAATTGGAGCGACAGAAAGCTTGATTGGTAACACAAGAGAACTGCAGTTGAAATAAATTTAACAGTAATTAACCCGGAGGAGGTCTTGCCTTGAAGGTTCAACTGGTCAGCAATATACTGGACGCCAACACGGTGATCGCAAAAGAGATGAAGCGGCGATACCAGGAGCGGGGAATCCTGGTGCTCAATCTGATGAGCGCTCCGGGCGCCGGGAAGACGACGATCCTGGAGAATACCATCGAGTGTTTGAAGGAAAAGGTATCGATAGCGGTGATCGAGGGCGACATCTGCACCACCCTTGACGCGGACCGGATAGCCTCGCACGGTGTGCCGGTGGTGCAGATCAACACCGAGGGCGCCTGCCACCTGGACGCCAACATGATCGCCCGCGCCCTGGACAACCTTCCCCTGGAAGGGGTCGACCTGCTGATCATCGAAAACGTCGGCAACCTGGTCTGCCCGGCCGAGTTCGACCTGGGGGAGGACCTGAAGGTGATGGTGATCAGTGTTACCGAGGGCAACGACAAACCCAACAAGTACCCCCTGATGTTCCATGAATCCAGGGCCATCCTGGTGAACAAGCAGGACCTGCTTCCTTACACCAATTTCGACATGGGGGCGCTGATGCAGGACCTGGCGGATCTGAACCCCCACTGCCAGGTATTCCCATTATCCGCCCGCACCGGGGAGGGGGTTTCCGCCTGGGTGGAGTGGCTGGAGAAACAGGTCCGGGATAAGAAAGGGCAGGGGCAGTAGCCGATTTTTAACAATTTAGAAAATTTACATTTTGGCTAAAAGGGAAGTATTCGAACATAAAAAAAGGATTTTGTTATCCGGTGTAGAATATATTTTGGATAAAACTTCATTTTACTGATTGCTCCGAGCTGAACGACCTAAAACGATGTCAAGGTCGCCAGCCGTTACGGTATGCCGGGAAACGGGCATGCCCCCCTTTTGGAAAGGAGTTTATCTGTGCCCCCCGCTGCAGGGTGTTTTCGTGTACCCTGGGGTTGATGATTCCAGGACGAGTATAACGGGTATCTCTATCTGTGTCCTGGATCGACGTAGATGGCGGGATTGAACCTTTACCGAGCCCTATAGGGAAAGTTGGTCTGGGGGTTAGGGAAGGAGAAGGCTCTTTTCGAATTGGGGATAAACCGGGTTGGTTATTCAGAAAGAGTTTTGCTCCTCGTCCAAAACCCAATCCCAATCCTTTTCCCCGTCGAGGAGCTCTTTTATTTTCTGTATTTTGTTTTTTGGAAGGGGGTGTGGACTGACCGGGTTGAAGATAGATACAGTTCAACCGGGTATTGACTGGGGAGAAACCAAAGATTCGAGGTTAGATTAAGAGAATGTAGTTGGTAGTTGGTAGTAGGGAGGGAAGAAGATGTCCCCAATAAGTCGCAGGGAGTTTATTAAGCTTTGTGCCGGAACCACTGCCGCAATCAGCATGTCGAGCTGGCTAGCTCCACTGCTCACGGAAGCCGCGGAAGCGGGAGCACCGCCCGTAATCTGGCTGGCTGGAGCGGCATGCACCGGATGTTCGGTATCCCTGCTGAACAGTGTATCCCCGGATATCAAAGAGGTACTGCTCAATACGATCAGCCTGCGGTACCACAGCACCGTGATGGGTGGCGCCGGAGAAGTGGCCATGGACGCCATGTTCAAGACCGCTGAAGAGGCTGCCGGCAAGTTCGTCCTGGTGGTGGAAGGTGCGGTTCCGCTCAGTAAGGAAGGTAAGTTCTGCACCGTTGGTGAAGACCCCAAGAACAACAACAAACCTTACACCTTCGATTACCTGGTCAGGACTCTGGGCGCCAAGGCCGGTGCTATCCTGAACGTGGGTACTTGCTCCGCCTACGGCGGAATCCCCGCCGCTGGAACCAACCCGACCGGTTGCGTGCCTGTTTCCGAGGTCATTAAACACAACACGATGGTCAACATCGCGGGCTGCCCGCCGCATCCCGACTGGATCGTGGGAACCATCGCTTACCTGTTGATTTATCATGCTAAGAGCCCGATCAAGGTAGATAAACATGGCCGTCCGACCATGTTCTACTGGGGAACCATCCACGACAACTGTCCGCGCCGGCAGTACTTCGACAACGGCATCTTCGCCGAGAAGTTCGGCGAGATGGGCTGCATGCTGGAACTCGGCTGCCGCGGGCCTTACGCCCACTGCGACGCCAGCACCCGCCTCTGGAACGGCGGTGTGAACTGGTGCATCAAGTCGGGCGGGACCTGCATCGGCTGCACCGAGCCGGGGTTCCCCGACGGACCGATCTACAAGCGACCGGTCGATATCAAGCTGGGACCCGAAATCGGCATCTCGGCTGATACCGCCGGCATCGCGCTGGGGGCTCTTACCGTGGCGGGTATAGGCGCACACCTGATCGGCAACGTGGCCACTGGCCGGATTCCCGGCAAGCACGAGAAGAAGGAGGGTGACCACTAATGGCGCAGCATATCATAGTCGACCCCGTATCCCGGATAGAGGGTCACCTCAAGATCGAAGTAGTTATTGACGATAACAAGAAAGTTATCGATGCCAAAAGCTCGGGAACCATGTTCCGCGGCATCGAGCTTATCCTGCAGGGGCGCGCTCCGGAAGACGCCCAGCAGTTCGTGATGCGTATCTGCGGCGTGTGTCCGATCGCGCACGCCACCTCCTCGACCCTGGCCCTGGACGATGCCTTCGGCATCTCCGCCGATATCCCCAAGAACGGGAGGATAATCCGCAACCTGATCTTCGGGTCCAACTATATCCAGTCGCACATCCTGCACTTCTACCACCTGGCCGCGCTGGACTATGTGGACGCGGTCAAGGGCGGCGTAGGAGTGGCTCCTTTCGTACCTCGCTACGAAGGGGATTACCGCCTGCCCGACGATATCAACAAGGCGGCGGTAGGTCAGTACGTGAAGGCGCTGGAGATGCGCCGCAAGGCCCAGGAGATGCTGGCTATCTGGGGCGGCCGCATGCCGCATCCCCAGACCATCGTACCCGGCGGTTCAGCAGAGACCGTTGATGGACAGAAGGTCGCCGACTTCCTTGCACGGTTGAAAGAACTGACTGATTTCGTAGATAATACTTATGTCCCGACCGTCAAGGCGGTAGCTGGTGTATATTCAGACTACCTCTCCATCGGCGTCGGCTGCAAGAACATGATGTCCTACGGCGGCTTCCCGCAGAGTTCCAATGACCCGCAGGGGGCGGACGGGTTCTTCAAGCGGGGAATCCTTTGGGCCAACAAGAACAAGCAGTCGCTCGATCCTGAACAAATCACCGAGGAAGTCAAGTACTCCTGGTACAACGACGACACTGGCGGGAGTAAAAAGCCGAGCGAGAGCGTCGTGACCCCCAATGTCGACAAGTCGATAGCCTACTCCTTCCTGAAGGCCCCGCGCTACGAAGGCAAACCGATGGAAGTGGGTCCGTTGGCCCGCCAGTTGGTGATGGGGAACAAGGATGTCCAGGGGCTCGGGGAAGGTGCCTACTCGGTCATGGGCCGCCATTTCGCCCGGGCGGTGGAGTGCTCCGCGATAGCTCACGATATGGTCAAGTGGGCGCTCGAACTCGAACCCGGCCAGCCCGTCTACGTACCGCACGTAGTGCCCAAGAAGACCTCCTACGGCATGGGTCTCTGCGAGGGTCCGCGCGGCGCGCTGGGACACTGGATCAAGATCGAAGACGAGAAGACCGCCAAGTACAACGCGGTGGTCCCGACCACCTGGAACTGTTCGCCCCGGACCAGCGATAGTAGGGCAGACTTCGGCCCGGTCGAACAGGCCTTGATGGACACCGTGGTAAATGACCCCAATAACCCGATCGAACTGGTCCGCATTGTCAGGGCCTTTGACCCTTGCCTGGGTTGCGCCATTCACCTTATGACCCCGGACAAGAAGGTGTTAGGCGAATTCAGGGTATATTAAGGGGGGAGGATTAATGTCTCACCACGATAAAATGATACCGCGGCATCCGTTCGCGATCCGGTTGTGGCACTGGTGGAACGTGATCGCCATGTTCGCTCTGGGTTTGTCGGGTTTTTATATCCACGCCCCGCTGACCTTCAAGCTGTTCTCCACCATGGACACGGCGCGGACCATCCACTTCGTCGCGATGTGGATGCTGGCCTGGGGCATCGTCTACCGGGTCTTCTTCGCCATCTATGCCAAGGACTATAAGAATGTACTGTTCCGTCTGCGTGACTTCAAAGACTTCTGGAGCCTGACCCTGTACTACCTGTTCATCAAGAACACCCATCCCGATTACGGCAAGTACAACCCGGGCCAGAAGCTGATGTACACCGCTATCCCGATCTTCGCGATCATCCAGGGAATCACCGGCTTCATCATGTACTGGCCTAACACCTTCAGCGGTCTTGCGTACGCGCTGGGCGGTTTTGTAGTCATCCGGATTATCCACTACTGCGTGACCTGGATCTTCGTGATCATGTTCCTGGTCCACTTCTACCTCGACATGGCTGAGGGTCTGCCGGTGCTGTGGTCGATGATCCACGGCAAGATACCCGCTGACTTCCACGCGGATGTCAAGACCCCGCGGCCGGAGAAGAAGGCAGAGGCGGAAGCCTAAGTCTGGTTTTATAAAGGATGCAATAACGAGCGGCTGTCCAAGGAGCGTTATTCTCCTTGGACAGCCGCTGCTTTCCAAGCTCTAAACATTTGGGGTTCGGGTATGCGGTGCTGCGGTTTAATTTGCCGAGGAGGGTTACTTCATGACCATGACCGATGTTGACTTGATCAGCGCGGTAACATTGTCGCCCACCTTGAGTTCCATCTCCTCCACCGATCCCCGGGTGATGGCCGATACCACCTGATACGGACCAGCTTCGATTATGACTTCCGCCATCACGTTACCCAGTTTGATTTCTTTGACTACTCCGGTCAGCTTGTTTCTGCCGCTGAGTTTCATTGCCTGGCCCTCCTTAAAGTAAAAAATAAATAGGCTTTCCTGATTATATTTTACTTTAAGCAGGGAAAATATGCAAAAAATTAGCATAATTGATGATCCAGGTTCACCTGCTGCACCTCCAGGCCGGGGTCCTGCAGCAGCAGCCGTATGACCCGGCCTACCTTCCCTGGGTTGCCGCTGGTGTAGAACCGCTCCCACCCCGGTGCACTCTCGGGGGTGAACAGCCCGTTGTTTTCGAGCACCCGCACCACCTGCTGGGCCACGGCCTCCCCGGTGTCTATCACCTTAACGCCAGTCCCGGCCATCTTCTCCACCAGCGGACGCAGGAAGGGGTAGTGGGTGCATCCGAGCACAACGGTATCCACATCGTGCTCCAGCAGCCGGCTCAGGTAATTACCGAGCAGGGCCTCGGTCTCCGGGCCTTCCCAGCTGCCGGCTTCAATCTGTTCCACCAGTCCGGGGCAGGGCTGGGTGTATATCTCGACCCCGTTGCCGAACCGCTCGACCAGGTTGTTGAACCGGTTCCCGGCCAGGGTGACGACAGTAGCCAGGACCCCGACCCGGCCGTTTTTGGTAAGTTCCGAGGCCGGCTTCACCGCCGGCTCCACCCCCACCACCGGCACCCGGGCGTAATCCCGGACCTGGTCCAGGGCGGCGACGGAGGTGGTGTTGCTCGCCACCACGATCAGCTTGACCCCCTGGGACTGAAGGAAGTCGCAGATCGCGTAAGCCCGCCCCTGGATGACCGAGAGCGGCCTGCTCCCGTACGGGCAGTAAGCAGAGTCGGCGTAGTACAGCAGGCCTTCCGCCGGCAGCCGGAGTCGGACCTCCTTCATGATAGACAGTCCTCCCACCCCGGAATCGAAAATGCCGATCGGTAGTGGACTGGGCATGTTAAACACCTTCTTTTCAGGTTTTGTCGAGTATGGATACGACTACCCTAATTATAATAACAAATATCGTCGGGCTCTTGAATACCGGGCGGGTCGTCGACGGGGCTGGGAACTTATGACAGCGGAGGGACGGTCTGCCAGGAGGCGAAGAAAACTTGGCTTTCGCCAAGCCTCTAGCGCAGGCGAAAGCTCTAGTTGCACTTGCTTGCATCAGAAAGTTCCCTTATATACTTTCTGATAGCGCGAAAACAGCGCTTCCGCCTACTGGATTGTGTTAAAATAGGGTAATCCCCGGGAGGCATCCCGGGTACGGCGTTGATTATAGTAATTTGGCTTAATCTGGGATGGAGTCGAGTATTGTCGCGGGTTGGGTTTCGTAATAGAATTAGATTTGACTTTAAAGCGGGGGGAGTCTTGATGGGTGAAGGAGCCCGGGTTACAGTGCTGGGGGTAGGCAACCTCCTGCTCCAGGACGACGGGGTGGGGGTGCATGTGATCAACCGGCTGCGGGAGGAAGACCTGCCGGAATCGGTGGAGCTGGTGGACGGGGGCACCTATGGGCCAGACCTCGCCCCCTTTATCGAAGACGCCGAGCGGCTGATCGTGATCGACGCGGTCAAAGGGGGCTGCGAGCCGGGGGCGATCTACCGAGTGACCCCGGAGATTATGAAGGAGACCAGGGACCAACCGATGTCCATCCACCAGATAGGGTTCCTGGAATCACTGGATATGATCTATTCGATGAAGGGGAGAAAGCCCCTCACCATAATATTTGGCGTGGAGCCGCAGGTGATCGACTGGGGACTGGAACTCACCGAACCCGTGAAGGACAGCTTCGAACGATTGCTGGAGCTGGTGAAGCAGGAGATCCAGGCGATGCTCGACCAGGCCGGGGAGACGGCTTAAGCACTTATATTCATTTACTTTTTTATGATTACTGACGGGGTGGTGGATCGATTGCTGGCGTACGAGGCTTCGAAACATGATATTGAGGCCCGGCAGATCCACCTCGACGGTGTGGTTCAGGGGGTCGGGTTCCGGCCCACGGTCTTCCGGCTGGCGGCTGAACACGGTCTGGCGGGATGGGTGTTGAACTCGGCCAGCGGCCTGGACGTGTGGGTGGAAGGGCCGGCCTCGGCCGTGGAGTCTTTCTGCCGGGAACTGATCGGCCACCCTCCCAAACTGGCGCGGATTACCCGGCAGGAGATACTGCCCCGGGAACCAGAGGGTTTCGAGTCTTTCACGATTCGGCACAGTGAAAGCCAGGGTGCGGCCGAGGTGCTGATCTCTCCCGATGTGGCCACCTGCGACGAGTGCCTGGGAGAGGTGACGGACCCGGCGGACCGGCGCTTTGGCTACCCCTTTACCAACTGCACCAACTGCGGACCCCGCTACACCATCGTCATGGACCTGCCTTACGACCGGGCCAGCACCACCATGAAGAAATTTCCGATGTGCCCCACCTGCCAGCGGGAGTACGATGATCCCGCTTTCCGCCGCTTCCACGCCCAGCCCAACGCCTGCCCCGTTTGCGGGCCGAGGCTTAAACTGCTGGACAGCCAGCGGGAGGAGATCGCGGGTGAACCGCTGGCGGAGACCCGCCGGATGCTCGGCCGGGGAAAGATAATGGCGGTGAAGGGTCTGGGGGGGTTCCACCTGGCCTGCAACGCCAAAGACCCGGAGGCGGTCCGGCTGCTCCGGCAGCGCAAGCGGAGGGAGTACAAGCCGTTCGCGGTGATGGCCCGCGACCTGGAGACGATAAAGCGCTTCTGCCGGGTATCGGAGGCGGAGCGGGAGATGCTGGAAGGGGTCGCGGCCCCGATCGTGATCCTGGACCGGGTTAATGATGAAGACCTGCCGGTGGCGTACCTGGCCCCCGGCATCAGCACCCTGGGGGTGATGCTTCCCTACACCCCCCTGCACCACCTGCTGTTTCAGGACGGACTGGAACTCCTGGTGATGACCAGCGCCAACATCAGCGATGACCCCCTGGTCACCGAGAACGATGAGGCGATTGAGAAGCTGGCCGAGATCGCCGATGCCTTCCTGCTGCACGATCGGGACATCTTCAGCCGCTGTGACGACTCGGTCCTGCGGGTGATCGACGATCGGCCCATGTTTTCCCGCCGGGCCCGGGGGTACGTGCCCTTGCCGGTCGACCTGCCGTTGGAGGGTCCGACGGTGCTGGCCTGTGGGGGAGAGATAAAGAACACCTTCGCCCTGACCCGGGGCCGGGAGGCCTACCCGAGCCAGCACGTGGGCGACCTGGAACACTACCGCAACTACCAGCAGTTCCTGTTTGGGGTCCCCCACCTGGAGGGCATCCTGAAGGTGAACCCGCAGGTGGTTGCCTACGACCTGCATCCCGAGTACGCGGCCTCCCGCTACGGCCGGTCGAGGACGGAGCTGTTTCAGGTACCGGTGCAGCACCACCACGCCCATCTGGCCTCGTGCATGGCGGAGCATCGGCTGACCGGCGACGCGCTGGGGGTCATCTGCGACGGAACCGGGTACGGGACTGACGGCGGCATCTGGGGTTTCGAGTTCCTGCTGGGGGGGTACGGGGGTTACGAGCGGCTGGGACACCTGGCCTACGTCCCGCTGGTAGGGGGAGAGACCAGCATCCGCCGCCCCGAGAGGATGGCCTATGCCTTCCTGCTCTCGTCACTGGGCGCAGAGGCCGGGGCGCTGGCGGAGAGGTTCCTGCCGGGACTGTCCGAGGAGGAGCTGCGGATGATACCGCTGCAGATCGAGCGGCGGCTGAACACCTGGCCCACCTCGAGCTGCGGACGCCTGTTCGACGGGGTGTCGGGGCTACTGGGGGTCTGCCGCGAGGTCGGTTATGAGGGACAGGCTGCCATCGAGCTGGAGACCCTGGCGGAAAAGGCGCTGGGTCGAAAGATGCTCCCGTCGCGGGAGATGTGGGAACTAGCTGGTAAGGTCTACCGGATGGAGGCCGAAGGCGGTCTCCTCGCCTGGGGACCGTTGTGGCGGGAGCTGGTGGATGACCTGCTCGCGGGTACGCCTTCCGAGATGATGGCTTTGCGCTTTCACCTGGCGGTGGCGGAAGGTATAATTAGAATGGTGTCGAAGATCAGGGCTGAAACCGGGGTATCCCGGGTGGTATTGAGCGGAGGGAGCTGGCAGAACCGCATCCTGCTGCGGGCCAGCCGTTACCGACTCGAACAGGAGGGGTTCGAGGTCTACAGTCAGCACCTGGTGCCCCCCAACGACGGGGGGATCGCCCTGGGACAGGCGGCTGTCGCCCTGGCCCGCTACAGAGAGCAATCAGCAGTCAACGACTGACAAGGGGTAAGGAGGAGTATAACATGTGTCTGGCCGTACCCGCGAAGGTGATCGAGGTGAACGGGCACCTGGCCACGGTGGATATCATAGGCAATACGCGCTCGATCGGGATCAGCCTGACCCCGGAGGTCCAGCCGGGGGATTACGTGCTGGTGCACGCGGGGTTCTCGATCCAGGTGATCGACGAGGAGGAAGCCCACGCGACGCTGGCCCTGCTGGAGGAGATGGCGGACCTGGAGGACGGGCTGACCCGGGGGGAATCCAATGCTTAACGATAAACAGAAAGAACGGGCCCAGGAATGGATAAGGAAGATACGGGAGGATGCCTCCCGACTGGATAGGACCATCAACCTGATGGAGGTGTGCGGCACCCACACGGTGGCGATAGCCCAGCACGGGCTCCGCGAACTGCTGCCTCCGAACGTCAAGCTGCTCTCCGGCCCCGGCTGCCCGGTATGCGTTACGGATGGGGACGACATCGACGACCTGCTGGAACTGGCGAAACAGCCGGGGGTGACCCTGGCCACCTTCGGAGACCTGATGCGGGTGCCGGGGGACGCGGGGAATCTGCAGGAGTCCAAGGCGCAGGGGGCTGATGTGCGGGTGGTGTACTCCACCCTGGACGCCCTGGAGATAGCCGCCGCGGAGCCTCAGCGCCAGGTGGTCTTCGCTGGCATCGGGTTCGAGACCACCGCCCCCACGGTGGCGGTTTCGCTGGAGCAGGCGGCTGCCCGGGGGTTCAAGAACTACTCGGTCTGGTCGCTGCACAAGGTGGTCCCTCCCGCGCTGAAGGCGCTGCTGGATGACGACCAGGTGCGGATCGACGGGTTTATCAACCCGGGGCACGTCTGCACCATACTGGGGACCGAACCGTTCGAGTTCGTGGCCCGGGACTATCACCGGCCCTGTGTGATTGCCGGGTTCGAGGCCAACGATATTCTGGAGACGGTCTGGATGATCCTGCAGCAGCACCTGCGGCAGGACTGGAAGGTGGAGATCCAGTACCGCCGGGCGGTTCGCCCCGGAGGCAACCCCGCCGCGCGCGGCTACCTGGAAAAGGTCTTCCGCCTGGGGGACGCCGCATGGCGCGGCCTGGGCGTGATCCCCGAAAGCGGGTTGGACATCGCACCGGCCTACAGCGAGTGGGACGCGCGGAAGCGGTTCCAGGTCGAGCGGCCTCAGGTGAGGAATAAAGGCAAAAGGGCCCCCTGCCTGTGCGGGGCGATACTGAAGGGGCTCAAGGACCCCCACGACTGCCCCTCCTTCGGGCAGGCCTGCACCCCGCTGAAACCGGTCGGGCCCTGCATGGTCTCTACCGAGGGGGCGTGCGCGGCCTATTACCGGTATCAGCCGTTCAGGAGTCAGGGAAGATAGTTTTAGAATCAATACTTGGTTTCTTTGAGGGGGAGTCGTGATGGAGCGGATAATACTTGCTCACGGCAGCGGGGGACGGCTGCACCACCAGCTTATCCAGGAGGTGTTCTTGGGGGGACTGGAGAACCGGACCCTCGGTGAGCTGCTGGACGCAGCGATCATCGACCCGCCGGCCGGTCAGAGGATGGCGTTCAGCACCGATTCCTTCGTGATAGACCCGCCCTTCTTTCCCGGCGGAGACATCGGCTGCCTTTCCGTGTACGGGACCACCAACGACCTGGCGGTGAGCGGGGCACGGCCTCGGTTTCTGAGCGCGGGTTTCATCATCGAGGAAGGCTTCCTGATCGATGACCTGAAAAGGGTGGTCGCTTCCATGCGCGAGGCGGCGGAGAGGGTCGGGGTCGAGGTGGTCACCGGCGACACCAAGGTGGTCGGCCGGGGCCAGGTGGACAAGATTTTCATCAATACCGCCGGCATAGGGTTTATTCCATCGGGGGTCGAGCTGTCCCCGCTCCGCATCAAGGCGGGGGATCAGGTGATAGTCAGCGGCACCCTGGGGGACCACGGGCTGGCCATCCTGGGGCAGCGGGAAGGGCTCTCCTTCAGCACCCCGGTAGTGAGCGACTGTGGACCGGTGGCGGGACTGGCCCGGGCCCTGCTGGGGGAAGACCCGGCCCAGGTCCGGTGCATGCGCGACCCGACCCGGGGAGGTCTGGCCACCACCTTGAACGAGCTGGCCCAGCAGGGAAGGGTCGCCATCCGGGTGGACGAGGAGCGGATACCGGTCCTGCCGGCGGTGCGGGGCGCCTGCGCCATGCTGGGTCTGGACCCCATGTACCTGGCCAACGAGGGGAAACTCGTGGCGGTGGTCGCGGCCGAGCGGGCGGAGGAGATGCTGCGGCGTTTGCGCTCTGTCAAGGGAGGAGAACGCGCCGGCCTGATCGGTGAGGTTACGGATGGGTCTCCCGGCCTGGTGCTGCGAAGGACCGCGCTCGGGGTGGAACGGGTGATGGGCATGCTGGAGGGGGAAATCCTGCCCCGTATCTGCTAAAAAGATAATTACCCACCGGGATGTGGTGAAGGTCCCGGTGGGTATCTATAGGAAAACCGGCGGTGGTTGGTGAACACCGGTTTAAGAAATAAAGCGCTTCGAGATCTGCTCGGGGGCTTTTTGTTTTCCAGAGACCTTCAGCCGGTGCTCGTAGAGCGCTACCACGTTCTCCAGCTCGGCTATCTGATCTATGGTACGGGCCTTCGTCGTCCTTTCGGCCAGCGCCCGCCGCTCAACCGCTTTCGTTACGAAGTAGACCCCTATAAAGAATGACACCTTCACCAGGGCATAGAAGGCTACGAAGATCCAGAATATGTTCATCAGCGTCATGTTGATCCCTCCCTGGAGTTATTTTCGTGGTACAGATACTTATAGCAAAAAACGTGCCAACTCCCAGAAAAAGGTTTTCATTCCGCGCCGATCTTTTAAAACCAGGAATCTCAAGGCCGGTCAGCCGGATTAGCGATTGGGCATTTTTTCTCATGTTGTTCAGAAATGTTCCATTCCGGTCAGACGCCAACAAGTAAAGTTTGGTACAAACGAATATAACTGGGGTTGTGGCTTATACCCAACGTATGGTACAAAAATGTTCCAGAGAGGAACGGCCGGCATCCAGAATACCGGGAGTTCCTTAAAAATTCGAAATGCGGTTCTCTCGTTCTACCGATTAAGCTTTCTGTCGCTCCAATTGTAGGTGGTTCGATTATCTCCGCTGTGGCTGGCAGTACCCCTCAGGATGATGTCCTAGCCGCTGTTTCTACAAATATTTCCTTGCCTTCAGTACCGATTTCCCATAAACAAACACGACCGGAACGCTTCGATTTCAGCAGCGGATTTTTCGGACGGCTGTCGAAAGCTTTTTGCGCCGACGGTCAACCTTTGACAGATAATGCCCGGATGCTCGCCTATAATGGCTTTAGAACAGCCAGAAATTGGGCAGCGAGGGGTGTTTTGATGGCCAGGGATTTCAGCTCGTACACCTTCAAGCGGATTGAAGCCGAGGAAGAAGAGGAGCGGCGGCGGCGCCGAAGGAACCAAAAAAAGCGGGGCAGATGGATAGCGTCTTTTGTCCAGACTGCCGCGTACGCCATCGCCAGGATTATCGGCATGGTCCTGGAGGCCGCCGGGAAACAGGTTCGGGGTGTTCTGTCCAGCTCCTTCAATCTGGCGGCGATCCCCCACCTGCTGGTGCAGCTGATCCTGGCCCGGGCGGTGCTGTTGGGGGAACTGATGCCCCTGGGAACCGCTTACCTGGCGGCGGCACTGGTATACCGGCCCAACCTGGGCTGGATGATGCTGCTGGCCCTGGCCGCCGGGGTCAACTACTCCAACCTGCCAGGGGAAATCTTCCAGATGCTCTTGATCGGGGCGATCATCCTCGGGACCGTCACTTCGGTGCGGACAAGACCCGAGCGGTGGTGGGTCGCCCTGCCCTTTCTGGTGCTGTCGTCGCACCTGCTGGTGCGCAACGGGGTGCTTATCTACCAGGGATGGAACCTGTTTCGGGAGTTCGCGATAATCTTCGAGGCGGTCATGGCCGCGGTGATGTCCTTCATTTTTGTGGTGGCGCTGGGTAGGCTGGGAAAGCGGCAGACCGCTACCCGGACGGAGGAGGCCATCACCGGGGCGGTCCTGGGAATCTGTGTGCTGTTGGGGATAAGTGATATCAACCTGGGCGGCTGGTACCTAAGTTCGGTGATCGGTGGACTGCTGGTGCTTCTGGCCGCCCAGGTCGGTGGGCCCGGGGTCGGGGCGGCCAGTGGTGCGATGCTGGGACTGCTGCCCAGCGTTACCCGGATCGTAACCCCCTACGCGGTGGGCATCTATGCCCTGGCGGGGCTCCTGGGAGGGATATTCCGCCGCTGGGGCAGGGTCGGGACGGTCCTGGGGTTCGCCCTGGGGTACCTGATGCTCACCATCTACATAACCGATGGCGTACCCGGCCGGGAGCTGCTGATCAACGCGGGCAGTTCCGCCCTCCTGTTCCTGCTGGTCCCCCCCCGGCTGTTAGAGTCTCTGGGGGCACAGGTTAAGGGAGGCATGGAGCGGGAAGACCGGGAGACCGGGCCGGTGGACGGGAGGGACGGGTACCCGGTCTGGTGGAAGAGCATCAATCAGCGGCTGTATCACCTGACCAACCTGATGAGCGAGGTCTCGGCCGCCCTGGAGCAGAAAAGCGAGGCCCACTCCGAGGATGACCCGCTTCCCGATCTGATCGAGGACGTGCGGCAGGGGCTATGCCGGGGATGTGCGCGCCACGACTCCTGCTGGCACGAGGAGTTTTACTCCACCTATCGCAACCTGCTCGATCTGATAGCGATTATCGAGACCGAGGTGACGCCGGACGATCAGGCCGGTCCGGATTCACTGAGGAAAAACTGCCCCCGCTGCCGGGAGATGACCGCTCAGCTGAGGCAGGGGGTGGAATCCTTTAAAAGCAGGAGGTACTGGAAGGAGCGCTACCAGGAGGGGAGGGCCATCGTCTCCAACCAGATGCGGGGCGTGGCGGAGGTGCTCAAGGACGCCCTGGCGGAGATGGAGGACCGGGCGACCCGCCAGTCTGACCTGGAAAAAGAGGTGGCCGATGAGATGCGGCGGATGAAGATAAAGTGCCGCGACATCCAGGTCTACCGGATGCCCAATCTTGACCTGGAAATCCACCTCAACCGGCGGGGGTGCCAGTCTCCCGGGGAGTGCGCCCTACTGATAGCGCCGGCGCTTTCCAGCCGCCTGGGTCTACGGCTCGAACCGTCGATTAAGGAGTGTTCGTGGCCGCCGGCGGAGTACTGTGAGGTCTGCCTGACCCCGGCGAGAGAGCTGACCCTGAAGGTGGGGCTAGCGCTGGTCGCCAAGCCCGGGTCCCCCTGTTCGGGGGACAACCTATTGACAGAAGAGCTTTCCGGTGCGAGGTATCTCCTGGCGCTCAGCGACGGGATGGGCGGTGGAAGCCGGGCCTCGCGGATCAGCCAGCAGACCCTGGGCCTGCTCAAGCACCTGCTGGAGGCGCGGATCGACCTTAAGCAGGCGGTGCACAACCTGAATACCCTGCTGCGGCTGAGGTCGGTGGAGGAGGATTTCGCCACCCTGGACCTGGCGCTGATCAATCTTCGAAATGGAGACACCTCGTTTATCAAACTGGGGTCCCCTCCTTCCATCCTCAAGCGCGGCCGGAACACTCGGCTCATCATCGGCGGGGCGCCCCCGGTAGGTATACTCGACCGCATCGAAATGTCAGAGAGCAGGCTCAAACTGGAGCCGGGGGATACCCTGATCATGGTCAGCGACGGGGTGCTGGACTCCCATTTCCACGCGGCGGAGCGGGATACCTGGCTTTTAGACCTGGCGCGGGAGACGGACATCGTTGATCCCCAGGAGATGGCCGACTACCTGCTGCTGACCGCGCTGGCCAAGGGGAAGCGGAAGCCCGACGACATGGCGGTGATGGTGGCAAGGGTGGAAAAAAGCCAGGACAAGTACTCGGGCGAGGCAAACTAACCGAACATTAAGCTTTAGCTGTTGGAATACCCTGGTGAAAAGAACGACAATTTGAGCGAAAAATCTGAGAGCGGACAGAAAATCACCCTTCAAGGGTGATTTATTGTTATTAGTAGGTATGATATGTTAATCCTACCGGTTTAGCAAAACAGGTCTATTTTTGTATGTATATGTCGTTTATTGAGATGCGGGTCACCCACGTCCATATCCACCGCCCTTTTCGGTCGATTTTGGGGATCCTCCCGTCTTTTTAGTGAGACCGCTGAGATCAAGCTTCAAAGGATATACGCATGATAACTGTTGATCGGGTCAATAAGTCTTACGGCAGCCAACTGGTTTTAAATGAAATAAGCTTCAGCCTTGCCCCGGGGGAGACCATGGCCCTGCTCGGGCCAAACGGGGCGGGCAAGACCTCCCTCCTGAACATGCTGGCGCTGGTCAGTCATCCTGACTCCGGCAGCATCCTCATAAACGGGGTGGATGCGGTCAAGCACCCCGACCAGGTTCGCCCGGTTATCGGTTATGTCCCCCAGGATATAGCTCTCTTCGAAGAGTTAAGCGTTAAAGATAACCTGTTTTTTTGGCTGCGGGCCAGGGATGGTCAGGCCAGGGAAAGCGTGGACGAAGTTGTTGAGGTATTTGGACTGTCAAGCTTTTATAAAAAGGAGGTGGGCAACCTTTCGGGGGGTATGAAGCGCCGCGTCAATATCGCCGTGGCGATGCTGAACCGCCCATCTTTCCTGGTCATGGATGAACCGATGGTTGGAGTGGATATCGAGCAGAGCAGTTACATAATCGAAAGACTGAAAAAGCTCGCGCGGGCTGGGACCACGATGATTATTTCCAGCCACCACGCGGCTCAACTGCTGCCCCTGGCGGACAAGTACCTGATCCTTCGTCAGGGCAGCAGTGTTTTCAGCGGTACCTTACCCGAACTTATACGGTATTCACCTGACGGTGTTGATTTGGATAAGGCTGTGCTGGGGATTCTCAACAATAACTAAAAAGGTGTGATTTTATGAATAGGAAGACCCGGAGGTATTTATGCCTGGTATTGGCGGTACTGCTGCTGGTAGGTGCCGCCGGCTGCTCCAAGGTTGCGGAAAAGGTCAGCAAACCGGCTACCCCGGCTGAGCAGTTCTCCGCCAACCTGGAAAAGGTGCTGCTGGAAGGGCACAAGACCACGCAAAAGGTCAGCGCCTTCAGTTTGGAGACCCTGTTTAATCCGTCCGCCAAGATCGAGACCCGGTCCAACACCACCAAGACCGAGGTCACCGCGAGAGGCAGCGGCGAAAACAGCGGCGAGGAGATCGGCTTCACCGTGACCACCAACCGCAACATCAAAAACGGGGAATCCTCGATAGAGATGGCGGCCAAGATGGGGAAGGAAGCGGCGCAGACCGGCGGTCACTACTTCAAGGGCGACAGCCTCATCGTTAAAAAGGCCGACGCCAGCAAACCGATGGTGATGTATAAGCAGGCCGACCTGGCATCCCCCGCCTTGGCCAAGGTTTCCGCGCTGGAGAAGCTGAACTACATCGTCTCGGGGAAAAAACCCGGCTCGAGTTCCACCGATGAGTGGGCTAAGACCCTGAGCGGCTATACCAACGTCATCAAGCAGAAGGCCCAGGACACGGATTTCACCAAGGTTTCGGTCACTGAGGAGCTGCCGGGCGGCGCCCAGCAGTGTGACGCGGTCGAGTTGAAGCTCACCGGCGCCAAGGCGGTCGACCTGCTGACCACCCTCCTGACCACCGTCAAGGACGATTCAGACCTGCAGGGGATCGTGGGCTCGAACATGCAGTCGGATGGCTTCAGCCTGAAGGGCAGCCTGGACAAACTGAACGGGATGGACGCGGCGGAGAAGGAGTCGCTGAGTCTGCAGTGGCAGTCGATCAGCCTCGGGGATAAACCGGTCGGGATGAACCTCGTGGTCAAGACCAACAAGCGGGATTTCAACTTTAAGCTTATCGATTACACCAAGGACCGGGAGCAGAAACACTCCCTCGATTACAAGCTCTTTAACGGTGACCGGTTCAGCAGCACCCTCATGAATACCAACACCGGCGGCGACAAGTACAAAGGGACCCTGACCGTTGCCACCAGTAAAGGTAGCGAAAAGGGCGATGTCTCGTCCGAATACACATCGACCATGAACGACACCGCGTTTAACATCGACGGAACGTTCAAGTTCAGCCAGAACGGTGGAAAGAGCGGTGATATCAACATACCTGCCGCCTCCGGTACCTACTCCATGAAACAGAACAAGCAGAGCAAGGACCAGGTTACCACCGCCGGCACCCTGGAGATCAAAGTCTCGCAGGACGGCAAGGACCAGTCGGTGAACGTCAGCCTGAACCAGGAGATCAACTACACCGACTCGGTGACGATAAACGCGCCGCAGTGGATCGAAGGCGCCGGCACCACCACTACCACCAAGGAGGAATTCTATAAGGCCCTGGGCATTGAGCCGGACGGCAAGGATGACACCAGCATGGTGTTCCAGGTACTGTTCAAGGCCTTCAACTAAACGTTATGGGTATGGTGCTTTTAGACATCAAACGGGTGTTTTCCGGTAAATCAACGGCGCTGTTGTGCGTGCTGTCACCCATCATCGTCATGCTGATATTCTCGACGCTGATAGCGCCGCTGATTTACGTTTCACGGCTCACCACCTTCCGGGTGGCCATCTGCAGAGAGGACCCGGCCGAAGCGGTGACCATCTTCATCAACCAGATGGTCAACTCCCAGGCCCTGAAAGACCTCATCTCGGTCTACCCGGCGGCTACCCTCCAGCAGGGACAGGGGATGCTGGCGAGGGGCGACGTGGCGGTACTGATCCATGTGCCGCCGGACTTTATGCAGAACATGGAGCAGAATCAACCCTCCCGGATCGACATCTACGGAGGCGCCGGCCACCAGCTGGAGGCGGGCATCCTCAAGGAGACCCTGGGCAGTTCGCTGGAGATCGTGAGCCGAGGGGGAAACCTGATCGGGTATGTCAGCACCTACGTGGTTGAAAAGGGGGTTCCCCGGGAGAGCGGCGGTGCGGTCTACGACCGGCTGATGAAGTTCGCGGTCGGCAAGTACATGAACCGGCGGGAGGTGGTCGGCGACAAGGGCGTGGTATCCCTGTTTCAGGAGTACCTGCCCCTGCATTACTACCTCTCTGCCATCTTCACCCTGTTTGCCGCGCTGGGGATGGTTCCCCTGGTCAGGTTTACGGTAAAGGACCTCAACGGTCCGGTGATCAAGAGGGGCCTGTTTTTTCAGCGCAGCGCGATGTTCGGTGCGGCGCGGCTGATATCGGGCAGTGTCTTCATCATGCTGATCCTTTTCCTGGCCCTGCCCACCGGATTGGTCACCTCGGCTTTAAAAGACATATTTATCAGCAACTACGCCGCGCTGTTGGGAGCGATAGTCCTCTCGGCCTTCTGCTTTTCCGCCATCTCGATGGCCATCGCGGCCTGTGTCAGGCGGGAGGAGACGGCGCTCTGGACCGCTTTCTGGCTGGTCATCCTGATGGCCATCACCGGCGGGGCTCTGATTCCTTTCGGGGTGCTGCCCAACTGGATCTCCGCCATCGGCCAGTGGCTGCCGATCCGTCCCGCTATGAACGCGCTGGCGGGTGGATTCTTCAAGTTCGACCCCGGCCAGTACCTCCAGGACATGGTGAAGCTGGCCGCCTGGGGGACAGCGGCGGTGGCGGTCGTATGGTCCAGAATTTATTATCAGGTTAAGAGGCTATGAACTGGATATTAAAAACCTTCATCCTGCGTTTTCGGCTGTGCGCGCGCCGGCCCTTTTTCTGGGTCTTCATCCTGATCGCTGTAGCACTCGCCATGACACCGCTGTTTCAGGAGCCCGCGGGCAGCAAGCTGGCGGTCGGGGTGGTGCTGGAAGACCAGGGCAGCCAGGGTCGGGAACTGGTCAGGCTGCTCCAGGGGCACCGTGAATACGACATACTGGTGCTGCCGCGCGAAACCGCCCTGGACCGGCTCAAGGCGGGCAAGCTGGAGGCGGTCTTCGTGGTCAAGGAGAACTTCTCCCGGCAGATCGAGCGGGGAGAGTTTGCCAACACGGTGGCGATGTATACCTCCCCCGCCTCCTCGGCGGCGGCCTCCATCAGCGAGGCCCTGATCACCAACACCCTCGACCTGTGGATAGAAAAGGACGCGGTGATCGAAACCAGGGCGATCATGTCGGACTGGGGGCTCAGCCTCTCCGAAGAAGAGATAGCCGCCCTGCGGGATGAGATACGGACGGTCTACTACAACAGCTCTTTCGTGGTGGTCAATACCTATATGCCCCTGCCGCAGAAGGCGGCCGAGCGGCCTTACCAGGTGCTGGTCGACAGCGTCTGCATCTACGCCGCGTTCTCCATCTTCGCCCTGTTCATCGGGGCGACCTGGATGATAGAGAACCGGAAGCTGGCGCTGGGACTGAGGTTTGCTCACATGGGCATCAAGCCCTGGCAGGGCATCCTGGGAGACATCCTGGCGCCGATGTCGATGTGCTTGCTGGGTGGGTTGCTGGCGGTCATCACCTGCTCCGCTATCGGAGGAATACCTCTGCTGGTGGGCCTCGGTGCCCTTATCCCCCTGCTGCTGTACTTCACGGCGGGGGCCGGGATGCTGCTGGCAGTGACCGCTTTCGTTCAGAACAACATGCAGTTGATGCTGCTGGCCCCGGTCCTGACCCTGATCAACGCATCGCTCAGCGGCATGCTGTTCAAGCTGCCGGACTGGGCGGCGCTGCTCGAATATGGATCGATGATCCTTCCCGGCCGCTGGTTGTGGCTGGGCACCAATACCGGGGGAGGCCCCCTGCTGGGGATGGCGGTTTGCGCCGCCGCCTGGATGTCGGCCGGTCTTTTGGTCTCGGCCTGGAGGAACCGGGCGGCCCTTATCAGCTAGCGAGCGCAATGCACAGCATAACGTGAGCAATAATAGGATTGAATATGGGGTTCCGAGGGGCGGTCACATGCCGTTGAATTTCGCGGTCGATCGCCCCTCTCGTCTTCCCCTCCGCTGCTGATAATTACAGCAAGCAAGTATCGGTGTCACCCGTTACAGCTGGCAGATAACGGGATGATAGTAGGATTATAGTATAAAAAATTTAAAACCTGGTGGTATTCTTTTTTGTTTTATGCTACAATAAACAGAACATATGTTTGCAATACGATGAAAAGAAGGGGGCATTATTGGTGGCCAGAACCCAGAAGCGGAAGACCCAGCAGCCGGTAACCGAGATTCCTGAATCCACGCCCTCCATCGACGGTAAATTCTTACCCGGCCAGGTGGTCGAGCATCGAGCCTCCCAGGGCTTGAAGCTGGTTATCGTTTCAGGGCCCCGGATGAGCAGGATGAACAACATCCAGTACCTGATCAAAACCCCGATGGGCAGCGAGATACCCGTTCTGGAAGCAAACCTTTTTTGACCCCTCTCCGAATAAGAGATACCTCCAGCGACCGCTGGAGGTATCTTCGTTAGTCTACCTCTCCGTTATAACGACCCGGCCGGTCGGGTTATACCCGCGGTTGACCAGGGCGGTGATGCTTTCCACCAGCCGCTTTTCATCCTGGTTAGAAAGCCTGACGCACCCGTGGGAGGGGCGGAGCGAGCCGCCCGGGCCGGGCGCCCCGCCGTGGATCAGGATGCCGGTGCGCCTGGAAGTCTTAGCTATCCCGGCTACCCCCACCAGGTCGACCGTCTGGTAGGGCCCGTAGGAGTAAGCGCTGGACCGGACCCGGCCCAGGCGGCCCAGGTACACCCCGGTGGGAGTGTTGCCGTAGGTGACGTTCATCGGGGTGTTGTACTCAGAACGGCCGAGACACCTGGCGCTAAAGACCACCCCCCCGTTTTTGTCGTACAGGTGCAGCCGGCCGGGGCTCCACCGGTCAGCCGAAAGCTCGACCCGGATGCTCCAGGCGGGGCTGGCCGAGGCGGCCGCGGGCGCCGCCGGGACAAGCTGCAGCAGCACGGTCAGCAGGAGGGCGACGATGACGACGCCGTGCAGCCGGGACCGCTGGTGTTTAAGTTCAGGATTTATCTGTTTGACAGATCGCATCTGGCACCTCCTCTTTTCGGTTTAACAACGACTTCAGAATTATAACAAAGTCGTCGGTGCCTGTAAGTATGAATCTGCTGGAATTAATGAATCGGGTTCCCCGATTTGGGCAATCAGGTATATGACGCTGGCAGGAAATTCATCCCAGATGTCGAACCTAGCCCTAAATATGTCTTCTGGATAAAGGTGCTCTCGGGGGTGACATTATGCAGCAACTGGCTGACGGGGTGTGGGTGGTCGAGCCGCAGGGCGCTCCCCGCTACCCTTACGGCAACTGCATGTTTATCGATGACGAACGGCCGACGGTGATCGACTTTGGAGCCGGGGCCTCCTCCTTCGCTGCCCTCAAGCGGGAGTCGGTGGAGATCGGTATCTTCAGCCATTTTCACCACGACCACGTCCACGGCGACACCCTGTTTCCCAACATCCGGCTGCTGGCCGGGCGCGAGGAGGAGGACAACTACCGCAGCCGGGAGTCGTACATGCGGCACTTCGGATTCCAGTTCTGGGAAGAGTTGATGGGTCAGTTGAGGTGGCTTCCCTACGCCAAGACCATCGTCGGGGGGCTGTCCCCGGACGTGGTGGCCCCGCCGGGTTTCCGCACCATCGACCTCGCGGGGACCTTTACCGACAACCAGGTGCTCGACCTGGGGCGGCGAAAGTTAACGGCGCTGCACCTGCCGGGACACACCGCCGGGCACTACGGGTTTTACCTGGAGGAGGAGGGAATCCTGTTTTCGGGGGATATCGACCTGACCGCCGGCGGGCCCTGGTACTTCGGTGAGAGTTCGGACCTGACCGCGCTGTTTGCCTCGGTGAGCCGGATAAAGAAGATAGGGCCGGGTATTCTGGTCCCATCTCACCGGCGGGTGTTCACCGCGGGGATCAACGAGGGGCTGGACAAGTTCGTCAAGGTGGTGCTGGACCGGGAGGAAAAGGTGCTGGAGGCTCTGAAGGAGCCACAGACGGTGCCGGAGCTGGCGGAGAGGCGAATCCTCTTCCCGGCGCGGCGGAACATGTACGAGGAGTTCTGGGAGAAGATGGGGCTGCGCAACCACCTGAAGCGGCTGCTCAAGATGGGGGCGGTGATTAAAGAAGAAGACGGACGGTACCGGAGGACTGGTTGACCAGTCCTTCTTGCTTAAACTTGAGACTGGTTTTTCCAGTAAACATTTTATACAATTTTAATGTTTTAATTAGCAAGATGTTTTAATATAGTAGTACTTAAGGTGCCGTACACCGGCTAAAACTAGTAATGACTAAACCACAGGAGATATGATGGACAGGTTGCTGGAGCGGATGAAGCGGACCATCTCGTCTCACGGACTGGCCGACCCGGGAGAGGTTATACTGGTGGCGGTATCGGGCGGGGCCGATTCGGTGGCACTGCTGCTGGCGCTCTGGCTGCTGCGGGATGAACTGGCGGTGAGCCTGCGGGTGGCGCATGTGAACCACGGCCTGCGGGGAGAGGAGTCCGAACGCGAGCAGTACTTCGTGGCGGAACTGGCCGGGAGGCTGGGGCTCCCCTTCGAGGCGATCAGGCTGGATATGGCGGTGCCGCAGGGGGAACATCTGGGCTCTCTGCAGGAGAAAGCCCGTGAACTGCGCTATCAGGCCCTGGAGGAGGCCGCCAGCCGCGGGAAGGCTTCCCGCATCGCGGTTGGGCACCACGCCGATGACCAGACGGAGACGGTGCTGGAAAACCTGCTGCGCGGTAGTGGTATAGAGGGGCTCGCGGGTATACCTTATAGGAGGGAGAAAATCGTTCGTCCCCTGCTGGATGCTACCCGCGATGAGATCGAGGACTTCCTGTGGCGAAGGGGTGAAGGGTTCTGCACCGATTCCAGCAACCTGAAGCCGGTCTACCTTAGAAACCGCATCCGGCTGGAGCTGATGCCGCTGCTTAAGGGTTACAACCCCAACCTGGTAGAGACCCTTGGCCGTACGGCCGAGATAATGCGGGACGAGGGTGAGCTGCTGGACTGGATGGCCGCGTCCGCGGCGGCGGAATTGGGGATATTATTCGATGGGGAGTCCATCCGCCTGCCGGCGGCGGGGCTGCTGGAGCGGCCCACAGCGCTGCGTCGGAGGATCGTCCGCCTGGCGCTGCAGCGGCTGTCGGGTGGACTGCAGGGCGTCAGCTACTCTCACGTGGCAAGCCTGCTGGAGCTGGCCGCCAACCCGGAGAGCGGCCGACAGGTCCACCTGACCCGGGAACTGCAAGGGCGGCGTGAGTACGAATGGCTGGTGCTGGAGCGGCGTCTCTCCCCGGCGGTTGACGAGCAATGGGAGTACCCGCTGGTTATTCCTGGACGAACCTATATTCCAGAACTGGAAGCGTTTATCGAGGCCGACCTTCGCGATCCCGGGGCTCTGGAAACCAGGGGGCCCACGAACTCGAACCAGGCGTTCCTGGACTTCGAACGGCTGACGATGCCGATCTGTGCCAGGCGGCGGCGCCCGGGGGACCGGTTTTACCCGCTGGGGGCAGGCGGCAGCCAGAAGGTAAAGGAGTTCCTGATCGACCACAAGGTGCCGCGGGAGGACCGGGAGCGGACAGCGGTGGTGTCCTCGGGTGACCAGGTATACTGGCTGGCGGGCTGGCGGGCTGATGCCCGTTTTGCCGCCAACCAAGAAACCCGGAGACTGCTTGCGCTATCTTTATCGAAATGATAAGCTATTTGATATGCCAGAAGGGTTGTGCTAAAATTAATGATGATTTGGGACAGAGAGGAGGACAATGGTGAGCCGCATTTTTAAAAACCTGGCAATCTACCTGCTGATTGTCCTAATCGCCGTGTCAGCTTTTCGTTGGACCGCGGAACCCGATAAGTCTCCAAAGACTATTGATTATAAAACCTTCTACCAGTATGTTGAGACGGACAAGGTGAAGTCCGTCCAAATCGTGTTGGAGGACAATGTCGCCCATATCAGCGCGGTCTTGAAGAACAACGACGAAAAGATCCAGTCAGAAGGTCCCCAGGACCAGAGCTTGGTGACGCTGCTCAGGGAGAAGAACGTCGAGTCGAACTTCAAGGGTCCGACCCAGCCGCCGTGGTGGACCAGTCTGCTGTCGACGTTTCTGCCGATACTGCTCCTGATAGGGTTTGTCTTCTTTATGATGCAGCAGACCCAGGGCGGCGGCAGTCGGGTAATGCAGTTCGGGAAGAGCCGGGCCAGGCTGCACACGGACGAGAAGAAACGGGTCACCTTCGAGGACGTGGCCGGGGCGGATGAGGCCAAGGAGGAACTGCAGGAAGTGGTGGAGTTCCTCAAACAGCCCAAGAAGTTTACTGAGATGGGTGCCCGTATCCCCAAAGGGGTGCTGCTTTTCGGCGCCCCGGGAACCGGCAAGACCCTGCTGGCGCGGGCGGTGGCCGGCGAGGCGGGGGTGCCTTTCTTCAGCATCAGCGGCTCGGACTTTGTGGAGATGTTCGTAGGGGTCGGGGCTTCCCGGGTGCGGGACCTGTTCGACCAGGCGAAGAAGAACTCTCCCTGTATCGTATTCATCGACGAGATCGACGCGGTAGGCCGTCACCGCGGTGCTGGCCTGGGTGGAGGGCATGACGAGCGTGAGCAGACGCTCAACCAGCTGCTGGTGGAGATGGACGGTTTCTCCGCCAATGAAGGCATCATAGTGGTGGCCGCCACCAACCGGCCCGATATCCTGGACCCGGCTCTGCTCCGGCCGGGACGCTTCGACCGCCACATCACCGTGGACCGTCCCGATGTGGTGGGCAGAAAGGCTATTTTGAAGGTTCATTCCAAGGATAAACCCCTGGACAACAATATCGACCTGGAGGTCCTGGCGCGCCGCACCCCCGGATTCACCGGCGCGGACATCGCCAACATGATGAACGAGGCGGCCCTGCTGGCCGCGCGCCGCGGCAAGAACCGGATAGCGATGGATGACCTGGAGGCGGCGATCGAGAGAGTGATCGCGGGGCCGGAGAAGAAGTCGCGGGTCATCAGCGACCAGGAGAAGCAGCTGGTGGCATACCACGAGGCGGGCCACGCGGTGGTGGGAGCGGTGCTCCCCAATACCGACCCGGTACACAAGATATCGATCATCCCCCGGGGACGGGCTGGCGGATACACCCTGCTGCTCCCGACCGAGGACCGCTACTACGCCACCCGCTCTCGACTGCTGGACGAGGTGACGGTGCTGCTGGGGGGGCGGGTAGCGGAGAGCCTGGTGCTGAAGGAGATCAGCACCGGGGCGCAGAACGACCTCGAACGGGCCACCCTACTGGTGCGCAAGATGATTACCGAGTTTGGGATGTCGGACGAACTGGGACCGATCACCTATGGGCACAAGCAGGAGCAGGTGTTCCTGGGGCGGGATATCTCCCGCGACCGCAACTACAGCGAAGCGGTGGCCCAGTCGATCGACCGGGAATCGAGAAAACTCATCGACGACTGCTACCACAAGGCGGAAAATATCCTGACGGAAAATATGCACAAGCTGGAACTGGTGGCCAAGACCCTGATAGTGAAGGAAACCCTGGAAGGCCCCGAGTTCGAGGAATTGATGAAGTCGGAAGCGGAAGCAGCCCCCGTGTTCGGAGACAGCGGTGAGAACGCCGAAAGCGGGGATAAAACCGCAGAGAGCGGGGATAAGCCCTTAACGGTATTCAAGCCCGCGGTGGACACGGTTATCTAGGGTATCGGTAGGGCATTAACTGAAAAACCTGTGTTAGAAGCCTTAGCGATTATTTGTTAAGGCTTCTACTGTAGCTGGTTTGCTTGAACGGCCTGAGGCCAATAATAACATTAATACATGTAAGGAGGGACTATTTTTGACTCAAAGGACACTGGTGCTGGTTAAGCCCGACGGGGTGATGCGGCAGTTGAGCGGAACGGTGATCCAGGCGTTTGAACAGAAGGGCCTGAAGCTGGTAGGCCTGAAAATGATGGTGATGGAGCGGGCGCTGGCGGAACAGCACTACGCGGAACACCAGGGGAAGTCGTTTTTCCCCGGGATGGTGGACTTTATAGTCTCCGGGCCGATCGTGGCCATGGTCCTGGAGGGACCCGGGGCTATCAAGGCGGTGCGCGACCTGATGGGGGCGACCAATCCCCAGGATGCAGCTCCCGGCACCATCCGGGGCAGCCTGGCGGTCGATATAACCCGCAACGTGGTACACGGTTCGGACTCGCCCGAGAGCGCTTCCCGGGAGATCGGGCTGTTTTTCCGCCCCGAGGAACTGGTGAGCTACGTCCGGCCGGTGGACGGGTGGCTTAGTGAATAGTCGTCGGTAGTCGGGAGTCAGTAGTCGGCAATAGTTGGAATTTGCATAGCAAATTCCTTCAAGGACAACCGACTACCAACAACCGACAACCGAAAAAGGAGGTATACCGTGGATATCAATCTGAAGACCGGTACTATCGGAGAAAAGCGGGAACTGGTCACGACCGAGAATACCGCCATCAAGTACGGCAGCGGCGATGTGCCGGTTTACGCTACGCCGGCCCTGGTAGGCCTGATGGAAGGGGCCTCCATTAAGGCGGTGGACCCCTACCTGCCGGAGGGGCACTGCACCGTGGGCGTCAGCATCGCCATCGATCACACCGCGGCTACCCCGGTCGGTATGACGGTCACCGCCAGGGCGGAACTGGTCAAGGTGGAGGGCCGGAAACTGACCCTGGCGGTCGAGGCCTTTGACGACAAGGAGCCGGTGGGAAAAGGTACCCATGAGCGTTTTATAGTCCAGATGGACAAGTTTATGGCCCGCAATCAGGCCAAACTAGGAGGTTGAGTATTTGAAGACTGATATCGAGATTTCTCAACAGACCAAGCTGCTTCCCATCCAGGAGGTGGGGAGGCAGGTCGGGCTGGAGGAGGCCGACCTTGAGTACTACGGGCCTTACAAGGCCAAAATCTCGCTGGAGGTACTACATAGGCTTAAGGACAGGCCTGACGGCAAGCTGGTGCTGGTCACCGCCATGACCCCCACCCCGGCGGGTGAAGGCAAGACCACCAACACCATCGGGCTCACCCAGGCCCTCTGGAAAATGGGTAAAAAGGCGATCCTGGCCATCCGTGAGCCCTCGCTGGGCCCCAGCTTCGGCCTGAAAGGCGGGGCGGCGGGAGGCGGCTACTCCCAGGTGCTGCCGATGGAGGACATCAACCTCCACTTCACCGGGGACATCCACGCGGTGACCACCGCCCACAACCTGCTGGCGGCGGTGCTGGACAACAGCCTGCAGCAGGGCAACCCGCACAACCTCGACCCACGCCGCATCGTCTGGCGGCGCGCCATGGACATGAACGAGCGGGCGCTGCGCAGGATCGTCATCGGACTGGGCGGACGCACCGAAGGGGTTCCGCGTGAGTCGGGGTTCGACATCTCGGTGGCCTCGGAGATAATGGCCATCCTCTGCCTGGCCCGGGACCTGATGGACCTGAAGGAGCGGATACAGAAGATCATCGTCGGCTATACCTATGACGGCCGGGCTGTGACCGCCGGCGACCTGGGCTGCATCGGGGCGATGGCGGTGCTAATGAAGGACGCGGTCAAGCCTAACCTGGTGCAGACGGTGGACAACACCCCCGCGCTTATCCACGGCGGCCCGTTCGCCAACATCGCCCACGGCTGCAACAGCATCCTGTCCACCAAGATGGGGCTGAAGCTGGGCGAATACCTGATAACCGAGGCGGGGTTCGCCGCCGACCTGGGGGCGGAGAAGTTCTTCGACCTGAAGTGCCGCATCGGCGACCTGCGCCCCGACGCGGTGGTGCTGGTGATATCCATCCGCAGCCTCAAGATGCACGGCGGGGTGGCCAAGGCCAACCTGACCGCGCCCAACCTGGAGGCGGTTTCCCGGGGGCTGGAGAACATGGAGAAGCACCTGGAGAACATTGCCCTCTTCGGGCTGCCGGCGGTGGTATCCATCAACCGCTTCCCGACCGATACCGACGAGGAGATCGAGCTGGTCAGGGCCCGGGCCCGTGAACTGGGAGTGGAGGCGGTCCTTTCGGAGGTCTTCGCCAAGGGCGGCGAAGGGGGGCTGGAACTGGCGGATAAGGTTATCGCCGCCTGCGAAAAGAAGAACGGGTTCCACTACCTCTATGGACTGGAAATGCCCCTGAAGGAAAAGATCGAAGCCATCTGCAAGCAGGTATACGGCGCGGACGGGGTAGACTACTCGCCTGAGGCGGAGAACGCGCTGACCAACTTCACCAGTATGGGATACGGTAAACTGCCTATCTGTGTGGCGAAGACCCAGTACTCGCTTTCGGACGACGCGGGGCTGCTGGGCCGCCCGCGGGGGTTCAGGATCATGGTCCGGGAGGTGCGCCTGAGCGCGGGAGCGGGATTCATCGTCCCGATCACCGGCAACATCATGACCATGCCGGGTCTGCCCAAGCACCCGGCGGCGCTGGATATCGATATCGACGCCGACGGGGTCATCACCGGACTGTTCTAATCAGTGGTCGGTAGTTAGTTGTCGGTTGTCGGAATAGAAGGAATCCGCTGCGCGGATTCCGATAAAATGGAATTTGCCGAAAGCAAATTCCCACCAGTCCGACGACTGACTACTGACGACCGACTACCGAAAAGGAGGGCTGTGAGATTGGGACAGATCAAGGTTCGTCTGGTGGAGGTCAGGAACCTGAAGGATGCCCGACGGCTGCTCGAACGCACCGGGGCCGACCCGCGCGGGATAGAGATCATGGCCCCCAAGGCCCGGTTCAGGGTGGTCCACGTGCGCGGTCTTTCCGCGCAGGCGGCGCTGATCCTGAAGCAGGAGATGCTGGCCCGGGGCGCCGAGGCGGCGATCGACCGCTGGGCGGTGATGGGTGAGCCGGGGACCGGGGAAGTGGTGCTGATGGGCACCTTGAAGCAGTACCGCGACCTGATCGCCAAACTGAACCGCCAGCCGTTCGGGCTGAAGCAGTTGGCGGAACAGCTGAGGCGGCTGATCGATGAGGAGATCCCCCGGGAGGGGGCCGACGAGGTCGAGCGGGCTCCATTCCTCGGCCTGCCGCTGGGAGAGCGGACCCTGATCATGGGCATCCTCAACGTCACCCCCGACTCGTTTTCCGACGGCGGTCAGTTCGACCGGATCGAGGCCGCGCTGGAGAGGGGCCGGCAGATCGAGGAAGAGGGCGCGGACATCCTGGACCTCGGAGGGGAATCGACCAGGCCCGGGTCGGTGGTCAACGCGTTTTCGCCGCAGAGGCCGACATTGCCACACGTCAGCGAGGAAGAGGAGGGGAAGCGGGTCTTCCCGGTGCTGGAGCAGCTGCTCCAGACGGTGAGGATTCCGATCTCGGTCGATACCTATAAATCGACTATCGCCCTCCAGGCCCTGACGATGGGGGCGAAGATAATCAACGACGTGAGCGGATTGAAAGCCGACCCCGAGATGGCCCGGGTGGTGGCGGACCACGATGCCTTTGTGGTCATCATGCACAACCGGCCCGAACCCAGCTACCAGGACCTGATGGCCGACATCTGCGGGGACCTGGAGGAAAGCCTGGAGATCGCGGAACAGGCGGGGATAAATCCCGAACGCGTCATCATCGACCCCGGCATCGGCTTCGGCAAGACAGCGGAGCACAACCTGGAGGTCCTGCGGAGGCTGGCTGAACTGAAAAGCCTGGGGAGACCCATCCTGCTGGGGACCTCGCGCAAGTCGTTTATCGGCAGGGTGCTGGGGAACAAAACGCCGGGTGAACGGCTGGAAGGGACCGCCGCCACGATAGCCCTGGGGATCGCGGCCGGGGCGGATATCGTCCGGGTGCACGATGTCAGGGAGATGGCGGCGGTGGCGAAGATGAGCGACGCTGTGGTGAGGGGATAACGAAACTCGGCCTGGCTGCTTCCAGGCCTGCTGGTTATGGGGGATGGCGGAATGGATGGGAAGGCCGACACCATAGAACTCAAGGGGATGCGGTTTTTCGGGTTTCACGGAGTGCTGCCCGAGGAGCGGGAGAGAGGGCAGGAGTTCGTGGTCGACCTGGAGATCGAGCTGCCCCGGGGCGCGGCGCTGGATGACGATATCGACTCCACGGTGAACTACGCCGAGGTATATACCGAGGTCCGACGCCTGGTGGAGAGAGCGCGTTTTTCACTCCTGGAGACCCTGGCTGACCGGATCGCGGGGACGGTTCTGGAACTTTTTCCTGCGGTCGGGGTGCGGGTAAAGGTAAAGAAACCCGAGGCGCCCATCAGCGGGCTACTGGAGTGGGCCGCTGTGACAGTGGAACGGTACCGGGCAGCGGTGGAAGACAAGGAGTGGGTGGAGGTTTTCCTGGCCCTGGGGTCAAACCTGGGCGACCGCCAGGCCAACCTCTGGCAGGCGCTGGGGCGTTTGTCGGCTCACCCCCTGATACGGCTGCTCCAGGTATCGTCCTTTTACGAGACCCGGCCGGTGGGCGGGGTGGAGCAGGGCAACTTTATAAACGCGGCGGCCCGTCTCGCCATCATGCTAAAGCCCCTGGAACTGCTCGACCTTATCCGGGAGATAGAGTCGGGAATGGGCCGGGAGCGCACGGTCAAGTGGGGACCGCGTACGATCGACCTGGATATCCTGCTCTACGGGAAGCAGTCTATCGAGCTGGAGAGCCTGGTGGTCCCGCACCCGGAGATGTATAAACGGGATTTCGTTCTGGCACCCCTGGCGGAGATAGCTCCCGACCAGATTTTACCAAATGGAAAGACCGCTGCAGAAATTATGAAAGATTTGTATAAGATGGGTATCAACCTGTTGTCTAAATTTCCCGGCCATGTTACAATTTATTCGCGATAACGCAGAGGATATTCCCTGACAGTTAGCGCGATTGATCTGAAAAAAATGAAGCATTGTAGCAAACCGGAACCGCTTGTAGCCATGAAGGACCAAGACGGAAGGGAAAGTGCTATATAAGGCCTTCCTGACGCTTGTCCGGAAGGTTTATTATTTCTCACTGCAAAGCAAGAGCACTCCGAAGCAAGTGCAACTAAGGTTACTGCCGAAGGCAGGAACCCAGTTTTCTTCGTAGCTAAGGCTTTTATACGGGGGGTGGAACTCAGATGGAGCCGAAGGTAGGAATCATCGGAGCGGGGACTGTGGGAACCGCTGTGGCCACCATCCTAAAGCAGCAGGGGTATACCCTGGTGGGGGTTTACGACCTCGACCGGGAAAAGGCGGGGCGGTTAAGCTCGGCGCTTAACGTCCCGGCTTTCGGGAGGCCGGCGGAGTTGGGGCAGGCCTCGGAGGTCCTGTTCCTGACCACCAACGACGGAGCGATCACCCCGGCGGCGGAGGAGATAGCCAGGGAGGGCGGATTCCGCCAGGGACAGTACGTGATCCACATGAGCGGGGCCCTTACCAGTGAGGCGCTGGCTCCGGCGGCGGCCCAGGGAGCGATTGCCCTGTCGGTGCACCCGCTGCAGTCGTTCGCGAACAGCGAACAGGCGATCAAGATCCTGCCGGGCTCGATCTTCAGCATCGAGGGCGACCCGGAAGGGATGTCCCTGGCCCAGAGGATCGTGGAGGCCATGGGGGGAAGGTTTTTCCCCATCCGCAAGGAATCCAAGCCGCTGTACCACGCTGGGGCCTGTGTCGCCTCCAACTACCTGGTGACCCTGGTTTCCCAGGCGGTCGAGCTGCTGGTGATAAGCGGAATACCCCGGGAGATGTGCCTCCCAGCGCTGCTGCCGCTGGTGGAGGGCACCCTTCACAACATCAAGCAGATCGGCATTCCACAGGCTTTGACGGGGCCTATAGCCCGCGGAGATATATCAACGATAAGCAAGCATTTAGCGCAGATGGAGGGGGTGGATACTAACCTGGTACAGTTTTACCGGACACTGGGTACGAACACGGTGGATGTGGCGGTTAGGAAGGGTGGAATTACCAGAGAAAAGGCTGAGGAAATGCTGCGGGTCTTAAAACCATGACGGAAGAGGTGGACCTAATGGCGAGAGCTACTACGGTATCACTAAGAGAGAAGAAACAAAAAGGCCAGAAGATTACTATGTTAACGGCTTATGATTTTCCTACCGCACAGGCAATGGACGAGATCGGGATAGACATGATACTGGTGGGGGATTCCCTGGGGAACGTCGTACTGGGGTATGAGACCACCCTGTTCGTAACCATGGAGGAGATGATTCACCACACCAAGGCGGTTACCCGGGGCGCCAGGAATACCATGGTGGTCGGGGATATGCCTTTCCTCACCTACCACCTCTCGGTGGAAGACGCGCTTCGCAACGCGGGGCGTTTCATGCAGGAGGGCGGGGCCCAGGCGGTCAAGCTCGAAGGCGGCAGGGAGCGGGCGGCAGTGGTGAAGGCGGTGGTGGAGGCGGGAATCCCGGTCATGGGTCACCTCGGCCTTACCCCCCAGTCGGTCCACCAGTTGGGCGGCTTCCGGGTCCAGGGCAAGGACGTGGAGACGGCCAAGAAGCTGATCGAGGACGCCCGGGCGCTGGAGGAGGCAGGGTGCTTCTCCATAGTGCTGGAGTGCGTGCCGTCGGCGCTGGCGGAGAGAATAACCAAGGAGATCAGTATCCCCACTATCGGCATCGGGGCCGGGGCGGGATGCGACGGTCAGGTGCTGGTGAGCCACGACCTGCTGGGGCTGTTTTCGGGACACGTGGCCAAGTTCGTTCGGCAGTACGCCCAGATCGGCAAGATCATGCGCGAGTCGTTCAAGGCCTACAAGGATGACGTGGAGTCGGGAAGTTTCCCGGCCGAAGAGCACTGCTACGGGATCAAGGACGAGGTCTTGAGCAAGCTGTACTAATTGACCCCGAGGAGGCAAAAGGGTGGAAATATTTAAAGACATAAAGGGGATCAGGGATTTTGTCAAGCGTGAGCGGCAGGCGGGCAGGCGGGTAGGGCTGGTTCCCACCATGGGGTACCTGCACCAGGGGCACCTGAGCCTGGTGAAGATCGCCCTGGAGTCTGCGGATACCGTGGTAATGAGCATATTTGTGAATCCCCTGCAGTTCGGGATAGGAGAAGACTACGAGGAGTACCCCCGTGACCTGACCCGGGACGCTGAACTGGCTGCTTCGGCGGGAGTGGCGGCGATTTTCGCCCCCACGGTGGCGGAGATGTACCCCAAGGGGTACGCAAGCTACGTAGAGGTGGAGCAGCTTACCGAAGGTCTTTGCGGGGCTTCCCGGCCGGGGCACTTCCGGGGGGTTACCACCGTGGTCAGCAAACTGTTCAATATCGTGCAGCCCGATGTGGCGGTGTTCGGGCAGAAGGACGCCCAGCAGGCGGCGGTGATTCAGCGCATGGTAAGGGACCTGAATATGCCCCTGGAGATCGTTGTAGCTCCTATCGTGCGGGAATCTGATGGGTTAGCGATGAGTTCTCGCAACGTCTATCTCAATGACGAGCAGCGGCGGGCGGGACTAGTGCTTTCGAAATCTCTCGGAATGGCCCGGGAGCGGATCGCGGCAGGAGAACGCGACGCGGTCAAACTTAGGCAGGCCATGGTAGATTTCATTAAGTCGGAGCCCCTGGCCGATATCGACTATGTTGAGGTAGTAAGCAGAGAGAGTTTGAAGCCGCTGGAAGAGCTGGCTGGCCCCATCCTGATCGCCCTGGCGGTCAGATTCGGGAACACCCGCCTGATCGACAACGCGGTGGTGGAGGTGTAATCGACGTGTTCCGCACGATGCTGAAGTCCAAGATCCATCGGGCGACTGTGACGGACGCCGATTTGAACTATATCGGCAGCATAACCATCGACCAGGACCTGATCGAGGCAGCTAATATCTGGCCCAATGAAAAGGTGCAGATCGTAAACAACAACAACGGGGCCCGGTTCGAGACCTACGTTATCAGCGGGGAGCGCGGTTCCGGGGTTATCTGCCTGAACGGGGCGGCTGCCCGGATGGCCCAGAAGGGCGATGTCATCATCATCATCTCCTATGGAGTTTTCTCCGAGGAGGAGGCGCGGAAGTACAAGGCCGACCTGGTTTTTGTGGACGGCGATAACCGTATCACCAGCACCAAGAAGGGCACCTCTTTGGAGTAGGGTGAAACGGGCTGTAATGTTTCGCGTTTCCGGCGCATCAATAGTGGGGCCTTCTTCAAGTTCGGGCAAAGAATCCCAGCCCGGATGTGTTTGGGCCGGTTTGATCATCCTGGATCAGTTTAAAAGCGGTTGTTGATTGGGGATGTTATTTTTGACCGGACGATTTTTAATGACCTTTGACCCGCGCCAGATCGAGTGTGTCACCACAGACTTTCTGGTGCTGGGCAGCGGTATCGGAGGGCTGTTCACCGCCCTCAAGGCCAGCGACTACGGGCTGGTCACGGTACTCACCAAGCAGAAGATAGAAGATACCAATACTTATTTTGCCCAGGGGGGAATCGCTGTAGCGTTGGACGAACAGGATTCCCCTAAACTGCATCGGGAGGACACGCTGCAGGCCGGAGCGGGGCTCTGCGACGAGCAGGTGGTGGACATACTGGTCAACGAGGGGCCGGCCCGGGTCGGGGAACTCCTGCGGATGGGCGCGAGGTTCGACCGGGACAAGGGCAACATCCTCTTTACCCGGGAGGCGGCGCACAGCCGGTCGCGGGTGATACACGCCAGCGACGCCACCGGGAGCGAGATCCAGAACACCCTGATACGGCAGTGCGGACAGTCCCGAGAGGTGAAGGTTGTCGAGAACTGCTTCGTGCTGGACCTGCTGACCAACCCGGAGGGACGCTGCATCGGGGCCCTTACCCTGGACCGGGCGGGCCGCATGGCGGCCTACCTCAGCCGTGTGACAGTGCTGGCCACCGGGGGAGCGGGACAGCTCTTTCTGTACACCACCAACCCCCCCATCGCTACCGGGGACGGGATGGCGGCGGCGTACCGGGCGGGAGCGCAGCTGATGGACCTGGAGTTTATCCAGTTTCACCCCACGGCGCTCGCGATTCAGGGAGCGCCCCGACACCTCATCTCGGAGGCGGTAAGGGGTGAGGGCGGGGTCCTGGTGGACCAGGACGGTAAACGCTTCATGGATAAGTACGACCCGGCCGGGGAGCTGGCTCCCCGCGACATCGTCGCCCGGGCCATCTGGACCGAGCTGGGCAGGGGCAACCAGGTATACCTGGACGTCAGCCACCTCGGGACGGAGCGGGTGAGGAACCGTTTTCCCAATATCACCCGGCGGTGTCTTGATTACGGGGTAGACCCCACGACCACACCGATACCGGTGGCGCCGGCGGCTCACTACACCATGAGCGGGGTGAGGACCGGCAGCCACGGCCAGACCAACATCCCAGGCCTCTATGCCTGTGGAGAGGTGGCCTGCAACGGGGTGCATGGCGCAAACCGGCTGGCCAGCAATTCACTCCTGGACGGGCTGGTGTTCGGGGACCGCATCGTACGCTACTGCCTGGCGGAATGGATAACCAGCCCCTTCTGGGCCAGGCGGCACCTGGTGGAGGCGGTATTGGAGGGTGCCCGGGAGGACTGGGAAACCGAGGATTCCCTGGTATCCTGGGGACCGGATGGGGAACGGCCGATCTTCTATTCCTGGGAGCCTTTCGCAATCGACCAGCAGCTGGAGGGGATTGAAACCGAAGAGATGCGCCAGCTGCTGCAGTCGACCATGTGGGAGGAGGTAGGCCTGGTACGCGGGCTTCAGGGGCTGCTGCACAGCCGGGAACTGTTCCAGGCGGCGGTGGGGTCCCTCGCGGGTAGGGTTACCAGCCCGGCCGAGGCGGAGGTATTCAACATGGCGCAGCTCGATCGGCTGATAGCGGGGGCGGCTTTGATCCGGACGGAGAGTCGGGGAGCGCATTACCGCTCGGACTTTCCCCGGGCCGATAACCAGAACTGGGAGCGGCACCTGGTCTGGGCCAGGAGGAAAAAGTTAAAAAACCCCGCCGGGTAAACCGGAGGGGTTTGTCAATAAGTGAGGAGAGTTTTGCCGATGGATATCAGCTCACACTGGCTGGACCGGGTCGTCCGGCGGGCTCTGGAGGAAGATCTAGGGACCGGCGACCTGACCGCCAACAGCGTTGTGCCGGCTGAACTGCAGACGGTCGGACTGATTCAGAGCAAGGAAAACGGGGTGCTGGCGGGGCTGGAAGTGGCCCGCCGGGTCTTCGCCCGGCTCGACCCGGGGATACAGTTCCGGGGCCGGGTGGATGACGGGGAGCGGCTGCGGCCAGGCACCCTGATCGCGGAAGTATCGGGATCGGCGCGGTCCATACTAAGCGGTGAGCGGGTGGCGTTGAACTTCCTGCAGCGGCTCTCGGGGATAGCGACCCTGACCTCGCGCTGTGTGGAGCGGATCGAGGGTAGTTCCACCAGGATCGTCGATACCCGCAAGACCACCCCGGGACTTCGCGCCCTTGAGAAGTACGCGGTGCGGGTCGGGGGCGGCTGCAATCACCGCTTCGGTCTCTACGACATGGTGATGATCAAGGACAACCACATCAAGATGGCTGGGGGCATCCAGGAAGCGGTGGAGAGAGCCCGCCGGGGTGTGTCGCCGATGGTCAGGATCGAGGTCGAGGTGGAAGACCTGGCCATGCTGGAAGAGGCTCTGGCGGTCGGAGTGGATGTGGTGATGCTGGACAACATGAGCCCCGAACTGATGAAAGAGGCGGTGCGCCGGGCCGGGGGCCGGGTGCTGCTGGAGGCCTCGGGGGGAATCAGGGAGGATAATCTCGCGGCGGTGGCGGAGACCGGGGTGGACCTTATCTCGATGGGAGCGCTCACCCACTCGGCCCGGTCGCTGGATATCAGCCTCGACCTCATCGAGGCCAAACCGCTAAGCGTCGAGTAGGGAGTGACGATCGGTACCGCATTTTCCAGGGATTATGAATCGGCGCTGTGGAAGATAAAACCGGGGCAAATCAGCCGGTAAACAGACATTTTTTAGTTGCCCTCCGAGTACATTAATGGTATAGTTAACCATAGATTCGGATATGGTTAACCAACTATTATTGAACTAGGGGTGGAAGCTTTTATGCAACTCAACAAGACGCGCGAACTCGTAGCGATGGGACTCTTTACCGCACTGACCTGCATGGTGGGATTGTTTTTTAACAAATTAGCTCCGGTCAGCCTGGTACCTTTCAGCTTCCTGCCGATGATGTCGCTGCTGGCGGGGATGCTCTTGGGCAGCCGGGGAGGCGCATTGAGCATGCTGGCATACATGCTGATGGGTCTGATCGGGATCCCGGTATTCTCGTCACCGCCTTACGGTGGACCGACCTATGTAATCATACCTACTTTTGGTTTTGTGATCGGCTTTATTCTTTCAGCCTTCGTGGTAGGCAAGATCATGGAAAAGAAGGAAGACCCCAAGCTCTGGTACTACGGGCTGGCGATGCTGGCGGGGATTATGTGTTATTACGCGATAGGGATCCCCTACCTCTGGGCGATAATCAATTTCGTCAAGGGTAATGCGGTTACCGGTATGTATGCCATTAAGGTTGCTTTCCTGCCTTTCATCTTAACGGACCTGGCCAAGGCGGCTGTCGCCACCGTGCTGGCGCGGGCGATAGCACAGCGGGTAAAGCTGGCGGTCCATCAGACCAGCTAGCCTACCGTAGAGCACAGCCTGGACACCCGTATAGGAATCGAGCGCAACTTGGATCCTGCTTGAGACACCGGCTCGGCTGTATCCAAGTTTGCTTTTTAATTTACACCCTCCCCGGTTTGTTTTAAAATAGAAGGGTCGATTTTTATACTTCAATCTAAAGGGGATTTTTTATGGTCCTGGTTTTTGACGTGGGTAATACTAATATCGTGATGGGGGTTTACGAGCAGAAGCATTTGCTGACCCATTGGAGGATATCCACGGACCGCCAGAAGACAGCGGATGAGTACGCTGTTCTGTTCAAGAACCTTTTCGATTTTCAGGGGCTGGACATGCGCGAGGTTACCGCGGTGGTGATCTCTTCGGTGGTGCCTCCCCTTAACTTCGTGCTGGAGGAGACATCCTCCCGCTATTTCGGAGTGGAACCGCTGGTGGTGGGGCCGGGGGTCAAGACCGGGATCTCCCTCAAGTACGAGAACCCCCGCGAGGTCGGCGCCGACCGGGTCGTAAACGCGGTCGCGGCCTTCGAGCGCTACGGAGGACCGGTGATAGTGGTGGACTTTGGCACCGCGACCACCTTCTGCGCCATCTCCAGCCATGGTGTGTACCTGGGAGGGGCGATCGCTCCCGGGATCGGGATCTCGACCGAGGCCCTGTTCCAGCGGGCTGCCAAGCTCCCACGTATCGAACTGGTGAGGCCGAAGTCGGTGATCGGCCGCAACACCATCTCCAGCATGCAGTCGGGGGTGATCTTCGGCTTCATCGGGCAGGTGGACGGGATCGTGGAGCGCATAAAGGCGGAACTGGGCGAGGACGCCAAGGTGGTGGCCACGGGCGGCCTGGCGGAGCTGATCGCCACCGACTCTCACACCATCGATGTGGTCGATCCGCAGCTGACCCTGGAGGGGCTGCGTCTCATCTACGAAAAGAATCGGAGCCATCATATTTGATGCAGGGAGTGCGAAGAAGCGAGAGTGTGTGACTCGTTGACGATAGGCCGCCAGCCGGTGCCAAACCCGGTTTGGGCGGCTCCTTTAGCTGGATATACCAGTCGGGCGTTTCGCGACCTGGCCCGGGAGGCTGGCTGCGGCCTGGCCTGTACTGAGATGGTCAGCGCGACCGCCCTGGCCATGGGATGCCAGTCGACCAGGAAGTTGATAGACATTGACGGTGAGCCGCCCCCGGTGGCGGTTCAGCTTTTTGGGTCGCGGCCCGAGATCATGGCAAGGGCGGCGGCGACAGTGGAGCAGTCCGGGGCCTCGATCATCGATCTTAACTTCGGCTGTCCCGCTCCCAAGGTCCTGAAGAACGGAGAGGGCGCGGCCCTGATGCGTGACCCCGGGAGGGTCGGGGAGATAGTCCGGGCGGTCGTCAAGGCGGTCACCGTCCCGACCACGGCCAAGATCCGCAAGGGATGGGACGAGGAACTGGTAAACGCTGTGGAGGTGGCCCGGGCCGCGGAGGACGCCGGGGCGGCGGCGGTTACCATCCACGGGCGCACCTGCCGGCAGCTCTATTCCGGGAAGGCGGACTGGGGGATAATCCGCCAGGTGAAGCTCGCCGTCGGGGTCCCGGTGATTGGAAACGGAGACATCTGGCAGCCCGAGGACGCCCGGCGGATGCTGGAGCTGACGGGCTGCGACGCGGTAATGATCGGGAGGGGCGCCCTGGGCAATCCCTGGATCTTCAGCCGCACCCGGACCCTCCTGGAGACCGGGGAGACACCCCCGCCGCCCTCGCTGGAGGAGCGGGCCGCGATGGCTCTGCGCCACCTGCGGATGGAGATAGCGGCTCGGGGTGAGATCTGGGCGGTACGCGAGATGCGCAAGCACCTGATCTGGTACTTCAAGGGCTACCCCGGGGCCTCGGTTCTCAGGGACCGGCTGGTCCGGGCAGGAGGGCTGTCGGAGGTTGAAGACCTGGTGGGGCAGTTCCTGGAAGGGCAGAGGGCAGAGTGAGTCTATCAAAGGTTAAAAACGATTCGGGAAGGGTTAACGATGGACCGAAAAACATCAGCCGCGCAAACGGTTGCATACCGGTTTCTACCCGATTACTACCTGGCGGGGTTCACGGAAAAGAACAGCCGGGAGGATAGGATCTGGGTTCTCGACCGGAGGCTGGGGACCCAGGACTCGACATCCCCCCGGGAGGCCGCCCGGGAACCGGGGATATATCCTCCGGTTTCAGGTTCTGGCGACGCTGACCGGACAGCGCGGGTCATAAACCGGATAGCCGAAACCCAGACACTGCCTGCCGGTGGTGATTTTTCATTATTGATGGATTTCATCGCCGCGATGCTGTTAAACCTGCCCGCACCGAGAAAAATGGTGGACCGGTTCGCCGATGACCTGGCGGGGAAAATACTTGAGCTGGCGGCCGATTCCCGGGAAAGCTACCAGGCGTTCTTCTCGAAGCTGGAGGAGGACAGCGGGGTCGGGGTTCCCACCTTCGAGGAAGCGGCAGATGTCCTGCAGAGCGATAAACACGCCACCCCGGAGGACCAGCACATCAGTATCAGGAGCCGGTTGAACCCGGCCCGGCTGGCCCTCACCCACATCGAAAACCGCGCCTGGGGCGTTATCGTCAACGACAGCCCGGACCACCTTTTTATAACCTCCGATCAGCCGACGGCCCTGGTCTCCCGTAATAAAAGCGGTTACTACGGTCCGAACCTCAGATCCCCCGATACCGTCATCTACCTGCCGCTTAACGGTCGAGTCGTGCTGGTGGGCGGTCCCGGGGAACCCCCGGGGACCAGTCGGGTCAAGGGAGTGCGGGAGGTAGCCCGCCTGAACAGCCTGGTTGTCAGCGGCAGGGGCAGGTTCATCATCAGCCCCCGGGAGAACTTCGTTTATATGAATTCTTTAAAAAGACTGAGTTTCAAGGACGAACTTATTATTAAAAAATTAACCCGAACAGCCGTCCCGGGCTTGAAAGACGGTGGTGTTCCATCATAGAGATTGCTCAGATGGTCTTCCGGATGATAAACTGTATGGCTTTTTGATTCAACGACGACTACCAAAACTTGTTATTGCCCAGACTATTTGCTAGAATTATGTACACAGAAACGTGCACAAGGAGAACCATATGAGTTTAATCCGTGTCGGGGAAAAGATTATCAACCGGCACAAGATAGACAGCTACATCGACCAGGTCCTGGAGCTGCGCTCACAGGGCCTTTCGCAGCAGGAGGTGGCCAACCGCCTGGGCCTGGAGCGGACCTTCATCTCCCGGCTGGAGGGGATGGGAGAGGTTCGTCAGGGTTACCGGGTGGCGGTTTTAGGTTTTCCGGTCTCCAACAAGGGGGAAATCCTCGAGGTGGCTAACGAGCTGGGGATCGACTTCGCTATGCTGATGACCGATGAGGAGCGGTGGGACTTTGTCAGGCAGAAGTCAGGGGTCGAGCTGCTCAATGACCTCATGGCCCTGATGATGAGACTCCGGACCTACGATGTGGTGGTGGTCATCGGCTCCGATCTGCGCGTCCGCATCGCCCAGGCGCTGCTGGACAAAGAGGTGGTGCCCATCATACTGGGTGAAACCCCGATCGAGCAGGACCAGTACGTTGACCCGGCTTACCTGAGGGAAATCCTGATCGCCAGTCAGAATAGGAGATGATAGCTTGGCGGAGCTAAAAAGGATCGTAAGCATCAGCCTGGGGTCATCGAAGCGCGATCATGCGGTGGAGGCCGAGTTCCTGGGTCAGAGGTTCTCCATCGAGCGCATCGGGACCGACGGGGATGTGGAGAAGGCGATCTCCATGATCCGGGAAATGGACGGTAAGGTCGACGCCTTTGGCATGGGCGGGATCGACCTCTACATATACGCAGGGAACAAACGCTATATATTTCGGGACGCGAAGAAGATCGCCCTGGCGGCGAAGAAGACACCGATCGTTGACGGGAGCGGCCTGAAAAACACCCTGGAGCGGCGGGTGATAAGACACCTGGTGCGGGAAGAGGGGATTACCTTTTCGGGCCGTAAGGTGCTGGTGGTTTCGGGGGCTGACCGCTTCGGGATGGCGGAGGCCCTGGTAGAGGCTGGTGCCGACGCGGCATTTGGCGACCTGGTTTTCAGCCTGGGGCTGCCGGTGATGCTGCGTTCGCTGCGCGCTCTCTATATCGCGGCCCGCCTGCTGGCGCCGATCATCGTCCGGCTTCCTTTCACCATGCTCTACCCGACCGGGGACAAACAGGAAAAGGTGGTTCCCAAGTACGCGAGGTACTATCACGAGGCGGAGGTCATCGCGGGAGACTTCCTCTTTATCCGGCGGCACCTGCCCGAGAAGCTCAACGGGCAGACCATCATCACCAACACGGTGACCATGGAGGACATAGAACTCCTGCGGCAGCGGGGAGCCGGGATGCTGATCACCACCACCCCCGAGCTGGAGGGACGCTCCTTCGGCACCAACGTGATGGAGGGGATGCTGCTGGCGCTGTCGGATAAGGCCGCGGACCAGGTCACCCCGGATGACTATAACCGGCTGTTGGACCAGATCGGAATTAAACCGCGCATCGTCAGGTTGACGGATCAGCCGGCCTGAGAAAAGCGCCTGATAGACGAACCGGTTTTTAAATAATGCGGTTATAAAGGACCGTAACCACTGGTGGACGGGTATATAAGCCGATATCTCAGCATAAGGATGACCTATAGGTTATCCTTTAAAATTTGGATGGCGCTTATGTACCGATTGGGGCTGATGGTGAAACCCGGATCTGGGTCGGTTTGGAGAAAACGGCTGCTGGAGCTGCCGGGGATGGAGTGGAGGCTTGTGTTCCATCACCCGCCCTCCGGTAAGTCGGTTGAGGTATACCTCTGGTTCTGCCAGCGGGGCTGGGTTGCCCGGCGCTGCCGCGAACTGGGGATCAGCCTGGTAGGTTGTGGCGATTGGGCCCCCCCATCTGGAACGAAGGGCGATCTCCAGGCCAACCGGGGATACGCGGCACTGGTCAACTCACTGGTAGACCGATGGCGGGAAGCGATGCGGGAAAGAGGGATATCCCCCGCGCGGGCCAGGGTGGTGGTTGCCGGGGACGATTGGCTTGGGGTCCTCTGTGCCCAGGCTTTAGCGGAGGAGACCGCCTGCCTGACCCTGACCGGGAGGCTCTGCTCGAAACTGGAACCGTTGCTGCACCGGGCGCTGTACGAGACCGGGGTGCCGATAAAACTGGAAGAGCGGCTTTCCCGGGCCGGCGAGGAGGCGGACGCGATAATCCTGGCTGGGACGGATGAGGATCTTCCGCACGGGGAACACTTTAGAGGCGTCTGGTTTTGCCGTTTGCCCGGGACAAGCCCGCTGATGGTGAGCCTGCCGGGAAAGGTGACAACCGCTGGCGGGGCCGTCCGCGGCCTTATATCGAGGTTTTTTTCCCGGGCATGGCCGGGGTGGGTCAAAGGACTCCTGGGGAATCTGTCTGAGGCTGATTTCCTGACCGTCCCGGCGGATTACTGTGAATCGCTGCTTATGGCGTTGGAGGGAGGGGACATTATTGGTCGTTACGGTCAGAGGGACCGTTTGGAATACCTGCACCAGGTAAAGCTTTTAGGAATAAATTATCAATCAGCAACAGCGAAACTCGATTTTCCTTGACAAAGCGTTGGAGCATTTATATAATAGCAAATTAAGAATTGACAGATGGTGTGACGAGCACTGCTAGTCCGAACAGTGACTTGGGTGCTTAAATAATTGTAGGGATGGTCGTTGTTTTTCATCAAGTCCAGGTGTTGCTGCTGTTGCCCTGAGAGCCTATAACAAAGGAGCGAGGTACATGCCGGATAAGGAGGTAATCCTCACCAAGAGCGGTCTTCAGAGGTTGGAGTCAGAACTTGAACACCTGAAGTCCGTGAGAAGACGCGAGGTAGCAGAGAGGATCAAGCAGTCCATAGAGTTTGGCGACATCACGGAAAACTCTGAATACGAGGACGCAAAAACCGAGCAGGCCTTTATAGAGGGGCGGATTCTTACCCTGGAAAAGATCCTGCGGTACGCCCGGGTGGTCGACAACTCCGATTCGCCAAATGACGTGGTTGCGATTGGAAGCAAGGTGCTGATCAAAGACCTTGGCGAGGGAGACGAGATGGAATTCACGGTGGTAGGCTCGGCTGAGGCGGACCCTCACAACAAGCGGATATCGATCGAGTCTCCAGTGGGCAAGGCGATTCTTGGACTGGGAGTGGGAAAAATCGTCGAGGTTATGGTGCCGGCGGGAAGACTGCAGTACCAGATACTAGGCATCACCCGTTAAAAAAACCTATAGTCTTTTTCACCCTGTACCGCCAGGTATGGGGTTTTGGCTGTCCTGGGCACATTATGACTAAATAAGGTCGACCGGAGGGAATGCCGTGAGCGAAGACAGGGAACTGAACGAACTGATGCAGATTAGACGCAGCAAGCTGGATGAATTACGACGCCTGGGGATAGACCCCTACGGCGGCCGCTTCATAACCACCCATTCCATCCGGGAGGTCGTGGATGGTTTCGACCAGCTGGAGGACAAGTCGGTCGTTATCGCGGGTCGATTGATGGCCAAGCGGACCCACGGCAAGGCCAGCTTCGGCGACCTGCTGGACTTTTCCGGCAGCATCCAGGTCTATGTCCGCAGCCAGGACCTGGGAGAAGACAGCTACGACCTGTTCCTGAAGTACGATATCGGAGACATCCTGGGGGTCGAGGGCACGGTGTTCCGCACCCGGCGTGGGGAAAAGTCGGTCGCGGTCAAAAAGATAACCCTGCTCTCCAAGTCGCTTAACCCGCTTCCCGAAAAGTGGCACGGGCTCAAGGACGTGGAACTCAGGTACCGCCAGCGCTACGTCGACCTGATCGTAAACCCCGAGGTCCGCGAGGTGTTTGTCCAGCGCAGCCGCATCATCGCACTGATCCGCCGGTTCCTGGACGACCGCGGCTTTATCGAGGTCGAGACCCCTATGATGCACCACATCCCGGGAGGGGCTACCGCCCGCCCGTTCGTTACCTTCCATAATACACTGGGGATTCAGCTATTCCTGCGGATCGCCCCCGAGCTGTACCTGAAGCGGCTGCTGGTGGGCGGTATGGAGAAGGTCTACGAGATCAACCGCAACTTCCGCAACGAAGGCATCTCTACCAAGCACAACCCCGAATTCACCATGCTGGAACTCTACCAGGCTTACGCCGACTATAACGATATGATGGAAATAACCGAGAACCTGATCGCTTTTGCGGCCGAAAAGGTGCGGGGAACCCGCTCCATCACCTACCAGGGGAAAGAGGTCGACCTGACCCCTCCCTTCAGAAGACTGCCGATGCTGGAGGCGATAGCCGAGTATGCCGGGGTCGATATGACCACGGTCGGAAGCGACCAGGAAGCCCGCGAACTGGCCAAACGGCTCGAGGTCGAGGTCGCCCCCAACGCGACGCGGGGCAAGGTGATCAACGAGGTGTTCGAGGAACTGGTGGAACCCCACCTGGTCCAGCCGACCTTTATCACCAACCACCCGGTGGAGGTCTCGCCTCTGGCCAAGCGGAACCATGTGGACCCCTCGGTCACCGACCGTTTCGAGCTGTTTATCACCTCCCGCGAGATGGCCAACGCCTTCTCCGAGTTAAACGACCCGTTCGACCAGCGGGACCGCTTCATTAAGCAGCTGGAGGAGCAGAAGCTGGAGGAGGCCAAGCAGCGTCTGGCTGACCTGGGGAAAAAATCGGACCTCCGGCTGGCCCTGAGCGACGACAAGGCCTACCGCATCGACGAGGACTACATAAATGCCCTGGAGTACGGGATGCCTCCCGCCGGGGGACTGGGGATAGGGATCGACCGCCTGGTCATGCTGCTCACCGACAGCCCGTCGATCCGGGACGTGCTGTTGTTCCCCACCATGCGTCAGCGGGAAGAGTAGCGGGGCGGGGAGTTCCTGTGTCCCCAGGCTGACGGGCGCAGATCGGGAATGTAATGACCGTCAGAATAATTAGCATAACAGAGAAAAAGAGAGATTAAACGGGTGAATAATCCAACATTGGCGGATTAGGGCCGGTATTCAGCCGTTTTTATAGTTTGCCGGAGGTTTGGGGGCCGTGTTATATTATTCGAGGTCGCCAATCAGCGGCTAGGATAAGTAACCAAAAACAGTAGCATAATAGAATACACCGAGCATATAATTAAGAGCGAACGGCGAAGCATCCGTGACCTTGACAAGCAAGTGCCAGGTGTGCTACAATGAAAGTCCTGACACCAGAGCCATACAAACTGGATAAGGCATGGACCTTGAAAACTAAACAGTTGTGCGAAGCCTGAAAAAGGTAAGCTTAAAGGACCCTGTTAAAAGGGACAACGAATTGCGAGCTAGAAATTAAATTCTTGCGATATAATCGGAGAGTTTGATCCT
>JABLWZ010000022.1 GCA_013178275.1 Bacillota bacterium | reverse complement strand
AGCATGAGCAGTTGGCAGTACAGCAGGGTCGAAGACCCTTTCTCCAGCTTGGAGTATAAACAGCATCTGGCGATATAGAAAAGTATGAGTAAGGTATGATGTTCGGGTAATCTGCGTAGCAGAGGGAATATGGAGCGACAGGACACCGCAGGGTGAGGCCCAGCCCTAACTTGATTGAATGCGGACTTGTCCGTTATCGTGTGGTCTTAATGCAGGACCCGCCGCTCCATTTATTGGTCAGGTTGAGAAATCAAACACACGGTTTCTCTTTTTTATTTATAATATATAGAAGAATTTAATCCGGGAGGTTGGCCATGCGACCGATCATCGGGATCACCCCCGCTTACGATACGAACCAGCAGCGTCTCTTCCTGCGGCCCCCGTACCTGGAGGCGGTGGCGAGGGCCGGCGGACTGCCGCTGATCCTGCCGCTCACCGAGGCCGAGGTCGGCCTGGAGGAACTGATTCCCCGACTGCACGGGCTCCTCTTGACCGGGGGAGGGGACATCGACCCCGGGTACTTCGGTGAGGAGGTCCACCCCCGGCTGCGGGAGGTGCAGCCGCTGCGCGACTCCCTGGAGATGAAGCTGGTCCCTTTGGCCCTCCGGGAGGGTATCCCCCTGCTGGGAATCTGCCGGGGGATACAGGTCATGAACGCGGCCATGGGTGGGAGCCTGTACCAGGACCTGCCCAGCCAGCGGCCGGGACTTATCCAGCACGACCAGTGGGAACCGAGGGAGCGGCCCACCCACCTGGTGACGATCCGGGGCGGGAGCCGGCTGGCGGCGGCGGTTTCACCCGGCTGTTCGGGGACCCGGGAGCGGGATATCGAGATCAGGGTCAACAGTATCCACCACCAGGCGGTGAAGGAGACGGCGGGGTGTTTTATCGCCAGCGCCTGGTCCCCCGACGGGTTGATCGAGGGGATCGAGGCCGAAGGACACCCGTTCGCTCTGGGGGTGCAGTGGCATCCCGAGGACCTGGCGGCCGGGGCCCTGTTTTCCGCCTTGGTAGAGACCTCACGGCGGAGGGTGGACCGATACCCTGACCGGTTTTAAAATCTTGTAGTATAATATAAACTGTTTCTAATCCAGTAACCGTATTAGAAAAATCTGGCTGCCGCCGGCGCCTCGGTGAAGACGGGAGCCGCCAATAACACTGATAGGAGGTCGCGTATGAATCCAGGGAGGGTAATGGAGATAGCACTGGAGCTGGCCGGCCTGAAGGAGCTGCCGGCGGATTCGGGGATCATCGTGGACGGCCGGGACATGAAAAAGGTGCTGTTCGGAGTCGATATGGAGGCGCCCGAGATCATGCTGGCCAAGCAGCTGGGTTACGACGGGGTCGTCACCCACCATCCCAAGGGCGGCAGCCCAATGATCAACCTGTATCAGGTGATGGACAACCAGATCGACCGCATGGTGCAGGCCGGGGTGCCGATAAACAAGGCCCAGAAGGCCCTGGCCGACCGCAAGGAAGAGGTGGAGCACAACCGCCACGTCTCCAACTACGATCGGGCGGTCTCGGCGGCCAAGCTGCTGGAGATGCCGTTTATAGCAGTCCACACCCCCGCGGACGTGATCGGGGAGCGCACCGTGCAGGAGCACCTCGACCGCCGGCTGGGCAGGTCCCCCCGGGCCACCCTGAAGGATGTGGTGAACTGCCTGCTGGAGATACCCGAGTACCAGAATTCCCTGATCAAGCCCAAAATCTGGGTCGGCCGGGAGGACAGCTACGCGGGCCGGATATGGGTCACCATGGCTGGGGGCACCGGAGGAGGAGCCAAGGTCTCCCAGGCCTACTTCGACGCCGGGGTCGGCACCCTGGTGGTCATGCACATGGGAGAGGACGTTCTGAAGGCGGTCAAGCAGCAGGGGATCGGCAACGTGGTGGTGGCGGGGCACATGCCCAGCGACTCCATCGGGATAAACCGCATCATCGCCGGGCTGGAAAAAAACGGACTGAAAGTCACCCGCATGGCGGGAGTGATCGATAACAAACCCGCTATCAAGATAGGGGGTAAAAAATGACCAAGGCCATAGTAGGCGGCAGGGTTATAACCATGGCGGGCCCGGTCCACGACCCGGGGTACGTCCTGCTGGACCGGGGAAGGATTCTGGCGGTCGGGGACCTGGCGGAGCTGGAGATGCCCGACGGGGCGGAAGTGATCGACGCGGCGGGCCGGGTGATAATGCCGGGACTGGTGGAGGCCCACTGTCACGTGGGGATCCTGGAAGAGATATACCGGGAGGAGGGTGACGACACCAACGAGATCAGCGACCCGGTCACTCCCCAGCTCAGGGCGATCGACGCTATCAACCCCGAGGACCTGGCGATAGCCGACGCCCGCCGGGGCGGGGTCACCACCATCGGGGTGGGGCCCGGCAGCGCCAACGCCATAGGCGGCGAGAACCTGGTCATGAAGACCCACCCGGCGGCGACCATGGAGGAACTGGTGGTCCTCAACCCGTCGGGTCTCAAGATGGCGCTGGGCGAGAACCCCAAGCGGATCTACAGCGCCCAGCAGAAGGCGCCTCGGACCAGGATGGCCACCGCCGCCCTGATCCGGCAGACCCTGGTATCAGCCCTGAACTATATGAAAAAGCCCGAGGCCGACCGCGACCGCGACCTGAAGCTGGAGCCGATGGTCAGGGCGCTGAAGCGGGAGTCGCGGGTCCACATCCACGCCCACCGCTCCGACGACATCATGACCGCGGTGCGGATCGCGGAGGAGTTCGGCCTCGACCTGGTCATGATACACGGGACCGAGGGACACAAGATAGCTGGAGAGCTGGCCCAGCGGGGCATACCCGTGGTGGTCGGGCCGACCCTGGGAACCCGAGCCAAGGTGGAGCTGAAGGACAAGAGTTTTAAAACCCCGTCCCGGCTTCTTGAGTCGGGGGTGAAGGTCGCGCTGATGACCGACCACCCGGTGATCCCGATCCAGTACCTCTGCCTCTGCGCGGCCCTGGCGGTCAAGGAAGGGATGCCCGAGGAGGAGGCACTGAAGGCCATAACCATCAACGCGGCGGAGATCCTGGGGGTGGACCGGAGGGTAGGAAGCCTAGAACCGGGCAAGGATGCGGATATTCTGGTGCTCTCGGGATCAATCCTGGAAGTGGCCACCCAGGTGGAAAAGGTCTTTATCGGCGGGGAACAGGTAGTATAACCGGGGCCGGGTGTAACGCTCCTTCCGCCCGGCGCATACCCTAAACCAGGGGGTGCCGGCATGGAAAGAGGAGACCTGATTTCAATCAACCTGAGAGGTCGGGACGTCATCTTCTGCATCGTCGGCCGCTACCAGGACCAGGAAGACGGGCAGGAGATACTGGTGATGGCGCTGATCGACCCTGATCAGATAGTGCACATAAAGTCCAACCGGCTGGGTATAAAAGGCCTGGACAACACTACTATGCACTAGCGGCCAAACTCCTGGCCGGATATCGGTAAAGCCAAAAAACACCCGGTGATCGTCCACCGGGTGTTTAGTTATGTTCCTTACTAGTTGCTGGAAGCCTTTTCCACAGCGTTCTGCTGGCATTCCTCGCAGAGACCGAAGAAGTCGATACGGTAGCGGGTCACCGGCAGATTGGTCTCCTGCACCAGTTTGCTCAGCACCCTCTCCGCCCCGGGAAGGTTGAGGTCCTTCACCTTGCCGCACTCGGTACAGAAGTAGTGGGAGTGTTCGGAGACTATCCCGTCGAACCTCCGGCGCTCGCCCGGCGCTCCCAGGTCCACCACCAGACCCACCTTGGAGAGCATCTCCAGGGTGTTGTAAACGGTGGCCAGGCTGATGGTCGGGTACCGCTGCCGCAGGTCGGCGTAGATCATCTCTGCGCTGGGATGCTCACGGCTGTGCAGGAGGTAATCCAGGATAACCAGCCGCTGATGGGTCACTTTGAAGCCAGCCTGTTTCAGTTGTTCGATGTAAGGTTCTAAGTACTTCATAAAAAACGTCCTTAGTTTAAAATTTAGAAAACCTTATAATGCCTACTAATTGAAATATTAGCAGGTTTCGTTCAGTTTGTCAACCGGAAGCAGTAGAAGAGAAAACCCCATTCAGGGGGTCTGGCATTTTTTACAGATATTCGATTGGATGCGGGTTTCAGGCACCGGTTCCTCGGCGGTCTCGAACAGCGGCTGACGGCAGAGGATGCAGCGCCTGAGCCGCATGGGACCGTTTCCAGGCTGGTTTCTACGCATTTACTGTCTCCTGACCGGCTCAATGCTATTATTTACCACAAACCATCGAAAAAAATTAGTCGATGTCGTCGGGGCTGACTCCGCAGGAGGCCACCCATTCCATCCACTCATCCTCCGGGAGCCATTCGTCCCCGTCCAGCTGGACCCGTTTTTCCATAAACACCATCCCTCCTTTGAGTAATAGTATTTACCTCCCGGCCCTCAGATATGACAAAAGAGCGGCATCGACCGCTCCCGTTTTTCACCCTGAAAGCAATTAGCCCAGATAACTACTTCTTGGCGGGGACGAGGTACTTCCACATGATGATCGCGTCCTCGCCCGAATCGGTGTAATACCCCTTCCGGACCCCGTTGGGGACGAACCCCAGCCGGCGGTAGAGCGCCTGGGCCGATCGGTTGGAGGGCCTCACCTCCAGGGTGATGGCCTTTACGTTATACGCGGCGGAGACACGGATCAGCTCGTTCATCAGCAGGTAGCCGAGCCCCTGGTTCCGCTCCCCGGGGTGGATAGCCACGTTGGTGATATGCCCCTCGTCGATGATGATCCACATGCCCGCGTAGCCGACCAGCTTTCCGTGTTTTCTGGCCGACAGGTAGACGGACAGGGAGTTCTGCTGCAGCTCGGTCTCATAGGAGGAACGGGACCAGGGAGTGGGGAAAGATACCTCCTCGATCTCCATCACCTCATCCAGGTCGGCCTCGCACATCGGCTTGATCTCCAGCCCCTCGGGGAAATCCTGATTCGGTTGGTACTGCTGTAATCTCATCATTTCCTATTGCACCTTTGATCAATTTATTCAGCCTTATCCGCTTTCTCCTTCAGGGACTTCTTGACCTCCGCCTCCGAGGGCCTGACGTAAGCGGGGGTTATCTCGAAGAGGCTGGGTGCACCGCCGACGCGCAGGCGTTCCAGACCGAGGAAGGCCACCTGGGCGGCTCGCGGCCAGTTCTGCCCCGGCAGGGCGCGGTATGCCCGGCTGCCCAGCTCCCGCACTATCTCTTCCCAGTATACCGCTACCCCGTCGCCCAGGAAAGTGACGGGTCGTCCAGGGGCTAACGGGGCGGACGGTTCCGCCCTTCTACCGGTTACATCGACCGGCTCGATCGGTCCCGGCCATACCTCCCGGGCCAGGTGCGACCAGAGGGAATGGGGGGCTATCGCCTGATACTCGCTCAGCCGCCAGACCTGGTCCGGAGCCGGGGAGCAGTAGATCGCGGTGTAAACCTCTCCCTTGCGGGCATCCAGGATAGGACAGATCAGGCCGCTGCAGCCCGCCAGGTTCAAAGCCATCGCGTCCAGGGTGGGGACCCCGGCCAGGGGCTTGCCCGCGCCCTGGGCCAGGCCCTTGGCGGTGGCGATCCCGATGCGCAGCCCGGTAAAAGAGCCGGGACCTATAGTGACCGCGATCCCGTCCAGCTCCGCCAGGTCCAGTTCGGCCTGCCGCAGCCAGGTGTCGATCAGCGGAAGCAGCCGCTCGGAATGCATCTTGCGGGTCTGGAGGAACCCCTCCAGGATGACCCTCGTTTCGTCGACCACCGCTATACCCGCCACCAGTGTGGAGCTGTCTATCCCCAGAATCCTCAATCGGTCTTCCCTCCCGGTAAATATGCCTAAATCCACGAGATTTTATTTATCTGCCCGGTGCAGTTTTATACGGTCCAGCAGGGCCTTCCCCGATGGACCCACCCCTTCCAGGGTTATCGAACGCCGCTCCGGGCCGCTCCCGGTCCGCTCCAGGTCCAGGTCCAGGTAGTCTTCGTACAGGAGCGGTTTTATCCTCTCGGCCCACTCGATCACCGTCGCCGCATCCCGGCCCATGAATTCGGTCCGGCCGACGAACTCTTCCCATCCCAGCTCCTCCAGCTCGTCCGCCGACTCCAGCCGGTAAAGGTCCAGGTGCAGCAGCAGCAGGCGGCCCTGGTACTGGTTCATCAGGGTGAAGGTGGGACTGCTGACCAGCGGCGGCGCCCCGATGCCCTCGGCGATCCCCTGCACCAGCACCGTCTTCCCGCTGCCCAGGTCGCCCGACAGGCAGACGGTATCGCCTGGCTGGAGGCAGGAGCCTATATCCCAGCCCAGCTGGCGGGTCTCATTGGCGGAACCGGTTGTCAAAGTGGTGGTTCTGCTGGACATGCTGCCTCTCTTGTTTGGCCTGACGGCGGTTTCTCGTATCCCTTACCGTATATTATGTCCACTGCGCGGCCGTTAGCCGTTCAGCATAGCGTCGTAGCGGCGGCGGATCTCCTTGAAGTCCTCCCAGACCGGGCGTTTCTTGCTCAGGTCGCGCAGCAGTGCGGCGGGGTGGTAGGTGGGAGTCAGCCAGAAACCGTCCTTTTTGATCCACTGCCCCCGGAGGGTGGTGATCCTCCCCTTCGGGTCGATCAGGGACTGGGTGGACAGGGCGCCCAGGCAGATGATGATCCAGGGATCGATCAGGCGGATCTGGGCGTCCAGGAAAGGCCGACACGCCAGGGACTCCTCGGGGGTGGGCAGGCGGTTGCCGGGGGGCCGGCACTTCACCACATTGGCGATAAAGACCTCCTCCCGCTTGAAGCCCACCGATTCCAGGATCTTGTCCAGGAGCTGCCCGGCCTGGCCGACGAACGGTCGACCCGTCTCGTCCTCGTTCCTCCCCGGTCCTTCCCCCACCAGCATGATCCGGGCCCGGGGGTTGCCCTCCCCGAAAACCACGCTGTTCCGGCCCGCTGCCAGGCCGCATCTCTGACAGGCCAGGCACTCGGCGCGAAGCTCGTCCAGGGTGCGGAGGCCCGCGTAACGGTCGCTGGTGAGCAGCCGGTCCGGCTTCGCCGCGGCCGGTTTGAAGCGGAACCGCTCCCGAATCTCCTGAACCTTGTCGGGGGCTGGCCCGGTTTTAACCTCCTCCCCGGGGGTCTTGGCCCCACCCGGGGCATCGAACAAGCCTAGCTGTTTATCATCCACTTTTATCACCTGAATTGATAAAGTTCGCCAATTACTCGCCAATTCCTCCTGTATAACCCAGATTGGACCCGGGGCAAGCTATATCTGGCAGGTTTCAGCAGGAGGTCGTATGGGAAGATACCTGGGAGTAAAAATAGCCATCATCGGGGCGGGGTTGGTGGGAGCGACCACGGCCTTCGCCCTGATGCAGAGCGGCCTGGCCTCGGAACTGGTGCTGGTCGACACCGACCAGGAAAGGGCGAAGGGAGAGGCTATGGACCTGGCCCACGCGGCCGCTTTCGTGCCGCCGGTGGAGATCCGCCCGGGGGACTATCGCGACTGCCTGGGGGCTGACATCGTCATCTTTACCGCCGGCTACCACCAGCACCCGGGGCAGACCCGGCAGGAACTGGTGCATGCCAACACCCGGATCCTGGCGGAGGCCCTGCCGCCGATACTGGAGGCCGCTCCCCAGGCCATCGTGCTGATGGTCACCAACCCGGTCGACGTGCTCACCTATGTGGGATTAAAGATAAGCGGGCTACCCCCCGAGCGGCTGTTCGGGTCGGGGACCACCCTGGACACCTCCAGGTTTCGCCACCTCCTGAGCCGCCACTGCCGGGTCGACGCCCGAAACGTGCACGCCTATATCGTGGGTGAACACGGGGACACCGAGGTGCCGGTCTGGAGCCTGGCCAACATCGCGGGGGTCGCCGTGCAGGAGTACTGCCTGGTCTGCCAGCGCAACTGCCTGAAGGAGGATAAAGACCGGATCTTCGAGCAGGTCAAAAACGCCGCCTACACGATCATCGAGCGGAAAAAGGCCACCTACTACGCGATAGCCCTGGCAGTCCGCCGTATCTGCGAGAGCATCATCCGCGATGAAAACTCGATCCTCACCGTGACCGGGATGATATCGGGGATGTATGGGCTAGACGATGTCTGCCTGAGCCTCCCCAGCCTGGTCAACCGGCGGGGCCGAACCAAGGTCCTGGAGCTTCCCCTGAGCGAAGACGAGAAGGCGGCGCTGCTGCATTCCGCCCGGTCCCTGCACCAGGTCATCGATCAATTGGAGCGGCCCTTCCCCGTCTATTCAGCGTCGAAACCCGCTTTCCATCCCCCGCACCCACCCTACCCGTATCACTAAGTATCTGAGACTGGAGCGTCAGGAAGCTTAATCGATAACAAGGGAGAAACGCATTAGGCAAACATGGCGAGTAAAGCTCGAACGAGCTGAACTCCACCAATGACGGAGAATAAAAATTCCTATGTTAGTAGAAGCGAGTGAGAGCTTAAAGTGAGCGGTACTGTCAGCCACAGGGGCAATAATCGAACCATCTGAGATTGGAGCGACATAAAGCTTGATCGGTAACACGGGAGAAACGCATTAGGAAACAATAAAAAGTCGTTAAAAAAGAGCAAACCCGCCGATCGACGGGTCTTCTCTAAATCAAAGCTTATAATTTCTGAAGTCCAGGTTAACCCTATTCCTCTTCCTGAGGGGCCCCTACCGGGCAGATCTCCGAACAGTTGCCGCAACTGGTGCACTTTTCAGGGTCGATCTCGTACTTGTCCGCACCCTCGCTGATGGCCTCAGCCGGGCATTCTTCGACGCATACTCCGCAGCTGATGCATTCGTCACTGATCTTGTATACCACTGGATACCCTCCCTGCTGTAAATTTTCTGTAGATAATTATAACACCAAAAACCCCTTTGACAACCTCCTAATAAATAGAAAAACATCGCAGAATACATTATACACGGCAACCAACTTTCGAACGCCAAAAAGCTTAATATATGAAGCAAGAAAACCGCAGTAAATTAAAGAACTATATAAAAGCTCGAACGAGCTGAACTCCACCACAGAGGATAAAAAAGACCAATGCAACTAGAAGCGAGTGAGAGCTGGAGTGAGCGGTACCGCCAATCACATAGGAAATAATCGGACCAAACCATGATTGGAGCGATAAAAAGCTTGATCGGTAACACGGGAGAACCGCACCAAGCAAGAAAGAAACGTCGTTAAGAAAGCTCGGTACCGCCAATCACATAGGAAATAATCGGACCAAACCATGATTGGAGCGATAAAAAGCTTGATCGGTGAAGGAGGAAGACCGCAGTAAATTAAAGAGCTATATAGAAGCTCGAACGAGCTGGCCTCCACCACGAAGGAATAAAAAGACCAATGCAACTAGAAGCGAGTGAGAGCTGGAAATGAGGGGTACCGACAACAACAGGGGCAATAATCGAACAACCTCAATTGGAGCGACAAAAAACTTGATCGGTAAATAGAAAGTCCCGCAGCCGGAAACTAACACCCGGTAACTAAATAAAGAAAGTCCCCAGGGGAGCCAATCCTGGAGGACTTTCTCAAGAGAGTTATAGGGAGGGTAATCCCATTACTATTGTTGTCGGTGAAATCAGATTATATACACCCCATAAAAAATTTTTTCGCGCTGTAGGAAAAAATAATGGGAAATACCGAAAAAGCAGGTGCAGTCCGAAGCAAGTGCAACTATGGTTCCTGCCTTCGGCAGTAACCAAGTTTTCTTCGCACCAGGGCTCCCGTCCGCGCCTGAGCCCGCGAAACCGCTCGACTGGACGTCTTATCGGGTGGGGGATATACTGTAGTAGAGGTGTCCGAGGTTTGAGTCTGCTGCTGATAGCCGGCCTGGTGGTCTTTTTCACCGAAATAATCAGATGGCCCTGGGAGTCGAAGACTCAGAAAAACGTGGTCCGGGTGATACTGACCATCAGCCTTTACCTGTTCTGGCGCGGCGCCTTTGACTAACACGGACTGGGGGGAGACAGCCCATGATAAAAATCCACGACCGGGTATACATGGTGGGAGGATACGGGTTTTCCCGCCCGGAGGACTGCCTGGTGTACCTGGTGAAGGGCGACGGGGCCATGGCCCTGATCGACTGCGGAGCGGGAAAGAGCGTCAACGCCATCCTGCGCAACATAAACGCCCTGGGGATGGACGAGAACCAGGTCAAGTACGTGATCGCCACCCACGGGCACATCGACCACATCGGTGGGCTGGCGCAGCTGAAGCAGAAGGGGATAAAGGTGGTCGCCCACCAGAAGGACGAGGAGGCCATAGCCCAGAACAACCCGAAACTGAACGCCGCGGACATGTACGGCACCCGCTACCAGCCGGTGGAGATAGACCAGGTGGTGGACGGGGAGACCGGGGAGCTCGACCTGGGCGGGGTTACGGTCCAGATGCTGCATACCCCCGGGCACACCCCCGGCAGCATGGTCGCGTACCTGGACCTGGACGGCCAGAGGATACTGTTCGGACAGGACATCCACGGTCCCTTCAGTTCCAGCTGGAGATCGAACATCAAGCAGTGGCGGGATTCGATGCAAAAGGTCATCGGACTGCAGGCGGACATCCTCTGCGAAGGCCACTTCGGGGTCATCGAGGGTAAAAAGAAGGTGGAGGACTTTATCAAGAGCCACCTCCGCGCGAACCCCGGTTAGATCGAAGCGGTCGGAAAGGGAGCTAGAGCTTGACAGAGATACTGGTTCTGGGGATTGAAACCAGCTGTGACGACACAGCGGCAGCCATAGTCGAAAACGGGAACCGGATAGCGGCCAACCGGGTCGCGTCCCAGATAGCGATACACCAGGTGTTCGGAGGGGTGGTGCCGGAGATAGCCTCGCGCAAACACCTGGAGTTTTTGGCCCCCCTGATCGAGGTGGTCCTGGGTGACGCGGGCGTCGGCTTTTCCGACCTCGACGCCGTGGCGGTCACCTACGGCCCCGGACTGGTGGGCCCCCTGCTGGTGGGGGTTTCCACCGCCAAGGCCCTGGCCTACGCCATCGACCGGCCGCTGGTGGGGGTAAACCACCTGGAAGGGCACATCTACGCTAACTTTCTTGAGACCCCGGACCTGGAGTTCCCGCTGGTCGCCCTGATCGTATCGGGCGGGCATACCGACCTGGTATACATGACCGGGCATGGACACTACCAGCTGCTGGGACGGACCAGGGACGACGCCGCGGGGGAGGCCTTCGACAAGGTGGCCCGCTACCTGGGGATGGGATACCCGGGGGGGCCGCTGATCGAGAAGACCGCGCTGGGGGGAGACCGATACGCGATACCGCTGCCCCGCGCCCGTCTGGAGCCGGGAAGCCTGGACTTCAGTTTCAGCGGACTGAAGACCGCGGTGATAAACCACGTAAACCGGCAGAGGCAGCTGGGATACGAAACATCACTGCCCGACCTGACCGCCAGTTTCCAGGAAGCGGTGGTCGAGGTGCTGGTGGATAAAACCCTCGCCGCGGCCCGGCGTCTGGGGGTCGAAAGGGTGGCCCTGGCGGGTGGGGTGGCCGCGAACAGCCGTCTGCGCGAGGAGATGGCCGTGAAGGCCGCTGAAAACGGGGTCGCGGTTTACTGCCCTCGGGTCTCGCTCTGCACCGACAACGCGGCGATGATCGCGGCCGCGGGTTACCACCGCTGGAGGCGGGGAGAAAACGCTCCCCTGACCCTGAACGCGGTACCCGACCTTTCTCTCACCGGTATAAAATAATTGTAAAATGGCGTTTCCCAATTCCTGGAAATAATATGCGGGGCAGAAGGGGCTCGAAACGGCGAACCATTCGGATTTACAGGCGATAAACACCTACCCTCGCCGGGCAACAAAACAGCTGTTTTGTGGATGTTTTCCTGTGGATAATGTGGATAAGTCTGTTGATAACTAGGAAATATGGACTTTGTTCCAAACTTCCCAGTTGTGGAAATTATTAGGCAAGGTGGCGCTAAGGTGCATCCAGAACTGGTAAAAATAGGTCAGTTTACCATCTATTCGTGGGGATTTATGCTGAGCGTGGCGGTGCTCCTGGGCCTGTTCGGGGCGAGGCGGCTGGCTGCCCGCGAGGGCATCGACCCCGACCGTTTGGTCGACTTCACCCTCCTGGTGGTCATCGTCGGCCTGATGGGATCGCGTCTCTTTTACGTTCTCTTTTATGAATGGGACTACTTCGCGGCCAACCCGCTGCAGGTATTCAACCCCTATCACCAGGGGATGGTCTTCCAGGGGGCGCTGGTGCTGGGGATATTGGCGGCGGTCTGGTTCGTGCGCCGCCACCGGATGTCCTTCTGGAACCTGGCCGATGTCATGGCCCCCTTCATTGCTTTAGGCTACGCGATAGTCAGGGTCGGCTGCTTCCTGGCGGGATGCTGCTGGGGAAAACCTACCGCGGAACCCTGGGGGGTTATCTTTCCCGGCCTCGGTGAGGTGGCGCGGCACCCGACCCAGCTCTACTCCTCGCTGTTAGGCCTCCTGCTGTTCGGGTACCTGCTGTGGCTGTTCCCCCGGAGGACCTTCTCGGGGCAGGTCTTTCTCAACTACCTGATCATCTACAGCCTGGGCCGGATTTTTATCGAAAACTTCAGGGACAACCCCCTGTTTCTGGGGCCTTTCACCCTGGCCCAGGTCCTGGGCGCGATAGTGCTGCTGGTGGGGTTCGGGCTTTATTACTGGCTGCAGCGGGATAAAACACGGAAGGGATAGGCATGAAACCATACCCGGAGTCCTGGCTGGAGGGGATGATCGCCCATTCGGTAAGCCAGTTCAACGTCCTGCCTCTCACCTCGAGGTGCAACATCAGGTGCCGCTTCTGCAGCCACCAGGGCAACCCGCCGGAGTTCAGGCTGCCTTTTTTGTCCGACCGGCCGCTGGAAAAGGTCGAGTCGGACCTGGAATTCCTGGACCGGGGCTCGAAGATTGTGATCGGCGAGTCGGCCACCCGGATACCCGAGGGCGAGCCGCTGCTGTACCCCGACCTGGTTCCCCTGCTGGCCAGGGTGCGCCAGCGTTTCCCCGATACCCCGGTGCAGATGACGACCAACGGGATCGAGCTGACCGAGGACCTGGCGGTTTTCCTGGCGGGGATGCCCCCCCTGGAGGTGGTGGTCTCGCTGAACAGCTCCACGCCGCGGGGGAGACAGCTACTGATGGGGGACAAGCAGCCGCGGCGCGCCATCATGGGGGTGGAGTCGCTCGCGCGTCGGGGAATTCCTTTTCACGGCAGCCTGGTTCTGATGCCCGAGGCGGTCGGCTGGGAGGACATCGAGCAGACCGTCTCCTTCCTGGACGGCCAGGGGTGCCGGACCATCAGGCTCCTGATGCCGGGCTACACCGACTGGGGAAGGTCTCGGGGACAGTCGGCGGGGATGTCCCTGTCGGACTGGGACAGCCTCGGTGACCGGGTGGACGAACTTCGGGACCGGTACCGGACCCCGATCACCACCGAGCCGGCGCTCTGGGACCGGGATGGCCGGGGCGCCACGCTCTCCGCGCGGGTGGAGGGGGTCATAAAAGGAAGCCCCGCCGCCGCGGCCGGGTTGAGGAGCGGGGACCAGATAACCGAGGTGGACGGCATAAAGGTCTTCTCCCGGGTGGACGCCTTCGAGAGGGTGCGGCAGTCTGGCTGCCCCCGCCTGAAAGTCGTGCGGCGGGATGGGCGCCCGGTGAAAGAGCTGGAGATCCAGGTCGCCAAGTCCCCGGGGGAGTCCTCCGGGCTGGTGATGAACTATGACATTGCCCCCCAACTGGTCAGAAGGATCAAGGACCGCGCCGTGGGTGGGGGCACCCTGGTCCTGACCTCCCGGCTGGCCGGCCCGGTGCTGAAGGCCGCGGGGCTGGACGGGGTATTCATCCAGGCGGCCGCCAACCAGACGCTGGGGGGGAATATCGGCTGCGCCGGGCTGCTGACAGTGTCCGACCTGGTGGAGGGGTTCCACGAGTTTCGGGACCGGTCGCCGGGGATGGACCTGCAGCGGGTGCTGGTGCCCGAGATAGCCTTCGACCACCGGGGAGAGGACCTGACCGGAAGGGGATTCTGGGAGATAGAGTCCCTGACCGGGGTAAAGGTCATTTCCATATAATACTGTGAATACTGATGGGAGACCAGGTTTATGCTGAAACGCCGCAGCGCCATCCGGCAGGAGATGCTGCAGAAAAGAGGGGAACTGTCCGGGGACGAGGTTAAGAGGTGCGGCGCGCTGATGGTCGAACGCCTGAGGCAGCGGGACGAGCTGAACCGGGCGCGGACCCTGCTGGCCTACTCCCCCTTCCGCAACGAGGTGGACATCAGCGGGCTGCTCCGGGATTGGCCCGGGGAGGGCCGGACCCTGCTGCTGCCGGTCACCGACTGGGGACAGCGGGTGATCCGCCCGGTCCAGGTAAGGCAATACCCCGAGGACCTGGCCGCGGGAAGGTTCGGTATAATGGAGCCGATCACCGAAGACCCTAATCCGGAATGGAGCCTGGAGGATATCGACCTGGTGCTGGTACCCGGGGTGGCCTTCGATAGAGATGGATACCGGCTGGGATACGGCCAGGGATTTTACGACCGGCTGCTCTCCCGGGCTCCCGGGAGGGTAAGCATAATCGGCCTGGCTTACAGCTTCCAGATGGTGGACACCGTGTACCCCCAGCCGCACGACTTCCGGCTGCCGGTGATAGTCACCGAGGAGCAGGTCGTGGTCGACCGGGGAAGGATATTTGAAATTGAAGTCGAATAATTTAGACGTTTGTTCTATTATTTATGGAGGGTCATCGATGAGCGAGACCGAAAAGGTGGCCGAGGCCTTGAAAAAGGCGGCCGCAGACGGAAAAATATCCTGCACCGCCGCGAGGCGGCTGGCGGGAGAACTCCAGGTGAGCCCGCGGGTGGTCGGGCAGCTCTGCAACGAGCTGAAGATAAGGATCAAGGCCTGCGAACTCGGGTGTTTCAAATAAACCGGCGCATCGGGAGAAGCTGAGATGGAATTGCTCCACGGGGTCACCCTGGCCGAGGCCCGTCGGCTGCTGGAAGCGAAATGGCGCGGCCGGCCGGCTCGGGCCGAACTGGTAAAAATCGAGCAGGCCCTGGGGCGCCGCCTGGCCCGGGCGATCGTCTCGCCCGAGGACGTTCCCGCTTTCCCGCGTTCCACGGTCGACGGCCTGGCGGTGAGGGCGCGGGACACCTTCGGCGCTTCCGAGGGCATCCCCGCTTACCTCGACCTGGCTGGAGAGGTAAGGATAGGGGAGGTCGCCTCCCCGCTCGAAGCCGCGGGGAAAGCGGTCCGCATCTCCACCGGGGCGATGCTGCCGCCCGGGACCGACTCGGTGGTCATGGTGGAGTACACCGAACCGCTGGACGAAAAGACCGTCGGGATAGTCCGCCCGGTGGGACCCGGCGAAAACGTAATCCAGACCGGGGAAGACATCCGCCAGGGGGCCGAGGTACTGGCAGCGGGACACCTGCTGCGGCCGGCCGACCTGGGTTTTCTGTCCGCCCTGGGGATCAGCGAGGTGGAGGTCGCCGCCGCGTGCCGGGTGGGAATCATCTCGACCGGCGACGAGCTGGTCCCGGTGGACCGGGAGCTTCCCCTGGGCCGGATACGGGACTCGAACTCCTACACCCTCCTCGGCCTGGTGCAGGAGGCGGGGGGAGAGCCCGCCCTTTACGGGATAGTGGCCGATGACTTCGAGGCCCAGAAAAAGCTGATAAAAACCGCCGTGGAACGCGAGGACCTGGTACTGATATCGGGCGGGAGTTCAGCGGGCGCCCGGGACATGACCTACCTGGTGCTGGACGCGCTGAACCCGGGAGGGATCATGTTCCACGGGGTGGCCATAAAACCGGGGAAACCCACCCTGGGAGCTGACGTGGGCGGCAGGATGGTGATCGGTCTTCCCGGGCACCCCGCCTCCGCGGTGATAGCCTTTCACGTACTGATAAGACCGCTGCTGACGCCGGGGCAAAAGACTCTGGTGCCCGCCCGGTTGAACCGAAACATAGCCTCCGCCCCCGGGAGAGACGACTTCGTAAGGGTCCGGCTGGACCGGGAAGGCGGGGAGTGGGTGGCCGAACCGCTGCTGGGCAAGTCGGGACTGCTCAACACCCTGGTGGGTGCGGACGGGCTGGTCCACGTACCCGCAGCAAAGCAGGGGTACCGGGCGGGAGAGAACATAGAAGTGGAACTGCTGTAATAACAACTGGAGGCGAGTCATGGGTCGCAAGGTATACATCGACAACCAGCCGCTGTCAGAAGCTCGCGCGGCCTACCTGAAGCACCTGGAGGAGACCGGAGCGTTCGGTTCGCGCCTCACCGAGTCGATACCGACGATAGAGGCCCGCGGCCGGGTTACCGCCCGACCCGTCTTCGCCAGCATATCATCCCCTCACTACAACGCCTCCGCCATGGACGGGATAGCGGTGAGGGCCGAAGACACCTTCGGGGCCTCCGAGACATCACCGGTCCGCCTGAAGCTAGAGGAGCAGGGACGGGTGGTGGACACCGGCGACCCGCTGCCCGAAGGCTTCAACGCGGTCATAATGATCGAGGAGATAAGCTTCATCTCCCCCGACGAGTTCGAAATAATCCAGCCCGCCTCGCCCTGGCAGCACGTCCGCCTGGTAGGGGAAGACGTGGTGGCGGGTGAGATGCTGGTGCCCGAAAACTGCCTGCTGCGCAGCTACGAGATCGGAGCCCTGCTGGCGGGCGGGGCCGGGCAGGTCACCGTGCTGGCGAAACCCCGGGTCGCGATACTGCCCACCGGGACCGAGCTGGTACCCCCGGGGGCGGACCTGAAGCCGGGAGACATCATAGAATTTAACAGCCACCTCCTGGGGGGGATGATGGAGGAGTGGGGAGCCGAGGTCAGGACCATCCCGATGGTGGCGGACGACTACCAGGCATTGAAACAGACCATCCAGGAGGCCATGCCCAACTGCGACCTGCTGATCATAAACGCGGGCTCATCCGCCGGCCGGGAGGACTTCACCTACAAGCTGGTTTCAGAACTGGGCCAGGTCACGGTGCACGGGGTGGCCATCAGGCCGGGAAAACCCGTGATCCTGGGTTCCATAGCGGGAAAGCCGGTCATCGGCCTGCCGGGGTACCCGGTCTCGGCCGCGCTGACCGCCGAGCTTTTCGCCCGCCCGGTGATCTACCGCTGGCAGGGGCAGCCCGAACCCGAGGCTACGGAGATAGAGGCCCGGGTCAACCGCAAGGTGGTATCATCACTGGGGGTGGACGAATTCCTCCGGGTCAAGGTCGGCATGGTGGGAGAGCGGGTGATAGCCACCCCCCTGCCGAGAGGAGCGGGCACCATCACCTCGCTGACCAAGGCCGACGGGGTGCTGGTGGTGCCCAGCCGGTGGGAGGGTTTCCTGGCCGGGGACGAGGTCCCCATTATACTGTCGCGGCCGCTCCAGGAGATAAAGAACACCCTGGCCATCATCGGCAGCCACGACATCACCCTCGACCTGATCGGCAGCCGGATAAAAGGCCGCCATCCCGAGATGTCGCTCTCCTCCGCCCACGTGGGCAGCCTGGGAGGTCTGGCCGCGCTGCGCCGGAAAGAGGCGCACCTGGCGGGCATCCACCTGCTGGACGAGGAGACGGGCGAATACAACATCAGCTACATCCAGCGGATACTGCCGGGTATACCCGTCCGGCTGGTCAACCTGGCTTACCGCCAGCAGGGGCTGATGGTAAAGAGCGGGAACCCGTTGCAGATCAAAGGGATAGAGGACCTGACCCGCCCCGGGGTCCAGCTGGTAAACCGCCAGCGCGGGGCGGGGACCCGCATCCTTTTGGACTACGAGCTGAAGACCCGCGGGATAAATCCCGACAGCATAATCGGTTACGACCGGGAGGAGCACACCCACATGGCGGTGGCCGCCGCGGTAGCCAGCGGCAGCGCCGACTGCGGGATGGGGATACTCGCCGCCGCCAGGGCGCTGGGACTGGATTTCGTACCCGTGGCGGTGGAGCGCTACGACCTCTGCATACCGCTGGAGCACTGGGAGCACGGCACCGTGCGGGAGATGCTGGAGGTTTTGAACAGTCAGGAGTTCAAGGACTCGGTAGTCGAGCTGGGAGGATACGACCTGCGGGATTGCGGGCGGGTCCTCTGGGAATCATAAATAAGGGTCTAAGGGAGAAGGGGTAGGGTGAAGGACAACTTTAAAAGGGAGATTAACTATCTTCGGATCTCCCTCACCGACCGGTGCAACCTGCGCTGCATCTACTGCATACCTCAGGAGGGGGTTCCGTTAAAACCCCACGAAGAGATCCTGAGGTTGGAGGAGATCATCCACCTGGTCAAGGTTGCGGCTGACGTGGGGATATCGAAGGTCCGGCTCACCGGGGGAGAGCCGCTGATCAGAAAAGGCATAGTAAACCTGGTCCGGGTGCTTTCAAAGATACCGGGGATAGACGACCTGGCGATGACCACCAACGGGATACTCTTCCCGCGGTTCGGGCCGGAACTGAAGGAGGCCGGCCTGACCAGGGTCAACCTGAGCCTGGACACCCTCAAACCCGAGCGGTTCAGGGAAATAACCCGGGGAGGCGACTGGGAGCAGGCCTGGAAAGGCGTGGAGACCGCCCTGGAACTGGGCCTGGCGCCGGTGAAGCTCAACGCGGTGATTATGCGGGGGACCAACGACGACGAGATCATGGACTTCGTCGAACTCACCTACAAATACCCACTGCATATTAGATTTATCGAGTATATGCCGATCGGGGAGCACAGCGGCTGGGAGGAGCGCAAGCTGGTCACCCAGCAGGAGATGCTCGGCCAGATCGAAAAGCAGTACCGGGTCCAACCCGTCATGGGGATCCGGGGGATGGGCCCGGCCAAGTACTACAACCTGGAAGGCAGCAGGGGATCGCTGGGGTTCATCAGCCCCCTCAGCAGCTGCTTCTGCGCTTACTGCAACCGGCTGCGGCTTACCGCCGATGGAAGGCTCAGACCCTGCCTGCACAGCACCCAGGAGCTAAACCTCCGCGACTGCCTGCGCTCGGGGGCCTCCAACCAGGAACTGGCCGAGCTGTTCCAAACCGCGATAAAAGGGAAACCCGAACGGCACACCATGAACGAGGAAGGCTGGAAAGGGCGCGCCCGCTTCATGCAGCAGATAGGCGGGTAGACAGGAGGTAGCGGCATGGGTTTGACTCATCTCGACGAGCAGGGGCGGGCAAAGATGGTGGACGTATCCGCCAAACCCGACACCCTGAGAGAGGCCCGCGCGAGGGTGGAGGTCCGCATGCGGCCGGAGACCCTGGCCCTGATCCGGGAAGGCCGGGTGGAAAAGGGGGAGGTACTGGCGGCGGCCCGCATCGCCGGGGTGATGGGAGCCAAGCGGACCAGCAGCCTGATCCCGATGTGCCATCCCCTGATGATAAGCCAGGTCGAAATCAGGTTCCATTTCCAGGAGAACCATAATATCTTAGAGATTGAAGCACGGGCCAAGACAGTGGGGCCGACCGGGATAGAGATGGAGGCTATGACCGCGGCATCGGTCGCGGCCCTCACAGTATACGACATGGCCAAGGCGGTGGACCGCTCCATGGTCATCGACAACCTGCGGCTGGTGGAAAAAAGCGGGGGCAAAAGCGGGCACTATAAGAGAGAGGGTGAGCCGGAGTGGGGAGAATAGTAGCGGTGTGCACCAGTGAGGGAAAAGGGGAACGCAAGACCAACGTAGGAAACGGCAGGCTGATAGCCAACCACGGCCTGGAGGGGGATGGCCACGCGGGACCCTGGCACCGTCAGGTCAGCCTGCTGGCGATAGAGAGCATCCAGAAGATGAGGGACAAGGGGCTGGACGTAGGCCCGGGGGACTTTGCGGAGAACCTGACCACCGAAGGTATTGACCTGCCGGTACTGCCGATCGGGTTTCGGCTGAAGATCGGGGACAAGGCCCTGGGCCAGGTCACCCAGATCGGCAAAGAGTGCCATGACCGCTGCGCCATCTACTACCAGGCGGGTGACTGTGTTATGCCCCGCGAGGGTATTTTCATAAAGGTTATCGAGGGGGGAGAGGTAAAAGTGGGTGACGCGATCGAGGTGGTACCGGCCGTAAAGGTCGGGATACTCACCTGCAGCGACCGGGGTTCACGCGGAGAGAGAGAAGACACCAGCGGGGCCCTGCTGCACGAAATGGTCAAGGAGATCGGGGGAGTGGTCTGCGACTACGCTATAGTCCCCGACGAGCGGGAAAAGATCATCGAAAAACTCATCGACATGGTGGACTACAAGCGGCTGGACCTGGTGCTGACCACCGGCGGCACGGGTTTCAGCCCGCGCGACATCACGCCCGAGGCCACCCAGACCGTACTGCAGCGCAACGCCCCGGGCATCGCCGAGGCGATGCGGATGGAAAGCATGAAGATAACCCCGATGGGGATGCTGTCCCGAGGAGTGGCCGGGATCAGGCGGCGGAGCCTCATCATCAACCTGCCGGGGAGCGCCAAGGCGACCCGTGAGTGCTTCAGCGCCATCATACCCGCCCTTCCCCACGCGCTGGAGATCCTGGGAGGCAGCTTCACGGAACACGAAGAGGAGGTCTAAGTTTAGCGAAGAAAACTTGGCTATCGCCAAGCCTCTAGCGAAGGCGATGGCCGTAGTTGCACTTGCTTATAATCAGAAAGTCCGGCTTATACTTTCTGATTATGCAATAAATGTATAAACCCCTGAGATAATGGAAAAATAAAAAATAGAGGTGTAAAAAGGCAGGACAAGGGAAATTGAGCCAGTCGCAATAATCGAATCAAAATCGGCTAATTTTGTCTAATTTCACTTTCAGTTAGGAGTTGCAATTTCCCTGTTTTATGCCTATTATTATTAACAGATGTTAGCACTCGATGAGGTTGAGTGCTAACAGGGAGGGTACTCCAAACGCGCACTCTAGATTAAATACATGTTAATCAAAAGGAGGTAAAAGGAGTGAAGATCAACCCCTTAGGCGATCGTGTAGTGGTTAAGGCCATCGAACAGGAAGAAAAGACCAAGAGCGGAATCGTGTTACCCGATACCGCCAAGGAGCGTCCGCAGGAAGGCAACGTTGTCGCGGTAGGCCCGGGTCGGGTCCTGGACAACGGGCAGAAGTTGCCGGTAGAAGTCAAGGTAGGCGACCGGGTGCTTTATTCCAAGTACGGCGGCACCGAGGTAAAGATCGACGGCGAAGAGTACCTGATCCTCAGCGAACGTGACGTCCTGGCAGTCCTCAGCTAAGACTATACAATAAGGAGGAATTAGATTTAATGGGAGCGAAGCAACTCACCTTTAGAGAAGACGCCCGGCGCGCCATGGAGCGTGGGGTAAACACCCTGGCCGACGCGGTCCGGATCACCCTCGGACCCAAAGGCCGCAACGTCGTACTGGAAAAGAAATTTGGCTCTCCCACCATCACCAATGACGGGGTCACCATCGCCAGGGAGATCGACGTAGAAGACCCGTTTGAAAACATGGGCGCCCAGCTGCTCAAAGAAGTGGCGACCAAGACCAACGACATCGCCGGCGATGGAACCACCACCGCCACCGTGCTGGCCCAGGCCATCATCCGCGAAGGGATGAAGAACGTCGCCGCCGGCGCCAACCCGATGATCATGAAGAAGGGCATCGAGCGGGCGGTCGAAAGGGCCGTCGCCGAGATCCGCAAACTCGCGAAACCGATCGAGAGCAAGGAAGCCATCGCGCAGGTAGCCTCGATCTCCGCCGCCGACGTCAACATCGGCAACCTGATCGCCGACGCCATGGAAAAAGTGGGCAACGACGGGGTCATCACCGTTGAAGAATCCAGGACCATGGCCACCACCCTGGAAGTCGTGGAAGGTATGAACTTCGACCGCGGCTACATCTCGCCTTACATGGTCACCAACACCGAGAAAATGGAAGCCGTTCTGGATGATCCATTCATCCTGATCAGCGACAAGAAGATATCCTCCATCGCCGAACTGCTGCCGGTCCTGGAGAAGGTCGTGCAGTCCGGCAAGCCCCTGTTCCTGATCGCCGACGACATCGAGGGCGAAGCCCTGGCTACCCTGGTGCTGAACAAGCTCCGCGGGACCTTCACCTGCGTGGCGGTCAAGGCCCCCGGCTTCGGCGAGCGCCGCAAGGCCATGCTGGAAGACATCGCCATCCTGACCGGCGGCGAGGTCATCACCGAAGAACTCGGCCGCAAGCTCGAAAACGCCACCATCGACATGCTGGGACGCGCGGGCAAGGTCAAGATCAGCAAGGAAGAGACCATCATCGTCAACGGCGCTGGCGAAGAAACCGAGATCAAGGCCCGCCTGGCCTCCATCAAGGCCCTCTACGAAGACACCGTGTCCGAATACGACCGTGAGAAGATGCAGGAGCGGATGGCCCGTTTGGCTGGCGGCGTAGCCGTGATCCAGGTCGGGGCGGCCACCGAGACCGAACTCAAAGAGAAGAAGCACCGCATGGAGGACGCCCTCTCCGCTACCCGCGCGGCAGTCGAAGAAGGCATCGTGGCCGGCGGCGGCACCGTGCTGGTCGACATCCTCTCCGCCCTGGAAGAACTCCAGTCGGAAGGCGACGAGATGACCGGCATCACCATCGTCAAGAAGGCGCTGGAAGAACCGGTAAGGCAGATCGCCAACAACGCCGGGGTCGAAGGCTCCGTGGTGGTGGAAAAGGTTAAGACCACCGCCCCCGGCATCGGCTTCAACGCCATGACCGAACAGTACGTCGACATGATCGGCGCTGGTATCGTGGACCCCGCCAAGGTCACCCGCTCCGCTCTGCAGAACGCGGCCAGCATCGCCGCCATGCTGCTGACCACCGAGTGCCTGGTAGCCGACAAGCCCGACGATAAACAGATGATGCCTCCGATGGGCGGCGGCGGAATGCCCCCGATGATGTAAACTGATAGCCATTCTAATAAAAGGGCTGCTGACAGGTTCAGCAGCCCTTTTGCTCGTACGTATCAGCCTTTATCCGCTGCAAGTGCCGAGCAGTTCCCCGATCTCCTTCCCGGTCAGGGTCTCCCTGACCATCAGCGTCTCGGCCAGGCGGGTCAGCTTGTCCTGGTTCGCCCGGACCAGGGACAGGGCCTGCCGGTAGCAGTCGTCCACGATCTCCTCCACCGCCTGGTGGACCGCCAGCGGCACCTGGTAGGAGCCCAGGAGGTGGCTGCAGTTCGACAGCCCCAGCCCTCCCATGCCGAGTTCGGTAACCATCCGGGTGGCGATATCGGTGGCCCTTTCCAGGTCGTTTTTCGCCCCGGTCGAGACCTGGCCGATCACCGTCTCCTCCGCCGCCCGCCCACCGAGCAGCGACAGGATCTGCTGGATCAGGTCCTGGCGGGACAGGATGAAGCGGTCCGAGTCGGGGGTCTGCAGCACGAACCCCAGCGCCTTCCCCCGGGGCAGGATCGAGACCCGGCTGACGGTCTCATGCCCCAGCAGGCTGGTGACCAGTGCGTGTCCCCCCTCGTGGAAGGCGATGGTCCGTTTTTCCTGTTCGCTCAGGACGTGCGCCTTGCGTTCCATGCCCGCGGTTATCCGGTCCATGGCCCTCTCCAGTTCCTGGCTCTCGATCAGCGACTTGCCGCCGCGGGCCGCGATGATGGCCGCCTCGTTGCACAGGTTGGCCAGGTCGGCCCCGGTCAGGCCCGGGGTGCGCTGGGCCACCGTCTCCAGGTTGACCCCCGACAGGGGCTTGTTCCTGGTGTGCAGCCGCAGTATCTCCAGCCTCTCCTTCATGGTGGGGGTATCGATGGCGATGTGGCGGTCGAAGCGGCCGGGGCGCAGCAGCGCCTTATCCAGCATGTCCAGGCGGTTGGTGGCCCCGATGACCACCACGGTGCTGGAGCAGTTAAAGCCGTCCATCTCCACCAGGAGCTGGTTTAAGGTGCGGTCCTTCTCCTCGTTCGAGCGGTCGTCGTCGGAGCGCTTGCGGCCGACCGCGTCTATCTCGTCGATAAAGATGATCGAGGGCGGGCTGCGCCGGGCGTTCTCGAACAGGCCCCGGATTCGGCTGGCCCCCACCCCCACGTACTTTTCCAGAAACTCCGACCCGCTGACCGGGAAGAAGGAGGCCTGGGCCTCCCCGGCCAGGGCCCTTGCCAGCAGGGTCTTGCCGGTACCCGGGGGCCCGTAGAGTATGACCCCCCGGGGCATCTTCGCCCCCAGCCGGTGAAACTTCTCCGCATCGGTCAGAAACAGCAGGATCTCCTGCAGCTCCTCCTTGGCCTCCTCCAGCCCCGCGACCTGGGAGAAGGTTATCAGGGTATTGTTCTTTAACTCCTTCTTGTGCGAATAGGTGCTGAACTGGTAACCCGAAGCCCCGGCCGGGGTCCCCGGCTCCTGCCGCTGTTCGCGGCGGGCCAGATGGTGGACGATCAGGGCGGTCGCGCCGACCAGGACCAGGGCCAGCAGGATCACCCAGGTCCAGGGGAAGTTCCGCGCGGGGTAGGAGTAGATACGGTGTTCCTGAAGCCCCAGCAGGGTCTCCTGGTTTAAGACGAGAGGCAGCTTCACCAGTTCGCCGTTCGGCCGGCAGCCGGTGATCTCAGTCCGGCTTTCCGTGACCGACAGCCCGTTCAGTTGGTTTTCATTGATAAACCGGGCCAGTTCCTCCCGGTTGCTAATCACGGTCAGGGGTGGCACGACCTCACCCGCTGCCGCGGCGTTTCCATCGTCATAGCTGGTTTCCCCCGCGTAGCCGGCGTAAACCGGCGGGGCCAAGCAGAGCCAGATGATACAGCCTATGAAAATCCATCGCCAGACACCGGTTTTCAGATCGATCACCTCCTCAGGCATTAGTATCTGCTTTTTATCCCTGGACTAAAGCTGTTTATCTTTTTAAGTTGTAACTACAGATTGAAAATGACAGAATTGTAAAAAAATGGTTGACACAGTGTTGGGTAGATGGTAATATATGTATTGTGGTATGGGTAATTCATGTAATAAGGTTTGGAAATTGCATAAAACTGTTTCAATAAGGAGGCTTCCTGATGGGTAAAGGTACTGCATGGCCGTTGGAGTGGAAAGAAGAACTCTGGGAACTGCTCAACACCTCCGGAAAGAAGGGCACCATAACCAGCCAGCTGGCCTGGGAATTCAAATCGCGGCGCCCTGAACTGACCGAGCAGGCGATACTGAGCATGGCTCGCCGGCTTATGAAGTACGCCGACATTCAAGAACTGAGGGCCGGTGAAGGCGAAGCCAAGCGGCCGCCGCTGTGGTCGAAGGAGGAGGATGAGGCCCTGCTCGAAGCCACCAGAGAACTCGGGACCGACGAGGTCCGCCTGACCCCGGTCTTTTCCCGGCTGGCCAAGACCTTCGACCGTCCCCCGGCGGCTGTCAGGAGAAGGTGGAGCAAGCTCACCACCAAACCAAAGACGGAAAACAGCGGCCCGCGGGAAAAGGAGCTGGATATACTGCAGAAACTCCAGCTGGGGATGGAGCAGAACGGGAAGCTGAAGGAGGACATCCGCCGGCTGCAGCTCGCGCTCAAACAGATCGGCGACATGGTCACCATAGCCCTGGGAAACGGCCTGGCGGAGAACTCCAAGAAGACAAATAAATAAAACAAGCAGGAGAAAAGCACCCTGACATCGAAATAAAAACCCCAGTATTCTAAAAACAATACCCCGCTAAAGGCAGAGCTGCGAAAGGTCACGGATTGAAAGCCGCGGCCCTTCGGAAGTTTCCTTGACGGCCAGGCCGTCGGGGTGAAACCGTAGCCCGGTCACCGGCCTCAGGTTTGGGGTATTTTTTTTAAGCAACAGGAGTCGCAGCAGTCAATGAAAATCGTTAAAACCTCCGAACTTGTTCCCGGGATGGAATTGACCGAGGATGTTTACCTGAGCGGCAAGGTTCTGCTGCTTTCCAAGGGCACCAGCCTTACCTACGAGAACATCCGCTGGCTGACCAGCCTGGGGGTGGAGCAGGTCACGGTTAAGGTCGAGGTAGAGGCAGAGGATAGCGGCGCTATCGACATAGCCGTGGAACCGGTCATCCACCCCTTCATCCAGACCTACCAGAAAGCGGTCGACAGTGCCGAACGGGTGCTGTTGGGGCTGGTCCATAACAACAAACTCGACGAGTACGAACTGGTAAGCACCGTAAAGAATCTGCTGATGGTGGTGCTGAACGAACCGGGGGTGCTCAAGTACCTGACCTGGACCAGGGAGCAGAACGAGGGCATCTTCAGCCACCTGGTCGGGGTATCCGCCTACTCCATACTGCTGGGCCGATGGCTGGGCTATGACAACACCAAGCTGATGACCGTCGGTCTGGCGGGAATACTCCACGACCTGGGCAAGTGCCTGATCCCCTCCGAGATCCTGGACAAGCCCTCCACACTGACCAGTGATGAATTTAAACTGGTGCAGGAGCACACCACCAGGGGATTCCACCTCGCTATGCAGGGCAACATCCACCGGATAGAGATACTCTCCGCCATCCTGCAGCACCACGAGAGGCTCGACGGGAGCGGTTACCCGGGCGGCATCAAGGGCAACCAGATCGAGGAGCTGTCCAAGCTAATCATGATCACCGACATCTTCGACGCCATGACCAGCAGCCGCTCCTACCGCCAGAGCCGCACCGTTTTCGACGCGGTGGAAGAGATAATGAGCGAGTCCTATGTCGAGAAGCTCGATCCAGCGCTCTCGCTGACCTTCGTCCGCCGGATAGTCGACCACTTTGTCGGGATGAAGGTCGAACTGAGCAGCGGCGCCATCGGCAAGGTGATCCAGGTCGACCAGCAGAACCCGCACCGCCCGGTGATATGGACCGAAGACCAGATGGTAGACCTGCGGGACAACATGAAAATCAGCATCAGCCGGGTCCTGCCGGACTGAACCGAAAAAACCAAAAATAGGCGCGGATAGAATTATATTTGGACGCATTGTCCAACCCTATAGAAGGAATTTAACCAATTGTGGCGAACTATTCCAATAGAAAGAAAACAAAAAAATAAGGCGTCATGGAGGTGGAAAGGATAGTGCAAGGGATAATCCAGGTGATTCAACTAGCGATTGAGGACGAACGAGCTTTAAAAGAGAAATACAGCAAGCTCGCTCAAGACGCCACCGCGCCAGGAATTAAGCTCATGTTCGAAAAGTTTATACTCGACCAGGAGGACCACGAGAACCAGCTGCAGGAGAGCCTGAAAGCCCTCAGGCTGCTTTACCCCGAGGTCAAGATTCCGCAGCGGGCCGGGGATGCCGCCAAGAAGCTGACCTCCAAGAAGTTCCAGGACTTCATGAAGACCCTTACCGAGACCGGTTTCATGGCTCACGTGAAGAATAACCAGCTGGCCATCAGTGAGGAAGAAATCAACAGCTTCATCAAAGAAAACTTCAAGGGAGCGGACCGGCTCGAAGACGTCGAGATAACCCTCAAGCAGGACGAGATCGACTTCGCCCTGAAGGTAAGCCTTCTCAAGGGCCAATCGGCCACCCCGGTGGTCACCTCGGTGAAGCTGAAGAGCTTCCAGTTCGACCAGCACGACCGGGTATTCGAGTTCGAACTCCTGGAGCCGCGCGATGTAGTCACCAACTCCGTCGTGGGACAGGTACTGGTCGGCATCCTGGTCTTGGTCCTGCAGAGCATCACCAATTCCCGCATCGAGGTGGGCAAGATCGTCTCCAACCTGAACTTCCTCGATGTAATCTCCACCAGGATCAGAATCAACCTGAACGAATCGTTCTACCTGGGGAGCATATTCGGCTCCCGCATCAAGAACGTCAAGGTCTTCGACTTCCTGAAGATCGAACAGGTAGACGTCTTCCCCGGCGAGCTGGTGGTGCACCCGGTGCTGACCATGCTCGGATAATACCGATACCAAGCGGCCTTATAGCTTGCGCCTCCCCCCGCGGGAGGCGTTTTTATTGCGCTATCGGAAAGTATATTAGGGAACTTTCCGATGCGAGCAAGTGTAACTAAGGCTACCACCTTCGCCAGAGGCTTGGCGATAGCCAAGTTTTCTTCGCGCTATCCTCGCTGGCCCTGATTATTCGAGGCATATCCGGCTCTCCCGGCTAATACAATGTTTTAGCTTGTTTTAGCTTATACGAGGGAGGGAAGCCGGGTGAGAGCGATAATCATCAAACTGCCTAAAAAGTGGCTGCTGCTGGCGCTGGTGCTGGCAGCGGCCGCCGTGGGGATAGGCCTTTACTTCTGGCGGTTCCAGCCCGCCAGCATGTTCCCGGCCGGGGAACTGGTGGAGAAGTCGATCCGGGGAACGATAGACAAGGCCAGCTACCGCTACACCCTGGTAGCCACCCTGGAGGTCGACGGCCGGATCCAGACCTGGAGCGACATCACCGGCGAAAAGTCAGGCCCGGACGTCCACCTGATAGGGAAGATCATCAACACCCCGATCGAGATGTACCAGATCGGCAGCACCGCCTACAACCGCGATCCCTTCACCAACAAGTGGTTTACTGTCGAGGGCTACAACCTGAACGAGCAGTCGATCCTCATGATGGAGGTAAACCCCCTCTCCAACCTGAACTTCAAGTCGGTCGTCGAGGCGGAATACGCGGGGAGGGAGAAGGTAAAAGGCCGCGACTGCTGGGTGGTAAACTGCCGGCCCGACCTGGACAACCAGCTGCTGGAGGTATTGTGGCAGGGGTTCAGCTACCAGCTGTGGATCGACCGCGGCGACGAGGTCGTGCGCCGGGCCGTGTTGGAGGCGAAAAGCAAGAACAGCGCCACCACCAACCTGAAGATCACCATGGAGTTTTACGACTTCGACCAGCCGATATCTTTGAGCCCGCCCAAATAAACCGTAGCCAAGACAAAAAACTTTATAGTAAAATAGAAAAAGGTTTAATAGTGTCAAAAAAACCTCCGAGCGAAACCACCTGTAGCCCTCGGGTATGGTGTTTCGACGATGGGCGTAGCGGGAAACGGCTGTGCCTCCCGTTTTGGAAAGGAGAGCTTCAGACACTGGCTAAAGAGGCCGGCGATGCTCCGGCCGTTTTTTATTTAATAATAATGTCGCCGGTAAACCAACTTATTATAAACAGGGGGGAAGGACTTGGACCTGATCTGGGATGGACTGGTAGAGGCCTTTAGGCTGCTGCGGCGTCTCGACCCGGAGATGCTGCAGATAGCCTGGATGTCGATCAAGGTATCGGGCATGGCCACCCTGATAAGCGTGCTCATCGGGATCCCGCTGGGGGCGGTCCTGGCCCTCGCCCGGTTTCCCGGGCGCAGCTTCCTGGTCAGCCTGTCCAATCTCGGGATGGGCCTGCCGCCGGTGGTGGTTGGGCTGTGGGTCAGCATCTTTCTCTGGAGGAACGGCCCCTTCGGGTTCCTGGGACTGATGTACACCCCCACGGCGATCGTGGTTGCCCAGGCGGTCATCGCCTGCCCCATCGTCATCAGCTTCTCCCTGGCCGGTTTTCAGCAGCTGAACCCCAAGCTGCGGCTGCAGATCATGTCCCTGGGAGCGACCCGCTGGCAGACCCTCCTATACCTGATGCGGGAGGCCCGGCTGGGGCTTCTGGCCGCGGTCATGGCCGGGTTCGGCGGGGTCATCTCCGAGGTCGGAGCCTCCATGATGGTGGGCGGAAACATCAAGGGCTACAGCCAGGTGCTCACCACCGCCATCGCCTCCGAGGTAGGCAAGGGCGCTTTCGACTTCGCCATAGGCCTGAGCATAATACTCCTGCTGCTGGCCTATGGATTTATGGCGGTGCTCACCAGCGCCCAACAGAAAAGGAGGCCGCAGTGAACAACCCGTTGATGGAAGTAGACAAACTCCGGCTGGACGCCGGCTCCCAGACCATACTGGAGGTCGACCGACTCGCCCTGTCCGAGGGGCAGGTGATGGGGGTCATGGGGCCCAACGGGGCGGGCAAGACCAGCCTCCTGCTGGTTTTGGCCTCACTGATCCCGCCCACCTCCGGGACCGTCAGGTACCGGGGCGAGGACCTGGCCAGGATGGACCTGGTACGCTGGCGGCGCCGCACCGCCATGGTGTTTCAGGAGCCCCTGCTGCTCGATACCACCGTCCGGGAAAACGTGGCCACCGGGCTGAAGATCCGCCGGGTGCCCCCGGCCGAACAGAAGACCCGGGTATCAGAGTGGATGGACCGCTTAAAGATAGAACACCTTGCCCGGCGCTCGGTCAGGAACCTTTCAGGCGGCGAGGCCCAGCGGGTCAGCCTGGCCCGGGCCCTGGTGCTCGAACCCGAGATACTGTTCCTGGACGAGCCCTTTTCCGCGTTGGATCGGGACACCCGGGAGAAGATGCTGGAGGAGCTTTCGGCCATCCTGCGGGCGACCCGCACCACCACCGTCTTCGTCACCCACCGCCAGTCCGAGGCGAGCTTCCTGGCCGACACCATCATCCACATCGAACAGGGACGCATCGTCGGCAGCCAGCCAAACGGTTCTAGCGGCTGCTGAACCCCTCGATGGAGTCTTCACGTCTTTTTCCCCCTTCCGCGACGGAGTATCCCACCCGGGGAGGCCCCGGGTGCAGAAAAATCTTCTAAAACTTCCGCTACCGGGGCAAAAACCCGGTTATTCGGTCACGAACCGAGTTGTTTCTGCGGACTTTCGAGGTTACAATATAGATTACACAGGGGAAAAGGAATGGAGGGGAACCGAATGCTGAAAGGCATAGGCAAGGTGCTGTTTACCGAAGAGGCCATCCAGAACCGGGTCAAAGAACTGGCCGCGGAGATCACCGAAGACTATCAGGGAAAAGAGATCATCGTGGTGGGTATCCTGACCGGGGCTTTTATCTTCATGGCTGACCTGATCCGGGAGATCAAGCTGCCCCTGACCGTAGACTTCATCGACGTCGCCAGCTACGGCTCGTCCACCTATTCCTCCGGAGTGGTGCGCATAGTCAAGGACCTGGAGAAGAGCATCGAAAACGCCCACGTGCTGGTCGTGGAAGACATCGTCGACACCGGCCTCACCCTCAACTACATCTCGCAGAACCTGCTTTCCCGCCACCCCGCCAGCCTGAAGATATGCGCCTTCCTGGACAAGCCGAGCCGCCGCCAGGCGCCGATCAAGGTGGACTACCTCGGGTACAAGATACCCGACGAGTTCGCGGTCGGCTACGGACTGGACTTCGCCGAGAAGTACCGCTCCCTGCCCTACATCGCGGTGCTGGCTCCGGAGGAGTACATTAAACGGTAGTCGGACGTCAGAAATTTATTAGATGGATCAATAGAGATATTCTTAAATTTATAGAGAGTTAGGGGGAGCGAATTGACGGCCAGGGAAGAGATATTGGTCCTCGACTTCGGAGGACAGTACAACCAGCTGATAGCCCGCAGAATCAGGGAATTAAACGTATTCAGCGAGATGATACCCTTCCACACGCCGCTGGCGGAGATACTCGCCAAAAACCCCCGGGGGATCATATTCTCCGGCGGGCCAAACAGCGTCTACGACCAAAACGCCCCGACCATCGACCCCGCCCTGTACCAGGCCGGCATCCCGATACTCGGCATCTGCTACGGGATGCAGCTGATGGCCCACCAGCTCGGGGGAGAGGTCAGGCCATCCGAGCACCGCGAATACGGCAAGACCGAGCTGGAGCTGGGGGACGCCTCGGACCGGCTCCTGGCAAAGCTCGAATCCCCGCTCACCTGCTGGATGAGCCACGGCGACAAGGTCATCGCGCCGCCGCCCGGCTTCACCGTCACCGCCGGCACCGCCTCCGCCCCGGTCGCTGCCATGGCCGACCCGATCAGGAAGCTCTACGGGGTCCAGTTCCACCCCGAGGTCCGGCACACCCCGCGCGGCCAGGAACTGCTCAGGAACTTCGCCTTCGAGGTCTGCGGCTGCCGCGGGGACTGGAGCATCGAGTCCTTCGTCAGCGGCATGATCGAAGAGATACGGCAGCAGGTGGGGGACGAGCAGGTGCTGTGCGCCCTGAGCGGCGGGGTCGACTCCTCGGTCGCGGCCGTCCTGGTGCACCGGGCCATCGGCGACCAGCTCACCTGCGTCTTCGTCAACCACGGCCTGCTGCGCAAGGGCGAGGCCGAGCAGGTCCAGCGCACCTTCGCCGAGCAGTTCAACATGCGGCTGGTATACGCCGACGAGGTCAGGCGCTTCCTCCAGAAGCTCGAAGGGGTCACCGACCCCGAGCAGAAGCGGAAGATCATCGGCAACGAGTTCATCCGGGTTTTCGAGGCCGAAGCCCGGCAGTTGGGTGACATCAAGCACCTGGTCCAGGGCACCCTCTACCCCGATATCATCGAGAGCGGCACCAGCACCGCCGCCACCATCAAGACCCATCACAACGTCGGCGGTCTCCCCGAGGACATGCAGTTCACCCTGCTGGAGCCCCTGAAGTGGCTGTTCAAGGACGAGGTCCGCCAGGTGGGCGAGGAGTTGGGGCTGCCCGAGGAGATAGTCTGGCGCCAGCCCTTCCCCGGGCCGGGACTCGCCATCCGCATCATCGGCGACGTCACCGAGGAGAAGCTGGACATACTCCGCGAGGCCGACGCCATACTGATCGAGGAGATAAAGCAGGCGGGTCTCTACCGCGAGATATGGCAGTCCTTCGCCGTGCTCCCCTCCGTTCGGAGTGTAGGTGTCATGGGCGACGGGCGGACCTACGCCTACCCCATAGTCATAAGGGCGGTCACCTCCGACGACGCCATGACCGCCGACTGGGCGCGCCTCCCCTACGACCTGCTGGAGCGCATCTCCAACCGGATAGTCAACGAGGTCCAGGGGGTCAACCGCGTCGTCTACGACGTCACCAGCAAACCCCCGGGGACGATTGAGTGGGAGTAGGTCGGCAGGATTAATTGAGGGTTAAGATTTCTTACTACAGAATCTTAACCTTTATTATTTCGCCATTGGATTACAAATTGAATGTGGTCAGGAGAAAATATTATATTGTTTTCCATCCAATTCGACGTTTTCATTATCAATCCATTTCATTGAGGGTCTAAAACTCCATTTATATGTATGAAGGATTTTCTCGTGTTTTATTAATATTCCGCTGATGATAACCCTATCTAACTTGACCGTAACGCTTCCACCAAGAGCCCCTTCATCGGATTCTATTTCAACCATTACGTATTGACCGTTTGGTGAGGGAATCTCACTAATTTTTGTAATTTCCCCAATACTACCAATAAGTATAATAGGCAAAAGAAAAATAAGACCAGCCAAAACTATTGATGAAACAATAGCATAATACAAAGCAATTATCCTTTTTTTCAAAGAAAATATAATTACAAAAATTGAGGGCACTACAAGTAAAGGATATATAAATACTAATATTAAATAAAGAACTGGTAATAGAATAAAAATAACGATATTAATTACTTTAAATCGACCCTTCGTAAGGGATAAAATCCCCAAGGCCGCAACAATAAAATAAAGTGTATAACATACCATTGATGCAGTGACAGAAATTAATTCGAATCCAATAAAATAAAACAAAATAGCAGCTATAATCAAAGCGACATAAACGATACCCATATAATCGAAAAGTACTTTACTTAATCTAGGGTGTGCTTCTATATAGAAGTTACTGAAAAGCTTAATTTTTTCGAGTTGCTTTTTTATAATGGCCATCCTTTCATATGAAATTCCCATTTATATAATGTAATAGTTCTACAAAAAAGTATATTTTTCCTTTTTAACAACAAGTATTAAGACTGTCGAAGGGACAGGTCCCTTGGCACCCCAGCGGCGCATGTAAGGTTTCAAACAGCTCTTACCCTCACAATAATCCCACGCGAAAGGCCCCTTCTTCTAGGGGAACTACAAGCTGCTCCGTACAGAATCGGGGAACCCTTTCAAACGCACCTCCTGTGCTAACGGAAAGCGATTGAAGCATTATTCAATCGCTTTCCGGGTGAATGGCTCGCTGACATCCGTGTCCGCTCGCCCCGATTCTGTACTCCGACGATCGCTCAGTTCCCCTACGAAAGTTAGCCGTTGTCGCGTGGTCTTAATGTTCAGCGGCTGTACGAAGGTGCAGGACACGCCCCAGGTATTTTAGCGGTACCCTAAGGTCTAGGCTTCGTTCTGTTTCCGTCCCCAGCTTCAGCCCTAATTCACCGCACTCCGCTGGAAACTACGTTGCACCAGCATTCAATCGACCCCAAATAGTGGGTGAGCCCTGCGGGGGCAGAGGGTCAGATCTGTCACGGTAAAATGCTGGCAAACCCGCATTAAGATATTTATAGAAAAACCGATTTTCCAATGATATGGCATATAGGCTTTAGGGCATACTACAACAATAAACTCATTTCACAAAAAAGAAAAAGTCTATTCTTTTATTGGGATTTCGATTATATTTTTAATGCTGGCTTCCAAGCTAATTAAAATTTGGGAGGTCTTAAAGTGGAAAAAATAAAAATAAAGAATTATCCTATGGTAAGTCCTGCTCCAACTGTTCTTGTCGGAGCCGATGTGAACGGCAAGCCTAACTATGCCACCGTTGGAGCATTTGGTGTGGTGTGCCTGGAACCAGTGTTTTACGTCTCATTAAAAAGCACTCATTATACAACTATTGGGGTTAAGGAAAATGGATATTTTAGTATCAATGTACCCTCGGCGGATATGGTTCAGGTGACAGATTATTGCGGTATAGTATCGGGAAAAACAACAGACAAGTCAATTGTGTTTACCCCGTTTTATGATGAACTTGGAAAGGCTCCCATGATTAACGAATGTCCGTTGAATTTTCTCTGTAAGATCATTCAAAGCATTCCTATTTGCGGCTTTGAAGTGTTCTTTGGGGAGATAGTTTCTACATACCTGAATAAGCAATGCTTGACAGACGACAAGCCTGACCCACTAAAAATCAATCCGATGATTATGATGGGTACCAGTTATTATGATTTAGGTCAGGCGGTGGGGAATGTATTTAAAGAAGGTGTAGAATATAAGAAGTCACAAAATATATGAAGCGCGGGTAAAAAGTGGACGAGGCGCTTGGAGTATGGCCGGTGGATTCTAGCACGATTGCCGGTTTTGAACTCCGCGCTTCCCTCTTTTTAGACATCACCTTATCGGATTCTATTTTTATTATCTAAATAAGTTATAGTGTAATACATCCGAATTAATTACCGGGATATTTTTTTAAATGCGTGAAGTGACTTAATGCGCATTTCTTCTTCTTGACTCTATATTAGAGACATGATATTTTTGATGTGCCAGAATAACCTTCATAATGGAGGTATACTAATGAATATCTTAGATCGCATAAGTGTAGATCCCGAGGTCTGTCATGGAAAGGCCTGTATTGTAGGGACACGCATAATGGTTTCGGTAATATTAGACAACCTGGCTGCCGGCATGGACCGAGAGGATATTTTAAAAAGCTATCCTTCCTTAGAACCCTTGGATGTTGACGCAGCTCTCGCGTATGCTGCGTTGCTAGCTAAGGAGCGTTATTTAGCTATATAGGGAGGAAGCAAATGAAGTTTAAAATCGACGAGAACCTTCCTGTTGATGTTGCTGATCTGCTTCGCGCCAGTGGTCATGATGATGCCTGCAAGTAATAAATATTGTTTTAACGGTAAAAGGGGTCGGGTACTTATGATAAGAACCCGGCCCCAACCTATATCAGCTTAGTTTCTGAAAACTCGGATTATAATACTGGACGTCTTACAGGGACGGCTCCCACCGTCAACTTCTTCACCCCCGCCCACCTCTCTTTTCAAACCTGCTCTTAGATCAATCCCTCCAGACGACCCCTCAAAATATGAACCTCTGATCGTAGTAAAAAATGTCGTTTTATTAAAAAACCCCCGGAAATGCGTCATGGTCCGTGCCGGTCGTCATTGTAAAAAGTGACAACTTTTGCTATAATTTCGAGATGTGAGAGCCTGGGAGGGTAAAACAACGTGAAAAAAAGCGGTTTGATCGCCTTTGCGCTTGCAGTGTGTATAATAATAACCGCCGTTCCCATGCCGGCGTCGGCCTGCCTGCTGCCTTCCGCTTGGGCGGAGGACGAGCTGGAGCTTGCCCGGCAGTGGGGTCTTCTGGACGCGCGTTCGGACTCCTCCCCCGGTAACCCCGGCTCGGGCAGCCGGGTCAGCGTCAGCCGGGGCGGTTCGCGGAGCGGCGACCGGAACGGCCGGGGTACGCCCGGCTCGGGGCTCGGCAGTCCCGAATCGTACACGGCCGGTATAACGAAAGACGAGTTCTGCCAGGTCGTTGTCAATATGAGCGAAAAGATGCTCGGCAAGACTATCCGCGCCGCTGACGTGCGTTTTTCCGACCAGGACACGCCGGGTTATTACTACCGGGCCTATGAAGCGGGGATTATCAGCGGCACGGGTGTCAAGACCGACGGGTCGGTCATTCCCGGCCGCGACGAGCAGTTCAGCCGCGAGCAGATTGCCAGGATGCTCTACCAGGCGATCGTCTATTGTTACCCGGACGAGAAGGTGGACATGAGAAGCGCCGCGGATTCGCTCGCGGAGTTCTCCGACCGCGATAAGATCAGCGATTGGGCGAAAGACTCCGCCGCCTATATGGTGCAAAACGGGATAATAATGGGAAGCGACGGCAAGTTCCTCCCGAAAGACCAGTGCACGTATGAGCAGGGGGTTATACTCGCCAAGCGGGTTTACGAGAACTTCGGGGCAAAACGGGATCTAAAAACAGCGCCAGTGCTTCAGAGCGATCTTTCCGCGCCGGTGATGCTGTCGCCGCAGGGCAGCACCCCGAGGATATGCGTCGACGACGGCGTGAAATTACAGTGGCGGAAGATGAGCGGCGTCGAGCGGTATCTCGTAAAAGTCGACTACCCGGGGGAGACGCAGACCCAAACCCTATACACGGACCGCGCGGCAATCGAGATAAAGCCGCTTAAAAACAAGACCCTGAACGCGGGACAGATGGCTGTCTCGATTGCTGCTGTCGACGAGAACGACAATGTCATCTCGCCGTACACGCGGCTCAATATCACCCTCTACAGCAAAGCCGATTACTACTTTGATTTCAAGAACTCCGCCGAGGCGGCCAAATACATGAAAACGATAACGGTCAAGGTCTGGGATCTCGATTCCAGCGGCAAGAAAGTGACCAGGACGATGAGCCTGACGATCCATAGTTGGGTCGCGGACGACGTTGTCGCGATTTTCGACGAGATATACAACGGACCCGAGAAATTCCCGATCCACGACATCGGAGGATACCGCGCGGGTGCAGGCGGCGAGCATGGTAAGGGTACGGCCGTGGACATCAACGCGAACGAGAACTATGAAATTTATAACAACGGACGCAAGGGCGTCGGCTCTTTCTGGAAACCCGGCGAGAACCCTTACTCGATCCCGCTGAAGGGCGACGTCGTCAAGGCCTTCCGCGCGCATGGATGGGGATGGGGCGGCACGGACTGGAGAACGAAAAAGGACTACATGCACTTCTCCTATTTCGGCACATAGATCACCCCCTGGCTCGCTTCCCATATCATTCGCATCGAATAATGAGGTCTATTTAGTTAGAAGCAATATCTTTAAACACTGCTCAAAAGCTGTAGTATATTATTGAACCGAGGCATGTGGATAGTTCGCCGGCCTCATTTTTTTTATTTAATTAGGCCTGATCCGTCAATTTTGTTTTATAATGATACCCGATAGAACATACCGTTTACCAAGTATTGGAGTGACTGTCATGCCATATGCGGATCTGTACCGCAGCAAGGTGATGCTCGTAGAAGAAGCCGTGCGCAAGATCAAGAGTCGGGATACCATAGTGTGCGCGGCCGCAGGATGCGAACCGGCGGCTTTTTTAAGCAATCTGCACCAGATCAGAGAACAGGTGGCCGATGTCTCGGTGATAACCGGGGTGATGGGAGGGGCTTATAGGTTTTTTACCGACCCGAGCATGTTCGGCCACTTCCAGAATGAGTCCTGGATGTATACCGATGCCTGCCGCGCGGCTCACGCGAGCGGTACTGTATCATACCTGCCGCTGCAGGTTCACGATATCGCCCATTTCCTGATCAGCGAGCGCCGACCGTATATTTACGCGGGATGCGCTTCACCCATGGATAAAAACGGATACCTTTCCTTATCCCTGTGCATCATGTCCGAGAAAGACCTCCTCGAACAGGCGGACTGGGTGATCCTGGAGGTCAACCCCAACTGTCCGCGTACTTTAGGCGACACCCATGTCCATATCTCCCAGGTGGATTTTTTGATCGAAAGCGACCGGCCGATTCCCACCGTCGAACCAGCCGCCTTCGGTGAAAAGGATAAGCTAATCGGAGAATATGTAGCTGACCTGGTTGAAGACGGTTCGACCATCCAACTCGGATTTGGGAGCATACCGGGAGCGGTTGCCCAGTGCCTGAAAGACAAACGCGATCTGGGGGTTCACTCCGGGATGATAAACGATTCGATTCTGGACCTGTACGAAGCCGGAGCGGTTACCAACCGCAAAAAGACGATCTGGAAAGACAAAATCGCCACCTCCTGGGCGGTAGGCAGCCAGCGCTTATTCGATTTCATAGACGACAACCCGGCGGTTGAGTTTATTCGCGGCAGCATCGTGAATGATCCGGCGGTCATCGCCAAAAACTACCAGATGATTTCCGTCAACACCGCCAATGAACTGGACCTGACTGGACAGTGTAATGCCGAATCTATCGGGCCCCGTCAGTTCAGCGGGACCGGGGGCCATAAAGAGTGGCTGGCGGGAACCGCGGCGTCGCGAGGGGGAAAATCCATCCTGGCTTTTCATTCCACCACTAAAAACGATACGATATCCAGGATAGTGCCCTATTTTGAAGCGGGAACGGTTGTTACATCTACCCGGACCGATATCCACTATATAGTCACTGAATACGGGGTGGCGAATCTACGCGGAAGATCCATCAGGGAAAGGGTTGCGGCGCTGATCAGTATCGCCCACCCCGACTTCCGCGACCGGCTGAGGTACGAAGCGGACAAAAGACAGATATGGTAGAAGAAGACGCGGGGACGGCGGACCGTGTGCGGCCGTTCCCGATGAAGCAGGGACGCGGTGATTAGGTGTCCTTGCTTCTTTCTATTTAGCCGACGTTACCGGGGAGTTAGAAAGGAGAGAACAGGAAGTACGCGACCGGCAGTGTGAAGGCCACATCAGCCGCCGCCAGTTTGATATACCTTCGGTTAAGCCTGGTCCGGGAGAGGAACACACAGCTCAACAGATATGGTATCAATAGAACAGCGGCATAATACGGCAGCAGGAACAATGCGTTCATGTGCCCCGCCCGGGCGATAAAATACATATCGTAAAAAACCTGAGATTGACGATGACCATCATTAACAGGATCGCGGTCAGGACTATCCTGGTTTTGTCGTTAGAAACCGCCGGTTTGTCCATATCCTTATCCTTATCCGAGCCCACGATCATCCCTCGCATTCCAGGAATATAGTAGGTTTTTGCCGCGGCCGGCAGCGATTGCATCTGCACTAATTGTAGCACATTCATCCAAGCCCTCGCCTGCACTCGGCACTTAACCTAATAATAACAGGTTTATTTTTTATGAGTTATATAATCCATCGGTTAAGTGCCGAACTTGGCGAAAGCCAAGTTTTCTATACCGACGCTTTTTTCCCGGTTATTCTCCGAGATTTGTGATAAAATCTTAATAGTGGTTTTTCCCAGGACATGGATAAAAGATGTCCGATACTCGAGGAGGGGACTTGATGTCAAGCGCACAGGACAGCATGATGAAGAGAAACCGGGCCAAGATGTTATTCCTGAAATCGGTAGTGGGCGTCGTGGTGGTGGCGCTGCTCAGCCTCTTCGTCTGGTACAACTTTTTGAACCCCGAGGTTAAGGCCAAGAGGGTGGTCAACAACTACCTGAAGGCCATCAACAAGGGACAGAAAACGGATGAGTACAAAGTACCGAATATAACTGACTTCTATAATGTTTTAGAGTTCAACGAGATAAAAGACTACAAGCACCTCGCGGTGAGGACCGAGTCTCACGAAAACAATGTGGACAGCTACCTCCTGGTCTACGACGTCACCATCACCGACAAGGTGGGGATAAAATACTACCGCAAGGTCTACTTCACGGTGGACAACAGCGGGGAGGACCACAAGTTCAGGATTAGCAAAATGGACTAACCGGGGCCGAGCAGAATACTTCACCGATGCAGAGAGCGCGACCGGCCGGGTCGCGCTTTTCTTCCGCTTCAGTGGGTTGAATCCATATAATCGGGGGGATCGACTTGGAAAAGGACTTTGACCGGGCCAAGTTCCAGGAGTGCAAAGCGGCCGTACAGGAGATGCTGGCGGCGCAGCGGCAGAGGATCGAGGACCGAGGGATCTGCGACCAGGCCCTGGAGGACGCCCTCAAGGACCTGGAGTGGGCGGTAAACACGGCCGAGAGGCTTCTGGGCCGGGTTACCGGCCGTTAATCATCGTACACCCGCCAGAAGGGTTTTTCCTTCTCCCATTCCCCGAGGAACTCCGGGGGAGGCTTCATGATGTGCGCCTTGGCGGTGGCGGTCAAGCTGCCGTCGGGCAGGCGGATCTCCCCGGCCACCTGTGCCCGGGACCCGGACCGCCGGTCCACCCACCCCGTCACAGTCAGGGGCACCCCGCAGGGGGTCGGCCGCCGGTAGGTCACCTCCAGCTTGATGGTGACCATCAGGTTGTCGAATTCTCGGTTCAGCATGATCGCCCGGCCCGCGGTCTCGTCCAGTATAGCCGCCACTATCCCACCATGGACCACGCCCGGGTAGCCGTTGAATTTAGCGGGGACCGTTACGGTCCCGACCACCCGCTGCGACTCGTCGTCGTTGTACCACTCCAGGTGCAGCCCGTTATCGTTCTCCCTCCCGCACACGAAACAGCTGCGCGAGCTGGGCTGTTTATCCATCAGCGGTTCCTCCTCCCAAAAACTGGTTCCCGACTCCCTAAAAAACCGGGTTATTGTGTTACAATATTAAAAAACCGATCCATAAACACCGACCTGGGCTTCATCGGCGCTCCCTCTTCTATTATCGGATAAAACCTTCTACATACAGTCGCGATATCCTCCAAAAGACTGCCCCGGATCTGCAAAAACAAGGGGATTCGCGGATACGCCGCACCGGGAGGCGCCGGATTTCTCTAAATCAGGGGGAGGGGATTTCGAATGACGGGTTCGAAGAATCAGGTTCATCCCGGGGATGTAAGCGTGTCCAGGGGCAGAAAGACGGTCTACCTGACGTTGGGGGTCTGGCTGGCCAAGGACGGGATGATCCACATCAGCTTCGGCAAGGCGGGCATCATCACCGTGTCAAACAACCCCCGGTCGAAACAGTACCACAAACAGCTCTACGCCCAGGCCCGGGGCGCGCTGCAGCGGGCGGAGCGCTGGAACCCGGTCGAAGACGCCCGGCACCTGGATGAGAACGCCCAGATCACCATGGCCTTGTAGATCAAACAGCAATGGAGGGGTCAGATGTCTGACGGAGCATGGGTAAAGGGATTCCCCGCCGAGGTCACCGTCTGCGACACCCGGGGCAGGATACTGGAGATGAACGACCGCTCGATCCAGCAGTTCGTCAAGTACGGGGGGAAAGAGCTGCTGGGCAAGAACCTGCTGGACTGCCACCCCGAGCCCGCGCGCGGGATGCTCCGGGAGATGCTCGAGGGAGAGCGGAGCAGCTGCTACACCACCGAAAAGGACGGGGTGAAGAAGCTGGTCTACCAGGGGCCCTGGTACCAGGAAGGCAGGTATATGGGGCTGGTCGAGATATCGCTGGAGATACCCTTCGAGATGCCGCACTTCGTCAGGTGAGGGGCGGGCTGTCGATAATTGCAACTTCTCGTCCACAAACCTTGACAGCCTGGGGACACTTTGCTACGATAAAGTAAGCGAACCGGCTTAACACTGCGGTTCTAAAGGCCCGGACGGGTGGATTCCCGTTGAATAATTGACGGATCTGCCCCGCTGGGTTTTATTAATATCGGAAGATACTGAAAGCCACAGAACCCGAACCTTATCGGGCACAGCCAGGATTGATCACCGTCGCCAGACGCTTGGTATTAGCCAAGTCCTCTTTCGCCGCCGGAAAGGATAACCTGGGCACCCCAAACCGCATCGAGTTCAGCTTGGGCTTCTGCCATGGACCAGGGCGGCGGAAGGCGAGTTTAGTATTGATTCAGAGAAACAAGGAGGAGGCAATGGAGCAACCGTTGGTAGGGATTATCATGGGCAGCGACTCCGACCTGGAGGTCATGTCCGAGGCCGCCCAGACCCTGGAGCGGCTCGGGGTCCCCTTCGAGGTGTCGATCGTGTCCGCGCACCGCACACCCGTCCAGGCCGAGGAGTACGCGGCCCAGGCGGAGGACCGGGGGCTTCGGGTCATCATCGCCGCGGCGGGGGGAGCGGCTCACCTGGCCGGTGTGGCCGCGGCCTGGACGACCCTGCCGGTGCTGGGGGTGCCGATCAGGACCTCCACCATGGGAGGGCTGGACTCGCTGCTCTCCATGGTACAGATGCCCTCGGGGGTACCAGTGGGGGTGGTCAGCATCAACGGAGCGAAGAACGCCGCCATCCTCGCCGCCCAGATCGTCGCCCTGAGGGACGCCCGGGTGGCTCAGGGGCTGAAAGAGATGAAGCGGAGGCAGGCCGACGAGGTGAACGCCAAGGCGGCCAGGCTGGCCGAAATCGGGATCAAAGGCTATCTGGAGGGAATGAAGAAGCAATGATCGAACGCTACACCCGACCCGAGATGGGTAGAATCTGGGAAGCGGAAAACCGCTTTCAGAACTGGCTGGATATAGAGGTCCTGGCCTGCGAGGCCTGGGCCGCGCTGGGCAAGATACCCGCCGAGGCGGTGGAGGAGATAAAGGGCAGGGCCCGTTTCGACGTACAGCGGATAGACGAGATCGAGGCGGTGACCCGCCACGACGTCCTGGCCTTCACCACCTGCGTGGCGGAGTTCGTGGGAGAGGCGTCCAAGTACATCCACCTGGGTCTGACCTCGTCCGACGTCCTGGACACCGGGCTGGCGCTGCAGATGAAGCAGGCCGCCGGGCTTTTGATCCAGGGGCTGGAAAGGCTGAAGCAGGTTCTGGCCACAAAGGCCAGGGAGTACAAGTACACCCTGATGATGGGCCGCACCCACGGGGTGCACGCCGAGCCCGTCACCTTCGGACTGAAGATGGCGCTCTGGTACGCCGAGACCGAGAGGAGCATCGAGCGGATGAAGCGGGCCGAACAGGTTATCAGCGTCGGCAAGATATCGGGGGCGGTCGGCACCTTCGCCAACATCGACCCCCGGGTCGAGGAGTACGTCTGCGAGAAGCTGGGGCTTTCGCCCGCGCCGGTCTCCACCCAGATCATCCAGCGCGACCGGCACGCCGAGTACCTGACCACCCTGTGCCTGGTGGCCAGCTCGCTGGAGAAGTTCGCCACCGAGGTCAGGAACCTGCAGCGGACCGAGCTGCTGGAGGTGGAGGAGGCCTTCGCCAAGGGGCAGAAGGGCTCGTCCGCCATGCCCCACAAGCGCAACCCGATCAACGCCGAGCGGGTGGTCGGGCTGTCCCGGGTGATAAGGGGGAACGCCCTGGTGGCCTTGGAAAACGTCTCCCTCTGGCATGAGCGCGACCTGACCCACTCGTCGAGCGAGCGGGTGATCATCCCCGACAGCACCATCCTCCTGGACTACATCCTGGCCCGGTTCACCGACATCATGGAAAACCTCCAGGTCTACCCCGAAAACATGCTGGACAACCTCAACCGCACCCTGGGCCTGATATTCTCCCAGCGGCTGATGCTGTCCATGGTGGACCGGGGGGTAATGCGGGAGACCGCCTACCAGTGGACCCAGAGAAACGCCCTCGAGGCCTGGCGGACCAAGGAGGAGTTCATCGACCTGGTGCTCCGGGACGCCGACATCATGGGGGTGCTGACCCCCGAAGAGGTGAAGTCCCTCTTCAACTACGAATACCACACCAAGTACGTGGACCACATCTTTCAGCGGGTGGGGCTTGGATAGATAAAGCGCGAGCATTAAATACTTGGAGGGAGCTGACCGAATGTTCAAGGTCAAGGTTCGGGTTACGCCGAAGAAGGGCATCCTCGATCCGCAGGGGCAGGCGGTGGAGAACGCGTTACGTTCCATGCGCTACGGCTCGGTCGAGTCGGTGCGGATCGGCAAGTACATGGAGATCATGATCCAGGGGGAAGACGAGGGACAGGTCGAGGCCCAGGTAAACGAGATGTGCCAGAAGCTGCTGGCCAACCCGGTCATCGAGGACTACAGCTTCGAGATGGAGCGAATCAAATAGAAAGGCGAGGAGCCGGTATGAAGTTCGGGATAGTGGTGTTCCCAGGTTCAAACTGTGAAGCCGACTGTTACTACGTGATCGACAAGGTTCTGGGCGAAAACGTCGAGTACATCTGGCACCAGCAGGAGTCGGTCGATGGGTTCGACGGGCTGGTCCTGCCGGGCGGGTTCTCATACGGCGACTACCTGCGTACCGGGGCGATCGCCCGTTTCTCCCCGGTCATGAACGCGGTAGAGCGGTTCGCCAAGTCCGGCGGGCTGGTGATAGGGATATGCAACGGGTTCCAGATTCTTTTAGAGGCGGGGCTGCTGCCAGGCGCGATGCAGCGCAACAAGGTCCTGCAGTTCCGCTGTCAGCCCACCCAGCTGCGGGTGGAGCGGTCCGACACCCCGTTTTCGAACCTCTGCCGGGAGCGTCAGGTGCTGACCGTGCCGATCAACCACGGCGAGGGCAACTACTACGCCGACCCCGATAGCCTGGCGGAGCTGGAGGCCAACCGCCAGGTGGTCTTCCGCTACTGCACCCCGGGCGGGGAAGCCGCCGCGGAGGCCAACCCCAACGGAGCGGTGAACAACATCGCGGGGATAGTCAACCGGGAGGGCAACGTCCTGGGCATGATGCCCCACCCCGAGCGGTGTTCCGAGTCGGTCCTTGGCAGCAGCGACGGCCGGCTGATCTTCGCCTCGCTGGTCGAGTGGTGGAAAGGGGGCGGCGCGGTTGTCGGAAGCAATTAAAGCAGGCGTCTGGAGGGACATGGGACTGACCGACGAGGAATACGGGCGCATCCGGGAACTCCTGGGCCGTGACCCGAACTACCTGGAGATAGGGCTGTTCGCGGTGATGTGGTCCGAGCACTGCGGGTACAAGAACTCCCGACCGGTGCTGAAGCTGTTTCCCACCTCGGGACCCCGCGTGCTGCAGGGACCGGGGGAAAACGCCGGGGTCGTCGACATCGGGGACGGCCTGGCGCTGGTGTTCAAGATCGAGAGCCACAACCACCCTTCGGCGATCGAGCCCTTCCAGGGCGCGGCCACCGGGGTCGGTGGGATAGTCAGGGATATATTCACCATGGGGGCGCGTCCCATCGCCCTGCTCGACTCGCTGCGGTTCGGGCTGGACGACGAGCGTGCCCGCTACCTGTTCGGCGGGGTCGTCTCGGGGATAGGCTTCTACGGCAACTGCATCGGGGTGCCCACCGTGGCGGGAGAGGTATTCTTCCACCCCTCGTTCGAAGGCAACCCGCTGGTCAACGCTATGTGCGTCGGCCTCATCGAGCAGGAAAAGCTGGCCCTCGGGGCCGCTTCGGGGGTGGGCAACCCGGTCATGGTGGTCGGGGCCCGCACCGGCCGGGACGGGATTCACGGGGCCACCTTCGCCTCCGAAGAGCTGAACGAGACCTCCGAGGAGCGCCGGCCCGCAGTCCAGGTGGGCGACCCCTTCATGGAGAAGCTGCTGATAGAGTCCTGCCTGGAGATCATCGACAAGGGCTACGTGGTGGGCATGCAGGACCTCGGGGCAGCCGGGCTGACCAGCTCCACCAGCGAGATGGCCAGCCGCGCGGGGACGGGTATCGAGATCGACGTGACCAAGGTGCCGCTACGGGAGACCGCGATGACCCCCTACGAGATAATGCTGTCGGAGTCCCAGGAGCGGATGCTGGTGGTGCCGAAGGCGGGCTGCGAGGCCGTGGTCCAGGAGGTCTTCGAGCGCTGGGGGCTGAACGCGGTCGTGATCGGCCGGGTCACCGACGACGGACTGTACCGCATCAAGGAAGGCGACCGGGTGGTGGCGGAGCTGCCCGCCCGCCTGCTGACCGACGAGTGCCCGGTCTACTACCGCGACGAGAAGGAACCCGACTACTACCAAGAGCTGAAGAAGTTCGACCCCCGTTCGGTTCCCGAACCCGGGGACTACAACGAGGTCTTATTGAAGATAATGGCGTCGCCCAACCTGGCCTCCAAGGAGTGGGTCTACCGGCAGTACGACCACCAGGTGGGGATAAACACGGTGATAGTGCCTGGGGACGGGGACGCCGCCGTGCTTCGCCTGAAGGAACACTCCCCCAAGGGGATAGCCCTGAAGACCGACTGCAACAGCCGCTACGTCTACCTCGACCCCTACCGGGGCGGGGCACTGGCGGTGGCGGAGGCCACCCGCAACCTGTCCTGCACCGGGGCGGAGCCGCTGGCCATCACCGACTGCCTGAACTTCGGCAACCCCGAAAAGCCCGAGATATTCTGGCAGTTCAAGCAGGCGGTGCTGGGCATGAGCGAGGCCTGCCGGGCACTCGGGGCCCCGGTGGTCAGCGGCAACGTCAGCTTCTACAACGAGACCAGGGGGCAGGCCGTTTACCCCACTCCGACCGTGGGAGCGGTGGGCCTGCTGGAGGATGTCGGCCGCAGGTGCTCCCAGGGGTTCAAACAGGAGGGAGACCTGATCTACCTGCTGGGGCCGTACGCCCACCACGTGGGGGCCAGCGAGTACCTGAGCCTCATCCACGGCCGGGACGCCGGGCCGGTGCCCGAGATAGACCTGAAGCTGGAGAAGCAGATCCAGGAGACCTGCCGGGCCCTGATCCGCGAAGGACTGCTGCAGTCGGCCCACGACCTGTCCGAGGGCGGGATGGCCGCCGCGCTGGCCGAGAGCTGCATCAGCGGCCGGATAGGGGCCAGGATATACATGGAAGACGATGAACTCCACAACCGCCGGGGCGACGCGATCCTCTTCGGGGAAGGGCCGTCCCGCATCATCATCTCATCGCGGCCGGCCGCGGCCTCCCGGGTGATGGAGGTCTGCCTCGAAAAGGGGGTACCGCTGGTCTGCCTGGGCATGGTGGACGGGAAAGAGTTGAAGATAACCGCGAACCACCGTAAATACATCGAACTCGGAGTCGAGTCCATCGAGCAAGCCTGGCGAGGAGGGATCGACAGTTGGCTGAGCCGTTCCTGACCCAAGAGACCGGAGAGCAGCCCGACTGCATGGAGGAGTCCTGCGGTCTGTTCGGGGTATACCTAAATAAGACGGAGGACGGGGGGCTGTCCAGCCAGCCCGCCCAGATGACCTACTACGGCCTCTACTCCCTGCAGCACCGGGGACAGGAGAGCGCAGGGATAGCCGTGTCCGACCGGAAGCGGATAGCAGTGCACAAGGACATGGGGCTGGTCCCCGAGGTCTTCAACAAGCGCATCCTGGAGGGGCTGCTGGGCAGCATGGCCGTCGGCCACGTCCGCTACTCCACCACCGGTTCCAGCCTGGTCGTCAACGCCCAGCCCCTGGTGTTCCACTACCTGAAGGGGATGATCGCGCTGGCGCACAACGGCAACCTGACCAACGCCAAGGAGCTGCACGACCTGCTGGCCGGCCAGGGATCGGTGTTCCAGTCCACCACCGACAGCGAGATAATCGTGAACCTGCTCGCCCGCTACTCGCAGAGCCGCATCGAAGAGGCGCTGATGAAGTGCATGATAGACATCAAGGGGGCATACGCCCTGCTGATAATGACCGAGGATAAGCTGATCGGGGTCCGGGACCCCTACGGGATAAGACCCCTCTGCCTGGGGCGGCTGGGGGATAAGGGCCACATCCTGGCCTCGGAGACCTGCGCCCTGGACACCATAGGGGCGGAATTCGTCCGCGACCTGGACCCCGGTGAGATCGTCGTGATAGACCAGCGGGGGGTCCGGTCGATGCACACCATCCCCGGGGAGAGGAAGGCCCTCTGCATCTTCGAGTACGTTTACTTCGCCCGTCCCGACAGCATCATGGACGGGGTCAACGTGCACCAGGCGCGCAAGGCCATGGGCCGGCAGCTGGCGCGGGAGAACGATGTGCAGGCCGACCTGGTCATCAGCGTCCCGGACTCGGGGACCCCGGCGGCGCTGGGATACGCCGAGGAGTCGGGAATCCCCTTCGAGGAAGGGCTGATGAAAAACCGCTACATCGGCCGCACCTTCATCCAGCCCTCCCAGGAGATGAGAGACCTGGGGGTGAGGCTGAAGCTGAACCCGGTCCAGCGCTACCTGAAGGGCCGGCGGGTCATAATGGTGGACGACTCCATAGTCCGGGGCACCACCAGCCGCCAGATCGTCCGCATGCTGCGGGAGGCGGGGGCCATTGAGGTGCACATGGCCATCAGTTCACCCCCGACCCGGTTCCCCTGCTTTTACGGGATCGACACCACCAAGGACGACCTGATAGCGGTGAAGCTCGGCCGCGAGGCCATCCGGGAGTTCATCGGGGCGGACAGCCTGCACTACCTGAGCCTGGAAGGCCTGAAGGCCTGCTTCCCCGGCGCGGGAGACGAGTTCTGCACCGCCTGCTTCAGCGGGAAATACCCGGTGGAGATACCCGGGGAAAGCGAAGGCAAGTACTCGCTGGAGAAAGAGAGCGAACTCAGGATTAATCCAAAGAAGGAAATGGAAGAGATACGGGATTAACACAGAGGTTGGTGAATTAGCCTTGACCGAAAAGACCGGCCTCACCTACAAGGGTGCGGGAGTGGACATCACCGCCGGCAACCGGGCGGTGGAGATGATAAAACCGAAGGTGAGGACCACCTGGAGGCCGGAGGTGCTGGCCGACATAGGCTCCTTTGGGGGTCTGTTCGCCCTGGACAGCGGCAGGTACAAAGAACCCGTGCTGGTATCGGGGACCGACGGCGTCGGCACCAAGCTGCGGATCGCCCACCTCCTGGATAAGCACGACACCATCGGGATAGACTGCGTCGCGATGTGCGTCAACGACGTGCTGGTGCACGGGGCGGAGCCCCTGTTTTTCCTGGACTACCTCGCGGTAGGCCGCCTGGAGCCTGAGAAGGTGGCCGAGATAGTCGGCGGGGTGGCCGAGGGGTGCCGGCAGTCGGGGTGCGCCCTGATCGGCGGCGAGACCGCCGAGATGCCGGGTTTCTACGGCGACGGGGAATACGACATTGCGGGCTTCGTGGTCGGGGTGGTCGACCGGGAGAAGATAATCACCGGGCGGGCGGTCCAGTCAGGGGACCAGCTCATCGGGCTGGCGTCCTCGGGGCTGCATAGCAACGGCTACTCGCTGGCCCGCAAGGCCCTCCTGGAGGTCGGGGGCCTCTCCCTCTCCGAGCGGCACCCCGCGCTGGGGCGGACCCTGGGAGAGGAGATGCTGGTACCCACCCGCATTTACGCCCGCGAGGTAAAGGAGCTGACCTCCCGCTTCGAGGTCCACGGGCTGGTGCACATCACCGGGGGCGGCCTGGTGGAAAACATCCCCCGCATGGTGCCCGCCGGGCTGAAGACCCGGATACAGCGGGGGAGCTGGGAGATACCGCCGATATTCGAGTTGATACAAAAATGTGGAAGAGTCGCCGACGCCGAGATGTTCCGCACCTTCAACCTGGGGGTGGGGATGGTCGCGATAATGCCGCCGAAAGACGCGGAGGCGGCCGTGGATTATCTCAATGAAACGGGAATCAAAACCTGCCGCATCGGGCAGATACTGCCGGGTGGCGGCGAGGTCGAAATAGAGTGACTTGAGGGGAAGGAGGCGAACCCCCTGTCGGGCAGAGAACCACTGAGGATAGCCGTGCTGGCCTCGGGCAGAGGCAGCAACCTGCAGGCGATAATGGACGCCATCGGAGAGGGCCGGTTAAACGGCCGGGTCGTGCTGGTGATCAGCGACAACCCGCACGCCAGGGCACTGGAGCGGGCGCGGATAGCCAAGGTCCCCACCCGGCTGATGCTGCCTTCCGGTTACCAGAGCAAGGCTGATTACGAGAAGGCCCTGGCCCAGTGCTGCCAGGAGTACAAGGCCCAGGTGGTCGCGCTGGCGGGATTCATGAGGATACTGGGGCCGACCTTCCTGGGGCATTTCCCGCAGCGGGTGGTAAACATCCACCCATCGCTGCTGCCCGCCTTTCCGGGGCTGCACGCCCAGGAACAGGCGCTGAGGCACGGTGTCCGCTTCAGCGGCTGCACCGTCCACTTCGTTGACGAGGGAGTCGACAGCGGCCCCATCATCCTGCAGGCGGTCGTACCGGTGCTGGCTGACGACGATGAGGAAACCCTCTCCGAACGCATCCTGGTGCAGGAACACCGCATCTACCCGCGCGCGCTGCAGCTGATCGCCGAGGGGCGGATGCTGGTCGAGGGGCGGCGGGTCTACTTCACAGAGATGGAAAGGAGTGAACGGGGTAGTGAGACCTAGAGCATTGATCAGCGTTTCCGATAAAACGGGCCTGGCCGATTTCGCGCGCGGCCTGGACCGGCTGGGCTGGGAGATCGTCTCCACCGGAGGCACCGCCCGCTTTTTAGAGGAGGCCGGTCTCCCCGTAACCCCGGTCTCCCAGGTGACCGGGTTCCCCGAGATACTGGAGGGGAGGGTTAAGACCCTGCACCCCTGCATTCACGGCGGGATACTCGCCCGGCGCACCGATGAGCACCTGGACGTCTTGAGCCAGCACCAGATAACCCCGATCGACCTGGTGGTGGTAAACCTGTATCCCTTTTCGGAAACCGTCGCCCGCGCCGACGTGACCCTGGACGAGGCGATAGAGAATATAGACATCGGGGGCCCCTCGCTGATACGCGGCGCGGCCAAGAACTTCGCCTACGTCACGGTCGTCGTCAACCCGAAACGTTACGAGACCGTGCTGGAGAACCTCCAGTCGGACTGCGGCATTCCGTTCAGGGTGCGCATGCAGTTGGCCATGGAGGCCTACCGGCACACCTCCGAGTACGACAGCCGGATCAGTTCCTACCTGCTGGAACAGCTTGCCGCGGACGAGAAGCCGCCCGAGTCCCCGGGGTTCCCGGACCGCTTCTTCCTGGCGGGCGAGAAGGCGCTCGACCTCAGGTACGGGGAGAACCCGCACCAGCGGGCGGCGTTCTACCAGAGGCTGAACCCCGCCCTGGGATCGACCAGCGTCCAGCAGCTTCACGGCAAGGAGCTTTCCTATAACAACATCGTTGACCTGCAGAGCGCCTGGGGACTGGTGCAGGAGTTCAAGTCCCCCGCCTCCGTGATCGTCAAGCACACCAACCCCTGCGGAGCGGCCGAGGCGGGTTCCCTGGAGGAGGCCTACCGCCGGGCCCTGGACGCCGATCCGGTATCCGCCTACGGCGGGATCGTGGCCTTCAACCAGCCGGTCGACCGGGACACCGCCGCCCGGCTGGCGGAGATATTCCTGGAGGTCATCGCGGCCCCCGGGTACACGGACGAGGCCCTGGAGATACTCAGGGCGAAAAAGAACCTGCGGCTGATGCGCCTTACCATCGGGTCCAATGAGACCGAGTACGAGATAAAGACCGTGCCGGGAGGCTTTCTGGTGCAGGAGATCGACCAGGAGAGCTTCGACCTGCTGCAGGCCCAGGTGGTGACGGAGAAGAACCCCACCCCCGAGGACTGGAAAGAACTCAGCTTCGCCTGGAAGGTGGTCAAGCATGTCAAGTCCAACGCCATAGTCCTGAGCCGCGAGCAGTGCACCATCGGGGTCGGGGCGGGGCAGATGAACCGGGTCGGCTCGGTCCACATCGCCCTGGAACAGGCGGGGGCAAAGACCCGGGGGTCGTATCTGGCCTCGGACGCCTTCTTCCCCTTCCGCGACTCCATCGACGAGGCGGCCCGGGCGGGGATCAAGGCGGTCATCCAGCCGGGGGGTTCGATTCGCGACGAGGAGTGCATCGAGGCGGCGAACGAGCACGGCATGATCATGGTGTTTACCGGGGTAAGGCACTTCAAACACTAAAAACCGGTTAAGATTCGAGCGGGAGTGAGACGGTTGAAGGACAGGCTGAAGGTACTGGTGATAGGCGGGGGAGGCCGCGAACACGCCCTGGTGTGGAAGCTGGCCCAAAGCCCCCGGGTGGAAAAGGTCATCTGCGCCCCCGGCAACGCGGGGATAGGGATGATAGCCGAGACCGTCCCGGTCAGTGTCGAGGACCTGCCGGGGCTGCTCCGGCTGGCCAAGGACCGGCAGATCGACCTGACCCTGGTGGGACCCGAGGTCCCGCTGGTCGCGGGAGTGGTCGACGCGTTCCGGGAGGCGGGGTTGAGGATATTCGGCCCCACGGCCCGCGCGGCGGTCATAGAAGGCAGCAAGAGATTCGCAAAAGATTTAATGGAGAAGTACAATATACCCACGGCCCGGTACCAGGCCTTCGACCAGGCCGAACCCGCCTGTGAATACATTCGGCAGCTGGGAGGACCCTGCGTGGTCAAGGCCGACGGGCTGGCGGCGGGCAAGGGGGTCACCGTGGCGCCCGACCTCGGGACAGCCATCGAAGCCGTGCGGCAGATCATGGAGGAGCGGGTCTTCGGCGAGGCGGGGAATTCCCTGGTGGTGGAGGAGATGCTGGAGGGCGAGGAGGTCAGCATCCTGGCCTTTTCCGACGGGGAGACCGTGGTCCCGATGATCTCCGCCCAGGACCACAAGCGGGTCTTCGACCGCGACGAGGGACCGAACACCGGCGGGATGGGCGCTTACTCGCCCGCGCCCGTGTACACCCCCGAGGTCCACCGGCAGGTGGTCGAGCAGGTGCTGAAACCCGTCATCGCCGCCATGAAGCAGGAGGGGCGGGAGTACATCGGGGTCATCTACGCGGGACTGATGATCACCGCCCAGGGGCCCAAGGTGCTTGAATTCAACGCCCGCTTCGGCGATCCCGAGACCCAGGTGGTGCTGCCGCAGCTGAAGACCGACCTGGTGGACATCGTCGAGGCGGTCATAGACCGGCGGCTCGCCGGGCAGCCCGTCGAGTGGCTGCCGGGGGCGGCGGTATGCGTGGTCATGGCAGCCGGCGGCTACCCCGGCCCCTACCAGAAGGGGACGCCCATCACGGGGCTGGAGAGCAGCCTCCCCGACACCGTGGTGTTTCACGCGGGGACCGAAAACCGGGACGGTAAGATCGTCACCGCCGGAGGCAGGGTCCTGGGGGTCACCGCCCGGGGCGGCGACATCCGGGAAGCCATCGACCTGGCCTACCAGGCGGTCGAGAAGATAAAATTCGAGGGCTGCCACTACCGAAAAGACATCGGGTATCGGGCCCTGCAGCGGCAGCAGTAAAACCGGGGGTGTAAGCATGACAGAGGTCAGCAGCGCGGCAGCCAGGCCGCCGATAACAGTGGAAACGCTCAGAACCAGCCCCTTGATCCAGCAGTTTATAACCACCACCAACGAGTTCCTGGGGGTGCTCGGCCGCATCCAGCACGACGCGGGACACGCCGAGCTGGTCGCCAGACTGAGCTACGAGATACTGGAAAAGCTGGGCCATCCCCAGCGGGAGTGCGAGCTGGCGGCCATCGCCGGGTATCTGCACGACCTGGGCAACCTGGTGAACCGGGCCTCGCACGGCTTCAGCGGAGCCCTGCTGGCTTACCAGATACTCCGGGACCTGGGGATGGAACCGAAGGAATACGCGCAGGTGATGGCGGCGATCGGCAACCACGAGGAGAACACCGGCGGCAACCCGGTAAACAGCATCACCGCCGCGGTGATACTGGCCGACAAATCGAACGTGCACCGGAGCCGGGTGCGCAAGTGCGACCTGGCGGCCTTCACCACCCGCGACCGGGTCAACTACGCCGCGGAGGACTCCGAGCTGGAGGTCCGCCCCGACGAGAAGCTGATAGCGATCAGGATCAAGATAGACTGCCAGATCTGTTCGGTGGTCGACTACTTCGAGATATACATGGTGAAGATGATGCTGTGCCGGAAAGCCGCCCAGTTCCTGGGCTGCCAGTTCGAGTTATGGATAAACGACTCCAAGCTACTGTAGAACCCGGGAGGTGTGGAAATGGCCTTTAGCAGCAGAATGAAAGACCCGCTGGTGGACCGGCTCTTCGAAGCCGTGCTGATGCTCAAGGACAGCGAAGAGTGCTACCGGTTTTTCGACGACCTCTGCACGGTGGGCGAGGTCAAGGCGCTGGCCCAGCGTCTGGAGGTCGCCCGGATGCTGAGCGCCAACCAGACTTACGCCGATATCAGCGAGAGGACCGGGGCCAGCACGGCCACCATCAGCCGGGTCAGGCGGTTTCTGCAGTCGGAAGCCGGCGGCTACCGGCTGATCCTGAGAAGGCTGCAGGAGCATGACCGGCGGTGAAAGGTCCGGTGGAGGCCCGACATTAAGGAGGATGCGTCGATGGGCACAAAGAGCCCAGGGATCTGGCCGATCCCGGCGGGGACGAGGGACTACCTCCCCGGAGAGGCCAGACGGAGAAGACAACTGGAAAACCAACTCGCGGAACTGTTTGAATCCCAGGGTTTCGAGGAGGTCATCACCCCGACCCTGGAGTTTTTCGAGACCATGGCGGTCGAGATGGGCGAAGAGCTGGAAAACCAGCTCTATCGGCTGTTCGACCGCGACGGCCGGCTGCTGGTGCTGCGGTCGGACATGACCACCCCGATCGCCCGGCTGGTGGCCACCCGGATGCGGCACCTGGCACTGCCGCTGCGCCTGTTCTACCTGTCCAACGTCTTCCGCTACGAGAGCCCGCAGGCGGGCCGGATGCGGGAGTTCGGGCAGGCCGGGGTCGAGCTGGTCGGCCAGCCCGAATCGAGCGCCGACGCCGAGATAATCGCGCTCTCGGTCAAGGCCCTGCACCGGGTGGGCCTGGAGGACTTCCAGGTCAGCCTCGGGCAGATACCCGTGTTCAACGCCATCATGGACGAGGTGCGCCTCCCCGAAAACGTGGTGCGCCTGATCAAGGGGGCTATCGCCCGCAAGGACCTGGTGGGGCTGGAGCAGACCCTGGACGCGCACCGGGTCGCCGGGGGGCAGAAAGAGCTGATACTCGAGTTTTCGGACCTCCAGGGAGGCAGAGAGGTCCTGGGCCGGGCCAAGTCGATGGTCAACGGCGATTACGCCCGACAGGCCATAGACCGGCTGGAAGAGGTTTTCGACCACCTGGGGGATCTCGGGGTGGAGGAATCGGTCCAGCTCGACCTGGGGCTGCTGCGCGACTTCGACTACTACACCGGGATAGTCTTCGAGGGGTACACCACCGACCTGGGGTTCACCATCTGCGGCGGCGGGCGCTACGACAACCTGCTGGAAAAGTTCGGCTATCCCTGCCCAGCGATAGGGTTCGCGTTGGGCCTGGACCGGCTGCTGCTGGCCCGGGCCAACCAGAGAGACCGCTAAACGCCGCTGGCCGGCATACAATAACCTCAGCAAAAGAAGCACAGAAGGAGAAGCATCATGGCTCGGGACCGCATAACCGTGGCCCTTCCCAAGGGAAAACTGTTTCAGCCCTCGGTGAACCTCCTGCGGGAGACCGGGCTGCCCTGGGAAGAGCTGCACGAAGAAAGCAGACAGCTGGTATTCGAGTACGAACCCGAAAACGGGTGCGACCTCGGAGTAAAATACATCTTCTGCCGCCCCACCGACATCCCCACCTTCGTGGAGTACGGGGCGGCCGACCTGGGGATCGTGGGCAAGGACACCATCGCCGAGGAAGACAAGTACGTCTTCGAGATACTGGACCTGAAATACGGCTACTGCCGGATGGTGGTGGCGGTGCCGCAGGACCTGGCGGAGCGCGGGGACATCAGCCGCTTCAGCCACACCCGGGTGGCTACCAAGTTCCCCCACGTCACCGACGTCTTCTTCCGGGAGAAGGGGGTCCAGGTCGAAGTCATAAAGCTGCACGGCAACATCGAACTCGCCCCCAGCGTGGGCCTGTCCGACCTGATAGTCGACATCGTGTCCTCCGGCCGCACCCTGAAGGAGAACAACCTGGTGGTGCTGGAAGAGATGTTCCCCGCCACCGCCCGCCTGATAGCGAACCGGGTCAGCTACCGCATGAAGTTCGCCACCCTGCAGCCCCTGATAGAGAAGATGAGGCTGGCGGTGGAAAAAGGGGGATTGGAATAGATGCGCGTAATCCAGAGCAGCGACCCCGGGGTGGAAAAGGTCCTGGTCAAGCAGATAGCCGACCAGGCCGCGATCGAGGCCCGGGTCACGGAGATAGTCGAACAGGTCAGGACCGAGGGAGACCGGGCGGTGTTTAGGCTCACCAACCGCTTCGACCGGGCGTCCATCACCAAGCGCAACTTTCGGGTCTCCAACCGCGAGATAAAAGAGGCCTGGTCCAAGGTCGACCACGAATTCCTGGAGGTGCTGGAAACCGCCATCGCCAACATCGAGGAGTTCCACCAGAAACAGAAGCAGCACTCCTGGATGGAGCCCGACCCGTATGGAAGCATCCTGGGACAGGTGGTAAGGCCCCTGAAGCGGGTCGGAATCTACGTACCCGGGGGCACCGCCGCCTACCCGTCCACCGTGCTGATGAACGCCCTCCCGGCCCAGGTCGCGGGGGTGCCCGAGATAGTCATGGTCAGCCCCCCGGCAGCCGACGGGTCGCTGAACCCCTACACCCTGGTGGCCGCCGACGCCTGCGGGGTGAGGGAGATCTATAAGGTGGGCGGAGCCCAGGCGGTAGCCGCCCTGGCCTTCGGGACCCAGAGCCTGCCCCGGGTCGACAAGATAACAGGCCCCGGCAACATCTACGTCACCCTGGCCAAGAAGCAGGTCTACGGCAGCGTCGACATCGACATGCTGGCGGGCCCCAGCGAGGTGCTGGTGGTGGCCGACGAGTCCGCGCCGCCGTCGTACATAGCGGCTGACCTGCTCTCCCAGGCCGAGCACGACGCCCTGGCCTCCTCCATCCTGCTCACCCCCTCCGCCAGGCTGGCCGAGGCGGTAAAAAAGGAGGTCGAGCGTCAGCTCGCCCAGCTCAGCCGCCGGGAGATATCCCAGCAGTCCATCAGCGACTACGGGGCAATAATCATCACCCGGGACCTGGAGGAGGCGGTGGCGCTCGCCAACCAGTTCGCTCCCGAGCACCTGGAGCTGATGGTCGACCAGCCCTTCACCTGGCTGGGCCAGATAGAAAACGCGGGGGCCATATTCATAGGACCGTTCTCCCCCGAGCCGATCGGGGACTATATAGCCGGGCCGAACCACATCCTGCCCACCGGCGGCACCGCCCGGTTCTACTCGCCGGTCACGGTCGACACCTTCATGAAGAAGAGCAGCGTCATCGCCTACTCCCCCCGGGGGTTCGACGCGGTGGCCGATGCGGTGATAAAGCTGGCCGACGTTGAAGGCCTGGGAGCCCACGCCAACTCCATCAAGGTGCGGCGGATACGCCCGGTATAACTCCATAACATTATAGACAATAGAAATAAATATATTTCGATGTTTGTCTGTAAAATTCAGTTGCTTTGTACATGGCTTATAATCTTGTAAGTATTTTAATAAATCAACTTAAACGAAAGGAGGAATCTGATGGCAGGGAGAACAGGGGAGGTTCACCGGATGACCGGCGAGACGGAGGTCAAGGTCACGTTCCGCCTCCTGGGAAGCGGCTCTTTCGAAGGAGACACGGGTCTGCCCTTCTTCAACCACATGCTGGAGCTCTTCACCCGTCACGGCATGTTCGACCTGACTGTGTACGCGCAGGGAGACCTGGAGGTGGACGGCCACCACACCGTGGAGGATATCGGGATTACCATGGGCCAGGCGCTGGAGCACGCGCTGGGGGATAAGCAGAGCATCAACCGTTACGGCAGCGCGCTGGTCCCCATGGACGAGGCCCTGGTCCAGGTGGCGCTCGACCTGAGCGGACGCCCCTACCTGAGCTGCCAGGTCAAGTGCCCGACGCCCCGGGTCGGGGAGTTCGACGTGGAGCTGGTCGAGGAGTTTCTGAAGGCGCTGGCCAACAACGCGGGGATAACCCTGCACGTGGCCATGCTCGCCGGGCGCAACACCCACCACATCATCGAGGCGGTATTCAAGGCGCTCGGTCGGGCGCTGCGGCAGGCCGTCGAGATCGACCCCCGGGGAGAAGGGGTGCCTTCCACCAAGGGGATTCTAGTCTAGGGAATAAGGGGAAAAAGCATGATCTTCATTGTCGATTACGGCATGGGCAACCTGCGCAGCGTGCAGAAGGGGCTGGAAAGCGTGGGGTTCGCCGCCAGCATCACCAGCCGCCCCGAGGACATCGAGGGGGCGGCGGGAGTCGTCCTTCCCGGGGTCGGGGCCTTCGGGGACGCGATGAACAACCTGAGGTCCAACGGTATGGACCAGGCCATCAGGGACTACGTCAGGAGCGGCCGGCCGTTCCTGGGCATATGCCTCGGACAGCACCTGATATTCGACGGCAGCGAGGAGTTCGGCTGGAACGAGGGTCTGGGGCTGCTGCCGGGCCGGGTAATCCGCCTGCCGGCGGGGGTGAAGGTCCCCCACATCGGGTGGAACCAGCTGCGGCGGGTCAGGGAGGAAAAGATCCTCAACGGGATACCCGATGACTCATACTTTTATTTCAATCATTCCTTTTACCTGCAGCTTGCAGATTCCCATATCACCGGAGCGGTCACGGAGTACGGGTCCACCATACCAGCGGTGGTCAGCCGCGGCAACATCTACGGGATTCAGTTTCACCCGGAAAAAAGCAGTACACTGGGTTTAAAGATACTACAGAACTTTGGGGAGTTGGTTAGAGATGCTGATCATACCCGCGATTGATATCCGCGAGGGGCGCTGCGTCCGGTTGATCCAGGGCCGCGCGGACCAGGAGATAGTTTTCTCCAATGACCCGGTCGAGATGGCTAAAAACTGGGAAAAGAGAGGCGCGCCCTGGCTGCACGTGGTTGATCTCGACGGGGCCTTCGCCGGGAAGCTGAAGAACCTCGACCTGATCAAGACCATAGTCGAATCCATAAAGATACCCGTCCAGGTGGGCGGCGGCATCCGCACCATGGACGCGGTGCGCCAGCTGCTGGGGGCGGGGGTCGCCCGGGTCATCCTCGGGACAGCCGCGGTGGCCCAGCCCGTACTGGTACAGCAGGCGATCGAGGAGTTCGGGGCCGAAAAGATACTGGTGGCCATCGACGCCCGCGACGGCTGGGTAGTGGTCGAGGGCTGGGAGTCCTCGGTGGAGAAGACCACCATCGAGCTGGCCTGCGAGGTCGAAAAGCTGGGCGTCGAGCGGATCGTGCTCACCGACATCCGGCGGGACGGGATGCTCAAGGGCCCGAACGTCGAAGGGACCCACGAGGTGGCGCTGGCGACCAACTTGAAGGTGATAGCCTCCGCCGGGATATCCTCGCTCGAAGACATACTGAGCCTCAAGGCCCTGGAACCCTACGGGGTCGAGGGAGCGATCATCGGCCGGGCCCTCTACTCGGGCATGGTGGTGCTGGAGGAGGCCCTGGAAATAGCCCAGTAGCGGCGACAACAGAAAGGTGGAAAAAGATGCTGGCCAAGAGGGTAATCCCCTGCCTGGACGTCACCTCGGGACGGGTGGTCAAGGGGACCAACTTTTTGAACCTCAGAGACGCGGGAGACCCGGTGGAGCTGGCCGCCTTCTACGACAAGGAAGGGGCCGACGAGCTGGTCTTCCTGGACATCACCGCTTCCGCGGAAGGGCGGGCGATCATGCTGGAGGTGGTCCGTCGGACCTCCGAGGAGGTCTTCATCCCCTTCACAGTCGGCGGCGGGATAGGCACCCTGGAGGACATCAGAAGGATACTTAAGGCCGGGGCCGACAAGGTATCGCTGAACACCGCGGCGGTGCAGCAGCCGAGCCTCATCACCGAATCGTCCCTCCGCTTCGGGGCCCAGTGCATCGTGGTGGCAGTCGACGCCCGGCAGGCCGCGGAAGGACGCTGGGAGGTCTATACCCACGGCGGCCGCAAGCCCACCGGGAAGGACGTCCTGGAGTGGGTCCGCGAGGCCGAGAAGCTGGGCGCGGGCGAGATACTCCTCACCAGCATGGACAAGGACGGGACCAAGGACGGTTACGACATCCCCCTCACTCGGGCGGTGTCCCAGGCCGTGTCCATACCCGTTATCGCCTCGGGAGGGGCGGGGACGCTCTCCCACATGAAAGACGTGCTGGTCCAGGGAGAGGCCGACGCGGCGCTGGCCGCCTCGATCTTCCACTACCGCGAGTTTTCCATCAAGGAGGCCAAGGAGTACCTTGGCCGGGAGGGAGTAGCGATCAGGCAATGAGCGACAAACTTAACGGCAGCACCTTCCAGTTCCAGCTCAAGTTCGGGGAGGACGGGCTGATCCCGGCGATCGTCCAGGACGCGGCCAGCGGCGAGGTCCTGATGATGGCCTACATGAACCGCGAGGCGCTGGACCTGACCATGGAGACCGGCGAGACCTGGTTCTACAGCCGCAGCCGCAAAGAACTCTGGCACAAGGGGGAGACCTCGGGCAACGTCCAGAAGGTCAAGGGGGTATCCTTCGACTGCGACCGGGACACCCTGCTGATAGCCGTCGAACCCGCGGGCGCGGCCTGCCACGAGGGCTACCAGTCCTGCTTCTACCGCCAGTTCGACGAGGACGGCGAGATCAAGATCACCGGCGCCCGGGTCTTCGACCCCGAGCAGGTATACGGCGGCAATAACTATCCCGAACCCGAAACGGTCCCCGGGGCCGCGAAGCCGGAGCCGTCCCAAGACATCATCAAGGATTTATACGAAGTCATCCTGGACCGGCAGCGCAAGCGCCCCGAGGGGTCCTACACCACCTACCTGTTCGAGAAGGGCGTCGACAAGATCTGCAAGAAGATCGGCGAGGAAGCCGCCGAGGTCATCATCGCCGCCAAGAACCGCAGCCACGAAGAACTCGTCTACGAGTCCGCCGACCTCCTGTACCACCTCCTGGTCCTGCTGGCCGAGGCCGGCATCGACCCCGAGGCCGTCATGCAGGAACTCTCGCGGAGAAGGTCCGGGAGCAAGTGAATGAGCAAAAAGATTCGCCGGGCTTAATAAAAAAGTGCAGTGGGAAAAACTTGTGAATGAACAGATAAAGCAGTTCTTTAAACCGGCTTTCAGGGAATACCCTGGGGGCGGTTTAAATTTTAAGAAGGTATTATAAAACGTGACACCTTAAGTTTTCACCGGCTAATTTTAGAAAGGGAGTGTCTCACATGTTTCATGCAAAAACCAAGAAGCTCCTTACCGTTCTGCTGGTAGTCTGCCTCTGGGCGCTGTCACTGGCGGTGGTAGCCTGGGCGGAGGAGCCCATCCGACTGATTGTAAACGGGGTGGAAATCCAGTCGGACGTCCCACCCCAGGTAATCAACGGGCGGACCATGATCCCAGCCCGGGCGCTGGCGGAGGCCCTGGGCGCGAAAGTCGAGTGGGACGCCGCGCAAAGGGCGGTTATAGTCACCGCGCTCAGCGCGGGAGGCGACCCGGCCGTCCTGCCCTCCTCGTCTGAATCGGCGAGCACACCTGTGCCGGATACTACCTCACCCGTGACCGGCCCCTTTACCGGAACCTGGGACACTGATTGGGGCACTATGAGGCTGCTTCAGGTCGGCAACCAAGTCCATGGTACCTATGAGTACAATCAGGGGAGAATAGTAGGGACCGTGTCGGGCGACACCATGGTGGGCACCTGGTCAGAGTACCCCACATACAGCCCCCCGAACGATGCCGGGGATCTTAGGCTGACCCTGACGTTGGACAGCGACGTTTTTACTGCAAAATGGAGATACGGAAGCGAAGGCGGCTGGTCCGAGTGGGACGGGATCAGACAATAGGGGACCGGTAGTTGCCTTGTCTTTTTATTGCTATATATTGTTATTAGATGTAATATATGCTTAAGTAAAACAGGAAGCCTATCGGTTGGGTTTTATAATGAGTTTAACCGTTTGGATACCGCTTTTAAAGGGTAATGAATCGTAGATTACTTAACAGATGCCCAGACTCGAAACATTGAAACCAAGAAGCTGAGGCTTTACGAACTAATACTGGTTCTATCGGCGGCATTCTTGTTACCATTGGTCGGAGCGGTTTACGCCTATGTATTTATACCAATTCCTATACACTGGCCTTCTGATGGTGGCAGGTGAACCTCTCTGGCATCACCATGGGGGTAATAGGATTAGGAAGGATAGTCGTAAAGCATGGGAGGTACTTCTAAACAAAATGAAGAGATAAGCGTCAGTGGGCTCGTGTGTTTCATCTTGGGGTTTACAATAATTCTTTTTCTTATGTTTTGGGCAAGCCAAACCGGCAATTCTAAAGATATCCCTCCCTCCGAGTATTCCAAGATTCACTTGTCCGCCAATAGAATTGACGAGAACAGATTTTATGGTAGAATCGACAACCAGAGCGATTATGATATTCGTTATATGATGGTCGTAATCACATCTTTTAAGGATGACGGCTCGATAGACTGGGAACAGGAATTCAGGGTCAGTCGTAATGCTTACACTAGAAAGGTTTATAAAAATGATTTCTTTCATAGGGGCGTTTCTACTTTCGAAATCAAGACCGATTCAAAATGCAGTAAAACGTTCAAGTACTATATAAAATCCGCCAAAGGACTTCCAGCACAACCTAGCCGGAGAGACTAGAGGATAACTACAAACCACACCAACTAAAACAGGATAAGCCCAAGACTGTCAGGGACGGTTCTAACTGTCAACTCTTTCCAGGTCGTACCCTGGGGACATGAGCCGCAGTTGACACCGGTGACGGTTCTCGCTGTCAACTATCTCAATTTTTCTACCCCCAGCACCGCATGCTACATTTCCCCCCAAGCGGTATGGTACAATTTCAGCATGGGTCAATTGCAGATAATCTGTATCTTGCAGGTGGGGAAAATGGCAGAGAAAACCAATGTCATGAGAAAGCTCGACAGCATGAAGATCAGATACCAGGGGCACTGTTATGCCGATACGGGTGCGATCAGCGGTATCGATGTCGCGAACGCGTTAGGCCAAAACCCTGAGCGGGTCTTTAAAACACTGGTGACGATCGGCGGTTCCAAGAATCATTATGTCTTCTTGATACCCGTCGAGGATGAACTGGATTTAAAAAAAGCAGCCGTGCAGGTCAAGGAAAAATCGATCGAGATGTTAAAGTCAAAGGACCTGCTCGAACTGACCGGGTATGTACACGGGGGATGCTCGCCGATCGGGATGAAAAAATATTTTAGAACCACTATCCATAGAACCGCCCAGGACTTCGATACGATTTTCTTCAGCGCCGGTAAAATAGGGTACCAGGTAGAGTTAAGCCTTGAGGACTTAAAAAAGGTGATCAAGTTTGAACTGGCGGACGTAGTTAAATGAATGCGCGGGGTCGAGTCCCCGCGTAAGGATTGACGTTCAGCCAGCACCGCTGGCGAAAACTGAGTTGGCAGAAACTTGGCAGGAACAGAGGGTACTTTTAGCGTATAATTGTAATAGATAAGGCTGTCGATTGGCGGCCATTTTTGTTTTCGAGGGGGTAGATCCATGTATACCTATCCCCAGAAATATGACGGCTGAGGTCCGGGGACCCCGATTTAAAAGTTCGCGTTTAGTCCGCGAAACTTGGCGATAGCCAACAAAAGGGCCTGTTTTACGCTCCAATCTTACCTTTTAAGGATGCGGCAAAGTAAAACAAAGCTAGTTTGCACTAAGGCCGGCGCTCTTTCAAAGCCCGGTTTTTTGTAGAAACCGCGTTTTGTGTCTAAAGTGTCTAATCAATATTCCATTATTAAAATACCACAGATATAAAAAACAGACATCCCAGTTGAAAATCGTCCCTCCCCCCCGTTAGACAAGGACTCGGCGGACGTGATAAAATTACTTGTATTACTGTTTTAATCCACCCAGCAGACACCCTGCACTGACCAGGAAGGAGCCGCAAAATCAATGGTTTTACCCTTTATCGGAAAACTTAACCCCAGCCAGGAGGAGGCCGTCCGTCACGGAGAGGGCCCGCTCCTGATCCTCGCCGGGGCGGGCAGCGGCAAGACCCGCGTCCTGACCCACCGGATAGCGTACCTGATCCAGGAGCACGGGGTGTCCCCGTCCAGCATACTGGCCATCACCTTCACCAACAAGGCCGCGGAGACCATGAAGACCAGGCTCCGGGCGCTCATCCCCGAGTTTCGGATGTTCTGGGTGACCACCTTCCACTCGGCCGCCAACCGCATCCTGCGCCAGGAGATAGAGGCCCTCGGTTACCATAAAGACTTCAACATCTACGACGACGCCGACCAGGTCACCCTGGTCAAGGAGGGCATCCGGCACTTCAACTGGGACGAAAAGGTCGTCAGTCCCCGGGGGGTGGCGGCCCGCATCAGCGACGCCAAGAACAAGCTCCTGACCTCGGACGACTACTTCGAGCAGGCGGGGACCCAGTTCGAGTTCAAGGTGGCGCAGCTCTACCGCTGGTACCAGTCCAAGCTGAAGGAAAACAACGCCCTGGACTTCGACGACCTGATCATGCTCACGGTACGGCTGTTCCAGGAGCACCCGACGGTTTTGAGCTACTACCAGAACAAGTTCAAGTACATACTGGTCGACGAGTACCAGGACACCAACCACGCCCAATACCTGATGGTGCAGCTCCTGGCGGCCCGGCACCACAACCTCTGCGTGGTCGGCGACCCCGACCAGTCGATCTACGGCTGGCGCGGGGCCAACCTGAACAACATCCTGAACTTCAAGCAGGACTACCCCGAGGCGGTGGAGGTAAAGCTGGAGCAGAACTACCGCTCGACCAGCACCATCCTCGAGGCAGCCAACCACGTGATAAAGAACAACCGGAACCGCTTTCCCAAGGAACTCTGGACCAGCAAGGACGAGGGGGAGCCGATTGCCGTCTACACCGGGGAGGACGAGCGGGACGAATCGGGGTTCGTGGCCAGCACCATCCAGGAGCTGAACCGCCGGGGCATGCCCTTCACCGGCTTCGCGGTGTTCTACCGCACCCACGCCCAGTCCCGGGTCCTTGAAGAATCCATGCTCCGGTACGGGATACCCTACCGGGTGATCGGGGGCCTCCGGTTCTACCAGCGCAAGGAGATCAAGGACCTGCTGGCCTACCTGAAGCTGGTCAGCAACCCCAGCGACAACCTGAGCCTGCAGCGGATCATCAACACCCCCCGCCGGGGCATCGGCGAGACCACCTGGAACAAGGTGGTGGAGGAGGCCGGCCGCCTGGAGCTGCCCTACTACGCGGTCATCCCCGGGCTGCTTGTCGACCCGCAGTTCCCCGCGCGCAACAAGAAACCGCTGGAGAGCTTCTATAAGATGATGGAGGAGCTGAGGGCCCAGGGGGATACGAAGGGCATCACCCAGCTCGCGGACGACATCCTGGACAAGACCGGCTACCGCCGGGAACTGATAGCCGAAAACACCGTCGAGTCGAAGACCCGCCTGGAGAACCTGGAGGAGTTCCTCTCGGTCACCGAGGACTACGACCTGGGTAAAATAGAGATGATAGAAGACGAGGAGCTGAGCGAGGAGCTGGGGCTGGCCCACTTCCTGGCCCGCATCTCCCTGGTCACCGACATCGAGGAGTACCGGGAGGACGAGGAGACCGTGACCCTGATGACCGTTCACGCGGCCAAGGGGATGGAGTTCCCGGTGGTCTTCGTGACCGGGCTGGAGGAGGACGTTTTCCCCCACTCCCAGGCCCGCTACAGCTCGGAGGAGATGGAGGAGGAGCGCCGGCTCTGCTACGTCGCCCTGACCCGGGCCGAGGAAAAGCTGTACCTGACCCGGGCGGAGTGCCGCACCCTGTTCGGGTTCATGCGGAACAACCCCGCCTCCCGCTTCCTGACCGAGATACCCGCCCGGCTCATGGACGGCCCGCTGGCGGTGGAGCCGGCACCCGAGCCGGTGAGGAATAAGACCGAATACGTCCAGAATAAGCCGAGGAACCAGGCCCATACCACCTCCCGACCGGCCGCCGCCCGCGCCCCTGAGGCACCGAAAGGCGGTTCGGGACTGAACCTCTCGGTCGGCGACCGGGTCCTGCACAAGAAGTGGGGCAAGGGGGTAGTGGTGCAGGTCAAGGGAGAAGGAGAAGACCGCCAGGTCTCGGTCGCGTTCCCCGAGCTGGGAATCAAGCAGCTGCTGCAGAAGTACGCTCCATTAACGGTAGTCAGTGGTCAGTAGTCGGTTGTCAGTTAACCGGTAAACAACTGCAACTAACCGGCGACCGGCAACCCAAACAACTGACTACCGACTACCGACCACCGGAGGTAAGCATGGACCGTTCCGCCGCCTACCAGAAGGCCGAACAACTGCGCGAGGAGATCCGCCGCCACGACCACCTGTATTACGCCCTGGACATGCCCGAGATCGACGACGCGGAGTATGACCGGCTCTACCGCGAGCTGGTCGACCTGGAAGAGGCCTTCCCCGAGATCGTCACCCCCGATTCCCCCACCCAGCGCGTGGGGGGGGCGCCGCTGAAGTCCTTCGGCACCGTCACCCACCGGGCACCGCTGCTCTCCCTGGGCAACGCCTTCGACGACGGCGAGTTGGTGGACTTCGACCGTAGGGTCCGCCAGGCGATAGAGGACGTGGAGTACGTGGTGGAGCCAAAGATAGACGGGCTGACCATCGTACTGATATACGAAAACGGGAGGTTCATCAGCGGTTCCACCCGGGGAGACGGCTTCACGGGCGAGGACATCACCACGAATTTAAAAACCATCAAGGAGATCCCCCTGCGCCTCAGGCACGAGGTCCCGCGCCTGGAGGTGCGGGGAGAGGCCTACATGTCGCGCCGGGCCTTTCAGCGGCTGAACCAGGAGCGGGAGGAGCGGGGAGAGCCGTTCTTTGCCAACCCCCGCAACGCCGCGGCCGGGTCGCTGCGCCAGCTCGACCCCCAGGTCACCGCCTCCCGGGCCCTGCAGGTATTCATATACTCGATACTCTACCAGGAGGACGAACCCGCCGGGACCCAGCTCGACGTGCTGGACCGCCTGGAACAGCTGGGCTTCGTGGTCAACCCCTGGCGGGTCCACTGCAAAGACATCGGCATGGTTGTCGAGGCCTGCCGGGAAGGACTGGACAAGAGGGACCACCTGCCCTACGAGATAGACGGGATGGTCGTCAAGGTAAACAGCGTCGACCAGCAGGAGCGGCTGGGGAGCACTTCCAAGAGCCCCCGCTGGGCGATAGCCTACAAGTTCCCCGCCGAGCAGGCGGTCACCCGAGTCCGCGACATCATCACCCGGGTCGGGCGCACCGGGGTCCTGACCCCGACCGCCGTGCTCGACCCGGTCCGGGTGGCGGGTTCCACCGTAAGCAGGGCCACCCTGCACAACGAGGACATCGTGAAGCAGAAGGACGTCCGCATCGGGGACCAGGTTGTCATCCACAAGGCGGGGGACGTCATCCCCGAGGTGGTCCGGTCCCTCACCGAAAAGCGGACCGGCGGCGAGGTGGAGTTCGTCATGCCCAGCCGCTGCCCCGAGTGCGGGTCCCAGGTGGTGCGGCTGGAGGGAGAGGCCGCCGCCCGCTGCATCGGCAGCGCGTGCCCGGCGCAGCTTCGGGAGGGGATCATCCACTTCGCCTCCCGGGGGGCGATGAACATCGAGGGCCTGGGGCCTGCGGTGGTCGCCCAGCTGACAGCCGCTGGCCTGATCCACAGCGCGGCCGACCTGTACTACCTGGAGGCCGAGCAGCTGGTGGGGCTGGAGCGGATGGGCCAGAAGTCCGCCGACAACCTGATCCAGGCGATAGACCACAGCCGGGAAAACGGCCTGGCGAAGCTGCTGTTCGCCCTGGGGATACGGTTCGTGGGAGAGCGGGTAGCGAAACTCCTGGCCGAGCACTACCGGTCGCTGGAGCGGCTGCAGCAGGCGGATTACGAAGAGCTGAAGGCGGTGCCCGAGGTCGGGGACAAGATCGCGGCCAGCATCGTCGCCTACCTGGGGGACCAGGCCAACCGGGAGCTGATCGAGCGGCTCAAAGAAGCCGGGGTGAACACCGAGCAGCAGGTGGTCGCGAGGACCTCCGACTCCCCGCTGGCGGGAAAGACCCTGGTTCTGACCGGGACCCTGGCCTCTTTCACCCGCAAGGACGCCCAGGAGATGATAGAGCAGAGGGGCGGCCGGGTCTCCAGCTCGGTCAGCCGCCAGACCGATTACGTGGTGGCGGGGGAGGACCCCGGCTCCAAGCTCGACAAGGCCAACTCCCTGGGCGTTGCCGTCCTGGACGAGGACCAGTTCAAGGCCCTCCTGGGCCGGTGACCCGGCGCCGCGCCACGCTGAAACAAAGAATACAGTATAGTGCTCGCCTACAGCATTCTATATCCACGCTGTTGTGATATAATGTTGAATATTGCAGATAGAGGGGTGAAGGTATTTTGATCATCAACCGGCAGCAGGTCGAACACGTGGCCCGGCTGGCCCGGCTCGAACTGTCCGAGCAGGAGATAGAGACCTACACCGAACAGCTGAACTCCATCCTGGAGTACGTCAAGGTGCTGGACGAACTCGACACCAGCCAGGTAGAGCCCATGGCCCACGTTCTGCCCATCCACAACATCTTCCGCGAGGACGAACAGAAGTCCTCGCTGGACCAGGAAGAGGTGCTGGCAAACGCCCCCGAGAGGGTCGGCGGGTACTTCAAGGTTCCCCGTATCATGTAGCGCGAAGAAAACTTGGCTATCGCCAAGCCTCTGGCGCAAGCGATAGCCATAGTTACACTTGCTTGCATCGGAAAGTTCCCTGCATATACTTTCCGATAGCGTAAAGAAATGCGGATACCCCGGCTTTATCGAGTCTGCCGGCCGGAAGGGGTTAATGGCAGACTCGGTTGAGCACCGGATACAACAATCTTTGAAGGGGAGGATACCTTGTCCAGACTGAACGAGCTGACCATCCACCAGCTGGCCGAGATGCTGCGTTCCCGCGAGATAAGCGCGGGCGACATCCTGGCGGACTGCTGGTCGCGGGTGGACGAAGTGGAGGAAAAGGTGCGCGCCTTCGTCAGCCTGAACCGCGAAGGCTCGCGCCACCAGAAGGATAAAGCGGAGGTGCGGCTGAGGCAGGGGGACTCCCCGGATGCCCTCTGCGGCATCCCCATGGGACTGAAGGACAACCTCTGCACCAGGGGGATTCCGACCACCTGCGCCTCCAAGGTCCTGGCCGGGTTCAGGCCCCCCTACGACGCCACCGTCACCGCCCGTCTGGCGGACACCGGGGCGGTGCTGATGGGGAAGAACAACATGGACGAGTTCGCCATGGGTTCATCCACCGAAAACTCGGGATTCTTTCCCACCCGAAACCCCTGGGACCTGGACCACGTCCCGGGAGGCTCCAGCGGCGGGCCCGCGGCTGCGGTGGCCGCCGACGAGGTGATTTACGCCCTGGGGTCCGACACCGGCGGGTCGATACGACTGCCGGCCACCTTCTGCGGGGTGGTGGGGCTGAAGCCCACCTACGGCCGAGTCTCCCGCTACGGGCTGGTGGCCTTCGCTTCCTCGCTCGACCAGATCGGCCCGCTGACCAAGGACGTGGTCGACTGCGCCCTGGTGATGAACGCCATCGCGGGATGGGACCCCCGGGACTCCACCTCCGCGAACCTGCCCCGCCCCGACTACACCGCCTTCCTGAAGGACGATATTAAGGGGCTGAAGGTCGGGATACCCCGGGAGTTCTTCGAGGAAGACTCCGACCCCGAGGTGAAGGCCGTGGTGAAGAAGGCCATCCAGCAGCTGGAGGCCATGGGCGCGATCTGCGAGGAGACCTCGCTCCCGTCCACCGAGTACGCCATGTCGGCCTACTACCTGATCGCCACCGCCGAGGCCAGTTCCAACCTCGCCCGTTACGACGGGGTGCGCTACGGATACCGCGCCGAGGATACGCCCGACGTGGTCACCATGTTCCAGCAGACCCGCGAGGAGGGGTTCGGCCCCGAGGTCAAGCGGAGGATCATGCTGGGCACCTACGCCCTGAGTTCGGGCTACTACGACGCATACTACCTGAAGGCCCTGAAGGTCCGCACCCTGGTGAAGCGGGACTTCGACCAGGCCTTCCAGAAATACGATATCATAGCCTCGCCCACCGCCCCCACCACGTCATTCAGGTTCGGGGCCAAGGCCGACCCGCTGTCCATGTACCTGACCGACCTCTGCACCATCCCGGTCAACCTGGCGGGACTCCCGGGGATGTCGCTACCCTGCGGCTTCGTGGGAGGCATGCCGGTGGGGCTGCAGCTGATCGGGAAGCCCTTCGACGAGGGAACCCTGATCCGGGCGGGTTACGCCTTCCAGCAGGGTACCGACTGGCACCTGAAGAAACCACCCTTGAAGTCAGGAGGTGCGGACTGATGTCAGACTACGAAGTGGTCATAGGCCTGGAGGTGCACACCGAGCTGAAGACCGCCAGCAAGATATTCTGCGGCTGTTCCACCAGCTTCGGGGCCGAGCCCAACACCCAGACCTGCCCGGTCTGCCTCGGACTCCCGGGGGTGCTGCCGGTCGTAAACCAGAAGGTCGTGGAGTACGCCGTCATGACCGGCCTGGCCCTGAACTGCGAGGTCAGCCAGTTCAGCAAGTTCGACCGCAAAAACTACTACTACCCCGACCTCCCGAAAAACTTCCAGATATCGCAGTACGACCTTCCCATCTGCCAGGGCGGCAGCCTGGAGATCGAGGTGGACGGTGAAAAGAAGGTCATCGGCATTACCCGGGTCCACATGGAAGAGGACGCGGGGAAGCTCGTGCACCAGGGGGAGACCATCGGGCGTTCCGAATACTCCATGGTCGACTACAACCGCACCGGGGTGCCCCTGCTGGAGATCGTCTCCGAGCCCGACATGCGCTCGGCCGCCGAGGCCCGGGCTTACCTGGAGAAGCTTAAGGCCATTTTAGAGTACCTGGGGGTGTCCGACTGCCGCATGGAGCAGGGCTCGCTGCGCTGCGACGCCAACATTTCCCTGCGGCCCCGGGGCAGCCGGACCCTGGGGACCAAGACCGAGATAAAGAACATGAACTCCTTCCGCTCCCTGCAGCGGGCCCTCGAGTACGAGATCTGGCGCCAGACCCAGGCCCTGGAGGAGGGAGAGAAGATCGTCCAGGAGACCCGCACCTGGGATGAAAACCAAGAGGTCACCCTCTCCATGCGTACCAAGGAGGAGGCCCACGACTACCGCTACTTCCCCGAGCCCGACCTGCCGCCGCTGGTGATAGACCGGGGGTGGGTGGAGGAGATAAGGGGAAAACTCCCCGAGCTGCCCCATGTCCGCAGGAGCAGGTTCATCGAGGAGTACAGCCTGCCCGAGTACGACGCCGACATCATCACCGGCTCCCGGGCCCTGGCCGACTACTTCGAGGAGTGCTGCCGCCAGCACCGCGACCCCAAGGCCGTCAGCAACTGGATCATGGGTGACCTGCTGCGCTGCCTCAACAACGAAGGACTGGAGATCGCGGAGTCCCGGGTAGCCCCGGGGGACCTGGCCGCCATGCTGAAGCTGATCGACCAGGGAACCATCAGCGGCAAGATAGCCAAGACCGTCTTCGAAGAGATGTTCAGGACCGGCCGGGACCCGCAGAGCATAGTCAAGGAAAAGGGCCTGGTCCAGATAACCGACGAGGACGCCATCAGCGGGATCGTTGACCGGGTGCTGGCCGCCAACCCGCAGGTGGTCGAGGACTTCAAAAACGGCAAGGACAAGGCGCTGGGCTTCCTGGTGGGACAGGTCATGAAGGAGACCCGGGGCAAGGCCAGCCCAGAGATAGTAAACCGGCTGCTGCGTGAAAAGCTCTGAGTCCGTCCCGCCGGGATGTATACATTTCGAACCCGGCGAAAACAGGAGGAAAAACCTGTATAATATACTTTAATTAATATAAGGGGGATATGAAGATGGACAGAGAAATCAAGATCGTCGACACGACACTACGAGACGGGGAACAGACGGCGGGCGTGGTATTCGCCAACCAGGAGAAACTCCGCATCGCCAGATACCTGGATGAGATAGGGGTACACCAGATCGAGGCCGGCATCCCCACCATGGGAGGAGACGAGAAGCAGGCGGTCCGCGATATCGTCAAGCTGGGGTTGAAGGCCAGCATCATGGGCTGGAACCGCCCGGTCATCTCCGATATCCAGGACTCCATCGACTGTGGGGTGGACGCGGTGGCTCTCTCCATTTCCGTCTCCGACATCCACATCAAGTACAAGCTGCAGACCACCAGGGAGGACGTCCTGGAGCGGATGACCAAGGCGGCCAAGTTCGCCAACCAGAACAAGCTTTACATCTCGGTTAACGCCGAGGACGCCTCGCGCAGCGACATGGATTTCCTGGTGCAGTTCTCCAAGCTGGCCAAGGAGTCGGGGGCCAACCGCATCCGTTTCTGCGACACTGTGGGCACCCTGGACCCGTTCAGCACCTATGAGAAGGTCAAGCGGCTGATCGACGAGGTAGGCATCGAAGTCGAGATGCACACCCACAACGACTTCGGCATGGCCACCGCCAACGCCCTGGCCGGGGTACGCGCGGGCGCCAACTGGGTGGGGGTAACGGTCAGCGGTCTCGGTGAGCGCGCCGGCAACGCCGCCCTGGAAGAAGTGGTCATGGCCCTCAAACACATCAACAAGACCGACCTGAACTTCAAGACCGAAAAGCTGAAGGAACTGGCCGAGTATGTTACCCGGGCGGCGGGGAGGAAGATCCACCCCTCCAAGCCGATCGTGGGCTCCAACATCTTCTCCCACGAGTCGGGGATCCACGGCGACGGGGTACTGAAAAACCCGATCACCTACGAGGTATTCAGCCCCGAAGAGGTGGACGGCGAGCGGCAGATCGTGATCGGCAAGCACTCGGGGAGCCACTCCATCATCGCCAAGTTCCGGGAATTCAACTACGAGCTGACTTCACAGGAAGCCGAGGAGATGCTGCGCCGGGTAAGGGTACTGGCGGTCAGCCTCAAGCGTTCCCTGTTCGATAAAGAACTGGTCCACCTGTATGAAGACTATCTGGAAGAGAAGGGAGAATAAGGTTGGGTAAGACGATCGCTGAAAAAATCCTCTCCAGCCACAGCGGGGTGGACGCCCGGGCCAACGACATCGTGGTCGCGGACCTCGACTTCGTCATGGGACAGGACGGCACCTCACCGTTAGCGATACAGGCCTTCCGGGAGATGGCCGGAAAGAAGGTCTTCGACCCCGGCCGGGTCGCCATGGTCATCGACCACAGCGCCCCCAGCCCGCTGGAAGGCGTGTCCGCGCTACACGCGCTGATGCGCGGTTTTTCTGGGGAGCAGGGATTCACCCTCTACGACATCGGTGAAGGGGTATGCCACCAGCTGGTTCCCGAAAAGGGGCACGTGGTGTGCGGCGACCTAGTGGTGGGCGCGGACTCCCATACCTGCACCTACGGGGCGCTGAACGCTTTCGCGACCGGGGTCGGCTCCACCGACCTGGCCGCGGCCATGATCTCGGGCAAGCTCTGGTTCAAGGTCCCCGAGAGCGTAAAGCTGGTCTTCAACGGCCGGCTGCCGGCGGGAGTCTACGCCAAGGACCTGATAATAAAGGTCATCACCGACCTGACCGCTGACGGGGCTACCTACCAGGCGGCGGAGTACCTCGGGGAAGCGATAGCCGATCTCTCCGTCGAGGGCCGCTTCACCATCTCCAACATGGCCATCGAGATGGGGGCCAAGGCCGGGCTCATGCTGGCCGACGAAAAGACCCTGGAGTGGGTCAAGGCGCACGGCGTGCGGACCCCGAAACCCGTGTCCCCGGACCCCGACGCGGTATACGCCATGGAAAAAGAGTACGACGTTTCCGACCTGGCCCCGCAGGTAGCTCGGCCGCACACCGTCGACAACGGCGTGGCGGTCACCGAGGTGGCCGGGACACCCATCCAGCAGGCGTACCTGGGCACCTGCACCAACGGACGCCTCGAAGACCTGCGGGTGGCGGCCGGCATCCTGAAAGGCAAAAAGATCCATCCCCAGGTCAGGTTTATAGTAGCCCCGGCCTCACGCCAGGTCATGCTGGCGGCCATCAAGGAGGGGGTACTCCAGGACCTGATCGAGGCTGGAGCGGCGGTAGTCACCCCCGGCTGCGGACCCTGCGTCGGCACCCACAACGGGGTCCCCTCCGACGGGGAGAACGTGATATCCACCGCCAACCGCAACTTCAAGGGGCGGATGGGCAACGGCAAGGCGTTCATATACCTGGCTTCTCCCGCGACCGTGGCGGCTTCGGCCCTGGCCGGGCAGATCGCTGATCCACGAGAGCTGGTAAGGAGGTAGACAGATGGACTACAAAGGCAAGGCCCACAAGTTCGGCAACGACGTGAACACCGACTACATCATATCCGGCAAGTACAAGTTCAAGACCCTGGACATGCGCGAGCTGGCCAAGCACGCCATGGAAGACCTGGACCCCGACTTCTACAGCAAAGTGGCCAAGGGCGACCTGCTGGTCGCGGGCACCAACTTCGGCTGCGGCTCCTCCCGCGAACAGGCCCCCTGGGCTCTGCTCTATACCGGACTCAGCGCGGTGATAGCCAAGTCCTTCGCCCGGCTGTTCTACCGCAACGCCATAAACTGCGGGCTGCCGCTGGTCGAGTGCGACACCGACCGCATCAACGCGGGCGACGAGCTGGAGATCGACCTGGCGGCCGGGGTCATCCACAACCTGACCTCCAAAGAGGACATCAAGATCACCCCCCTGCCCGCGGTCATGATCAAAATACTGGAGGACGGCGGCCTGGCAGCCCACTTCCAGAAGTACGGCGGGTTCAACTTCGATTAGAAAACCAAAAACTTGAGACAGCAGCCAAGCGGGAGCCGAAACCGGCTCCCGTCAGCCTGTCGACAAAAAACTACACCGCACCTAAAGGATCGCATTCAATCTCATCAGGGCAGGGCCATACTCTGTGGTGTCCTGTCGCCCGGTATTCCCGGCTCTTTTCTGCCAACTGTTCAGGCCGACATGCACAAAGGGGTTGGGAAAAAGCAAAACGTGCATCCTTGCACTTTGCTTTCTCGCGACCTCCTGTCGCTCGCCCCTTTTTGCCGGTCGACCTTCACAGGGCA
>JABLWZ010000021.1 GCA_013178275.1 Bacillota bacterium | reverse complement strand
AGGATCAAACTCTCCGATTATATCGCAAGAATTTAATTTCTAGCTCGCAATTCGTTGTCCCTTTTAACAGGGTCCTTTAAGCTTACCTTTTTCAGGCTTCGCACAACTGTTTAGTTTTCAAGGTCCAGGGTTTTTGTTTTCTTTGTCTCGGGTGCTCCTGCGGGGCTTTTTTCGAACCCCGCCACCCGCGACGTTTGTTAGTTTATCACAGCCTACCGGTGGCTGTCAAGAGCGATTTCAGAAATTCTTTTATTCCTCCCGGGTAATGATCTTGGCCACCGCCACCACTTTGTCACCCGAATCCAGTCGCATCAAGGTCACACCCTGGGTGGATCGGCCCTGCATGGATATTTCGTCCACCGTCAGCCGGATAACTATCCCTTCGACGGAGATCAGCATCAGCTCGTCTTCCGGGCGCACCAGCTTGATCGCCACCAGCTTGCCGTTTTTCCCGGTGGTCTTCATGGTGATGACCCCGGACCCGCCCCTGGTCTGCGGCCGGTACTCCTTTAGCTGGGTGCGCTTGCCGAAACCGTTCTCGGTCACCGCCAGCACCTCGGCCTCCTCGTGGATGGTGTCGACGCTGACCACCTTATCGTCCTTGCGCAGCTTGATCCCCTTCACCCCGTGGGCGGTGCGGCCCATGCTCCGCACCTGCTGCTCGCCGAAGCGGATGGACATGCCGTTGCGGGTGGCGAGTATCACCTCTTCTTCCCCGCTGGTCTTCTTCACCCCCACCAGCTCGTCGCCGTCATCCAGGTCGATGGCGATGATGCCGTCCCTGCGGGTGAATCGGTACTGGCTCAGCATGGTCTTCTTGACCACCCCGTTGGTGGTCGCCATCAACAGGTACTCGTCGTCGGTAAACTCCTTGACCGGAATCACCGCATTGATCAGCTCGTCCCCGGTGATGTTCAATAAGTTCACAATGGCGGTCCCCTTCGCCTGCCGACCAGCCTCGGGGATCTCGTACACCTTCATCCGGTACACCTTCCCGCGGTTGGTGAAGAACAGCAGGTAGTTGTGGGTGGTGGTGATAAACAGGTGCTCCACGAAGTCCTCCGCCTTCGTGGTCATCGCGGTTATCCCCTTGCCTCCCCGCCGCTGGCTGCGGTAGGTGGTGAGCGGCAGCCGCTTGATGTATCCGAAGTGGGTGATGGTCAGGACCACTTCCTCCTCGGGAATCAGGTCCTCCTCGTCCAGCCTCTCGTCCTCGTCGCTGATCTGGGTCCGCCGTTTATCGGAAAACCGCTTCTTTATATCCAGCATTTCCTCCTGGATGATCTCCAGGACCTTGTTGATGTCGGCCAGGATCGCCTGGAGGCGGTCGATGGTCTTCAGCAGCTCCCGGTACTCCTCCTCCAGTTTCTCCCTTTCCAGGCCGGTCAGCTGCCGGAAGCGCATCTCCAGGATCGCCTGGGCCTGTATCTCTGTAAGCCCGAAGTTTGCGACCAGGGCCTTGCGGGCGATGTCCACCGTGCGCGACTGCCGGATAGTCTGGATCACCTCGTCGAGCCGGTCTACCGCGATCCGCAGGCCTTCGACGATGTGCAGCCGGTCCTGGGCCTTCTTCAACTCGAACTGGGTCCGGCGGGTGATGACCTCCTTGCGGTGCTCCAGGTAGTGTACCAGCATGTCCTTCAGGGTAAGGGTCTGCGGACGCCCATCCACCAGGGCCAGCGAGTTCACCCCAAACGTGTCTTCCATCTGGGTGTGTTTGTAAAGCCGATTCAGAACCACCTGCGGGTTGGCGTCTCTCCGCAGCTCTATCACGATCCGCATCCCGGCGCGGTCCGACTCGTCTCGCAGGTCGGAGATGCCGTCAAGGCGCTTCTCCCGCACCAGGTCCGCGATCTTCTCCAGCAGCCGGGCCTTGTTCACCATGTACGGCAGCTCATTCACTATTATGCAGCGTTTGCCCCCCGCCAGGTCGTCGATATAGGCGCGGGCGCGGACGCGTACCGAGCCCCGGCCGCGGGTATAGGCGTCGATAATCCCCTGGCGGCCCATGATGATCCCCCCGGTGGGGAAGTCGGGTCCACGGACGGCCTTCATTAACTGCTGTATATCGACCTCGGGGTCCTCGATCAGCATCACCAGGGCGTCGATCACCTCTCCCAGGTTGTGCGGCGGGATGTTGGTCGCCATACCCACCGCGATCCCCGAGGAGCCGTTGATGAGCAGGTTGGGGATACGGGCGGGCAGCACCTCGGGTTCCTCGCGCGACTCGTCGTAGTTGGGGCGGAAGTCGACGGTTTCCTTTTCGATATCCTCCAGCATCTCTTCCGAGATCTTGGACATCCGGGCCTCGGTGTACCGCATAGCCGCCGCCGAGTCCCCGTCCACCGAACCGAAGTTGCCGTGGCCGTCCACCAGAGGGTAGCGGGTAGAGAAGTCCTGGGCCAGTCTCACCAGGGCGTCATATACCGCGGAGTCACCGTGGGGGTGGTACTTACCGAGCACCTCGCCCACCAGGTACGCTGACTTGCGATGAGGCCGGTCGGAGGTTATCCCCAGGTCGTGCATGGCGTAAAGGATGCGGCGATGCACCGGCTTTAAGCCGTCCCGCACATCCGGCAGCGCACGACTTACGATGACGCTCATCGAATAGTCCAGAAACGAGCGGCGCATCTCATGGTTAATGTCTATGGGTATTACTCGGGCCAACTTTTCCTCCACCTGTACCCTCAAATCCTTTCCATTGGAATCCGTTTATCATGCATTACCATTATATACCCTAATCCTTAGTCTTATATATCCCGGGCCGGGCATCCTCCACCTAAAAGACATCGACCAACATCTCTATCGAATAATAGATGTTATCCATCTCCTCGTCGAACCAGGCGACATTGATCAGGTTCTCGAAGCCGCGGAACATCACCCGGTTTAACGGCAGTCTGAGCTTCAGATCACCCGTTCCGTCGTATACCAGTAAAATGTGGTCTTCCACCAGCGCCCGGCAGTCTTCGAGGACGCTCGCCTCGCTGATATTTGGGTCATCCCAGATGAACCAGCGGTACCTCGCCCGAAAAATCTTCCCGGCCACCCGGTTCAGAAGCTGCTCCCGGTCCCGGACTATATCATCGTCATAGATCATGCCCTTTTTGAGCAGGGCGGCATCCAGCGGTATGTCTTCCGTCTTTTCCTTTGGTTCCGAAGGAAAGGCATCATCCGACTTCCCGCCCGAAAACGCCTCCATCAGTAAAAGCTCTTCGTCGTCGAGTCCGCTCATTTTCTGCATCTTTAATACCGGGTCTTCTTTCATCGCTCTCCCTCCCTTCAATATTAAAGCAAGTTTTCGTCAGGAGTGCAATCCTGGTATTTACCCTGGCCCTAAATGGTGTTTTTAATTCCCCCTGGTCTCGGAGCCCCTTTGGGACGTCGGTGTTCGACCACCCAACCCCTCATTAAGATGCGCCCCCCGTGACTGGTATCACAATAATATGCCGAGCTTTTTGCTATACTCAATCTAAAGCAGGCACACAGGTCTACGATCACGATAAAGGCAAACCGGTCGAAAGGCCGGGACGCAAAGCCACGGGTCTAAAGGAACTGGTTTCCCACGACAGCCGGGCCGCCGAAGAAGAGTCCTTTTTAAGCTGCTTATCAGCATTGGGGGTTTTCCTGATGCTTTCTGTCCTGAAAAGAAGGCTCTCTTCCGAGAGCTTTTTTCTATGGGGGGATCAGACATGCGCTTTGTAGCGGCAGAAGAGATGAAGCCGGGAATGGTTATCGCGAGAAGCATCTACGACGACGGATTCAATCTTCTATTGAACTCGGGAATCTCGCTTTCCCCTGGGATTATAGAAAAGCTTCAAACGATGGGATTGAACGGGGTATACATCAGGGACGGCTTTATCGAAAAGACCGAGGTCGGGGAACTGCTGAACGATAAAATCAAGGCCCAGGCCTTGAAGGCCGTGAAACAGAGCTTTCAAAAAGCGAAAATCGACTCCCGGGTCGATCTCCGGGAGGTCGCGAAGATCGTCGGGATCATCCTGGACGAGGTCCTGAGTTCTTCAAAAACCCTGGTCGAGCTGATCGATGTCCGGAGCAAAAACAATTACTACTTCTCGCACTCGATATCGGTATGCACTCTGTCCATACTCACCGGCATCACCCTGGGGTACAACCAGCTGAACCTGTACGACCTCGGGAAGGGCGCTTTTCTGCACGACATCGGCATGGAAAACTTCGTCAACCCGGGTTTCAAGGGGCCCTTATCCAGCAAGGAGATGCTTGGGCACCCGGCAAAGGGTTTCGAGATACTCAGGAGCATCCCCGAAATCAGTACCCTGAGCGCCCACATAGCCTTTCAGCATCACGAGCGCTGTGATGGCTCGGGTTTCCCCCGGGGCATCAAGGGGGATGGCATCCACCCTTACGCGGCGATAGCCGCGGTTGCTGACGCATACGACACCATGGTCAACCCGCTCGATGGAAAGCGGCTGAGCCCGGCGGACGCGCTGGAGAAGATAATCCTGGACTGCGGGAGGCTTTACGATTCTGAAACCACCCTGGCCTTCATCAAGCATATCGCCCCTTATCCGATCGGTTCGGTGATAAAGCTGAGCACCGGGGAACTGGCGGTGGTTATCTACAATAATAAAGAATTCCGCACCCGGCCGGTGGTCAAGGTGATCAGCGATAAGTTCGGCAAGGTCCTGTCCCAGTCCTTCCCGGAGGTCGATCTGAGCAATCAAAAGGACATCGAGATAGCGCGGTTGATAAAATAACGCCTAATTGGTCGTCGGTCGTTGGTAGTCAGTAGTCGGACTCGGTGGAATTCGCTTTGTACACCGTTAAACCCAACCTATTGTAAAAGCAGCTCCAGGCCGGTATGGGCGCTGGAGCTGTTTATGTTTAACCCCTGAAGAGTTGCAGCCTACTTATCCAAAACCCCGTTCAGAAACTGGTCTATCATCTCATCAGCGAGTCTGTCGTCACAAAAGTTACGGTGATCCTGTACACCTGGATAACGATTAAATACATGCCCCCAGTTGACATAGGTTATTATGGAGCTGCGCAGATTAACAGACGCCAGTCGGGTATCGAAGGGTCTGAATACCCCCGCCTCTATCCCGGCCTGAAGGATACCGTCCAATATCCAATGCTGTTCAATCCAGTAATGATCGAATACTGCAAATATATCGGAATCCTTAAAGTTTATGATCCGATTAATTATAAAGCCGGTTTTCGGGTTTTGGATAAAAAACTTTACATACCCTTTTAGATAGCATTTAAGCTGCTCAACCGGGTCTTGGGCCTCCTGTATCAGTGTCTTCAGGAACACGCTCAGCTCGTTTAAAGAGTACTCGATTACTGCACGAAACAGCTCAAGCTTGCTGCCAAAGTAGTAATACAGCATCGCACTGTTCACCTGGGCCTGGTCGGCGATCTCCCTGATCGAGACCGCGTCGAATCCCTTGTCGGCGAACAATTTTTCGGCGGCTTCCATGATCCTCTGCTTGGGGTCGACCGGCTGTGCCTTCTGTTCTTCCATGTTGTATCTCCCACGCTGACATTTATAGTAAAAATTATCTCAATAGTGCCCACCCCTGTCAATTAACGACATATATATATCTGAAAATGAAGAGCAGGGGGCGGGATTGCCCCTCCCCCTACTCGACCGGTCAGCGGTTATCTCTAATGATGCGCCTCCGCGTGCTCATGCTCCTCCACATAGAAGGGCCACTTGTGCATGAACCACTCGTTGAACAGCAGCGGGATGATCCACCAGAATATCCAGGGCAGGGGTTTGTTCATGACCTGGAAGGCGGTGCCCAGCGGTGCCCCGTGCGGCACCAGCTCGTGCATCTGCTGCAGGGTCGGTCCGGCTGTATTCAGGGTGCCGATCAGACCGAAAAGCGGGTAAGAGATTTTGTACCAGACAGCGCCATATACCGCCGCCAGGGCGAACACCCCGACGAACCTGATCCACCAGCCCGCGTTCCACATCCCCGGCTGATTGGGGAAGTCGTCGAAGTAGTGGTGCCACATCAGGAAGGGGATGATGGTGTATCCGGCGATACTGGCGGCATGGTAGTAACGGAAGCCCCAGGTCATCGCGACCCCCTTCTCCTTCGCGTCCGCACCGGTGTAGGCGGCATCCCAGGGAATCGCGCCCCACTGGGACTCCATCAGCTTAAGGGTTACCTGCAGAGCGATGTAGGCCACTAACACCATACCCACGGAACCAACCAGACCGCGCAGCGGTTGGGTCTTGACGTAGTTCCACGGCCAGCCCTGCCAGGTGTTGGCGGCCAGGAAGAGGATGATGACGATCCACTCGTAGAGGCCGAAGATGTACAGGTAGTTCTTCGCGCCAAACGGTGCCCAGTCAGCGTACCAGATAGGAGCGAAACCGGTATACCCAAAGGTGCCCAGCATATCGGCGGCCGCCTTGGTGTAAGAGGCATAGGCCGGGTCCAGGGTAAAGGCGCTCTTCAGGTAGGCCGGTACAGCCGCGTTGCCAAAGTGGGGTACTACCAACAGGCCGTAGACAACCATGGTGATCACGGTGGTTATGCACCATTCGCATATCCCGGAGGCGGGCTGCGGAAGCTTACCGCCAAACGGCCACTTCTGCCACATGATGCTCCAGAATGGGTAGGTGACGAAGCCGGTGACCACCCAGAAGGTGACTGCCGCCATCTTGACATCCATCGCCATGTGGTGCATCTCTTCCAGAATCTCACCGGACGGGGCCGGCAGCTTGGCCGCCTCCACCATCTCGAGCTTCATCCCCAGCAGGGTCTCGGTGCTCCAGAAGGGCAAGATCGCTCCCATGGCCTCAAATATAACGTAAATCAAAAGCCAGGTAATAACCAGGTTGGTGACGGTCATCGCGATACCGCGCTGCAGCGGTTTCAGCCCTTGGAATGGCCAGTCCCCGAAGATGATGTGCTGCCACACCCCCACCACGATCATGACTGCTAAGAAAGCGGTAAAGGGCTGTTCGTAAAGCCGGAAAACCCCTTTGGCCGGGTCAGCGAAAATAAACCAGGTAATCCAGGCTACTGCGGTAAACACGATGAACGCCAGGATACCGGTCATCGGCTGTCCCCAGCGGGGCTTGATAGCGTGTGCTCCTGCCAATGCATTCACTCCCTTCGATAGCCTAAAAAGGGTAATACCAAAGTAGAAGAACAAGAACCATCTCCAAAATAATAATAGATATACCGGGCTGCCTCGATTGTTTTAGTGATAAGACCAGCATCGATGCCGCGTTTTCTCCTCTTTATGAGCTCTACCCCTCCTATTCACCCCCTCACGCTTTAAAAATTAAGCTCGTCTGTATATGACGAGCTTAATACAGGAAAACGGCAGGAGCTCAATCCACCATTTTTCCTAATTAATCGATTGATTTTATCAATCGATTAATTAACTTCAGTATAATATGGCAATCTGTCGGTTGTCAATATGTTGTTTGTTAATTTTGAATCTTCCAATAGATAGCCTGCCCTTTTACATACTGCTCTTCTGAGGAGACAGACGGAGAATACCGCGCGGTTTCATTCAATGGCGATCTTTATCTTCGCCAGTCGGTGGTTCTCGCGTGGCGGATCGATAAGCCCCACCGGAAAAATAAAAACGTCCTGCCGATTTTAACCCTCGGCAGGACGCCTCAGTCGCCTGGGTCTTATTTTAAAATCAGGGTTCTCCAATACGATTTTATTCGCGCCTCAGGCCGTCTTTTCAAACTCCGACTTCTCCGCCCCGCACATCGGGCATACCCAGTCGTCGGGCAGGTCCTCGAAGGCGGTCCCGGGGGGTATCCCGTTGTCCGGGTCTCCCGCCTCGGGGTCGTACACGTAACCGCATAAAGTGCACTCGTATTTGGCCACCGCTGTCTCCCCTTTCATGTATTGCTTAACTTCCTCAACAACAGATTCTCGATAGCCGGACAAAACTCCTCCTGGCATTTATCATGCCCCTGATCGCGGAACCGGTTCCGATTCGTAACTGGATGGGGATAAAAATGTCTCCAGATAATAATCTATTGTAAAAGCTGCCCTTTTGGTGTAATATTACACCAAAAGGGCACAAGGTGATGTTGGATATGCAGCGATCAGGGTTAACCCGGGACCTCAGTTCGAAGATACGGTTGATTCGCGCTGAAATGAACTATACCCAGGACCGCATGGCGGAGGTCCTGGGTATATCGAAGAAGACCCTGGTGGAGATCGAAAAAGGCCGGAAAGATGCGAGCTGGGCGGTGGTGGTGACCGCGTGCGCACTGTTTCCCGAGAGCGAGGTTATTCAATCCATGCTGGGGGAAGACCCGCTCTCCATTCTGCAGGTGCTAAGCCGTCAAAGCCTCTCTCGTCCGCGCTCCAGGACCCTGGGCGGCCGGGTCTGGTGGGCTCCGCTGGAACAGAAAAACGGGTTTCGCCTGCAGAGGAACATCATCAGCGGCCATTACCGCATCCTCGATGCAGCCAACTACCTCTGGTTCAGTTCATTTGACCGGGAAGAGGCCCTGAAGCGTCTGTCGGAATTAGCCCGGGATATTCAATAGGCCACAAGAAAGGAGGTGTTTGCCTTCACCCTTACACCCACCGTCCGCAACGTTTATCTGTACGCGGTATGCTTCGCGACCCTGCTGATGATGGTAATCGGGCTGATCCAAGCGGCTGACGGTCTCTTCGGGGTGATTTACCCCCCACCGCCGCCGGACACTCCGATATTCTGGGAAAAAGAGATGCCCTCGGGGACCACCCTCGAGCAGGCCCAGGAACAGGGCCGGTTGAATATGGAAGCGCAGCAGAAGCGGGACCATTACTACCAGGTCCGCCGGATTGTTGAAAGCCTGATTATGTGCTTCGTGGCGCTGCCGATTTACCTCTATCATTGGCGAAAAATAAAAGAAGACCTGGTCGTTGCCAAGCCCTAGCGGTTGGCGGATGCCATTGTTTTGGCTGCTCGCGTCGGAATGTCCGTCCGATTGCAGTAGAATGGCATCCGCCTTATCGTCTTCAACCGCTTGGCCAGATCCCCGTGTTCTACTCAAGAACGGCCACCATCCGGGAGGTCCGGTTCAGGGTCTTCAGGCGAAAGCCCCCCCGCTCGAACCCGATCAGGTTGATGCAGCCATAGTCCTGGTTGATGCGGAAGATGTTTTCCGTCGGCATCCCCAGCATGTAGCTGAGCAGCACCCGGTTGACCCCCGCGTGCCCCACGATTATCAAGTTTCCTTTGGACGCGGCCAGGATATCCTCGAGCGCCGCCACCACCCGGTCCTGGCAGTCCTGGAAGCTCTCCCCCCCGGGCAGGTGGTAGGTCGCGATCTCCCTCCCCCGCTGTTCGAACTCGGCGGGAAACCGGCGGCGGACCTCGTCGAACGGCATCCCTTCCCATTCCCCCAGGTTTATCTCCCGCAGGTCAGCCCGTATCACCGGCTGCACCCGGTGTTTTACCGCGATGGTTTCCGCGGTAACCCTCGAACGCTGCAGGTCGCTGCAGTAGATGCCCCCCACTCGAAACCCGCTGAATTCGAGCTGAAGCTGCCTCGCCTGCAGCTTCCCGGTCTCATTCAGGGGCAGGTCGATCTGCCCGATGAACCTCTTTTTGCCCCCGGTATCGATTTCTCCATGCCGCAGTAGGTACAGCAGTCGGTCTTTCATAATCCACCCTCTAACAGATTTCTAACCGGCGCCCCGGTTATGGCCTCGACCCTTTCCTGGATCAGCGCCGCGTTGTCCAGCCTCTTCTCTATCAGCTCCAGCACCGCCCGGTCGCCCCGGGCCTTACCGATAGATATTATGACCCGTTCCTTCATGTCGATGACCCGGAGCCCGTCAACCAGCTTGTCGGAGAGGTAAACTATCTCTCCTTCGTCGATCGGCCGGTCCCGCTCGACCACGATATCCTGATGGTTGCCCACGATTCGGGCTACTTCCTGATAGCCCAGGCGGGTCACTATCTCCGCCCCGGCCCGGGGGTGATCCTGCTGCCCCTTGGCTATGTCGTGCAGCAGTCCCGCTGCCGCCACCAGGTCGAGGTTCAGTTCCCCCCCACCGCGGTTCACGGCGGCTGCCAGCCGGCGGCCGACCTCGGACACTATCCGCGAGTGTTCTATCGTTCGCCGGGGCGTCCCGCTGCGCCGGAGCAGAACGTAACACTCTGCCTCGCCCGGACAGGTACTGTTCAAACCCAGTAGCGAGTCCTGGTAATCCCCCGCTAAGTCCAGGTCAAAAACCACTCCTCCGTCCTCCACCTCCAGGTCGAGCGCTTCGTCCTCGTGGGTTGACAGAAACTCACGCAGCCCGCCCGGGTAGTTTCCGGTAAAGATTTCATCCTTGTACCGGGTCGATATCAGCGGCGGGTGTCCCCGCTCACCCCGGTAGACTGGATACACCACCCCGAAGCCGCCGCCCCGGTAGGCCGTCATCAGGGCCCGGACCGTCTCCGGCCGCACCAGGGGCATGTCCCCCGGCAGCAGGAAAAAGGAATCCACCTCCGGGCCCAGCCCGCTCACCCCGGCCAGCACCGAAGAGAGCATCCCCTGCTCATAGCGGGGGTTGGCGACGGCCGGAATCCCCAGGGAGGTCACCACCGGAACGACCTCATCGGCCCGGTAGCCTACTACCACCAGGACGTCTTCGACCCCGGCGGCCAGGAAGCATCCGATGGCCCGCTCGATAACGGTGCACTTTCCCAGGGGCAGCAGGGGCTTGAACCACCCCATGCGGCTCGAAAAGCCCGCCCCCAGGATAACCGCGGCTGTCCCCCCGCTCACTGGTTCAACTCCACCCGGGCTTTTATCAGCTCCGCGATGATGCTGACACCGATCTCCTCGGGTGTGTCCGCCTTGATATCGATCCCGATCGGGCTGTGGACCCGCTCCAGGTCCCGCTCCGAGAATCCCTGCTTAAGCAGCGCCTGAAACACCTTGCTCCGCTTGCTGCGGCTGCCGATCATCCCTATATACCCGGCATCGGTCCCCAGCGCCTGCTCCAGTACCGTATAGTCGTGCACATGCCCCCGGGTGACGATCACCACATAGCTATCTCTGTCGATAGGCAGTCCCGGCATGGCCTCATCGAAAGACTCCAGTACTATCACCTGGTCAGCCCCGGGGAACCGCTCCCGGCTGGCATACTCCTCCCGGTCGTCGAGGATCACGGTCTGAAACTCCACCATATCGGTCAGGACCGCCAGCTGCTGTGAAACGTGGCCGGCCCCGAAGATATACACGGTTCCGCGCAGCCGTATCGGCTCCACCTGGAAGCGGGTCCCTTCCAGGGTCACGGTTTTCGGGTAGCGGGTGTTGGCGCTGCCCGCCAGCAGCTTCAGCCAATCATCGGTATAGGGAAAATCCTCGATTCCCGTCCCGTCCAGCCTCACCAGCCAGCGCCCCGGGCCCTCGTCTCCTCGGTCCCCGCCCCCGATCCTGGTTATCAGGGCGGCCCGGGGACGTACCGCCAGCATCTCTTTAACCTGTGTAAAAATTAATAGATTCCTGGGGTCACCCGCGTCCACCCAGTCCCAAAAAACCTCCTGGGCGCCGCCGCAGACCATGTTCATACCGGAGCGGTCGGCTTCAGACAGGTCAAACGTCCTGGCGGCGCTCCGCCCGGTGAGAAATACCTCCCGGGCCATCCTCCGAACCTCGGCCTCCAGCATCCCGCCGCCGATAGTACCGATTATCGAGCCGTCCCGGCGGATTATCATCTCCGCTCCAGCTACCCGCGGGGTCGACCCGGTGCTGGACAGGATGGTGGCCCGCACGAAGCTCTCCCCCTGCCGCAGCAGTTCCAGCATGTTCTGGTACAGCTTTTTCAACCGACCTACCCCCGTTTCCTCTGGTCTACCAGGACCCTTTTCCCCACCCCGACGGGCCGGGTCATCCAACCCGTCTCGGAATCGATTTCAATCCTCATTCCGCCCGATCCCCGGGCGGCGGCTATACCGGGTATGCCCTCAAGCCCTTGCTGTATCCGGGCGTCGATCTCTTCCCGGTCCGCCCACTCGCCTGACTTCACCTTTACGTGCAGGGCATCCCCGGTCAGGGAGGCGGTAAAGTCGAGCACCCCTCGGATGGGGAACAATGCCTCATCCAGCTCAGCTAGGGTCAGGCGTCCCCGGCCGGGCAGTTCGATCAGCCCCTCCAGCCGCCGGCGGACCCTTTTCATCCGGGGCAGGACACTGCCGCAGGGACAGGACCCGGGCACAAAGCTCGAAACATCTCCGGTGCGGTAGCGGATCAGCGGCATCCCCCTTCGGGTCAGGGTCGTGAACACGATCTCCCCCTCCTCGCCTTCGGCCAGAGGATGACCGGATACGGGATCGACTATCTCGAAGTAAAGGTCGGCCTCCCGCAGGTGGTAGCCGTCGCGGGCCTCGCACTCGACCCCGCCGCCCAGCCCCATTTCGGTCATGCCGTAGTGGTTGAAGACCTTACACCCCCAAAGTGATTCCAGTTCCCGGGCGATGGCCGCCGGCACATGATCGGTGGTCAGCAGCAGGGTATCGATTTTAAAAGATCGGGTCATCCCCCAGTGCTCCCCGTACCGGGCCAGGGTGAGCACCTGGGTGGGGACCCCCACTATGCTGTTGATGTCTTCCGACTGGATAATCTCCAGGGCACTCCGCTGGTCGACCACCATCCCGTGGGGGACGGCCTTCGCTCCCAGCCGCCTCAGCCCGGCCGCCAGTAAATCTCCCACACTGTCGGGACGCTCACCCGGCAGCAGGATCAGCACCCGGTCGCCCGGGCCCACCAGGGTGGACATCCCGTGGTGGAAAAAGTCCACGGTCGATTCGAGGTCCTCCCGGGTGAAACACAGCCGCTTCGGCGGTCCGGTGGTGCCGGAGCTGTTCAGGGTAACCACCCGGCTGATTTCGCCCTGGGAAACGCACAAAAACCCCAGGTGGCCGCTTTCCAGGTCTTCCACGGTGGTGAAGGGAAGGCGGGAAAGGTCCCCCATCCCCTCTATCGATTCGGGCTCGATACCCGCCAGCCGCTCCCGGTAAAACCGGCTGCGCTCCTTGGCCAGCCCGATCGTTTCCCTCAGTTTCCGAATCTGGTATAACTCCAGGTCCTTTCGGGCCAGGACCTCTCCGCCGGTCCTATCGCCTCTGACCTTTCTGTTTATCCAAGGGTCCAGCGGCGTCTTTCGCAAATCCTCATCCTCCTCGCCGATAAAGTGGGCGTCCCTGTCGGTCGGTGAGGTTGTATGCGCAGAAGGGGACCAGCAGGCCGTCCCCGGCGACGACATGGATGCAGCAGTCCCTTAGCCGATCCAGGTCGAGATTCCAGGCGTCCTGGAATCCCATCCCCGAGATAACCAGGGTGTGGGTCTTTACCCGCTCCAGGAAGATGTCCAGCGAGTCCTTCTGCCCGATGGGTATGGGAACGCCCGTTTCCTGGGGCTGGGCCGACCAGTAGCGGGCCATGAACTTGACCGTCCTGCGGGCCGCCTCGGGTCCCTCCCTCTCGTCCTGGCAGCAGGTCCGGGAACCGGGGTGGGTCAGCGGCATCAATCTTCCCTCGGGCATCACCACGAAGCTGCCGTAAAACGAACAGGCCGGATTCTCCCATCCCGGAGGACTCAAGTTCTCCCCGCGGACCTTCCCCCCCGTCTGTTCCTCGATCATGCGGACGACCTCGGGCAGGGTGACCCGGTCGCTGTCGGCCGGAGCCTGCGGGTAGCGGCCGAAGAAGCTCACCGGCTGGAACTGCACCGCCCGCACTGCCGGCACCCGCTGCCGGGCAAAATCGATTATATCCCCTATATTGTCAAGGTTTACCCCCCTGACCAGGGTCGGGACCAGCACCACCCCGATGCCCAGGACGGCGCAGCGGTCCACCGCTTTCAGCTTATCTGCAAGGAGGGATTCCCCTCTGATTTTCTGGTAAATGGCGTCCTCGGTGCCGTCGAACTGGAGAAAGACCGAGGACAGGCCCGCCCGCTGCAGCCGCTCCAGGAAACCCGGTTCCCGCGCGATGCGCAGCCCGTTGGTGTTTACCTGGATAAACTCCAGTCCCAGGCCGCGCCCCATCTCGATTATCTCCGGCAGGTCATCGCGCAGCGTGGGCTCCCCGCCCGAAAGCTGCACGTTGTAGGACACCCCGGCCTCCAGCAGCCGGCGGTACCACCCCTCTATCTCCGGCAGCCCCGGGTCCTCTTTCCCGCTCCCCGCGTCGGCGTAGCAGAAGGCGCAGCGGAGGTTGCAGCGCCGGGTGACCTCCAGCAGGACCAGACAGGCGTCCTGGCGGTGCTCGGAGCAGATGCCGCAGTCGAAGGGGCATCCCCGCTCGACACCTCTGGTGACCATGCGGGGCGGCACCGTTATCCGGGGCCGGATCCAGGTGTCGTAGGCCGGCTCCCCGCGCCAGATGATTGTCCGAAACTCCCCGTGTTCGGGGCAGCGCTTTTCGAGGTAAACCGTGTCCCCTTCAGCCACCCGGGCGGCGTCCACCCGCCTCAGGCACTCCGGGCAGACGCTCTCTGTGGTTGACCGGAACCTTTCTTTATCCTTCATCTATAACCGTCCTTTGATGACTTCCGGGCGATCAGCAGAAAATACCCCAGCCGCGCCCGCCTCATTCTATCCAGCGTCGATGGTGAAAGTTCCCCGCCGAGCGACTTATTCCAGCACCCTTCCAGCGAACCGTTCTCCATTATCATCCTGAACACAAACTGTTTGAACGCCTCGTTCTGGTCCTCCCAGAAGACCGGGTTCAACCCCCGCGCCCGCAGCCGCGTCTCCAGCTCATCCCTGGTCACCGGCCCCGATGGGTAATCGGCCCTGATGAAGTCCCCGTTTCCGGCCTCCCGGGGGCCGAGCAGGTATAAGTCGCTCAGTACCAGCAGCCCCTGATCTCCAAGCACCCGGGCGAACTCCCCTAGCGCCCTCTTCGGGTCAGCCATCACGGATAGGGTGCACTCGGCAAACACCCCATCCATCTCCCCGGCCTCGAAAGGCAGCTCCTCCCCGCTCGCCTTCAGCAGCGGCAGGCCGGGATTTATCACGCGCCCCCGGGCCAGCTGTTCCTCCGAGGGGTCCACCCCGACCGCGTTCAGTCCGTGCCGCTCGATCAGGCATCTTACCGTCGCACCGCTGCCGCAGCCCACATCGAGGACCTTCGCCCCAGCCCGGAACCCGCACCGGGCAATCGCCCGCTCGGTCAGGTGGAGACCGCCCGGCCGCATGGTGCCCGACCGGGGCTCTACCGCGTCCAATCCGTACCCGGGACGATCCTCGCGTGGCGCTCCAGTTCCGGTCTCCATTACTTGTCCTCCAGCGCCTTCTCGACCTCCAGCATCTTGCCCCGAGCCAGTTCCTCGGTGATGAGCACCAGCCCGCACTTGGGACATCGAGGCAGGTCTATCGGGAAGCTGCTGCCCATATAGGTAACCGTGACCCGGCCGGTCTCTATCGGCACCCCGCACCTGAAGCACTCGTAAGATTTTTGAGTCTGGCCGTACCCCGCCATACATCTCACATCCTTACTGGTTGCCTTCCACTTCCATGCGGTGGGAATAGGCGTTGTGCAGGACAAAGGCCTCTCCCCGGGGGCTGTATTCCACCCAGTAGGTGACGTAACCGGGTTTGTGGCAGGCGAGGAAGTTCCCGCTGTCGCGGTCGCGCAGCTTGCAGCCGGTCGCTTCCGCGTACTCGATAACCTTCTGGACGTCCTCCACCAGGATCAAACGCTGCTCCAGCAGCTCCCGCACCTGGTCCGGGATATCCAGTTTGACTGCCTCCCAGGACTTTTCCTTCTCCATCGTTGCTTCTCCCCAAAGCTCAGCGAGCATTTTTTTCTTCAGCCTCACCCGGTTCTCCCGCCGGTCCGTGTACCCGGGACCCCTTTTCGGCGGAGATTGCGCGTCGGCGGTTCCGTAGATCAGTTCCAGCAGGTGATAGGTCCTCTTTCCCTGGGCGGTGAAGTTGTCCCGGCACATGGCGCAGTAAACCGCATAGTCGGAATCCCCCTCGGCTGCCCGCCGCCGGACCACGTCCTCCGCCAACCCCCGGTTGGCGAACATCATCAAACCCCCGTAGCCGCAGCACTCGGTCGTCTCCCGGCTGGTCGGCAGCTCCTCGACCCCGCAGCCCAGCTTCTCGAGTACGCCTCGGACGCTGCCGTGCACCCGCTGGTCGTGCCTGCTGGTGCAGGCGTCGTGGATTGCCACCCGGCCCGGCCGCCGGCCGCCCTCCGATTCGGGCAGCCCCGACCGGTCATAGACCTCCCACAGGGACGCTGTCTTCGCCTCCGGCAGGTACTTTTCGAACATCTGGATGCAGGTGGAGCAGGCCAGCACCAGCCGCGGCCTCCCCATCTCCAGCCACTGCCGCTTTATCTCCTCCAGGCCCTCCTGGAACGCCGCGGACCTCCCGGACCACTCCGCCGGGGCCCCGCAGCAGCGGAGCATGATCCCCACCCCGCCCGTTAACCTCTCTCTAAGGTAAGAGTAGGCCTTCTCCGCGAGATCGGGCATGGAGGCGGTGAGCTGGCACCCGGCGAAGAACAGGTATCCGCTCGATTCATATCCCGGCTGGTGGCGGGTCAGGGTGCACTCCTCGCCGTTGCTGAACTCCATGTCCCGCATGGGAAAGTCGTGAGCCGAGGGCGGCATCTTCCCCTTGCGGACCATCTCCCGACGGGCGATCAGGCAGACCTCGCCCATCGGGAGTCCCTTGGGGCAAACCTCCTGGCACAGCCCACAGAGGCTGCAGGAATTGATCAGGGTATTGGCGGGATGGTTGCCCAGCACGATGGACAGGTTGTTGTAAACCTCGCGCACGTACTTCTTAGGGTAGCCGCCAAAGCGCTCTAGGTACTCGCATACCTTGACGCACTCCAGGCACTCGCACCGCAGGCAGCGCCCCGCCTCGCCGGCCGCCTCCTCCGGCGCGTACCCCTTCGCCGGGTCCGCCGGGGAAACCACCGGCAGTGGTTCGATCCCCTCCAGGTTGACATAGAGTTCGGTCTTGAACGAACCCTCGTTTGTTCGCCCGGCGGTCAGTGAAACCCGCTGCATATAACGGTCGATAGAGGTAGCGGCGCGTTTGCCGTCTGACACCGAGACGATGAAGGAGGGCTCTTGGCAGAGCATGCCGCCCCCTGCGAATACCCCCTCCCGGCTGGCCGCCAGGGTCAGGGGGTCGACTTCTATCATCCCCCGGCCGTCCAGCTCCAGGTCGAGCGAAATGCCGCTTCCCCGGCCGAGACCGAGGTATACCGCGCTAAACTCTCCCAGCAGTCCTTCCAGGGTAAAACCGCATCCCAGCTCCGTGCTCATGCGGAACTCGACCGGCAGCCCCTCGAATACCTTCATATCTTCAGCGATAACCGTGCCCGGCAGGACCTCCGGAGAGAGCCCCAGCAGCCTCCCGCCCGGCTTATCGTTTTTTTCAAATACCACGACCGAATAGCCCTTCCGGGACAGTTCCCGCGCCGCCGTAAGGCCGCTGAGTCCCGCCCCCACCACTGCCACCCGCTGTTTTTTCTTGATAAGCGGGCCCGGCCCGATAGCGGGGGCCTCGCCGTACTCCACGCAGGCACGCTCCAGGGCATTGACCTCTATCGGCTCGCCCGCCTCTTTTCGCCGGCAGGCTTCCTGGCAGGGGTGATCGCAGACGCGGCTTATGATGCGGGGGAATGGAACGCCGCGGCTGAAAACCTGGTACGCGCCGGTAAAATCGGACCTTCCCATCCGGCCCAAAAACCCCCTGACATCGACGTGGACCGGGCATACCGCGGTACACGGCGGGGGCTCCTCCTGGATGCACTTCTTCTCCAGGTCGCGCATCTCGTTTTGGTCCATACTCTCACCTTATCCTGATAAATCGCTTTTTCCCTTCAGCCGAAGTATCCCGCCCTAAGCTGTCCCAGGCAGGCCAGTATTCCCGGCCTGCCTGTATCGACAGCTTATTCCTTATCTTACCACTGATGCTTTATTATACTCAACCCGTAAGGTCCTACCCTTTCAACCCCGCCAGCACCTTCTCGGGATAGGCCGGGAGGTGTCTGACCCTGACGCCGGTAGCGTTATAGATGGCGTTGATGATCGACACGTGCGGCGAGGACAGAGGCATCTCGCCCACGCCCGATACCCCATAGGCCCCGTTGGCGCGCGGGGTCTCGACATAGATGATCTCGAAGTCCGGGGCATCCTTGGGATAGGGTATGCCGCAGGCCATTATGGTGGTGTGTTTGTCCAGGTCCTCGAAGTCCTCGGAAAGCGCCAGGCCGAGGCCCTGGGTCAGCCCGCCGTAGATCTGGCCGTCGACCAGGGAGTAGTTGCCGACGACGCCCACGTCAGCTACGCAGGTCATCTTCAGCACCTGGGTCTTGCCGGTCTTGGTGTCCACCTCGACCTCCGACATGAACACCCCGTACTGGTAGGTGGCGAAGGGGTTGCCCTGCCCGTTTTCGTCACAGGCCTCGCAGTCCACCGCGGTCCAGCTCCCTTCGTGGCGCAGCGGCAGGTTCTCGGCCACCATCTCGTCGTAGGTGCGGTAGGTTCCATCGGGCTTCTTCATGGCCAGCAGCAGTCTTTCACAGGCGTGTTTGATCGCGTTGCCGCTGAACACGTTCTGCCGGCTGCCGCCTGAAGGTCCGCTGTTGGGGGTGATGGCGGTGTCGTTCAGCACCAGCCGGATCTGGCTCGGTTTCAGTCCGAGCGGCTTCAGGGCTTCGTGGGTGAACTGCAGGGTCCCCATGTCTCCACCCTGCCCGTGGTCCTCCCAGGAGGTGTAGGCGGTGACGCCGGTCTTGGTCAGTTCCACCGTCGCGGTGGAGCTGTCCTTGCCGTCCAGGCCGCACCCGTATACCCCGACGCTGACCCCGACCCCCCGCTTCTTCTCGGGGGTCGACTCCGCCTTGGCCTTTTCCAGGGCGGCCTTATACAGCGGCCGCATCTTGTCGATCATCTCCGGCAGGCTGTAGGCGTCGGGCTCGCAGCCGTTGGGGGTGGTGTCGCCGGGCCGATAGACGTTGAGGTAGCGGAGTTCCAGCGGGTCGATACCCATCTTCTCGGCCAGTTCATCGACGATCGACTCCGAGGCCATGAAGCTCTGCGGCGAGCCGTAGGCGCGGAAGGCCGAGCCCCAGGCGTGGTTGGTGCAGACGGTCCGCCCGATCCCCCGGATGTTGGGGATCCCGTAACCCGCTCCCATAAACTGCACGCCGCGGACGGTTAGCAGGTCGCCGAACTCGGAATACGGGCCGTGGTCCACGTTGTAGTCGGTTTCCATGGCCAGTATCTTGCCCTTTTCGTCCGCCCCCATCTTGATCTTCATCCAGAAGGGGGACCGCTTGCCTGTGTAAGTGATGTGCTGGTAGTAATTGAAGTTCAGGAACACCGGTCGCCCGGTGGCCATGCAGGCCGCTCCCAGCAGCGCCTCGTTGGTGGGGCTGAACTTGTAGCCGAAGGTGCCGCCGGCGTTGTTCTGCACCAGGCGCAGCTTCTCGGGCTCTATCCCCAGGCCGGGGGCGATCATGGCGTGGTGCAGGTGGATGCCGATGCTCTTGGAGTGGATGGTCAGGCGGCCCTCATCGTCGTAGTAGGCGAAGCCGCAGTCAGGCTCCACGGTGAGGTGGGGCTGGCGCTGCAGGTAGTACTCCCCTTCCACCACGTAGGGCAGGGATTCCATCAGCGGCTTGGTGTCGTCCCCCTTGACTATCTTCTGCTCGTAGTAGACGTTGGGGGTGCCGGGGTGAATCTCGATCGCGTCGTCGGCCATCGCCGCGGGTGCGCTCATGTAAGCCGGCAGGACCTCCAGGTCCACCTTGACCTTCTCCACCGCGGCCTGGGCGTTCTCCTCGGTATCGGCACAGACTATCGCGATGGCGTCCCCGTACTGGAACACCTTCTCGTCGCAGAGGATCGGGCGGTCCCAGCCGTCCCCCTTGTTGGTCGGGAAGGTGATCAGGCCGGTGATGCGGTTCTTGCCCTTGATGTCCTTATGGGTAACCACCTTGAAGACGCCCGGCATCTTTTCCGCCTCGGAGGTGTCGATCCCCTTGATGATGGCGTGGGAGACCTTCGCCTGGACCAGCTTCATCTGCAGGGTATCGGGCGGGAGCTTCAGTCCCAGGTCGGCGCCGTAATCGCAGGTGCCGGTGACCTTGGCCACCGCGGACGGGCGCGGGTACCTTCCGCCGAATACCTTGTCGCCTTCCTTCCACTTCAGGTCTTCCGCCTTGATCTCGCCCCGCAGCAGGCGGCCAGCGTCCATCACCGCGTCCACCAGCGGCTTGTAGCCCGTGCAGCGGCAGACGTTGCGGTGCCTCTGGAACCAGTCGATAACCTCCTTGCGGGTAGGATTGATGTTCGAATCCAGGAGCGCCTTGGCGGAAACGATAAAACCGGGAGCGCAGAAACCGCACTGGGCCCCGCCGTGATGGATCCAGGCCAGTTGCAGCGCGTGCAGGTTCTGCGGGGTGCCGATGCCCTCGATGGTGGTGATGACCGCCCCATCGGGCACCCGGCCGAACTTGGTGATACAGGAGCGGATTACCCTCCCGTCCATGATTATCGAGCAGCTTCCGCACAGCCCCTCACCGCAGCCCACTTTACAGCCGGTAAGCATCATCTGCTTGCGCAGCACGTCGGCCAGGGACCGATCGGGGTTGGCGATCAGCGCCTTGTCTACCCCGTTCAGGTTTACCAAGACTTTCTTAAGCATTTTTTCCCTCCTCTGTGTTTGAACTTTTAAGTCTGCCCGCTTCAGTTCTTTCCAAAACTGCAGTCCGGGAATCTGCAGTCCTGACAGTCTACACACATCCCGCCGTGTCCCAGCTTGACTATATCCCGGCGGGTAACCTTCTCTCCTGCCAGAAGACGCGGTAGTACCAGGTCGAAGATGCTCGTCCGGGAGTACATGACGCAGCCCGGCAGCCCCAGCACCGGTGTCTTGCCGATATACGCCAGCATAAACATGGAGCCTGGGAGCGTCGGCGCACCGTACGCCACGATCCTCCCGCCCGCCGCCTTAACCCCGGCCGGGGTCCGGTCATCGGGATCGACGGACATCCCTCCGGTAACCGCTATCATATCAGCCCCCTCTCCCAACAAGTCCTTGATGGCCTCCACGATCATGTCCACATCGTCACTCACCAGTATCTGTCTCATCACCCGGCTGCCCAGCGCCTCGACCTTCCGCGCGACCACCGGCCCGAACCCGTCCTTGATGCGCCCGTGGTAGACCTCGCTGCCGGTCGTCACCAGGCCGACCTTGATCCGCTTCAGGGGTTTGACCTCGATCAGCGGAAAGGCCTTTTGGCAGATCTCCTCTGCCTTCCTGATCTTCTCCTCGTCGATGACCAGCGGAATCACCCTGGTCCCCGCGACCGCCTTCCCTTCCCCGACCACCTGGTCGGTATGCCGAGTCGAGAAGATCACCTGGTCGATGCTGTTGATCTTTATAAGCGCCGGGGTGTTTATCTTTAGCAGGCCGCCCCTGGAGGCGGTAAGGGTCACCTTGCCCTCGTTCGGCGCGGAGAAGGTTATCCCCTCGCCCGCGGCGGCCCGGGCCAGCCTCTCGGCCGCCTCGTTCTCATGGACCCGGCCTTCTCTGGTTTCCCATACGTAGATGTGTTCTTTACCCATCTCCAGCAGTATCGGGATATCCTCGCTCTGGATGATGTGGCCCTTTTTAAAGGCCGGCCCTTTTATGACCCTCGGTATGATCTGGGTGATGTCGTGGCATAGTACCATGCCTACCGCTTCTCTTACTGGTATCTGCTTCAACGTTATACCCCCCTTTTGGATAGGAGACGAAGGCCGGGGTGAAACGAAAGACATATTTACCCCGGCCTGCTTGCCGAATAACCCATACTCCTTTCCGCATCGGGAGGCAGGCTGGTTTCCCATCCCACCCATTGTCCTGGCATTCCTAGCCGACCGCCTTAGACCGCCAGGATCGGAGTTATGAACCTGCTTGACCGCTAAAGACAACCATACCGCGTCCGCTCCGGACTAGTCGACCTCCACAACCCCCTTGTCTATCAGTATCTCCATCACCCACCTGGCTGCGTTGCCCACGATCCCCACGCACTTGCTGGGGTCGGTGTGGCATCCCGCGGCCTCGAACTTCTTGAACTCGTCGGGGTCCTCGAAGTAAAACATGCGGCCGTAAAGCTTGTTCATCAACACGCCGCAGTTGACCGCCCCATAATTCTCTACGTACTTGTTGTACAGCTCCCGGGCTATCGCTTGGGCATTGAAAAGCGCCGTGATGTTTTCCGGGATGATTTCTTCATAAGAAAGCCTTTCCACCGGCCGACCGAAGAAGTAGTCCAGGGCCATGATCCCTCCTACCAGGCCCCCACACGCGCCTAGCAGTTGAAAGGCCGTACCGCCGCAGTTGGATGTCGCCGCCTTGACCAGAGAGTCCTCCAGGCCGATAACCTCGTGAATGGCAGCCACAACACACTGGGAACAGCTGTAAGAATTGATCTCGAAGTTGGCCGCCAGGTCGTAAGTCGCATCGAGGAGGTCTTCCCTTGACCGGTTCTGAAATCTTTCCTTGGGCTTCATCCAGACCCTCCTTTTAATAACCCTTTAATAACATCTTTTCCTGCTCAACTTATTATCATTACGCAATATTCTACAACCCTGGTCCAAAACTCCTCCTTACGGTCGACCGGGTTATAGCGCAAAAAAAGGCCCCGCTGCACAAAGATGTGCGATCAGGCCTTTTCGCTAAATCCGTCATAACGTTTCTCTCCTTTCCAAACACGGGAGATGCGGTTTGTCCACACCTGTGGTTCGGGGCACCCGTACCAGGGGACGTAGGGATGCGTGGCTCGGAGAAAAAAACAGTAGCCTTTAAATTTGGTCTTTAAGAATAGATTACATTCCACACCTGAATATCTTATACTTATATTTACTATCATAAATCAAATCTGTCCATTTGTCTCGTGAAGATTTCCGCGATATTGTAAACCTTCTGGTAAAGGAGGGAGATCGGAATGGATTATCAGAAAGTCAGTGAACCTATCATCTCCGAACTCAGATCGATCCTGGGAGACAGCGGAGTGGTCACCGACCCGGAAAAAATGGAAGCCTACTCCCACGACGAAGTCCCGGAGACCAGGTGGCGGCACCTGCCCGAGGTGGTGGTGAAGCCCGAGAATACCTGCCAGGTGGCGCAGGTGATGAAGCTGGCCAACCGGGAAAAGGTTCCGGTCACCCCGCGGGGAGCGGGAACCGGGCTGGCCGCGGGCGCGGTGCCGTTCCTCGGGGGAATCGTCCTCAGCCTGGAAAAGATGAACCGCATCATCGAGGTCGACCGGCAGAACCTGGTCATGGTGGTCGAACCGGGGGTAACCACCGGCGATGTCCAGAAGTGCGCCCGTGACCACGGCTACCTGTACGCGGGGGACCCCTGTTCCGCCGACAGTTCGTTCATCGGGGGCAACATCGCCACCAACGCGGGCGGCAACAAGGCCGTAAAATACGGCTGCACCTCCAAGCACGTCAATGGCCTGGAAGTGGTGCTGCCCAGCGGCGAGGTTACCACCCTGGGAGGGAAGTGCGTCAAGGACGTCACCGGGTATGACCTCCTCCACCTGATCGTGGGTTCCGAGGGAACCCTGGGCATCGCCACCCGCATCTACCTGAAGCTGCTTCCCCGCCCGAGGTTCAACGCGGTCCTGATGGTTCCCTTCTCCGAGCTGTCGGAGGCCATCGACCTGGTCCCCCGGCTGATGACCCAGGGAGGGATTGTCCCGACCTCCATCGAGTTCATGGACCAGACCTGCATCCGGTCAGCCGAGAGGTTCCTCGACCGGCAGCTTCCCCACAACACCGCCGGCGCCCACCTCATCATCGAACTGGACTCCAGCACCGAGACCCAGCTCCTGGAGGAGATGGAGCAGGTAAGCGGCCTGTGCGGTGTCCACGGGTGCCAGGAAGTCTTCGTGGGAGACAACCCCGCCACCCAGGAGAAGATATGGAAACCCCGGCGGGTCCTGGCCGAGTCGCTGCGGGTCACCAGCCCCACCTACTGCATGGAGGACATCGTAGTGCCGGTGAGCCATATCCCGGGGATCGTAAAAGAGATCAACCGGATCGCCGACCAGCAGGGGATTGTCATCGCCTGCTTCGGCCACGCCGGCGACGGGAACATCCACGCCACACTGCTTAAAGGTGACCTGCCCGACGACGTCTGGGAGGAACGGAAGGGAAAAGCCCTCGACCTGATCTACAGCGAGGTTTACGCGCGGGGCGGCAACCTGTCCGGCGAGCACGGGATCGGGGCCAAGCGTAAAGAGGCGCTGTCCAAGTACCTGGACCCGGTAAAGATGAAGACCATGAAGGCCATCAAGCTGGCGCTGGATCCCAACCTGGTCCTGAACCCGGGCAAGATCTTCGACGTGCGAAAGGAGGTTTAAAAATGGCCCGGCTGCTTCTTCCTTACTCCAACGGCTTTTTGGAGACCGAGGTACCCGATAACAACCTCGCGGCGGTTCTGGAATCGCGGGCACACGGCTATCGACCCACGATGAGCCAGGAATCCCTGGTAGAAGCCGCCCTGGACCGCCCAATCGGGTCCCCCCCGCTGGAGGAACTGGCCCGCGGCAAGCGGAACATCGTGATCATAACCAGCGACCACACCCGCCCGGTTCCCAGCCGGATAACCCTGCCCGCCTTGCTGCGGAGGATCCGGAAGACCGCCCCGGAGTGCCGTGTCACCATCCTCATCGCCACCGGCTTTCATCGCCCCACGGCCAGCGATGAAATCCTCAGCAAGTTCGGGCCTGAAATAGCGGAAAACGAGCACATCGTCAACCACGACTGCCGGGATACTGAAAGCCTGGTTTACCTCGGGGTTTTGCCCTCGGGGGCCGAGCTGCACGTCAACCGGTTGGCAGTGGAGGCTGACCTGCTGGTCGCGGACGGATTCATCGAGCCGCACTTCTTCGCGGGTTTTTCTGGCGGCAGAAAGAGCGTCCTCCCCGGCATCGTGGGCGAAAGAACCGTTCTTGCCAACCACTGCGCCAAGTTTATCGCCCACCCGAACTGCCGTACCGGCGTCCTGGAGGGCAACCCCATGCACGAGGACATGCTGGAGGCCAGCCGGCGGGTTAGTTTGAGGTTTATCCTGAACGTGGTCATCGACGCCCAGAAGCAGGTGGTGGCCGCCTTTGCCGGAGATCCCCGGCTGGCACACGAGGAGGGCTGCGGGTTCGTAAGGGATCTGGCCCAGGTCGAGGCGGTGCCGGCCGATATCGTGATAACCACCAACGGGGGTTATCCCCTGGACCAAAACATCTACCAGACTGTGAAAGGGATGACCGCTGCCGAGTCGACAGCCAGGGAAGGAGCGGTTATCATCATCGCTTCCGCCTGCAGCGACGGTCACGGGGGAGAGTCCTTTTACCGCACCTTCCGGGACGCCCCGGACCTGGAGACCATAGAGCGGAAAATACTGGCCACCCCCATGGAAGACACCGTGCCCGACCAGTGGGAGTCACAGATACTGACCCGGATTTTATTGAAGCACCGGGTCATCCTCGTCACCCGGCATTGTGACCCGCAGATGATAACCGATCTGAAGATGGAACACGCCTTCACCGTCGAGGATGCGATGAAAAAGGCGTTCGCCGCCAAGGGAAGCAGCGCTGCCATAACCGTTATCCCCGACGGCGTTTCCGTGATAGTAGTCTGACCGGGGGAGTTAGACCTCCCCTACCAGCTCGCCCATGTGCGAGGTATCGTAGCCTCCCATCCCGGCCACCTCTTTCCGAAAGGCCGAGGAGTTCAGGAGGCTTATTATTCCTTGTCCAAAAGGTTTATCGAAGTCCTCCCTCCGCATCACCAGGTCGTACCTCTCCCTCTGCAGCGGTACGAACTCGATCCCCGGGACCTGGCGGGCGGCTGACTCGATTCCCATCCCCACATCCGCTTCTCCCCGCGCCACCATACTCGCAACCGCCAGGTGCGAGGTCGCTTCACGTTCGTATCCCGTTATCTGCCGGGGTGCCAGATCGAGTATTCGAAGGTGCTCGTCCAGCAGAACCCTGGTGCCGGACCCAGGCTCGCGGTTCACGAACCTTATTTCCTGGCGGGCCAGGTCTCCCCAGCCCTTTATCCCCAGGGGATTGCCGGGCGCCGTGTAGAATCCCTGGGCACGGTACAGCAGGTTGACCACCTTGACCCTCTGCCCGGGAAGGATATGCCGGATATACGGGAGGTTGTACTCGCCCGTGTCGCCGTCCCAGAGGTGGGCGGTGGCGACGTGGGCCTGCCCCTGGTAAAGAGCCAGCAGCCCGTTGATGCTGCCCAGGTTTTTTCGCAGCCAGGCGTACCCCGGCATCTTTTTCTCCAGGCGCCGTTCCAAAACATCCAGCACCGCGTCCTGGCCGCAGATGATTACCTGTCTGACCAGGTCGGGGCCGGTTTCTGGTCCACCGTTCTCCCGGGCCGAAGGGGCGGCCTCCCCCCGGGCCTTCTTCTTGAAATCTTCTAGGTCCGACGCCTCCACCCGCACCTTGCGGCCTATCCTGAAGGCAGCCAGCTCCCCGCGCTTTATAAGCTCGTAGACCGTGTAGCGGGAGATCTTCAGCACCTCCGCCACCTCAGTCGGGGTATAGGATGTACCGCCCATCGTCTTCCCTCCCACTCCGATTACCTTTTATTATACCAAATTCTGTGCTATTATAATTAAAGTCTGAGTTTGGTTATGTTGGTTTTTGTTGGTTCGTTTTTGGTCTTTCTGTTGTCCGGGCATCAAACCGATTAGGGGGTGATAGTACCTTTTATTATAATCAACCATGATGATAATCCGATAGGTTTTACAAAAAAGGAGGATTGAGTATGAAACTCAACAAGAACAGGGCCTTTATAATTTTTTGTTTAATAACAACATTCGTGTTTTCATTCGCTCTAACTGGCTGTGGGACTGGTGGGAGCCCGTCCAGCACCCCTCCCCCACAGAGCGCCCCAGCGTTAACGGTCTCCGCCGCGGCCAGCCTTACCGACGCCCTGAAGGAGATCAAGGAGCTTTACGCCAAGGAAAAGCCGAACGTCACCCTCACCATAAACTTCGGCGGCTCCGGCGCGCTCCAGCAGCAGATCGAACAGGGCGCTCCGGTTGATGTCTTCATGTCCGCCGCCGCTACCCAGATGGATGCCCTGCAGAACAAGGGGCTGCTGCTGGATGGTTCCCGAAAAGATATGTTAAAAAACAAGGTCGTTCTGATCGTCCCCTCCGGCTCCACCGCCGGTATCGCTGACTTTAAAGACCTGGCCGACAGCAAGGTCAAGAAGATAGCCATCGGTGAGCCGAAGTCGGTCCCCGCCGGACAGTACGCGGATGAAATCTTTACAAAACAGGGGCTGTCGGATAAGGTTAAAGACAAGCTCGTGTACGCCAAGGACGTTCGCGCGGTGCTGACCTACGTGGAAAGCGGGGAGGTCGATGCCGGGGTGGTCTTCCTGACCGACGCCAAAACCTCTACCAAGGTAAAGGTTGCGGCCCCCGCCCCGGATGCGTCCCATGCCCCGGTGATCTACCCGGCGGCCGTGATCAAGAGCAGCAAAAGCCCGGATGCAGCCAAGGACTTCATAACCTTCCTCGGCGGCTCCCAGGCGAAGGCGGTATTCGAGAAGTACGGCTTTACGGTTGCACAATAAGCACTAATCAACGGGTGATAAGCTGATGACCGAGACCTACCTGTCACCGATCTGGATATCGTTGAAAACCGTTGTAACGGCGACCGCGATCACCTTTATCCTGGGGATCGCGGCCGCCCGTTGGATGGTCAATTACCGGGGCCGGTTGAAGAGCTTGATAGACGGTTTATTCATCCTCCCGATGGTCCTCCCCCCCACCGTGGTGGGGCTGGTGCTGCTCGTGATCTTCGGGAGGAACGGCCCCATCGGTAAGATGCTGCTGCAGCTCGGGACCACCGTCGTATTCTCCTGGCCGGCCACGGTGATTACCGCGGTCGTGGTGGCCTTTCCCCTGATGTACCTTACTGTTCGCGGCTCATTCGAGCAGATCGACCCCAACATCGAGGACGCGGCCCGGACGCTCGGGGCGTCCGAGTGGAAGGTCTTCTGGTCCGTCACCCTGCCCCTGGCGGTACCGGGGGTGGTCTCCGGCGCCATCCTGTCATTCGCACGGGCATTGGGCGAGTTCGGCGCCACCCTGATGCTGGCGGGGAACCTCCCGGGCCGGACCCAGACCATCCCGGTAGCCATCTATTTCGCCGTGGAGGCGGGTGAGCCCCGCACCGCCTGGGTCCTGGTCCTGGTAGTGCTGTGCCTGTCCCTTTCCGCCATCGCCGGTCTCGCCTACTGGAAGGGCAAAAACGTCGGTCTACGGTCGATAAGCACCGATAACGGATGATAAGCCTGCACCCTATCCATTCCTGGGGAGGAACAATACTTGCTGGACGTGAAGCTGAAAAAGAGGCTCCCTGGATTTACCCTGGAGGTCGCCTTTAAGACCAACCGGGAGATCCTCGCCATCCTGGGACCCTCGGGATCAGGTAAGACCATGACCCTGAGGTGCATCGCCGGCCTCATCTCGCCCGACGAGGGCTACGTCGAGTCCAACGGGCGGGTGCTGCTGGACTCCGGGCGGGGGATAGGCTTACCCCCGCAGCAGCGGCGGGTAGGTTTCGTCTTTCAGAACTACGCCCTGTTTCCGCACCTGACCGTCAGCGAAAACGTCGCCTTCGGCATGGATAAGCGGTCCAAAAGGCAGGTGGATGATTCAGTCTCCAATCTCCTCGGGAAGATGCGGATCAGCGAGCTGGCATCCCGCTACCCGGGTCAGCTATCGGCCGGGCAGCAGCAGCGGGTGGCGCTGGCCCGAGCCCTGGCGCCCGAGCCGGAGGTCCTGCTGCTGGACGAACCCTTTTCTGCCCTGGATGCCCAGGTGAAAGAACGTTTGGAGCAGGAACTGCTGGAGGTTCAGCAGTTCTACCGGGGCACCATGCTTTACGTAACCCACGACCTGGCCGAGGCCTACCGGCTTTGCTCCAAGATGGCTGTCTACGAGGCCGGCCGGATACTGCAGCTCGGTCCAAAACAGGAGGTAATAGAGTCACCGGTCAACCGAACCGTGGCCTCCTCGACCGGGGTGAAGAACCTCTACGAGGCGTTTATCGCCGATATCGAAGACTCCGCGGTTTGGGTCCAGGCGCCCGGCCTGGGCCGGGGTCTGAGAATAGAAAACCTGGGCCGGGCGGGTTATGTTAAGAACCAGAACGTCGCTGTCGGCATCCGGCAGGAGTACGTCCGCTTCGCCGACAGCCCGGGAGAAAACGTCCTGTCGGGCACACTGGTGCAGGTAATGGAAGGAACAGCCATGAACAGTTACCGCTTTCTGCTGGATGGCGAGGCTGCCTCCCCCCGGCACCTCGAGGTCAGCTGTCCCCGCTGGGACGCGCCGGCGATTTCGCCCGGCGAAAAACACCCCCTCCTGCTTCCACCCGAACGCCTTTTCATAACCTCCCTGAAATAAACCAAGGGAACGACCTGAGCCGCTCCCTTAAAACTCGATTAAGTCTAATACTTCGTGATAATCCAGGGGGTTTGGGGGTCCCTCTCCGCGTCTGTCCCGCGCCCCACCCCTCCCCGGCCCGGCACCACCATGGGAACCCAGGCTGTCTCTTCTCCATCGGCCTGGTCGACCCGTCCTATCAGAAACCCCGTCACCGGCTGCCCGGCAGAAACCGGTCCGCTCCCGGCCGGGATATCCACCAGCGCGTTGCAGTGGATCATCGACTTCAGCACCCCGTTGGTCTGAGCGCCAGTTAGTCTTACGAGGTTCTTCCCGTCCTGCCGCACCAGCTGCGCCCTGAGCAGCCTCCGCTGTGGGCTCGCTTTCTTGAAGCCGTCGACCATCTCCCCCTGGAACCTGGGAGCGGTGGTTTTGCGCAGACCCATCAGCCGCCTGATAAGGGGTGCCACTATCAGCTCAAAGCTTATCATCGCCGCCGCCGGGTTTCCCGAGAGTCCCACGATGATCTTGCCGTCCTTCCGGGCCGCCAGCATGGGCGAACCCGGCTTCATCAGGACCCGGCGGAATATATACTCAGCCCCCAGGCCCTGGAGGGAGTCCTCGACCACGTCGTATTCACCGACCGAAACACCCCCGGTGATGACAACCAGATCGGCCCTCTCCAGCCCGCTCGCAATACGCCGAACCGTTTCCTCCACGTCATCCGGCGTTATCCCCAAGTCGACCGGCCTCGCCCCCAGCTCACGGCAGCGGGCGGCAAGGCCGTGGTAGATGCTGTTGTATACCTTCCCCGGCCGCGGCCCCTCGGATGGATGCAGCAGTTCATCGCCGGTATTGCAGATCGCGACCCGCACCCTCCGGTAAACCCGGACCCGGCCCTTCCCCTGTCCCGCCAGGACCGCCGCTACCGCGGGGGTTATCAGGGTGCCCTCGCGGGCGATGGTATCCCCCGGCTTCATGTCCTCACCCAGGGGCACCACGTTTTCGCCGGCGGGCAGCGCGCGGTATACGGCGAGCGTGTCTCCCTGCCTCCGGACCTCCTCGTACTTGACCACTGTATCGGCCCCTTCGGGAATGGGCTCGCCCGTCATCACCTTGACGGCAGCGCCGCGGGCCATCGCCCTCCCCGGCGTCGACGCCCCATCGGCTTCGACCCTCAGGATGATCGGCTGTTCGGGCATCGCCCCGACGGTATCACCCGCTATCACGGCGTACCCGTCCATGGCCGACCGGTTAAAGGGCGGCACGTAATAATCAGCGGCAGCCGTTTCACCCAGGACCCGGCCCGAAGCGGAATCCAGGGACACCATGGTGGTTTTCACGGCAGCGGCAGCGTTCACCAGCAGGTTCTGGGCCTCTTCTATCGTGACGTTATGACGCACGCGCACCTCTCCTACTCACCAGCACCGGTATTCGGTGTTGCCATGGTTTATTTTTTACGTATCCGGCAGGGCAGATTCTTGATGTTCGGGGTCCCGAACTCTTTCCCCAGGGTTCCGATCGAGGTCAGCATGTTGAAGTTCGACTTGCGCCATTCATACTGCTCCGAGGCGTCTCCCTCCGGGAACCACCATCCCAGCGCCACGTTGATAACCTTGGGATGAACGGTGTCGGTGACCCGGGCCACCTGCTCGATCTGCCCATACTTGGTCTCGACGATGACGCTGTCGCCGTCACTGATCCCGTGGGCCGCCGCCGTTTCCGGGTTGATATCCACGAAGGGATGCGGCCTCTTCTGGCGCAGCTTCTCCACCCACCGATAGGAAGAGAGCAGGAAGTAGCGGCTCTTGGCGCTGATGAGCAGCAGCGGGTAGTCGGGGTCTTCCCCGTCAGGCATTCCCGTATACTCGGGCAGGGGTTTCAGCTTAAACTTCTCGGCGGTGCTGAGCCGCAGCTCCACCTTGCCGGTGGGGGTGCGGAACCCCTTTTCCATATATGACTTGAACCGGTCCGGACCCTTCAGGTAGCCCTTGGCGACAAACTCCTGATAGGTAAGGCCGGCTGGCCGCACCAGGTCCTCCAGAAACTCCTCGTGATCCTCTTTCCACAACTCGGGCGGCGACACCCGCTTGCCCAGCTCGTTCATGATCTTCATGTCCGGCCAGCACTCCTCGGGCGGCTCGACGACCTTGGGCCGCGCCAGCACCATGCCGTGCCCGATCCCGTAGTGGCCGATGTCGTTCATCTCGTACTGGTGAGCCACCGGGAAGACGATATCCGCCATGGCCGCGGTGGGAGTCATAAACAGGTCGGCCACCGCTATGAAGTCCAGACTCTTGAACGCCTCGTAGGTAGTCCGGCTGTCAGCCCAGGTCACCAGCGGGTTGCAGCACATCCCGTAGTATCCCCGGACCGGGTACGGAACCCCCTCCAGGACCGCCTTGCGGAAGTATGCGGGAGCGATGGTCATCAACCGGGGTATCACCCCGTGGTGGGCGCTGATCATCTCCTTGGCCTTGGTGGGGATAAGGTCGGCCCGCACGAACTCGCCCAGGCCCATGATCTTGGGGTCGTGGGCGTTGACGTTGCCCCCCGCCACCTCCAGGTTGCCGGTGATGGCCATCAGGCAGACCAGCGCTCTGGCCGAATCGAACACGTTGACCGAGTGTTCGATGGCGTTGCCCCACTGGAGAGCCGCCGGCTTCGCCGCCGCGTACATGCGGGCGGCCTTGCGGATAAGGTCGGCCGGGACCCAGGTCAGCTCGGAAACCGCCTCCGGAGAATACTGCTTGATGTGCTGGGCCAGTTCCTCTAACCCGTGGGTGTATTTCTCCACAAACTCTTTATCGTAAAGGGCTTCTTCGATCACCACGTTCAGCAGGCCCAGCGCCAGCGCGGTCTCCGCCCCCGGCTTGACCTGCAGCCAGACCTCGGCGCGCTCGGCCAGCTCGGTCCGGCGTGGATCGACCACGATCAGCGGCACCTTCTTTTTAATCTGCTCCAGTACCATGCTGCCGATCTGTCCCTCCTCATTGGAGGAAAGCAGGTTGCTGCCAAACGACAGGATAAGGCCGGTCGGGTTGTGAAGGTCAGCGACCGGGTAGAAACCGCAGGTATGGATGCCGGTAACCTCCCGGGCGGCGTGGCATACGTCCTGAGAAGCGATGACGTTAGGCGAACCGAAGATATTGGCCAGCCGGATCAAAACGAAGTGCTCCAGCCCCTTGGGCATCCCCACTCCGAACCCGACCGCCCGCGCGCCGTACTTCTCCTTTATCTTGAGGAGGCCGCTGGCCGTTTCATCGAGCGCTTCGTCCCAGGAGATCCGCTGCCACTTCCCCTCCCCGCGCTCGCCTACCCGCTTCAGCGGATGTTTCAAGCGGTCCGGGTGGGTCAGCCGGTCAGCCGAGACCCGGCCCTTGTAGCAGGTGTAGCCATGGTTCAGGTAGCCCTCCGGGTCACCCTTGACCTGTACGATCTGGTTATCCCTGACCCCGACCAGCAGGCCGCAGCCACCGTGGTCCATCCTCGCGCAGTGAGTCTTTACCCAGCGAATCTCCTCGGTCATCAAAACCAATCCTCCCCTTTGATGTACTTAAAATCTTTCGTATGCAGTTGTGCGATTGATTGGTTAGACAAAACAGGACATAATTGTAAACTTTAGCTTAGTTTTATAAGCTATACCCGGCTTGAAATTCAAAACCTGATTTTAACATATTTAACATCAAGTAACAGAATGAATATTCATTCTGCATTTAAATAGTACTTCATCCGGGGTCCGATGTCAATTCCCGAAAAGGGCTTAAACCCCTGTAAATCTGGCTATTCCACCTGCTTGTCAGTGCGTTCAGGTTTAAAGTCCGCCCGGCAAACCCATCCGCCGGGGGTTTTTAAAAATAGATCGGGCCGGGTATGGACTACTTGGTGATTCCCTTACACCTGGGGCAGATTACCCGGCAGAGGTTGCAGGCGATCACCCATCCCCCGCCTTCCGTTTCCTTGCCCATCCGGCTGCGGCAGAGGCTCTGGTCGATCGTGACGCCGTCCAGGGCCTCTGCGGGGCAGGAGTCTATGCAGACGGTGCACCCGGGTATGCAGGCCTCGTAGTCAGCCGGAGGATCGGGCTCCAGGGCGATGTCCACCAGCACCGCGCCCAGCCACAGCATGTTGCCGAGGCGGTCGTTGATCAGCAGCGTGTTCTTGCCCATCTTCCCCAGGCCCGCCAGCACCGCCGCGTGCTTCAGCGACAGAATCCCCCGCCCGTGCCGCCGTTCCTCGTCCCAGTACTCATACGGGTCCGACGACGGGATGGGGATGGCGCGGACCCCCTCGAAGTCCAGTTCAGACGAGAGCCGGAAGGTTATGCTGTCGAGCTTGTCTATCATCCGGTGCCGCACGAAGGTGTAGGCCGCCTGGGAAGACCCCGAGATCGTGCTGGCGGGGAACCGTGCCGCGAGGACGATCACCGACCGGCACCCCTTCACTATGTCCGTTGGTCGAAACCCCTCCGGCGCGTCCCCAAACCTTTCCACCGGAGCTATCCGGCACAGATCCGCACCCAGCGCCGCCGCCCTTTCCTTGATCAGTTTGGCATCGATCAACCAGGGGCCCCCCTCTCTTCCGTTTATGTGAATAACTTAACAATAGATTTCTATAACTCGCCCGAATATCCTCTTGAAGAGTGATAAAAGAGTCTCTATCTTATCGAGCAGAAAACGCCCCCTCCGGGGCGTTCCTTTCCCATGCTTGTGCATCAGGCTGCTGACAGACTAAATGTCCAGGTTCTGCACCTCTCTGGCGTATGCCTGGATGAATTCCTTCCTCGGCTCCACCTTGTCCCCCATCAGGGTGGTAAAAACAGCGTCCGCCTCTATCGCGTCCTCCACCGTCACCTGCAGAACGGTGCGGGTCTCGGGGTTCATGGTGGTATCCCAGAGCTGATCCGGGTTCATCTCCCCCAGGCCTTTGTAGCGCTGGATGCTGTAGTTGGTGCGGCCGATGCTTTTTAAGTACTGGTTCAGCTCGGGGTCGGAATAGAAGTAGTTCTGCTCCTTCCCCCGCTTGACCCGGTACAGCGGCGGCTGGGCGATGTAGACATATCCCGCCTCCACCAGCTCCCGCATGTAGCGGTAGAAGAAGGTCAGGATCAGGGTGCGGATGTGCGCCCCGTCCACGTCGGCGTCGCTCATCACCACGATCTTGTGGTAGCGGGCCTTGCTGATGTCGAAGTCGTCGGAGATGCCCGTGCCCAGGGCGGTAATCATCGCCCGGATCTCCTCGTTGCCCAGGATCTTGTCCAGCCGGGCCTTCTCCACGTTCAGGATCTTGCCCCGAAGCGGCAGGATGGCCTGGAATCTCCGGTCCCTCCCCTGCTTGGCCGATCCGCCGGCGGAATCACCCTCGACCAGGAACATCTCCGCCTGGGACGGGTCACGGGTGCTGCAGTCCGCCAGCTTGCCCGGCAGGGTGGTGGATTCCAGGGCGGTCTTCCTCCGCACCAGTTCGCGGGCTTTGCGAGCCGCCTCCCTGGCCCGGGCGGCGTTCAGGGCCTTATCGATGATCCGGCGGGCGACTGCCGGGTTTTCCTCCAGGAAGGTCCCCAGCTCCTCTGCCACCGTGGTATCCACGATGCCGCGGACCTCGGTGTTGCCCAGCTTGGTCTTGGTCTGCCCCTCAAACTGGGGCTCCGGCACCTTGATGCTGATGATCGCGGTAAGGCCCTCTCTTACGTCCTCGCCGGTCAGGTTGTTCTCGTTCTCCTTCAGGAGGTTCATCCGGCGGGCGTAGTCGTTGATGAGACGCGTCACCGCGGTGCGGAACCCGATCTCGTGGGTCCCCCCCTCCTGGGTGCGGATATTGTTGGCGAAGGAGTATACGTTCTCGCTGAACCCATCGTTGTACTGGAGAGATATCTCCACGATGATCATGTCTTTTTCCTTGTTGAAGTAGATGGGCGTTTCGAACAGCGGGTCCTTGTTCTTGTTCAAAAAGGTCACGAAGTCGGAGATGCCGCCCTCGTGGTGTAACTCCATCCGTTCGTTCGTGCGTTCGTCCAAAAGGGTTATGGTAAGCCCCCGGTTAAGGAACGACAGCTCCCGCAGCCGGGTGGTGATGGTTTCCGTGTTATACTCCAGCACCTCGAAGATCTGCGGGTCGGGGCGGAACCTGGTCCTGGTCCCGGTACCGACCGCCTCGCCTATCACCTGCAGCTCGCTGACCGCCTGACCCCGCTCGTACCTCTGGTAGTAGACCTGGTTGTCCCGTTTGATCCAGACCTCCAGTTCCTCGGACAGGGCATTCACCACCGAGACCCCGACCCCGTGCAGACCGCCCGAGACCTTGTAGCCCTTGCCGCCGAACTTCCCGCCCGCGTGCAGGATGGTCAGCACCACCTCCACCGCCGGTTTCCCGGTCTGCGACTGGATGTCCACCGGTATCCCACGCCCGTTGTCCTCCACGGTTATGGAGTTGTCCTCGTGGATAATCACGTCGATGTGGTCGCAGAACCCCGCCAGGGCCTCGTCGATGCTGTTGTCCACCACTTCATAAACCAGGTGGTGCAGTCCCCGGGGACCGGTGCTGCCGATGTACATACTCGGCCTCTTGCGCACCGCCTCCAGGCCTTCCAGCACCTGGATGTCATCCGCACCATAATCGGTTGCCGCTTCTGTGTTCTTGCGCTTAATCATGATACTCTGTTATATGCCCTCCTTGCAGGTGGATCCGTGAAACTCTATGTCAATCCCCCTGTATTTCCTTCAGGTTATCGATGCGCCGCGCCAGGGTGGCCGCCGAGATGGGCGAAAGGAAGCCCTGATCGCTGGTAAGGACGAAGGTCTTTTCCTTGCCCGGCTCCGCGATGCTCTGCAGCCTCCCCTCCCCCTGGATCAGGCGTATAAACTCGCTGTTGATCGGGGACTGTTTGGTGGTCTCCAGGTTCAGGATGACCACGATGTCCTGTTTGGATACGATGGTGTTGGACCCCAGGTGTAGAAACATACCCCTTCCCCGCCTTCTATCCATAGCTTTCCCTATCCAAAACCGGATCCTCCGGGTTCAGCCGCCCTTCCCTCACTCTCCAGCAGTGCGCCCCGCCCCTGATCGCCTCCCAGTTGGGAATCTGGTCGGTGCTGGTGGTGGTTATGAAGACCTGCCGTTCCAGGCTGAGGTTCTTGAGCAGGGAATCACGGTGATTCTCATCCAGTTCGGAAAACACGTCGTCCAGCAGGAGGATCGGTCTCTCCCGCAGGCCTTCATCCAGGAGCTTCAACTGCGCCAGGCGAAGCGCCAGGGTAGCCGCCCGCTGCTGTCCCTGTGAGGCGTAGTGCTTTACCTCTTTCCCTTTCAGTCGAAAAACCAGGTCGTCGCGGTGCGGTCCCAGCGAAGTCAATCCACGTTTGCGGTCCATACCGCGCTGGTTTACATAGGCTGCCGCCAGATAGTCCTCGATGGTTTTTGCGACCTCACCCAAATAATATTCTATCGTACAGGAAGCAGAAAGGGAAGTTTGCCAGATCGACGGTATGGATGAGTAGTAATTGACCTCCAGCGGGTCGCCGCCGGAGCTGATTTCAGAAAAAAATCCCCGTATCGAGTTTCCCAGCATGGGCAGCAGGTAGAGGCGGTAAGCGATGATACGCCCTCCCTGTTCCGAGAGCAGCCTCTCCCACGGTTCCAGCTCCTCGTCCCCCGGTCCCCCCGCCCTCCGCAGCAGGTTGTTTCTCTGCGTCAGGGCCCTGCGATACCCCGAGTTGGCTTCCTGGAAACCCGGGTAAAGGACCCCCAGGATTTCATCCAGGTAGGTTCTCCGAAAGACCGGGTTGCCCTTTATCAGCTGAAGGTCGTCTGGAGAAAACAGAACCAGGGGAAACAACGCTGGCAGACTTCGGAAGGAGTTTACTTTTTGTCCATTGACCTTTATCGCCTTACGCTGGGTAAAAGAAAAACCGATCTCTTCCAAAAGGAGTTGGTTTGACTTAACCAACTCCGCTTTGATGCGAAAAGACTCCTCCCCCCACCTTACCAGGCTGTCGTCGTTGCCGGTGCGGTAGGCCTTTCCCATACCCAGATAATAGATGGCCTCGATCAGGTTGCTTTTACCTTGGGCGTTATCCCCGTGAAAGACGTTGATGCCCGGGTGACATTCCAGCTCCAACCGGCTGTAGTTGCGATAGTTGACCAGGCTAAGCTGTTTTAGGAACAACCGCCCCTCCCCCGCCTCAGATTATTTCCTGGGAAATGACGCCGCTAAAACCTTATCGGCAGCAGCATATACAGATAGTCTTCTTCCGGCAGCGGTTTTATAACACACGGGCTTAAAGCACCGGAAAAATCGACCGTCACCCTCTCGCTGTCGATGACCCTGAGGGCGTCTATCAGGTAGCGGGCGTTGAAGTATATCTCCAGAGGTTCACCGCTGCTTTCCACCACCAGTTCCTCCCTCAGGGAGCCCAGGTTGGCCGCCTGTGAGGAGAGTACCAGGGAGCTTTCCTTGATATCGAGGTTCACGATGCTGGTGCCGTCCCTGGTCGAAACCAGCAGGGCGGCACGTTCCAGGGTAGCCAGGAGGTCCAGCCGCTGCAGACTGATGTTGTTCTTAAATTCCGCGGGAATCACCTTTTCATAGTCAGGGAATTTTCCCTCGATCGGCCTGGTGGTAAGAGTAAACTCATCGGTAACGAAGGCCACCAGACCCGAACTCAGGACTATGCTGAAATCGGAATCCTCGTCCTTCAACAAACGGGATAACTCCTGCAGCGCCCGATTGGGGATTATCACCGGGTTGACCCCTCCGATGCTGTTTTCCAGCGTCATCCGCTTGCGGGTCAGCCGATGGGTATCGGTAGCCACCATAGTCAGCACCCCGTCGTTGAATTCACAGAGTATGCCGGTGAATATCGGGCGTATCGGATCAGCCGAAGCGGCAGCCCCAACCTTGCGCACCAGTTCCTTGAACTCGGGCTGCGGCATCTTCAGGGCGTTAGCCAGGTCGACCGACGGCAGCAGAGGGAAGTCCTCCGCGTTCAGGGTGTTCAGCTGGAAACGGGAGTTTCCATAAGTAAAAACCAGGTTGCGGGTCTGCGTATCCAGCTCGATTCCGATATCCGTTTCCGGGAGCCTCCGCACCAGATCGGACAGGTACCGAGCCGGCGCCACCACTGATCCTTCTTCAAATACCTGGGCCGGGATCAAACACTCTACCGCCAGTTCTAGGTCAGTAGCCTTGAGAGTGAGACCTGCGGGAGTGGCGGTCAGCAGAATACCGCCCAGAACAGGAATGGTGGACTTGGTGGATGCACACCTTTGAGCGGTTTGGATTGCTCCTTGCAGGAGCTGTTTCTCACAGGTTAATTTCATCAGGGGCGGTCTTACGACCGTCACACCTCCTCAAAAAATATGCTTGAACCCCTTATTATAATTTTTAGTTAAAAAGTTAATAACAGTAATAGTAGTAAGGCCTGTGGAAACCGTCAAAAAACCTTGCACCATCTGAAATAGAGCCGATCAGCCTGTGAATAAAGTGTGGAAATGACTACTGGTTATTAGAATGCAGCCGGTTGATCAGCTCATTGAGTATCGACTTCAAGGTTTCATCGGTCTTGACATCGGTCGATATCTTATCGCAGGCGTGCATCACGGTCGTGTGATCGCGGCCGCCAAAAGCTTCGCCGATTTTTGGCAGCGAGTTGTCGGTTATCTCGCGCGAAAGGTACATGGCTATCTGCCGTGGAAAAGCCACCTCCCGGGTTCTTTTCTTGGCCTTCAGGTCTTCCTGTTTCAGGCCGAAGAACTCCGCAACCGTCTGCTGAATATAGTTGATGGTTATAGGTTTGACGCTGATAGGCGGAAGGATGTCCTTCAGGATGTGGGTGGTAAATTCAATGTCTATGGGGTTGCCGTGCAGCGTCGAGTAAGCGATTACCCGATTCAAAGCCCCTTCCAGTTCACGGATATTGGAATGGATCTGATTGGCGATATAGTGGGTAACCTCGTCCGGGATGTCGAGGCCGTCCAGTTTGGCTTTTTTCCTCAAGATGGCGGTACGGGTTTCCAGGTCCGGGGTCTGGATATCGGTGATCAATCCCCATTCGAACCTGGAACGGAGCCGATCCTCGAGGGTGGGGATATCCTTGGGCGGACGGTCGCTCGAGATAACCACCTGCTTGCTCGCCTCGTGGAGGGTGTTGAAGGTGTGGAAAAACTCCTCCTGAGTGCGCTCCTTGCCGGCCAGGAACTGGATATCGTCGATCAACAGCACGTCAGCGGTGCGGTAGCGGTTGCGGAACTCGGTGGTGGTGTCGTCGCGGATCGCGTTGATGATGCCGTTGGTAAAGGTCTCGGAAGAGACGTAGACCACCCGCAGCGATGGCATCTGGTTCAGGATATGGTTGCCGATGGCCTGCATAAGGTGGGTCTTGCCCAGACCGACCCCGCCGTAAATAAAGAGGGGGTTGTAGGCCTTGGCAGGGGCTTCCGACACGGCCAGAGAAGCGGCATGGGCGAAGCGGTTGCTGTTGCCCACCACGAAGGTATCGAAGGTGTACTTGAGGTTTAAAACCGTATAGGGAAGCTCGTCCACCCGGGGAGGGGACCATTCGGAGTCCGAAACCTTGAGTTGGATGGATACCGGGTAACCGAGCAGAAACTTCAGCTTATCGAGGATAATTGAAGAGTAACGGCTCTCGATCCAGTTCTTGGCGAAGACGTTGGGGACGGAAAGTATCAATACTTTTTCATTGAAAGAATGGGGACGGGCCGATTTGAGCCAGGTGTCCATGCTGTCGGGGGAAAGCTCGTCCTGCAGTAGGATGAGCGTCTGCTCCCACAACTGATAAAGATTAGGCTTCAACATGCTAAGACCTCCAGCGGGGGAAAGTGTCCGATTCTGTGATGATAAAAACGAAGATGAAAAAATATAAAACTTGGCCTCCGCCAGCCTTTGGCGATGGCGAAAGCCAGCTTGCTTAAATGAAGCCAGAAACTGTGGCGTTTTGATCCTATGTAAACGTGTAAAAAAACGGCTAAAGCCAGAAAATTACATGGAACAAGCGGAGTAATTTATGATAGTATCAATTTTATACACAGATTTATCCACAAGCTGTGTATAAAAAACCAACACTTTGTTGGTAGAAACCCGGAATGCGTTATAATAATAACAGATGACGGCATTTTTATCAACAGATGGAAAAATTATGTCCGGTTGACAATGAATAAGGGCTTGGATATAATTATCTACGAGTCCGAAGCGGCTTGTGACAGGGAGGTGGAACTCTTAATGAAGCGGACTTATCAGCCTAAGCGGCGTAGACATAAAAAGGTCCACGGGTTTTTGTCTCGGATGCAAACCAAAGGTGGAAGAAACGTACTGGCCCGAAGACGCAAAAAGGGAAGGAAAGAATTGACTGCATAAGGCCACTGTTGGTGGCCTTTCTTTCTATATAAGGGATCGGGTTTCAGGAAAGGCGTGTAACGCAACTGCTGCAGCGAGCGAAGCGACTGAACAAGGATAAGGACATAAAAAAGGTCCTGAAAAAGGGTATCTGGATCAACGGACGCTTTGCCACCATCCATTATCTGCCGGGAGATGCCCCAATGACCCGTTGGGGTATTGTAGTCTCCAAGCGGGTAGGGGGGGCGGTGACCCGAAACTTGGTGAAGCGAAAACTGCGCGAGGCCTGCAGAGAGATCGACCAGCGTATGGAGCGGCAGTGGGACCTGGTGGTGATAGGCCGCCGGGGCAGCGATAAGGCGGAGTATGCGGATATCAAAAAGGACCTGGAAAGGCTTTGCCTGAAAGGAAAGCTGCTTTAAAGGGGGCAGGCGGGAGGTGACGGTGAAAAGGCTGGCAATAGCTTTGATCAGGCTTTATCAGGTGTTGATCTCCTCCTGGACGATGCCCAGTTGCAGATTTATCCCCACCTGTTCACAGTACACCATCGAAGCGGTGGATAAGTACGGGGCAGCCAAAGGAATTCGGATGGGGATGGCGAGGATACTGCGATGCCGACCAGGCGGGGGATACGGATACGACCCGGTTCCCTGAGGCAAAGAAGACGATGCTTTTGGAAACAATAACGGACGGCTGGACGTCCGGTGGTTATAGAATACAGGGGGAGGTGAATCCTGTAAGATCCCTGTAAACGGGGAAAACTGCAGGACGATCGATTTGTGGTCACAATTTGTTGAGGGTTTCGTCTACGTCATCCAGATGTTCTACTACGCGACAGCGGCAATGGGATTCGCCAATTTTGGGCTCGCCATAGTGCTGATAACGCTGGTCTTTAAGATTGTTCTCTACCCGCTGACCGTGAAGCAGCTCGCGTCGATAAAAGCCATGCAGGAGCTGCAGCCGCATATCAACGAGCTGAAGGAGAAGTACCGTAAGAACCCCGAGAAGCTCCAAAAAGCGACGATGGAACTGTACAAGGAGAAGAAGATCAATCCGCTGGCGGGCTGCCTCCCGCTCTTAATCCAGATGCCGATCCTGATCGCTTTTTATTCGGCACTGTTAAAACTGCCGAGTTTTATTGAAACTATGCCGAATTTACCCCCGGGAGCATTGAAGTTCCTCTGGATACTCAACATCACCGAGGCGGACAGAGCGATAAACATCGCTGGATTTCCTCTGCAGTTCGCATTCGGCAGCATGACGATCACTTTATCCATAATGGCTCTTCTGGTAGCCAGCGCTACCTTCTGGCAGCAGTGGGTGAGCACGGCGTCAAAGGACGACCCGACCCAGCGCGCCATGCTGTGGACCATGCCCCTTTTCATCGGTGGGATATCCATGAACCTGCCGGCCGGGCTGGCCATCTACTGGGTAATGTTCAGCGCACTGGGAGCGCTGCAGCAGATCTACATCAACAAGAAGAAAAAGCCCGTTCCGGCGGGTACTCCCGCAGCCCCGCCAGAGGAAGAAGCGAAACCGAAAAAGGGGGATAAGCACAAGAAATGAACCAAGAGCTAAAGACCATCGAAAGCGCGGGGCGGACCGTGGACGAGGCCGTCGGTTTCGGATTGGCGGAGCTGGGCCTGCAGCGCGAAGACGTCGAAGTCGAGGTGCTGGAAGAGCCCAACAAGGGCCTCTTTGGTTTGATAGGAAACCGCCAGGCCAAAGTTCGCCTGACGGAGAAGATAACCCCCGATAAGATCGCGGTAGGGTTTGTGAAAGAGGTATTCGAAAACATGGGGGTTAAGGCGGATATACAGGTCGAGGGCGGGGACGAGCAGTACCACATAAGCTTCCACGGCCCGGAACTGGGGATACTGATCGGACGGAGAGGCGACACCCTTGACGCGCTTCAGTATCTGGTCAATCTGGTGGTAAACAGGCGGACCGAAAAGCGGATCCGATTTGTACTGGATGTCGAGGAGTACCGGCGCCGCCGGGAGGAGACCCTGGTCAGACTGGCGCAGCGGCTGTCCGACAAGGTGAAGCGGACCCGCAAGCACGTGGTGCTGGAACCCATGAATCCCCAGGAAAGAAGAGTGATCCATACCGCGCTCCAGAACGACCCGTCGGTGTATACCTTCAGCCAGGGCAACGAGCCGTACCGCAAGGTGGTCATATCTCCGAAAAAATAGGGCCGGAAACACCGTTGAGCAGGAAAACGACGAGCCGCTAGGGTATACAGGACTAGCGGCTTTTTACTCTATCGGCAGGATAAAAGGGATTGGAACCGGGGGGATGAAGGTGCTGGAAGACACCATAGCGGCGATCGCCACCGCATACGGGGAAGCGGCTATAGCTGTCATCCGGGTCTCGGGGAAAAACGCCCCGGGGATAGCGGCCCAGGTATTGAAGGGCAGGAAAGCCCCGGAGTACTGGGAAAGCCACCGCCTGTACCGGGCAGAGGTCTGGGACCGTAACGCGGGTGAGAAGATCGACGACGTGATGGCGGTGATGATGCGCGAGCCGGGCAGCTACACCGGGGAGGACGTGGTAGAGATACACTGCCACGGAGGGCTGCTGGTGAGCCAGGAGGTGCTGCGCGCGGTGCTCAGGGCGGGGGCACGGATGGCCGAGCCGGGCGAGTTCACCAAACGCGCCTTTTTAAACGGCAAGCAGGACCTGTCCCAGGCGGAGGCGGTCATCGACCTGATACGCGCCAGGGGAGACGCCGCCCGCCGGTTGGCCCTGAGGAGGATGGAGGGCCAGCTCAACCAGCGGGTCCAGGCCCTGCAGGACGACCTGACCGGGATAATCGCCGCCATGGAGGCGTGGATCGACTTCCCAGAAGAGGTGGAAGTGGATGAGGACTGGAAGGAAGGGCTGCAGGAGATAAAAAAGGCGGGCGAAACGCTGCTGGATGGCGCGCGGGGAGGCCGGGCGGCCCGCGAGGGGATCCGGGTCGTGATCGTCGGAAGCCCCAACGTGGGAAAGTCGAGCCTCTGGAACGCGCTGATCGGGGAGGAGCGCGCGATTGTAACCGATATTCCGGGCACCACGCGCGACCTGATCGAAGAGGAAGTGACCGTGCGGGGAGTGCCGCTGCGGCTGGTGGACACCGCCGGGATAAGGGAAACGGTCGACCTGGTGGAGCGGATCGGGGTCGACAAGGCCAGGGAGATGCTGCGGCGCGGTGACCTGACCATCGTGGTCTTCGACGCGGCGGCGGGCATCAACCGGGAGGACCTGATCGTGATAGACCTGGTACGGGGCATGGAGCTGCTGGTGGTCATTAACAAGACCGACCTGGAGCAGCAGGTGATTGACGAACGGCAGGTATTGGATTATTTTTCTGGTGAGAAGATTATCTGGGCCTCGGTCAAAGAAGGCCGGGGGATCGACGAGATAAAAGAGGCTGTGCTGCATAAGGTGCTTGGCGGGACCGGGGATGAAAACCAGTGGCTGATAAGCAACGCCCGGCAGGAAGACGCCCTGGAAAGGGCGGTGGCGGGCCTGGGCGAGGCGCAAGCCGCGCTGGGAGAGGGACTGCCGCTGGAGTGCGCCCTGGTGGACCTGCGAGAGACCCTGGAGGCACTGGGGGAGATAACCGGGGAAACCGTGAGCGAACAGGTGATCGAACGCATCTTTAGAGATTTCTGCATCGGGAAGTAGGGGGTAGGCATGGAGTTCAAGGCGGGCAAATACGAGGTCGCGGTGGTGGGGGCGGGACACGCCGGCTGCGAGGCGGCCCTGGCCAGTGCGCGGATGGGCTGCCAGACCGTGCTGTTTACGGTCAACCTGGAAAACCTGGCCCTGATGCCCTGCAACCCGGCGATCGGCGGCCCGGCCAAGGGGCACCTGGTCCGGGAGATAGACGCCCTGGGCGGAGAAATGGGACTGAACATAGACAAGACCTTCATCCAGGTACGGCGGCTAAACACCGGCAAGGGGCCGGCGGTGCGGGCGCTCCGCGCCCAGGCCGATAAAAAGGAGTATCAGAAGGAGATGCTGCGCACGGTCATGAACCAGGAGCGGCTCGACCTGAAGCAGGCCACCATCGAGCGCATCCTGGTCAAGAACAACCGGGTGGCGGGGGTGGTTACCCGCACCGGCGCGGTCTACGAGTGCCGGGCGGTAGTGATAGCCACCGGAACCTACCTGCGGGGCCGGGTGATTATCGGTGACGTTGCCTACGACAGCGGGCCGCACGGAAACTTCCCCTCGGTGGGGCTGGCAGACAGCCTGCGGGACCTGGGCCTGACCCTGGAGCGATTCAAGACCGGCACCCCGGCGAGGGTGGACCGCCGCAGCATAGACGTGACCCGCATGACGGAGCAGCCGGGGGACCCCGAGGGGTGGTGCTTTTCCTACCTGAACCGGCCGTTTCCCGATCGAACGCAGGTGCCTTGCTGGCTCACCTATACCAGCCAGCGGACCCACGAGATAATCCGGGAGAACCTGTACCGGGCCCCGCTCTACAGCGGTGAGATCAAGGGGGTGGGACCGCGCTACTGCCCATCCATAGAGGTCAAGGTGGTGCAGTTCGATAAAAAGGAGAACCACCAGGTATTTATCGAGCCGGAAGGGCAGAACACCAACGAGATGTATGTCCAGGGGATGTCCACCAGCCTGCCCGAGGACGTCCAGGTAAAGATGCTGCAGACCCTGCCGGGGCTGGAAAACGTGAAGATGATACGCCCCGGTTACGCCATAGAGTACGACTACCTGAAGGGGAGCCAGTTGAAGCTGACCCTCGAAGCACGCGACGTTTCGGGCCTGTTTGCCGCGGGGCAGATGGTGGGAAGCTCGGGTTACGAGGAGGCCGCGGCCCAGGGGATCGTGGCGGGGATCAACGCCGCCCGGCTGATCAAGGAGGAGGAGCCGCTGGTCATCAAGCGTTCCGACGCCTATATCGGGGTCCTGATCGACGACCTGGTGACCAAGGAGAACTACGAGCCGTACCGCATCATGACCGCCCGGGCCGAGTACCGGCTGCTGCTGCGGGAAGACAACGCCGACATGCGGCTGACCGAAAAGGGACGGCAGGTGGGGCTGGTCGACGAACGGCGTTGGGATTCCTATATCCGGAGAAAGACCGCCATGGAACAGGAAAGGGAGTGGCTGAAGGCCACCCGGGTCAGCCCGGCCGACGCGGACTGGCAGGAGTGGCTGAAGAAAAACAACAGCTCAGAGATAAGGCAGGCCACCCCCCTGTGGGAGCTGGTGCGGCGGCCCGAGATAAGGCTTGCGGACCTGAGGGAGAGGGCCTTGGCGGACATTCGGCCGGAGAACGACATTATAACCCGGGAAATAATCGATGAACTGGAGACCGAGATAAAGTACGCCGGTTACATCAAGAAGCAGCGGGAGCAGGTGGAGCGTTTCGAAAAGCTGGAGGACAAGAAGATACCCGCCGGACTCCCTTATCACCTGATGAGCGGGCTCTCCAACGAGGCCCGGCAGAAGCTGGCCCAATTCCAGCCCGAGACCATAGGGCAGGCGGGCCGCATCGCCGGCGTATCACCCGCTGACCTGGCGGTGCTGCTGGTGCAGGTCGAGCAGCGTAGACGCGGATCAGCCGCGCCGGAAGTGGGGTAAGGGCATGCAGGAGAAGACCCGAGGATTGCTGATACAGGAGGCCCGGCGCCTGGGGATCGAACTCGGCGGCGAGCAGCAGGCCCAGGTGGAGGCCTACCTGCGGGTGCTGAGAGAGCAGGGGCAGCACTTCAACCTGACCCGCATCATCGAAGAAACAGAGGCAGCGGTCAGGCACTTCATAGACTCCTGGACCTGCTGCCCCTACATAGGAAGCGGAAGCCTGATCGACGTCGGGGCCGGGGCCGGGTTCCCCGGGCTGGCGATAAAAATAGCGCGCCCGGATATCGACCTGACCCTGATGGAGGCCACGGCAAAGAAGGCCGCTTTTCTGGAACAGGTAATCGGACTGCTCGGGCTGAACGGGACACAGGTATTAAACCTGCGGGCAGAAGAGGCCGGCCGCGATGGGAACAGGGAATCATACGACCACGCAACCGCCCGCGCCGTTGGATCGCTGGCGGTGGTGGCCGAGCTGTGCCTGCCGCTCCTGAAGGTAGGGGGTAGGCTGCTCGCCCAGCGGGGCGAGACCGGGGAGAGGGAGGCCCGAACCGCGGGACCTGGACTGGAACAGCTGGGCGGCGTGCTGCAGCGGGCCGTCCCGGTCAAGGACCACACCGGGGCTGACCACTACCTGCTGGTGATCGAAAAAAGCAGACCGACCCCGGAAAGGTACCCCCGGCGAAATGGAATTCCACAGAAACGGCCGCTCTGGAAATAAACCAGGTGCCCCCAAAAATTTTCACGACCGAACCTTTCAATTTAACCCATCAACTTGAAGCAGCGCCACTCCAAATTACCCTCCGACCACCAGCCGCGAGAATCCGCCCAGAGACCCCTTGAAACCGGAAGAAAGGGAAACCTCCACAAAAAAAACCGGCTGCGGCCCAGAGGCATTCTCGCGCGCCTGGACGAGTTTGGGCGGATCCAAGGAAATTTCCCGGTTCAGATGACCGGAGGCCAACTAAAAATTAGAAAAAATCAGCCGGAAAAACTTCGAAAAAACAGACCGGCCTTCTTTTTTGCAGGAGATTAATACTAAAGAGCGAATAGTAGATTTGGATAAAACTGTGATTTTAGTTTCTATTTATACATATAGCAGGACTCCTTGATAATCACCGGGGTTTGAGGTAAAGCAGAAGGTGGTGGAAAAATGCGGGAACGGTTTAGCCGCCTGCTGGGCAAGGGCGGAAGAATAGAGATGGAGCCAGTAGAAGAGATAAGGGTCTCCGAAATCCACCCCAGTCCTTATCAACCCCGGAAAGAGTTTGAAGAAGCCGAATTGGATGAACTGGCCCGCTCGATAGAACGGGTGGGGATCATCCAGCCGATCGTGGTGAGGAAGATCGGCCCTCATTTTGAACTGGTCGCAGGGGAAAGACGGCTGAAGGCCTGCGTAAGCCTGGGAATGACCAAAATTCCAGCCATCGTACGCAACCTGGACGACAGCCGGGCGGCGGAGATATGCCTGATCGAAAACCTGCAGCGCAAAGACCTGAACTGGTTGGAAGAGGCCAAAGGTTACGCCATGCTGCTGGGGGAATTCGGGCTCACCCAGGAGGAACTGGCTACCCGCATCGGGAAAAGCCAGTCCGCCATCGCCAACAAACTTCGGCTGCTGAGGCTGCCCGAAATCGTACAGGAAAGCATCGACTGGAGCCGGGTATCGGAGCGGCACGCTAGATCGCTGCTCCGCCTTGAAGGCACCGCGGTTCAGCTCGCAGCGTTGAGAGCGATTTACGAGCAGGACCTGACCGTAAAAGAGACCGAGATAATGGTTGACGAGTGGTCCCAGGGTATTTCCCGAGGGATAGAGACCCTGGTTAATACTGGAACCGGCAAAGCCGGGGAGGAAAAAGAAGAAAAGCCATCGGCCCCTGCGGCCGAGACCAAAAAGCGGGGGGAGAAGAGGCCGCCCAACATCTCCAGCATACTGTCGCAGCTGCAGCGCCGGGTACAGGAGATCAAAAAGGAAGGCATAGACGCCTCCTGGGAGGAAAGAGAAAAGGACGGATGGCGAGAAATTACCCTGCGTTTTCCCAAGTCAAGTGGTAAAAGAAAGCCACCGGGCAAACCCAAAAGAGGCCGCTAGGATCGTAAAACAGAGGGAGAGGTAATGAATGGGTAAGGTTATTGCCGTAGCCAATCAAAAAGGGGGGGTGGGCAAGACCACCACCGCGGTGAACCTGGGGGCCAGCCTGGCCCAAAACGGGAGACGGGTGCTGGTGGTGGATATCGACCCACAGGGGAATGCCACCAGCGGACTGGGCGCCAATCGGCAGAGCATCGAGCACTGCGTCTACGACGTCCTGGTCAACGGGATCGGGATGGAGGAGGTCATGCTGGAGACCGCCATCAAGGACCTGCTGCTGATTCCCGCCACCTTGCAGTTGGCCGGCGCCGAGATCGAGCTGGTCAGCGCGATAGCACGCGAAGGAAAACTGAAGCGCGCCCTGGAAAAGATAAAGGACGCCTTTGATTACGTGCTGATAGACTGTCCACCGTCCCTGGGCCTTCTGACCATCAATGCCCTGACCGCGGCCGACCGACTGTTGATTCCCATCCAATGTGAGTACTACGCCCTGGAGGGGTTGGGGCAGTTGATGCACACCGTGCAGCTGGTTCGCCGGCACCTGAACGCCAACCTGGACCTGGAAGGGGTGCTGCTGACCATGTTCGACGCCCGCACCAATCTGGCGGTCCAGGTGGCGGAGGAGGTCAAGCGATACTTCAAGGAAAAGGTCTTTTCCACCGTGGTGCCCAGAAACGTTCGGCTCAGCGAGGCTCCCAGCCATGGACAGCCGGTCCTGCTCTACGATCCCAAGTCGAGAGGGGCAGAGGTTTATCTAGACCTGGCGAAGGAGGTGCTGGCCAATGAGTAAGCGAGGATTGGGCAGAGGGCTGGAATCCCTGCTGCCAGGCATCGGCAGCGAACCGGAAAGCGGTTTGGTCGATATCCAGATCGACCGTATCGCCATCAGCCCCCACCAGCCAAGAAAGGGATTCGCGGAGGAGAAACTGGCCGAACTCGCGGCATCTATCCGTGAGCACGGCGTGGTGCAGCCGATAGTGGTTCGCCGGCTGGAGGAGGGGAAGTATCAGCTGATCGCTGGCGAGAGGCGGTTGCGGGCCTGTACCGCACTGGGAATGGAGAGGATACCGGCCGTCATAAGGGAGAGCGGGGACGCCGAGGCCCGAGAACTGGCTCTGGTCGAGAACATCCAAAGAGAGGGGCTTAACCCGATCGAAGAGGCGGAGGCCTACCGTGAGCTGACAGTAGCCCACGGCCTAACCCAGGAAGACCTGGCCAAGAAGCTGGGGAAGAGCCGCTCACATATCGCGAACACCCTGCGGCTGCTGGCGCTCCCCGATATAATCAAGAACCTGGTGCGGGAAGGGAACCTGACCATGGGTCACGCCAAGGTGCTTCTGGGAGTGAACACCGGGGAGAACATGGTTAAGCTGGGACAGCTGGCGAAGGAAAAGGAGATGTCGGTACGGGAGCTGGAGGAACTGGTCTGGGGGCAAAAGTCAGACCCGGAACCCGAAGACGAAAAGAAGCGGCGGGCTGACCTGGATATGGAACCCGATGGAGTGATTACCCGGAGCGAGTTCAGGGAGATCGAGACGAGGTGGCAGAAGACCCTGAACACCAGGGTGAAGATAAAGTGGTCTCCGCGGGGCCGGGGGCGGATAGAGATCGACCTGCAGAGCCCAGAAGACATAAGCCGCCTGGCCGACCTGCTGGGAATAGAATAGTAAATAACTAAAAAGCCCCCCGATGTTCCACGTGGAACATCGGGGGGCTTTTTGTCTGGAGAGAAAACTCACGGGGCGCCCATTAACGGTATGCTGCTGCAGGCTGATTGGACGATACCCAGGCTGGTATAGTAAGGTGTTTATGGAGCGCTATTGACTATCTCATTCATCTGGTATAAATACCGGGTGGGATAGAATGAAGAGAAAAAGGGGTGAGCCGTGCTTGACGGCAGCGGAATGCCTTGGCGGTACAAGCTGTCTTGAGGACGTGCGGAAGTGCGGTCTATAGTCCGAGGTCCTTCTCCATAAATAGCACCGCGAAGGGAACGGAAGCAAAGGTCCTGGTCGCTCTCGACTCATAGCCAAGACGGAGGTAATAATCCCGGAGGCGGGTAAAAGCGGCGACCAGTGAAATCTCCGCTGTCGTCACCCCTGCCTGCCTTAGGCCTTCCTCCGCGAAGTCCATCATCGACTTCCCATAGTCATGGCCCCGAAAGCGTGGAAGGATAGCGAAGCGTTTGACATGACCGTGAGAGGGGTCCTCGGGAAGCGCACGGTAGCTGATAGTCCCGATAGGTTCGCCTCCAAGCAGGGCCAGCGCCACCCGGTCCCCCTGCTCCATCCGCCGATAAACCCCGTCTGGGCTTTCGAGACCTACAAAGTTAGGAAACGCCACCGGGTCTATATTTAAAACCCGCGTCTGCTCGGCGTAAGCCTCGCGAATTATCCGGGAGACCAGGTCAGCTTCATGAAGTTCTATATAACGCAGTTCCAGCAAGAAAACCCCTCCTTTAAAGGGAGAAAACGGCTATTTTACGCTATCGGAAAGTATGTTAGAGGACTTTCCGATACAAGCAAGTGCACTCCGAAGCAAGTGCAGCTATGGCTCCCGCCCTTGGCGGTAGCCTAGCTTTCTTCGCAACTAAGGCTATCGCTTGCGCTAGAGGCTTGGCGATAGCCAAGTTTTCTTCGAAAACTGCTCGGTCAGCTCAGCTACCAGGACGTAGTTTTCAGCGACCCGGGAAAGGGGGTGGTCGTCACGGAAACACTGTTTGTCCAACTGCTGCTTGGGATCGCCGCCTGGCCAGATGCGCCAGCTGTCGTTGTCGATGACATCCGCGACCACCAGCTTGTTGTCAGGCTGCCGCCGACCGACCTCGATCTTGAGATCCACCAGCGCCACCGGGCCGTGACTGGTTATCACCTGGGCCCAGCTGGATTCCAGAGCCTCGAAGGTGGGCAGCATGATACCGTTTACCAGGTATTCCAGCTCGCCAGGATCGAGCAGCGGCTCGATTGAGAGCAGCGGCTTAGCGTCTGCCAGCGGTTCTTTGGGCGGGTAGACGACCCAGGGCTCTCTGGACACGTCCAGGTAGGGATCGGTATAGACCCCCTTCTCCCAGACCCCCTGACGCAAAAATCGGTCGCGGGCTTCGTTCTCTCCCATCTGGTACGTTGAATCGGTCAGGGGAGGGGTTACCACCGAGTTCTTGTGAAAAAACTCCCAGACCAGGCGGTCAAAACGGTGGGGAGCCGTTTCCGGTTTCTTATACTCGGGATGCCGCAGCAGATAGGTGCCCCAGGCGTAACGGCGGATGACCAGCTCCAGGGGCAGCATCTCGCACTGGTAGCAGAGTAGTGCATTGGGGGAGCTTCGTTCGATAAAAGCGGTAGGAAGGCCCTTGCGGTTGAGCAGGCCGAAGACATTAGCCGCCTGGGTGGTTTTATAGATACCGATGTCTTTTATCATCTCCCGCTTGGCGGCGTCTCCACCGGTAAGCACGTCGGCCGTGTTCAGCAGGACGGTATTGGGCCGAGGTCCAGGCGTAACGGTTTTGGTCTTCCCTTGAGCGATTATCATTGTCCTAATCCTCCTCAAACATGGCTGGTAGGTACTATAACCAGCCAGGAAAATCGTTTCCACATTTAATTTACAATGTTCCACGTGGAACATTGAGCACTCCGCATTATTATTTACGATTAGCCAGGTCCATCGAGGGCATTTCCAGCGCCTTCCAGAACGCGGCATAGACCTGGTGGATAGGGACCTTGTGCCGCTCCGCCAGCTCGCGGCACGACTCATACTCTGGTTTGACCCGCCAGGAGCGTCCCTCCGGGGACGGGAACCAGGCTTGTTTGGCGTGGATTATGCCATAGGGGGTGGTGACCGAGAGTTCTCGTCGTTCTAAGCAGCAGCGGTTTTCTTTCCTTACCCGCACCCCCAGGGTGGTGCTCTCCTCCAGAATCACCTGGATCAAGGGATCGACCTTAGACTCGGAAGATAGCACGGTCAATTCCAGACCCGACCGACCCTTCTTCATCAAAACCGGCTTCCACCAGGCGTCGATGGCGCCGGTTTCTTCCAGCCTATTGCGGAGGTGCGGCATCCACTCGGGATTCATATCGTCGATAGTGGTCTCCAGGATATATACCGCCTCCCAATTGAAAGACGAGGCGGCGGCCGGGAGAGAGTCCTCGGCCTCGCCCAACCAGAGCCGCAGCACGTTGGGCCATGAAAGGTCGCGGCTGCCGGCGCCGTAGCCGATGGCGTTCACCCTCATTGGGGGAGGGGAGGCGGCGAAGGTCCCCAGCGAGGTCACCAGCACCGCACCGGTCGGTGTCACCAGTTCCCCTTCAGCGTCCACCTGATAGATCGGGACTCCCTTCAGCAGTTCCAAGGCGGCCGGGGAGGGGTTGGGGAGTGTCCCGTGCTGGCAGCGGATCACACCTCGGCCGTAGGGCAGGGGGGAGAAGTATACTTTCTCTACCCCCAAAAGGTGAAAACCAAGTATGGTTCCTACTATATCAACTATAGAATCCGCCGCCCCGATCTCGTGGAAGTGGATCTCTTCGGGAGACACCTGGTGGACATGAGCTTCCACTGCCGCCAGCCGCTGGAAAACCTCGCCCGCCTGTTTTACCACCGAAAGGGGGAGCGTGCTGCCGTTGAAAAGCTCCAGTATATCCCGCAGGTGACGTTCGGGCTGGTCGGTATCGGTTAAAACCTCTACCTGCTTGGCGCTTAGGCTGCATTTACGCACCGGCCGCAGTTCAAGGCGGAGCCCGGGCAGCCCCAGCGACTGCAGGTGGCTGAACAGGGCCTCATAGTCCACTCCTGCGTCGAGCAGCGCACCCAGCAGCATATCACCGCTGACCCCGCTGAAGCAGTCCAGGTATACAACCCGCATCAATAATCTCCTTTCGTGGGCTATCGGGATAGACCCTTTAGCAGAAGTACTATTAAACCCAACAGCATGGGGATGAGCCAAACCCATATGATAAGGGACTTGCCGATGGATGTCCGAACGGTGGAAGCAGATTCAGTTTCAGGATCAGCCGTTTCAGATTCCGACGATGCATGGCCACCGATCAGGGCCCGGGCTGCCTCCAGGCTGTCCTCGGGCACGTACAGGTCTATATTGTAGGTGTTTCCCAGGTAGATACCCATATAATCACCGGACGGTTCGCGGGGCCGCAGGAGAACCGGGATGTTCTCGCTTTCAGCCCAAGTCTTTAACATCTCTGCCTCCCGGGCGTCGAACACGTTGACCCAAAAAGCCCAGCCGCCCTGATAGCCATAAACCGCCGGTGTATTTTGGGAAGGCGGGGTATCCACCAACGTCACCGAGCAGTCACTGCAGACATCATAACCGGAGCGGTATTCGGTTCCACAGCGGGGGCACCAGGGCATACCGGCCTCCCATCATATTGATAGAATAACACTTTTATTCGCTTTTCCCAAAACATTTTCCTGCTCCTGGCAGGGCGGTCGGCGCCGGTCCAACCCATGAATACTGTGAGCGTTGAAGAGAAGGGGATATAATAGTATTGTTAAACAAATGCCTGACCATAACTCCCGAAAAAAGGAGGGTGCATATGCGTTTTGCAGATCGCAGGGAAGCGGGCCAGATGCTGGCTCAGGAGATAAAGGGGAAAGACTACCAGGACGTACTGATCCTGGCGGTTCCGCGCGGCGGAGTAGTGGTTGCCCAACCGATCGCCCGGGAACTGAAGGCCCCTCTGGACCTGATCATACCCCGTAAGCTGGGGGCCCCTTCCAACCCCGAACTGGCCATCGGTGCGGTCGCACCCGACGGCGGCGCACTGCTGCTGCAGGGGTATGAGCGTTTCGGACTCAGCCAGGACTCGCTGAAGCGGTTGATAGAGAAGGAAACCTCCGAGATAAGACGTCGGATGAACGCCTATCGAGGGGACCGGCCCATGCCGGAGACAGCGGGGAAAACGGTGATTCTGGTGGATGACGGGATAGCCACGGGTTTCACCGTCGAGGCCGGGATCCAGTACCTACGCCGCCAGCCGGTAAAAAAGCTGGTGCTGGCGGTCCCGGTCGCACCGCCGGACACCATTGAACGGCTGCGGCCTCAGGTGGACGAAATAGTCTGCCTGCAGACACCGTCAGAGTTTTACGCGGTGGGGCAGTTTTACCGGGACTTCAGCCAGACCACTGACCAGGAGGTCATAGAGATACTAAAGGGATTCGGGGCGGAAGGCCATTAAGCTGGGAGGGGGCGGCTCTAAAATAAAAAAAGCCCATACCATAAACCAATAAAACTTATTGAGACGAGACCGCCCCAAGAAGGAATCCCCTATCGGACGGCGAATATCTAACTTGAAAGGGGGGTTACCAATGAAGAAGGAGCCTCCGAGATGGCTGGTGGAGAGAGCCTATCAGGTAGACGTAGATGCCGGCGAAGACCTTGACAACTGGATTTTTTGCGGTGATTTTCTCGAGATCCCCCAGAGCCAGGAGTGCTGCCACGAGGGGATCGGTAAGCCCGAAAACGTGAAAATCGTGGGCATTATGTACCATGGAGAGGACCACCACGGGATAGGCCAGTGTTCAAAGTGCGGCCGGATCTTCTGGCTGCAGGTAAGGGTATTAAACTAGACTCCAGCAGCAGAAGACAAGCCGTTCCTCCAGTACCACCCAGGTTGACCATTTCCTAGCCGTTCTCCCCCAGCGGTCGTTCCGGTGAGGGGGGCAGCAGGAAGATGAACCCCAGTCCCACCAAAAACAACAGTGCCGCCGCCTGAAATATCACCAGCAGCGAAAACGCCTTCATAAGTGAGCCGGCCAGACTCATCGTCAGCACTATCGAACCCGTGTAGATCGGGATCAGTATTCCGTTCACCCGGCCGATAAAGTCAATCTCGGTATTCTGCAGAAAAAGGGTGTTGATACCCACGGAGATGCCGGGGAGCACCAGACCATTGACCAGTTCCACCGCCAGGGTAAGCCACAGCCGGGTGGAAATCCCCAGCACGCTCGTACCTGCCGCGATAACCAGCATCCCCAGAACCAACAGGCTTTTAGGACTTACCTTTCGAGAAACCGCCATTACCAGTGCGCCACCCAGGACCATCCCGGCCCCGTTGACGCTCACCAGCCACTGCAGGGATTCCTTGGGCAGCCCCAGGTTTTCGGTCACCAGGAAGACGCTCAAAGGCTGGATCAGGCCCAGGCCGAGCCCGGCCGCCATAAAGCTCAGGCAGAGCAGGGTGAGCACCCGCCTGGAGAGCAGGTAGCGGATTCCCTCCGCCATCTCGGAGATCAGCCGGGTGGCTGGTTTCGTCTTGGCCGCCGGGTCCGCTGGGAGGAAGGTCAGGACCGCCGCTGAAATCAGGAAGGACAGGCCGGTCAGGGCGATCGAGGCGTTGACCCCGAACCTCTGGAATACGAAGGTGCCCACCGCCGGGCCGAGTATCACGAAGACCGAGAAGATGGTCTGGTATATGGACATACCCGCCTGCACCTGATCCTCCGACAGGTGGATCTTAAACAGCTTCATCCCCGAGGGTTGGGAAAACTGCGAAAGGATGGCCGAGATAAGGGTGACGAAGAATACCGCCTTCCAGGTGCCCAGGTAAAAAGCGGCGAGCACCGCGAAGACCGACAGGCCGCTCAGGAAGTCACACCAGATCATGGTTCGCTTCGGCCTCCAGCGGTCGGCGTATGCGCCGCCGATGAAGGAGAAGACGAAGATCGGGGCATACTCGGCGACCGAGATCATCGAGACCGCGAACGGGTCACCCGCGGTCTGTTCGATCACGTAGAGCAGGACCGCGAAGTTGCGTATCCAAACGCCCAACTGGAGAAACAGTTGTGAGACCAGGATGACCCGGATCACTCGGCTGCTCAGCAGATCAGCGAACTTGTAGGCAGGCACCAGAAACCTCCTAGTCTCTATATCCAAAAGGCAAATAACAGCGGGGCGACGCCCCGCGAAAAAAATAACGCAGTTCCTATCTGAGCAAAGGCACCTCGATAATGCCGGCCCATACAGGAGTGGCGCATCCGCTATAAATATCCGAGTAAAGCCAAATTTATACTAGCACAAAAGCGAATGTGGTTTCAATTTCAAGCAGCCGGGCCAAAGATTAACAAGAAAAGGGTTTAATTGCCAAGAAATTCCTTTATAATGTTCTAGTAATCAGTAGTAAAGGAGCTGTTTGATTTGCATCCAAAACCAGCATCAGCGTCACGGGTAACCATGACCGAAGTGGTCCTGCTGACCCATGCAAACTCGGCCGGCAACATGCACGGCGGCGAGCTAATGAAAATCATGGACTCAGCTGCCGGGGTTGTAGCAAAGCGTCACTCCAACCGCAATGTTGTCACCGCCAGCGTCGACCGGCTGATCTTTAAGGAACCGATCCTGATCGGCAACCTGGTGCTGTGCGACGCGGAAATTATATATACCGGCCGAACATCCATGGAAATCTATGTTACAGTCAGAGTAGAGGATCTCAACACCGGAGAGGTTAAGCCGGCCCTGGAAGGGTATTTCGTGATGGTGGCGCTGGACCGCAGCGGGAAGCCGACAAACGTGCCGCCGCTGGAGATCGAGACCTCAGAGCAGCAGCAGCGGTTCGAGGAAGCCCGCCAAAGGTTAGAACGGATGAAAGAACGGCCGAGTTAAAATCAGCAGTAACAATCACAAAACCTTCCCGCCCGGGAAGGTTTATCATACTCGGCAGACCTGATATAAAGCCTCTATGGACAATCGACATGGGTTGGTTCAGGCCGGCGAGGGCACCGGCTCCCAGCCGGACTCGACCGGGTAGGCAGGCAGTTCCCGCGCTTCCAGGTTTACCGCGCCCAGCTTCTTGCATGCCACATAGATTCCCAGCGCGATCCGGTCCGCCATCCTCATCACCAGGCTGAGCCGGGTGTTCTGCAGCACCATAAACTCCAGGTATCCCCCCACGTTCACGATCCCCGAGATGTGCAGGTCCCCGACCGGCGGCAGGGTTTTGTTGACCCCCGCGCCGGGCTGCAGCGCTCCCGGGGCCAGGGTGATGAAGCCCACGCTCTCCAGGCGGCCGAGGCACGCATCCACCGCCAGGATCAGCGGTGACTCGAACTCCCCGGCGATTTCCTCCAGGGTCTGCTTCAGGTTGGTGGCATGCACCGGCTTATCCAGCGTCCCCGCCACCCGACTCAGATAGGGGAGACGCATCCGGTTCAGCTTGCTGCCGACCAGCGGCCCCAGGCTGTCCCCTGTGGAGCGGTCGGTCCCGATGCAGACCGCCACCACGCTGCGGGCCCTTTCCTGATCCAGCCGCTGGAGGTGCCGCTGCAGAGAGTCGGATAATCTTATCGCGGAAAAGGGGTCGTCGATATGTACCCGCATCCGTTCCAGGTTTTCATCCCGACTGTCCCGGCGCTGTTCCATCGCAAAGACCTCGCTGAATAGAATAACTAGTCTATTATAGGCCTTAATCCAGGGGATTATTCGTCGACAGCCAGTTAGTACTACAGCATAAATAATACCAGGGGATAGGCACAAAATATGTCACAAAGGAATGGCTGGAGATTATTTTATCTGACCCGCGCCGGATATGGAGATTATTTGTATTCTTTGGTACAATTAATACGCGCGCGGCGGATGTGAAGGGGTAAAATCGGCCGCCAGCGGTCGATTTCTCGGGAAAAGAAGGCAAATGGCACGATGAAAAGACCTTTACCGGACAATAAATCGCCCATCAACGATAAGCTGCGGTCCCTTCCGGCCGTCGATGCCATCCTGCGGGAACCCGGGGTAGCGGGTATGATGGCGCAGGTTCCGCGCCGACTCCTGGTGGAGATGGCCCGGGAGGCGCTGGAGGTTATCCGGGAGCGGATTTCTTCTGAACCCGACCGTTACCCCGACCGTCAGGACATCGTTGCCGAAGCGGTCGAACTGATCCGCCAGAAAGTGGTGGAAAAAGGCGAACGCAGCCTAAAACCAGTCATAAACGCCACCGGGGTGGTGCTGCACACCAACCTGGGGCGGGCGAGACTCAGCGAGTCCGCCAGGTACGCGGTGATGGAAGCTGCCGGGAGCTACACCAACCTGGAACTGGACCTGTCTTCCGGGACCAGGGGTTCGCGCTATCAGCACGTGGTCAAGCTGCTGACCATGATCACCGGGGCCGAGGACGGACTGGTGGTCAACAACAACGCGGCCGCCGTACTGGTCGCCCTGAGCACCCTGGCCAAGGGGCGGGAGGTGATAGTCTCGCGGGGCCAGCTGGTGGAAATAGGCGGCTCCTTCCGGGTGCCGGAGGTTATGCAGCAGAGCGGCGCCCAGCTGATCGAGGTAGGGACCACCAACAAGACCTACCTGCGCGACTATGAACAGGCTGTCACCGAGCATACCGCCCTTTTGTTAAAGGTCCACACCAGCAACTACCGCATCATCGGATTCACCCACGAGACCAGCATCGACGAACTGGTCGCCCTGGGGGAGCGGAGAGGACTTCCGGTCATGGAGGACCTGGGCAGCGGTCTGCTGCTCAACCTGCAGCCCTGGGGTCTGCCGGAGGAACCCCTGGTGAGAGACAGCGTCAGCGCCGGGGCAGACGTGGTGGTGTTCAGCGGGGACAAACTGTTGGGAGGGCCCCAGGCGGGGATAATAGTCGGCCGGCGGGAGTACATCGAGCCCATGAAGAAGAACCCGCTGCTCAGAGCGCTTAGGATAGACAAGCTGACCCTGGCTGCCCTGGAAGCCACCCTGCGGGAATATCTCGATCCCCAGCAGGCGCTGGAGAACATTCCTACCCTGCGGATGCTCACACTGCCTCCGGAGGAATTAAGGCAGAGGGCCGAGACCATCGGATCACACATCCGGCAGGGAATAGAGGGTGTCGACGATAAACTGGAGATAGCAGTAGTCCCCGAAAGCTCGCCGGTCGGAGGCGGAGCGATGCCCGCCCGGGAGATACCCACCTTTGTGGTGGCAATCAGGCACGCAGCCATTCCAGCCATGGAGCTGGCCGAAACACTGCGGCGGCAGAACCCGCCGGTGCTGGCCCGGGTAAAAGAAGAGCGGCTGATGCTGGATCCCCGTACGGTTTCCCTGGAGGAGATACCCAGGCTGGTGGCGGCCCTGCGTCGATCAATGGATAAGCCCAACTAAACCAAGAGCCCTTACCCCCCTCAGCGATTGTTTGTTTTTAACCAGCAGATGCCAAGGGAAGGCAGGGGTTTTTATCGGATTAAATAAATGAAAACAAAATTGTTTTCATTTAAAACAAACCCAGGAGTGAACGATGGCAGGTACATCCATAGAGTCCAGACACTTTATCATCGGCACGGCCGGGCATGTCGACCACGGTAAGACCCAACTGGTCAAGCGCCTGACCGGGATCGATACCGACCGCCTCAAAGAAGAAAAGGAGCGGGGGATTTCCATCGAATTAGGTTTTGCCCCGCTGAAACTGCCCTCCGGGACCATCGCGGGACTGGTTGACGTGCCTGGCCACGAGCGCTTTGTACGGCATATGCTGGCCGGGGCCAGCGGGATCGACCTGGTGCTGCTGGTGGTAGCGGCGGATGAAGGGGTTATGCCGCAGACCCGCGAGCACCTGGATATAATCAAGCTGCTAGGTATTCAGCAGGGGATTATCGTGATAACCAAAAAGGACCTGGTAGACGACGAACTTCTGGAGTTGGTAAAGGAAGAGGTTCGGGAAGTCGTCGCGGGCACGTTTCTGTCCTCCGCACCTGTTATCGCGGTTTCCTCCGTGACCGGGGAGGGGATAGCGGAGCTGCTGGCCCTGCTCGACCAGACCAGCATCGGCCTGGTCGATAAAGAGGCGGTAGGCAGGGCCAGGATGCCGATCGACCGGGTGTTCACCATCACTGGGTTCGGCACCGTGGTGACCGGGACCCTGTTTTCCGGCCGGCTGCGGGTGGGCGAAGCCGTAGAAGTGCTGCCGGAGGGACTCTCCACCCGGGTCCGCAACCTTCAGGTGCACGGGAAGAAGGTAGACGAGGCCTGGGCGGGGCAGCGGGTGGCCGTAAACCTGGCGGGTCTGGCGGTGTCCGACCTTTCCCGCGGCAGCCTTTTGGCCGAGCCGGGATCACTCAGCCCGAGCTTTCGGCTGGACGTCCACCTGGAGCTTTTGGATACCGCAAGGAAGCCGCTGAAGAACTGGACCCGGGTAAGGTTTCACCTGGGAACCAAGGAGGCCTTGGGCCGGGTGCTGCTGCTGGAGCAGGAGGAGATGGAGCCCGGCAGCCAGGCCTATGCCCAGCTGGTGATGGAGGAGCTGGTGGTAGCGGCTCGCCGCGACCGATTCGTTATCCGGGCCTATTCACCCATGATCACCATCGGCGGCGGGACCGTCATAGACCCCAATCCCCCGAAGCGGAAACGGTTCCGGGAGGATGTCATCACCGACCTGGCAACCAAGGAAAAAGGCAGCCCCCAGGAGCTTCTGCAGCAGTTCCTCTTCAACAACCCTCCCTACCTGTGGCAGCAGGAAGGACTCGAAGGCAGGACCGGCCTGACCAATGAACAGATAAAAGAAGCCCTGGTAGAGCTGCAGCAGGATGAATCGGTGATCAACCTGAAACTGGATGGACAGACCTACCTGGCGCACCCCGAGCGCTACACCGACTGGCAGGAGGAGCTGAGAGAATCGCTCACCCGATACCATCGCGACTTTCCGCTGCGAGGGGGACTGAGCAAGGAGGAGTACCGCTCCCGCCAGTTCAAGCTGCTGCCCGCCAAGGTCTTCAACTCGCTCCTGATGACCTGGGAGCAGAACCGCCTGATCACCCTGTCGGGACAAAACCTGCGGCTGTACGGGTTTTCACCTACCCCCTCCAAGCAGCAGGCCGAGGTTATCGACGCCATCATCCGCGAGTACCGGGAAGCGGGGGGACAGCCGCCGGGCTGGACAGAGACCGCTGCCCGCCACGGGCTGGATGAAAGGTCCCGGGAGGAAATACTGAACTACCTGTTGAATATAAAACAGTTGGTCAAGATAGCAGACGACATGTACTTCGCCACCGAGAGCCTGGAACGGGCCCGAGCCGCGATAACCGATTTTATAAAGGACCATCAGTCTGTCACCATCGGAGAAGCCCGCGACCTGCTGGGCGGCTCGCGGAAATACGTGCTTCCGCTCCTGGAGTATCTGGACAGAGAAAAAATTACACGGCGGGTGGGGGATAAACGTATACTATATTAAAGATGCCAAAACAGGAAGAAATCGGTTTCTATAGAAATATAATGATAACAGCACCTTAGATACCCAGAAAAGAAACTTATCATAGATATTTACAATGACCAAGGAGGTTGGATCCATGCCGGCCCGGATCGGTATCCCCCGCACCCTGGCATACTACTACTTCTTTCCCTGGTGGAAGGCCTTTTTCGAAGGAATCGGCCTGGAAGTGGTGGCTTCAGATGTGACTACCAAGAGCATCCTGGATAACGGGGTCGAGGAGTGTGTCAACGACGCCTGCATTCCCATCAAGCTGTTTCACGGGCATGCGGTGAACCTGAAAAACAAGGTGGACTACCTGTTTATCCCCCGACTGGTCAGCATCAGAAGGTTCAGTACCGAGACCTTCTGCCCCAAGTTCCTGGGTCTGCCTGACCTGGTGCGGGCCTCGGTAACCGGACTGCCCGAGCTGATAGACGTGCGGGTCGACCTGGCCAAGGGCCGCACCGAGCTGTTCCGCCTCTGCCAGTCGCTGGGGAGGAAGTTCGGAGTCGGGTTCTGGAAGGTGACCAAGGCCTTCTGGCGCGCCAAAAGGGTTTACAGCCAGTACCGGCGGCTGCTGTACCGTAAGCTGACCCCGATGGAGGCCATGGAGATAATCGAGGGGAAAGAGCCCGAACAGACGACGCAGCAGGTACAGCTTAAGTTCGCGGTGCTCGGCTACCCGTACGCAGTCTACGACCGATTTATAAACACCGACCTGATAAAGAAGCTCAAAGGCCTCGGGGTCAAGATCCTGACCGCGGAGATGGTCCCGCAGTACAAACTGGTGCGTGAATCCCGCCGCTACCCCAAGGACCTGTTCTGGCACTTTTCCAACCAGGTGATACAAGCAACCAACTACTTCATCCACCGGGAACCAGTAGACGGGATAATCCACGTCACCGCTTTCGGCTGTGGACCGGACGCTATGGTGGACCGCCTCATGGAACTCGACGCCAAACAAAACGGGCGGGTGCCGTTCCTCTCCCTCATGATCGACGAGCACACCGGCGACGGGGGCGTCCTTACCCGGGTAGAGGCGTTCGTGGATATGCTCAAGCGAAAGAAGGGCCTGGAATGAAAGTAACCTTTCCCCACATGGGGTATTCAACCATCGCCTTCGACATGCTGCTGAAAGACCTGGGGCACGAGACCGTCATTCCGCCCCGGCCCAGCAAGCGCACCCTCGACCTGGGGGTGCAGTACTCACCCGAGTTCGCCTGCATTCCGTTCAAGATCCTGACCGGCACCTACCTGGAGACCGTCGAGATGGGGGCGGAGATGGCGATAACATCGGGTGGGGTTGGCCCCTGCCGGGCGGGTTACTACGGGGTCCTGCACCAGAGGCTGATGGATGACCTGGGGCATAATTTAAAAATTGTGGTTTTGGAACCACCACTGATCTATAAACTCGACTTTTTGAAAAAGATGAATATGATCAAACCTCGCGGCATGTCGTGGCGGACGATGTGGCAGGTCGTCAAGAAGTCCTGGGCCAAGCTCGGCGCGATAGACGTGGTGGAAAAACGCTCCTTCGAGGTACGGCCTTTCGAGATCGCCAAGGGGGACACCACTATGGTCATCGAGAAGGCGATCAGGCTGCTCGACGCGGCGCAGACCGTACCGGACATCGAGGAGGCCAAAGAAGAAGGCCTGAAGCTAATCAACGCCGTGCCCCGCGACGACAAACGGAATCCCCTGAAGATCGGGGTTATCGGGGAAATCTACGTAGTCCTGGAGCCCGCGGTCAACTTCGAGCTGATGGTCACCCTGGGTGAGATGGGGGTGCTGGCGGACCGTTCGATCTACCTGACCCAGTGGACCAAAGACAACGCCCTGAACGAGGACGGGGAAGAAAACGCCAAGCAGGCCGCGCAGCCCTACCTCAGCGAACTGATCGGGGGACACGGCATCAACAGCGTGGGCGAGACCGTGCTGTACGCCCGACACGGATTCGACGGGGTGATCCAGCTGGCGCCGTTCTCCTGCATACCCGAGATAGTCGCCAAGGGGATACTGCCCCGGGTAAGCCAGGATTGCGGGATATCAGTACTCACCATCTTTATCGATGAACAGACCGGTAAGGCCGGGGTACAGACCCGGCTGGAGGCATTCATAGATCTGCTGGTCCAGCGGAGGGACCGCCGCGCGAGAGAATCGGGAACCCTTATTCAACAGAAGGTGGTAGCAGCATCATGAAAGGATATCTGGGGATCGATGTAGGGTCGGTCAGCACCAACCTGGTGGTGATCAACGAGGGCCAGGAGGTGCTGGCAAACCTTTACCTCCGGACCCACGGTCAGCCGGTGAAGGTGATCCAGGACGGCATGCAGCAGCTGGCCGGGGCACTGCCGGAGGGCATCGAGATAGCCGGGGCCGGCACCACCGGCAGCGCCCGCCACCTGGCGGGGGTCATGATCGGGGCCGACGTGATTAAAAACGAGATAACCGCTCACGCGGTAGCCACCTCCAGCATGGTCCCGGGGGTCCAGACCATCCTGGAGATCGGCGGACAGGACTCCAAGATCATCATCCTGCGCGACGGGGTAGTAATCGACTTCGCCATGAACACCGTTTGCGCGGCGGGTACCGGGTCATTCCTGGACCAGCAGGCATACCGGCTGGGCATCCCCATCGAGCAGTTCGGCGACCTGGCCCTGAAATCCACCACCCCCGTGCGTATCGCGGGCCGCTGCGCGGTCTTCGCCGAGTCCGACATGATCCACAAACAGCAGCTGGGGTTCAGCACGGAAGACATCATCGCCGGCCTTGGAGACGCCCTGGTCCGCAACTACCTGAACAACGTAGGCAAGGGCAAGGAGATACTCGAACCCATAGCTTTCCAGGGCGGAGTTGCCGCCAACCAGGGGATCAAGCGGGCCTTCGAGAAAGCCCTCAAAAAGGAAGTCATCGTGCCCGAGTACTACCCGGTGATGGGCGCCCTGGGGGCTGCGCAGCTCGCTCAGGAATGGGCTCTGCGGCGGTACGGGAAAACCCGTTTCAAGGGATTCAAGATAACCGGCTTCCATTACCGGGCGCGAAGCTTCGAGTGCAAGGGATGCGCCAACCTCTGTGAGGTTGTACAGTTTTACCAGAACGAGAAGATCATCGCCCGCTGGGGAGACCGCTGCGGCAAGTGGGAAGCCATGGCGATATAAAACCGGACCCGACTCAAAAGGAGGGGGTTTACAGCGGACCTGGTAATAGAAAACCTGAACGTTTATTACGGGGCGGTACACGCCCTGAAAGGGATTTCCCTGCGGGTGCCGGAGCACTCCATCGTTACCCTGATCGGGGCCAACGGGGCGGGTAAAAGCACCACCTTAAAGACCATCTCGGGACTCCTGAAGCCGAAGACCGGCGCCATCACCTTCGGCGGGAAAACGATAAACGGGGTGGCGGCCAAGGACATCGTGAGGATGGGGATATCCCAGATACCCGAAGGGAGGCGGGTCTTCGCCAACCTCACCGTCATGGAAAACCTCGAGATGGGTGCTTACCTGCGGCGGGACCGGGCGGGTGTCCAGCAGGACCTGAAGATGGTCTTCGAACGCTTTCCCCGGCTGGGGGAAAGGAGGATCCAGTTCGCCGGGACCCTGAGCGGGGGAGAGCAGCAGATGCTGGCGATCGGCCGGGCACTGATGTCCCGGCCCCGGCTGATGCTGCTGGACGAGCCATCCATGGGCCTGGCGCCGCTGCTGGTGCGGGAGATTTTTGAAATCGTCAAAGAGATCAACCAGGCGGGGACCACCGTCCTGCTGGTAGAACAGAACGCCCACATGGCGCTGTCCATAGCCCAGTACGCTTACGTCCTGGAGACGGGCAGCATCGTGCTGGAGGGGCCGGCCGCCGAGCTGGCGGAGAGCGCGGAGGTCAAGGCGGCTTACCTGGGAGGATGAAAAAGAGAGCAGGAAAACACCATAACAGGTAGAACTTATATTATATAAGGTGTATCGAGAAGGTGCATTTGTAAAGGAGGGGATTGCTAGTGTTTGTAAGAGACAGGATGAGTCCGAACCCGATCACCATAAGCCCCAAAGCCACCATTGCCGAAGCGGTCGAGATGATGAAAAAGAAACAGATACGCAGGATACCGGTGGTGGAAGGGGAAAGACTTGTGGGATTTATCACCGACAAGGACCTGAGCGAGGCTTCCCCGTCAACGGCGACCACCCTCAGCATCTTTGAAATCAATTACCTCCTGGCCAAGACCAAGGTATCTGACATACTGAAAAAAGACCGTCCCACTTACACCATACACCCCGACGCGACCGTGGAGGAGTGCGCCCTCCTCATGAACGACCTGAAGATTTACGGGGTCCCGGTGGTGGAGGACAACAATCTCGTGGGGATAATCACCGAAACCGATATCTTCAACGCGTTCATCGACATCATGGGCATCCGCTCACCCGGAGTACGCATCCACCTGCACGTGCCCGACCGGCCGGGGATGGTGGCCGATGTCACCCGCATCATCGCCGATCATGGGGCCAACATCAGCCACATCGTCAGCGATTCGAACGACGACGGCACCATGGGACTGGTCATCCGGCTGCAGGTAGCCGACTGCCGGGAGATCGTCAAGGACCTGAAAGAACACGGCTTCCAGGTCATCTCCGCCACCCGCAAGTAAAAGACGCGGGCCGACATCCGCTTCCAGATTAGGGATTCAGTAACTAAAAGGCCGGGAGGATTTCCCGGCCTTTAATCTGCTATAATGATTTACTGGCGGCAGAATACGAAAAAGGCGGGATAAGATGATAGACCCGATAGCACTCAGTTTTTGGAAGATACAGATACACTGGTACGGCATCCTGATCGCGGCGGGGGTATTGCTCGGGACCGTCATCGCCTGCCGTCGGGCCGGGAAGTACGGCATCAGCCAGGAAACCGTACTCAACGGGATCCTGGTGGTGGTACCGACAGCGATAGTCTTCTCGCGGGCCTACTACGTGATCTTCAGCTGGAAATCGGTTATCAGCTCGGGGTGGACCGAGATTTTCGCCATCTGGCACGGCGGCCTGGCGATCCACGGCGCGGTCATCGGCGGGGCGCTCGCCGCCTACTGGTACATCCGGCAGGAGAAGATACCCTTCGCCGCCCTTGCCGACCTGCTGACCCCGAGCCTGATCCTGGGACAGGCCATCGGGCGGTGGGGGAACTTTATCAACCAGGAGGCCTACGGGACAGTAGTCTCCACCGAGTTCATATCCCGCTTTCCCGACTTCATAAAAAACCAGATGTACATCAACGGCGCTTACCATCACCCCACCTTTCTCTACGAATCGCTCTGGGACGCAGCGCTGTTCGTCCTGCTCATGGCGCTGGACAGGAAACCGAGGCGTCCGGGACAGCTCACCCTGGTTTACCTGGCGGGGTACTCACTGGCCCGATTCTTTATCGAGGGACTGCGCACCGACAGCCTGATGCTGGGGGAATTCCGGGTCGCCCAGGTGGTCAGTGTATGCATCATAATACTCTGCGTGATTATCCAGTACCGGTTCATGAAAACAGCGAACAACCGGTAGCCCCCGTATCAGTCGCCACGATTCGGCACCGTGGAACATAAAACCATAAATCGAAACCCGGGATGACTCCCAGTGCGAAAGCAGCGACCAGACGCGCCAGAATGCCCCCTGAGCCTTTCAAGGTTTTGGGGCAGGGGAGATTTCACGTAAACCATGGAATCGCACCTGAAGCTGAAACCCCGGACCTCTTGTAAAAAAGCATCAGACGGTATATCATATTGGGGTGGTGAGATACCATTGTACTGGACCGTCCGATTAAAACACAAGAGAAGTTCCAGTACAGTCGAAACCCGAAAACAATAACACGGGGGTGGACTGGGCCTGGTGGCTCTCCTGGACTTCAAATCCAGCCGCGCGGCAGCGAGACCTGGAAGCCGTGGTATTATTGGAATTCACCCTTTTTGTTATGCTTTAAGTTGACTGGACTTCTAATTGTCAGATTATTTGAATGGTAATCCCGCTATGAAAAAGCGGGGTTTTTTATTAACACCTCCTTTAATACAATACTCATCTAATGGAGCTTTCTGCTTTGATTATAGCATTATGCAACGATCTAAGCGCCGTAGATCAGATAAGAATACTAATAAATTTTCCCGTTTTTGACCATGCTCAGCGGAACTGGCCTCCAGTACAGATCTCTCTCAATCGGCAACCCTAGCGGTCCGCGAACAGACTCCATCTCATCGAGTGAGAAATACCCGAGCTCGGTTTCGAATCCTTTGACCAGGCCGAAGAAGAGGCGATCAGTGGGGTCGTATTCCGTTGCGTACCATGTCCAGTTGCTGTCCGGGGTGAAGAATTTAACCTGTACTATTGGATCTTTCTCTTTTTCCGTGGCGTACAGCGGGGGAAGGGTATTGGCTATTTCTTTTGGGAGTAGTTCCATGTGGTAAGCCTCCTTTTATTCAATACATTGGCTCATATTTCGGCTGGGGATGTCCAAACACTTCGATTTTTAATTCGTAAGGGAACGATATAGCAACAATAATTTTTATCTACAGGAGGTATATTAGGGTTAAAAGTTATGGGAGGCGATAGTTAATGAATGATAATATCATTTTGCGTGCCGTATTTATTGGAGCGTTAATTGGAGGTGGGTTTCTTTTGGTGGGGTTGCTAACCCCATCCCTAATTGCATCAGGTGCTGCAACAGGAACTGCGATAACTGTATTAAGGGGTGCTGCTCAAATTGCTACTAAAGCTATCTAGTAGGAAGGTCATGAGAGCCAGGAGCCAAAACGTACTCCTGGCTCTCATTTTTTATGCAACCTGACTCGGTCCTTCGATCATGCTAGCCTTCACTCGGGAGACGAAGCTTGTCAGCCGGTCCTTAGAATTGTCCTGCAACCCTTTGAGGAACTCAATCCGCTCCTCATCGTTTAAATGCTCGGCATAGTCCTGCTGGTAGCGGATTTTAATCAGGAGATCCGTATCCTCCCTAGAGAGACCTTTCCGAGCTGCCGTTTTGTAAATGGTGCTGGCGTCGGGTACCTTGGGAGCCTTGCTTTCGAGGAGTGGTATGGGGTGCTCTCCGGCTTTAATCGGACTGTCGGCGATGTTTAGGTCATCCTCGTCGAACTCGTCGCAGAATTGTGAACCAAATCCTGCCGAAGCAAGACTGCGTCCTATAGCCATGGTTTCCGCAGTGGACACGTAGTACTTGGTGTCTGTAGCCCATACCTGCCGTCGACCTTTTCCCAATCTCCGTCCACCATCATCGGGATCACGGTCATAAACCGTCGCCTCGATGCGTGCGTATTCATCCGTCACCTCGATCTCTTTGGTGTCTATAAAACCATCTGGGAAGACGTTCCTAAACCACATCAGCCGCCACTTGGTTTCAAGGTATAGGGTCTTTTCTTCTAGCCAACGCTCCTGGCCAGTGTTGGGGTCTTTTACCTTCCGCCGCTTGCTGATCGTAGTCAGGTGCTCGGCAGGGTTGAACGGTTTCTCATTCATGGGCATTCCTCCTTACAGGTTGAAAATCTCTAGATCCATTAACTGGGCCTCCCGGTAAACGATCCACAGCAGCACCTTGAGGACCATGACCGCACAGACGATCTGCAGCTCCTTGCTGAAAAGGGGTTCTTGGCGACTTTCGGGTGAATTGTAAGCACCCTTGGCTACTCGTGAGGTAGTCTGTCTTACCGCCTGGCCGAGTTCGTCAGGTGGTTCTGAGCGTGGCGGTGAGTATCGGTTCTGGCTGAGGACCTGTCGGTTTACGTCCCAGAAGTCAGGGTTGTCAATGGGGTCGTATATAACGATCACCTCCATTTATTGGTTTGGAGTAGGGGCTTATTCGGCACTTGGCAGGACGTTGGTTATAACCTGGGTAGCCGACCCGATGGTCTCGTTGCTGTGCTTGTAGAAGGCGTTCTGAGCAGCGAAAAACAAGGCGGCTATGACACCGAGCTTTGCTGTGTTGAGGATTGTTCTGCCGACGGCTTCCTGGGTTTTGGGATTCGATAAGAAATCCAGCATCTTTTTCCTCCTTTCCGGCAGGTATTTAGTGGCAAAGTGCGGAATAAAAAGGCAGCAGAATTGCTGCCAGGGCAAAACAGGTTCTGATTAGCCTCTAACCAGATCACGGACCGTAAAGAAGTCGGTCTTGGCATGTTCGATGGCGGATAAAGCCATAGTTCTGAACATTTGATTCGAGAAGACGGCTGCACCAGCGAGGGCACCAAGTTTCAAAATGTTGAGTCCTGTCCTGATCGCGGCATCCTTAAATTCTGGTTGCATGATCGCTCGCATGTATATCACCTCCTTTTTTCTCTTATACCCGAGGATGGCGGTGGTGTCCTATATATTGCTTAGTAAGCGGAAGGAAAGCCTATGGAAGAGTTCATCAGAAAAATCGGCCTCATGCGGCGTACGATTCAGTCGAGCCAGGTCCCTTCTGCGTTTAAGAAGGTGGCTATCTATAACGACAATGCGTTGCTGATCAAGGACAGCGGCATCGACCCTTACCGAACCCCTAGGGGCACGGACACCTTCTCCCAGTGGCAGGGGGACCTTTCGTGCGTGGCAAAACCGGAACGGGGCGAGGAGGACCCCGAGTGGGAGGAAAATCTGAATGAAGCAGAAGCCGAGTACCTGAAGCTTTCTGATCAGAGGGTGTTGCTGGAAGATATAGAGGCCGCCCTGAAGGAGGGCTATACCACAAGAATTAAACTGGAGCTGGAGCCTTACGGGATAACGTTGGACGATCAGTTGTTCCAGACGATGCTGGACATGAAAACCGCGGATGCGATCGTGTGTCTGAAGGGATGTTACAACTTGGAAACCAAAGCTAGCCTCGCTGAAATAGAAAAAGTGAGGCGGACCTGGGGGATAAATAAAACCCTGGGCAGGGAGCTCTTCGAGTATATGGCTGGCGGAACCAACATTGTCACACTCGGCGACTGGACCATCGAGAACCAGGAATTCATAGCCGACCTGAAAGAGTCGGGCAGCCGCCTGAAGTTGTCGATGGACACCATTAACGAGTTCGCCCTGTATTTTACCTATGTGATATGGGGACCGCTGGAACCTTTTAACGGTGACATGGAATTTTCAGATGACCGGCCGCTGATCGAGATAATCCGAATTGCAGACCCCGGCCCTTTCGGGCAGCCGGTGGATATCCGCTTAAACTACACTTCTACTAGGATAAGCGCGGACAGGTCCAGGGAGATTACCGACCTCATACTTTTACTCCAGGAAAGACTCGGCAAATCCGTGTCCGATAGAAATCCACCCAGGAAAGAACACATACATGCGGAACTAGCTAGGTATATGTTATGCCTTAAAAAATTTCGCAAGCTAACCTATAACGGCATATGTGGGGAAATCACCAGGTTATACGTTCCTCACGAAAGCCCCATTACAGGCGAGTCCCAGGCGAAGCATCAAATAAATCTGTACAAGAAGAAAATAGAGTCGGGGTTATATCCCCGATTAATGAAAGATGAATCGCAGGATCTGCGGGCAAAGATATTGCAATCGATCAGAGGCACCAGAATATAAGTAATCCCCAAAACGACCAAGAGACCAAGGAGGTAACGCGTTATCTCCTTTTTTTATGTCCCGGATAAGTTTTACTTCAAGTCTAACTTTACCATCTTGTGCTAAATAAGGGTTTAAAATAGATGGGGAAGGATTATCAGAACAGTCTAGGGGGAAAGAAAAAATGAAATAGGTAAAGACAACGGATAAAACAGAATAAAAATGCGGAATTAGGTACAGCCAGGGTATACCAGGGTGTCGGCAGGACCGGAAGCAAAAAAACATCGCATTCGCCGGTGTTTGGCAAGCAGCCAGGCCTGCCATGAGAATTAGGGGTATTGGGTTCTGTGTGCACGCGTTTCTCCTTGGTCCGACTAAATAAACCAAGGTGATTAAAAATGAGAGATTTAATAACTACAACAAACCAGATACCTTTAGAAAAAATTATCCAGATATATACCCGGAGCGAGATATCCGAAGAGGGCTCCTACCAGAAAGTCGACCCTTGCCCCAAGTGCGGCCATGATGGCTGCTGCAAAATAAACACCGAGGACAACTCGCTGGTCTGCTTCGGGCAGTGCGGAATCAAGTACCATAAACCGATAAAGACCGTCCAGTGGCTTTTCGGACTGGATGCCAAAGAAGCCATCCTTAAACTGGCGGGAGATTTCAAAATCCTGATACCCGAAGGCTTTGAGGAAGATTACCAGGAATATCTCCAGCGGCGGCGGCGGGAGCAGATTTTTACCCGCTTCGCGGAGGAGTGCCATAAACTCCTCACTCCCGAGGACCGAGAGTATTGGCGGAGCAGGGGGTTCACGGACGATACGATCAACAGATACCTCATCGGTGTCTGTACCAGCTATGGTTGTGTGGCCAAGCAGCTGATGGGTGAGTTTTCCGACGCAGAACTCCTGGGGACAGGATTGTTTACCGCTCCATGGCGGGAATATTTCGTAATCCACCACAATGGTCGTGCTTATCCCCACTATACCCTTCCTAATTGGTACAACGGCAGGGTGATAGATATCCAGGGTCGATTCCGCGGCGAGGACTATAAGGAACAAGGGTTAGGAAAATACAAGACCATCCCGGGAACCGTAGGTCATCCTTACAACCCGGCGGCCTTAAAGGAAAAAGTCGTGTACCTGGCGGAAGGGATACCGGATATTCTGAGCCTCCTGCAGATGGGGTTCAACGCCCTCGGTTCGTATGGGGCAAGAGGATTTAAAGACGAGTGGATTCCAGGGCTCAAGGAAAAAGAGACCGTCTATATCATCTACGATAACGACGAGACCGGCATAACCAGCGCTCGGAATCTGGCCCTTAAGATCGGTGACCACGCCCGGATCATCACCATTCAGGACGCGAAGGACGTCAACGAGCTGCTGGCGAAACACGGCACTGACGAGGCCAGACAGATAGTCGAGGAACTCACGCGGAGCGCAAAAACCGCTCTCCAGCTCGAGATAGAATCGTTACCCGGGGACCTGGGAAGCGTCAGCACCGATCAGATCAAAAGTGTGGCGCGGGGTATCCAAGATCTACCGCCTCATCGGAGTAGATATTACCAACAGTATCTGGCCCAGCATCTGAAGACCGATAAAAAGACCATCGAAGAGACCGTAAAGTATTACAGGGGAAACGCAGACGCTCAGGGAAAAAAAGAAACTGGCCAGCACGATGAGGTCAAATCCAGGATCATCCTTGAAGCTGACCCGCAGCTGGTACGGGTTCCCCAGTGCTTCGCTGGTGGAAAGGCGTGCTACGCCCAGGGCGTCAGGGAAGTTGTTGATTACGGCGACTTGAGTTATACTAGGTTTACCGCAAAGCTGATAACCAGCGACCGGGAGATAATCGATCTGCCTTCCCCGATCTCCGAAGACCCGCTAGAACTGATCTCCTGGGTTGTGAACGGGACCGAGCTCCTGCTCAAACGGCCTTTGGAGACAGCACCAAGAAGGTGGTCCAAGACCGGCAACCCGTACTCTATCGATGTTTTCCTTAAGGGGGAAGAGAAAAAGGTAAACACGCCGGATCTTTATAGGGCGATAGAGGCGGTGTTTCGCAGGCACTACTACACGACCGAAGACTATGACTACGTAATCCTAGCGCTGTTCACGATGATGGGATATTATTACGACCTTCACGACGCGGTGCCCTATATCTACCTTAACGGCCAGCCGGATACCGGCAAGACGACGATCTGCATCCTGCTGCAGCACATGGGATTCAACGCGGAACTGGTGTCAAACATTTCGACGGCCTCGCTGTACCGGGAGGCTGAGCAGAAGCAGATGACCCTGATCCTCGACGAGCAAGAGGGCATAACCAGCCGCAGGGCAACCGACGAGAAACCGGATTACGCGGCGATTCTGAAAGACGGGTACAAACGAACGGGGACGATTAAGCGCCAGGATCCGAAGAACCCTGGTGTTACTCAGGAATTTGAGGTATACAGCCCCATCGTCATAGCCAATGTTATGGGAATTGACGACATTATCGGCAGCCGGGCAATCCCGATAACGACCAAGGCTGCTCCTAGAGAGGTCATCGCCAGCATCCAAAAAGCAAGACCGAGTGACCCCAAATTCAGAAACGAAACGGCGCTTATCAGGGACATGCTGTACTGCTGGGTAATGCAGAACCATGAATACTTACGGGAGCTTCCGAAAATGGACGTCGGGGATACGGTAATCAACAGAGCGGGCGAACTGTTCCAGCCCATACTGGCCTTGGCGACCTATATCGACCACGAGGACAAAACCCGGGAACTGAAGCTGCTGGAACGTCTGAACCAGGGACTTCCGAGCAAGGAATACAAGCGGGAAGTAATCAAGTCCAAGGATACCAGGGAACTTCTCAGAGAAGCCTGCCTGCTGGCCTTAGCCGACCAGAAGGCAGCTGAGAAGGGAAAAGCGGCCTGGGTTTCCGTAAACACCATTTTCGATAGGCTGGTCGAAGTAAACGGGCAGCGGATGCCATACATGACGGTAGCCTGGATCGGAAAAGAAATCCAGATGGCCGGCTGGATAAAGAGCAAGAAAGACCGGGACCGCAAAGAGATCATGGAACCGAAGCGGAACGAGACGACTAACTTGATCATCGACGGATCGGCCACAGTAAAAAAACGGGTAACCGTATACTATCTCCGCCACGATCTCCTGAAGGGATAGAAAAAATGAGCTTTTTACAGGAACTCCAGTCCCTTTACGACAGCAAGCGGCCAGGTCAAAAAAGTAACCCGAGTGAGGATTCCCTGGACGAGGTTCCCCAGGAACCGGCAACGGCGGAACTCCCGCTGACCAAATACAGCCCTTATGAGGATGCCGATCAGCTGATCAGCGACATACGGGTAGAGTATTACGATAGGGTCGGTCCCATGCTCCGGGAGATCGAAAGCCCGGTGCTTATCAGCTATTCGGTGCCTACTATCCTGGAAGCCCAGGAGAAGGCTGCAAGTCTGGCAGCCCCGGAAACGCGTCAGAAAACGATACTGGCGGCATACCTTGAGTTCAGGCTCAAGCTGCTGGAATTCAATCGGACTTATAACGGCGAAGATGAGCCGTCATATAAAGACTTTTAACAAATAATAAACTGAACCAGGCGACGCGTGCGCGCACCAACCTAAATACCCCTAATTCTCATGGCAGGCCTGGCTGCTTACCAAGCACCGGAGAATGCGATACATTTCAGTTCCAGGTCCTGCCAAAGCCCTGGCAGGACCTGGCTAAAATACGACAAAGGAGGAAAACAGATGAGATACAGCGGGAAATACCCCATGATCGAAGAATGCGACTGCGAGGGTTATCCTGGGAACTGTGACATATGTCCCTTCAACCAGATAGATATTAACTATGTGGATGAAGACGACCTTTTCCCGGACGATTTCGATGACCCTCGGATGATAAAATGGTTCATCCAGTGCGTAGAGGATCTTCGGGATTTCAACGAACGGCTTAAAAAGAAAATATCGTAGGGCAAAGGGGGAGCCAGAAGACGGCTCCCGATTTTTATTGGGCTACAGTTGCGAGTCCTACCTGGAGAACACAGAAGCGATGGGGACCGATCCCCGCCAGAGATTCCATTATCCTCCGCTGCCAGTTGGGCTTTCCATGCCCCTGAAGTACTGACGGCTGCCGTCAATCACGTGGGGAAGCCCCCATAAACTAAGTAGCGTTGACCGCCTGATTCTCGGGAAGAGGTTTAACTAAAAGCAATCATTGTATTCTCCAGGAGGGGTTCCTATCCAAAAGTCATTACCGATATTCCGCCTAGCCTCCTCTTCATACTCTTTCTGCCGGATGATGTGCTTCCAGTCATAAAAATCACCATCAAGCAGAAATCCCGATTCCTTAGCGGTTTCTTTCCAGCGTCGGTACTCCTTAATGCTCTCTTCCCATGCCTCACGGCAGGATACCTTTGTCCCAACCAGAAAATATTCCTCTTCTTTTAGATTCCCATACTGATCGTACAAAATGACCGCAGGTCCATCCTCACGGTGGCGAGATCCGCCGATCAGCCAGATCTCCCGTATACGCCTGCCTTTCTCATCGAACTCGACAATTCTAGGGCCATACAAGGGATCCCGATAACCGAAGACTAATTTCCTGGCCTGGCCATTTTTGTGGTAATAGGTTTGGGTAGGAGTATCTTGTTTATTGTCATTGA
>JABLWZ010000020.1 GCA_013178275.1 Bacillota bacterium | reverse complement strand
GGTTGATGTATAATCTGGCCGTAAAATGTTTGTTTTCATCGACTATATTTTACGGCAAAAGACGGCTTCTGGCACTGCCAGTCACCGTCTTTTGTTCTTTTCTTATGGCTGTTAGTGCGACAGCCCCTTTTATATTGCTTCAAGAACCTAGCCAACCTGGCTATCCGCTTAACTCCCTACACCTGTTTACTTGCCCGCTTCACCTCGACCCCGCGAAAAATCCCTGACGCCCTGCACCCGAAAGCCTCCGCCACATCGGAAAGCGGCAGCATCACCCTTCCGTTGTACAGGATAGGTGCCGCGCTGAGTAGGTTTTCCTTCCCGTCCTTCCAGTACCTCCGGCTTCCGACCGTGAAACGGAGATCGCAGGGCGGAACGTCAGAGGCGTCGAACCTCCCGAACCCGAATACCCCGCACCCATAATAATTGTCAGGCCCGGGAATCCCCCGGTCCTCCGCATACTGGCGCAGGATATAGCGGACCACCTTGGGGCTGAGTTTCTTCCCTTCCCGCCGCATCGCCTTTCCCTGGATCAGCGCCACCGCCCCCGAGATATGCGGGGCCGCCTGGCTGGTTCCGTCCAGGAGGGCGTACTTACCGTCGAGATAGGTGCTGTAGACCTCCACCCCGGCGGCCGCGATGTCCACCTCCTTGCCCCAGGAACTGAACTTCGCCACCCTCTGGTTGATGTCCACCGCTGCCACCCCCAGTACCTCGGGATACCTGGCGGGGTAAAGCACCCCGCCGTTGCCCACGCTGTTGCCCACCGCCGCCACCATCACGATCCCCTGGTTGTAGCAGCGGCGCATCTCCCACTCGAAGACCGCCCCCAGCGGTTTCCTTCCGCCAAACGAGAGGTTGATCACGTCCATGCCGTTGCGGCGGCACCACCGGAGCGCTGAGGCCAGCCAGCTGGAATTGGAACTGCCCCTCTCGTTAAACGCCTTTACCGAATAAAGTTCGCATCCGGGCGCCACCCCCAGTATCTTGCCGCGCGCCCCTATGATTCCGGCACAGTGGACCCCGTGCCCGTTGATGTCGTCCATCACCCCGGCCCCGGTCACATCGTACAGCCCGGAGTATACCAGGTCGGGGTGTTCAGCCGCCCCGGTATCGACCACCGCCACCCGTATCCCTTCACCCATGGTCTCCGGCCATTCCAGTTCCGCCCCCAGCAGCTTTACTCCATAAGGGATCCTGGGAACCTCGGTCTTGACCTCGACGATATTAAAATCGGGAATCCGATACATTACCCTCATCTTCTCCCCCCCAAACAACAATGCCCCCACCATCCATTTTTAGGGGCATCTGGCAGTTTATCCATTATATTCAACCAGGTCGGTTGAGGGGTAAGTCCGGGTAAGGCGGGGATACTTTCGGGGGCCTTGTGGCAAGGTTAGGCTGCAAAAGATCCCCGACTACCCCGGATTTCTGCTTTCGTCTGACCTCTTACCAGCATCTGCCTCCCGTTCATCAGGGTCCTCGGCGCACCTCAATTCAATACAGCCGTGGTACTGGATTTCTAACAAGGCATCTCCACACACAGGGCAGTTGGGATTAGACAAGTACTTCAGCGGAGAAGCTGATCCGTATCGAATATTACACCTTTTACAGGACGTCCAATACACAACCGTGCCCCTTTTTCTTAATTCTTTCCGCCCGGGAAATCCTCAACCGGCGGAATCCATGCGCATTGTTCACGTGGACCAGGTCCGATATGCTGGTTTCGAGGGAATTTACATTGTTTTATATAATAATCGATATCTTGAATTCACTCATATGTATGCAATTTCTATCACAGTTCATCTTGCTCTGAAAAATTTAATTTTTGATATCCCCGTCACATTATTGAGTTTAAAAATAAGGTTTAATAGAAAGAGTATAACTATTCGAAATAGTTACCCCATAACATGGTAATGCTACTTAGGTGCCTTGTCAATATAATTATGCATTTTAGGTGCGGTGTCTATGAGTATCGGGCAGAGAATTCGTACAGCAAGAAACGCATTGAAATTGACCCAAGGGGAATTTGCCAAGCCCTTAGCTATCAGCCGGGGTTATGTCGCTTCGATAGAAAACAACCTGCAAAAGCCCTCTGAAGCCCTTCTAAAACTGATCTCCCACGAGCACGGCATCTCAATAGCGTGGATCAAGGATGGAGCCGGCGAGATGTTTATTCGTCCTGAAGATATAGCGGAAAAAGGGGTTTCCCATTTTGGGGGACAGCATATCCCCAGCCTCTTTGACTATACCGAGCAGGCGGCTGACAAACTGCCGTTCGAACAGCCGCATGAGTCCGCCGCTAAATATCGAACCGGTTCAGATTCGGACCGTGAACTGAACCGGATGCTCTATACCCTGAGGCTGCTCTGGTCGTTAAACGACAACCGGCTTAAATCCTGGGCGGTAATACAGTTCGACCGCGCCTTCCCCCCAGACATCATCGAAAAAGCCCAGAAAAGACGAAGAGACACCACCGGCCGCTAAACCCGTCAGATGCCCCTTTTCTCGCCTCTTGGATCCCTATTATGTTTATGCCACGAAGGCCTTGTGGATTTGTCCGGGATAAAGTCGGGGTATCCAGGGGGATCCCTCTGGCAAGGATGAAGGATTATGAATACCTCGACCATTCCCGGAAATCAATTAATCCGGACATGAGCTGGGGATTTTTAGGGGGAGCCTTAAAAAGGCTTAAAATCACCGACTCAGGTTGCCGGGCTAATTACGCTTTTCTATATTCGATCGGACCAGCTTTAATTAATGCCCCCGCCTGCCTTCAGAGCCTCCCGCAGGGTCCTTATCAGCTCCGAAGCATCCAGCGGTTTCTCCAGGCAGGCGGTAGCCCCAAGATCGCAGGCGTTCTTGAAGCTCTCACCATCCATCGACCCGGAAATGATAATAACCTTGGCCTGCGGGTCAAGCCCGCGTATCCTTTCCATCACCTCGATCCCGGACATCCCGGGCATCCTCATATCGGTGATCACCGCGTCGCAGGCATCAGCTCCGTATACCTCCAAAGCCTTTGCGGGATCAGAAAAAGAAGCGCAGGAGTAACCGCTCATACCCAGAAAGATTTCCAGTGCCTCGAGGCAGTATTTATCATCATCGATCAGCATCAGCTTCAAGATTCCTACCCCGTTCCCCGGGAAGTGGTGAATGCTACAAAAGCATAGCCATTTGAGTAAATAGTGCAAAATACATGCCAATGGCTGACGGGCACGTTTTTCCTGCATTGTCTATTCGGACATTTGCTTTTTTTGTTCATTTTTTGTTCAACGATTGCACTTACTGTATAGATAATGTACACCTCCGGCGGCTGTCAGTTGGTCTATAGCCGTTACACAGCACCATGCCAAACACAGTTATAGGCTCATTATCATTCAGTTCGTCATAAAAACACATAAAAAATCACCCCGGCGGGGTGATTTTTTTAAATATTGCAGAGATTTTCGTTAGGCCAGGTTATTCCTCACGAACTCCTTCACCTCTTCCAGGTAGTGCCTGCGCACCTCGTCGCTGGTTTCGACCACCCCGAAGCAGTTTTTATACGCTATAGGAGTAAAACCACAGCTCCCGAAGACCGCGTTGATGAAGCCGGTCTTGATCGCATCGATCATCCCGGTGGCAGCCGCGCCCTTCTCGTCCGCCCCGGAGGTGGTTATCACGATGGCCCGCTTGCCGGCCATAAGCCCCCGCAGCCCTTTTTCGGTAAACTCATAGGCGAAACCGTAGCTGAATACCCGGTCGATGTAGCCCTTCACGATCGCGGGAAGGGTCCACCACCAGATCGGCCCGATCAGGATAAGCGCGTCGGCCCACCTGATGTCCGCCTGCTCCCGGGCGATGTCCTCGGGCATCCCCCCCGAGTATATCTGCTGTAGGTCCGAAAGCCCGAGGTTCGGGTTCCAGTTCATCCGATAGAGGTCTTTCACCCTCACCTCTGCCGTTTGCTGTCCCAGTTCCGCTTTCACCGCGTCCAGTATCGCGGCGTTGTAGCTCTGGGGGTTGGGGTGAGCGAAAATCACCAGTGCCTTCATAGTATCCCTCCGTCCTTAAAATAGGGTTTGCCCTCCCGCTCCATCTCCCATAAGATCCTCCGCATCGCCACCTTTGGGTTCAGTTCGGGATAAAGTATGTGTTTAAGGTATTCTTCAGCGCTCTTTGATAACTCCTCCTTGACCGACATCGCCCAGTGCAGCCTAAACACGGACAGGTAGCTGGCCCGATCAGGCTGCTGGTAGCCGACAGCGGCTTCAACAGCCCGGATAATCGCAGATCAATTCACAGGTTCCCCCTCAGGACATTTGAATATACAAATATGCCTTAGCCCTTCTCTTCTTCAAGCTGACCGCAGAAATAAAAAGGAGCGGGTTTTACCCGCCCCCCCGTTTAAACTATGTCTAGTAAGATCGCTGAAGCTGACCCATTCGGATCATCTCCCGCTGCTTGAGGTTGATAAACTTGACGATCTGCTCCCGGACCATACGGGGGACGTCCAAAAACTCCACCCCTACCCGATTGGGAGTCGACTTATTCACTCCGGTCAGGATGTGGGCAACCCGGGCCTTGATACTATTTAACTCCAGGGCGGGAAGCTTGAGTGTCAGGCTCAGCAGGCCGTTGCCCAGGGCTTCTTTATCCTGGGTGGTGGTGATCAGCATACCTCCGCCGCTGATGTCCAGACTTCGGGACTTCACCGGTAGGGGAGCCGTCTCCGGCTCCTCCGTCAGCAGAGAATAAGTCATGTCAGCCACCAGCGGAATCCGTACCCAATTCCTCCTCTGGATCCTCTCCACCTGCTCCGGCCAGTCGACCTGGATGGTAGGGATCGGAGTATTGAGCTGACCCCGGACCGGGGTTCCAAACCTGCAGAGTCCTCCCCGGATAGCCATTTCCACCTTTATCTCCTGGCCACGGGGCAGGAGAATTATCCGGTTGTGGCTTATCGGTGCTCCCATGACGATACGATTTAAGTTGACTTCCTCCACCCGGCTCATGTATTTCCCGGCGTGGAATCCCTCTTCCACCTTTATCACAGCCTGCTGGTTGGGCTTGATGTCATTGGGGTGCAGCTTGATAGTCTCAACAACCATTTCATTCCCCCCTTTCACCGGTCCTACTAAATATATCGCAAATATGATAAAAACCTTTAAAAACTATAATTGCACCCAAATTATAACATCAGGTGGGCAGGGTTTCAATCTCTTTTAGAATCCCTATCAGTCCCTCCAGGTCCAGGGGTTTGTTAAGCTAAAGGTCTTATCCCTTCACCCGGGTCCTCGTCATATGCGCTTACCATTACTACGTCATCGATCAATAGAACCCGCAATGCTTACCCTCCGTCAGCCGGCAGGACCACCCTGAAGGTAGCGCCTCCCGCCTCATTATTATATACCACGATCGTACCATTGAAGCTCTCGACCAGGTACTTGACTATAGCCAGTCCGAGCCCCATGTTGCTGCTGCTCTTCTTGGTGCTGAACAGCGGCTCAAAGATATCGTCCCGGATCTCATCATTGATCCCGGTGGCGTTGTCGCAGATCTCCATGGCCACTGAGCCCGACTCATTCCTGGTCCGGCAGACGATCTCCTTACCCGCCTTGGTGGTAGTGTCCAGGGCGGTTATCGCGTTGACCAGCAGATTGGTGATGATCTCCTCCAGCCCGTTCTCGTTAGCTGTCACCATTTTCAGGTCTTCCGCCAATTCCCTCCGAATACTGATCCGATGGGCTGAGAACTGCCAGTTTAACATCTCCAGGACCTCTAAAATCTTCTGGTTCAGCCCGCAGGGTTTAAGCTCATAACGCTTGATGCCGTTGGCAAACGAACGGATGTGCCTGATGGTATCGTCCACCCGGTCGATCAAACGGGAAATCTTGATCATGTTCTCCATCATCTTTTCTTTACCCAGTTCCACATCCTTCTTATATAAGAGGTGCAGCCCGTCGGAGATGACCTTGATGGCGTTCAGCGGTTGGGTTATCTCGTGCACTATCCCTCCCGACAGCGCACCCAGCGAGGCAACCCGCGACATGCGGGCGATCTGATCCTGCAGCCGTACCTTCTCCTCCCGCAGCTTGACCTCCTCCGTGATGTCGCGGATCGATCGGACGTACTGTTCTATCTTGCCCTCCGGACCGCGTATCTCCGTGATGATGAAGTCCTCCAGGTAAACCTCCCCGTTCTTGCGGCGCTTCCAGACCGTCCCCTCAAAACGGCCTTTTTCCTCGATCGAATTCCCCATCTCGTCAAAATACTGTATCGGCTGGTCGGTTCGCACCATCTCGAAGGTGCGGATATCCCGCCCCACTACCTCCTCCTCGGAGTACCCGGTTATCTCTACAAACGCGGGATTCACCCGCTGGATCACCCGGTCCGCATTGGTCACCGCCATCCCGACCGCTGACCTCTCAAAGATCTCCGCCGCCAGGGCGATCTTCTCTTCCGCCCCTTTCCGTTCCGTGATGTCCTGGATCAGTCCCACGAAATAATCCACCGACCCGTCCTCTTTTCTCACGCAGGCAGTGCTGATCTCTATGTCCACGAGTGACCCGTCTTTTTTGATGTAGTGCTTTTCCAGGCTGTAGCCGTCGGTCTCCCCGCGTATAATCCGATCATACTGCAGCATCTCCCGCTCAAGGTCTTCGGGCGGAGTCAGGTCTTCCCATTTTACAGCCTGCAGCTCCTCCCAGGTGTAACCGACGATACCACAGAACCGGTCATTCACCGCAATCCAACCTGTAACCGGGGACGCTATCACCACCCCCACCAGCGGCTGGTCGAAGTAGCTGCGCAGCCTCTGTTCGCTCTTGCGCAGCGCCTCCCCCGTCGCTTTCAGCTCGGCGATAGAGGTGGTCAGAAGCTGCTTTTCCTCCCTCAGCGATTCCATGATGCGGGCCTTTTCCACGAAGGTGCCCACCACCTGTCCGATCGAGAGCAGGATCAGCTTCTCCTCGCTGGAGAAGCTGTAACGGTTGCGGCTGGCCGCGTTGATCGCCCCGATCACCTGATCGACCGACACAATCGGTATGCTCACCGCCGCCTGGATACCGGCCACCCGGGCCACATCCTCCAGGGTATTCGAAGGATCCTCCGTAAAAATAGCCAGCTGCTTATCGACCAGCATCTTGCTGTAAGGTTCCATCTTCGCCGGCACCATATCCAGCAGCTTTACCTGCTCGGGGTCCAGGTTCCTGGTGCAGACCAGTTCGGCTGTGCCAGACCTCTCGTCCAGCAGGTAGACCTCACCGCATTCAAATCCCAGCAGCTCGAGCGTCATCTCCAGCACCTTCTCCAGCGGGGAGAGCAGACTGTCTCCCGAGTCGTTGGTTGCGGCGATGATGCGGTTCAGAATCTCCAGTTCGTGTATCCCCACCGGCTGCCGCATCTTACGCTCATCATACGGCCCAAAAACCTTATCCAGTTCCCCGGGGTCTACTCCCGGTTTAACCCGGTTTTTCTCCATAAAATTCACCAGTCTATAATTCTTATCGCGTTCTAATTTCTTATTTTGACATTTTTAAGCGTTCTCCTTCAGAGTATTACAATATATTCGGCCGAGTATCACGATCCACACCCTGAAATATTGTAGAATCCATAAACGACTACGCAACGTTTTGATGTTAAAATACATACAAAGAGAAAATACCGGGGAGGATGAAATGAGTATTCTGGCAGTCGGGTCGATGGCCCTCGACTCAGTAGAAACTCCTTTTGGCAAAGCCGAGCGGGTGCTCGGCGGTTCGGCCACCTACTTCGGAACCTCCGCCAGCTTCTTCACAGAAGTCAAACTGGTGGCCGTGGTCGGGGATGACTTTCCCTCAGAGCACCTCGAATTCCTGGAGTCCCGCAGCATCGACACCAGGGGAGTGACCAGAGAAAAAGGCAAAACCTTCTTTTGGCGGGGTAAATACGATTACAACCTGAACGAGGCCCAGACTCTGGACACCCAGTTAAACGTGTTCGCCAGCTTCAGCCCGCAGATACCCCCCGAATACGCAGAGCCGTCCATCCTCTTTCTCGCTAACATCGATCCCGAGCTGCAGATGAACGTCCTCAAGCAGGTCAAGCGGCCCGGCCTGATAGCCCTGGACACTATGAACTACTGGATTAACGGCAGCCTCGAACCCCTGAAGCAGGCTATCTCCCAGATCGACCTGCTGATAATCAACGAAGGTGAAGCCCGGCAGCTCTCCAACCAGATAAACCTGGTCCAAGCCGCCCGGACCATACTCGGCATGGGCATCAAGACCCTCATCATCAAGCGGGGAGAATACGGCGTCATAATGTTCGATCGTACCTCGGTCTTCGCCGCCCCCGCCTACCCCCTGGGCAGCGTCATGGACCCCACCGGCGCGGGCGACACCTTCGCGGGCGGCTTCCTGGGCTACCTCGACAATACCGGCAACCTCGACGAGGCCAGCCTCCGCCGCGCCGTAATCTTCGGCAGCGTCATGGCCTCTTACAACGTAGAAGACTTCAGCCTCGACCGCCTGAGACGACTCAGCCACAAAGAAATCCAGGACCGTTTCCACAAGTTCAAAGCCCTTACCCACTTCGAAGGACTGGAGTAGTTGTTTATCCAGTTTGTCATTGAAACACCAGACCCCGGCCGAACCCAAGGCCTATATAGAGACCAGCCCCGATCAATGTGATCGGGGCTGGTCTCTATATAAAACACTATTCCGCCTTAAAACACACCCGTTTGATAATAGGGTTGAGGACGATGTTCAGCTTCTCGTGTTTGACAAACCCGTGCCGGATACCGATATCGCAAGCGATGTAACTGATGATGATTTTTATCTCCTTCTTATCCACTATCTCCTCCAGCGCCTTCATCTTGCTCTTCAGCTTACGCTCGCTGGGGAGGTTCTCTGATTCCCCAAAGATATCGATGTAGACCGACAGCTTGTTGAGCTTTTGGCTGAAAGGCTCCAGGATCTGGTAGAGATCACCGCCCGACCAGTAGGACTGGATATCCAGGTCCGCGGGTTTGACCACCTCCCAACCCGTGAGGTTGATAGCCGCCGGGCTGTCCCCCCGGTTGTCGAGCTGGATCGGGATGATAAAATTGAACTTCTGCGGGGTTTTTCTCTCGGGTCTCGAGTCGATTTCGGTTTTCAGATCATCCTCACCCAGCAGCGCCTCCACCACCACGCTGCTCTTCTTCAGGAAGGAAAAATAGATGTTGCCCGCCACCAGCAAAAACGAGATCAGGACGATCGCCAGCGTGACGATAGAGATAACCAAGGTGACAACTCCTACACTATCAGCGTATTTAACTATCACTTCGGCAGATTGAACGTACACAGTCAGACTCTTTCCCCTTTTCTACAAGTTTTGGCCCTAGCCAAAAGCGTCCCCCTTAAGGGGCCTTATACGCCAGGGCACTTCAATAAATCTTCGACAAGTTTTAACGATTTCCTGTTAATTAAATGAATTTGTGTCACGCCGGACTAAAAAACACCGATGCCGTCCGAAGAAAACTTGGCTGTCGCCAAGCCTCTGGCAAGCGATAGCCTTAGTTGCGAAGAAAGCTAGGCTACCGCCAAGGGCGGAAGCCATAGCTGCACTTGCTTCGGAGTGCACTTGCTTGCATCGGAAAGTTCTCTAATATACTTTCCGATAGCGTAAAGAAAAACTTGGCTACTGTAATAGGGGGCAGCCTCGCCGCCCCCTTTCACCGATCGTCCAGGTCCCACTCGGTCAGTTCTTCGTCGCTTGGGAAGTCCCCTCTTTCATATGCCCTGAAGAAGTTATCCAGGTTGGAGCGCAGGCTCCTCCTCAGGTTCCTTTCGCGCCCAAACAGCACACTTGCTCCCCCTCTCTTGGCTTCACCGCTTTTTTGGACCAGTTCAGGTTGTTAGACTTATTTTCTCCTCAGTAGATGAGGTCTATTTTAAAATATTTCAGGAAGCCTTGGGATATATTTGAGGTTCAAATAAAAGGAAAAACGGTGCGGAAGGAGAATTAAAAAATAGTTTTAGGGAGCAGCCTGACAGCCTGGGAGGAAGAAATGCACGTAAAGCAGATATACAGCGACATGCTTAAAAAATACAGCGACGATATCGAGGAGATCCTCTCTCTGCTGCACCGGGCCCCGGTGGACAAAGGAGATATCGCCCGGGCGAGGGAGTTGTTCAAAGCCCTGAAGCAGCGGCTGGATTCCGACTACCGGGAAGGCCAGTCCGAAAAGTCCCGAAGCCTGCTCAGCGAGATAGACCTGCGCTACTACCGTCCGGCGGTGGAGAGCGCGCACTCACTCTTGAAACTGAAAGCCAACTCGACACCCGACCAGCGGTGGATAGTCGGGCTGACCGCTGCCCGGGACGAGATAAACCACTACCGGGACCTGCTGGAAAAAGGGTATTAACCCTCCGGCTTCACCTCGCACCCATCCGAGGTAAACACTATAGTTCCTTTCAGGTCGGTGCGATAAACCCCGATCCCCAGTCTGCCCAAATTGGCCAGCGTCTCCCGGTGCGGGTGCCCATAGTCGTTCCCCTTACCACAGGAGATAGCGGCATATTTCGGAGAGACCGCCTTCAGGAACGAAAGGGACGAAGAGGTGTGGCTCCCGTGGTGCCCCACCTTCAGAACGTCCGCCTGGAGGTTAGCCCTCGCTGCCATCATATCCTTCTCAGACATATCCTGGGCATCCCCGGTCAGCAGGAAAGCGGTCGACCCGTACTGAATCCGCAGTACCGCCGACCATTCGTTGATCTCCTCATAGCTGTCCTTTACCGGGGCCAGAAACACCACCTTCAGTTCGCCCTGGTCCACCACCGAAACCCCCGCTCGGGCCGTGTCGATCTTCAGACCCTTATCCCTCACCGCCAGCAGCAGTCTCTCGAAGGAGCTGGTGTTGGTTGTCTTCCGGGGCATGAAGATCCGCCCGATTTCAAACTCCCGGACTACCTGGGACATCCCCCCGATGTGATCCTCGTGAGGGTGGGTGGCGACCAGGTAGTCGATACGCTTAACCCCCTGGGATTTCAGGTAGGACACCACCTCTCGGCCGTGCCCGGTCGTTCCGGCATCCACCAGCATGGTTTCCCCGCCAGGGAACTGGAGCAGCATGGAGTCGCCCTGATCCACATCGATTACGTGTAACATCAACTGGGCCGGAATTTGCTGTGGGGTGGGCGCGGGCTCACCGCTATCCGGGGGCCCGAACGGTTTCGATGCGCAGCCGGCCAGGAAAAGCAGCAGAATAAAGAATAAAACTGATGCGGCTCGCGGTTTCAAAACTCCCCTCCTCCTAATCCCTGAAAAGCTCCCCCGCCAGGTCCCCTATCTTTTTGGCCCTTTCCGCGGTGGCCCGGCCGTCAAGAGACACATCGAGGACCACCACGTCCCCCTCCTTGGCGCCCGGGGGTACCAGCCGGCGCGGAAGATTGAAGGTGCGGCCTTCGTGTTCGAGCACCGCCCACTCTCCCTCAAAACGGTCGATCACCAGCAAGGACTTCACGATAACCATTCCCCTTTACCAATGTGATACGGTCTAATTAATATACCATGCCATAACGATTGGACAAACCTTTCCCAGGTGGAAAGATTCGCCAAAAAACTGGGGGGTTCCTTTAAATCGTAATAAATAGAAAAGCTCTGACTATAAAGAATAATAGACCCACTCCGCGACGCCAGTCTGTCAGGGGAGTAAAAAAATTAATAATTCCGCCCTTTCACAGCCAGTATTCTTAGGCCTCCAGCTTTAAAAGAATAACCATCCTCAACCGGGGGAAACATAAAACAAAATTTCTTATAGAAAGGACTGATTCTTATAAACCTGATCGAGTGGAACCCCTTCCGGGACATGGATGACTTCGGGAAACACATGATAGAAGGGTTTCGGGAACGCAACCCCTTCCGCCTGTTATACGACCTGAACCAGCCGAGGATTGACGTCTACCAGACCGATTCAGACGTCATAGTCAAGGCCGAGATACCCGGGGTCAGCAAAGAAGACCTCAACGTGTATGTAGACGATAACTCCATCCGGTTCTCTGGCCAGAGCCGCCGGCGGGAAGAGTTCAAAGACGAAAACATCTATCGCAGCGAGAGGTCCTTCGGCCGGTTTTCCCGCGCCATCCCGCTCCCGGTCGAGATAAAATCGGAACAGGCGAAGGCGGAATACCAGGATGGAATCCTCTCCATCATCGCCCCCAAGACCGAATCCGCCAAGACCCGGGGTAAGCGGATAGAGATACAGTAACCCCCGTGATACAGCATAAACCCCTGGGCCAGTATCCCAGGGGTAAACTATGTCGACCCCTTCCGGCATGAAATATAAAAAAAGCCAGGCCTTCACCCCGAAAGCCCGGCCGGGTTGAATTTCAGCAGTACGTTCCTACCCTGGGGGCACCTTACTTAAACGGCTCTACCGCGACCAGTTCCGTCGTGGTCTCCTTTACCACATTATCGGGGCCGGTGATCTTTAATCGGCATTTCACCAGCCCAAGACCCCTTACCAGCCATATGTCAGCCTCTTCTTTTTGCGGTCGCTGTCCGTCAAGGTTTTGATATCCGTAGGTTTCCTTTTTTAAATGCGCCGCCTCCGCTTCCTTGCCCATGGTTAATAACGTCTCAATACCCAGATACGTGTATCGTTCTTCGATCCGGGTGGTCGTTGTCCTTGCATCCGATTTATCAGTAAGTATTTCAACAGAATAATTCCACCACGATTCTCCAGGCTTTACATACTTGGCAACATATCTGGTGCCGATGGTCTCGGCCTTCGACAATTTGGATTCGGACCCTATATACTTGACCCCTTCAGCATCCACTGCAAATATGCTATTGCCATCTGCTCCAACAGAAGACGTAGAATTCGTAAATAAAAACTGTTCCAGCCCGGACCTCTCCACCGTAATGTTTGACTCAGTATTTACGGTTCTCTGCCAGTATTTATTCTGCAAATCAGGAATAAAGTATTCTTCTGTAAGCCGGCTGGATGTCAAAAATCCAACCTCATCCGTTGCGGCTTCAACCACACTTGCCCGGTCGTTGATAGAAAAAAACAGCGTCAGTGTGACTAACAGAATCAAAAATACAGATACAAAAACATAACCTTTTCTTATTGGATCCATCTTTATCCCCCCTTTCATGAATAAATTCTCAATTCAATTATACCTCTCCCCTCTTGTATTTTTATATCTAAAATAGTGTAATAAAAATAGTAGATGCCGTCGAAACAGGTCGTTCAATATAAACCCCTGAGATAAAAAAAGGACCCTGGGGTATCCCCGAAGGCCTTAACAATACTTTTACAGTTTATTTCGGATCAGGGTATCACCTGGAAATCTTTATAATCTCCAAAACTATCCCCCTTGGATCAGGAAACCCGGGCAAACAAAGAGCTGCTCGAACCGCACGTCGGGCATACCCAGTCGGCCGGCAGTTCTTCAAAAGGGGTTCCCGGGCTTATTCCGTTTTCCGGGTCACCCTGGTCCGGGTCGTAGACGTAGCCGCAGGCCGAGCACTCGAACCTTGCCCGGCCGGTAGCCACCCTTTCGATTTCTTCCACGACTCCCCGGTACTTTTCGTGGATCAACTTCTGGTCAAACTCACTGAACTCGGTCAACATCTTATCCTTTTCTTCCTGAGTGAAGTAGTTCATGATCGGGAGGAAGAATTGCTTGTCCTCTTTCACTATGTGCTGCGGGTAAAAACGAATCAGTTCTTCACCACACTCGATCAGGTCATCCAGTGCCTTGAAGTCTCCCTGCAGGTACTTCATCTTGGCGCTCACCACCCGGCCGGTCATCTCCCTCGCCCATCTGTGCTCCTCTATCAGTTCGTCGCAGGTCTTCCTCAGTTCATCGTTCAGCGGTTTACTCCCCAACTCCCTAAAGAGGATGAATTCTTCCTTGCCGTGGTGGCACCGGTCGGCATAGGTCCGAATAAAATCTACCACGTCATCGACAAACCCCAGGTCAGCATCTCGCCTATCCTTGATCTTGTCCAGTTCCCTCTGGAAAGCCGCTATCATCCGCTCGATCAGGCGGTGCTCGATCATCAGGGGTCCGACTGGCATCATTTCCATCTCCTCCCTTCAAGATTAATGACCACATTATATTCTTTCTATCTCCATCTGCTAAAACTCCTCCCGCAGCTCATCCTGCATAACCTTACCCTTCAGGATAACTGAAATTTAGGCCAGTAAATCGGGATTAAGCAGACGACTTGAAAACCTTACCGCCATCATGTATAATTCACTGCGGAGATATTAAGGCTCTTATTGCTGGTGTGGCTCAGGGGTAGAGCAGCGCATTCGTAATGCGCAGGTCGTCGGTTCGAATCCGACCACCAGCTCCAGAAATGTCAAGGCTTCCGGGACATTAACCGGAGGCTTTTTTTAATCCTTTATTTCATCCGCAAGGCTCTCACCTCTTGTTCTACAGTATCAAATTCCTGAAAGTCCTCACCCGCCCATAATCGGCATTTGACAAAAATGCCCGCCTGCCATATCTTTGGTCTAAAGCACCTGATAGGAGGTTTAACCATGAGCCTGACCGAAGAACTCCTTGCTTGGAATCACGAACAGAGGTGCCGGGAGGCCGTCAAGTCACTCGACAAAAACCGATTCACCGCCGTTTACTGCCCCACCCGGGCCGAGGCCATCGAGTATATACTGCGGGAAGCGGAGGATTCGCTGACTATAGGTTTTGGCGGCTCCCGCACCCTAGCCGACCTGGGACTGGCCGAACAGTTGCGGGATAGCGGTAAAGAACTGTACGACCACAACCAGCCCGGGCTCTCCCCGGACGAAAAGTTAAAAGCCATGAGGAACGAGCTATCCTGCGACCTTTTTCTGTGCAGCACCAACGCCCTCACCCTCACCGGCATACTGGTCAACATCGACGGCGTTGGAAACCGGGTGGCAGCGATGACCTTCGGGCCGAAAAAGGTCGTCGTCGTGGCCGGGCGGAATAAGCTGGTAGCCAACACCGACGAGGCACTAAAAAGGATCAAGAACCACGTCGCTCCCCCCAACGCCAAGCGGCTGAATTACAGCACCCCCTGCGCCAAGACCGGTTTCTGCATCGACTGCTCTTCTCCCGAGCGCATCTGCAACGTGATCAACATCATGGAGAAAAAGACCCTCCGGAGCGACATCCGGGTGCTGGTGGTCAACGAAGACCTCGGATTTTAAGTTTTCGCGCCCCTCGATTTTCATAAAAACCCCTCGATTTTGGGATAATTTAAGCAGGGCTTAATAACCATTTACCAAAATCCAGAAAGATGCGAGGGATGCACATGCAGCATACAGTTCGCGTTCACTACGATAACCAGCTGGACTTCGGTGACCCCGTGATGTGGGTCTGGGTCAGCGATGGGGCCACCCTGGAAAAAGAGGTCCACCCCACCGGCAGCGACGAATTCGGGGTTTACTTCGACCTCACTTACAACCGTACCACCTTCAAGTTCAAGTTCAAGGACGGCACCGGCAAAGGCGTCTTCTGGGAGGACGCCAGGCTGGAGCGCTACTACCACATCCAGTACGGGGCCGAACTCTGGACCATGGCCGACCGGCACAACATCTACAGCGTGCGCCCGGCCGTCCCCCGTGAAAACGTGAAGTCCCTCTACGAGCAGATCAAGCACCTGGTCCCCGAGCACAACTTCTACCTGCCCAACACCGACGTCTCGGGCATGGGCGTCCCGTCCCTGCTGGGAGCCAATCTATTGAAAGACGGTTCGCTGCTCTTCGGTTTCTTCCACCCCCGCGCCGCCCGGGTCTACTTGGCCGGCAGTTTCAACGGTTTCCAGTGCCCCGGCCACTCCAACCCCGACCCGTCGAAGTTCATCGAGATGGAACTCTACCGGGGGTTTTACTACCAGCCAAACCTCTGGCTGGCCCGCATCCATCCCGAGGGCGACCCGACTCAGGTCGAGTACAAGTTCTACGTCCAGGGAGGCCTGGGAGGAGTAAACGAAAAGTACGTCACCGACCCCTACACCCGGGTCTACGCCGACGACTTCAAGTTCCGCAACTGCCAGGTGATCGACCCTACCCGTTTTCAGTGGACCGACCAGCAGTGGAAGACCCCCGATATGAAAGACCTGATCCTCTACGAGATGAACGTGTACGGGTTCACCGACAACGACCCCGACATCCCCGAACCCCTGCAGGGCACCTTCAAGGGCGTCACCCACCGCATCAAGAACGGTTACCTCAATGACCTGGGGATAACCTGCATCGCCCTGATGCCCACCGCCGAGGTACCGAAGAAGCAAGGTCTCGGGTACGAGCCCTGCAGCTTCATGGCGGTGGAAAAAGACTTCGGTTCACCCGACGACTTCCGGGAGATGATAAACGAAGCACACAACCACGGCCTGGCGGTCATCATCGACCAGGTCTTCAACCACACCTCCAACGACTTCAACCCCCTCTGGGACCTGATCGACGATGGATCGGGCGAGGGCGGGTTCTACTTCGCGGGCAAGACCATGTGGGGCAACAAGGTGGCCACCGGCAAGGACGAGGTCGACAACATGCTGGTCGACTCCTGCAAGCTGTTCATCCGCGAGTATCACGTCGACGGGTTCCGTTTCGACGCCACCCACAGCTTCTTTTTGAATCACAAGCTGCTGCACCGCATCGCGCACGAGATAAAGGACACCGGGTTCAAGCCGGATACCATCCTGATCGCAGAGAACCTGCCCAACGAGCAGGACCTGAACCTCGACGGCTACAACGGCTTCGCCCAGTGGTCGAACGACTTCCACGACAAGCTGAAGGCCATCCTCCGCGAAGGCCGCTTCGAAGGCGCGGAAAACGTTCCCGAGGGGCTGGGCAACGCCTTCTACTTCAGCAAAAAGGGATTCGCCGCCCACACCAACAACGTCGTCAACTACATCGAAAGCCACGACGAAAACAGCGTCCAGTTCGAGGTCTCCACCAGCACCGCCCAGACCTGGGACCCGGCGGTCAAGGCCCGTAAGGCGCGGCTCGGGCTCATGGCCACCATGACCGCCCTGGGCCAGCCCATGATCTACATGGGGCAGGAGTTCGGGGTCGAGCGGGAGCGCAACCGGATAGACGTGGCCTGGATGGAACACCCCGAGACCGGACCTTACCACCGCTGGGCGCGGGGCGTCATCAACCTCCGCCGGCGCTACCCCGGCCTGAGGCTCTCGGGTTACAACCCCATAGACACCGGCGAGTTCACCTGGATGCTGGGCCCCTGGCTGGATGAGAGCCAGGGCCGGGCCAAGCGGGTAATCGGCTGGCGCACCTATGACAATGGCCAGCCCCAGGAGCGGACCGCGGTCCTTTTCAACTTCGAGAACCACGAGGTGAAAGTAGACCTGGATCTCCACACCCCCGGCTACTGGGTCAAGCTGGCCGACATGGACCGGGTGAACGACATCCCCCCCGTGGGCGACAACCGCCCCGGGGCCGGCGACAGCCTCTGCACCGAGAGCGGCTGGTTCGGCCAGTTCACCCTGCCCCCCCTCAGCGGTTTCATCTACAAGTACGAACCCCAGCCGATTCAATAAAAAAACCGGGCTGTACCCGCGCATTGCGGGTACAGCCCTTTACATTTCACCTCATCCGGTTGCGGCTCAGTGACTGTGACCGTGGTCGTGTCCGCATTCGCACCCTGACGGCTGCCCCAGCAGGTCGTCCAGTATCCCCTCCAGGTCCTCCTTCATATCAGGGTCATCCAGGGCCCCGCTCTCCAGCAGCCCACGGATTGCCGCCACCGCGTTCTCGCGCACCATCGGGTGCAGCGCCGACTCCTCCCCGCTCAGTTCCATCAGGACCTGGATCTTGGCCAGGGTGATCCAAAACACCGCCTGCTGGAGGTCGTCGACCAGTTCCTCCTCGTAGCGGTTTATAAAGTCCAGCACGATCACCTCGTGCGACAGCCCCGCCTCCATCATCTCCCCATACTCCCGCGTCATCCGGTCCGCCAGCTCATTGTGAAAAATACTTAAATCGCTCATGCCTTCCTCCTTCGATCAGTACCGGGATAAAAAGTAGATCATATAGGGGCTCTCCTCCGGGCTGAAGCCCGACCGGTCGTAGTCCCCGTAGAGCCTAGTGACCCGAAACCCGGTCTGCCCTATCATCTCCTCGAATCGTTCCCGCTCGATCACCTCAAACCTTATCTCCAGCCGCCGCTTGTGGCTGAGCCCCCCCCTCCCATCGTATACCTCGAAGAACTGAGCCCCTGACACCATCCCGTCCTCTTTCGAGTACCGCTCCACCACAAACACTGACAGCTTTCCGCCGTCCGGCAGGTCATGCTCCACCATCAGCGAGTACTGGCCGGTTACCCTTTTTAAGCGCACCGCCGGGTTGTGCAGGGTGCAGATGAAGAGCCCGCCCGGCTTCAGATGCCGATGGATGCACTCCAGGGTGCGGACCTGGCTCTCCCTTCCCGGCAGCTCCATGAAAGAGTTAAAAGGGATAAACACCGAGTCAAACACCCGGCCCAGGTCAAAGCTCCGCGCGTCCGCCACCACCGTCTCCGCCGACAGTCCACGCTGCCGCAGCTTTTCCTCCAGCCGCCCCACCATCTTCGATGCGTAGTCCAGACAGGTCAGCTCAATCCCGCTCTCAATTAGGGGCATGGACACCCGCCCCGTCCCGCACATCAGCTCCAGGACCCGCCACCCCCGGGAGCCGAGTTCCCGGAGGTAAAAGTCCACGTCAAACCCTACGTTCACATAGATATCGTAGATGTCCGCCACCAGGTCAAAATCGATGGTCTTTGCCATGCTCCCTCCCCCGGGCCTTTACTTCAGGTCCGGCTCAGCCGGGATATAGTAGACCTGCATCACCTGGTAAATCTCGGGAGGTATCGGGATCACCCGCCCGTTCTTGATAAATCCCCCGCTCACCGTGGCCGCTGCCACCAGCTCCCCGCCATTCTCCAGCCGGATCTCCTGCCGCCAGGTCACCCGGGCCCGACTCAGCACAGGGAACCAGTTAAAAATCTCCAGACGTTCCCCCAGCAGCGCCGGGCGCTTGAACCTGATCTGGATCTCGTTGATAAAGATCAAGAGCCCCTGCCGAAGGAGTTCCTCCAGCGGGAACCCCACCCTCTCCAGGAACTGGGTGCGGGCCTCCTCCAGCAGGATCAGGTACTGGGCGTTGTTCATGTGCCCGTAAGAGTCGATCATGTAGTTCCGGACCCGTGCGGGCACCACTATCTTTTCTCCCATCACAACCCTCCGATACGCTACAGAAAAATCGTTCCTCCCCAAGCCGGCAGCGAAGGATAAATACACCGGCGCGCTTAACAGAATCGGGAAGTGCAAGCTTATACCTTCTGATTATGCCATAAGCACAGCTATGGATATTTTCTCCAAAACCTCCTCATTTCCTACCGCATAATTCGACATTCATAAAAGTACAACGTTGATAGAAGCTGAATAAACAAAAAAACCAGCCCCCCTTGCGGTTAGGGCTGTCACAACAGAATGAATCTAAAAAGGAGAGGGGGTATATGTCTCTTGCTGGATAAAGACTGTATAAGTCACTCTGTACCCCTCGGTCATATTATATCGAATTTTGTCGAGTTTTGCAATATAGTGTACCAATATTTCCCCCCGAAAAACGAATATTTTTCTTATTCACTTGACTAAAAACTCTGATAGTTTAAACTTAAAAGTTGAAAACCACTGGGGAAGGACAGGACTAAAATGAAACTACCCGAATTACGCATCGGATCACTCCTGGCCAGGATACCCATCGTGCAGGGAGGCATGGCGGTCCGCATCTCCACCTCCCGCCTCGCCGCGGCTGTCGCCCAGGAGGGTGGCATCGGCATCATCGCCGCCACCGGCATGGATATCGACGAACTCAAAAGAGAGATCCGCAGAGCCCGGGAGCTTACCCGGGGCATCATCGGCATAAACTGCCTCTTCGCCGTGCGCAACTTCGCCGATCTGGTAAAGACCGCGCTGGAAGAGGGCATCGACCTGGTAGTCTCCGGGGCCGGCTTTTCACGGGACATGTTCCAGTGGGGACAGGCCTGGAAGACCCCTATCGTACCCATCGTATCCTCCGCCAGGCTCGCGGTCGCCGCTGAAAAGCTCGGAGCCTCCGCTGTGGTAGTGGAAGGCAAGGAAGCGGGCGGACACCTGGGTACGACCGAGCCCATGAAGAAGATTCTCCCTGAAGTCCTGCAGGCGGTTAAGATACCGGTTATCGCCGCGGGCGGCATCATCGAAGGCCGGGACATCGTGGAGGTCATCAGTATGGGGGCCAGCGGGGTCCAGATGGGGACCCGTTTCGCCGCCAGCGAAGAATCAGGGGCTCCACCCAACGTAAAACAGCTTTACCTCCACGGCCGGCACGAGGACGTAGTATTGATCCATAGCCCGGTAGGCCTGCCGGGACGGGCCTTGAAGAGCCCCTTCTGGGAAAAGCTCATGCAGGGCGACGACCTGGGCCCCGACATCTGCGACGCCTGCCTGAAGAAGTGTTCGGGGGCCTTCTGCATCCTGGAGGCCCTGAACCGCGCCCAGAAGGGCGACCTGGAAAAGGGCCTGGTGTTCGTGGGTGAATGTGTGGAGAAGATACGCGAGATACTCCCGGTCCACACCATCTTCCAAAACCTCCTGCGGGAGATCGATGCTATCCCGGAAGGGGTTTAATCATTTTTTCCGATAGCGGAGCGAAAAACCGGCATTGGATCACCTCCAAGGCCGGTTTTTTACGCTGTCGGCGGCTTACTCGCTTATATTCACGCCTGTTCCACCCCCACCCGGTCAAGGTCCCGCTGGGAAAAGCATCGCTCCAGCAGGGTCTTCTCCACCGGCTGGGTCACCAGGCTTACCGCCACCATAGTCAGAGCAGCAAGGGGGAGCGATATTACGATAGGATCTACCACCGTCCAGGGAAAACCGAATACCGCTTCCTTACCGAAGAGCAGCTTCGCCACCCCCAGAGAAGCCGACCCCTTGGCATAAGTAAACAGCAGCATAAAAAGGCTCGTTCCCGTTCCCACCAGCATACTGGCAATCGCGCCGGTGCGGGTTGACCGTTTCCAGAACAGCCCCCCGGCATAAGCGGGAAGAAAAGCGGCCGCGCATACCCCAAAGAATATAGCGGTGGCCGCCGCGATGATTCCGGGCGGCAGCGCAAAACTCAGCCACACCGTAAACAGCAGTCCCACCAGCAGTCCTATCCGGTTCAGCAGCAGACGGTTTCCCATCTTTGAGCCATCACCCGGTCGAAACAGGTCATGGCTGATCGAGGTGCCGATAACGTGGAACTGACCGCTCAGGGTAGACATAGAAGCCGAAAGCAGGGTCAGCATGAAGAGATAAGAAAACCAGGAAGGCATGGCCGTATTGATAAACAGCGGAATGATCCGGTCCACGTTGGGCTGTCCGGTAGCCGGGTCGATCGAGGCCATCAGCGACAGCTTTCCAGCCTCCTGGTCAAAGAAAACATTGGTCAGCGCCCCCACCGTAAAAGCCACCCCGGTCATCATCAGGATGAATACTCCCCCGGCCACAACCGCCCGGTTCAGGTCACGCGGGTTCTTCACAGTCAGGTAGCGGACGATAAGCTGGGGTTGGGCTAACACCCCGATCCCAACCCCCATCACCAGGGTGGAAACCACTACCCACCAGTATTCAGACCCAAACGCCGGCATACTCGTCCACCCCTGGTGGCCTTTCGCAGCCAGGCTGGCGGGCAGCTTGGCCGTCAGGGCGGTCAGGGCCTGATGGGCCTCCAGCGGTCCTCCCAGCTTGTTATAGGTCATTACCAGCAGCAGAGTCATCCCCACGAACATGATGCTGCCCTGGAGGGCGTCGGTGTAGACCACCCCCTTCAGGCCGCCGGTCATAACGTATCCCGCCACAATAACAGCGAACGCGATTACCGAAACGCTGTAATCGATCTGCAGCGTCTGCTCCAAGAACCGGGCCGCTCCTATCATGACCGCCGCCGTGTATAGAGGCATACCGATCGCAATGACCACGGCAGCGAACCTCTGAATGAAGCTCGAATCGTATCTCCGGCCCAGGAATTCGGGAAAGGTTTGGGAATCCAGGTTTCTCCCCACCCGCAGCGTACGCTTGCCGAAAACCACGAAGGCAATAAAGATACCAAAGAAGATATTGAAAACCGTCAGCCAAAGCAGGCTGAAGCCAAACATCCCCGCGTTTCCACCAAAACCCACGATGGCGGAGGTACTGATAAAGGTCGATCCATAGGCCAGGGCCATCACCACCGGGTGATTGTTCCCCCCGGCGATCAGGTAATCCTTATTCGACTTGGTGCGGGAGTAGGCCAGGTAACCCAATCCCCCTACCGCCGCGGCGTAAATGGCAACCACAACATACAGAATCAGATTGTTCAACTTGATTCCCCCTCAACAGTTTACTCGTTGCTGTTCCAGTGGACTATACCGTAGACCACACAGAGTCCCGCAGTACCCAGGCACAGCAGATAAGCCATCCAGATCTGCGGATCAGGTATCCCAAACATAATCACCCCCCCTTTCTTGAAAAGCAAAAAACCCCCGCCCCCTAAGGGACGAGAGTTCAAACTCGCGGTACCACCCAAATTAGCTGTAATAAAACAGCCCGCTCATTCAGAGTACGGGAATACACGCAAAGGCATCCGATACCCCCTTCCTTTTAACGGTGGAAGCCTCCGGAGAGACCTACTTGCCAAATGGTTTCAGCCTCCCGGCTCAGGAGAGAACTTCCGCTGGCGGTTCCATAGAGGTGCTTGCAGTCACGACACCCCCTCCCTGGAAGGACCCGGTCAACGTACTTTTCTCCGTCAACGCAGTTGGAATATTTGATACCCAATATAGCATGGATTCCAGTTATTGACAATGCCCTTTTTATGGAAAAACCTATTTCAATGTTTTTACTACAATCATTTTAAAACGTACTTTAAAAATAAATTAAAGGAAAAAACAACCACCCCGTACTTAAACGAGGCGGTTGCTCTTTATAGTCGGACTTTATCAGAGCTCTTCCTATTTATTTGACCGCTTCCTCGAAATACTGGGAGATGCTGCTCTTCAATACCTCGACCCGGGTCTTGTCGTCTACCTTCAGCACCACGACATCCCTCTTGACCTGCTCGATCTTGCCGATCAGTCCCCCGTTGGTAACCACCTTGTCGTTGGGCCGCATGCTTTCAATAAGCTTTTTCTGCTTGTTCTTCTGGCTCCACTGCAGCCAGAGCATAAAGACTACCAGTACCACCGGAAGCCCGATAATAAAAATATCATTAGCAGTAGGCAAATCCGCAACTCCCTTCTATTTTCACCTTAAAAACTTCCCCGTTAATCTACTTTACCGTACCCGGCAGGGGTGGTCAAGCATTCTCCCCTTCTTAATGGTTCCGGGAGCGATCACCTCACCGCAGGAACCCGGTCAGGATGGTGTCCACCGCCTGCTTCTCCGTCAGCCCCAGCGACATCAGCTTGAGCAGCTGGTCCCCCGCGATCTTGCCGATCGCCGCCTCGTGGGTCAGTTCAGCGTCCGCGTGTTCGGCGTATAGCTGCGGCGAGGCCGAGATCACCGCCTGGTCCATGATGATAGAGTCACACTCCAGATGGCCGCGGCAGCGCTGTTGTCCCTTGAGGGTGGCCCTGAAGACCTGGAAAGAACGCTCCTGGGCCACCGAACGGGCGATCACCTGCACGTTGGAGTCCTCGCCGGTGAGACTGACCAGTATATTGGAATCCGCCTTCTGGTCGCCGTGGGTCAACAGCCGCTCGATGATCTTCAGCGAGGCCCGGGGATGGAGGATCGCTTCGGTGACCCGCTCCGTGTGGTTGATGCCCCTGATCTGCACCAGCTCGACCTCTGCCGAGGCCCCCTCCTCCAGCACGATATAGGTTTTGGGATTCAGGACCCGCTCGCCAGTGCCCGGCCCTTCCCCATAGTGCTTCTCGGTATACTTCATCTTGGCGCCCTTGCGCACATAAAAGGTGTGGACCCCGTCGTGCTGTGCCTTCTGATCCCCCGCGTTGTGGATACCGCAGCCAGCCACCACCAGCACGTCCGAGTCCTCGCCGATTTCAAAGGTGTTGTAGACCATGTCGTTCAGGCCGGTCTTGGTCAGGATCACCGGGATATGGACCGACTCGTTCTTGGTACCCGGCTTCACGATGATGTCGATCCCCGGCTTGTCCGTCTTGGAGATGATCTCGATGTTGGCCGAGGATCGCCGATCCACCTTTTCGCCGTCCTTGCGGATGTTGAATGCCCCCTGCGGCGTCCCGTGCAGATCGGCTATCGTGGCCAGGAGCTGGTTATCGATAGCAGTTAGGGTCATTCGCGTCACCTCCGCATCTATCCCGCCATCGGCAGGTGATATCGTCCTTGATCAATGGCCATATCTGGTCCTTGGAGCCCCGCTCCGCGATCTCTCCCCCCGCGATCAGCATTATCTCGTCGGATACCGTCAGGAACCTCTCGCTGTGAGTTATCACCATGGTGGTGTTCTTGCGCCGTTCATGCTGCTGGATGATCATAAAGACCAGCTGCTGGAAGGTCCACAGGTCGACCCCCGCCTCGGGCTCATCGAAGATCATTAAATTTCCGTTGCGGGCCAGCGAGGTGGCTATCTCCACCCGCCGCATCTCTCCTCCCGAGAGGCTGTTGTTCACCTCGCGGTCGAGGTAGTCCTCGGGGCACAGGCCCACGTCGTGCAGCAGCAGGTGGATCTCCTTCTCATCCAGTTCCGTGTTGGCGATATGGATCAGGTCGCTCACCCGGATACCCTTAAAACGGGGCGGGTTTTGAAACGCATAGATAATCCCGCGCTGTGCGCGCTCGGTAATACTCATCCCGGTAATATCCACCCCGTTATGGAGGAGCCTCCCCTCGGTGGGCTGGTAAATACCCATGATCACCTTGGCCAGCGAGGTCTTTCCCCCGCCGTTAGGACCGGTGAAGGCATAAAACCTCTCGTCCTCCAGGGTCAGGTTGATGTTGTTCAAAACCTCACGCGGCCCCTGGTCGCCGTCATCCAGGGTCAGGCTGACACCTTCCAGTTGAAGCATATAAACCCTCTCCTTATTGGGGGATTAAACCCCTCCTTTATAGTGGAATATTATCACATACCAGGTCCAGAAGTCCATAACCCGCAGATCAGCGGTACCCGTCTTTCCTCGCCGCCTTGTGGATCTTCTTCCATTTCTCCCTTTCCGCCAGCACCAGCCCGAGGTTCTCCCGGCGGGACTGGTAGGCGATCTCCTTTTGCAGCTTGTTGTAGCTCTCGTACCTCGCCCAGTCCAGCTCTCCCATCTCCAGCGCATCCCTCACCGCGCACCCCGGCTCGTCGCTGTGGGTGCAGTCGTTAAACCGGCACCCCGCCGCCAGGTCCCGGATATCCGTAAACGCCTCGGCCAGACCCGTCTCTGCGGTCCCCAGCCGCAGCTCCCGCATCCCCGGGGTGTCGATCACCAGTCCGCCTCCCGGGAGCAGCAGCATCTCGCGGTAGGTAGTGGTATGCCGTCCCTTGCCGTCTCCCTTCCGCAGGCCCCCCACCGATTGGGTGTCCTTCCCCAGCAGCTGGTTGATCAGGGTCGATTTTCCCACCCCCGAGGAGCCCAGCAGGGCGATGGTCCTGCCCTCCCCGAGGTAGGGCTTCAGCCCTTCCAGCCCCTGGCCGGTGGCGCAGCTCACTGCGTGCACCGGCACACCGAAGGCGATAGACTCCACCTCCCGGAGTCTCTGCTCCAGGTCATCACAACAGTCGGCCTTGTTCAAGACAATCACCGGGTCGGCTCCGCTCTCCCAGGCCAGGGTCAGGTACCGTTCCATCCGTCGGAGGTTAAAGTCGTTGTCCAGCCCGTTGACCAGAAACACCGTGTCCACATTGGCCGCTGCCACCTGTCTGCCGCCCGCCGTCCCCGCAGCCTGGCGGTAAAACTGGCTCTTACGCGGGAGCACCGCGTGAATCGTGGCGGTTCCCTCGTCGTGGCGCACGCTCAGAGCGACCCAGTCGCCCACCGCCGGAAACTCATGGGTTCCCGCGGCCTCGCCGCGAAACCGGCCGGAAACAGAAGCCAGGACCTGGCCAACGCCGGTAAACACCCGATACCGGTGCCGGTGCTCGGCGGCGACCCGGCCTGGTATCAGACCCTCCAGCATCAGTCCCTGAAAGTGCCCGGCAAAAAACTCGTTCCATCCGAGTTGTTCAATTATCAATTTCGAATCCTCCCTGTCATACACGTGATATGACCACGGGAGCCCTTTAGCATAAAAAAGGATAATCCCGCGATCGTCAGATCAGCAGATTACCCACAATCTCCTTATTAAACACAAAACTTCACTCCTTTACTAAATTCAATTGAATTATATTCCAACTGCGGTGCTCTCGTGCTACCTATCAAGCCTTTTGGTTACTCCAATCCAGGTAGTTCGATTATCTCCGGTGTGGCTGACAGTACCGCTTTGGTCAGCTTTCGTTCGCTTCTAGTAACCCGGTTTTATTGTTCACCAGTGGTCGAGTTCAGCTCACTCAAGCTTTCGTTGGTTTTTCCTAAAACCGGTGGACCTCCTCGATCTGCACCCCCGCCCCCCGCATTACCTCCTGGGCCAGAGGAGCCAGCTCGGCATCCATTTTGATGGCCAGCCCACAGAGAGAGCTGATGCGGCGCGGTACCGGGATGATCGCCGATTTTACCGCCGCCTCCAGCAGGACCTTCTCCGCTTTCAGCGCGTGGTGGGTGGAGACGAAGGTAAACACCGCCTGCCCCCCCAGAGAATCCCCCTTCTTGATACCGCTCCACCTCCCCTTACTCGGCCGCTATCACAGCGACCGCGGCCAGGAATTCCTCGATCTGTTCCATGGTCGTGAAGTATCCCGGGCTGACCCGGACCCCTCCGATATCTATCGTCCCGATGGTCCGGTGCGCCAGCGGGGCACAGTGCAGCCCCGACCGGGTAGCGATATCATAAACCTGGTCCAGGATAAAGCTCACCTGGTTGGCCTCGTGCCCCTCCAGGTTAAACAGGACCACCGCCACCCGCTGCCGCTCGTCCGTAGGACCGTAGAGCTTGACTCCCTTGATGGCGCGCAGCCCCTCCAGCAGTCGGGCGGTCAGCCGCTGCTCGTGTTCCCTTATCCGGTCCAGGCCCTCCCGCATCACAAACCGCACCCCCGCCCCCAGACCAGCGATACCCGAGGTGTTCAGGGTCCCGCTCTCATAGCGCTCGGGCATGGCTGCCGGCTGGGTGAGCAGCTCCGAGTTGGTGCCGGTTCCCCCCTCCTTCAGGGGCCTGATCTCGATCCCCTCCCGGATGTAGAGCCCGCCCGTACCTGGCGGTCCCATAAGCCCCTTGTGCCCGGTGAAGGCCAGCAGGTCGATGCGGAACCTCTGCACATCTATCGGGAGGACCCCGGCGGTCTGGGCGCAGTCCACCATGAATGCCGCCCCCCGCCCGGAGACTAACTTGCCTATCTTCTCGATCGGCTGGATGGTACCCACCACGTTGGAGGCGTGATTCACGCATACCAGGCGGGTGTTCGGCCGGATTGCCGCCGCCAGCTCGGACGGCTCCAGGTATCCCTCTGGGGAACACCCCACCACCGTATGCTCCACCCCTAGCCTCTCCAGGGCCCAGATCGGACGGCACACCGCGTTGTGCTCCATGCCGGTCAGCACCACGTGGTCGCCGGGGTCGAGCATCCCCTTGATGGCCAGGTTCGTCGACTCAGTCACGTTGGCGGTAAATACCAGCCGGGAGGAATCGGGGATATTGAACAGAGAAGCCAGCAGCTCCCGGGTCTCCAGGATAACCCGCCCCGCCTGCAGGGACATCTTGTGCCCGGCCCGGCCGGGGTTGGCGCCGTATTGGCGCAGGAAACCGTCCACCGCCTCGTACACCGCCTCCGGTTTGGGCCAGGAGGTGGCGGCGTTGTCCAGGTAAATCACGTCATCTCCTCCAAATGCGTTCCATGGGTATATAATAACCTGAAATCAATTGCATACCAATACCAGTCTTTCCCGGCGCAGCACCGCTTGGGCCGCCACCAGTCCCGAAGCACTGGCCTGGGCCAGTCCGCGGGTTACTCCCGCCCCGTCGCCGGTGGCCAGAAGGTTCCTGACCGAGGTCTCCAGTTCGCCGCTGAGCTGAGGACGAGCCGAATAAAACTTGACCTCCACCCCATAGAGCAGGGTATCGTCCGAGGCCACCCCGGGAGCGAATCGGTCCAGCGCTGTGAGCATCTCCACGATGTCCACCACATAGCGGTGAGGCAGGGCCAGTCCCAGGTCCCCGGGAGTCGCTCCCACCAGGGTGGGTGTAACCCCTCCCTCGCGGATCCGCTGCGGGTTGGACCTCCGCCCGCGTCGGAGGTCGCCGAGGCGCTGCACCAGCACCCCATGCCCCAGCATGTTGGCCAGCCGGGCGATGCTCCGGCCGTAGGTTAAAGGTTCGTTAAAAGGTTCCGTAAACTCCTGCCGCACCAGCAGCGCGAAGTTGGTATTGGCCGTATGCCTTGCGGGGTCACGGTAGCTGTGCCCGTTCACCGTTACCACCCCGTCGGTGTTCTCCATCACCACCTCGCCCCCCGGGTTCATGCAGAAGGTCCGGATCTGGTCCTTAAAGGTGGGCGTATAAAAGATCAGCTTGGACTCGTAAACCTCCCGGGTGACCTCCTCCAGGGCCGCCGCCGGCACCTCCACCCGCACCCCGATATCCACCAGGTTGTTGCGGGCTCTGATCCCCAGGGCGGCACACTCACGTTGAAACCACTCCGCCCCCTGACGGCCGGGCGCCGCGATCACATAGCGGGCCTTTATCTCCTGCCCGTCTTCCAGCCGCACCCCCGTCACCGCCCCCGACCTCGCCAGGATACGATCCACCGGGGTAAGGGTGCGGATCTCCACCGTCTTTTCGATGTGCTGGCGCATCCGGCGCAGGATCTCCACGTTGTTTTCCGTGCCCAGGTGGCGGATGCGGGCCGGGATGAGCCTGAGCCCCGCCTTATCCGCCCGGCGGCCCAGTTCCTCCACCGCCTGGCTGTTCTCCCCGTAAATCCGGTCCGTGGCCCCAAACTTAAGGTAGATACGGTCAGCCTCATCGATGAGGCGCTCCACGTCCGGCCGCCCGATATACTCTTCCAGCCAGCCGCCAAAATCGGCTGTCAGGGTGAGTTTGCCGTCCGAAAAGGCGCCCGCCCCACCCCAGCCGCTCATGATCGAGCAGGGCTGGCAGTGCAGACATCCTTCCTCAGTGATGCGGGTGGGGCATTCCCGCTGTTCCAGGTTGAGACCCCGTTCCAGGAGCAGAACCCGCAGCTTCCCCGTCCGTCCCAACTCGTAGGCCGCGAAAATCCCCGCCGGTCCCCCGCCGATAATCACCACATCATACAAACCCCACCGCCACCTCACACCTTAAAATACGAGGCATCACCCAGTTTGTCTTCCCTGTGCGGTCAATCAACCTATAAATAGGCACTACAACTATAATATCTCTTTTAAAGCCAGATTTCACCCCCAGGCCCGGCCCTCCCAGGCAAAATAGTCTCCGGCCCCATCTTATTCCAGCCCGGCCAAAAATGTCCTTACACCCCGACATAAAAAAAACTGGGGGCTGCGAGCAGCCCCCGATCATTATATCCAGGGTAGTATTAGCCCAGGATCTTCTCCACTTCTTCCTTGTCGTTGTCCATGATGTAAGGAATGCCGGTGATCTCCGCGCCTTCCCTGGTCAGCGCCACCAGGTCGTCGCGGGTGATGTACTCCAGGGAGAACTTGCGGGCGCCGGCCATGAACTGCCTCAGTCCCTGCGCCAGCCGCTCGAAGTAGCTGTATACCCCGATGGCTCCCACCGGGAGGTCGCCGTACTTGCCGCCCAGCCGCTTCTTCAGGTCTTCCGCCAGTATGAATACCTGCTCGATCGACTCGCCGTACTTCTTGTACTCGTTCGGCACCTTGCCGCTCTTGACCATCTCACCGATGTTCTTGCCCACCATGGCCGCGGTCAGCGGCGAACGGGACATGGTTACCAGTTTGAAGTAAGGAGCCCCCATGGCCAGTCCCTTGAAAGCCTGATCTTCCAGGGTGAATCCGCCCGCGATCGAGACCGTCGGGATATACCTGCCCTTGGCCGCCAGCTTGCTCAGCATCTGCATCGCCAGCGCCTGGATGTAAACAGTCGGGATACCCCACTCGTTCATCATCCTCCAGGGGCTCATGCCGGTGCCGCCGCCCGCTCCGTCGATGGTCAGCAGGTCCAGCTTGGCGTCGGAGGCAAACTTGATCGCCCGCGCCAGGTCAGCCGCGCGGTACGCGCCGGTCTTCAGCGATACGAACTTGGCGCCCAGCTTGCGGAGTTCAGCCACCCGAGCGTGGAAACTCTCCTCAGTCACCATGCCCACCCGGGAGTGACGCTCGAACTCGGTGAAAGCACCCGCCTTGTAGGCCGCTTCCACTACCGCGTCATCGGGATCGGGGAGGACGATGTAGCCGCGGCTCTTCAGCTGCCGTGCTCGCTCGATGGTGTTCAGCTTGACCTCGCCGCCGATATCCTTGGCGCCCTGGCCCCACTTCAGCTCCACAAAGTCCACGCCCAGCTTGTCGATCGCGTACTCCTGGGTCCCCAGCATGGTATCCTCGACGTTGGCCTGCACCACAACAGTTGCATACCCATCGAACCAGTCGCGGAACGCCTTGACCCTGAAGTCCAGACCCGGGGAATTGACCACCCGGCCGTTCTTAAACTCCGAGTTGGGGTCCATGCCTACCACGTTTTCACCGATGAACAGGGGCACACCCGAAATGGCGCAGCCAGCGGCCAGTTCCACCCAGTTGTTGAGGGCGACGTTGGTCGAACCCATGGCGCCGATGGTAAACGGAACCTTCAGTTTGACCTTTTCGGCTCCCGCGCCGATGGTGGTTTCCAGGTTGACCGCCGGGAAGATGGCCTTGTCGCTGTCCGCTTCAAGCCCGATAGCGCCTACCGCGGTACCCATGATGTTGAAGTGAGAATAATCCACCGGGTAATCCTTTTCCGACGCCGCGGTTATCTTGCCGAACGGCTGCGGGTAAAGAACCTCTTTCGCGCGTACCGCGGATTTTCCGACCTCACACAGACCCACACAACCGTCCAGACAGGTTACGCACATCCCGCTGTAGGGACACTCCCCACCGCTGAGGCGTAAGCGGGTCCCGGTTGCACCAGTTGCATTCAGTCCCTTACTGAAAGTCATTTTTCATCCTCCTCATCGAACATGTTAATAATAACTAAGGATGATTATATTTTTATCCCGCGAAATATAAAAGAGGATATTAGACTTTATACTGTATAATGTAGATTTATACTGTATAATGCGATTAATAATAATGTATCATGTATACCCGAGAACTGGGCTGCCCCGGCTTCTCTCTCGCCTATCGTTCAGCCTAATAATACGAAAAAGCCGTTGATCGGCTTAATCAACGGCTTAGCTGCGCGTCAGGGTTTATTTATCCAGGAGTCCCGGCCCTCTAAATTCTCTGACCGCTGAGCATCTTCTCCCTTATCGCTCCCATCAGAGACTGCCGGGTGTTATTGATGTGCGTCTCCATCAGCTCCTGGCCCAGTTTGACATCCTTCATTTTCAGGGCTTCGTAGATATGGCTGTGCTCCTCCAGCACCTCTCTGCCCCTTCCACTTCCACCGAGTGAAACGAACCGAAAGCGCCTTATCTGTTCCGTCAGGTTGTTCATTATAACAAACAGCCGCGAGTTCTCGCCGATACGGTAGATAAACTCGTGAAACTCGGCGTCCTTCTCCACCATCGCTTCCTTGTCAGCGCTCTCGATGACCACGGCCTCCTCCGCCAATACCCGGGTAAGCTCCTCCAGGTTCGCTTCGGTAACCTTCTCTATCGCCAACTCTATCGCCAGTTTTTCCAGGGCGGCCCGTATCTTGAAAGTGTCCTCGATATCCTTTACCGAATACTCAGCTACACATGCGCCCTTGCGCGGAATCATGTGTACGAAACCTTCCAGTTCCAGCTTACGGATGGCCTCCCGCACCGGAGTACGGCTGATCCCCATCTCCTCCGCCAGCTGCGCCTCCATCAGCTTTTCACCCGGCTGCATAACCCCGCTCACGATAGCCTCCCGCAGGATTTCCAGGACTATACTGTGCAGGGGTTTATTATAGAACTGGAAGTCGATCGACTTCAAACGTCGTTCAACCATGTAAAGGATTCTCCTCCTCTGCCGCCAAAATTATTACTAAAATTTCCATATCTATGTTCAATTCTATTACAATCAAGGCGAAAGGTCCAGCTTATAAGCAAAAAATAGAACTGGCCACATGATTTTAAACCTCAGACCTCCGGTTTCACCATCAGGGCATCCTGGACCGAATCCCACAGTATCTTCTCCACATCTCCCATCAACCTGACCAGCCGCAGTTCCGCGACCCGGTACTCGGTAATGGACGGGTTCGCCGCCAGTATCTTGTTCAGCTCCTCGAGCTGCCGGGCCTTGTCTTCCGGCACCGCCTCCCCCTTTATGATCGTCTGCTGCAGCTCCAACTGCTGCTTCTGAAAATCCTCCAGCATCACCCTCGCAGCCTCGTTCTGGTTGATGCGTTCCTTGGCCTTGAGCAGCAGCCGGTACTCTTCGCTCTCCCCGATCTCCTTTGCCAGTTGGCGGGCCAGATCATAAACCAGCATAAAAAACCTCCTCAACTACGAAAGATACCCGAACGGCTTAGAGCAGCACCTGCACCACCAGATCGACCTCCACCGCGGCGCCCAGCGGCAGGCTGCTCACCCCGATCGCCGCCCGGGCGTGGCGTCCCGCCTCGCCAAAGACCTCCCCCAGCAGCTCGGAAGCCCCGTTCACCACCTGCGGCTGCTGGAAAAAGTCAGGAGCACTGCTTACATACCCGTTCAGCTTCACTATCCTGACCACCCGGTCCAGCGAGCCGGTAAAGCTCTTCACCACCGCCAGGCAGTTCAGGGCGCAGGCACGGGCGGCCTGATAGCCTTCCTCCACAGTCAGCTCTGCACCCAGCCGTCCCCGGTACTTTAGCTCCCCATCCACAGTAGGAAGCTGGCCCGAGACAAACAGCAGGTCCCCCGCCAGCACCCCCGGCTGATAGGCCGCCACCGGCGGAGCAACCTTCGGGATAACCAGCCCCAACTGCCGGACCCTCTCCTCCACCATAACCCGAACCTCCTTGAAAAAAACTGTCAGTTAACCCTCACTTTATTTCCTTAGTAGCCAGCTTCCTCCGTTTAGCTGGACCTAAGGACCTACTTTTACTTTTCCTATCGGATACAGGTACAATAATCGAATATACCTGGAGAAAGTGTCAACCTCTGGGTTGACCCTACAGCGGGACCATTATCCTTTCCCGCCCACTGAAGGTCGCCGCCTCGCGATACCCAACCTCCCGGGCCATCTCGCGGGCCAGAAGCAGGTCGCGCCCCACCTGCTCCGGAGCATGGGCGTCCGAACTGAGGGTTATCGGAATCCCCATCTGAAAAGCCGCCTTCAGGAGGTCCTTGGCAGGATACTGCTCCTGTACCGGGCGGTGCAGCCCTGCGGTATTGACCTCAATCACCATACCGCTGTCCCTTATCTCTTCCAGGGTGGGCTGGACCATCTTGAGCACCGGCGACTTGGCTCGGTGACCGAAGATCTTGATCAGGTCCAGGTGTCCCACCATATCAAACAGCCTCGTACGGGCCATCCGGGCCACCAGCCCGAAATAAACCCGGTACAGCTGGTCGATGTCCCAGGCCGAAAACCCCTCGATATAGTCAGGGTGGTCAAACAGCCACTCGCCGATATAATGAACCGAACCGATCAGGTAATCGAAACGGCACCCTGCCAACCGGTCATTGGTTTCCGTCTCCTGCCCGGGAAAAAATTCCACCTCCAGCCCTACCTTGATGCCGATACCCGGAAACCGGGTCCTCAGTTCCTCAAAATTAGAAAACCTTATATCCCGCAGGTAGTAGTCGTGGTCGGCGAAACCGACCTCCGCTATCCCCTTCCCCAGCGCCGCCTCGACAAATCGGGCCAGAGACTCCACAGAGTGCGGAAAATCCCGGTGCCCCATCCCGTGGATGTGATAATCGACAAGCATCAGCCCGCCTCACTTTCTTCCTATGCCCTATTCTACCCGGAATAAGCCATTATCAGCAAGCAATGTACAGATTTCTTCGTTGAATTTGCTCGGTACATGTACTAAAATAGGGATTGGTCACCATAAAAACTTGGTGGCCCCTGACCAATGGTGCGGGCGAGCTTTCAGCCGCACCTCACCGCATCAGAATTGTAAACCAAATTCTCAAGCAACGGGAGGTAAATGCATGGCCACCATAGTCCCTATCCGAGGTATCCGCTTTAATCAGGAGAAGGTTGGCAGCATTGCCGAGGTGGTGACTCCCCCGTACGACATCATCGACAACACGGCTCAGGCCCGATACTACGCCCGTCACGCCCACAACATCATCCGCCTGGAACTGGGACAGACCTTCCAGCAGGATGACGACCGCAACAACCGCTATACCCGGGCGGCCGGATACTTCGCCCGCTGGCTGGAAGAAGGAGTCCTCACCCGCGAAAAGAAACCCGCTTTCTACCTGTACGAACAGGAGTTTACCCTCGACGGCAAACGCCAGATGCGCACCGGGTTCATCTGCGGAGTAGAACTGGCCTCCTACGGGCCGGGGAACGTACTGCCGCACGAAGAGACCCTCTCCAAGCCCAAGGCCGACCGCCTGCAGCTGATGCGGGCCTGCAAGGCCAACTTCAGCCCGGTCTTCGGGCTCTATGACGACCCCTCGGAAGAGATAAACCAGGCCCTGCAGGCGGCGCGCGGCAAACGCTCCCCCGACGTCGACTTCATCGACGAGGCCGGAGAAGGCCATCGCCTTTGGGTCATCACCAACTCCAAGACCCAGCAGAAGATTATCAAGGCCATGAAGGACCTGACTATCTACATAGCCGACGGCCACCACCGCTTCGAGACCGCGCTGAACTATTATCAGGAAAGCCAGTCCCGGGGAGAAGCCACCAACCCCACCGTGCTGATTACCCTGGTCAACCTCTATGACCCCGGCCTGCTGATCCTGCCCACCCACCGCCTGGTCAAGAACCTGAAAGAGTTCGATCCCGACTCCTTCAAGGAGCGTCTGCTCTCCTACTTTAAGCTGGAGGCCTACCCGCTGCCCTCGGCCCGGGCTGAACTGCCCGCAGCGATCCGGGGCTTCTTCACCGAAATGGACTCCCGGGGCAAAACCAACCATACCTTCGGGTTCTACTCCCGGGACAAGGTATTCTACCTCATGAGCTTAAAGAGCGAGATCGCTCCAGCATCCCTTTTTGAAGGCCGCTCCGTGGACTGGAGCAGCCTGGATGTCGCCATCCTCGACAATCTGGTCCTGGACCGGCTGCTGCAGATCGGGAGCGAAAACCGCAAGAACCAGGACCACCTCTCGTACACCCACGACGAAACCGAAGCCGTCGAGGCCGTCGATTCAGGTATCGAGCAGGCCGCCTTCTTCCTGAACCCCACCCGGGTGCAGGAAATCGTCGCGGTCGCCAACAACGGCGAGAAGATGCCCCAGAAATCCACCTACTTCTATCCCAAGCTGATCACCGGCCTGGTCATCAACCCCCTGGCGGACTAAGCCGCGGAAAATACATCGCCCCCAGGAAAGCCTCCTGGAAGTCCTCTCGCCCCGAGAGTTCGACATATCGGACCTCGCGGGCGATTCCTTCCGCCTGCTTCCTCGCGGAACTGGACAGCAGCACCAGCTGCGCCCCGGCCCCGGCCGCGTTGCCCACCGCCACGATCCGCTCCAGCTTCAGGTTGGGTATCAGCCCGATCGCCCGCGCGCTGGCGGGGTTGATCCCGCTGCCGAACGCGCCCGCCAGGAAGATTTCGATGATCTGCTGCGGTTTCACCCCCAGCTCCTTTTTCAGCACGCTGATGCCGGCCGCCAGTGCCCCCTTGGCCAGCTGCAGTTCCCGGATATCCTCCTGGGTTATCGTTATCGCGGGCCGGTCCCCGTTCTCCCCCGGCCACGCCAGTACAAACTCCCGTTTCCCGCTATCCTCGACCAGTCTCCGGCGCACCTTCTGAGGGACACCCGCCGGCACCTCCTCCAGGGGCAGGAACCGGCCGGTCATATCGATCACTCCCAACCGCAGCAGTTCCGCCACCGCGTCGATCAAGCCCGAACCCGAGATCCCATGCGGCTCCGCCTCACCGATCACCCCCAGCACCACATCATCGTCGATGGCCACCTTTTCGACAGCCCCGGTCACCGCCCGCATCCCGTGCTTGATCCGGGAGCCCTCGAAGGCCGGCCCCGCCGCCGTCGAGCAGGCCAGGATCTCCTCCGCCGAACCCAGGATGATCTCGCCGTTAGTTCCGATATCCACCGCCAGCCGCACCTGCGAACTCTGGTAGAGGCCGGTCGCCAGGATGACCCCCACCGCGTCTCCCCCCATGAAACCCGCGATATTCGGCAGCAGGTAGAGGTACCCGCCCTCGGCTATCCTGATGCCAAGCCGGCGCGCCCTCACCGTGAGCGGCCGGGTCACCACCGGCACATAAGGCCCCTGCCCCAGGAAGGTAGGGTCCAGCCCCAGGAAGAGGTGGTGGATCACCGTGTTCCCCACCGCGGTTATCTCGTACACGTACCGCCGGTTCACCCCGCTGATGATCAGCAGTTCCTCGATGATCAGGTTGACAGTCGCCACTATCAGCTCTTGTAGATCCGCCAGATGCTTCTCCCCCTGGCTCACGAAAGAGATGCGGGATATCACATCGGCCCCCACCGAGATGTGGGGATTGGCCTTGCTCACCACCGCCAGCTGTTCGCCCGTCCTCAGGTCCAGCAGCGCCCCCGCCATCGTGGTAGTACCCAGATCAAGCGCCACCCCGTAAAGCTGCCCCGAGGTATCGCCGGGCTCCACCGCGATAAGCTTGTTTTCATATAGAACCACCGTCACCCGGTAGTCCGCCTCCCGCATGATAGAAGGCAGAGTCCGCAGCAGTTCGCCATCCAGGTGCAGACCGTTGTCACCCTGCTCCTGGCGAGGCAGGCAGCGGTTCTCCACCAGTCCCCGTTCCAACCTCTCCCAGTCCGCCAGCCGGTCCTGCAGGGTCGGCGCGGGCAGTTCCAGGTAGACCTTGGAAACCACCGGCCGCAGGGGAAAAGCCGTTCCCACCGACGGCCGGGAAATGTCCACCGTCTTCTTCAGGACCTCCAGGAAGTCGGGCGACAGGTGCACCTCCACGTCCTGCGTCAGGTTGACCTGGCAGGCCAGCCGGTACCCCTGCTGGATCTCCTCCATGGTCAGGTGCTTCAGCTCCGGGGTGGTCACCTCCAGGCTCCGCAGGATCGGCTCCATCCTCACCTTGCACTTACCGCACACACCCCAGCCGGCGCAGGGGGTCTCCAGGGACAGCCCCGCGATCAAGAGCGCCTCGCGCAGGGTCTCACCCGGCGGCACCCAGACCTCCACCCCGCTGGGGACAAACCTCACCTTAACCTTCTTCATAAACCCCTCTCCGTCATACCCGTAATAAATACAGCCGGCTTCATCAGGTCCCCGCCTCCACCACCCGGTCCCGGTGGCAGTAGACATTGAACCTCCCGCCGCGGGCGAACCCGATCAGGGTGACCCCCAGCCGCTCCGCCAGGTCCACCGCCAGGCTGGTCGGGGCCGAGCGGGAGATCACGATCTGGAGCCCCGCCTTCACCGACTTCATCAAAATCTCAGAAGAAATACGACCGCTGACCATCAGGAAAAACCCGCCCGGGTCGATCCCCTCCCGCACACAGCAGCCGATCAGCTTGTCCAGGGCATTGTGGCGTCCCAGGTCCTCCCGAAACAGCCTGATCCCGCCATCATCGCCCAGGGCCGCGCTGTGCACCCCGCCAGTCTGGTGGAACAGCTCCGACCGGTCCTGAAAGGCCCTTGTCGATTCGCTTATCTTCTCCTGGGCGATCCGTAGCGAACTCTCGAGAGGAGCCGCCCGCAGGCTGTCATCCAGGCTGTAAAAGGTCGTGCCCTTGCCGCATCCGGTGGTCAGGTACCGCTTCAGGAAGGTCTTTTCCGCCAGCACCGAAGTTCCCCGGCTGGTCACCCAGACCTGCCCCAGCTGATAGTCGGCCTTCACCGATTCCAGGTCGTCAGCGCCCGCCAAAAGCCCTTCGCCGGACAGGAACCCCACCGCCAGGTCCTCCAGGTACTCCGGGGAACAGAGCAGGGTCACCAGCTCATTCCCGTTCAAGTAGATCGTGGCCGCGAACTCGGTCACCACCAGGTCGTCCAGGTGCTGCCACTCGCCCCGGCTGCAGCGCCACACCGGCCGCTGACTGATCCGTTCGATTAGCTCATCCCGCTCCATCCAGTACAGCTCCTTCAACCTGAAACATTAGCACCCTTACTAGTTTCCACAGAAACCTTTAAAAAACCTGCCCAAAACCAATTTTATTAAACCGTATAGATGCCGAGGCCCTGGGAAAACTAGGTACGGTAACCACTAACCAAACCAAGAAGGAGGAATCCAATTGGCGAAACTAGTAATCAGTACCTTCGGTTCCCGCGAAAAAGCCGATCAGGCCGTACGGGAACTGCGGCAGAAAGGGTTCGACCAGGAAATCTCCGTCATCGCCAAAGACGACATCGCCCGCGGCAAGACCGACTTCCAGAAGGGGGCCGGCAGAGACATGGAGATAGGCTCTGACAACCCCATCTCCGGAGGCGCCACCACCGGCGGGGTGCTGGGCGGACTTGCGGGGCTGGCCGCCGGGGCGGGCGCCCTGGCCATACCCGGCCTGGGACCGCTATTCGCCATCGGGCCTATCACCGGGCTTTTGACCGGTGCAGCCGGCGGCGGTATCGCCGGCGGGCTGGTCGACTGGGGCATCCCCGAAGCCGAGGGCCGGCAGATCGAACAGGATATCAAGGCCGGCAAGATAATGGTGGCCGTCACATCTGACGAAACCCGGGTCAGCGATGCCGCTTCAGTGCTGAGGAAATACGGCGCCGATCAGGTTCGTACCAAGTAGATAACGAGGGCACACCCCCGGCCCCGCCCGAAGACGGCGGGGCCTTTCCCATTCAGGAAGAAGACTCGTTCGGTACTTGCCTCTGCCGATACTGGTTCAAAAAGCAAAGTGAAATGCTTATATAGCGCCGGACTAAAGCCACCGTCGCACTAAATACAAAACGCCTCCGGAGTGGACAGGTTCGCACCAAATCACCCTCCCCGGCATAACCTGTACTGGAATAATTTTACAGAGAGGGTGGTCTTGGATGAACGACCTGAAGGCAGCCGTCCAGCGGCAGGAGAGCGAAATAAACTGCCTGCGCGACCGGGTCCAGGTTCTAAGCCAGGAGATAAAGTGCCTCAAAAAAAAGATCGAGAACCTCAAGATGTGGATGCTGGGCATCATGGGGGGAGCTGTCGTCACCCTCCTGGGGCAACTGCTGTTCTGAACCACCGAACCGCTATCATAAAAAAACACTTGACCCTGACGTAACGTCAGGTTATATACTGAACTCGCCGGCACACACTAACCCAAAAACGGAGGGGACGATGAAGCCACCATGCTGGAAAGTTGGAGAGGTATCCCGGATGACTGGTCTCACCATCCGCACCCTGCACCACTATGACCGGGAGAGACTGCTCTCCCCCTCCCGGCAGACCGACAGCGGGCACCGCCTCTATACCCGGGAGGACCTGGCGCGCCTGCAGCAGATAATGTCCCTGCGGCAGCTCGGTTTCTCCCTCGAAGAAGTACGGGAGTGCCTGGCCAGTCCCCGCTTCTCACCCGGAGAGGTCGTCCGGCTGCACCTGGCCCGGGTGCGGGAGCGGATAGAGCTTGAGCAGCGGCTCTACCAGCGGCTGGAGGCCCTGGCGGAGCAGCTCCGGGACAAGAAGGAGGTTAGCCCCGAAGAACTATTTCAGACCATCGAGGTGATAAACATGACCGAAAAATATCCCTTCACCCCCGAGCAGATGGAGACCATCAAGCGGCAGGGCGAGATGCTGGGCTCCGAGAAGATACGTGAAGTGGAGCAGGAATGGCCGAGGCTGATAGCCCGGGTCAAAGAAGAGATGGGAAAGGGCACCCCGCCCGACAGCCCCGAGGTGCAGGCGCTGGCCGCCCGCTGGAGCGAACTCGTCAGCATGTTCACCGGCGGCGACCCCGGCATCGAAAACACCCTGAAGCAGAGGTACCAGGAATCCCCCAACTACGCCGCCCAGTACGGCATGGACCAGAAACTCTTCGAGTACGCCGGCCGGGCCATCGAAGCGCTGAAGAAGAAATAAGTCTAAATATCAACATCATCCGTTCAAAAAACCAGGGCCGCCTCAAAAACCGGGGCGGCCCTGCTTATCTTAATTCTTATCAATGGCTTGGCGCTACTCCGACTGTTGTAACTCAGCGGCGGTTGCTGTAGTACCAGCCACGCCGCTGGCCAATATACTGAAGATGAATAACAACATTTTTATTGCTTATCCGGGATAAACTCAAAAAGATCCCCCGGCTGGCAGTTGAAATGTTTACATATTTTTTCTATTACAGCTAGCGAAATGTTATCACCGCGTCCCATTTTAGCAATTGTAGAAGGAGAAATTTTTAGTGTTTTCCGCAATTGTTCCTTAGTCATACCGTTATCAATTAACAGCTTCCAAAGTTTATTATAAGAAAAAGTCATGAATATACCCCCTTCCTCTAGATAATAATAGACGAACTACACGATGTCAAAGAACATCTATAAAAAGGTGTTGACAGTTCTCTATAATATGTTGTAGAATATCTACATTAAATTGTAGATTAATAAAACATGAAGGAGGCTTATGAATGGAAAAAGCGAAAATAACCTCGCTTAATTCAGATTTGCTGGACTTCATTAACAAAAGAACAACCGACTCTTTCAGAACAATGCTCTATAAAAACCAACGAACAAGTAAAAAATACAAAAAATTTCAAGACCGGGCTAATAAGGTGTACGAAGAAATATTGCGGAGGTTAGGGGGTTCTAAAGAGGCTTGGGAGCTGATTGATGAATACGAGTCTCTAGAGGGTTTAATAGCTGGGATTGAAGCTGATCACGCTTATCTCCAGGGTTTAAGTGATGGGTTTAAATTAAGAAAATTGCTTTGAGGATTCGGGCTTCTGCTGTTCGCCAGTTCCACCACGAAAGTACTGCTCCATAACTTATCACACACAACGTTTATGTTGCTTTACCAATCCGTTAAAGGATATCAATTTTCTCTACCGTGATATTCTTGGTATTCTTTGGTATTCTTTGGTCTTCTTAGAGATAGATATATAAGAATACCAAAGAGTATCAAAGGGGCTCAAAGAATATAACGGTAGAAAGTAATGATCTTCTTAATTACCAGACTGTCAACGGGACGGTTGGGTTGACCGGATCGCCGATGGCAGGGCCTGATGATTTATTTATTATAAGAGGGCCGTCCCTTTTTAAAGCGGGGCGGCCCTCAGGTGTGGAGGTGGCTTTGCGATCAGCTATTCTCTTTCAATAATGATTTCGCAGCAATCGTCAGGGTCTTTGCCCGCCAGGCATTTGGGCATCTTACAGACAAACCGCTCATCCCCGGTTACTCCTCGGGCAATGCCGGTCATCGACCCGGCAAACATCTTGGTGCAGATTTCACGCGGGAATTGTTTGGCCAGCGGGCACGATTTTTCTATCTTCACCGCCCGGTCGGGAGTGATTTCCGTCCATTCCCCATCTACTCCATAGATGGTGTCGGTAAAATTAATAATTTTAGACACGGATTCCAGCGTCTTTTCGGTCAGGTTATTGATCTTCATCAATTGGGGAGCGGCCTTTTGATTGTTCTGCAGCCACTTCTGGGCTATTTTATCCAGTGCCTCCATGCCGTAATTCTCGATAATAGAGTAAACCGTTGATCCCAGGAGCATCGACAAAGCCGCGCGGGACCTTTCCCACTTGAACGCATCGGTGTATTCATGCATTATTTTTCGCGCCTCCTCTTTTTACTCTCTTTTTCTTACCCTTATATCTGTTAAGTACTCTGTTGGAACATCACCCCTTCCCTCATTTTTCCTCTGGCTTTTGAGTTACCTCCATCCTTGAGAGCTAAACGGCGGACCGCCGCTCTCAATGCTCTAATTTCAATCCCTCGGAACAAGTATACTGAACGTTTGAACAGACTGTACGGTCATTCTCTTAGTCCGATAAAAAAAAGAGCGACCAGCCACAGCATGGCTGATTACTCTTTCTTTACCAGACCCTGAGCGATTGCCTCGTGGTATGCTACCACCATCTCTATCATTTCCTCTTCGGTGATGTCCTTTAAAACGATCCATTTATACAACAAAAATTTTTGTATAGCCCAGATACCATGGGCGACGGTAGCCGCCGGGACGTAATTCAAGGCACCTTTCCTGATGCCATACTTGATGTTTTTAGTAAAAAATTCGATCAGCTTGTCCTCAAACTGTTTTAAGGTCTGATCTATTACATCGCTTGCACCTGCTACCCGGCAGTATATTTCCGTCAGCTTTTTATTCTGAGTGAAAACCTCCAGAATAACCCGCTTGGACTCCGTGAATCTTTTGCTCAGGTCCTTTTCCTTGGCGTAATAATGGTTGACGCTTGATATGATCTGATTCGCAAACTCCTCCAGCAGAGTTTTTAAGATATCCTCTTTATCTATAAAGTAGTTATAGAAGGTCTGGGTTCCAAAACCTGACTTCGCCACGATATGACGGACCGGAGTATTGAAGTACCCCTGCTCGACGAAAAGATCCAGCGCGCATTCAAGGAGTCTCTGCTTTCTTTCTTTGTTCTGTTTTGACTCGGGTAATGGCATTATCCTTTAATCCTCCCAGTGTACGCGTGTACACTAAAATTATAGCCTTGATTCAGATCGGCAGTCAATCCTCAAAGCTGTAATAAAAGGGCCGGTTCCAGCCAGCCCTTCGTGCCTGCGGCTGCAGTGCCCAAAGGACCGCTGCTGACCCAGGTGAGTTATTTTTTCTAAAAGAGCGTACGGCACTGATAAAGTGAAGGCTCCGGTCGTATTAAAAAGAAAGCGTACGTTTGCCTGAAGAAAGGGTGCTCATGATGTCATTGATTAAAAGATTCAGCTGGTTTAAGAAAGATAAAGACACATATATTGCCGAGTATGGAATCGAGCATCGAAGACACGCTGCTTCAAATAAAATCTTCATCAAACCCTTTACCCAGATGGACTCCCTGTCGACCGTCAAAAGAGAAATGAGAAAAACAAAATCGGGTCGCTGCCCGGCCCAAGAGTAGTAATGCACGGGGCGGTTCGCCCGCATACTGGAGCGACCGCTTAAGGATTGTTCATTCGCGCCGCTGGGATTCTGCTCTCTCTCACCTACCCATCCCTTCATGTAATGCTTATAATAAATAGCGGGAACCGGTCTGCGTTCAGGAGGCAACGGATGCGGGACAAACGTTTTGTTGCAGTACATCGCGGCGGACTGCTCGCGAAAGAGAATCATCACCGGCTGATCAGGTGGGCCAGGGAGTGTTCGGAACACGTACTGCCGCTCATCGGTGGGAATATCGACGCCCGGTTGACCCACGCCTTATTTATAGCTGAAGAATGGGAAAATGGGAATGTACCGACCGGTCACGCGATGAAGGCCTCTTTAGGCGCACACACCGCGGCGAGAGACTCCTCGGATCCGGTTGCTATCGCGGTAGCCCGCTCCATCGGGCACGCCGTTGCCACGGCTCACATGGCGGACCATTCGCTGGGAGCGCCGTTGTATGCCCTGAAGGCCGTCAAGCACGCGGGCAAATCGGTGGATGAAGAAAGGGAATGGCAGAACCGGCGGTTGCAGCGGCTGCCGCCGGAAATCGTGGAGCTGGTCCTGGATACCATGCAGAAGAAAATGAAAAGCATGAAGATACAATGAAGACCGATGGGCAAAAAACCGCTTCGGATCGCTGAAATCACCCTTCCTGCCTTTCTGGAAGGGTTGTTCTCATCTTTACCCATACTGCCACTGCCGCATCCTCTGAATAAATTTTTTCCACCGCGCTACCCTATACCTATCCAACCCGTTATTAATATGGTACCAACCTCATTGACTCGGTTTCAGATAAACTTACCAGGGAGGCAGGGCGATGAAAAGATTGTACGTGAAAAAACTGTTATCGGTTGCGCTTATCCTGTTGGTAGCTGTATCCCTGTTCGGCTGCAGCGGTGAGACACCCCCGGCCGATCCCGGCCAACAGCCGCCCTCCCAGGAGGCAGCGCCGCAGACCGATGAAGCGGTCCGGGAAACGGTTGCGAATCTGGTCAAGGACTTCGGCGGCAGGCTCCAGAACGTCTCGCTGCTGGCCCCCAAGGATACCCTTATCAAGAGCATCCAGGATAACTACGGTCAGTACGTGTCTCCCGACCTCCTGAATGAGTGGCAGAAGGACCCGCAGAACGCCCCCGGGCGTGTGACGTCGAGTCCCTGGCCCGACCGCATAGAGGTTCTGAGCGTCGTGAAACTGCCTGATTCCTCGTACGAGGTTAAAGGCGAGGTGATCGAGGTTACCAGTACGGAGAAGGCCAACGGCGGCGCTGCCGCCCGGCGCCCGGTCACCCTCGCGGTAGGAAAGATCGGGGACCGCTGGCTGATTACCGCCGTCAGGCTGGGTGCGTACAAGGACGCCACCGATATAGTGTACCAGAATACCCAGTACGGCTTTAACTTTTCACTACCCCAGAGCTGGCGCGGCTACACGATAGTTACCGACAAGTGGGAAGGCCTTCCCATAGGGGGCAGCAATCCGGTCGCGACCGGTCCGCTGCTCTCCATCCGTCACCCAAGGTGGACTTCCCAAAAACCGAGGCAGGACATCCCCATCATGGTGTTCACCCTGGACCAGTGGAACTCCCTGCAGCGGGAGGAGTTCCACATCGGGGCTGCGCCCATAGGCCCGAAAGAACTAGGCCGGAACAGCCGTTACGTCTTCGCGCTTCCCGCTCGTTACAACTTCGCTTTCCCGACCGGGTTCGAGGAAGTGGAAAAGATACTGGAAGGCGGCTCCCTGCAGACCAACGAAAACTTCTCGAACCAGTGACCAAAAAATTTACCAAGGAGGGCGGAGAAGATGATTAAAAAATTGCTGTTGCCCGCGTTCATCGTTTGTCTGCTGTTATCGGTCCACACCGATGCTTTCGCGGCGGGCGGAGGCCAGGCCGGTCCGATCACAGTAGTCTTAAACGGCAGTCAGATTGAAGCCGTTGCCTATGAAGCTGACGGAATCCCCTACCTGCCGCTACGGGCGATCTGCGAGTCACTCGGCTACGAGATACGCTGGGCGGGAGAGAGCGGCGCCATATCCGCCCTTAAAGGCGGCGAGAATATAACCATGGACCTGAAAAACAACCGGATAGCCGCCGACGGCCATGCGTACTACATGGGCGGTGACTACCTGGGTGCCCCGGCTGAAAGCCATATCGTGATAAATGACTACACCTACCTGAGAGCCGACCTCTTCGCCGAGTTCGGCCTGGTCCCGCATTGGGACCAGGGTGGCGACAAGATTACCCTGCTGAGCATTAAAAAGAACGCCATCACCATCAGTACGGTAAAGCAAAACTCCGAGGACGACCTGATCGAGATAACCATCCAGTACCCACGGATCGAAGGGTTGGAAGACAAGGCGGTTCAGGACAGTATAAACGCCCGGTTCGAAAAAGAAGCCCTGCAGGCCAGGGATGAAGGGCTTAAAAACGCGGATGAGCTGAGGACTCTAAGACAATCTGAAGGCGTAACCAGCCCGAACAAGTACGAAACCTACTTCGACTACAGTATCAAGTACAATCAAAACGGGCTGCTCAGTGTGGTTTTCTCGGATTACCAGTACACCGGCGGGGCACACGGCTCAACAATCCAAACCTCGCATACCCTCGACCTCAAAACCGGCCGGGAGTACCGGATTAAGGACCTGATGCTGGACCAGGCGGACTATGTCACATTTATCAGTACTGCGGTGAGGGACCAGATAAGCCAGAAGATCAGGGCGGGGGAACTCGATGAACTCACGGTATTCACGGCCATCAAAGACGACCAGGACTTCTACCTGTCGAGCGGTGGGCTGGTGGTCTACTTCCAGCAGTACGAGTACTTCCCTTACGCCGCAGGCATCCAGGGATTCCCGGTTGAGTTCTCGACCTTGAAAGACATGCTCAGCCCGGACTTTTCCTTTTTGTACGGCGACCCCCGGGAATAGAGATTCTCCAGAAACAGACCACCCAACGATATACTTCAAACAGCGATTCCCTAACCAAAACGGGGCTGGCCAACGGCCAGCCCCTTCGTACTGCACTATTTTGCTCTCCCGGCCGCCTACCCTCTCGACCTGACGATCCGCTCGACCGCCCTCTCGGTGTTCTCCCGCGAGCCGAACGCGGTCAGGCGGAAGTATCCCTCCCCGTTGGAGCCGAAGCCCGCACCCGGGGTCCCGATCACGTTGACCTCACGCATCAGCTTCTCGAAGAAGTCCCAGGAGGCCAGGTTGTCCGGGGTCTTCATCCAGATATAGGGCGCGTTCACCCCTCCGAAGACCTTGTAGCCCGCCTTCTCCAGGCCCTCCCGGATGATGCGGGCGTTTTCCATGTAGTAGCCGATCATCTCCTTGACCTGCCGCTTCCCCTCCTCGGTGTAGATAGCCGCCGCTGCGGCCTGCACCGGGTAGGAGACCCCGTTGAACTTGGTGGTCTGCCGCCTCAGCCACAGGGGGTTGAGGCTGTGTCCCTTACCCTCGGAGTCGTAGGCCATCACCTCTTTGGGCACTATGGTATAGGCGCACCGGTTGCCGGTAAATCCCGCGGTCTTGGAAAAGCTGCGGAACTCCACCGCCACCTCCCGGGCGCCCTCGATCTCGAAGATGCTGTGGGGGATCCCCTCTTCCTGAATATACGCCTCGTAGGCGGCGTCAAACAGTATCACCGACCGGTTCTCCCGGGCGTAGTCCACCCACTGCTTCAGTTCCTCCTTGGACAGGGTCATCCCGGTGGGGTTGTTGGGGAAGCAGAGGTAGATCAGGTCGACCCGGGTCTGGGGGAGGGGGGGCTTTATTCCATTGGCCTCGGTGCAGGGGAGGTAGACGATCTTTTCGAACTGCCCCTTCTCGTTTACCTTCCCGGTACGTCCCGCCATCACGTTGCTGTCCACATAGACGGGGTAGACCGGGTCGCTCACCGCCAGTATGTTGTCTATCCCGAAGAGTTCCTGGAAGTTGCCCGTGTCGCACTTGGCTCCGTCGCTGATGAAGACCTCGTCGGCCGCGATATCCATACCCCTCGGCCGGAACTCGTTCTCGATTATCTTCTCGCTCAGAAACTCATAACCCTGTTCCGGGCCGTAACCCCGGAAGGTCTCCGCCCGACCCATCTCCTCGACAGCCTTTTTCATAGCCTCCACCACCGCGGGCGGCAGCGGCCGGGTCACGTCCCCGATCCCCAGCCTGATGATGTCGGCGTCAGGGTTCTCCTTCTTAAACTGGTTGACCCGCCTTCCTATCTCTGAAAAAAGGTAGCTGCCCGGCAGCTTCAGGTAGTTCTCATTGACCAACGCCATCCGCACTCAAACCCCTTTGTAAAAAATTCTAAATCATATGTCTGATTATATTAGCCGGCCCAAGCTTTTTCAACTGTTTTACCAACTGGCTTTGGGCACCCCTACAGCCGGCGGATAAACTCCACCCGGTATTCTTTGAAGTTCTCCCGCCACTTCTCGATAGTCCGGGGGACCTTGTCTATGTAGTCCGCGTTGGTGTATACCTTGACCCGGTCGTTTTCCGGATCGATCACCGCCGCGCAGAACCGGGTGCCGGGCAGCAGCATGATTATCGACTGGTTGCTGAGTCCCACGCCCCGAACCCAGTAACTCTTAACCCTGGCGCCATAACCGTCCAGGTCCTCCTCATCGACCATCCTCTGAGCCGTGTCGATAAACAGATCAACATCCTCGCCCACCAGCCGTTTAAACTCGGCCTCCTGCTCGCCGGTCTCCACCATCCCCAGGCTCAGGACGGTGTCCGGCTGCCGTTCCCCTTTCTTATACTCACCATCGAAGGCCACCCCGGCCCCGGCGTGGTACTGGTTGATTTTTTCATCGGCCTCGACCGTTATCAGCCCTTTATCCAGTACCAACGACATCGAGGCCCCGGTCTCAGCGTCCCGGAACCGGGCCCGGTTTCCCGCGATCTCCGCCTTCCCGTCTATCGAGCCGTTGTTCGCACCGCTGAAGGCCTCCAGCCTAAACTCGAATCCCCCGCTGTCCTCATTGAAGACGACCAGGCTGCCGGAATCGAACCTCCCCGAGTTGAGACGGTACCATTCCCCCGACCAGACCGCGTTTTTATCGGTCCGGTTCAGGACCCTCAGCTTAAAAGGGTAGCCGGCCTTAGTCTTCTCATTGGTCCAGTCGCCGGCCAGCCGGACGCCCGGGGCGTACCAGCCGTAGAAGGTGCCGTTCACCGCACCGCCCGGTTCGTACTCCTTGATGGTGACCATACGGTTGGCATCGATGCTCCCCTTCAATGGAATACTCTCCTGGTACCGGTCGTAGTAGTAACTCCCATCGACCTGCCCGTCCTTGATACGGATGCTCATGTGTACCTGCAGGTCTTTGCCGATGGTCCCCTCCAGTTCGATCCGGTCCTTATCCGCCGGTTTCGAATCCAGGCCGCTTTCTGCCCCGCCTGGCTGGACAGTCGGGGGTGCGGTATTCGTTCCATGCTGGGTCTCCCCGGGGTTCTCATTCATACCCCCGCAGGAAGCACCAGTGACAACGAGTACGCTGAGCACAACCGCTATGACCGCCTTCTTCACCGCCCCCACTCCCCTATCTCGATTTATTGTTGCCTCTCGAACAACCTCATAATCACCATTATACCAGGGTATCGAGTATTAGGGATTAACAGGGCCCCGCCTATTACAAAACTAAAAAACTGAGAGTAGGCAGGACCTACTCTCAGTCACGGGTAGAAGTTTGGTTGAATTGTTGTTCTGATATTATGACGACTTGTGGTTCAGATGTTATCTCGAATCTTTTCTCTACTTTTGCCGCGATAATTTCTGCGTCTTATTCTATCCCTTCACTACCGAAACCTCTAGACTCTATTTTAATCGATATTCATTGATAATCAATGCCCACAAAGAAATAATTTTATTTCGAATTTTTTATACAACACATTTTTCCCCAGGAGCCTTAAACACAAATAAAGTGCCGCTTAAAAACAGCAGCCTAAACATAAAAATCCCACCCGATGGGTGGGACTTTTAAAACCCCCGATTAACCTGGGTTCAACCCCCGGTCTTGATCGTAACCCGCTGGCTGGCGCCGTCCCAGTCTACGCTGAGACCCAGGTTCTCCGAGATAAATCGCAGCGGCAGCATGGTCCGGTCGTTGATGATCTGAGGAGCCACCTCGGTAGTCTTGCTCTCCCCGTTGACCTTCGTATTCAGACTGTCTATCCACAGCTCGATGGTCTTTCCGTTGCAGACCACCGTCACCTTCCTCGCGGCTCCGTCCCACTCCACCGTTCCCCCGTAGGCCTCGATCACCGCCCGGATCGGCAGCAGGGTCCGGCCGCCCACGATCACCGGGGCGGTACTCTTGCCGGGGTCGATCTCCCTGGTCTCACCGTTTACCGTCATGCTGGGGCTGCCGATCTGCAGCACCGTGTCCAGCTTCGTCCCGGTGGGTATCAGGCCGCCTTTTTTCTGAATCAGGTCACCCGGGGTGATAAAGCTGACCGTGGGGGTGGTTACGCTGACCTCGGGAGACAGGTCCGAGATCTCGCTGCTGACGTTATACGCGTAGATGGAGTAAGTGTAGGTGGTGTTCGGCTTCAGCCCCTTGTCGCTGCAGCTGGTGGTGTTCGCCCCCGGCTCGATCCAATCGGTCGTGCCGCCTCCCTTGCGCCAGATCTTGAAACCCGCCTCGTATTTAGACGTGTCCAGCCAGGAAAGCGCCACCTCCGAGTAGGACACCGCCTCGGCCGTTAAATTTTCAGGTATGCGGGGTTCGGAGTACCAGTGGCACAGGTCCGAGTACGGGGAGTAGCTCCCGTCCGGTCCCACCGCCTTCACCCGGTACATGTACAGCTCGTCGATCACCACATCGTCCACGAACTCCGTGGTGTTGGCCGGCACCTCGTGGGTGAAGACCGGTCCCTGCTGGCTGTGGGCCATCTCGACTACGAACTTGGTCTCGTTGTCGGTGTTGTCCTTCCACATCAGGGTAAGCTTCGGCGAATTCGGGAAGTGGGCGACCTTCACCTCGGTCGGCGGGCCCATGTAGTTGATCGTCACCGTGTTGGAGCCGTCGGTACGGTCGGTGTTGCTGCAGGCCATCACGAAGTAGCTGTAGGTCTTTCCCGGCACTACGTCCGTATCCAAATAAGAATACTTGTCCGCCCCCACGTTGATCAGCTGGATCTCCTTCTGCTGGCTCGAAATCTGGAAGGTCTTCTGGATCTGGTAGGTGGCGTTGTGGTTGTTGGGGTTCCACCTCAGGTCGATCCCCGGTCCTAGCGTATTCGGTTCAGCCACCAGGTCCTTCGGGTTGTAGGGCCTGGTGAGCCACTCGTACTCGTTGGAGTAGGCCGAATTCACCGGGGTGCTGTTGGCGCAGACCCGGTAGCGGCAGAGCATGTCATTGGTCACCGAACTGTCCAGGTACTTGGTCACCCCGGCCGCCACAGTGGCGATCTTGACGAAAGCACCCCCATCGGTGCTCCGCTCGATGGTGAAACCCGTCTCGTTGGCAGAGTTGTCCTTCCAGATCAGTCCCACCGGCAGCACCCCGGGGAAGGCGTTGGCCAGCAGGTCCGACGGCGCGGCCGGTATTCCCGCCACTGGCGTCAAGGTCGTTCCCCCGACGGCGTCGATGACGCCGGGGACTGCCGCCGCACCCAGCGCCGGAAGGGCCCACCCCATTACAGCCAGCCAGGCCGAAAACATTGCCCGGAGTACCCTCTTCATACCATCCTTTCCCATCTCCACACCCCCTTTTCAAACACCGGCCGTGTCCAACAGCCGGTTCGCAAAACCATCTCTCTATAAACTGAAGGCTGTTGAGAACAAGACCACTCAATACGCTAGCTGCCCGTCCCGATCGTAACCCGCTGGTTGGCGCCGTCCCAGTCTACGCTGAGACCCAGGTTCTCCGAGATAAATCGCAGCGGCAACATGGTCCTTTCATTGATAATCTGAGGAGCCACCTCGGTAGTCTTGCTCTCCCCGTTGACCTTCGTATTCAGGCTGTCTATCCACAGCTCAATGGTCTTTCCGTTGCAGACCACCGTCACCTTTCTCGCGGTGCCGTCCCACTCCACCGTTCCCCCGTAGGCCTCGATCACCGCCCGGATCGGCAGCAGGGTCCGGCCGCCCACGATCACCGGGGCGGTGTTCTTGCCGGGGTCGATCTCCCTGGTCTCACCGTTTACCGTCATGCTGGGGCTGCCGATCTGCAGCACCGTGTCCAGCTTCGTCCCGGCGGCTATCAAACCGCTGTTTTTGACCAGGCCCCCCTGAATCTTAGTGATACCATTGGGGGTGGTGACCTTGGTAAACGGGTACGACTCCGATTTTGTCTTGCTGACGTCGTTCCACGCGCTGATGGTATAGGAATACTCGGTGTTGGGCTTCAGCCCCTTGTCGCTGTAGCTGGTAGTGTTTGCCCCCACCTCGATGGGTGTAATCATGTTATCACCGTTGCGCGTGATCCTGAAGCAGGTCTCGTGCTTCGACAGGTCTGTCCACGTGAGCTTGACCTCGCTGCCCGATACCGCCTCCGCCTTAAAATTCTGCGGCATCTGAGGTGGAGCATACCAGCTGTACACCTCCGAGTAGGGGGAATAATTCCCGTCCGCCGCGACCGCCTTGACCCGGTACATGTAGAAATAGTCGGTCCACACCTGGTCGACGAATTCGGTGGTGTTGGCGGGAACATTGTGGCTCACGGCGCCCTGGCTGCTGTGGGCCATCTCCACCACAAACATGGACTCGTTGTCGGTGTTGTCCTGCCACCTTACACTGAGTTCATCCGTTCCAGGGAAGTGCTGGACCACTACATTGGATGGCGCCGCCATGAAGTTCACGGTCGCCGTGTTGGATAAGCGGCTCGACCCGGCGTCGTTCACCGCCATTACGGCATAAATGTATGTACCGCTGGCGACCACGCTTTCATCAATATAGTACTGCTCGTTATCAAGACTGATGACCCCAACCTCGGCCGGCTGGTTTGGAATATGGGATTCCTTTCGGATCTTGTAGGCGGCATGCTCGTTGTTGCGGCTCCACTGCAGGCTGATTCCCCCGGCTATGTTCACCTTGGCCTCCAGGCCGCTCGGGTCGTAAGGCGGCGTCACCCACTCCACCTCGTTGGAGTAACCCGACTTGGTAAGTATGCCGTTGGCGTATACCCGGTAGCGGTACGGCATGTCTTTGGTCACCGAGTCGTCATTAAAAGTTCTCACCCCGGCGTCAACGCTTCCCACCTTGGCGAATGCTCCCCCATCGGTGCTCCGTTCGACAGTGAAGCCGGTCTCGTTGGTCGAGTTATCATTCCACTCCAGGCAGACCGGCAGCACCCCCGGGAAGTTGCTGACCTTCAGCTCCGTAGGCGCTGCCGGTGCTGTCCCCGACGGAGGTTGAGTCGTCCCTCCGATAACGCCTGTATTCCCGATACCTCCCACCGCCCCCAGGGCTGGGACCACCCCCGCGACCGCTGTCAGCCAGACCGAGAATACCACTAAAAGTACTCGTGAGATGTCCTTCCCGTTCAAACCCCTCTCCCCCTTTTTCGATAACCAGATGTCTTTTTACCGATTATCCTGCCGTCCCAGGATGTGCCGGTATGTAAAAATTCTACCAAATAAAACCCAATCCCTGCTTACGATATGATAAATACTTTAAAAACCGACCGGTTTGTCATAATATAAATACGGGTATTATTACGTTTTCGAGGGGGTTCACCGGCATCGACTGCTTTGAAAAGTTCCCCGAACTGGAGACCAAAAGGTTCCGGCTGAGAGAGCTGCGGCCCGAAGACGCCGAGGCGGTGCACCGGTTCTACTCCGACCCCGAGGTGACCCGGTACCTGGACTGGGTTTCCCACAGCGTCGAAAACTCCCGGTTTTTTATCAGGTGGTTCAAGGAAGGGTACCGCAAAAAAAACGCGCTCCGCTGGGGCGTCACCCCCAGGGACGGAGACCAGGTGATCGGTACCATCGGTTACCACGATTTTTACCTCCACTCCCGCGCAGAACTCTCCTACGAACTGACCCGCAGCCGATGGAACCAGGGGATCGTCAGCGAGGCACTGGAGGTAGTGATTCCTTTCGGGTTTCAGGCCCTGAACCTCCACCGCATCCAGGCCTGGACCTTCCCCGAAAACTCCACCTCCATCCACCTGCTGCAGAAGTTCCGCTTCCAGGAGGAGGGACTGATGCGCGAGTACGTCCACCTCTGGCACAAGAAAACCTGGGCCGACGTTCGGATGTTCGCCCGGCTGCGAAGCGACTAACTAATAGAAAAACGCCCCCAAGGACGGGGGCAGCGCTTTATCCGTTACTTAAATACCTGAAGAAATAAACGCCCCCAGGGACGGGGGCGACGTTGTTTAAACCGTTACAGTGACAGAAAAAAGCGCCCCCAGGGACGGGGGCGACGTTGTCTAAACCGTTACAGTGACAGAAAAAAGCGCCCCCAGGGACGGGGGCGACGTTGTCTAAACCGTTACAGTGATAGAATAAAAGCGCCCCCAAGGATGGGGGCAGCGCTTTATCCGTTACTTAAATACCTGTTAAAAAACATAAAAATACCCGGCCTCAGTTACTCGCCTTTACCTTCCGCTCCAGGTAGGCCTGGTGGCGGGCGCAGGATTCCTTCTCGACGCAGCGGCGGCACTGCAGTTTGGGAGGCCTTTCCGCTCCCGGTTCGGGGTAGTAGGTGATGATCGCCTGCCACCGCTGACAGTGCGGCTGATTGGGCAGGTGGTCTATCTGCAGGTGGGAGACCCGGCGCCCCAGGGACAGCCAATCCTTCAAGCTCTGCTCCACGCTCCCCAGGTCAGGACCCGCTATCACCTTCATCCGCCGGCGGCGGGTAATCACTGGGTCACCCGAACACTTATCCTCGTCCTCCCAAAAACGCTTGGCCAATCTGCTTCCTCCTCTGTTTCCAAAAAAGTACGAAAACTGCAATTTCCTACTAATTTAGGATACAAATTCGACAGCAGCAGCCGGTTTTCCTCCTCTGGGCCGGGAAAGATGGTCCCAGCCATGGGGAATTCTTAAATCAATAGCCCGTATTGGACGCCCCCAGCGCCAGTCTGCGGGGCATCGCCATCATCTGGTTGCCGCACACGTCGCAGCGGTTGTCCTGGGTGGTGATCGGGTACATGTTGCCGCAGTTGGAGCACTTGAAGCACATCTCCGCGTTTTCCGGCGCGAACCCGGGTTTCTTTTCCATCGTACGTATCCCCTCCAGGGTTATATTACCCGCGCCGACTGAATCCTAACCGGAGACCTAAGGAGATACACCCGGCGCCAGCAGCCGGCCTGTGAAGGAAGGGATCAGGTGAAACCGGGACATGATTATCAGCTTTACACGTTTCGGTATTAAAATTTCTATCCATCACCGATCAACGTTATAATGGGGAAAAGCATATTACCTGAACGGGGAGGACACCATGCCCACAAAGGACCCCGGGACCGATAAAAAAAGCCTCAGAGAAAAGCTGTTCGGCCAGCCGCGCCCGGTGATCGACCTGCCTCGCACCTCGCTGGACAACATGCTGGAAGCCCTGGCGTTGCTGGGATTGATAACCCCGGTCTATTACCTGATCAAGGTCTGGCCGCACCTCCCCGAGCGGTTTCCCATCCATTTCGGGATAAACGGGGTCCCCGATGCCTGGGGCGGCAGGGGTTCCCTGCTGCCGCTGCTGTTTATCAGCCTCTTCCCGTATGTCCTATTGACGGTTTTGAGCTTTTTCCCCCAGACCTACAACTACCCGGTGGAGATAACCCCCGATAACGCCGAGCGGCAGTATCGGCTGGCCCGGGGGCTGATCCTCTGGTTGAAGTTCGAGCTGGCGTGGCTGTTCGGCTATATCCAGTGGTTCACCATCCAGGTGGCGATGGGAAACGCCAGCGGGCTCGGCATCTGGCTGACCCCGGTGGTCCTGGCGACCGTATTCGGCACCCTCGGCGTCTATCTATGGAAGTCATTTCGCCAGAGGCGAACTTGACACAGCGGCTATCGCGTGGTAACCTGTTTAAGCTTAGTAAAGATGTGAGCAAGCTGGATGATCGCGGGTACCAATGCCGAAAGGCGGTATCTGAGGAAAGTCGGAGCTCCAGAGGGCAGAGCGCTGGGTAACGCCCAGTGGGGGTGACCCCAAGGAAAGTGCCACAGAAACAAACCGCCCGGCACTAAACCTGGTATATAAAAAGTTAGAAATACTAGCTTACGTTATGTATATCAGGTTTAGTGCCGGGTAAGGGTGGAACGGTGAGGTAAGAGCTCACCAGCGGCCAGGTGACTGGTCGGCTAGGTAAACCCCGCTCGGAGCAAGACCGAATAGAGAAGCGATGGAGTGGCCCGCTCCGCTTCCGGGTAGGTCGCCAGAGGTGTCGGGCAATCGGCATCCCAGACAGATGATCATCCACCCGTTCAGGGGGACAGAACTCCGCTTACAGGCTTGCTCACAAAACACGGTTCAAGGCGCGGCCCAGTCAGACTGGTCACCGCGCTTTGTCTTGTTCTATTCAGGCCAGCCCCCTTTCTATGCCGAGTGTAACCTTTACTATTGAAAGTGAATACAATGAAGCAACCAAACAGTAAAGGGGGTTCCCAAAACGATGGACGCTAAGATCGAACAATTCGGTGTCGGCGGTGGTTTCGGCGGTGGTTTCGGCGTCGGTTTCGGCGGAATCGGGATCTGCCACTTGGCTGCCTGCATCGCGATCCTGCTCGTCATCTGCTGCTGCTTCGGTTGGGCCTGCGGTGGCGGTTGGGTCTAAAGCCAACCCGATAAGCAACCTAAAACCCGCTTAATGAGACCGAAAAACCCAGGGTGGTTCCCTGGGTTTTAACCTTTTACCCGATACCTTCCTGGATTACCAGCCATCGACGTCCCCCGCCAGATAAAGCTAAGCCTGGTACCAAATCCCTACTTTCAACATATTATACTTACAAAGCAAAGGCTGACAGAATAACTATAAAAAGCCTTTTTTAAAGATTGGAGGTAGTGCTATGGCCAATGGTGTCGGTGTCGCTCAATGCGGCGGCGGTGTCGGTTTTGGCGGGTCTGGCATCTGTATCGCCGCCGGCTGCGTGGCTATCCTGGTGGTAATCTGCTGGGCATTCGGCGGAGGTTTCTGGTGGTAAAGGCCCCCTCTGAAAGTAAAGGCAGGCCCGGCCTGCCTTTATTTTCGTTATATCAGCGGTATGAGAAATAAAGGACCGGAGAGCAAAATGTAGCTGTTATTGTTAATCCTGACTCCGGTGCTCTTAGTTTCCTCCACTAATAAAAAATGGAACCGTTGTAGTCGGAGATGAATACTATAAGGTAACCAATTGATAAAGGAGGGTTTTCTGATGATGGATGCCAAGGTTGCGGAGTTTGGCACTTCACAGTTCGGTTTCGGTTTCTCTCCCATCTGCCAGCTGGCGGGCTGCGTCGCCATACTGATGGTGATCTGCTGCTGCTTCGGTACGGGCTGCGGCACCTGGTGGTAGGACCGCTTTTTTAAATCCTTACCCTGGTTAGGCTGACAGTGAGGCCCCGGATCATCCCGGGGCCTTTAAACTGATATGCCTTATAGAGCAATTTTTCGGCCAGTTTTACCTGACCGCCGTCGCCAGGATGCTGTTGCCCCCATAGGTCGGCTTCATCCTCACCTGCTTGAATCCAGCCGCGGTCAGCAGCTCCAGCAGCCTCTGTGGGGACAGGAAATGAAACTCCTTGGTCATCCCCTTCTGAAAGATCACCGAGTTGATGGAGTTCATCCGGGCCACCCGCGATCCACCGAAAAGGCCTCCCCCCGGCGGCCTGGCCCAGGGGGAGGGGTTGACCACGACCAGTCGGCCCCCCGGCCTCAGCACCCGGTAAAACTCACCCAGGACCGGTCCCGGATCCTTCACCGCGTACAGCGAATGGACAGCCGCCACTTGGTCGAAGCTCTGGTCCTCCAGCGCGAGGCGCGCATCGAGGTTCATCTGCAGCAGCTTGACACCGGAGCCCTTCAGCTTATCCGCCGCTGTTTTCAGCATGGTCGGCGAAAAGTCGATGCCCACCACCCGGGCGGTGCCCCCGCTGACCAGAAGCTTACACAGGTTTCCAGTGCCGCAGCCCGCGTCCAGCACCGTATCCCCATCTTTTACCCGCAGCTCCCGGTATACCTCGTGCAGCATCGCCCGGTACGGCGGCGAGGTGTTCACCGTGTCGTAAAACCCACCGTATTCCTCCCAGAGTTCCAATCTCTACCCCCCCAACCTTTCAAACAAGTAAAAAAGTAATCCCCTTTACAGGGGATTACACGCTAGAGGCTCTATTACACCCAACCACCGCCGCAGGCCCACCCGAAGCAGCAGCAGATAACCAGCAGGATAGCCACGCAGGCGGCCAGATGGCAGATGCCGATTCCGCCGAAGCCGACTCCAGCAAACTGTTCAACCTCAGCCATTAAAAACCCCCCTCTCTGTAGTGTTAACTCATAGTATTCAATTCCCTTAGAAATGGTGATAAAGGAAGCCAGGTTCCAACCGTTTGGAACGGCTGGCCTTAAACGCTTCCCCCCACCCGGGAAAAGGCCCATGGTTCCTCTTTACCACGACTGGAATAAAATATCTCAAATGGGGAGCGGGAGGAATCTGCATGATAAGTATCGACACCGCGAAAAGGCTGAAAAATCTCGGGATGCAGTGGGAACCCCAGGCAGATGACGAATTCGTGGCCAACTGGCCACCCTGGGCCGGTAAGGAGGTATACGATGTCGTGGCCTCCGACAGCCCATCTTTAAAACAGATGGGGATCGTGGTGGGCGCGAAAGGCATCTACCCCCGCGACTTCTCCTACTGGATGCCGCCGCTGGACACCATGCTGAAGCAGTTCCAGCAGAAGGGGATCAGCTGGCTGCTGCTGAACGACACCTTTCTGGTTTACAGCCATCGGAAGATAAACAACCAGCACCTGCTGCGGGTAAAAAACCAGAGTCAGCAGCAGGCCGCTGCGGAAGCCCTTGCCTGGCTGCTGCAGCAGGATGGACCGGGGAGCGCCGGCAGCCTCTGGGAGTCGTTGAAGCAGGGGGCGCAATCGGCGGCGGGCTTTCTAAGCGGCAACTGGGCCTGGCTGGTCGGGAGCCTGGCCCTGGCCTTCGCCAACCGCCGGCGCTGATAGAAACGTCAAAACCCAGGGCCTTACCCCTGGGTTTTAATCACTACTCCGGCTGGTTCTCTTCCCTTCTCATAAAACCCCAAGGGCCCCATCCCGGGGGACCGAAAAACATCCCCTGCCGAGGAACCGGACCCGCCGCCCCCTCCGGCTGCTCCACCTCCGCAGCCTCCACCGGGGCCTCTCCCGGCTGCTTCATGTTGGACAGGACCTGGGAGACCAGTTGGGCAAACTGAGGCGACTTCAGCATCTCCGAAACCATCTCCGGGTTAAAGGGGCCTCCGCCGGTTCCGCCGGATTTACCCTCACCCTCACTGGACACCCCAAACATCCTGGCCATCTCGATCAGTCGCTGCAGGTCCTGGCCGTTCTTCTCCAGGAAGTCGACGATCATCAGGATCGACTCCACCGTGCCCACCGCCCGGGTCACCACATTGTTCAGCACCTTGAGCTGCCCGTTGGCCTCGCCCAGTATCCCCATCACCTTATCCTTCTGCAGCAGGTCCAGGATCTTGACCGGTTCTGTCTTGGCGGTTGGGGCGCTGAGCATCCCGACCGGCGGCCGCGGCTGCTGCAGAGGCGGCTTCGGCGGTGGGGCGATTCGACTGACAGCAGGCGGTTTAACCAGGGCCCGGGCGTCTCTATCCTTGTCCTTCACTACATCCCTTTCAGCATCAGCCTCGGCCAACAACGACTTAAGCTCGTTCTGCCGCTTTTCCAGGTTGTTGATCTTGGAGTAAAAAAGCGGCAGCTGTTTCTCGATGCTTTTCAATTCTTCAAGCCCTCGCCGAGACGAGTAACTCATCAGTAACCACCTCGCTCTGATCCATATCTATAACCTAAAGAAGGTTTTCTATTAATGCTGTCTCCTAAAATATGATATTCACGCCACCCTTTTATGTTCCAGGACTGTAGCCAAATTTATCAACCCCCGAGTGGTAACATATTACATACCAAGGGAATATCATGTCTTGAGGTGATTACATTGTCAAAGCCAGATATCAATGAATTGATCTCCCGGGCCAGTTTCTTCATGCAAAACCCCGAGGCATTCAACAAATTCATCAGCGAAAACCCGAACATGACCGAAGACCAGAAGCAGAAGCTGAAATCGCTCTTCCAGATGATGCTGGGAGGCAGCATGCCCCAGGACCCCTTAAGCCAGGTCAATGACCTGCTTGCCAGTTTTAAGTCCAAAATACCCCCTGAACTGAGCAGCGTCGATTCCATCATGGAGCAGATGACCAAGAAAAAACCATGATCCATCACCTTCGATGATAGAATCCTCTAAGCCCGCTTAGAGGATTCTTCTACTGCCTCGTCTCATTTGCAGCTGAGCAGCTCTTAAAAGTCTTTATCTCTTATCCCAAAGGTGCGGCCGGCCACGAACACCAGTATCAGGAGCACCACCGGGACGATAAAGATCCAGTTGGTCTTTACGAAGTCGATCGCCACGTCATATTTCTCAGACATCAATAATCCCCCTTACTGTAAAAAGTTAATATAAGATATTCCACCGTGCCCAAAATGGTTACAGAACGACTTCACTGCTAACACTTTTTACCTGCCCCCGGGGAGGCTGAAGTAGTAACACCCGGGAACCCTTCGGAATATCATTAATGCGAGGTGATTTTTAATGTCGATCCCCGATATCAACCAGGTAATGGCCCAGGTGGGCCTGTTTCTGCAAAACCCGCAGGCGTTCGAAAAGATGCTGGAGTCTTTGAACCTGCCGGAAGAGCAGAAGTTACAGCTGCGCGGACTCTTCAACCAGTTCTCCAGCGGAGCCCTGAAACCAGACCCCAACCTGATCATGATGATCGGCCAGATGCTGTCCAACCTGTCCCAGTCGGGCCTTCCCCCCCAAATGGGCAACCTGGAGTCCTTCCTGGAGATGATGAAGAACAAACCCGGTGACAAGTAGCACCGGAAAGAACCTTCATAAAACCAAAACCCCCTGGCGGGGGTTAATTTTTTCCCTGGCTGAATTATTCTTTAGCTCACTCAAGCTTAATCTACGTGGAAACGCACCTGAAAGGTGGTTCCCCCGGGGCTGGTCTTTACCACGATCCTTGCCTGGTGGCGTTCAGCGATGCGGTAGCACACCGCCAGCCCCAGGCCGGTGCCTCCTCCCTTGGCGGACAGGAACGGTGTTCCCAGCCTCGCCAGCATCTCGGGCTCGATCCCCCCTCCCTGGTCGGCAAAGGCCAGCACCACTTCACCCGGCTGGCAGCCGGTGCTGATGGTAAGGGTCCCATCCGACCCCATCGCCTCTAGTCCATTTCTAGCCAGGTTAAGGATCAGCTGCCGCATCTCGTTCTCGTTCAGCGCCAGTCGGGGCAGTTCCTCGGTTATGAGCAGCACCCGTTTCCCCTCCGCCGAGGCGTACGCCGCCAGCAGGGGGTATATCCTCCGCAGCAGCAGGTTCAGGTCACTTGGTTCCTGACCGGCGCTGGGGATCGGCTGCCCCCCTTTCCCGGCCAGGCACAGCAGCTCACCGACCATCGCGTTCACCCGGTCCACCTCGTCGAGCATCAGGTCGAAGCACTCACGGTCACCCGCGCCGCTTCTTTCTTTCAGGACCTGCAGCATCCCACGCAATACAGCTATCGGATTGCGTATCTCGTGTACGACCTCGGCCGCGACCTCGCCCAGGAGCTTCATCCGCTGCAGCCGGAGCACTTCCAGCCACAGTCCCGACCCTCCCGGGGAGGGATTTACGGGTTCAGCCATCAGGCGGTTTTCCTCTTTCAGTCCTTCCTTCGCCGCTACCCCCATGAGTACCCCTCTTCGATAAATAAATCACTCCTATGCTAAAGATATTCACGCCATCGGAAAATGTTTCTTATTTTCTACAAAAAAATAATAACCGGCCGCTCCTCACAGCCGGTTCGACAGCAAAACCCTGCGGTACTATGCTTTCGGTTTGCGCATCACCAGGATATACTCCTCGGGATAGGCCAGGGCTTTGGCCTTGCGGGCGGAGGTGAACCTGCCGGTGCGCGGGTCGCGGGTCTGAGGCAGTATCTTCGATGGGATACAGCGCTTGATCACCCGTTCGAGTTCCAGGCCCAGCCGCTCACCGGTCTCGGCGAAAACCTCCGCGTTCGGCACCGGTACCTTCTTCAACTCGGTATCCCCGATCACCAGGCAGGCCCGGGCTCCCTGTTTCAGCTTCTCATGCATCTCCCGCAGGCACTGCTGCATGGACTGAAAGTAGGTCAGTGCCCCGCGCCCCTCTATCCGGTTGGCCGTCGTCAGGCGGTCCACCGTAAGCTTTGCCAGTGGGCTTAGCAGCACCTCCTCCACCTCAGCCGCCCGGACCGACCCGATGAAGGTCTGCCGCAGCTCCCGCAGGTCAGTGGCGAAGCCCAGCACCAGGTTGGAGAGCTGGTGCAGGTCGGCATACTCGTAAGAGGTGACATATGGCGGCGAGGTCACGATCAGGTCGATGCTGCCGGCCTTTACCGGCAGGCTTCGGGCATCACCGTTGACCACCTTGGCCCAGGCCGGGGGCCCGCTTCCCCGGACCTCCTCGAAAAACAGGAGGTTGCGCTGTTCCATGCGCTGCAGCTGCCGCAGCAGGGCAGGGACCAGCGGGGGGATCACCTTCTGCCTGTCCACCGTCGGTTTGGACGACTTCATCAACCAGCGGCTGCAGGTCTTCAGGACATTGGAAAAACCGCAGAGCAGGAACCGTCGGATATCGTCATTGGGTTCCCGGTTTATCTGGTCGAGCACCACCTCCAGCTCTGAGCGGTTGGGTTCGGCGAACCAGTAGTCGATCCGCTCGTGGATCAGCCGGGAGGGCTTTCCTGCTTTAATCAGCCGTCCCTCACCATCGGTGGGCAGCGATTCCTTGAGTTCCTCCAGCACCTGCGTGAGTTTTGCCGGCTCCAGCGGGGTAGTCTTGACCTTGCTGATCAGCCAGGCGATGGGGTTTATATCGACACCGACAGCGCGGCGGCCGTGGATGATCGACTCCACCAGGGTAGTGCCCGATCCCATGAACGGGTCCCCCACCAGGTCCCCGGGAGAAGAATACTCCTCTATCAGCCGGGCAGCCAGCGGCGGTATGAACTTGGCCGGGTACTTGTGGTATCCATGGGTCAGAGCCATGGTCTGGCGGGTGGTGTATTCCGCGAACGACCAGCGCGGGTCGCAGCTCACGAACCTGAACTTCTCTCTGACGGTCTCGGGTTTGATAGCGCGAAAACCTCCTATTCTTACCTTATAAACCATATTCGCTATAGCCCGGCCATATCCTGCCAGCCGATATTGCTTATCCCTCTCCAAAACTATAATATAGTTATATATAGAAAACCAGGCTGCCGTCGAGCTTTCAGCCCAGGCGATAAGCCGTAGTTGATCGGCTGTCAGAAAGTCCCCGGGCGGGCCTTATGACAGCGCCGGAGGTTAAACCAGAAAGGGGAGATTACCATTACCGTATCGAACCGCATAAAAAATCAGCTCGGCGGATCCTCCCTCATCCGCAAGATGTTTGAGGAAGGAGACCGGCTGAAAAAGCTGTACGGAGAAGACAAGGTCTACGACTTTTCGATCGGCAACCCCAACATCGAGCCGCCCGCTGCCATGAAAAAGATACTGCGGGAACTCGCGGACGACCCCACCCCCGGGATGCACCGCTACATGAGCAACGCGGGCTACGCGGAGACCCGGCGGGCGGTAGCCGAGGTGCTGGCCGAAAACAGCGGCCGGCCGGTGAACGAGAGCCACGTGGTCATGACCGTGGGGGCCAGCGGCGCGCTGAACGTTTCGCTGAAGACCATCCTCGACCCCGGCGACGAGGTGATGATCCTGTCGCCCTTTTTCGTGGAGTACAAGTTCTACACCGAAAACCACGGCGGCCAGGTAAAGGTGGTCGACACCCGGGAAGACTTCCAGATCGACGTCGACGCCATCGCCCAGGCCATCGGGCCGCAGACCCGGGCCATAATCATCAACAACCCCAACAACCCCACCGGGGTTATCTACAGCGCCGAGTCCCTCGACCGCCTGAACGCTGTGCTGGAGTCCGCCTCCAGGCAGCACGGTCGCCCGATCTACGTGCTCTCCGACGAGCCCTACGCCAAGATATCCTATGATGGGGTGAAGGTGCCGCCCATCTTCAAGCACATCAAGTACAGCCTGCTCTGCACCTCGCACAGCAAGGACCTGGCCCTCCCCGGCGAGCGGATCGGCTACGTCGCGGCCAATCCCGATATCGACGAGGTGGGGCTGATGATGGACGGGCTGATCATGAGCAACCGTATCCTGGGCTTCGTCAACGCCCCCGCGCTGATGCAGCGGATCGTGGCCGGGCTGCAGCGGGAGTCGGTCAACATCGCCGAGTACCAGGAAAAACGGGACCTGTTCTACGACAACCTGACCGCCATGGGCTACCAGATGGTCAAGCCGCAGGGGGCGTTCTACCTGTTCCCCAGGAGCCCGCTGCCCAGCTGCCTGGAATTCGCCCAGAAGGCCGCGGAGAAAAATATACTGGTGGTTCCGGGGGTGGGCTTCGGCAAACCCGGGTACTTCCGGATCGCCTTCTGCGTCGACAAGAAGATGATCCAGAACTCCCTCCCGTCATTTAAGGCCCTGGCGGAAGAACTCGGACTGAAACCCTAGACGAAAGGCGAGCAATGAGATTCAGCCGCAAAAACGTGGCCGGGCTGGCCCCCTATATACCGGGGTATCAGCCCGGACCGCATGAAGACAGCATAAAGCTAAACACCAACGAGAACCCCTACCCCCCTTCGCCGGTGGTGGTAGGGGCGCTGAAGGACGCCGTCGACGGCCGGCTGAGGCTGTACCCCTCACCCGACAGCTCCGTGCTGCGCCAGAAGCTGGCCGAGGCCTACCGGGTAAAGAAGGAACAGGTTTTCTGCGGCAACGGCTGCGACGAGGTCATCTCCATGCTGTTTCGGACCTTCATCGACCGGGAGGACCTGGTGCTGCTGCCCTACCCCACCTACACCTACTACCAGACAGCGGCGGAGATAAACGGCAGCCCCTACCGGTACATCGAGACCGGGGACCGGTTCCAGATTGACCTGGAGCGGTTCCTCGACCACCCCGCCAAGGCGGCGGTCATCGTCAACCCCAACTCGCCCACCGGGATGCTGCTGCCCCGGCCGGAATTAGTGGAATTCATCCGCGCCTTCCCCGGGCTGGTGGTGGTGGACGAGACCTACATCGACTTCAGCGGACCCGGGCAAAGCGTCACCCCGCTGATAGAGGAGTGCGACAACCTGCTGGTGCTGCGCACCTTCTCCAAGGCCTTCTCCCTCTGCGGCATCCGGGTGGGTTACGCCTTCGGCCACCCCGACCTGATTACCGAGCTGGACAAGACCCGCGACTCTTACAACGTGAGCTTCCTGAGCCAGGTGGCGGCCGCCAGCGCCCTGAACGACCTCGAATACACCCGGGCCAACATCAGGGAGATAACCGCCAACCGGGAGTGGCTGAGGGAACAGCTCCTCGACCTGGGGTTCCAGGTCAGCCCCTCGGGGGCCAACTTCCTCTTCGCATCGCATCCGGTGCGGCCCGCGGGAGAACTTTACCAGCGCCTGGCCGAACGCCGAATCTACGTCCGCCACTTCGACCAGCGCCGCATCGACAACCATTTGCGCATCAGCGTAGGAGCCCGCGGCGAGGTCGAGAACCTGGTGGCGTCTTTAAAGGACATTATGGGCTGACCGAAAAAGGAGGCAGGCCCATGGAAAAATCTCTAACCCCTCGCAGGTACGATATCGACTGGCTGCGGGCCCTGACCATGCTGGCGATCTTCCTTTTCCACTGCGCCTGCTTCTTCAGCTTTGATGACTGGCACGTCAAGAACGTCCAGCGGAGCCTGGCCGCCGCGACCTTCACCGGTTTCCTGGTCCAGTGGATAATGCCGGTGATGTTCGTCATCTCCGGTATCGGCTCCCGCTACGCGCTCGAATTCCGGAGCGGCGGCCAGTACCTGGGGGAGAGGGTCAAACGGCTTTTCATCCCCCTGGTCTTCGGCGTCTTCATCCTGAGCCCGCACCAGGTCTACTTCGAGCGCCTGACCCATTCCCAGTTCAGCGGCTCCTTCTGGCAGTTCCTGCCCCACTACTTCGACGGTTTCTACGCCTTCGGCGGCAACTTCGCCTGGATGGGCCTGCACCTGTGGTTCCTGCTCTACCTGCTCATCTACTCGCTGCTGTGCCTGCCGCTGTTCCTCCGCCTGAGAACGTCTCCCGGGCTAAAACTGGCCGCGTTCCTGGAAAAACCGGGGGCGCTCTTCATGCTGGCCCTGCCCCTAGCCGCCGCCCAGGCCGCGCTCGACCCCCGGGGGATTCTCGGGATGCAGGACACCGGGGGATGGAGCATGGTGATATACCTGGTCTTCTTCTGCTACGGCTACCTCCTGGCCTCGCACCCGCGCATATCCGACACCATCGAGCGGCAGCACGTCCTCGCCGGCCTGCTCGGCCTGCTGTCCATATCGCTGATGTTCTATCTGTATACCGTGCTGCAGGTACACCCCGCCTTCGGTACCGCGCAGTACACACTCCTGGCCGCGCTCCGCGCCTTCAACTCCTGGTTCTGGATAGTATTCCTCCTGGGCCTCACCAGCCGGCGCCTCTCGTTCGACAGCGGGCTTCGCCGCTACAGCAACCAGGCGGTGATGCCCTTCTACGTCCTGCACCAGCCCATCATCCTGCTCGTCGGGTTCTTCGTGGTGCGGTGGGACATCGGGGTTCTCCCCAAGTACCTGCTTATCAGCGCGGCATCTTTCATCCTGATCATGCTCGTATACGAACTGCTGGTCAAGTGCCAGCGCTGGCTCCGGTTCCTGACCGGGATGAAGCACACTAGCCGTTCTTAATTATTTCTCTGATATAATCCCCAGCCAAAGGCAGCATTCTTTCTCTCAACTCAAAGAACATCTTAGAAGCCTTCACCCCCGGCCAATCACCAGGCAGCAGGCTCAGCGGGAGCTGTGGGTCATCCTCGTTTATCTCGAAAAGTTCAAAACCCTGGGTGTGTAAAAAGGGCAGAAAGTCAGCCGCGGAAGAATTAAAGTCGACAGCCGATGCCGCTTCCTCCAGCTTACTCAGGTACTCCCGGTACCTTTCGGACAATCCCCGGATCGGCCAAATCTCAGCCGCCAACATGTCCGCGGTTCCCGGTTCAGTCAGCCGGCTCTGAAACGACAAAACAGATTTATTTATTCCGAACCTCACCGCCAGCGCTTTTACCAGGTCGCCGCGCTCAAACGGGCACAGCCACAGATAGCGGTTAGACATCCTTCCATACCCCAACTGGAGCAGCGCATCGGTAAAATCCACGGTTCGCTCGATCTCAGGAGCCTGGTTGATCACCACCATGCTCCAAAAACCATCCCAATCGGCAACCTGCTCACGGACTCGATCTCTAAAGCTGCTGAGCCTGGACTGCCAGTAATTGAATCCTTCGATTACCTCTTCAGTGATCCGGTAATAGACCTCCTGGTCCTGCTTGTAATTCACCAACAACCCGTTCTTAACCCCTCGGGATAGGCCCATCCTGATCGCGGTTTCATTTTTGCGGAACGGCTCCATCAGCTTGAAGATTTTCCTGAGAGGTACCGCTGTTATCCCCTGTTCGAGCAAGAACACGTTGAACAAGAACAGCAGAATCCCGGTTACGCTTTCCACCCTTTTAAACCTGCTCAACACAGAACCTCCTCACTGAATCCGAATCCGATTACCAACCTTCAGCGTTTCAAACTCAGTACCAAATTTTTCCGCGAATATCTCCAGCGTTGGTTGGTCCGAATCATGAGTAGAAACAAACACTTTTTTGACCCCCAACCCTTTTATCTCATCGATAACATCTACTACTTCCTGTCGTTCCAGGCTTCGGCAGTATAGAGTACTGCTCCCGAAAATTTTCCCACCCAACCCCGAATTGCAGTTGGTGTAGTATAGATGGGTCCCGCCTACGACCGCGTAGACGGGAATCCCGGTAATCTTTTGGGCGGTTTTAACCATATCCGGTATCTGTGGATGCCCGCACCCGGATATGATCACCAACCCCTTATCCCTAAGGTTTACCAGCAGCGCCTGTTCCACCGTCTGGCCAGGAATAAACATCTGCACCGCTAGCGGGCCGGTGGTCCCAATCTCCTCCCCGATCAACGCGGGCCTCTCGACAGTTATAGTATTGGCGGTCTCACATTTCATAGGTACCGGGGTAAATGCCTTTTTTCCCATAAGGTCCACCGGTCCCCTGGTCAACTCGATAAGGTTGTCCCGATAGCATAATCCCCCCACGTGGTCAGCATGGTTGTGGCTTATCGCCAGAGCGTCAACATCGCTTAGGGCTATGCCCATCTTCTTCATATTATATAACAAAGGCGGTTCATCTTCCATTTTCTTGTTATAACCAACATCGAACAAAACATAGTCATTGTCCGTCTTCACCAGCAAAGAACTCCCCCCCTCGACCTTAAATCCCTCTCCATTTTCCGCCAGGTCCACTACCGGAATGACCTCCAGGTTATCAACCGGCCTCAGGTTAAGCTGTTGTTGGGCCATGGATTCATTATGCTGTAGCGCCTGACTTTGGCCGTGATAAAACCTCGCTACCAGCCCCAGGTTCAATAACACCAGTAGAATTACTCCCGCGATCACTACCCTTGAAAAAATACTCACCTTAATTACCTCCTTTATAACATTATTATATATTATTCATATTTTATGTTATAACATTTTAGTTGTAAATGCTTTTTTAAAGTTATGTATCATTTTTATTTTTTAAACTGATTACAAAACTAAAATCACTCTTAAAGAGTGATTTCTTAGAAAAAGAAAAAAAGAGGTCTTCCCCCCGGCCCGTCACCGGATAAGTCGACCTGGTACACTAGAAAAAGCATCGGTCCATCTCACCGACCGGCTAGTCCAGTTCAGCCAGTGAGCTCTCGAAACCCTTGACCCGGGGAGACTTCCGGCCCCTGCCGGGTTCGATCTCGTGGCCCTCCAGCATCAGGTTCAGCGCTTGCTGCTCCACCCCGCCGGGGTACTTCTGGTTCAGCTCCCCGCCTGATTTCAGGGTCCGCCAGTAGGGGTTGATATCCCCCGCCCCCTCGGCTACCGCTTCCTCCGCCGCGTTGGCCGCGACCCAGACGAAGATTCCGGTCACCATCGGGCAGCTGATAGTCGCTCCATGCCTCCGGGCTAGTGTCTCTCGGATCTGGTTGACCGTAGTCACCTTGCCCCGCGGGACCTTCCGCATCAGTTCATCGACCTCCTGCGGGGCGGGCAGCACCATGGTGCCGTGACCCCACCGGCGGCCCATCCTCTCATCGATAGGAACCACCCGGGGCAGGTCCTTGCTGTCATTGAGCTTCTCCCGCCAAGATTTACGTTTGCCCTTAGTCATAACCTTTTCACCCCCGCCATGCGGAAACTTTTTTATGGGGAACCATTCATTAGGTCCATTCTACAGCAGCGAGCCGCCCGGAGAAAGTGGACGCGGCCTAAGCGTAAAAGACCCGGCCTTACGGTTCCACCGCCAGGCCGGGCTGCTTCATGCATAACCTATCCAGCTAAAAATTTTTTTACTTCGCGTTTGGTCAGCTTTTCAGCCCGATGATCTCCCGGGCCTCGGCCGGGGTGGCGGGCTCGTAGTCGAACTCCCTCATGATCCGCACCATCTTCTCCACCAGGTCCCCGTTGCTCTTGGCCAGTTCTCCCTTGTTCAACATCAGGTTGTCCTCCATCCCGACCCGCACGTGGCTGCCCAGGAACAGCCCCTGGGTGCAGATGGGGAATTCGGCCCTCCCCGCGCCGATCACCGACCACTGGAAGTTGCCCCGGCCGAAAAGCCGTTCGGCGGTTATATGGAGATGCATCAGGTCATACGAGGTGGCGGCGATGCCCCCGAGTATCCCGGTCACGAACTGCATGTAGACCGGGAGCTTGACGAATCCCGCCTGCACCAGGTAGGCCAAGTTGTAGAGGTGCCCCACGTCGTAGACCTCTAGCTCGGGCTTGGTCCCGTTCTCGGCCATGGTGGTCAGCATGGTCTTCAGGTCGGCGAAGGTGTTCTGGAAGATGAACCCCTTGGCCATCTCCATCATCGCCCCCTCCCAGGGGAACTTGAACTCCTTGTATTTCTCCATGATGGCGAAGACCCCCCAGTTCATCGAACCCAGGTTGCAGGAGGCCAGTTCGGGCTTGAACTTCGGGACCACCGACACCCGCTGCTCCACCGTCATACCAGCGCCGCCGCCGGTGGTGAGGCAGATGATCACGTCCTGGTTCTTGGCCCGGATCAGGTCGATGATCTGCTCGAAGACCTTGAGGTCCGAGGTGGGCATCCCGGTCTTGGGATCGCGGGCGTGGATGTGCACCGACGCCGCTCCCGCGTTGGCCGCATCCAGGGCGTTCTGGGCGATCTGCTCCGGGGTTATCGGCAGGTACTCCGACATGGTCGGGATGTGGACGGAGCCGGTAATCGCGCAGGTCACGATCCGCTTGTGCGCGGGGACCTTGCTCTTAACCGGCTTGGGGGCCTCCACCGGCTTGACCTCGACCGCCGGTGCGTCGGGTATCTCGGGTATCTTGAACAAGTCGAGGTTTCCCATTGCGGGCTTCAGCTTCCCTTCCATGCAGGCGGTCACGATCTCGACCACCTGGTTGTTGACCGGGGTCGCCACCCCCGCCTTCTTGCCCAACTCGGAGACCTTGCCGTTGATGGTCCCGATCTCGCAGGGCTTCCCCTTTTCCAGGTCCTGCAGCATGCTGGCCTTCAGTGCCCGATGGGGTCCAAAAGCCATGTGGTAGATGTTGAAGGTCCGCTTCATCTGCTCTTTGTCCTTGAAGCCCATTATCCTGACGTCGACCCCCTGGATCAGTTCGGGCTTGACTCCCAGGGCGGCGATCACCTGCAGGCACTCGTTGGCGATGTGGGCCACGCACTCCAGGGCCTTGGGGTTATCCAGGATGTCGCCGTAGGTGCAACCCAGGACGGTGGACATCCCGCTGAAGGTGGAGTTCACCAGCAGCTTGGTCCAGCGGATGCCCAGGAGGTTTTCCGTGATGATGAACTGTCCCGCGGGTTCCAGGACCTCCTTCACCCGCTGCAGCCGCTCGGTCTTTTTACCGTCCAGCTCGCCGATGTCGTAGGTCATCAGTTCGGGAGGCGAGGTGAGCTGCGACACCCCGGGAGAGATCCAGGTAGCACCCCAGCCGACCGCACCGCCCAGGGTCCGCGGGGCGCCGACGGATTCCGCCACCGTGTCCTCGGGCAGCCCGTTCTGCAGTGTCAGCACTATGCTGTCCGGGCCCAGGTGGGGCAGGAGCTGCGGCAGCGCCACACTGTCGAAGTTGGTCTTGACCAGGTAGAGCACCAGGTCGTAGATGCCCTCCATCTGTTCCGGGGCGATGGCCTTGACCGGTACCGTCATCTCCAGGTGTCCGACCACCTGGGCGCCCTTTTCGTTCAGCGCCCTGACCTGTTCCGGGTTGGCGTCCACCAGTACCACGTCTCTTCCCGCCTTGGACAGCAGCGCCCCAACGATCGTCCCCAGTGAACCCGCGCCAATAATCGCTGTTCTCACGCTTCATTCCCCCTTCATCAAATTTTTCATAATGCTTCCGAAGAAAACTTGGCTGTCGCCAAGCCTCGGGCGCAAGCGATAGCCCTAGTTGCGAAGAAAGCTAGGCTACGCCAAGGGCGGGAGCCGTAGCTACACTTGCTTCGGAGTGCACTTGCTTGCATCGGAAAGTTCTCTAATATACTTTCCGATAGCGTAAAAAACCCGATTTAATATAAATAAGGCAAAAACTGTGCCAGGCCAGGACAACCGCTATATTCGGGGCTCTGCGACTTTCATTGTCTCTATATTGAAACACCCGCTAGAGACGCTGGCCGAATCAGCGCCCCGCTGGTATGTATAACCCGACCGTTTACAGATAAAGGCATCTACTGACCCAAAACAGTACATGTCTCCCTTTTGAGTCACATCTACATAGGGCTTCCTGAAAAACTAACGCCAAGTGGCTCTGCGCCTAACTCGCAAAATAAGCTGGTCTACTAACCCAGGTCTGTAGAAAAAGATTAAAAAGAAAACGGAGCCTGGCTTCAAGATTCATCACTAGGAACTGTAGCGCTATTACGGATTCACTCGTTTCTTTAAGCTTTGCCATGATTAAGCCTAATCCGTAACGTCGTTTACCCTCACCCAACTTACCTTCGACTGCGTTGCGGGCACAGCTTTCATTGTATGCCTGGCGCTTCTGGGCCTTGGTCTCTTCTGCCCGGGGTCGGCCCAGCGGTGGACCGCTAAGATGGATCCCCTTTGACTTGCAATATATCCGATTCTCCCTGGTCCGATAGATTTGGTCGACCAGGACTGCCTTGGGGTAGTAACCGCAGCGTTGTTGATATGCTTCGACTTGTTCGATCAGAGTGCTGCCTTCGTTGAAGTTATCCCAACTACACCTTTCCAGTCGGGCATAGCCACCGGTCAAGCTGATGGAAAGTTTGGCCCCAAATTCGGTTTCTGCTCCTGCCTTGCCTCGAACGATAGGGCGTACGTAGGGTTGGGTTATGCTCACGATCCTCTCGTCAACTCGGTGAATCTTCTGATCGTACATGCTTTTCTGCTGCTGGTACAGTTTACGGATTGTCTCAAGATTCTGTTGCTGTTTTCGGTTTAAATGACTTACCGGTACTGTTTCCAAGAGGCGGGCAATCCAGCGCAGGTCTCGTCGTACATAACGCAACTGCTTCCCGATAGCTTTTCGCAGCATTTTTGGCTTGGGCCTTCGCTGTTTGGCTATCTTCAAGTAGTCCTTGCGCGCTGTTTTGCGATAGGTCCGCGGTTTCTTTGCTTCTCCTTTTGATGGCTCATGGAGGGTATCGATGATGTTTTCTAGTTTCTCGCGGGCCTCATTCAATAGGGAAAAGTCGGTTGGATACCTGATATCTGCAGGGGAACAGGTGGCATCCAGTATCAATTGTCCTTGGTTACCCCCACTACTACTTGGTGGATCGTGATCGTCGTCTTTTGTTGCTGGTTTAGTTTTTTCCTGGGGTTTCGGGATAATGAGTTCATTGATTTCGTTGATGGTTTCTAATTTTATTCGTTTCCGGAAATGGACCATCATGGAGGGGTCGAATGGAGCCTCATCCTGATATTCGGTTAATCCGATGAAGTATTGCAGGTAATGGTTCTCTCTAATCTGTTCCACCGTTTCCTCATCGGAAAACCCGCATTTCTCTTTGATGATGAGTGCTCCCAATGCCATCCGAACTGGTTTGGCGGGCGCGCCCATTCCGCTTTGAGCAAAGAGGGCTGCGTATTTTTCTTTTATCACATGCCAGGGTATAAGCTTTGAAAGCTTGACCCAACGATTATCACTGCGTAGCTTTCCGCCAAAGGGAAGATAAAAATCCTCGAATGTTACTTGCTGTTCGGTTTTCCGGTACATGTCAGTCACTCCAAGTGCAAAGATTTTGTATTATAATTCGCCTTTTCCAGGCATTTTCCCTGCACTTGAAGTACCTTGAAGTCCTGTATTGTCATGCTTTTGCGACTTCTTCAGTAGGCTCTACATAGGCGGCGGGGAACCCGGAAAGAATACTAACTACTATCAGTGAAGGAGGAGAAACACTTGGAAAAACCCGTTTCCTACTATCAGGACCGGCTGCTCTCGGAAAAGGCGGAGCTGGAGAGCCGCATCCATCTGATAAACGACACCGGCCTCGGCGAGCCGATGTCTTCATCGGTCGAGGAGCTGTCCAGCTACGACAACCATCCGGCTGACCTGGGCACCGAGATGTTCGAAAGGTCCAAAGACCTGTCGCTCAGGGAAAACGCCAAACTGCGGCTGACCGAGGTAAACGAGGCCCTGCACCGTATCGACACGGGAGGCTACGGCACCTGCCAGCGCTGCGGTCAGGCCATCCCCGAGGAGCGCCTGGAGGCCCGCCCCGCCTCGACCACCTGTGTCGAATGTAAGGCCCGGGATGACAGAAACCTAGGCGGTTCCAGCCGTCCTATCGAGGAGGAGGTTATGAAGCGGCTGCCGCTCAAGGCGGACCAGTGGGACGACGATAAGGTCGGGTTCGATCGGGAGGACTCCTGGCAGTCGGTGGCCCAGTTCGGCACCAGTTCCGACACCCCGATGACAATGAACGCTCAGGAGATCGTGCGGATGGACAAATGGGAGGAAGAAGGCGGTACAGTGGATATAATAGACGACATCCCCACCGAGCGGGGAAAAGACGGCATGATCTACGAGGACTTCACGCCCGGGGATTGACCCTCCGGCCGGCACCGGGTGTAGAAAATAAATAAAAAAAATCTCCGGAAAAAATAATGCCATTAATAAATCAGGCAGTTTAACCTATCTATTTTAACCAAAATGTAACTCGGATATAAGCCGGTACAAGATGAAATACTAAAAAAAGAAAGAGCAAAAAAATGTTTAGCTCTTCAAAAGCGTCCTATGATCTGGCAGAAACCAAGGCTCCTCTAGATTCCAACCATCAACCCAATCGAAAGGAGGAATGTAGAAAATGCCCAGAAACAGTTCAGTTGTACCTGGAGCACGAGGCGCACTCAACAAGTTCAAGTTCGAAGTGGCCAATGAAATCGGATTGGGGCCCGCTTACGCGCAGGGCGACCTCGGCAGCCTGACCTCCCGTCAGAACGGGGCGGTGGGTGGTTACATGACCAAAAAGATGGTCGAGCTGGCGCAGAACCAGATGGCTCAGAACGCTGGCATTACCACCTCTCTGGCCTCATCGGCCGGCCAGGACCACCGGTCTGGTGCAACCCTACAGTCTGGCGGTTCACGGTAAATGGAGCACCCAAAACTGAATATACCGAAAGGCCGATGACTCTATCGGTCTTTCCCCATTTATACGGAATGTTACCCGTACAAACAATCTTAGTATGAGAAACAGCACCCGGGATTATTCATAAAATTAATTTTTTCCTCCAACCATTGAGAATAGGCCTTAGATATACTAAATTAGAGATTAAGAAACACTAAAAGGGTGGGTGTTTTAATCGTTGGATTACAGCGTTATCATGGACCACGGCCAAGACGTATTACTGAGCCTGACCCTTATCGTATGGTTCATGGTATTCGTTTACCTTCAAAACAAGACCCACCAATACCTGCACCGACCCGCCTATCAAAAGCTGCTGACCGGCGGGGCCCTCCTGTCAGTCCTGGCCAGTTTGACCAGCGTTATTCCCGGGTTTCCCGGCTGGATAGACCAGATGCGGGGCGTCCTGTTCGCCCTGGCCCTGGCCCTGGGCACCCTGGGGCTTCTGGGTTGGGCCCAAGGCACCATCGACCTGATCAACCGTTTGACCTCCGAGGCCACTATCGACCCTCTGACCGGGCTCTACAACCGGGGAAAAATTTACGACTTATTGGAAAAAATGATCAAGGGCCGCGACGCCTTCACACTGGTGCTGGCGGACCTGGACGGCCTCAAGACCTTAAACGACAGTTACGGACACCTGATGGGAGACGAATTCCTGCTGCAGTCAGCCAAGATACTGAAGGACGCCTTCCCCGGGTCCCACCTCGGACGTATCGGGGGAGACGAATTCCTTGCCCTGATTCCTAGTTCCCCCAAAAAAGAGTCCTTTATCGCAACCTTCAGCAGCATCAAGTCCAGCATCAAGGAACTGGGACTTCCCATCCAGTCGGGGATCAGCCTCGGTTTCGCCCATTTCCCCTCCGACGGCCTTGACCCCTATCAGCTGATAAAGATCGCTGACCAGAGGATGTACCTGGACAAAACCCAGATAAAAAAAAGAGCCGGGTCCACAGACCCCACTCCCGCCAGGAACAAAAGGAAACCCTAAAACCAGTGTTATTCGACCAGCCTCCAGATCACCTCGCGTCCAAACTCATCCGCCATGATATCCAAAGCCACGTTGTAGGTATTAGCCTCCGCCATAAAATACGCACGTTCCACCGGGCTTACCCCCGGTTCCCGGGCCCTGGAAAGAGAAGACTTCCGCAGTTGGGCAATCTTATTGATCACATTGCCCAAAGAAACCAGCTGCCAGTTCTTCTCTCGGGTTTTGGCGGCCAGGTTCATCAGCTCTTCGTAATACTGAGGGTAGGCCCGCTTAAGGCCGGCGGCGATAGACTCGATATTGTCCGCGATAACCTCGGGCGTGTTCGCCTGGGTGTCGTCCATTTCGCCTCTCCTTTTTCACCGTCAACCGCTAAAAAGGAATCTTCTCCTCTCCTATCAGACGCAGTTTCAACCGGCAGGAGCCGTCCCGATTCTCCATTCTGATACCCAGCACCTTGGGACAGATTACCCGACAGATGGTCATACTGGTGCCGATCTCCAACAGCCTTATCTCGTCCTGGTACAGCTTCCGCAGCAGTGGGGCTATCGGGCAGTCGGGCTCCGCATCCTCCAAGGTCTCATCCTGGATCATCGGCGCTGGCTGGCCGGGCTTAAACTGATCGGACAGTATCCAAAAAGCTTCCAGTTTTCTAAGGTCATACTCTTTGAACCACTGGCGCTCTTCCAGGGTGCACAGTTCATTGTTCCATGGGCTTTTTAAGTCTTTGGCCTTTCTTTCACATTCGCTCTTCCATCTCAGGTATTGGCTGGTAGCTTCCCGGGGAGTAATGTATCTTTTATGGATGATCCTCAGGGCTTCCTCCCTGGTCATCAATACTACCGACCCCCTATACCTTACCCGGCAGCTGGACCTCCGGCCTCCCATCAGCGAAATTCCAAAAGTTCAAAAAGTAACTAACTACATTATACTCTCCGGTCGCACCTCAGCAAAAGGGGTTGGTATAAAAAAGTAGGTAGAATTATGCCAAAAGTTCAAATATTTTTAACACTGATCCGGGAGGCCCAAAACCCCTGTCCTCTTCGATGGCCCAACGTTAAGCGATGAAATTATACCCAGCAGTCCCTGAGGTGATGGATATTGCGTTATTATAATAGTTAGAGCAAGGGACCAGATTACCCCCTAAAAATACTCCTATCTAACGTAATCACTAGATAAGGGGTCCCAAACAAAGAGGTGCACTATGGATCAGGACCTGGATGCTCTCCTGGCTGCCGCGCGCACAGGAAACCAGGAAGCCCGGGAACAGCTATTAGCCCAGTACAAGCCATTTGTGCTGAGGCAGGCTATCAGCATAGCTAATCGACACCTGCAGTGGGATGTGGACGATGAGTTGAGCGTCGCATGGCTGGGATTCAACGAATCCATCGACGCCTTCGAACCATCCCGCAAGGTCCCCTTCCCCAGTTTCGCCCGACTGGTTATTAAGAGCCGGCTGTACGACTACTGGCGGCAGGAGCAGAGACAGAAGCGAGACCAGGTGTTGCTCTCCTCCGATCCGGCTGAAAACAGTATCTCTTATAGTATAGAATCCCGGGCAGCCTGGGAGGATTACCTGGAAAAAGAGCTGGCCCGGGAAAGAGCGGAAGAGATAAGCCGCCTGTCCCAGATCCTGGCTCAGTATGACATAAAGTTCCGAGAGCTGGTCTCCGCAAGCCCAAAGCACCGGGAGACCCGGCTGATGTGTCAGCAGGCGGCCCTGAAACTGGCAGGCGACCCGTCCCTGTTGAGCCATCTGCTGGAGAAAAAAAGACTGCCCCTGAAAGAGCTGGCGTTATCCTACCAGTTAAACCGTAAGACCCTGGAGAGAGGCCGAAAGTATATAATCGCGGTCTCGATCATACTGCACCATCAGGATGAACTGCCCCACCTCAAGACCTATATCTGGATGCCGGAGTAGAAGGAGGAAACCAAGTTGTCCGAAAAAGTGACCGGCCTGGTAGTGGAAATGAATCGCAACAGATGCATACTGATGACCCCGGACGGCGATTTCGTGGAAGCTGCCCAACCACACGGCCGTAAACTGAATCCCGGTGAAGAGGCTACCCTGCCCCGTTACCAGCCTTTCTTCAACCAGCGGCGGCTGGCCCTGGTCGCCTGCCTGCTGATCGCCCTGATAGGCTGGACGGCATACTCCTCCTTTGTCCCGGTTGCGGTCGCCTATGTCTCTCTGGACATCAACCCCAGCCTGGAGCTGGCGGTCGACCGCAAAGGCGAGGTGATCAGGGCCACCAGTTTCAACCCCGAGGCGGAGGCCCTCCTGAAACAGGTGCCGGTAAAGGGAAAACCCGTCACCGAGGCCATCGAAAACCTGATCGACGCTGCGGTGACCCTGAACTACATCAACCCCGAAAAGACCAATGAGATCCTGGTCACGGTTGATATCGAACCGGAGGCCCCGGCCTCTGTAATCGACCAGGCGGCCGTGGAGGACACCATCACCCGGAGCATCGCCAAGAACAACGTCGAGGCGGAACTCTCGGTCACCCCGGTGGACCCCACCCTGCGCCAGCAGGCCAGCGAAAAGAAGGTCAGCACCGGCCGTTACCTCCTGTACCAGGAACAGCTCAAGAGCCAGGGGAAACCGGCTGAGGTGAAGGAAATCAAAAAGATCCAGGAAAAGCAGCTCAATGACCTGGGCTATCGCAGCTGGTCACCCGAGAAGATAAAATACCTCCCCAAGAATCAAGGCTTTAACACCGGGAAGGTAAACAACCAGACGAAGCGGAACCAACCGGAAAACAACAAGAATCAGGGTGCCGGCTGGCAAAAAACGTACGACGACGATAACGACAACGATAAAAACGATAACGATAAAAAGTCACGGGGCGGCTACCCCGGCGCCGGCCAGCACAAGGACGATGACTCTGATGACCAGAAGAACGATTCTGACCAAAACGATAGACGGGACGACCGAAACCAGGGCCGCGGCCAACAGTCCTGGGATCAGGGCTCTAAGAACAACCGGGGAAGCGACCAGAATGATAAGAAGGACCCTGATTCCGATAAAGACAACGATAACAACAAATCCTGGTTTGATAAGAGCCGTTCTAACTGGAGCCAAAAAATCGAAAACATTAAAAAAAGCCAGTCGGAAAAATGGCAGTCCTGGTACAATAATCGCAGGCGCTAAAAACAACCTGATCATCTCCAGAGCGGGCCGACTTGTTTGGCCCGCTTCCTGCTGCCCCCCTTTTCCTCCACTAATCTGATCCACGATATTTTTATAATTATAATTATTTTTTATATGTACTCTTTTAGTTATGTCTATTTTTTTGTTTCCAATCTTGTCGGAATGGTTTATAATATAATCAAGCCTTCCTATAAAGCGGGGTGTTGTATATGAGGACCACCAGGGATAAACCCGAGGTCCGAACGGCCCAGATGATGCAGGGGATAATCGCCCGGGCTTTAGATAAGCTGGAAAAAGGAGACGCGGTCGACCTCAGGCGCCTGGAAGAGGTACTGCGGTTTCTCATGCTGATGATGGAAAAGACAGGCTCCCCACCCCTCGATATCGACAGCACAATTCAGACCGTGATGTCCGAGTGTGAAAGCAGCCGCTCCCGGTTGAGGCTGATCGGCATCCCTCAGAAAAAACGCCTGGTTCTCGGCGAGGATGACCCGGTACCCCATACCGGGAAAGCGGTGTGATCACGGAGCAAAGGCGGCCGGCGACCAAAGAGGAGTTTTGAATTGTTTAACCCGAATAGTTTATTCATCAGCAGATAACAGCAAACTAAGCTAAATGGAGGTGTATTCAATGGAACAGGTATTGAAGGTAAAAGGAATGTCCTGCAACCACTGCAAGATGGCGGTTGAAAAATCGCTGAAAGGGCTGGCCGGGGTGGAAAACGCCACGGTGGACCTCGCAGCCGGCACGGTAAAGGTGGTTTTCGAACCCGGCCGGGTCGGGACCGGAGAATTTGAAAAGGCCATAGACGACGCGGGTTATGAAGTCGTGAAGTGACCCGCTGTTTCTGCTAGGGAGGGATGAACATGGACTGGAAAAACTCGAACTGGGCCCGGGGAGCATGGACCGTGCTGCGGGTGTACCTCGGCTACAGTTGGCTGACATCAGGATTTGAAAAGGTCTTTGGGGAAGGTTCCGGGGTATGGGTCGGGGACCGGGCCGGCACTGCCGTGGGAGGATTTTTAAACAACGCCCTGACCAAAACCTCGGGGCAGCACCCCGACGTTCAGTGGTGGTATGCCTGGTTTATACAGCACATCGCCCTGCCCAACGTAAAGCTCTTCAGCTACAGCGTGGCCTGGGGGGAACTGCTAATAGGCATCGCCCTGATCCTGGGAGGGTTCACTACCGCGGCCTTACTGGCGGGGATGTTCCTGAACTTCAACTACCTGCTGGCTGGCAGCGTAAGCGTCAACCCCATCTTCATACTCGAAGCGGGGGTACTGCTGTGGGCAGGTGCAGCGGCATACTACTGGGGTCTGGACCGGTATCTGGCGCCACGTTTTAAAGAAATCCCCTTCCTTCGTTTAAGGCCGAAACCCTCGACCTGATAAACTAAACGAGGTTGGATCCATTCAAACCAGAGGCCGCTCTTAGCAGCTGCCCCTGGTTTTATTTTTCTTATTATTGTTCTGCATTCATCCCTTATTGCGACACAAATTTGTGTATCCCCTTATCGATCCCGCTGACCCGAAAATACATCCTGCTTTATAAACCTTACAAGTGTAAGGCATTGTATACACCTTTCCAGATTTTTCCCTTAAAATAATCTGCCCCGCGGGGTATCCCACCGGTTCTCCAATCCCTTGGTATTATTGCCTTCCGAGATTGAAGTGTGATAAGGTCGAAATCCAGCCGATTCCTCCCTCTACCCGGTCCAGCTGCCCTTTTTATCTTTCAAAAACCGTGGGGCATCCCTCAAAACCTGGCCTCTCCCCGATCAGCCGGCGGGTAACAGATTATTGAACTATTGTGAAAAGAACATATTCCGGCACGACATTTGCATTAATTTTATTGGGATTCCCTTCTGCCTTTACCGGATTGTAGCATTGTTTACGCGGTTTTCCGTATCAAAAGGGGTGTGTGCGATATGAAAAAAATACTCGCTTTAGTCGTTGTAGTGTTCACCGTATTAGGGTTAGCCCCTTTGGTTATGGCTGAGACCGAGGTGCCCCGGATCACCAGTTCCGATGAACTGAACACCTTCCTGAACGATGTCGATCCCGAAGCCGCACACTCGCTCGATGCCTCGGGACTCATCACCATCACCGATCCCGACGGCAGTAAAAGGTACGCGCAGGTGGAGATGAATTCATCCACCACCAAGGTCCTGGAGAACTGGAACTACCTCTCCAATATCGAAAGAAGCTACTCCGGGCCGGGGATGCCCCAGGCCATGAAGATTGTCATCGCCCTGTTCATGCTCGCTGGGACTATCGCGGCAGGAGCTGTCTACAGCAATAAGGCGACCGAGAAGAAGGCCAAGGAAGAGGCCGAGGTCCAGGAGGACCTGGCCAGGGTCCGGTTCACCGATGTGGCCGGCCTGACGGAGGTCAAGCAGGAACTGCAGGAGATACTGGAGTTCCTGAAGAACCCCGAGAAGTACAAGAAGATCGGGGCCAGGATGCCCACCGGGATCATCCTCTACGGACCCCCGGGCACCGGCAAGACCCTCCTGGCCCGAGCCCTCGCCGGGGAATCCAACGCCTCGTTCCACGTAGCCAGCGGTTCCGAGTTCCTGGAGAAGTACGTGGGGGTAGGAGCCAGCCGGGTGCGAGAACTGTTCGCCAGCGCCCGCAAGAACGAAAAAGCCATCATCTTCATCGACGAGATCGACGCTGTGGGCCGCAAGCGGTCCAACGACGACCGCTCCAACGAAGAGAAGGATAGGACCTTAAACCAGCTGCTGGTCGAGATGGACGGCTTCAACGCCAGCAGCACCGTGGTGGTCATCGGGGCCACCAACCGTCTGGATATGCTGGACCCCGCCCTGCTGCGGCCGGGCCGGTTCGACCGGCACATCGGGGTGGACGTCCCCTCCCACTCGGAGCGGTTGGCCATCCTGGAGGTCCACATGCGGAACAAGCCCGCGGCCCCGGACGTCGACCTGGAGAAGCTGGCCCGCA
>JABLWZ010000002.1 GCA_013178275.1 Bacillota bacterium | reverse complement strand
GGTTGATGTATAATCTGGCCGTAAAATGTTTGTTTTCATCGACTATATTTTACGGCAAAAGACGGCTTCTGGCACTGCCAGTCACCGTCTTTTGTTCTTTTCTTATGGCTGTTAGTGCGACAGCCCCTTTTTACTTTGCTGTCTGTGGTGATCTTAAAGGATAACCTCCCGTTGCCTGACCTTGACAAACCCGCGATCTGGTTCCCCCGGTATTCTCTCCAGCCGCTGCAGCCGCTCGGGTATACGTTACCCACACCATTCCGACCGCCGCGTCTCCGGTTAGCGGTCCTGAGAATCAAAGTGGTGTCATGTCTTCAGAGACAGTCACATGAACGGTATAGACGATATCCAAGTGATCCGCTTCACTGACCGTAAGGGTAAAGGTCTTGCTGCCGCCGCTCGTTATATCAGAGGTGTCCACAGTGTACGTGGGGTTGGTTTCCGTCCCCCCGGCAGTAACAACCGATGCGTTCGTTCCACCAATGGTTATCAATTGAGGAGCCGTTTTCACCCCGCTGATAACTACCGTCGATGTCCCTAATACCGTCTTTACATCGACCGTTTTAAATTCCCCTCCGCCAGTTAATTCGTTGGTTCCGCCCACCGGCGAGGTCAATAAAAACGCTATATTCGAGGTGGCTGACCCAGTACTGAACTCGACCTCGTTCGAGTACCCCGCGTGGTACCCTCCAATGATTTGGACTTTCAGTCGGTATATTCTTCCTCTCGCGAACCCTCCTACCACGGTCTGGGATACATTCCCGGTTATATCTGGGTCAACGTTTTCATTAGTAAAGAATCTCCACTCTTGATCAATATTGTCAGTTACCCAGACCACCCCGCTCGATGCACCGGTAGGCGGCGAAAAGCGCAGGGTTACATAACCGTCGGCAGGGTTATATACTGCCGTCAGGTCGTTTATCGGCCCTTTTGGTATGACATTAACTGTCACGGTGTAGACGATGCTCAGGTGATCCGCTTCGCTGACCGTGAGGGTGAATGTCTTGCTGCCGCCTTCATAAATACTGATCGTGTTAACGTTGAATACTGGCCTGGTGTCGGTCCCCCCAGCGGGTGTGACCGCCGCGGCGTCGGTTCCCCCGATGGTTATCGACTGGGCCTCGGTCTTTTCCGCGTGGAAAACTACCAGGTCTGTCCCGGTAACCACTGTCATAACGACCGTCCGGTTCGCCCCGCCATAGCCCTCCTGACTGCAGCCGTTAACGTTCGGCTCGTCACAGTCGATAACAATATCAGCGGTATCTTGCGGCGGCGAGGCTACTCTCACCGTTATCGTGTAGAAGATATCCACCCGCCCCGGCTCACTGACCGTCAGGGTAAACACCTTGCTGCCCCCGGTAGCCGCGATATCAGGCGTATCCACGCTGAAGGTTGGGGCGGTATCTGAACCTCCGATTGTGACCGCCGCTGCGTCCGCCCCTCCCACCGACACAGACTGCGCCGTGGTCTTGGTCCCGGTCAAGACCACCAGACTGGTGCCGGTTACCACATCGACGTTACCGGTCTTCACCGCTCCCCCGACCGATATGCTGTTGCCCTCTCCCGGTACGGGAGTGGTCAGCGCCAGCAGAATATAGTCGGGTGACACCGAAACCCGGCAGCTGTCGTTGAAACCACCGTCTTCTGTGGCCACGGTGATGTCAGCGGTTCCATAACCCACCGGGGTCACCAGTCCGTTGACCACGGTCGCCACCGATGCGTTAGTGGTGCTCCAGGTCAGGTTTCGGTTCGTTGCTAATAATGGTTCGAGGGTCGCCGTCAGGGCGACGCTGGCTCCACCAACCTCTAAGGACATCTCATGGCGGTCGAGCGTCACCCCGGTTACGGGTACCACCGCATCAAAGGTGATTGGCATCAGTGTCACATCGTACCTGGTGTTGTTGTTTTCGTTGGATTCGTCGATAATGTCGGTCCGGTCGACGATTGCCCCCAGGTAGTAGAGCCCTTCCGTTATGGTGGATGGGACTGTAAGGCCGGTGGCGGCGGTGCTTACCGCCCCTCCAGCTAATGAATCTATCGTCCTGGATCCCAGGTAGGTGTCGCTGGAATCAAAAGTGGTGTCGCTGGACAGGTAGTAATAGACACCGAACCAATGGGAGGTGACAGTATTGCCCTGGTTTTTGACGGTGTCGGTGAAATATATCTTGCTCCCTATGACCCCACTGGCGGGTCCATCGATACTCTGCACGACAAGGTCTACATATGGGGGAGCGACGTTAATCGGGGCGGCGTCATACCCGGTGTTGTTGTTTTCGTTGGACTCCCTGACAACATTGGTTGTGTCGACGATAGACCCGATGTAGTAGCTTCCGTCAGGTATGTTGGTCGGGATGGTTACGCTTGTGGTCGTCGGAACACTTGACGCTCCAGGGTTAATTGTTCTGTATTCATCCCGCTGCCCCAGGTAGGAGTCGCTACTGGTGATAATGGTGTCAGCCGACAGGTAGTATTTGATGTAGAAGAAGTCGTCGACTTTAGTAGTGCCCTGGTTTTTAAGGGTATCAGTGATGGTAATCGTGCCGCCTTTGGCCCCGGTACCGACCCCATCGATGCTCAGCACTATCAGGTCCTTGTTCGGTAATGCGATAGGTGTGGTTTTATACCCAGTGTTGTTGTTTTCGTTATATTCATAGACATCATTATAGACGTCCACTTTGGCCCCCAGGTAGTAGCTGCCTATCGCTACATTTGCCGGGATGGCAAGGACTGCAGTGGCGCCGCTGTAGCCCCCCGCCGACAGCCCGTATACTGTACGAGATCCCAGGGAGGTGTCGCTGGCATCGAAGATTGTGTCAGTAGACAAGTAGTAATTTACCCTGAAAGTTTCGGTGGTGGCGCTGTTGCCCTGGTTGCGAACGCCGTTATTGATTGAGATTGTGAAGTCTTCTTCGTCAACGACACCGTCGATATAACTCACGATCAGGTCTGGTTGCGGGGTACCTATATAAATCGTGTTGGTCTCACTCCCGGAGTTGTTGTTTTCGTTGGATTCTTCGACCACCTGATCTCTGTCCGCTTCAGCTATCAGGTAGTATAAACCGTTGGGTACGTAATTTGGGATGGTCCTGCTGACATTAACGTTTTTATATGTTCCGGCAGCCAATCCGTTTACAGCTTCCGTTGGATTCAAGGCGATGTCATCACCGTCGATGGTGGTATCGATCGAGAGGTAGTAGTTCAGATAAAAGGTTTGGGTTGCTGCCGTACCACCATTGTTTGATACCCTTGTGGAGATATTTATGCTTTCGCTCTGCATCGCATCTTCTGGTCCGTTTACAGACTGTATTACCAGGTCTGGAAGGGGTATTGCTAACTGTTCGGTCTCGCAGCCGGTGTTGTTGCCCTCGTCTGACTCCGCCACTTGGCCGGTGGCGTCGACGATGGCCCCCAGGTAGTAGCTCCCTCTCGCCGTGTCGGCCGGGATGGTCACGCTGGTGGTGGCGGTGCTGGCAGCCCCCGCCGCCAGCCCGGATACACTCCGCTGTCCCAGGTAGGTGTCGCTGGTATCGATGGTGCTGTCGCTGGACAGGTAGTAGTAAACCAAGAAAGCACTGGTGGCGCCGTTGCCCTGGTTTTTGACGGTGTCACTGATGCTGATGGAGGACCCGGCGGCCCCGGTGTTCGGTCCGTTGATGGATTGTACCACCAGGTCTTTAAACAGTTCCGTTATCGTTATCTGTTCGGAATCGTGGCCGGTGTTGTTGTCCTCGTCGGACTCTGCCACCAGGTTGGTGGCGTCGGCGATGGCCCCGACATAGTAGCTGCCCCCCGCCGCGGTGGCTGGGATGGTCACGCTGGTGGTGTTGGTGTCAGAAGCCCCCGCTGCCAGCCCGGATACAGTCCGCTCTCCCAGGTAGGTGTCGCTGACATCAATGATGCTGTCACTGGACAGATAGTATCGGACATAGAATGCGGTGGTGGGGATGTTGCCCTGGTTTTTAACGGTGTCACTGACTGTGATCGTGTTCCCTGCGGCCGCGGTGGCCGGGCCGTCTATGGATTGGACCACCAGGTCTATAAACGGTTCCGCTATCGTTATCTGGCCGGTGTCGCAGCCGGTGTTGTTGGACTCGTCGGTCTCCGCCACCAAGTTGCTGATATCAGCGATGGCTCCGACATAATAGCTGCCTCCCCCCACGGTGGCCGGGATGGTCACACTGGTGGTGTTGACGTCAGAAGCCCCCGCCGCCAGTCCGGATATACTCCGCTGCCCAAGATAGGTGTCGTTGACATCGATGCTGCTGTCGCTGGACAGGAAGTAGCTGATATAGAAAACAGTGGTGGTGCTGCTGCTGCCCTGGTTAGTGACTGTATTGCTTATGCTGATTTCGGTCCCGGCAATCCCGGTAGCCGGGCTATCCATGCTTTGTACGACCAGGTCGATGTCAGCCCTGGGTGTCGCTGTCACGGTCGAAGTGTACAGTGAACTCTTGCCGCTGTTGCTGTAGGCCTTGACCTTGAAGTAGTAAACCGTGCCGTTGGTCAGTCCGGTGACAGTCAGGCTGGTACCGGTGGTGTACTTGGTGACCCAGTTGCCCCCCGCGGTCTGATATGCCACGTAGTAGCGGGCTATGTCCGTTTCGCTGTTGGCATTCCAACTCAAAGACACCTGGCCGTCTCCCACCCCGGTCACCGCCAGCCCGGTCGGGGTGGCGGGTGGTCCCGTTGGGGCGGCGGCCTGAGGGGTCGCCGTAACGGTTCCCGAGTAACCCGAGACCTGGTTGTTGTTGTTGTAGACCCTGATCTTAAAGGTGTACCGGGTGCCGTTGGTCAGGCCGGTCACGGTGGCGCTGGCGCCGCTGGTGGTCACCTTCCCCCAGCTGCCCCCGTCGGGCATATAGGCCAGGTAGTAGTACTTGATATCCGTTTCGCTGTTGGCATTCCAGCTTAACGACACCTGGCCGTCTCCCACCGCTGTCACCGCCAGCCCGGTCGGGGTGGCGGGTGGTCCCGTTGGGGCGGCGGCCTGAGGGGTCGCCGTAACGGTTCCCGAGTAACCCGAGACCTGGTTGTTGTTGTTGTAGACCCTGATCTTAAAGGTGTACCGGGTGCCGTTGGTCAGGCCGGTCACGGTGGCGCTGGCGCCGCTGGTGGTCACCTTCCCCCAGCTGCCCCCGTCGGGCATATAGGCCAGGTAGTAGTACTTGATATCTGTCTCGCTGTTGGCATTCCAGCTCAAAGACACCTGGCCGTCTCCCGCCGCTGTCACCGCCAGCCCGGTGGGAGTCGCGGGCGCAACGGCGGCTTGAACGAGAGTTGCATACATCAGCACCATCACGGCGAGGAACATTCCCATGATTGCTTTTACATAAATCCTGCCCCTCAACCTTTTTATCCAATTATTACTTACATTTTTATTGACTTTATTAATATGGCTCATATTCCCTACCCCCTCACACTTCATATTAACCCCATAGGTAATTTTTTTCTACCATTTTTTTCAATGATAATTGCTCTCTGGGTCTATGTCCGTGGAGTATTTTGGATTAAATAAGCTATAATACTGTTTATTAATCAGATTTACGCTTTTAACATTCAGCCTGCATCATATTGTGTTTTAAATAATCTATGGAAACAGCGCTGGAGTATCTCCCACCTCATCCCGATAGGTACAGTTGTACATGGAGTACCTGACCGCCACCTCCGCTGGTTTTTCGCTTGGTGGTGATGTATTGGGGGCGAAATCAAGCTTTTTAATTGAGAATCACGAAGAGATTTTATGGGCTATAAGCCAATGATGATAAAGCTCTCAGCGATCACTGGGTCGTGTTTGAGGGGTAGGATTATGGGAACGTCAGCGTAAAGCTGGCTTTTTTCTTCGCATTATCAGATAGTATAAGCCGGACTTTCTACCCTTAAAATTTTACGTGCTATTACACCTATTCCCCCTCATCGGTGATGACGCGACAGCGGCATAGTTGTCTGATAATAAGCAAGTGCAACTACGACTCCCGCCCTTGGCGGTAGCCTAGCTTTCTTCGCTGCATACTGACACCGGTACTTTGGCATATTAAAAACCAAACACGAAAAATAGAGGGCTTGGGGCTTATGAGTCCTACATTCTGGAGCAACACCATTTGGTTCATACTCCTTGGGATTTCAACCATAATAGAACTCGCGGTTATTTTTTTGAAAGTGAAATCCCGCAAACTCGTGCTTGCACTATATCTTACTATAAGCGGAATGGCGTTCTGCTACGAAATGATCATATATGCGTATTTTAAATCTTATAAATATTTTCCGATGCTCATTCCTCAATCTCCGCCGGATGATTCTATCGCCGGGAATCTTTTTTCACAGTTTTCAGTATCCGCTACAGCATTGCTTATTGCAGTTTTCGATCTCAGATATTACTGGTTTATTATTCTTGCGGCAACCTATGGGGTCATTGAAGAATTGTTCATTAAACTGGGCATATTTCAGCACAACTGGTATCAGACCTGGATGACTGTTGTAGGGCTTCTGCTGTTTTTTGGGATAACAAAAAAAATATACAAGGAAAGCTCAAAACACATCAGGCGTTTTTTGCGTTACCTGTATATCTTCTTTGGACTGGTGACCCTGCACGAACACTCTATAGTTTGGGTTCAAAGGTTGATCGGCGTCCGGGTATTCAGCGAAACCTTTCTTCCGGAAAAAGAACAGAGTCTTGTGGTTCTGGCTGCGATAAATTTGCTGCTCCTTGGAGTTATAATAATGACGATATATTTTTCGAACATCAAATGGAGCTGGAGGATTCCGGTGATATTTGTTATCTATGTCGCTTTTCTTATCGCGGCGAGACTTGACCTGATAATATACAAAGAAGGCTGGTTCTTTATTTCTTCATCAATTTGCATTTGGGGAATGTATCTTTATACCTATATCCTCGATAGGTTATATGACCGGACCTGACCAAAGTTCTACGGGAACACCGCCGGGACTCCGCCCACCTCGCATCGGTAGATGCGGTCGTACATGGAGTACTTGACGGCCACCTCCGCCAGGTAGGTCCGGGTCTGGATAAAGGGTATGGCATTGCGGGTCTCCCAGGTCCCGGTCCAGGTTCCGTTCGCCATCCACTGCTGCACGTTCCCAATACCCGCGTTGTACGCCGCCAGGACCCGCACCCAGTCTCCCTGGTACTCCCCTCCCAGGTAGCGCAGGTACCAGCACCCGACGCGCAGGTTGAAGTCGGGGTTGGTCAGCATCTCGGGGGTGTACCCATTGACGCCCAGCTTCCCCGCGACCCAGCATCCGGTGTCGGGCATGACCTGCATCAGCCCGATGGCCCCCTTTTTGGACACCGCCCCGGGATCGAACCCGCTCTCCTTTTGGATCATCGCCGCCACCAGCAGTGGGTCCAGTCCCGACTCCCGGGAGTGCTGGATTATCATCTCCCGGTAGGGGAAGGGGTACATCCGCCTCAGGTACCAGGGGGAGTTCAAAACCAGTAGCGCTGCCGCTATCAGGAGCAGCAGCACCCCCAGCCGCAGCAGTCTTTTCTTGTATTTATGATTTATCATTCTTCAGTGCCGTCCAGTATTCTTTGACCTGGGCCCGGGCCTCTTCGGCGGTGCCCTGGTTGTCGATTATCCTCGTGGCGTAACGCTTCTTTTCCTCCAGGGACATCTGGGACCTGACTCTGAGCGCCGCCTGTTCCTTGTTCAGGGGGTCTCTCCGCACCAGCCGGTCGACCTGGGTCTCGGCGTCCACCGCCACCAGCCAGACCTCGTCCACCATGGGGACCATCCCCGATTCTATCAGCAGCGGCACATCCAGCACCACCACGCCCTCGGGATCGCCGCGGCGTATCTCGTCTATCATCTCCAGGGTCCTCTGGTGCACCCGGGGGTGGGTCATCCGGTTCAGGGCCTCCCGGCTCGCCGGGTCGGCGAAGACCTTCTCCCCCAGGCGGACCCGGTCGATCCGGCCGTCGGGGCTCTTTACCTCCGGGCCGAAGTACTCGATGATGTCTCTCCAGGCGGGTTCACCCGGCTCCACGATCTGCCGCGCCACGATGTCGGCGTCGATGATGTGCGCGCCCAGCTCCCTCAGGTACTGGGAGACGGTGCTTTTTCCGCTGGCGATGCCCCCGGTGAGGCCGATGATCTTCAATCCCCTTCGCTCCCTTTTCCTTGTTCCAAACACTGGCACACGGGGCAGAAGTAGGTGCTCCTCCCCGCCACCCGAATCCTCTGTATCTCCGAAGCGCAGACCGAGCAGGGCTCTCCCTCCCGGCCGTAGACCTTGAGGTGCTTCTGGAACTCGCCCGGCACCCCCCGACCGTCGACGTAGTCGCTGATGGTGGTGCCGCGGTGCCGGACCCCCTGGTTCAGGACCCGCCGGATGCTCTGAAACAGCCGAGCCGTCTCCAGGGGGGTGAGTGACTGGCCGCTGCGTTCGGGGTGGATGCAGGCGTCGAAAAGTATTTCGTCGGCGTAGATGTTGCCTATCCCCGCGATCAGGTTCTGGTCCAGCAGCAGCTGCTTGATCTTCCCCCGGCGCTTTTTCAGCTCATCCCGCAGGTAGTCCATGGTGCAGGAGTTCCCCAGGGGTTCGGGCCCCATCAGCCTGATGGCGCTGACCTCCTTCTCGGGCTGCCGGCACAGGTTTATCCTCCCGAATCGGCGCGGGTCGTTGTAGACCAGGAACCCTCCATCATTCAGGAGGAACAGGACGTGGGTGTGCTTGGGAAAGCCCCCGTAAGGCTCCTCGCCGGCGTAGTAGAAGCGCCCCGACATGCCCAGGTGCACCACCAGGGTGTATCCCTGGCTGAGCCTGAGCAGCAGGAACTTGCCCCGGCGGTCGATCCGCTTGATTTCCTTCCCGATGATGTTGTCGGTCAGGTACGTGATCTCGCACCCCTTGACCATGCCGGGGAGGTTCACCTTCACCCGCTCGATGGTCCGGCCTACGGCGTGGGGAGCTATCGACCGGCGGACGGTCTCGACTTCTGGTAGTTCTGGCAAGCTCTTCCCCCCTGATAGTTTATTATCGTATCTATCACTTGATGCCTCTGCGTCATCTCGGCAGCGGCTGCATGTCGTACCAGTTCGGTCCGTATTTCAGGTCCGCCACCAGCGGCACCTTCAACTCGACCGCGCTCTCCATGGCCTCCCGCACTCCTGCCGCCAGTCCCGCCAGCTCCTCGGGAGGGGCCTCGAAGATCAGCTCGTCGTGAACTTGCAGCAGCATGCGGGCCTTGAACCCCTGCCGCTCGATCATCTCCTCGACCTTCAGCATGGCCACCTTGATGATGTCGGAGGCGGTCCCCTGGATGGGGGTGTTCAGCGCCGCCCTCTCCCCGAACCCCCGCACGGTCCGGTTGCTGCTGAACAGCTCGGGCAGGTAGCGGCGGCGGTTCAACAAGGTGGTGACGTATCCCTGGTCCCGGGCCTGCCGGACGATATCCTCCATGAAGCGGCGAACCCCCGGATAGGTCATCAGGTAGCGGTCAATAAAGCGCTTGGCTTCGGCGCGGCTTATCCCCAGGTTGCGGCTCAGCCCGTAGTCGGAGATGCCGTAGACTATCCCGAAGTTCACCGCCTTGGCGGCCCGGCGCATCTCCGAAGTGACCCCCGCCTCGGGGACCCCGTAGACCTCGGAGGCGGTGTGGGTGTGGATGTCCCTCCCCTCGTGGAAGGCCCGGACCAGCTCCTCGTCGCCCGAGATGTGCGCCAGCGCCCTGAGGTCGATCTGCGAGTAGTCAGCCGACACTATCAGCCAGCCAGGCTGCGAGGGGACGAAGAACTTGCGCAGCCGGCGTCCCGCCTCCAGCCGGATGGGGATGTTCTGCAGATTCGGCTCGGTGCTGCTCAGCCGCCCGGTGGCGGTTACGGCCTGGTTGAAGGTGGTGTGCAGCCGGCCGTCGGCCGGGCTGACCAGCGACCTCATGCCGTCTACGTAAGTGGACTTCAGCTTCACCAGCTGCCGGTATTCGAGTATCTCGGCCACTATCTCGTGCTGCCAGCCCAGCTCCTCCAGGACCTCGGCATCGGTGGAAAAGCCGGTCTTGGTCTTCTTGACCGCTGGGAGCTTCAGCTTTTCGAACAGGATGTGCCCGAGCTGTTTGGTGGAGTTGATGTTGAACTCCTCTCCCGCCATGAAGTGTATCCGCATCACCAGTTCCTCTATCTTTTCTCCCAGCTCGTGGGATATCTGCTCCAGCTGCTCGGCGTCGAGAGCCACCCCGCGGTGCTCCATCTCCGCCAGGACCCTCACCAGGGGGAGCTCCACCCGGTAGTAAAGCTCCTCCAGCCCCCCCTCTTTCAGGCGGGGGACCAGGAAACGGTGCAGTTCGCTGACCGCCTCGGCCCGGCGGCAGAGCGCCCAAGTGCGGTCCTCGGTGGGTACTATCAGGCGGTTCAGGAGCTGGTGGGAAAGGTCGTCGAGCCCCATCTTGGGGTAACCTGGGTTGTCCAGGTAGGCTTCGAGCAGGACATCCCCGGCCACGCCGTCAAGCTCCACCCCCCAGCCTCTAAGCTGCAGCAGCGCCGCCTTGGCATCGTATATGACCTTGGCCGGCTTCCCGCCTTCCAGCACGTTCTTCAGCCAGGGGTCGACCTCCATCCCCGGGGTCAGGTAGAGAGCGGCGGTCTCCCCGTCTTTCCGGCAGAACCCGATACCCAGCCCCGGCTGATACAGTTCCTTGGGGTTGGCCGTGATGAAGACCGATAACTCCTCAGCGGATTCGGCTACCGGGGCCAGGAATTCCTGCAGCTCTTCCTTCCGCGCCAGCAGCCGGCCGGCGCGCTGCTCCTCCCCCGCGATCTCCGTCTGAGTGGGTGTCCCCTCGGGAGCGGCCTGGTTCATCCGCTCCGCCATCTTCTGGATCAGGCTGCGGAACTCCAGCTCCCGGAAGACCTCGATCAGCCGGGGGTAGTCGGGTTCGGTGAGGCGTATCTCCTCCCAGTTGGCGGAGACCGGGACATCCAGGACCAGGGTGACCAGCCACTTGTTCATCTTCAGGCGTTCCTGGTGCTCCAGGATCAGGCCGCGCATCCGCTCGGGCTTGACCTCGTCCACCCGCCGCAGCAGCTCGTCCACGGTATGGAACTCCTGGATCAGCTTGATTCCCGTCTTTTCCCCGACTGAGGGCACCCCGGGGATGTTGTCGGAGGCGTCCCCGACCAGGGCCTTCAGCTCTATCATCTGCTCCGGTTTCAGGCCGCCGTAACGGGCGGCGAGCTTTTCGGGATCGTAGTCCTCCATCTCGCTGATCCCCCGCTTGGTCAGCTTGACCTGGACCGTGGGGCTGACCAGCTGCAGGGTGTCGCGGTCGCCGGTGACGACGGTGGTCTTAAGCCCTTCCTCCTCTGCCCGCTTGGCCAGGGTACCGATTAGGTCGTCGGCCTCGTAGCCGTCGGCCTCGAAGACGGGAATCCGCATGGCCGCCAGGACCCGCTTCACCAGCGGGAACTGCGGCCTCAGGTCCTCGGGGGTGGCGGCCCGGCGCGCCTTGTACTCGCCGTACTTCTCGTGGCGGAAGGTGACCCGCGCCTTGTCGAAGGCCACCGCCAGGTAGTCGGGCTGCTCCTCCGCTATCAGCTTCAGCAGCATGTTGGTGAAGCCGTAGACCGCGTTGGTCGACACCCCCTGGCTGGTGGTCAGGGGGTTGATCGCGTGAAAGGCCCGGTGCACCAGGCTGTTGCCGTCCAGTACCATGAACTTATCTGCCATACTCGACCCACTCCTTATCCACTGCCGCCCGGGTGTTTAAACGCGAGGAGAACGCGACCACCCGGTTCAGGAGTCGCTGCTGGTGTTCCCCCTCCACCCACTGCGGCTGTGAATTGTTTATAAACACGGGCCTGACCCTGGCCTTCAGGGTACCGTCCCGCATGAAATCCACCTGAAGAAACAGCCCCTCACGCGTCTCGTTGGACCAGTTCTGGTCCATGACGAAGTTGCCCAGGCTGTAGGCTATAACCCGGCCCTTGTAAACCTCCACCCCCTGGAACCAGTGAGGGTGATGGCCGATGATCAGGTCCGCTCCCGCGTCGACCAGCCGGTGCGCCAGGACCTGCTGCCCGCTGGAAGGCATACCCTGGTACTCGGTCCCCCAGTGCAGGGAGACCACCACCCGATCGGCCAGGGTGCGGGCCCGGGCCACGTCTTCCAGCATCATCTTCTCATCCAGGGGAGCCACCCCCGGCCGCTTGGCGGTCGCGCGGGGGGCCCGGCGGTCCCGGTCGCTGAAGTAGATGTCCGCCAGGTCGGTGTAGGCCAGGAAGGCTAGTTTCAGGCCGTCCTTCTCCAGCACCACCGGCTGCCGGGCCTGCTGGATATCTATACCCGCTCCCACCGATCGTATCCCGACCTGTTTTAAGAACTCGATAGTGTCCAGCAGGGCGGGTGAATCGTAGTCGACGGTATGGTTGTTGGCCAGGCTCACGATATCGATCCCCGCCATGGGCAGGCAGTCTATCGCCCCCGGGTCGGCGCGGAAGACCACTTCCACCGGTTTCCCCTCCAGCGGCGTCCCCCTCTGTGACAGCGGGCTTTCCAGGTTGGCGAAGGTGAAGTCGGCGTCCGCCATCGGGCCGGCCAGCTTCCCGAACGGGTAAGCGACCCCATTCCTGGATATCAGGGTGCCCACGTGGCGGCCCAGCATGATATCGCCCACCGCGTTGAGCCTGACGTCCCGACCGGGCTGCTCATGCACCACGGCCGGCCGATCAGCCTCCAGGACCGGGCCCGGCCTCAGGTGATACCAGATACCCGCTGTCAGCGCCGCCAGCACCAGGGCCAGCAGCAGAAGTCTTCTCAGGGGCGACGATTCCAGGCTTCTCATGGTTCCTCCATCCTGGCGCCGGGGTGCGCCATGACCGCTTCTATCATTATAGCTTAGATGAGAGGCAGGGTCATTAATACTACTATCTTGTTTTATTTATAAATTAAGGAAAAAAACAAAAGCCACCTCGGTCTTTAACCGGGTGGCGATTAATAGGGGTGGGATTCGATTTTAGGAATCGGGAAAGGTCTTCATCAGCTGCTGGCTGAACTGGGCCAGGTCCTTCTTCTCGTGCATGATGATGCAGGCCAGGAGGTTGCGGATGTCGCAGTGGTCGACCTGGCAGACCGCATCCTCGTAGAAGCTTATCATGTCGGCCTCCATCCTGACCGCCCGCGCCAGGTCTTCCCGATAGCTGGGAACGGGTTCAAACGGCTTGTGATAGAAGTAGTAGGGCATGTAGCGCCGATACGGCCGGTTCATGGCCATCCGCCGATTTTCGGGAGCATCGTCGTCATCATCGTCGTCATCGTCGTCGTCGCAGTCGTCCATTTCTTCCCAGCCACGGTGCTCCGGAGCGCGCTCCTCACCCCACATCTCCTGAGAACGGTGACAGCAGAAGTCCATCGCCATGACCATGCAGTCCTGCAGGTCGGAGCTTTCCAGTTCGTCGGCCTGGTCGGGGTCGAGGTGCCCCAGCATCCCCAGCAGCAGCTTGAAGTGCACTACCTCGTCCTTGGCCTTGCAGAGGAAGAATTCACTCAGGCTGCACTTCATGTCTTCCGCCAGCTCCAGGTAAAACTCGATCGACTTGGTCTTCCGGATCAGGCACTCCCGCAGAAGGGACATCTCCTCAGGAACCTGGGGGCAGGGAACCGGCGCCGGCTGGGGCGGCATGATCTCTTCTTCCCGGGGCGCCCTCGGCCGTCTCACGGGCGGGACCACCGGCCTCGACCTGGGCGGCGGTATGATCTCTTCCATGGGCGGCAGCACCGGAGGCTGCGGCACCGGCTTAATCGGCCGCGGTACTGGTCTCGCCGGAGGCGCCGGAGGCGCCGGAGGAACCGGGACCGGGACTGGACGCGCCGGGGGAGGTGGCGGGGGCGGCGGTGCCGGCCTACCGTATCTTCTTTCCGAACTGGGCGTGACGTCGGTGTCGGTCAGGTCCTGAAGGGGCTCGGCGTCCTTCGTCGTCTGCCACCAGGGCACACCCGTCTCCGACTTGCCAAGGGCTCTTATCTTCTTAGATGGCATCGCTTCGGTTGGCTCGGCTTTGGTGCTTAGTCTCCTCATGACTATATAAACCTCCATTCAGACAGAAACGTGGAATTCTTTAATATATTATGTTGGAGGCTTATTTCCGGTTACTGCGTAGTTAATCCGCTCTATTGTCCGCAGGATAAAAATACCGCCAGAGGGTCGCCGTCCTGCCAGCGCACCTCGTTGACAGCGGTGCCGGGCGATGATATACTTGTTTTGCAGTTTTTTCAGCCGAAGTGGCGGAATTGGCAGACGCGGCGGTCTCAAAATCCAGTGCGTGAAGAGCCCTTTTCGACCGGTCGGCGGCTCCCGAACCCGCGTAGTTGCTGAGTTCTTGATAATCGAATAGCCTCTATGGTTTTTCATATCCCTCCACCATATCCCTCCAAATTCCAAAGGCGGATTATGTGGAGAGGGAAATTGAAATAAACTTGCCGATGTGGCGGAATTGGCAGACGCGGCGGTCTCAAAAACCGTTGGATAACCTCCATGCCGGTTCGACTCCGGCCATCGGCACCAGAAGTCAATGCTCTTAAAGCCGCGGTATAAGCGGATTTGAGGGCCTTTTTCTTTTCTTGCGGTACCTTTCTGTTTGCCGCCCGGCATACCGTCGCATGAACCATTCTAGCGCATATTTGCAGTGCCCTCATCTCCCTATTTACCTGGCATTCCGCCCGATTTGGAGGGATGTCAGGAGGGATATACGCCGATGATGGCGTTGGCCGAAGCGACCTTGGAACTGAAATCCAGGTGGGTGTAGATGTTGGAGGTGGTGGAAATATCGCTGTGCCCCAACCACTCCTGGATCTCTTTCAGGCTGACGCCGTTGGCGTACAACAGGCTGGCGCAGCTATGGCGCAGGTCGTGGAAACGGATTTTCTTCAAACCGTGGTTTTTCAGCGTGAGCGCGAAATTCTGGGTGATATAGCCCGGCTTGATCCGTTCTCCCAGCTCATTCACGTAGATGTAGCCGAGATACTCCCGGCAATAGGCTTTTCCGCATACTTTTTGATTGCGCTCCTGCTCCGCCTTCAGCCGCCGGAGAAGCTTTTCAAAGGGTTCTACCAGCGGCAGGGTACGGTGGCTGGACTTGGTTTTGGCGCGGTCCTTTTCCACGATGATGACTTTTCCGTCCACCCTTACCTCGGTTACGGTGTGCTTGATGGTCAGCGTCTTTTTTCCAAAGTCAATCGCGTCCCATTTCAGCCCCACGATCTCGCTGCGGCGCAACCCGTAAAACGCGCCCAGGATAACGGCCAACTCTATCGGCTTGTTTTTCACGACGGCGAACAAGGCTTCCAATTCCCCGGCATCGTAAATACTGGCCACGAATTTTGCGGTTTTGGGCCGCTCGATCCGGTCGGCGGGGTTAAAGGCGATCAGGCCCACCTTGAAAGCGTACTGCAACGCCTTGCGAATGTTGGCGTGGCGGTGGATCACCGTGCAGGCGCTTAAACCTTTCTCATTCAGCTCGTACTGATAATAGTCCTGGATGTGCTTCGGCGTCACGTCCTTCAAGGTAAGCTTGAAGTCCTTAAAATAAGGAATAACTCGGCTCTTGATGCACATAGCGTAAGAGGCGTAGGTGGTCATTTCCACATTGTGCTTGATCATCTCCAGCCATTCCAGCAGGAAGTCGGTAAACAGTATCCGCACCTCCCCGGAGATCGGGTTTACCTTGTCGGCCGGATTGTCCCGGATCAGTTCAAGCTCCACGGCGTAGGCCAAGGCTTCCTTGATGACCTCATGATATTGGAGCAGGGCGGTGTTCAATGCGCGATTTTCTGTTCTCTCGTACTGATAGTAGCCTTCGATGTCCCCCGGCTTTATTTTCGCCACCGTAACGTCGGTGTTCTTAAAGTAAGGGATGATGAAGGTTTTGGCGTCGTACGCGTAAAGGGCGTAGGTGTCGGCGTCCACTCTGTTGATAACGTCCTGCAGCCATTTGTTCAGGAAGTCGGCAAATAACATGTTTTTGTCGCTCATCGCCGTGTCGGGATTAAACTCTTGCCTGGTTTTCCAAAGCATCGCTTCGGCGCGCTTTTTATTCCCCTTGACGGGAAGTCCCGTGCTGACGGACTTGGTTTGGCGCTTTCCGTTCATATCCTTGTAGGTGAGGATCATCTGGAAATAGCCGTTTTTTTCTCGCAGGTGTCCTGTTACCATGAATTCTTGCCTCCTTTAAATCAGTAACAGTCCATATTCACCTACCATTGACGGGTTTATTGTAGCAGGCTCCAAAATATCTTGCAAAGGTGCGAGCGATGTTTTACGCATCGGATTCCTGCGCGACCGCCAGGTATTCAAAAATATGAAGCTTGGGAATTTTGTACGTTCGGCCTATCTTAAAGTGCTTGATCTGATTTTGTCGCAAAAGGCGATATCCGGTTTTTGTGCTGATACCGCCGAGCATTTCACACATTTGCTCCACACTGACCACATCCGGGTATTCCCGAAAGACCAGCTTATATGCTTCATTGCTTTTCAGCAAGGTATCAGCCCCTTTCTGCTCGGGAAATAAAATGCAGGCAACAAGGGCGCGCCATGATTGGATACGCATACATCTCGCACCAAGGTGCGCACCCCTGACCTGCATTTCTGTTTTGCTTCTATCGTTTTACGGGCTTATCCGGCGGACGTCGGCTGATCGTCCTCATAGGAATTTCACCTCCCCCCATACTGACGGGCCATCCCCATTGCCTGCGACGGTTTTATCACGCTCGGACTGTGGCTGGACGGAAGTATCATTATCCCTCCGTATGTTTCACCTTAAATGCAGCCGACATTTATTGTTGCACGGGTATTGATCGCTCGCACCTTACCTTTATTTAGTCCATGACGGCATGGATACCTTGGCTGTGATCCGGCTGATGCCGGACAGGTGGTCTTGGCGTACCTGCAATCTGGCTTCCCTTTTCAGGGTATACGGGGAACGTACCGGAAGACACCTATTCAGTTGTCAAAGACCGTGAGGGGAAAGCTGTCTTGCCCTCTCGCCCTATACATTGAAAAAAGCCCCCAAAAATACAGGGCAAAAAACAAGGCTTGCAAAAAAATTTCCTGCAAGCCTTATAGTTTATTAGTCAAATCGTTTCAGGTCAAAGTTGTGTACCGCCAATATGAATTCCAACGTCAAATGCTGCCTGCAATCCTCGTCCAGCTTTCCGAACAGGCAGGATTTGTCGATAATCAGTGGTTCAAACTGTCGAATAAGAGTTTCCATTGCCCGCTCGTTACCATGCTGGGCCGCTTCGATTAAATCCAGTATTTCCGGCATGCCCTTTCCTCCTTTCCGTAAAAGTGGTAAGCTTTCACGGAAAGGGCGGTGCGCGGATTAGATAGAAGATGGCTGGTTCATATCTGAAATCGATTTTTCAGCTTTTTCATAATCCGGTTTTTGCGCTCGGTAATGCTCTGCTGCGTCACGCCGAAAATGAGGGAAAGCTGATAGTCGGTCTTATTCTCGTAATATTTCAGGTAGAGCAATTGCTTGTTCTTTGAATTGAGAGTGCTGATAATAGCAGAAAGGATTTCATTTTCGATATATTCATCCAGCTTGTCCCCATTGGAAATAGGAATGGTGATGTCTATGTCCGCTTCGGCGCATAAGTTGATTTCCTCTACTTCCTCCAAAGAAATGCTCCTGCTGAAATACTTGTATTGGGCGCGGAAATATCCCCGTGACGAACGGGTTATTACGATTTTTATGTAGGCGCAAAACGCTTTTTCTACCGCCTTATAGGTTTCAGCACTCCTTTTCATATGGTTTCATCTCCTCTCGTCCTATACATTGAAATGAGAAGGACAAAATACAGGGTTTTGGGAAAATAAATTTTTAGTGCTGTCTTATTCCGACATTACGGCTTCCTTCTCACAACAAAAGCTATTGCTTTTCCTTTACATCCAGCAAAAAACGACAATGAAAAGGCGTAGGCTGCAAGGTTTTCCTTGCAGCCTACGCCCATTCGACATAACACTCAATTATTCAGTTATCTTGCATAAAAGCTAATTGTAGTCCTGCAAGGACACAGAATTTACCTCCAATAAATTAGCTACTTTATAATTCAACAGTGAGGTTTTTACGCCAGCACATCCGAGAAACACGTCAAAGCTTGATCCACTTGGCTAAGAAGGTGGATTCATCACAATTTTTTCGACCTCATGCGTGCGTTGACGTAGCATCAGATCCATGACCGCTTCTTTGGTGTCTTTTTTATTAAAGAGGACATTGTATGTTTCCTCGCAGATAGGCATCGCGACCTGATAAACATCCTTCATGCGATAAGCTGCCTGGGTAGCTCTCACACCTTCCACAACCATACCCATCCGCTCCAGGACTACATCCAGGGGAACCCCTTGCCCAATCTGGATACCAGCACGATGATTACGGCTGTGCATGCTGGTGCAAGTTACGATTAAGTCACCCACACCCGTCAGTCCTGCAAAGGTCAGCGGGTTCGCTCCGGCCGCCACACCTAAACGGGCGATTTCCGCCAAACCCCTAGTGATCAGTGCCGCTTTTGAATTATCACCATAGCCCAGACCTTCCGTGATTCCAACAGCCAAGGCGATGATATTTTTCAAAGCTGCACCCAATTCGATTCCCACCAGGTCAGGGTTTGTATAGACCCGAAAAAGCGGAGACATAAAGAGATCTTGTACTTTTTCAGCTACTTGGCGAGTTTTAGCGCCCACCACTACAGCTGTGGGGACGCCACGTCCGACTTCTTCGGCATGACTGGGTCCGGATAAGACAGAAATATGAGTGTTTTTACCGCTGAGCTCTTCTTCAATCACCTGAGACAAGCGCAGTAAGGTCTCCGTTTCAATCCCCTTGGCTACGTTGATAACGATACAGCCAGGCTCTAAAAAACCGGCAATTTTATGCGTTACTTCCCGTACGATATGAGAGGGCACAGCCAGTACAACATTTTTTGCTCCGGCAAGGGCTTTCTCCAGATCGTTGGACACTTCTACTTCCTGCGGCAAAATAACGCCGGGAAGGAAACGGGGATTCTGCCTACTTTCTGCTACCTCATTGATTCCATCCTCTACTCTGCCCCAGAGGGTTACTTTTTTTTTGTTGGATGCCAATGAATATGATAAAGCCGTGCCCCAACTACCGGCCCCGACAATCGTTGTTTTTGTCACCAGAATCACTCCTCGCTTTGCGGCGCATACCGGCCGTGTCACCTAGATAACATGGCCGCATCAAGCATCTTTATGGCGATGAAATAGGCTCTGCTCTGGCTAGATGGGTTATCAGGCAGGCCGTGCTATAAATTTTTACCTTTTCTTGATACAATAGTTGTATATCAATAAACGCCCTATATTCAGCTTTCTTTTGCTATAGTGCTGAATATTGGGCTGTTTTTCATTCTTGAACTTTTTGGCAGAAGTAATGTTTTATTTTTTATAATATAGTCAATTCCCGAATACAAGGTCATGCCTACAGCAAGCCAAAGTAAATAATCTCCGATAGGTAAATCGGTAAAAATTGAAAAAGGCCAATTGCGCAGCAAAATAACCGACAAGGCTAACATTTGCAATACTGTTTTGATTTTTCCCGATCTTTCTGCAACAATGATTACGCCTTCTCTAGCCGCAACAGATCTTAAGCTGGTAATTATAAATTCTCGCGCCAGAATCACTATGGCAAGCCATCCCGCAATATTGCCTAGTTGCACTAAACAAATCAAAGCTGATGTAATCAGAAGCTTATCAGCCAGAGGATCGATTGTCTTGCCGAAATCCGTAATGAGATTGTATTTTCTTGCTAAATATCCATCCAGGGCATCTGTAATAGAAGCTGCAATAAAGAGAATTCCCGACACGTAATAATACTCTTTCATTAAAAGAATAATAAAAACTGGTATCAATATCATTCTTAATATTGTCAATTTGTTTGGTAAGTTCATATTATGTTTCCTCTTTGGGCGTATAGCCCCTCGTTCGTTTAAGAATGTCTTATGTACAAAATGAAACAGAAAAAAGGTACTTCTGAATAGGCAATCAGACCTCGTCTGCCTATATGCGAGGTAATGCTTTAACAGAAAGGCATAAAAATTACGTTCTAAGCAATGCGATATCGCTGTGTTGTATATAATTTTTCATGGTTCTAAAGCACATCTATAAACGCAAATTTCTAATTCCTGCTATCAGAGCCTAACAAAATGCTTTTAAGCTTTTGCCATGCATCATCATAGTTGATGGATCGTAAGCTTGGGAATGCCCTAATAATTCTTATATTCTGAAACCGACTTAGACTAATTAAAGCTTTAATGCGCTCGTTATAAAATTCACTTTCTTCAAATTTGCTCATAAGAGACTCTTTAAGTTCTCCGGCCTGTTGTGCATACTGCTTCAAAAATTGGTTTATTGCCAATTGCATCTTTTTCAGTCTGCTGTTCAGAACCAGAAGGTGACGCACAGTTATATACAAATCCAGTATGAGAAAAATAAAAATAACGATTGATAAAACAATCTGCCACAAAACAGGCAGTTGGCCAATCAAAGCTCCGACAAACGGATGAATATACTTGATAAGCAGCACCGCGAGAACACCAAAAACTACGGCCCCTATAAGACAGACACGTCCTTGGATATTGAAACGGTAATTAGAATAATCCCACCATTTCGCATTAAACAGCTTTTCAAGCAAAACCGCGGTGATATATTCAACCGTACAGGCTATAAGCATGCCGGAAAAAAACAGAATAAAAAGATTGTCTGTTCTCATATCCAAAATAAATATGGAGGCTAAAGCTCCAAAACCATAAACCGGACATAACGGGCCATTCAAAAACCCACGATTTACAAGGCTTAGTTCACTTATTGAGCAAATTGCGGATTCATAGGCCCATCCCACAAAGCTATATACAATAAACCATAAAAAGTATTTTGCTAAAATAAGCAATTAATTCATCCTCTTTTATTCAGACTATTTTTCACTGCCAAAGAAGCACAAAACCATCACCTCAGGTCCGGTATGCGCTCCAATAATTGGTCCGACATAGCTGATAGCTACATCCTTTAGTGCAAATCTTTGCTTGATTATAGATGCAAGGATACCTGTATCATCAATGCAGTCTCCATGTCCGATAAAGATCGTCTGTTTCTCCGGTCTAACACAGAATTTTTCCATATGTTCGGCAAGCTCTACTAGAGACTTACGGCGTCCTCGTACTTTCCCTCTCAGGATGAGATGACCATCTTTATCAACATGAAGAATTGGTTTCACTGAAAGCATAGTGCCGACGATAGCTGCTGAAGTACTTAACCTGCCGCCCCGTTTTAAGTAATTCAAGTCATTCACCGTAAACCAATGACACAGGTGATCACGATTTTGAACTACCCAATCCTTCAATTCGTCTATATCTAAACCCTCATACTTTTTTAGCGCGGCGTGGTACACAAGCATACCCTGTCCTACGCTGGCGCAACGCGAGTCAATGCAGTATACTTTTCGCTCAGGATACCTTTCCATTAATTCCTTCGCGGCTATTACTGAGGATTGATAAGTGCCGCTCAACCCCGAAGAAAGAGATATGTAGAGGATATCCAGACCGCGTTTTAATACAGGTTCAAAATAGTTCAGGTACTCCAAACTGTTAACCAACGATGTTTTAGCCATGATGCCGGAGCGAAGTATCTGATAAAACCTAGAATATCCGAGTTCTCTGCCGTCAGGATAATGACGGTAGCTTCTACCATCTATTTCAAAATACATGGGTAAAACAGAAATTCCATGGGTTTCAATCAACTCTGTCGGAAGGTCCGATGCGGCATCAGTGAAAATAATAAAATCGCTCATAGCAAGCCCCCTGCGCCACGGCAGCCGCTTTTATGGCAAGCGCACGCCAGAATGAGTCTCCCGGCTGGAGGAAAGCGCCGGTTTTTTTCAACCAATGGCCTTTCGAGCCTCATCACCGCATTGCGCGCAACCGGCGTAGTTGTGTGATTCACCCCACAGCCTTTCCGCAGTCACAGCCCATTTTTTAGCGGCATTCACACACTTACCGCTCAAGCTGTGTACGTCCTCCGGTTTGACGAAATCCGTCGAGGCCGCACCGGATGCCTCCACCATCGCCGTCAGTCTGCCCGGATTGTCCAGAAGAGGGCAGGGCCGCAGGTGGTTGTCGTTAAAGGGCTGGTTCCTGTGGTACTGTGTGAACAGAGGGGACTGCAGCGCCTTAAGAAGCGTTTTTTCATGAATATTGGAATCCGAATAATGGATGAACGCGCATGGTTCGATATCCCCGTTAGCGTTGATATGCAGATACCTGCGCCCGCCAGCGATACAGCCGCCTGCATATTCGCCGTCATTCCAGAAATCCAAGGTGAACAGAGGCTTAGTTCCGCGGAAGTGACGGATCTGGCGGTACATAAACTCACGCTGCTCGGCGGTTACCAGTAAATCAGGCGTCGTATCCGCGCCCACCGGCATATAGGTGAAGAACCACGCGAATTTCACCCCTTTGTCGATCAGGAAATCGAAAAATTCTTCGCTGCCGATCACCTCGGTGTTATCGCGCGTATAGCAGAGAGAAGCGCCGAATATGAGTTTTTTCCGCCGGAGGATATCCATAGCGTGTATGACCGCCTGATAAGTGCCTTTGCCGCGACGGGAGTCCGTGGCGTCCTCAAATCCCTCGATGCTGAGGGCCGGTACAAAATTCCTGACGCGCAGCATTTCGTCGGCAAACGCCTCGTCAATCAGCGTGCCGTTCGTGAACGCCAGGAACTGACAATCGCTATGTTTTTTACAAAGACGTATAATATCCGCCTTTCGTACAAGCGGCTCTCCGCCGGAATAGAGGAAAAAATATACCCCAAGTTCCTTACCCTGCTGAATGATGCTATCCAGTATTTCATAGCTTATAGACATTTTATTGCCGTACTCCGCCGCCCAGCAGCCTGTGCATTTGAGGTTGCAGGCTGAGGTGGGGTCCATCAGGATTGCCCATGGTATGTTACAGCCGTACTTTTCCCGGTTTTTCTCCTGTATGGGCCATCCGATGAAGTTTTCATTTAATACGAAATTATTGAAAAACGCCTTCCGCACCCCGGGATCAACATCTGTCCACATACTGAGAATCAGCTTATACCAGTTGTTGTCCTTATCTTCGATGATCTTACGGATCGCCTTGCGCTGACCTTCCATTGTATTGTTTATAGCCATACGATCTACCCAATCCATGAGTTTTGGCACATTCCTTTCAGGATTGGAATTTAAGTAGGCATATGCCAGCTTCATCCCTGTAGACCCGATAATTTTGTTCATGATACAGCCCCCAATCAAATTAATCTATGATGAAGTGTAGCATAGAGCATATTTTGAGTAATTAGACAAAAACAGCTTGTGTAAAGAAACTTTACACAAGCAAATATCTGTCAATAGAGCACATCTCCGCTTTGGGGTATATTAAATAATGTACTTTATTATTTAAAAGGGAGTTGTTTGCTGTTGGAGTTGCAGCATAGGCTGATAAGGCAGACAATCAATATAGCTGTCAGCAAGGCTATGGAAGATATGAAAAGCAACACAAGACGCAGCATAAGAAACCTGATTGATTTGGGCCTACTTTTTTCAACAAGTGAAAATCAGAAATGTTTTTTTGATGCCGCCAAAAAGGTCATTACCAATCCAAAGAATCCTTATAATTCGCTGGTTAAAAGAATAATTTCCGATGTTAACAACGATACGATAAAAAAAGTCGGTCTGAATCTGGGATACAGCAGCCTGATATATGGGGCTAATAAGCTGAAAAAAAGACAGGATTATTTTGGGGGGTCTCTTCCATGGCTTCTGATTTTTGATGTTTACGAATCCGGTTCAGATTTTTTTCATCAGATGGAGCATTTCATAAGGGAAGGGCGGGATATGGGTATTTACAGCTATATCTTCTGCTTCCATGAAGCAAGCAACATCATCGCTTTATGTGAAATAGCAAAGCGATTTGATGAATGCTTATTTGTATTCAAAGTATTTCCCGACTTAATTACGGATCAAACTGCTGAAGCTCTTAGTAAACTGCATAATACTATGGTTTCTGTACAAGCAACAGATGCAAGCCTTACTGATGAAAGTTGCCTCAAAGCTTTTCATATTCTTAAAAACAACCGTTGTTTTTATGGTTTTCATACAAACTATGATGAAAGCACCTTCTCAGAAGCGACCTCCACGGAATATGTCCGCCGCGCCATCTCTTATGGCAACATTTTTGGCGTATATATTGCCGAAAAGGGCGTTTCCGCTTCGTGCAGGAATGCGGTGCATGACTTTGTATGCTCCATAAGAGGCGGGGCCGGGCTGCCGCTGGTAACACTTGAATGGTCGCGTGATATGGAGGAAATTAGCCGGAAGATTGGCGTGCCAGAAGGGTACAGGACGATCCGGCCTGAGGGTCAGTCATATGACAGGCACAAAAAAGAGAGAGCGGAACCGGCCGCACCCTTGCCGAAATCATCAAAATGATGACACCTTATATAAACGCTGAAAATAACATCTAATCTAATATCCCATGCCTTGGAATCCGCTTGGAACCGGCACTTTCGCAGATTGTTAGGGTACAAGCGCCCTTAAATTATGTTTCTAACAAGAAAGTTAACACTTATGATAATGGAGAAAAGAAAAAACTTTAAATAAAATGGTTCGACTCTATTTATTGTCATCATATTTAGGGATCTTTTTATGCTTTATTCCGAACAAAACTTTATATCGCAAGACTTCAAAAGAATAACCCCTTCCGGTACGTTCAATCAATCGTATGAGATTATTTATGCTTTCGCTGTAAGCGTTTGTGTATTCTCTGTAAGAAGTAATTGAATATTTCTCTTTGCCAATTATCAATAGTTTTTTAGCTACATCATTAAAAGGAGCTACTTCTGGGGTGATTTTTGATTTCCATTCCCGATACCTTGCTTTTGCTTCAATTATGTCTTTTGGCTAATAGACTTGATATAACTGTTCCTTGAGATTCCAAGCCTTCTCTAAAGCTGGAAATGTGCCTAACCAGGCTTCCATAATAACTGCTCTTGAATGGTTAGTTCTTTGCCGTTTTTAAGAAGAATAAACTTATCTCGTTTTAACTGTCGTCGTTGTTTGTCTGGGGTTTTATCGCGTATGGCTTTCCGTATTTTTTCCATTGCATCCGACGCATGCGGAGAACATTAAATTTATCTACAACTACAGTTGCGCCGGGCAACACTTGCATTATTGCATCCCGGTAGGGCTTCCACATATCTATTGCAACAATTTCAACCTTATTGGAATCGAACTTACGTAAAGCCGCAAGGATTGTTTCTTTATTGCGATTGGGCAACATTTCTACGACAGTATTTTCTTCGATATTTCAGAGGATGCCTCTGGGCTTCTTAGAAACATGAATTTCGTCAATTCCCAAAACTAGTAGGGTAATCAGCCGAGTCTCGCTTGCTTTCTTTTCTGCAAATTCATTAAAGATTTTGCGTACAATTGTATGACTAATGCCTATTTCTTCTGCAATATGAAGGAATGGCTGGCCCAAAGCCTGTTGCTGAATACATTCAACCAGCCTCGTAGTGAAACGTGCTTTTTGTCGATAGCAGGTGCGGATTTATAGAAAGTTGACCCACATTCACGACATTTATAACGCTTACGTAAAAAAAGAATCCCCACTCTTTTACCGTGGATACTAGTGTCACGAACCAATTGTTCACGGCTTCCGTGAAGATACAAATTTGGTTTGCTGCCGCAATGGGGGCAACAACCTGGTTTTTCCGTTAACTCGGTGGTTGTCCTATAATCGTACTGATTCTCTTCTGTTTTAAGCACTTTAAAACCAGGCAAATTAAGAATATCCAAAATCGTCACTCCAGGTTCTAGGATCATTTATTAGTGGAATAATTATATCAATATCTTATAATATCTTATCTAATTCGATTCTATTATGTCGGTCTCGTTTATTTATTCCCTTTCTTATTTTTCTCGTGCACTGAGGGTTAAGGGATAAATAATTCTATTGACACGGGAAGAAGCCAATGGTACCATTGGAACTAATTAAGTACCATTAGCTTCTGACAGAGGGTGATTAGTTTTGCGAAACCGGATTCTAATGACGGCAACTGAAGAGATGGCTGTTCAAGGCATCAAGTTTACCATGAGTGACCTGGCACAGAAACTAGCTGTCAGCAAGCGTACCCTGTATGAATACTTCGACTCCAAGGAAGAACTGATTGGGGCGATCGTTGACCAATTTTTGAACGATATACGCCAGCAGGGAATGGCTGTTATAAAAGATGACGGGCTTTCAATGGCCGAAAAAATTAAGCAGTTTCAAGTCATCTACCCCTTAAAAAGATACGACCCGTTGATGTCACGCATCCTGGATGATATTATGCGCTACCTGCCGGAGGAAAGGGAAAAAATCAACCGTTTTCGCGATGAAGAATGGGACCTGATCGAAGAGATTATACGTAAAGGGGTTGAGGCCAAGTATTTTAGACCTGTGGACCCGGCTGTCATCAAGATGATATTTAATGGCATATCCGACCAGCTATCCAACTATAAATACATGAGCCAAAATAATCTTATTCCAAAAGAAGCGACATCAATCATGGTCGATATACTGCTCAACGGACTGGTCGAACCGGATAAAAAGACTAACCGGATGCCTTTTCTGTGTAACAGTTGGCTTTATTGATAACTGTGAAACACGTGTTTTTTTTGGCGGTACCAATGTAACCAGATTGGTACCAATGGTTTGGCGGTTGTGGGAATTTTGGAGGTGAATAATCCTTGAGCCGAAGAAACCGACTGATATGTTATACGGTGGTAGGGATTTTGGCGATCGCTCTGGTGGCGGGCCTGATGTTAAAAAGTTATGTCCATATTGAGGAAGCGGAAGCTATACCGCTGGTGCGCTCTACGGTTGTAAAGAATATTGGGCCGGAGCAAAGCTATTCCTATTCAGGGGTGGTAAAGGGCCGCCATGAAAACCATCTGGCTTTTCAGGTGGGCGGCAAGGTCATCGGTCGTTATGTCGACCTCGGCAGTGCAGTCAAACCGGGCGAGATCATCATGCAGTTAGACCCGCAAGACATTCAAAAAGAAGTCGACAGCTTGGAAGCTCAGGTTTCCGCAGCCGAATCGCAATATAGTCTAGCGAAAGAAAACCTGGCCCGTTACGAACAGCTGTATGCAAATAAAGCAGTCAGCCAAGCGGATTACGATCGGATAAAAAACGCCGCTGATACTTCCGAGGCCTTGTTCCGCCAGGCCCAGGCCCAGTATGAAGGCAGCAGCAACAAATTAAACTACTGCCGGTTATACTCAGATAACGCCGGGGTTGTGGCGAGCGTTAATGCCGAGATCGGGCAGATTGTTGGGGCTGGTCAGACGGTGGTGACTCTGGTGCAGGATGGCGAAAAGGAGATAGAAATCAATATCCCGGAGAACCGCCTGGAAGAGATCTGCAACGCCCGGCAGATAAAAGTTACATTCTGGGCGCTTCCGGATGTCGTTTTGAATGGCCAGCTGAGAGAGGTGGCGCCGATGGCCGACAGCACGACCCGCACATATAAGATACGCGTGAGCCTGTTAGACGCCCCACCCCAGTTGAAGCTGGGGATGACCGCTTCGGTTATGGTAGTCAATCAAAGGGATAAGGCGGCGGTTTTCCTTCCACTGGCGGCGATTTACCAGACGGGAGACACGCCTTCGGTATGGGTAGTGAATGATGGCGTCGCAAACCTGAGATCGGTTAAAGTCGGTGCGTTTGGCGACAACCAGGTGCAGGTGATCGAGGGCCTTAAAGAAGGGGATATTGTGGTTACTGCGGGTGTACATAAACTGAAGGAGGGGCAAAAGGTTCGTCTCGGGGACACTCCTTATTAAGGGAGTTTCGATTAATAACAGCGATTTTTGTTAATTAACTCTGTCTGTGAGGTAGCGTCATGAAGAATTTTAACTTAACCGAATGGGCGCTGGAAAACAAGTCGGTGATTTATTTTTTTATCATTCTGGCGTTTATTGTGGGTGCCTACTCTTACCAGAGCCTGGGAAGGATGGAGTATCCGGATTATGTGATCCGACAGATGGTGGTTTCAACTGCCTGGCCAGGCGCAAGCGCCCAGCAGGTTGAAGAACAGGTCACCGACAAGATAGAAAAGCAGCTCCAGAACACGCCCGGGCTCGATTATCTGCAGAGTTATTCGACGCCTGGACAGTCGGTCATCTATGTCAACTTGAAGGTCGAGGTCGGCAAGGATCAGCTCCAACCGACCTGGTTCAAGGTCCGCAACTCAGTTCTCGACATCAAGGATACACTGCCGTCAGGGGTGGTAGGGCCATATTTTAACGATGATTATGCGGATGTCTTTGGCTCAATCTATGCGCTTACTTCGGATGGTTTTACATATGAAGACATGAGAGCGGAGGCGGAACGGATACGCCGAACTCTGTTGGGGGTTAATGATGTAAAAAAAGTGGAACTTATCGGGGTGCAGCCCGAAAAAATCTACATAGAAATGGAGAGCAGCAAGCTTTCCAAACTGGGGATAAACCCTAACTCGATCATCGCTTCTCTGCAGGCGCAAAACGCCATGACCCCCTCAGGGATGATCGAGACTTCTTCTGATAGAGTTTATTTACGCGTATCCGGCATGTTTGACGATGTTGACAGCATCCGTAATATGCCGGTTAACGCCAGCAGCGGCACCTTCCGGTTGGGTGATATCGCCACTGTGAAGCGGGGATACGCCGACCCCCCGGAACCGAAAATGTATTTTAATGGCCAACCGGCGGTCGGATTGGCCATATCCATGGAAGAAGGAGGGAACATTTTAAACCTGGAAAAAGATCTGAACGAGAACATCGCTAAGATCAATCAGGACCTGCCGCTGGGTATGGAGTTAAACCGAGTGGCGGATCAACCCGCGGTGGTAAAGGAAGCGATTAACGAATTCGTTATAACCTTAATTATCGCCATTGCTATCGTTCTCCTGGTATGCTTCCTGAGCCTGGGAATGCGCACCGGGATAGTGGTGGCTTTATGTATTCCCCTGGTGATCGCCGGGGTTCTAATTGGGATGAAAACCACTGGTATCGATCTACACAAGGTTTCGCTGGGAGCTTTGATCGTGGCCCTGGGATTGCTAGTCGATGACGCCATTATTGTCGTGGAGTCGATGAAGGTGAAACTGGAACAAGGGTGGGATCGCGGAAGATCAGCCAGTTTCGCTTTCGCATCCACGGCGGGTCCCCGGTTGACCGGGGCGCTGATTACCAGTGCCGGCTTTATTCCCATGGGGCTTACCAAAGGATCGGTGGGCGAGCTGTTGGGCAGCATGTTCCTGGTGGTAGCCATGGCTTTGCTTATATCCTGGGTGGTGGCCGGCACTGCCACTCCCCTGATGGGATATCATTTGATCAAGGTCAAACCGGCGACTCACGAACGTTCCTTCGATCTATATGATACAAAGTTTTACCGCTTATTCAAGCAGATCCTCATCTGGTGTTTAAATCACCGCAAACTGGTCCTGGCTCTGACCCTGGCGGCTTTTCTCGGTTCTATTTTGCTGATGACATTGCTTAAAAATGATTTTTTCCCGCCACCGTCCAGGCCGGAAATCATTGTTGATATGAAGTTGCCGGAAGGAGCTTCTATACAAGCCGCGGATGCAGAAGCCAATAAATTCGCCCAGACCCTGGAGGGTGATCCTGATATCGTAAATTACAGCTATTATGTGGGGCAGGGAGCGCCGCGGTTTTTGATAACCTTTTTTCCTTCGGTCCCCGATTCCAGTATAGCTCAATTCATGATTGTATCCAGGGATGTCGATGCCCGTGACCGACTCTGTAATAAAATCAATGAAACTTTATCTCAACAGTTTCCATCTGTTCTTGGGCAGGTTAGAATGCTCCAAACCGCTCCGATGTTCAATTATCCAGTGATGCTGCGGGTCACCGGCGAGGATGAAGGCAAGGTGCGGGAGATCGCCAAGCAGGTCGAGTCGGTTATGGTATCCCAGCCCTATCTCAATGACGTAAACCTTGACTGGAGTGAAAAGAGCAAGGTAATACATTTGGAGGTTGATCAGGATAAGGCCAGGATGCTGGGAGTTAACAGTCAAAGCTTGGCCTCAACCCTGCAGTCGCAGCTTTCCGGCGCTCCGATATCTGAGTATAGAGAAAAAGACCGGACGGTCAGCATGGTGTTCCGACTCGACGCGATGAACCGGGCCAATCTAACTGGGATTAAAGACTTAAACATTCCGACCGGAAGCGGCCAGTTTGTTCCTTTAGACCAGGTGGCCAGGATCAGCTACGGTGCTGAAGAAGGTCTACTGGGACGGCGCGATTTAAAACCGTCTATCACCGTTCAGGCGAAGGCGGGATCTGGTATCACAGACATAGATGCGACCAAGCGGGTTTACGACAGCCTTAAAGGGATACGTGAGGGACTGCCGCTCGGATACACCATCGAGGTCGGGGGGATCAAGGAGATGGCTGATCTGGCCATCGCTAATCTGGTTAAGCAGGTCCCCTTGATGATAATTGTGATAGTCATCCTACTGATGCTGCAGCTTAGGAGCATGCCGAAAATGATACTGACCCTGCTGACCGCCCCTTTAGGGATGATTGGGGTGGCTCCCATCCTTCTGCTTACCCGGCAGCCCCTGTGTTTTGTGGTATATTGCGGGATTCTAGCGTTGGCGGGAATTATCATCCGCAATTCTATCATCTTAATTGACCAGATAGAACAGCAGCTCAAGGCTGGAGAGTCTACCTGGGATGCCATAATACATGCGGCGGTGCAGAGATTTCGTCCTATAGTGCTAACCGCGGCCGCGGCTATCCTGGGCATGATTCCATTGACCACCAGTGTTTTATGGGGACCAATGGCAGTGGCTATCGCCGGGGGGCTTTTTGCCGCTACCCTGTTGACGCTGCTGGTTTTGCCGACCATGTACGCCGCATGGTATAAAGTGAAGCCGGGAACGGAAATAGAGGATGTATCGATCAGCGACTAGAGAACACGATAGGAGAAGGTTGTGAAGCTGCGGGATGGTCTATACTTTGGTTAAGGTGATTTCCAAGGGGCTATTGTGGCTCTACGGGAGGCCTATAGTAACCGGGAAGGAAAATATCCCCAGTAGTGGGCGGGTGATCGTGGTTGCTAATCATACTAGCTTGCTGGATGGGTTTCTTTTGGCAGCTTTTTGGCCGCGAAAAATAACGTTCCTGGCGGCAGCCTATCTGTTTGAGCTACCGGTGATAGGGGCTTTCTTACGGGCGGTGGGGGCGATTCTGTTACCAAAAAGTTTTGGTACGGCAGGGATAAAAAAAGCATCTTTATGATAATAACAAAATACATTTTTTCCGGCAATAGCTGCACAAAACTGCTCTCTTGCTTTAAGAACTGCATGTTTACAGTTTTCAAGCTTATTGTAAATTCTCCGACCTTATCTCTCGTATATTTTTCACAGCTAAAACAAACAGAGCCCTTATGGTTTGAAAAATAAACGCTTTTGTCTCATCATCGATACCTTTGATCGCGCCGAGCATGGCAACAGCCTTTTTGGGCCAATCTCCTGTCAGATCATAAAATGTTGTGGCACTTGTTGCTTGGATAATCTGAAAAAGAGTATTAACAAACAGTTCTCGTTTTTGGTCGTCAAAGGAGTTAACCCATTGGTTTAGCGTTCCATTCATATAAAGCGCGCTTTTTTTCACGGATTGCATATATTGAAAATCGCTGCCGTCAATCAGCCATGAAAAAGGATCGTGCTGCATAAACCAGAGGCGATTGCTTTTTACTACAGAATAGTGTTCCTGATGCTGCAAAAGCATTCCGATTATGGATGACTGCGGCAAAGTCTTATGGATTCGATCTTTCACAATTAAATAGTCGTGGCATAGAAAAACTTCATCCCTAAATCCGGGTCCATCGTGACTAAAGACATGCGTAATCCTTTTTTGAACGGGTCTGTGGCATTTTATAGAGGAATAGACCGCAATATTTCCTCCTTTTGAGTGTCCGCCAATTTTTAATTTGCATGAAATTCTGTCGGCAACGGCATTCAGGTAGGCGACTCCTTCTTCCTGTGAGGGAACAGGGCTGATGAATGCCATGTTAAAATCCTCTTTCCATCCAATAAAGGTTGAATCGGTTCCGCGATAAGCGATATAGGCTGAACAGTCGTCCAGCAAAAACGTAATGGCTGAGAACTGCTTCTCAGTCTTGTTGTCTATTTTATTGACATAAAAAACCATTTTCAAGTCACGAAACCTTGAACTGTTCGCCAGCGCAAAGAATAGACGCCGGTTGTTTTTACTGTTCCATGTATCACGAAACAGCATATCCAGGTTTTCCTTGCTTGCTATTTCTTTTATGCTTACCGGCGTCGCGGTATCAAATAAACCGGGTACGAACTTATCAAAACGCAGATACGCCAATTGGGATAAAACCAGGCTGTCAGCCGCGTTGAATTTTCTATTTTTAAAAGTATCACTTTCTTCTATTGCGTAATCAATAATGTTTTTCATACTACCTGCTCCAATTTCAGTTTGGGAATGCTTTACAGGCAGCGCAGCTTTCACATTGCTAAAATCTGACTACTGATAAATAAAAAATAATGGGCTGCCATATAATCATTCCGGTTTGGTCGAATTTTCCGTGGCGATCCCTTCGCTTTGGCTTTCCAGTTCACAAAGAATGCTTCCGTCAAATAAGCTGCGCATTTTCATTACATACTCTGCCGGATCATCTTTCATGCCATTGTCGGCCCACCGCACAATCAGACCGACAAAAGCAGTGGAAATAAATTCGACAATAAATCCCCATTTTTCTTCTTCAAATTCTGTGTTTTTGATGCTCTCTATTACAGATATCGAAATATCGCGGATGTAATCATGCAGATATTCCTGAAAAGAATTTTGCCCGGTTGTGTTAAGAGCGTTGATATAAAACGTCTTATTTTGCCGCATATAGTTACACAAATCTGTCAGACCATCCATCCAATGCTCCACTTTGTTATAGGAATTCATAAAACAGGCGGTCTCTGTATAATAAATCCAATTCATAAGATCATACTTATCTTTGAAATGATAATAAAATGCTTGCCTTGTTAGTCCGCAGTTATCCACAATATCGCTGACGCAAATCTTATTAAAAGCGGTCTTTGCCATTAGCCCTTTCAATGAATTGGCAAGGGCCAGTTTCGTTATATTCGAATCAGGCATTTAAGCCGAGCCCCCTCCCAAAGTAATCCGAGAATCCATCTTATGGTGTATCCGTCTGACGTAATTCACTATTGCCGTTTTCGGTTTGCTTTTTCCTGTCACTACGCTTTTTTAAAACAAAGATGTTTATAAACATCTGTTGCACGATTTGATAAATATTCCCGATGATCCAATACAGGCCCAACCCGGCAGGAACTGTAAAAGCAATCACTCCACTCATGATGGGTGAAATTAAGGCTAAGTTATTTTGTATGGACGCCTGCATCCGATCTACGTTTGCTTTCGGCGTATCCTTCATGGAATATTTTACTGAAATATAGGATGTGAGGGCCGACAGCAACGGAATCGACAGCAGAAGGTAGCTATGTATGCTTGTACCGCTGTTGATATAATTGCCGGGATTCCAGGCGGGCACTGCTCCAAGATTGATCCCTAAAAAATTCATATTGAGTAAATCTTCCGGTTTCAGCAAATGAGATACCGCCTGAAGCTGTTCTGAGTGGTCACTAAAATAAGCAATAATGCTCAGATCTTTCATATTCTCAATCTTTTCGGCACCCTGCGGTATCAGTTCATAGAGCCGCGCTATGATTTCAGGAGATTTCCCAGCCATGTATTTCAAAGGCTGGGAAATAACGTAATATAAAGAAAACAAAATCGGTATCTGTATCAGCAGGGGAAGGCAGCCTCCGGTCGGATTCACCTTATTTTCCTGATAGAGTTTCATCAGCTCCGTACTCTGCTTTTCCTTGTCGTCTTTATATTTCTTTTGAATTTCCTGCATCTGTGGCTGAAGCTGACCAATTTTTGAGGTCGATTGAACCTGCTTTATGGTCAGGGGAAGCATAAGTGATTTTATTCCTACCGTAAAAAGTATGATTGCGATTCCATAATTCTGAAACGCAATGTTATCATATATATATTTCAAGATGGCTCCCATCGGGATTGCTATAAAATCTAACATACTTTTTGATCCTTTCTCAGAAAGGTGCATTAACAGCACAATAGGCTTTGCAACCTAAGCACATTTTTTCTTTCTCCAAAATTGAAAATTTCCATAAATGCACAATATTTATCTATCGCGGCCACAATGTATGCTTCCTTATATTTCGGCGGCGTGATGGTCAAAGGCCACATATGCCTACTGATAATATCCTGTTCCAGTTCGTTCAAATGAAAATACTGATTCGCATTCCGCAGCGCAATGCGGGGATGGGCAAAGCCATGTAGCCCTCTATATGGCTTTTCAATATGCCAGTCGTACAGAAAAAAATCGTGTAGCAATCCTCCTCTGGCCGCCGAACGATAGTCAAGCCCCATCCGCCTGCAAACAAGATAGCTGCTGTACGACACATAAAGGCTATGCTCTAAACAATCGATGTCGCTGTGTTGTATATAATTTTTCATAGACCTGACCATTTCATGGTCAATCAGCTCGCGTATACAGTCCAAGTATTCCATATCAGCGAAGGAATCCGGTTCCAGTCTTAATTTTGAAATGATCCAACCGACCATCTGTCATTGCTCCTTTTGCGTGTTATTTTTCAGTGCCTTGACCTGATCATTGAAATCACCAGTCCCAAAACAATAATAGCAGCCGATGCTAAACCAGTTTTTAATACTGCAATATTAAAAAGATACATTTCGCTGCTTGTATCTGCGTTAAGACCGGAGCTTATCAGGACTCCGGCGATGATAATGCTTACGGCAAGCAAAATCAGGCTGAAGGATATTCTGTTGAAAATTCGTTCCAATCGCCTTTGAAGTTTATCCATCTCTTTCATCTCAAATTGAACGGCAAAGTCTGCATCTGCCGCTTTATGCAGAAGGTTTTGCATTGCGGTCGGGAATTCACTCAACAGATTCCAGTAATCTAATAAGCTCTTTTTTATTCCGCTTCCCATTTTCTCGAATGAAAGTAACTGATAACGCAGCTTTTTAGCGATAGGTTCCGCAATAACAAGGGCGTTAAGATCCGGGGCCAGTTTTTCCAACAGTCCTTGAAGAGTTGTCAAAGTTTTGGAAAGCAAAGCAAATTCACGGGGTGTTTTTACATGGTTCAAAAACGCAATATGAAAGATTTCCTGGAGCAGCTTATCAATTTTCATCTCTTTCATAGGCATCGTAAGGTACTTTTCGATCAGCGCATCAACGTCTTTTTCAAAGCTCTTCACATTGCTTCGAGCAGTTGCGGCCTCCATAGCAAAAATAGAGTTGACCACCATTCGACTGTCTTTGAAGGCAACCCCGACAAAAAAATTTGAAATCGCTCTTTTCCGGGATTCGTTGAGGCAACCTACCATCCCCAAATCAAGAAATATGATGGTGCCGTCCGGCATGATCTGAATATTGCCCGGATGCGGGTCCGCATGAAAAAAACCATCTCTGAGTATTTGATTGCATATGGAGGCGGCAAGCTTCTCGGCGATCTTTCTCCGGTTAATGCCGGCCAGATCCAAGGCTGCTGAATCGCTGATCTTGATGCCTTCAAAATACTCCATGGTGAGAACCCGCTTTGTCGTATATATCCACTTCACTTTTGGGACTGTTACGCCTTCGTCCCGGCTGAGATTAAGCCTGAAGGTATCCGCATTTTCACCTTCTTTGGTAAAATCCAGTTCATTTTTAAGCGTGTTTTCAAAATCCGCCACCATACCGCTAAAATCATAAATCTCCCCATATTTTGTGTGATGGTCGAGAAGATGCGCCATATCTTTTAAAATGTTTAAGTCCAAATCTATGAGTCTTTCTATTTCCGGCCTCTGAACCTTTACGGCCACCTGCTTTCCCGAAATCAGTCTGGCGCGATGGACTTGGGATATGGATGCTGCGGCTACAGGCACCTCATCAAATTCTTTAAAGATATTTCCCAGCGTGTCATTAAACTCCGTTTCAATGAGCGTCTTTACCCCAGAAAAAGGAAACGGCTGCACCGAGTCTTGCAGCTTTTTAAGCTCTTCAATAATATCAGCCGGTAAAATATCCCGTCGTATGCTTAAAATTTGTCCCAGTTTAACAAACGTCGGACCCAATTCTTCCAAGGCCATCTTCAGCCTTTTTCCTACTGAAGCTCCGGCCGTGTCAGGTGCAGTTCCGACGTCTAAAATTCTATTTTTGGACCTTAAAGAATAAGGAAGCCTAAGTCGCTTTACAAGCAATCCAAAACCATGTTTTGTAAAAACAGCAATGATTTCTTTATATCTTCTGGCACAAATGCGCCTGTAATTCATCATATCAACTCTATCCCGCGATTCCGCAATATTTAAGCAGAGGGGAAAGGAGGCACTTCTATCGTTCATCACATAGCAAAAGCATATTTAGATTGATTTGCCCTCTTTCCTGAGCCTGCTACTTTTCCGGCATTCTGAACATTTATCCCCTTTACTTGGTGCCCTCGCTTTTGAAAAATCCTTGTTCCCGGAGTACTTGCAGCATTTGTTCTCTGACAATTTCTCTGATTTCATCTTTTGTAACAAGGTCTTCTTTTCTCGCCACATTTACATGATCCAGAGCCTTGGTGACCTCACCCTGAATCAGCTTTTTCAGTTCTTCTCTCTGTTCTTCGCCTCTTTGCATAAGCTCGCTCGCAAACTGCCGGGCGTCTTTTTTGGCCACCTCGCCTCTGCCGACCAGTTCCTCAACCACTTCCTCCACTTTTTCCCGTGAATACAATAAAAGCCCTAATCCTAAATTAATTGTCTTTTCAAATGCGTTTGACATAATATACACTCCCTCTTAATTTAATAGGCTCTCTGCCAAATTTAAGGATTCAAAGGCGCTGTCCCGGTCGGAACCGAGTATTATTTGAATAGATGTTCCGAGCAAAGCTCCAAGAACTAATTTAGCTACCGTTTGGGGAGAATATCCAAGATATCTTTTATTGATTTTCGTGTAGGTCAATAGGTTTCTTTCAACAACCTCCGTCAGCTCAGTAAATAAGCTGTCCAGTTGTTCTCTAAAAGACGGAATCCATAAAGCCTGTGCTATAAAATCAATAAAAAGTTTCAAAAGTTTTGGTTTATCCCTGATCAGTTCCTTAAAGAACCTCACGAGGGACGCGAGCTTTTCTTTCTCACCCGTGACAGATTCTAAATTTCCTTCTATTTCATGTAAATATTGGAGTGTCATCATATTGATAACTTCAATGAATAATTTTTCTTTATTCTTATAGTAGTATGTCAGTTGACTTAACGCGACTCCGGCTTCCTCGGCAATATTTCGCATGGATACATTGGCATAACCTCTTGTAGAAAGACATTCAAAGGCCGTTATAAGAATTTTCTCAGATGGGTTTGTTTTATCAGTCTTTTGTTGCATGTGGCACCTCCAAAATATTAGTCGTACGTACGTCCTAATTCTATCATAATTATTTTAACAATGTCAAGTAACCCGGCATTGATAAATAGCTGTACAGGGAGGAAACGTACCTCTTTTTTAATGAAAATTAAACAACTGATTTAAGGTTCGATAAGCCAGAGTAGATTTAAGGAGCTATATGCGGCCTACCATAGATAATCTGCTTATCCCCGTCAAATAGGTCGGTAAACCACCTGCCTACGGGAGGATGAAGCTTCCACCTTGCCATCTCCAGCATAAATACCAACATATTTAATCAGCGAACACTTACCATGCCGCCGTATAATTGGAAAAGTACAGCAGGGGATCAACCCTGGTGCCGCCGACATAAACCTCAAAGTGCAGATGCGGGCCTGTGGACATGCCCGTGCTGCCTAGGAAACCAATGGTCTGGCCCTGCTTCACCGTCTGCCCGACACCGGCGCTCATTTGGCTCATGTGGGCGTAAAGGGTCATGTTGCCGTTGCCGTGGTCGATAATGATATAGTTCCCGTAGCCGCCCGCGTCGTAAGCTGCGGTTGTGACCGCGCCGTCTGCGGCAGCCAGGATCGCCGTTCCGTATCCCGCCCCGATGTCAATGCCGCTGTGGGTTTTGTAGACGCCCAGGATGGGGTGCAGCCTGGTGCCAAAAAAGGAAGTTACATAGTCGCTGGCGGCGCTGGGCCAGATATAAACGCCCTCTGCAATAACCTCCGTTCCGTCCCCCAGGTGTCTCAAACCCGTGATCAGGGCTATAAAATACTGGTCGTATTCGCCGCTCAGAAGCTCATCCAGCACTTCCCTCTGGTCGTCGTTAAAGCGATAGATTTCCGCCTGCTCCCATGCGCTGCGCTGGGTAATGACGATATGCAGAATGCGCTCGTACCACGTTCCCCCGTCGCTGTCGGTATGCTTCACGGTTTCTATCCAGTGGTTGATTTCCGTCACATCCCAAAACACTTCCCGGATAAGGTCCACACGGGTCTGGTCGATGGTGACGACATCCATGCCGTCGTCGGTCAGGGCGGTTTTAACGGCAAATACGCACAGAATGTCTATCCAGATATTGCCCCGGCTGCCTCCGGTGCCGATGTACCGAACATCCAGCGTGTCCCAGGTGTTGTCGTTCTTGATTTCCTCTATCCGCTGGTTGTATTCCTCGTTCACTTCCTGTATCACCACGGAAATGGGCGTTACCTCCGTATCCTTGTTCTCGTCGGAAAAGAGAATGCCAAAGGGAGACGCTAACAGGGCAGCCACGGCGATAATAATCAGAAACAAGGCAAGGACGGCCCCGCCTGTGCCCACAAGGGCGATCAGTCCCTTGGTCAGCGCGGCGGCGGCTTTGACCGTCAGCTTCACCATATGAATAGTGAATTTGGCGGTTGCCCTTGCCGCCTGCGCCGTCCGTTGTGCCGCTTTTGCGGTGGCCTGCGCGGTTTTGGCGGCGGTATTCGCCGCCGTCTGAGAGGTTTTTGCACCGGCCTTTGCGGTTTGCCCGGCGGTCTTAACCGATTTTTGCGCCGTTTTAATCGTGCCCCTGGCAGTTTCCTTTACCGCTTTCCTACCGGACCGGGCGGATTGCCGGACGGTGCGGCCAATGCCGCCGATGCCGGTTTGGGCGGTATGCCATGTCGGTTCTTTGCTTGATCTGAACACGGGATTTGGGGTGGCCTGTGCGGTTTTGGTTTCCGCCGCCTGAATTTCTCTGTTTAGGGAAAACCGCGCCTTTGCCCGGCCTTGAACAAACCGCCGCTTTGCCAATTCGTTGGGCTTGGCAAGGGTATATTTTCGTTTACCTCTTTCCTTCGTTTTGAATGGGACAGCTTTTCGCCGGGCCGATTGCTTTACCTGCCCGGGCACAGGGTACTGTTTTGGTGCTTTCCCGGCCTTGGGCGGGGCAGTTTGCTTTCCTTGAGGGGAAGCGGCGCTCCGGCGCGTTGGGGGACGCCCGGTTTCGGAAGGGGAGGTCTGCTCCGCCGCATGGCCGTCGGCAGCATCGGCATGATGGCTGTCCAAAGGGAAATTGCGGCGTTCCTTGATTTTTTGAACCGCCTTTTTCCCCTGACGCCCCATCGTGTGAACAGCCTCATTGCCGAGCGTTTCCACGCTTTCCTTTACCTTATCCCCGGCATACTCCACATAGCTGTCGTGTTCCGGCCGCTGCGTCTGCTCGGCCCGCTCCTTGGTGCGGATAAAGGCGTTTTTTGCCCTGCGGGTCACATCGAGGCTTTTGTCCAGCGCCTTAATGTCCTTGACAGTGGCTTTGGTTTTGATGTCTTTCAACGCGCCCAACCTCCTTCCAGGGTTTACTGACTGCTACCTCGCCTTTGTAAAAATATGGGGCGCGGTGCGTTCCAAACTCCGGCAATATTCGGGATAACACAGCCGGATGGCTTCAAAAAAGTAGGGGGCAAAGCCGCAGTCAAACAATTCGTAGGGTGTGGAACGATTTTCTTTTCCTTCCTCCGTCCAGCCGTTCCACAGGTTGAAGGCCAGACGGCACAAACGGCGGGTTCCGCCCGTCTGCCACGGGGCCGCAAGGCCCTCCGGCCTGATGCCGCCCTCCTTGAAGTCAAAGAGGGCATGGATATTGCGCCTCGTTTCCGGGCAGATGCCCATTGCGTAAAAAAACGCTCGGTGATAGACGTCGTTATTGCGGGTTTTGGTCAACATTTGATTATAAAAAGCCTTGTGTTCCCTGTCTGCAAACAAGATGGTTTCCATTTTGTTTTCCTCCCTTCAAAGTAAATGAACGGCTGGCCGGAAAATTACGGCCAGCCGTTGGTACTTAGCAGCTTAATTCAGCCCTGGGCCTGTTCGCCCGGCTTGGTGGTCATCAGGTTGTAGAGCTTGGTGTTGCGCGGGAATTGATCGGTGAAGGGCACCAGGGAACTGCCCACCTTGATGAGGCCGTTGCCTGCGTCCACGTTGGTGATATAGCTTAATTGCAAATCGGAAATGTTCAGGAGCTTGGCCAGCTCCATTCGGTCCGTGGAAGCCTGGTTGAGCATGACAATGAATTCGCTGTTGGCCAGCATGGTCCGGGCCGTATGGCTCTGCAAAAGATCGTCCACGTTTTGGGTGATCCCCGTGCAAAAAGCGCCGTACTTCCTGACGCGCTTCCAGAGGGTGAACAGGAAATTGGCGCTGTATTCATGCTGAAAGAGCAAGTAGATTTCATCAATGATGATAAAGGTATTTTTGCCCTTCGCCCGGTTCTGGGTGATGCGGTTCAGGATGCTGTCCAACACGACAAGCATCCCGATGGGGAGCAACTGCTTGCCCAAATCCAGAATGTCGTAGCAGATCAGGCGGCTGGTCACGTCCACGTTGGTGGGCTTGGCAAAGGTGTTCAGGCTGCCGGAGGTAAAAAGCTCTATCGCCAAGGCGATTTCCTGGGCCTCCGGCTCCGCCTGCTTTAAAAGCTCCCCGTGGAAGTCCTGCAAGGTTGGCGTTTTCCCCTTGAAATTGCTTTGCAGGTATTTTCGGTAGACATTGGCGGTGCAGCGGTCGATCAGGGATTTTTGCTTCGCGCCCAGGTTCTGGCCGCCGATGAGCTGCTCGCACAGGGACAGGACGAATTCGGATTTCAGGATGACCGGGTTTGCGCCATCGCCATAATCCCGGTTCATATCCATCGCGTTGATGTGGTTTTTCGAGGTGGCGGAAATATGGACGATCTCACCGCCCAGCGCCTTGACCAGCGACGAATACTCGCGCTCCGGGTCGATGAGGATGATGTCGTCGTCACCTGCCAGCATCTGGTTGACGATTTCCCGCTTGGCCGTGAAGGATTTGCCGGAGCCGGACACGCCTAAAATGAAGCTGTTTCCGTTCAAGAGCAGCTTGCGGTTGGCGATAATCATATTTTTAGAGATCACGTTCTGCCCGTAGTAAATGCCGCCGCTGTGGGCAATCTCCTGCGCCCGGAAAGGAATGAACACCGCCGTGCTTTCGGTGGTCAGGGTCCGGATGGCGTGGATTTTGCGCAGGCCGTAGGGCAGCGCCGTGTTCAGGCCGTCCATCTGCTGCCAGGTCAGGGGGGAGAACTGGCACAGGTGCTTTCTGGCCGTGGTCAGCAGGGTTTCCGTGTCGCTGTCAAGCTGCTCCTTGCTGTCCGCCACATGAACCATCGTCAAAACGGCGAACATCATGCGCTGGTCGCGGGTGGTCAGGTCATCCAGAAACTCCTTGCTTTCCCGGCGCTGCTGCTCCATGTCGTAGGGCACGACGGCGGAAAAGTTGTTGTTCTGGTTCTGCCGCCGCTGCCAGTTGGTGATATTGGTTTCCACGCCCAAAAGACGGTTCTCCACCTCCCGCACGGCCTCGTCCGTGGGGATGGGGATGATGTCCAAAGACAGCATCATGCTGCGGTTTAAGTCGCACAGCTCGGCCACCATGCTGTCCTTGATGAAGCTGGCGTATTCCCGCAGGAAGATGACGCGTCCGAACCTGTCGCCCATGCGGAAATGGTCGCGCTCAAACTCCAGGGTGTCGGGGCAGATGTAGTCCTTGAAATCATGCCCCTTGCGCATGGTTTCGGAGAGGTCGAAACGAAAAAACGTCTCCTCGCCGGAGCGGAAAAAGTCGTGCAGGATTCTCAGACGGTCAGTGGCGTCCAGCTCCACGCATTTGGAACCCAGGTGGGAAAAGTGGGTGATGAGGTCGGTGCCGATGCGGGAAAAGTAGTTCCGCGCTTCCTCTATGTTCTTTTTCGCTACCGACACGGTGACGTATTTATCCTGCACGATGCTGTTCGCGCCGGTGGCCTTCTCCAGCAGCATCCGGTTGTATTCCCGGCGGTACTCGTCTAGGAGGTCCTCCCGGAGGGGGATCAAAATGGAGCTTTCAAAGTCCGTCTTATTCAGGCGGCGGTTGTTGATGGTGATTTTGGTGGTAGCGCCGCTGTCAAAGGAATTCAAAAGCTCCGAATAGGACAGAAACATTGCTTCCTTATCCTCCTTGGAGGCCACGGCGTAATTGATGTCCGCAAAGCGAAAGGTCCGGGAAAACTTGTTCCCCACCTGAAAAATCCCCTCCGGCCAGATGGCGCGGATGGGGATGGCCTGCTGCACGCCCTTGGGGACGACAAACCTTTCCTTGTCCTGCTTCATGATTTTTTGCAGGGTCTTAATCATGGTGTTTCCATGCCTCCTTTTCGCGTTTTTCCAGGGCGGGCTTCAGGGCTTCGTAATAGATGTTGGTCGGGTGAAAGGTTAGGCGCTTGGGCAGGAGAAATTCCGACTTAATGTAGGCCCACAAAAACTGCTCCGCCGTCATGCCGTGGTATTGGATAAAGCCGAGGGCGGCAAAGGGGGCGGCCCCCAGAATGCACATCCAGCTTACGGTTTCCGTGCCGAAGAAGCTGCGCAGGCCGAAGTAGATGCCGATGGCCACGAGGACGGCCAGGATAGAAAAAATGAACTGCCGTATGGACAGTCCAAAAAACAAGCTCTCGGTATAGTCCCGGATTTCCCGGTTGATCTTAACTTCCAAAATTCAATCACCTCCACAAAAAAATAGTGCCTCTTTCACGAAGCGTCAGCACAACGGTTGCCTTATCGTTCCCGCTGTTTTTTCCTGTTTCGTTCTTTCTCCTTAATTACCTTGACTACCAAAGCATCAACCTTGCGGTTTTGCGCCATAAATGCCTCATCCTGGGTGAGGGGAATGTCGTTCTTCAAGGCTTCCTCCCCAAGTTTGCGCAGTTTTTCTTGCTCCTTTTCCAGCTTGTCATTAAGAGACGCCTTTTTCATAGCTGAAATCTCCTTTGCCTGATTCTAAGCCGGATAAAAATGGAGTGTCCTTCGTCACCCATAATGCTGCTCGATGCGCTTGTGTCCCGTGAAACAACCAATTTCTGCCTCATCTTTATGTCAGACTCCTTTCAATTTTACTGCGAATTACAACTATATTCTTTTTATTTCTGAAAGTCAATCCCAAAAAGAATGTACTCATACAACCTAAATATTTAAGCCGCTTTGGAAGCGGCTATAGAAAACACTCATTTATAGTGAAATCTTTTAGGGCCTGTTTGTTTGAAATAATCCTTTAACTTCTGGTTTTTCTCTTCTTTTTCTTCGAGATTAACTAAAGCTAAACCCTTTTTCAAATACCTTTAAGCAAGCATCTGCCACATCGGGATCGTAGAGGATCCCCTTGTTTAAGGTAATCTCTAATAGTGCCTTTTCAGTGCCTAATGGTGGTCGGTAAGGTCGGTGTAAAGACATTGCTTCTATCACGTCGGCTACTGCCAGGATTCTTGCTTCGAGGATAATGTCATTACCGATCTTTCCGTAAGGGTATCCCGAACCATTAAGTCTTTCATGATGTTGGAGTATGATATCAGCAATCGGCCAAGGGAAATCTATATCTTTTATAACATCATACCCTGCCTGTGGGTGGGTCTTAATCAAACTAAACTCTATTTCTGATAGTTTCCCCGCTTTGTTAAGTATTTCTGCCGGTACAAAAGCCTTTCCGATATCATGGATTAAAGAAGCTATTTTAAGCCCTTCCATCTTTTCTTCAGGGAGACCGATCTCCCTTGAAATCGCAACGGCTAGTTCGGCTACCCTGCTCTGATGACCCGCCGTATAAGGATCTCTCTTTTCCAGCAGGGACTCGATTAATTTGATCGTGTCTTCTGCTGTTTTGCGTATTAATTCCAAACTCCATTCTTTTTTTAATTCGTCAACCTGTTCCTGGTATTGCCTGTTTTTGTTTATTGCCTCATTTAGGCTTTCTAGAAAAACTTCCGGTAAGCATGGTTTAACCAGGAACCTGAATATATACCCCTTGTTAATCGCGTCGACCGCCACATTAAAATCGGCTTGGCCGGTCAACATTATGCGAACAGTGTCCGGGGCCATTAAACGTGCAAGTGTTAAAAATTCTATACCATCAATCCCCGGCATGCTGTAATCAGATATAACAACTGCAAAGGGGCCCTGCTCCTTGAGTATTTTAATCCCCTTTTCCCCACTATCGGAAGTAACCAGGTTAACCTTTTTCCTTAACTGCCTTTTAAAAGATGATAACAGGTTCTTATCGTCATCCACCAGAAGTACTTTTGTATGCAAGCTCCTAACACTCCCTAAATCTTCATGCCTATTTTGCCATTATTTTAATAGGTTCAGTAATAGTTCCGAATCTCGCGTAGTTCAATAGACTAGCCCTTTGGGCATCAGTTATTTCACTTCCTTTAGGAAGTATAATGGTTCCGTTTTTATCTTTAAGGTCATCCGCAAGGATCATCCCGGTTTCAATTAAACGCCAGTCTATCGCCGTTATTCTATATCCCCTTTGTGAGCTTAAAATTTCGACTTCAAGCGCTGTTAAAATTTCTGGATCATACCAACCTTTATCCGAACGCATAAATTCAATTACATGACTGCTTTGAACACCTCGTTCTTCCAATTCCAAAAAACCAATGGCTACTCTGAGGATTCGCGAAGGATAAGGTATATCTTTTCCTTTAAGATTATCCTTAGACATTCCACTGCCATCAAAGTTCTTCAACTGGTATTCAATCGCATCTGCTATTTCTTCCAGTCGGGGTATGTTTTTTATCAACCTTTTTCCCATCTCAGGATGTGATAAATACATTTTACTTTCTTCGTAAGACAGTGTTTTTCCTTTAAACTTTTTGTTGATAATTTCCTGTGGTATAGTAAGGCACCCTATTTGAGAAAGCAATGCAATTAATTCAATCTCCCAAGGTTTCTCCAAATTCAGCGAAACCGCGAGATTTTTTGCCAGCGAGCTTATGCGCGATGCGCGGCCGTACAGGCTAGGGTTTATGAATGCCAGCATGTCAATTAGCAGCTTCACACTCCCCTTTAGGGTCTTCTCCAGCAGCTCACGCTCAGCAATCACCAAACGGTATTGCTTAATAGCAGCATTAATCGCACCAATAAACTTATCTGTGGCACAGGGTTTGGTCAGAAATCTAAATATGCTTCCTTCGTTAACCGCATCGATAGCCACGTTTAAATCGGCCTGACCGGTCAGCATGATCCGGGTTGTGTCGGGCGCTATTTCTCGGACCTGAGAAAGGAACTGGATACCATTCATCTCTGGCATTCGGAAATCAGACACCACAACAGAAAAAGGTCCCTGATCCCTTATCAGTTTAATTCCTTCCGCGCCATCTCTAGCGGTTGTTACATCAAATATGCCATGGGTACTTCTTTTATAAGCCGCCAGAATGTTATAGTCATCGTCTACAATAAGAATCTTGTCTTTCATGGAGTTCTCCCCCTGTAGAGGAATGTTTGTTTTTCTTGCATCAAGCATTAAATATATCAATATCCAGTACAGTACTGTCTCTTAATTTTCTATACACCCCGGCCCATAATGGTAACGTCTGTTTTACATCCAGTTGTTCTAAATAGGAATAATCAATGAATAAATTATAAGTTGTTTCAGAAGACCCGCTGTTCTCTAGCACGAAAGCATTGGCCACATGAACAGCCGTAAGGATAGAAAATCTGTTATTCTTTGACTTCAGCGGGGAGTGATGGAATACCACGGATTCGATTATCGGATCCGAAAACCCCCATAAACCCAAAATGTACGCACCCACCTCAGCATGCGATACCCCTAAAAGTTTGTATTCCGCTTCTGTCTGATCACACCTCTGTTCTTCAGTCAGTGCTTTCATTTGATCAAAATGCCCGGGTATATTAAGAAACAATAATTTACCTATATCGTGGAGCAGTCCGGTTATAAAGGCCTCATCAGCGAGGTTGCTGTCATGTAATGCACCGGCCATTATTTCTTTAGCCACGCTGGCCACAATCATGCTGTGTTCCCATAGTTCCCTGATGAACAAGTTCTTTTTGCTTTGAGGTTTAATTGTCATAAAAATATGATTGCAGAGTACAAGGGCTTTTATGGTATTCATACCCAGCAGGGTTATTGCTTGAGATAGATTCGTGATCCTCTTGGGCATGCCAAAAAATGCGGAGTTTACGAAGTGTAGAATCTTTGCCGTCATCGTTATATCGTGGGATATTATTTCTCCCAGTCGTTTTAAAGAAGGCTCTGGGGCCCGTAGTTCTTCTAAAAGCTTGATATAGATATCCGGCAAACTGGGCAAGCTTTCAACCCCAGTCACCAGCTTTACTATCTTTTCATTCTCGACCAGTTCTCGAAGCAGGAGTGTTCTTTCCACAGTGTTGCGCAGCGTTTCGGGTTCACAGGGTTTTGCTAGGTACTGGTGGGCCGCTTTAACCGATTTCAAAATACCCTGCAGATCAGAATGCCCGGAAAGAGCTATTCTTATTATATTGGGATAAAACTCCCTGACTTTATTCAATAATTCCGCTCCATCCATACCGGGCATGCGTATATCGGTAATAATAACATCGACCTGGTTTGATGACAGAATGCTTAACGCCTCTTCACCGCCCCCGGCAAATAAAGGGTCCCAGTCGTCCGGCATGCTGCGCATCAAACGTCTCAAACCCTGAATTACATTCGGTTCATCATCAACAAAAAGAACCTTTTTCATGACAGTCTATGCCTCCGTTTCGGATATAGGCAGGTATATAGTAAAACAGGTTCCCTGCCCTACGGTTGATTCTACTTGTATATAACCGTTATGCTTATTAACGATGATATCATGAGCCAGGGCCAATCCCTGGCCGGTGCCTTTCCCTACCTCCTTGGTGGTAAAAAAGGGATCGTAAATCTTGTTTGTTATTTCCTCTGGGATACCTATCCCATTGTCTTTTATTTTGATTTCCACATTGTTTCCTATCGTTCTAGTTGAAACCGCTATTCTTCCTTTGTTGATTATTTTTTTCTCCAAGGATTCCATAATTGCGTGGGCTGAATTGATTATCATGTTTAACAACACCTGGTTGATTTCGTCTATCACGCAGTACACCCTATTAAGCTGGGGATCTAAATCAGTGACCAGCTCGGCTACATACTTCCATTCGTTTCTGGATATGGTAATCGTCCCTTCAATCGCCCGGTTCAGATCAGAGTAGGATTTTTCCTTGCCGGGATGAGAAAAATCCTTCATGGCGAGTACAATCTGGCTCACACGTTTCAACCCATCCATAGACTGGTTGATCGCTTCCGGGATTTCACCCAGAAGGTATTCTATGTCCGTTTGTTTTTCTTTTTCTTGGATTATCATCAGTTCATCGTTTAGCTGCTTATCTTCCACATCCTGGGTTAATCTGTGATACATCTCTATGAGAGTGCAGATATCCTTGAAGGCTCCTTCCAAAAACCTTGTATTGTCGCCAACATACTGCAGCGGCGTGTTTATCTCGTGGGCTATACCCGCTGCCAACTGCCCAATGGCTTCCATCTTCTGAGACAAAGCGATCTGGGCCTCCAGCCTCTTATGCTCCGTTATATCTTTAAAAACCAAGACGTACCCGATAGAATTACCGATCTCATCTCTAATAATCGAGGCACTGTCGGTAATAATTTTACTGTTGCCTCCTTTGGTAAGCAGTATTTTATTAGTAACATCTGTTTGTTCAATTTTCTTGGAGCTTATTTTACTTTCGGTTATTTGATACACCTCGTCTAACGGTTTTCCTTCCACTTCTCCCTGGGTCCAGCCGGTGATCTCCTCTGCAACCTTGTTAATGGTCATTATCTTGCCTTCTATATCAGCCGTTATTACCCCATCCCCGATGCTGCGCAGGGTAACGGCCAGCCTTTCTTTCTCCTCCGCCAGAGCTGCTTCCGCTCGTTTGCGTTCCGTTACATCACGTATCGATTCAATTGCCCCCACTATATTACCTTTAGTATCGTACAAGATATTCGCCTTGCCCCATATGACAGCTTCTTTACCTTTAATGTTTAATGGGGTTTCCGCGATAAGGACCCCTCTATCTCTTTGGATAAACTTATAATTCTTTTCGATCGATTCATCCGATTTTAAAACCAGATCGATTAATATCGGCACTCTTTCTCCATGAAACGGTATAGAGTATTCGTAATCCCCTTTACCCAACATGTCACCCTGATTTACCCCGGTCATCTCCTCCATCGCTCGGTTCCAAGCGATTACCTTGCCTTCATTGTCGATAACCATCGTGGCATCAGGTAAGAAATCTATGATATCTGCCATACGCTGCCTAGACTCGATCAACGCTGACTCCGTCTGTTTTTGAACTGTGATGTCCGAGGCAATCCCGACCAGAGCTATTGTGTTGCCGGCTTCATCTTGAACCATATCTGCATAGAAAGACACCGGGAAACACACTCCATCGCCGCTTAACAGCTTTATTTCGTTAGACCAGGAATTACCCCCTATCAAAGAAGTATAAACAGTTTTGGCCAAATCGGGATCGCCATACAGGGTCACCATCCCCCCCCGTTCGTTTATCTCTTCACCGGTGTATTTAAAAAGCCTGGAGAACGATTCGTTATAATATATTATCTTTTCACCAAGGCTATCGGTCATCCATATCGCGTTGCTTGAACTCTCTATCGCTTTTTTGATGCGTATCAATTCTTCTTCTGTCTTCCTTTTTTCTGTTACATCCCTTAGCGACTCTATTGCCCCGACGACTCTGCCACTGGAATCAAATAAAGGCGCAGCTGTCGCCCTTAGATAGGCTCCCGATTCTCCTATCGCCGGGCAGAAGCTTTCGCCGAACAGCGTTTTTCCCTTTTTTTCAACATGGGGGAAGTCACGCTCGAGCTCTTGATCGGTTTTAAACACTAAATCTATAAGAACCGGAAGTCTTTTTCCGTAAAGAGGTAGCGCGTATTCGTAGTTGCCTTTACCTATAATCTCTTCTGACTTTACACCGGTCATTTCTTCCGCAGCTTTGTTCCAGGAAATAACTTTTCCTTCCAGATCAATAACAAATACCGCATCGGGCAAAAAATTAATTATATCTGCCAGTCGTTGCTGTGATTCTCTCAACGCCTCCTCAGCCGTCTTTCGCGTGGTGATATCACGGATTATACTAAGTAAAACCCTTTCATTACTAAAGGTTGTACCTTGTGAACTGACTTCCACAGGGAAGGTGCTTCCGTCTTTACGCCGATGATACGTTTCAAACAGGATTCCTTCGCTTTCTGCCCTAGCCATTTGCCCCTCAACCACGGCTGGAGCGTCCATGGGGCGTAGGTCGGTGATATTAAGCTTAAGCAGTTCTTCCCGGCTGTAGCCGTAAGCGTTGACAGCTGACTGGTTAGCCTCGACAATTTTTCCATCCCGACGTACAAAAAGTATAATGTCGCGTGTCCTTTGATATAAAAGTTCGTATCTCTTTAATATCTCTTCTGACAGCTTTCGTTCAGTTATATCCGTAATCATCCCGATTGAGCCCGCGAACTTTCCTGTTTGATCTAAAATGTAATTAGTTGAGACTATCACCCATAGAACTGTTCCGTTTTTACGGCGATACTTGATGTCATACTGCCCGTTTTTACCCTGCCGTCGCTGCTCAAGTCTAGTTTTAGCCGCCGGAATATCCTCACTAAACATAAAATCATATAGGCTTGCCCTCATCATCTCATCAACCGTATAACCAAGCATTTCGGCCATCTTCTGATTTACAAAAACCGTTATGTTATCGGCATCGAGAATCCATATCCCCTCATTCGCGGCTTCGACGATGCGCCGATATTTTTCTTCGCTTCTACGGATCTCTTCTTTTGAAACATCTAGAGCTTCAAGCATTCCATTGACGGAATCGGCAAGGGTCGATAATTCATCCTCTCCCTTTACCAACACCCTGGCGGAAAAATCGCCTTTACGGCCTATAGTCTCTACTTCCGAGCTTAAATCAGCCAGCCTTGATAAAACTATCTTGACAATAAGCAATAACATTAAAAGACCAAAAATAAACCCAATAGTTGTTAGCAATATGACTTGATACTTGATCATGAATAAACCTTGTTGATAAATTTCCCTAGGAAAAGTGGCCCTGAGGGCTAAAATCGGTTTACCATAAATATCCTTTAACAGCGAATAACCAACTAAATAATTCTTATCTACAGGCTTAATTAGTTTCAAATCATCGGCCGTAATAAGTTCATCTTTCAACTGCCCCAAATCTTGTAAACTGTTTATTTGAAATGATAGATTTGTTGTTTTCGCTATATCTTCAACCACATGTGCATCAAGATAGCGGCCCATGATTAAGGTCCCTCTTGCCAGCCCCTGCCTTTCGCTGTTCAAGATTGGCCTTGAAGCCACAAGCATAGGCCCTTCGGGAAGCTCGATAATGCCGGTTACACCATTTCCGTCACTGTCATGTTTTATCAGCGGGCTTCCAGCAGTGATATGTTTATTAAAACCTTGTGATACAGGGGCATCTTTAGCATTTCGATAATCGTAACCTCTGATATAAACTATTTCATTAGCCTGGTTTATATAAACAATAAGGTCAATCTTCAGTTCAACAAAGGTTTGATCAGGCAAATTCCCTTTAATATATTCATAATCCCTCATTTCAATAAAAGAATAGGTATCGTCCCAGGCAGCCCAGTCTCCTACTGTTCTGTTTAAGTCAGCAAGGTTATAATCTAATGTACTTAAGGCTCTATTAATGTCTTTGTACGCGCCTTCTCTTTCCATTACATCAAAACCATTAAGCATAATGGTACGGGAAACTAGATACATGACTAAAATCGCACAAGCAAATGCAATACCGATTATCCATATCATCTTCCTGTACAATGTCATCTATCGCTTCCCTCCTTTTTACTCCTCAGCATTTTTAAAACCTTACAGACTATAATAGCTATCCCGAAAAAGGATAGCTGAATAGGAAAAACTCCTTTTTCGGCGGCCCGGCCGTCAATAGCTCTTTATTATGCCATAGACCCGATAGCTTTGCGTCCCTGCTTTTCAACAGGTTTGCCTTTGTCGAAATTGGGGTTTTAATAACTTAATTAAAAAGAGACTGTTAAAGGATATTTCGACACCAATCTAAAAATCCCTTCTGATTAATGCGAGATATTTGTTTAAGCATCTCTGTTATTAAGTTATAAATATTTCCTCCTGCCACAAATAAAAAACCAGGTCATTTAAACCTAGTAAGCACTTTTTTTAGTCTGTAATTAATCATCATCCGTATGGCTATCTGTCTTAAACGGTGCATATTCCGAACCAAATCGACCACCCGTTTCGATTCATTCCGACCACCTGTTACGATTGAAATCGACCACCGATTACGAAGCAAATCGACCAGTCATTCCAATCCATTCCGACCACTTATGGTCGGCTGGTAGGAACTGGTAGTAATCGGGTTTAATAAAACCGTGACGCTGGACAATCAAATTGCCAAAGGGTTTTCTCCTCCTCGTGACGTAATCACCGAGAAAAAGCATTCGAGGAGATGAAGGATACCTATGGCCAGGAGGAGATTGTCTATGCGTAAAACCAAAGAAATCCTACGGCTTAAATGGGAAGCTGGCTTAGGGCTGAGACAGATCGCCCGGAGCTGCAACCTATCCCACAGTACAGTAAGCGATTATCTCGCCAGAGCCAAGACGCTGGACTTACCTGGCCCCTACCTGAAAGCCTGGATGATGCCTCATTGGATGCCCTTTTGTTTCCTGGCAACGATGCCCCCCGCCACAATAAAACGGACATTGACTTCGACTGGGTTTATCGGGAACTTCGGCGTAAAGGGGTTACTTTACAGCTCCTGTGGCTGGAGTATAAGGAGCAGAATCCCGACGGCTACCAGTACAGCCGGTTTTGTGAGCTTTACCGCCAGTGGACCAAGACACTCAACGCATCACTCCGCCAGGTACACCAAGCGGGAGAGAAAATGTTCGTCGATTACGCAGGGCAGACCGTGCCGATAGTCGACCCCAGGACTGGCGAAATCAGCATGGCAAGCATCTTCGTCGCCGTGTTGGGAGCCAGTAACTACACCTACGCCGAAGCGACCATCAACCAGGACATGTTCTCCTGGATCTCTTCTCACTGTCGGGCTTTCGAGTTCTTCGGCGGAGTTACCCAGATCATCGTTCCCGATAACACCAAGACCGGCGTAACCCATCCCTGCCGCTACGAACCCGATATCAACCCTACTTACCAGGAGATGGCTGCCCATTTTGGAGCAGTCGTTATTCCCGCCCGACCTCGCAAACCTAAAGATAAACCCAAGGTAGAAAAGGCGGTTCAGACCGTAGAGAACTGGATTCTGGCCCCGTTAAGGAACCGCATCTTCTTCTCCTTGGGAGAACTGAACCAGGCTATCAAAGAAATCCTTGTTGAACTTAACCAGCGTCCCTTTCAGAAGCTGGAGGGCAGTCGCAAAGAACTCTACGAAACCCTGGATAAGCCGGCTCTCAAACCGCTGCCGTCGCAGCGTTACGAGTTCGCCCAATGGAAGAAGGCTAAGGTCAATATCGATTATCACGTAGAAATCGACCATAACTACTACAGCGTCCCATACCAGTTGATACATAAAAGCGTCGACATCAGGTTAACCGCCAGCATGGTAGAGATACTGTTCAAGGGTCGTCGGGTAAGCGTTCACCTGCGAGGTTACCGCCGGGGGGAGTATATGACCAATCTTCAGCACCGACCTTCCCAGCACCAGAAGTACCTGGAATGGACTCCGTCCCGACTTGTAAGCTGGTCAGAGACCATCGGTCCAGGTACTGCCCAGATGGGGGACTCAGTACCCGTTACTACCGAACCCCTCGGCTGCTCACCGAGTTGGCGATTGCCAGAGGAGATGGTTCCTACCACCGTCTCCTTGGCAAGATAGCTAAAATCGATCTCCTGATCCTGGACGATTGGGGCCTTGCCCCATTCACCGACGTCCAGGGAAGAGATCTTCTGGAGGTGATAGATGACCGCAGCCAGGCCCGTTCAACCGTGATTGCCAGCCAGCTTCCCATTGACCACTGGCACGCTGCCTTAACCGATCCGACTCTGGCGGATGCAATTCTTGACCGGCTAGTTCACAATGCTCACAAAATTGCCATTAATGGACCTACAATGCGTAAAACTTATATTAAACCTTGAATCAAATCGACCAGTGTGCTATACCGAAAATACCAGCGTCGCTTCGCTCCGATAACTGGTCGTTTTTAAATCATAACGACCGGTCGAAATGAATCGTAATAAGCGGTCGAATTCATCGGAATACGCATAAACGGGATTCTTTTTAAAAATTATTTTAACCGTACAACTTTCGATCATCGTTATTGCTTGGATTAAATCTCACGGAAAAAGTCGTACCCGGGGAGACTGTACCAAAAGCCAAATTCTGTACGATAACGCCTCAGCTTGTAAGAACCTATACCAGACGTAAAGTAAGTATGATTTTATCCTTATAGAGAAAAACATTCTCTGGAGAACATTTGCCCGCTCTCCTAGTGTATGTTTACATTAGACAGCTTATCACGGTCTAATACACGGGGCGGTTCCTCGAACCAGCCGTTGTCAATCATTATATTAATCCCGTCCTCGGTGTAACTTGCAACTTCCGGAATTATAGCAGCATAAGTGGTGACCACGTCGCTTCTCATGCTTGATGACAGGGAAACCCCGTAGTTGGCTATACCAAAGGCGTTCAATAAAACAGTGTGGAACATCATCAGTTTATCCGAGAAAGACGGCACGGTCGATTCGGTCACGTTCCCGTAAGCATCCCAGTGCATCGGTGAACTTATATCGCCCTCCCGGAGTTTGTCTCCGAATAATTTAATGTATTTTGATGCCAATTTTAAACCCCGTTCCATATAGCTGCGCACCTCTGAAGACCTTGCTGTCTGGCGGAAACCGGTCAACAGCGTCCTGCCTATCTCGTTGGTGATTGTGCCGAAATACAACTGCTCAATCTCGATGGCCAAAAGAGACCGTTCCTGACCGAACAGGCCCCCCAGAAAGCTCTGCTTTTTCACGAAGTCCACTTTCTCTACTGTCGCTACATAGGGCGGCCTTATCATTAGGCCTTTACTCAACAAGGTATCCGATATCCTTCCCCAAAACCTTAATGTCGACTCTATGCACTGGATGTAGAAATCTCGGATGTCGGGGCGGGACGCCATGGTGCAGGCCATACTACTGACATTTAGGCCTACTTTAACCTGATTGCTAATGTAATACAGGTAAAACACATCCGAGAATAGTGCAGGTGCTTCCAAGTCAACATCCTGGTCACCAAAACCCCTTGGAACTGCACGCTTGTCTTTCTTCAAGAAGTCGGCGGCGATATTTACCCCTGTTTCAGCTATTGATAAGCTTTCTTGTACTAAAGATTTTATGTCCCGGTCCTGTACATGCTGCTGGAAATACTGCATCACGCAGGCGGTCATGCTATAAAGCATGCAGGTCCTCCAGAGATTGGCTATCTCAGAGGACGAAAGCCGTGTTTCATGGGTTACTGGTAAAGGTGGAGTTTTTGAGAGGTTCTCCTCAGTAAACGTTTGCTGCTCCACGAATTAATTACCTCCATCACATTTTTCTATTTATTATTTCCTCAACCTTACGAGATATTCAAATATCGACCCTACCGTTGCCCCGATAATCCCACCTATGAGCCCACAGAGTACCGGCCCTATATAGAAACTATAAATTACCCCCAAGGTTCCGCCTATTGCAAAACCTAAGAGACATCCGTTTAGATGGGTCTTCGAAGGGATTCCTACACCCGCCTCTTCTGGTCCTAACCACCGATTTATTTCAGCTCCCCTGTTGTACGCATGCCACATTGAAAAACCGTAAACGCAGGGATAAAACAGCAGCCACTGGATTCTGGCTACCTGATCTACTTCCAGGAACTGCCCGCGAAACGAGTAGTATATAGCGAGATTAAGGTCTGCCTTGACGTTGATGACGAACTCCAGCATTACCAAGACCAGACCGACCAGATAGTCCTGATTATAGAGTTGCCCGAAGCCTGGAATAGCCAGCGACCACAAAAGGGCCATACAGGGACTGCGATGCTTGCTTATCTCACTCAACCACCGATCTGTACGAATTCACCCTTAGTGTTACACAATGAAAATTCTTAATCTCGGAATTACATAAGGACACCATAAATTAGACAGTTTTAGGCTATTTTAAACGGTCGGATAGATTTTGATATTTCCTCCTTTATCTGTTCTAGTTGATTAAAAGTTTTCGCCTCACAACGGACAATGAGTTCGGGGCCTGTATTAGATGCTCTCACCAATCCCCAACCGTCATCAAACTGAACTCTTACCCCATCAATATCAATGATTTTTTTACCTTTTGCTTCAAAATACTTTTTGGCTTTTCCCACGTAATAATGCTTCTCTTCCTCGGGACACTCAATCCTGATTTCAGGGGTCACAAAGGTTTTGGGCACGTCTGAAAATAGTTCGCTTAATGCCTTGCCACTTTTTGATATTATGCGCAAAAGCCTTGCACATGCATACAAGGCGTCATCAAACCCGAAGTATTCATCGGCAAAAAACATATGCCCCGACATCTCACCAGTAAACACGGTACCTAACTCTTTCATTTTTGCTTTAATGAGAGAATGCCCGGTTTTGTAGAACATGGGCTTTCCGCCCAGCCTTTTTATCTCTTCCACCAGCGTTTCTGAACACTTCACCTCAACAATTGCCGTAGCACCTGGATATTTAGGCATAATTTCCCTCCAGAAAAGAATCATAAGCATATCTCCCCAGATAATATTGCCTTGATTATCCACAACCCCTAGTCGGTCTCCGTCGCCGTCAAAGCCTACACCCAAGTCTGCTCTGCTTTCTTTTACGGTCCTAATAAGATCTTTTAGATTTTCTGTCTTTACTGGATCAGGAAAATGGTTTGGAAAATCAGGGTTTGAGTCGCAATAGAGGGGGATCACCTCGCAGCCTAGTTCTTTTAATAGAGTCGGCGCAAACAGTCCCGCTGTGCCGTTGCCACAGTCAACCACAACCTTCAGTTTACGGCCTGTGAGATTTATCTTTTCTTTTACCATTCCAATATAATCTTTAACCGGAGACTGGCAGGTCAGTTTTCCCTGACCGTTCTCAAAATCGTCGGCTTGAATCAATTTCTTTATAATCTGAAGCTCTTCACCGTATAGCGTCCTTCCGTCAAACTGGATCTTAAAGCCGTTATAGTTTGCCGGATTATGGCTAGCGGTGACAATTATCCCTGACTTTATACCATAAAGGATTGTTGAATAATAGAATATCGGCGATACTACCACCCCGATATCTTTCACATTTATCCCGGTAGAAAGAAATCCCTTTACCAGGCTGTTAAACAGGTCGGGGGACGATCTTCTGGTATCCCTGCCGACAATGGCATTATTTTCGCCCCGTCTTTTAATATAGGTTCCAAAAGCTCTCCCGATAAGCTCTGCATCTCTTAAAGTCAATTCCTTTCCGAATATACCCCGTATATCGTATTGTCTGAAAATCTGTTCATGAACAGCACTCATTTTGGTCTCTCCTTTTATCAATCTAAATCAGAAAGCGCCAGATAAGATATCCAATAAGATACAAGGCTTTCAGCCCCAAGATTCTGGTTTACTCCTCTACCAGTCAAACCGTCAAAGCAGCCGCCGGTTTCACCGTCAACGAGTTTTATGCCTTTAGAATTTGCCCCTTCATACCAAGCGTGGCATTTTTTTGCTTTCGCTTTATATTTCTTCCTCCTGGTAACTGAATAGGCTTCTAGATATGTCAGAGCAGTTTCACATGCCTCAATGGGTTGTTCATCAAACTCCGCTGGTGTCCCGCCTTTTACAAGCCATCCGTTGCAGCCCACCGGTTTAAAAAAACCGTCCTTAAAAGTTATACTTTCAAGAAAATCCAGGCTTTCTTCGGCTACCTCAAGAAACCTTTTTTCATTAAAAATCTTCTGAGCTGCAAAAAGTGCCCAGGGGAAAACACTGTTGCTATACGTTACACTTTTTTCAAACCATTTCCACTTTTCGTCCTTTTGTTCATCATACAGACGGCAAAGAGATGACGCCGTGTCAAATACTAAATTTTGTGTGTCTTCAGAGTTAAGGGATGCAAGGCCTATAATCGAATAAGCCTTGGCTCTGGGCCAGTTTAAAGAAACCACATTGGGCAGGGCTTTTTTTAAAACACGGAGTAGGGTATACCTTACCCCTTGTGGAATATACTTATTGGACAAAGCATACCCGATTGCCCAAAGGCACCTGCCAAAACAATCCTCCGAGCCTTCCTCTTCAAGCCATTTTCTGTCATAGCTCATAAAGTTCCTAAACTTGCCTGTCTTAATCTGGGCATTTAGTATAAAAGAAGAGTACCTGAATATAAGATCAAGATATTTTTTCTTTCTATACTTTTCATAGAGCATTGTTGCCATGATCAATGCCCTGGCATTGTCGTCAGTGGTATATCCATGGGCAAGATCAGGCACTCCATATTTTGAGTGCTGGAGCATCCCAGTATCATCGGTAAGCCTGAAAATATGATCGTCTTTCATCATACAACCATACTTCCGGAAATTCTCAACTCTTCCATTGTGCCAATAAAAAGCTTCGTATACTGTTTGGCAACATGTCTCCACATCATAGTCCTGCCAGCACTTAAAGTCCTTCTTTCCATTTCTTTTTTGGCTTCCGGGTTTTCCAGTATATATTTGATGTTTTTGGCGAGGGAATTAGCATCACAGAACTCAGCCAATAGTCCTCTACCATCGGCAAGCATTTCCCTCGCATAGCTGTATGGTGTAGATATGACAATCCTGCCGTATCCGATGGCATAGGCGAGGGTACCGCTTACCGCCTGATCCTTATTGAGATACGGCGTCATATAAATATCAGACATTTGCAGATAGCGGATAATTTCGTCTTTGGAAAGGTATTTATCAACAAATCTTACATGTTCATTAATCCCGAGCTTTTCAACCATTTCCATGAGTTTTTTCCGGTACTCTTCTCCAGCTTCTTTTTTTACACAGGGGTGTGTCTGCCCGAGTATAAGGTAAACAATATCTTTGTGTTCTTTTGCTATCTGGGCGATGGCCTCAATAGCGTACTCCAATCCCTTTCCAGGACTCAACAGTCCAAAAGTACTGATTACGCTACGCCCATTAAGCCCTTGTTTTTCCTTCAGCCTATCCCGCGACTCAGGGTTTCTGTACGGCACGCCGTGGTGTATTACTTCTATTTTTGAAGGCTCGATTCCATAAACCGCTTCCAGGAGCGGCTTTGTATTTTGGGCCATAGTGACAACCTTCGCGCTCTTTTCTCCGAGTGTCCTCAATACCTGTTCTTGTTTTGCAGAGGGGCTGGAAAGAACGGTATGCAGCGTTGTGATCAAAGGTATCCGAAGGTTTTCGACGAAGTCTAAGACAAATTCGCCTGCTTCCCCGCCAAATATGCCATACTCATGCTCCATCACCAGGAGCTCAATATTGGTTTTATTAATATCAAGAGCAGTCTTGAAATAATCTTCCCGATCATGCTGCCAAAGTCCTATTATGACATTGTCATCATAGTTATAATCATTGTTGCTCACCGCCACAACCTTGGGTTTATTCAGAAGACTAACCCTGCCAAGCTCCATTACAAGGTCCTGGGTAAAGGTGGCGATACCGCATTCCCGGGGAGGGTAGGTGCTTAAAAAAGCAATGTTTCTCATCCGGTTCGGAACCATATTGGAAAACCCCCTCTATTTTTTACACCGCAATGGGATGGCTGAAGTTTTCAGTTAATACGGCATTGTACTCTTCGCTGTTTCTATCAACCGTGCAATTTGACATCAATACGGAGTCTGCAACCAAAGCCCCGCTTCCCACACTTACTCGATCCCAAACCACGCTACCCACAACCTTAGCTCCAGTTCCCACATAGGAGTCATCGCACAAAACGGTACTCGGGCCAATGATAGAGAAAGCGCCGATTTCCACATTTTCGCCTATATAAACAGGCCCATAGAGCCTTGCGGTTTCATGTATTTTGGCCGTTTTACTGATGAATTGAATACTCTCGTTAAAGTTAAGACCGTCAATTTCCAATTTACCTTTTAATATATCCTTATGCACTTTTATGTATTTATCTGGTGTACCGAGATCAAGCCAATAAGAACACTTGTGATACGTAGCCATTTTTAAACCTTTTTCAAGAAGCTGGGGGTATGTCTCCCGTTCAATGGATACTACTTTGCTTGAAGAAATTTCATTAAGCAGCTCCCGCTCAAAGATGTAGACACCGGCGTTAATAAGATTTGATTTGGTTTCATGGGGCTTAGGCTTTTCCTTGAACGCAGTAATATAACCATTTTTATCATGCTCGATAACCCCATAAGCAGAAGGGTCGTCAACCTGGGTCACAGCGATAGTGGCTAATGCTTTTTTTTCGTGATGGAACCTTATCATATCCAAAATATCAATGTCGCTTATTATATCCGCATTAAACACCAAAAAAGTATCATCAAAAAAACATTCGGCATTTTTTATTGCCCCTCCTGTGCCTAACGGAATATCTTCGGATATGTAACTGATTTTTACCCCAAACTTCTTTCCATCTCCAAAGTGGTTTTCAATTTTATGTGGCTTGTAGCAGGTGCTCAATACAATTTCATTTATTATGTTGTATTTCTTTAGGTTTTCAATATTCCTTTCGAGAAGTGGTTTGCCCATTATAGGCACCATGGGTTTTGGTAGATCCTCTGTAATGGGTCTTAACCTGGTTCCTATTCCGCCTGCCAAAAACAATGCTTTCATAATGTGATCCCTCCTAACCGAGTCCTTTTATATTTTTTTATTCATTTATCCTGTAATTAGGGCACCTTTTAATGTATTCAAGCAGGTCATCCAGGTTAGCTGTCGCCAAGGCGATACAGGTATCCGCCGCGCCATAATACATTTTTATCTCCCCAGTATTTTTGTTGTGTACCCATCCACAGGGGAACACGACATCGTCCACGTCCCCTTTCCTCTCATAAAACTCTTGCGGACCAAATACCCACTCATCACTCCTACGCAGTACCTTAAATGGGTTCTCGAGATCCAGGAGCGCGAGTCCCAGCCTATAAATAGCCCCAGCCGCGGTTTGCTTTACGCCGTGGTACAATACGAGCCACCCCTCGGAAGTTTCCAGCGGTGGAGTATTAATCCCCACCTTATTTGCGTCCCACCATCCGCCTTTTCTGGCTCTGATTAATATGTGATGCTGACCCCAGTATTTAAGGTCGTCCGAACGCGATATCCAAATATGCGCCCCTGGCTCATGGCGGGCAGGGATTGGCCTGTGAACGAGCACCCATTTGCCGCAAATCCTTCTGGGGAACAGAGCGGCATCCTTGTCCTCTGGCGGCATGATAGAACCAAGCTTTTCAAAGATCTCGAAGTCCCTGGTCAAAGCCATCGAGACCAGCGGCCCCCCTTTTGAGTATGCAGTATATACAACGGCAAACTTCCCAATTTCCTCAAGCCACGTAATCCTCGGGTCCTCAATTCCCCACGCCTCTTCAGGGTAATTCTCAGGATCAGCCTCCAAAGTAGGCTTTTCTTCTATTTCCCAATTGCTCATACCATCGTCACTTATAGCTTTGGTTAGATGGGAAAAACCCCGCCTGTCCTCAACCCTGGCTAGTAGCAAAACCTTTCCGTCATACATTGTCGCTGCCGGATTAAACACTGTGTTTGCAGCATAAGGCCAGTCCTTTGATGTAAGGATTGGGTTTCCCGGATACCTTTTGAAAAGCTCTCGATAAGACTGTTTGTCATTCCCCGCTAATTTTGTCACAAAGGTCTTGATCAACTATCTTTCACTCTCCTCGCGATAGATAAAACTGTTTTATGCCATTAACGCATGTTAGAATTAATCTTAAATTTCAGAGTTATGTGCATAAGAAAACATTTCAATGTTAAAGGATAACCTTAATCAAGGGTCTTAGACTTATTCCTTCCTTATGTGGAAAACAAGAGGTTCAACTTTTATTAAATGCAAAAGAATTGATTAGAATACAAAAAGCGCTTTAAAACCCCCTTCTAGTTCTAAAGATAAGAATCAATAACGATATAACGCTATTAATAAATATCATTAAAGTAAAAAGGAATATTAAAACACTCCGTGTTAGCACTCGTCTCTATTGAGTGCTGATAATAGTATATTTGGTAAGGCAACTTTTGTCAATATTGTCCGATAAATCCCTCTAAAATTAAATTAAATTTTCATAGTGGGTTCTATTAGTATCAGTTAGGGTTCCCGCAAAGGTAAAATAATATGGTAGAGGTTTTTATGCCTTAATGTTTATCCCAGCATAAAGGCCTCCTATCCAAAGCTCTTTATATTAATCCTGCCTGGACAATATGTATATATATCTAATTCTTGAATTAAACCAATTGATCGACTTTTTTTAGTAGATCATCAAGAAGCGTAATTCTCCTCTTAATTTCTTCTTTCCATTCCTCTATTTCTTCTGATGCTATATTTGTAACTTGGTATACTCTTTTAGCTGGACCTGATTTTTCTGTCGACCAAGCTGACTTTATTAATCCTTTTTCCTCCATACTTCTTAAATTGCGGTAGAGTGTTCCAGGATCGTTTATATCGTTTTCCATATCCGATAACCTTTTAAATAGTTCGTAACCATGCGATGGGTTATTTTTTAATAACAAAAGAATTTCAGGTTCTATTAGATTCATTTTGCTACTTGTTTTTCCCTGATAATTAAGATTATTCTCCATCCTGTTCTTATTGTTTTTTGACATCTCAAGCACTCCTTTCTAACATCCCATAAATGAAAACGATAAAACTCTGTAGGGCATTTAAAGAGTCCTTCAGTAACGTTTTTTCTTTCTGAATCAAGATTATAAAATAGGATCCCTTGGAAATGCAAAACTAGTAAATGGCTATTTCTCTTAATTGCGTATGACTCTTTTTACGCTACTTTCCGGATTTCCATTTTATACAGTTATTTATTGTTGGTGGTCGTGCCAGAATTGCTGTAATAGGGGGGACCGTACCAAAAAAGAAATTTGTACGCCAAGCCAAATTTTCGGTAAATAATGGCTTTTTTCTCATGGGATTACAGCAGATAAAATTGATCTATTCCTTAGTTCCTGCCCGGGTATGCAGGTGCGGAAATATCTGTCGAATCAGCCCTCTCGTCTTCTCCCACAAGTTAATCGGGTTTATTTATCCTTTTCGGGTAACGGCAACGGTTTAAGGGTATTTATTGAATAACTATTGGCTTGTTTATTAACCCGAGGTGCTCGATTTTAAAATCTGCTGTTACGCTTACTATAACTGTTGGGAAGATTTCTCCCCACTGGCTCTGAATCTCCTCCCATGCTTTAGGTTTTGATCGGTAAATCTTTTCTCCGAACCCAAAAGCGTCCGACTTTAACTCCTTGCTCCTGGCCACCGCCTTGATGCAGCGGCGCTCAACTTCCTGGTTTATCAGTTCCTCGGCATGTTTTATGTCTTCCTCGGCTATGTCGATTGCCGCGTTCTTTTGTTCCTGCAGTTCTACTTTGCCCTTGATGCGGATTTCAAACATTATACTGCCGTCCTCGTTAATTACCGGCTTAACCTTTGCTTTCACGTCCCGATAAAGAAAAGAGGCGTTTTTCTCCAGGGCGTTGAAGGCAATGGGTATAATCCCGCCGACAGCCTGGTTTTTGATAAATAACATACCCTGAGTTTCCTCTTCGTCCATCCGGCCTATCAAATGGTCGTCCCGGAACACCGCCGCCCCGCTTAGGGCAAAGGTCTTGTTCTGAGCCTGAATTTCGGCACCACCGCCTTTCCCGCTTGGAGAACCGGGGGGCTGGGCTGGTTCGGTCGGGCGGATGGGCGAACTGGTTTCCGGCGGCATGAACAGTTTCATATTGCTTACCGCCGCCTCTTTCCCCGGGGTCAATAGGTCACGCGTCACTTGGAACAGGTTGGCTATTGCCACCTTGGAGGCCCGGGATTGATTTAGGGGGATCATCTTATCCAACTCCACAGAAGTTATCGATTCCACCTCGGGCTGGGACTGGAGGGCGTCGCGGGCCAGACCTTCGCAGACCACTACCCATGTACGCTCACGGATATCCTTTTGGCGATTGCAGAAGTCGAGCACCTCTCCTATCCCTTCCTTGGCCAGTTCCTCCCCGAAGACTATTACCAAGGTGTTGCTCAATAAAAGCTGCCGGGAGGTGCGCATGGAGTAGTTCCTTATCGCGTCGTAAACGGTCTCCCCCTCAGTAGAGATAACCGTTCCCACGCCGGCGACCCTTGGCCCAGTAGTACCGCCGCCGCCCCCGGCCGTGGCGCCTCCGCTTGGTACAGCTGGCCTCGCGGCGAGCACGGAAAAGAGGAACAAGGGCCGGCCGTCCACCACCACCCGGTCTATGCCAATAGCGGTACTGAGTGTTATATCGTTCATTTCCCGCCGGTTCCAACACCCAGTCATGGTTAAGGAAATCAGAACCAGCAGAAAAAGGCCAACGATAGTTTTAATTTTAAATTTTTTTCTAAAAGTCAACCCGATCCCCTCCCTTTTTTCTTATCACCGCCACCAGTAGAATAAGGCCGGGAATCAATAATTCTACAGTATAGCCATAGAAAGGCCAGAACTTGGATAAAAACTCCACCAGTTTTAGATAGTCCGATTCGTATAATCTTCCGCTTATAATAATGGTGGCCAGGGCGATGGGGAAAACGGTTACGCGATAATCCTTGAGACCCAAGGTGGAAGCGGCCATAACGCTGCAGGAGTGGTAGAAAACCGCCAGCTTGATAATCACCCCGGCCATCCAGATGATGATGAGATACAGTTCCAGGCGCTCCAGGATTCCCGCTACCGAAATGTAGCGGGCCAGGTTGAGAACCGGGTAGATCTGGCGGGAGGCGACCAGGTCACTGAATACCCCTATCGTTATTGCGGTAACTGCTGCCGCGAAAACCCCGGATATTAAAACCGTCCCCGCTGCTGACTTTAGAGCCTCGTTCTTCTGATTGAGGTAGGGGTAGAGCAGAAGGAGAAAGAATACTTCCCCCCGCCAGGCGGCGGGTACCATAGCCCCCTTCAACACCGGCAGGAGGCCGTTGGCCAGAACCGGGCGCAGGTGGTCGAGGTCTATCTCTCTGGCCACCAAGGCTAATAATATGGTGATCGACAGTATAAATATTGGAAATACCACCTCGTTCGCCCGGGCAAGCACCTCGACCCCAAGATATACCCCATAAACAGCGGCACCTACCATCATAAGGTCGATAATCAGGAGAGGGGTTTCCCGAAGAAAGGCGGTATGAATAAAGAGGGAGTTTTCGCCCACCACCACCGAGGTAAGGTGGATAAAAACAACTGTATAGGCTGCGGCTAAAAGCTTGCCCGGCACCCGCCCCAAGACTTCGGGAAGGTACTCGGTAAATACCTGAAATGGAAACCTTTTTCCCAGGGCCACGCAAATCAGGGCCACGGCTAAACCGTAGGCAGTGGCGACCCCCAGAATGGATAGCCAGCCGTCCGGTCCCGCCGCCTGGGCTACTATAGACGGCACAAGGAGAAAAGCGGTGGCCATCTCAACCATGAACAAAACCAGCATCAGTTGCACGCTGCTTATACGGCCTTTGTCAAGCATTTATTACTTCTTCCTTCCCCAGCGTAAACTGCGATTGCCCTTGGGGGCAGGCGGGCGGGGCTTTTGACTGCGGGGCTGCCGTTGAGGTTCAACGTAGCCGGTCAGCCTTGGCCGCATAATTATCATCCAGGCCGGCGCCCGGATAAAGGTGTCTTTCAAATCACTAATGCTTAACGGGGCCAGCGGTGAGAGGTAGGGTACCCCGAAAGAGCGCAGGGAGCATAAATGAAAGATCAAAACCATGCTGCCGGCAACCACCCCAAACAACCCCATGAAGGCGGCTGCAATCATGAAGGGAAACCGCAGCATGCGTACGGTATTCGATAAAGTTATCGAGGGGATGGTGTAGGTGGCAACAGCCGTCAACGCCACTACTATCACAAGTATCGGCGACACCAGACTGGCGTTGACCGCCGCCTGCCCGATCACTATCCCCCCCACGATGCTGATAGTCTGGCCAAAAGCCCTGGGCAGGCGAACCCCCGCCTCCGTTAATAATTCAAAAGCCAGTTCCATGAGCAGGGCTTCCAAAAAGCCAGGAAACGGCACTCCCTCGCGGGAGGCGATGATGGATATCAGCAAAGGAGTGGGCACCAGTTCCTGGTGGTAGGTAGTGATCGCGATGTAAAACGATGGCAGAAAAATAGCGAAAAAGAACCCTGCCCATCGGAATAGCCTGATAAATGAGGCAAACCAGTAGTGGTTGTAGTAATCTTCGGGACTCTGGATCTGGGAAGGAAGGGTTACCGGGAAGATTATGGCAAAAGGCGTATTCTCGAACATCAATCCGACCGCGCCCTCCAGGAGGTGACCGTAAAGCTTATCCGGTCGCTCTGTCGGCTCGATGGGGTTGAACAGGGAATAGGGGTTATCCTGAAAAAACTCTTCATGATAACCGCCAGCGTGAGCGCCGTCTATTTTTATACGCTGGATACGCTCTTTAACTTCATGGATCAGTTCGTCAGTGACGTAGCCCTTTAAATAAACCAGGCTTGCCGCTGTCTTAGATAGTTCACCGATCTCCAGGTTTTCCACTGCTAGGCGGGTGGTGTGCAGGCGCTTACGCAGCAGGGCGATGTTAGTACGCAGGTCCTCGTTAAAAGCATCCGCGGGTCCTCTAATCAAAGGTTCGGCTGTGGGCTGGGAAATGGATCGGCTGACATCCTCAAAGATGCTGGTTAAAAGAACGCTGCCCTGACCCTCAACAAAAATTCCCACCAGTCCCTTGGCAATACCATTGCCCACTTCTACCCACCGTTTTTTTTCCTGTATGTCCCCGGCCGGGATAACTTTTTCCTTCAGCCAAGTTATGGTTATTCCACTGGAGGGCGCCTCGCCCACGTTGAGCAGGGCGTGCAGCAGGTTGTGCTGCAGCAGGTCGGGGTTGACCATCGGGTCAAGATAAACGACCAGTGCCCTAACCGGATTTTTCCGGCTGATGCTTATTTCCCGTATTACCAGATCGTCGCAGCGGTCGAATATTTCTTTTACAATCGCTTTATTCTTCTCAAGGCTGGAGGAAATGGGCCTCCTTTCCGTTTCAAGAGTTGTTTCCAACTGGGACTGGGCTCCTTCCTTTATCTTGGTCTTCCTACCTTTAATCCGTCGTAATATCGTTAAAAACAATTTAAACATATATTACCTCTACTCACAATTAATTGTATTATTAACAAATACTTAAAAAATATGCATTCAATCAAAAAAAGAGGGGGCTTTTTCCCCACCCTCTCTTACGCGATTAGGATTAATACCAGCATACTTAAACCAGGGGCGAAAGTCAGATGATTCAGACATTGTTGTATTGTCAAGAGGAAAGATATTCCCCCTAATAAAGTCCCTTTCTTTAAATAAAGTGAGAAATCAATTAATAATTCTTGAATTCAAAAACCACTGATATTCGCTTTTCTTGCCGATTCTAAGTCCTGAGGACTAATCTTTTTTTAGGTTATAGACGAATACTGATAACGGAACTTCAAGTACATCAATCGCAAGTAAGTTTCTACTGGAACAGTTTGACGGCCCATGGTAGTGCTGAATCGTTCCGCGTAGGGAGCAAGTATTTGAGGAGTGTCCAGCAGAATATCAACTCTGGCTAGTTCCTCTCTCAACCCCTGAAGCTCAACTGGCAGGAACAAGTCCCAGAAAGTTATCTGCGGTTCTTTAAGTACTACACAGAACCACCACCCAGCAGGAAATGGAGTCGATGTATCGAATGATTATTATAGGAGTTCCTCCTTTGTATATTTTGTTTGGTGGTACTTACAAAATTCTACAAAAGAGGCAGGAACTCCTTTCTTTTATGGCATGAAATGTAGATTTATCAAGGTTCTAGATGTTTTTCTCTTTGGACTTTTTCAGGGGGAACTAATTAGAATTATTATTCTCGTCTAGAGCATCGATTAAAAAATTGTGCTGCTCCCCTCATCTAAGAACTTATCCTTGGGGCCCCGCTAACAAAACGCGGTTTCGTACGCTAAACATTGTTAACGATAAAAAATCTGTTTACTCATACGTTAGCTTGTGTACCACCAACATTTTGACAATAATAGACGCTAAGGAAAATTCTTCTTTACGTAGCGATCCACAATTTTTGTTTGAGTCTTTCGTCTAACAGCGACACAACATCAAAAACCCTTCCCTTATTACAGCAACATTTAGTGTCCACACCTGAACCTTACATAGAACGTAGTACCGACAGGACCGGTATCTACCTCTATTTTAGCGTTATGCCGCGCGGCAATACTGTAGCAGACCGCTAGGCCCAGGCCGGTACCGTTCTCCTTGGTGGTTATAAATGGGGTGCCTATTTTTCAAGTATTTTGGGATCCATCCCCTGGCCCTCATCGAGCCTTACTGCTAGCTAACCCCTATAGCAAGGTTATCCCAAAGGACATGTTCCACCATTTTCACCTGGTCTTGATCGCATTCTATAATAAGCACCACTTCGGATATTCGACCTTTTAAATTTTTCAGATGTTTTTGATCATTTTCCCTACGTAAACTCCTGACGAGAAATAAATCCAGGAAGAATCCAAAAGCAGCTCCGAAGGCCATACCAATCAACCCCCAAATCACTGGCCCCCAGGCCCACATGTAGCCGAAAATAGTACCCAATACAGTAAAAACCGTGCCCCAAGCAGCCATCCCGTCGAACAGGCTGATCCCGTCCGCACGGCTCATGGTGTCAAAGAGTTTCCTTTCTTTAACCCGCAGTTTTAGCGGGAAGGCGTATATATTCTCTCTCGTAATACCCTTCTGCTCCAGCTCTGATATAGCCAGCTCCAAAAAAGTTGAATGTTCAAAGGTCGCCGCTACGTACACTTTTAAACACCTCATCTCTTTTTAGCTTAAAGATGGGATTCTGGTAGTTATCCTTTAAAAACATGGACTGTTCTATATCAAAAAGCCGGTTGTATTCGACGGTATGGACGTAAGAATCGTAGATAGCAAATCCGAAAATGGAAGGCAGAAAGAGCATCCACTGGGGGTCGGTTATGGCGGTAGCTTTAGCTAAAGAAATAGGTAAATAAATAATCGCAAGATATATTTTCGAGAGATAGGTAGCGACCACCCAGAAGGCCATAATAGCGAAACCGGTGGTTAGGCGGTGAATATACAAATGCCCGGCTCCCGGCAAAAACATAGAAGCAACAATAGACACCCAGTGAGTCCGTTTATCTAAATAGTTTATTTCAAATGAGTCCATCTTAAAAGGAATAATAGGCGTATTTTCCCGTTCAGCCAGAAGGTTGAACTTATTCAGATCAACAGTGGTACGGTAACTATCCCATATAGCATATATGTATAAACCGATGTAAAGAAACGTCCATCTGGGTTCAAGCACTTCTTTGGCCAGGTTGAAATAGCCGGTGAAAGAGTATATAATCGCCAGGTTTAATCTACTACCCGTATTAAGTATTATCTCGAGCAGTATAAGAATGTAGCCTTTAAGATAGCTGCCTAAAATTATATGTCCGTATCCGGGGAAAGCGGCCGACCACCAGGCGGTTATCCAGGGGTTTCTGAGGTGAAGGGAGTTAGTTGTTACAGCAGATACGCACCCTTTCGGTCGACGCTGGTTTCTTATCAATTGGGTTTGATCACTCAAAGGGGCATACTACCTCCAATCCAGTATAGGGTAGGTTATTTTCTCAAGGGAACCGATTAAGCCTGCCCTCAGACTATTTAAAGGGATGGGCTTTATTACGCGGCCAGCCCTACGTGGTCGACGCTCTGCGGTGGCTGTTCCAGCCAGCCCTTATCGACCATTATGTTTATGCCGTCCTCGGCGAAGGCCATCGTCTCCGCGATCAGCTTGGTATAGGCAGCTACCAGATCGCGACGCATGGTGACTGCCATGCTCGCCCCGTAGCTGGCGATGATGGCTGCCGTAGTCACCATGGTTACGTGGAACATCATCAGCTTCTCGGAGAACGGGGCCACTACCGAGTCGGTTATCCCCGCGTCCCAGCTGGACGACGCGGGGATGTCTTCATCCCGAAAGAAAGAGCTGAGGATCTCGATATGATTTGTGGCCAGTTCCTTGCCCTTGAGCATGTGCTTGCGTACATCTTTAAGCTCCGCCACCTGCGCCAGGCCCGGGCAGAGGGTATGGATCACCACTTTACTCCGCAGATTGCCGAAGATGTTCAGTATTTCGGAGGCCAGCAGCGGCCGCTGTTTTCCGAGCCAGCTTCCCAGAAGGCCTTTCCTGTTCACGAAGTCAACCTTCTTGGGCAGCGAGATGTAAGGCGGTCTGACGTACAGTCCCTTGTTGATCAGCACCACCACACGGTTGGAAATCTCGGTAGAGGTGGCGATGGAGTTGGAGGTGAATTCACGGACGTCGGAGCGTGCTATCAGCGGGAGGGACAGGCTGTAGGCGATCATACCAAACTTGGCCAGGTACTCCAGGTAAAAAGGGTAGAATATGTCCGAGTACAGCCGTGGGGCGTTCAGGTTCACGTCGTTGTCGGTGAAGCCGACCGGGATGGGAAGCTTCTCCAGGTTAAAGGTGTCGGTTATCCACTTGACATGCTTTTGCGATACTATCAGGGTGTACTTGAGCAGGGGGCTGACGTCCGGGTCCTCAACATTTTTGATTTTCATTCGTCCTTCCTCCAGATTAAACACTAACGCAACTAAAGCTTATTTTCTCCAAATTCTTTTTTGTGATGTAAAAAACCGTAAAAATGTAATAGCAACAGAAAACTTGTAATAGAAGTTACTTTCTGTTACCTGTTTCTTATGGTATGGTAGGAATAACTATCCAAAATGGGTATAATGAGAGCCAATATCTCATAACAGAAAATTTTATACGGAGGAATGAGCCATGAATAAGGTAGTAAATCTTTACCCGGATCAATCACTTTTAGCCGAGTACCAAGAGTATCTGGCCGGAAAATCCGAAAGAACGACGGATGCATACATACGAGTTTTACGTCAATTCACTTCCTGGATTGCTGAAAGGCCAAGAGGCGGTGACCGTTTTCAGCCCGAACTTTTAACCAAGGCGGCCCTGGAGATGTACCTGGAGCACCTGGAAACTTCCGGTTACAGCGTGAGCCACCAATTAAGGGTTAAATCGGCTGTAAGCGGTTTTGCATACTGGCTCATTGGAGAAAAAGGCTTGCTGCAGCGGAATCCAGCCCGAGGGGTCGTAATACCCCCGCAACCGCTCATGGCTCCCCGAGAGTTATCCGAAGACCAGCGTTATGTTTTACGCAGTCTGGTCGAGCGGGAAGGCACTATCCGCGGGGAGGCGCTTTTTGCTCTGGGTTATTGGGCGGGCTTCCGGGTGAGTGACGTATCCTGGTTGTTAATGGAGCATGCCAATATTGGTCCTAAAATCGGTTGGGTTACCGTTGGCTACAAAGGCGGGAAGAAACGAGAAATAGATTTGCTGAACCAGGCCCGTCGACCGTTATACGATTACATCAACCATGGCGGCCGTGACCCTGAAAGCCCTTATGTCTTCACCTCGCAACGAGCTGACCGGCTAAGCGAGGCGGGCATTCACCACTGGTTTAGAATCCTAAAGGCAAGGGCAACCAAGGATGAATGGGAACTGATCAAGGATATTACTTTCCACGACCTACGCCACGATTTCGCCCACCGGGCACGGGAGGCTGGTTGGGCCCTCGAAGAGATCGCTTACTATCTAGGTTATATCACCCAAAAGGGAACCCCTGCCATTCAAACCACCGTCCGTTATACCCAGGTTAGCCGGAACCAAATTAAGGAAAAACTAAAACTAATAAGGGGTTAGTTTATTGGGAGGGTTAACATTAAGACATGCTATGGATGCAACAACATGGCTACAGGAGGAAAGGAAATGATTGGGATGGCTACCAAAGAGTATATCAGAAAACTTTACTACTCCCAAGGCATCTCCATAAAGGGCATCGAGAGAAAGACTGGTCATTCCCGACAGTATGTCCGCAAGGTGATCCGGGAAGAAGTACCCACGATCCCCAAGTACAACAGCACCAAGGCCAAACACCGACCGGTAATGGGACCTTTCCTGGAAACCATCACCACCTGGCTGAAGGAGGATGCCGATCGCCCCAGGAAACAGCGACATACCGCCATCCGAATTTACGAGCGGTTGGTCGAAGAGTTCGGGTTCAGGGGTTGCGACTCTACCGTAAGACACTGTGTAAGAACCATAAAGCAAAAACTGGGGATAGAGAATCAAGAAGTATTCATCCCCTTGGATTTCGAACTTGGCAGTCACGCCCAATGCGACTGGGGATACGCCGATATAATCCTTCAAGGCAGACAGCAGACAGTCTCACTCTTCTTGCTGAAACTGAGTGGCAGCCGTAATACCTTTCTCACCGCTCTCCCTTCGGAGAAGCAAGAAGCCTTCTTGGAAGGCCACCAGAGAGCGTTCCAGTACTTAGGTGGAGTTCCTCGGACCATCGTCTACGACAACCTGAAGACGGCGGTAACCAAAGTATTAAAGGGTAAGAATCGCATCGAGCAGGAAACCTTCTCTGCCTTCAAAGCCCATTACCTGTTCGAAGCCGACTTCTGCAATGTAGGCAAAGCCAACGAAAAAGGCCAGGCTGAAGGTGATGTAGGGTATTATCGACGCCGGTTGCTCGTTCCACTGCCAGAAGTAGACTCCCTGGAAGAACTAAACCAGTTAATCCTGCAGGGATTGGCCAAACACCGAGAGACCAGGCTGGTCCCGCATACCGACCAGACCATTGAAGAGGTATTCAACCAGGAGAAAGAATACCTGCAGCCCTTTTCTGATTTGTATCATATAGTTCTCGGGTTCGTTCCCTTACCAATTCCTCCAACCTAGCCTCGCTCTCCCTTAACTGTCGAGTTGTTAAAAGACGATTCATGGCGATAGCTATGTGATCAGCGACGCTCCTTATCACTAGCAATTCTTCATCCGTAAAAATTGTTCGGGATCGAGTCCCAAAGGAGATGGTTCCAATAACCCTATCTACCATCTTCAGGGGATAGCATACATAAGCCATGAGACCGTAAGACCTGACCAGTTCCATTCTGGGATCGGAAGTTTTATGAATGTTCTCCACTATGATACGCTGGCCATCCAAAGCTACACGTCCACAAACTGCGCTACCATAGTCAAGCCATTCAATCTTTCTAGCTTCTTCCCCAGGGAGCCCGGCGTAGGCATTGAGGTGGAGACAGCCTTTTTCCCTATCCTCCATGTAGTTAAAGAAGACTTCGCACCCCAGATGATCCATAGTCTTATGGCAAAGTTCTTCAATGATAGCCCGCGGATCCTCACTGGACAAGAGACGACTCGCAACAGTGGAAAGGAGTTCATCGCGTTGTTGGCTCTTGCGAAGGGATTCCTCCGCATTCTTACGTTCGGTGATGTCCTGTCCCTGGGCAATAGTTGCCACGATTTTTCCTGATTCATCGCTAATATTTGCCGAATTCCAGAGTACAATTCGCACATTCCCGCCTATATGGAGGATAGGTATCTCTACTACCTCCCAGTATTCCCCTGATGCTGTTCGACCGATGATATCCATCGATTCCTTCTTACGGTCATCCGGGAATAGAATCTCCAGGGACCTGCCTATAACATAATCGGCGCTGTAACCGGTTAAACGTTCAAAAGCCCGGTTAAAACGAATTATTTTAAAAATTGAATCCCATACGATGATTGGAGCATTGGCGTAGTTGATAAGGTTTTCAAGATAATCCTTGGTCTCTCGCAGTGTTTCCTCGGTACGCACCATTTCCGTGACGTCTGTAAGCGAGAAAACAAGTCCGGTAACCTTTTTGCAACAGTCGGTGATCGGAGTCAGCATCCAGTCCCAGTATGTTACCCCCTGTTCGGGTCGATCCGGATGTACGAAGGGTTTCGCCTTGAATAGTATCGGGTTGCCGGTATCGCACACTTTACGGAATATCGCCTCGTTTTCTTCATGGGGAAACAGTTCAAAGTGGTTCCTGCCGATGAAATCCTCGACCGGGCGCCTGCACCCTTTAGCGTAAGCCAAGTTTACCCAGATGAAGTTGAACTCCGGATCGAGATATACCAGTTGCGTCTCAGTGTTCTCTATTACCGCATTTAATATCCGGCGCTCCTTCTGAAGGGATTCTTGTACCTGTATGCGTTCGTCGAAGTCATCGAAAGCAGCTATGGCATCAATTATTTTGCCATCGTCACCAAATAGTCCGCTTTTTTGAATCTTCCTTAACCTCTTGGTTCTTAGGTTGGTCACCCATATCGGCGCTTCTAAATACTCGGTGGTTATATCTAAACCATCAATTCGAGCATCTACAATATTTGCCTGCTCTTCATACATAGAGAGTCGTTGCCTCAGTTGATCATTTTCAGCCAGGAGCTGGTCATAGGTCTTTTCTGCAATTTTCACTGTGATTTCTCCTCCTATTTAGGTGTCATACAGAAATGACGCTGCACTTTTATAATTGCTAAATTGGTAATTTTAATACATTTGATGTAGAACCATATATATCCTGCTGCGAAATATGCATAAAATGGATAGTTTTGTTGACTATTGGGGGTTCTTCAAAGACACGATAATAACAAATAGTTACCCAAAAACTAAGGACATTTGAATGAAGCATATTGTTGTAGTAGATGATAACTTCGGCGTTCGGCTTCTTTTAGAACAGGCAATAAAAGAATTGGGGTTTAATGTTAAAACATACTCCAGCGGCAATGAAGCCTTATTAAGGATTATTTTCACTCCTCCAGATCTCGTCATTATGGATATAAAGATGCCGGGAATAGGCGGTTTTGAAGCGCTTAAGCTAATCGCTAGATACTGTTATAATGTCCCGGTGATAATGATGTCCGCGTATTCAGAGACGGAGGAAGTAAAAGAAGCTAGAAGGGAAGGCGTTTTGTAATGTCCCCGCTTGTCAAGACACGAAAAGCAGATTCTTAAGATAAGTCTCCTTTGCTACATTAATTTTAAGGCCAAGGCATGGACGCCAGTTGAGCCTTGTTCCATCTCATGCCTAAGCTACAATGGGGGGAGTAATTGGTCTGGCGCAGTCTCCTTTGGACTATCATGTCCGCACACGAAACCGTCAGCCATCCCCTTGTTGCAGCGTTCGTTTTGAGCAGGTTGAACCACCGGGAATCCGAAGCGTTCGTGTCACCAAGCAAATTGAATCGGCAATGAGACATGGATGGATACCGATTACGCATCATTTTAGCTTGGGAGGAATGTTAATGAACGCTGTTGGGATTGACGTTTCCAAAGGGAAAAGCATGGTGGCAGCCATGCGGCCCTTCGGTGAAGTGGTGGCCAAACCCTTTGAGGTCCGTCACACCGCCAGTGAACTCAGGAAGCTGGCAGACTTCCTGAAGAGCCTGGACGGTGAGACACGGCTCATCGTGGAGTTCACCGGCAGGTATTATCAACCCATTGCTCGTTATCTCCATGAAGCTGGGATATTTGTCAGCGCAGTCCATGCAAAGCTGATACATGACTACGGCAACAACTCCATTCGCAAGATCAAAACCGACAAGGCGGACGCCGTGAAAATCGCCAACTACGGCTTGACCAACTGGGTTTCTCTGGTAAGATACACCCCTGAGGACGATATCCGTTTGTTGTTGAAGACCTGCAACCGCCAGTACAACCAATACATGAAAACGAAGGTTGCTCTAAAGAACAATCTAATTGCCCTGCTTGATCAAACCTTCCCTGGCGCCAATACCCTGTTCTCCAGCCCAGCTAAACAGGACGGACACGAGAAATGGGTGGATTTTGCATCAAAATTCTGGCATTGTGAATGCGTCAGTAAACTTACGAAAGCCAATTTCACTGCTCGGTACAACAAGTGGTGCGCAATGGCGGGATACCATCGCAGCGACTTAAAGGCGGCGGAAGTCTATGAGACGGCTTGCCGCCAAGTCCCTACGCTGCCGTGCAACGAAGCTACAAAACAGCTCGTTGAACAGGCCGTTGCGCAGATCAATACGATTGCGTTCACCTTGGCCTCTGTACGCCAGGAAATGCAGCGACTGGCTGCACTGTTGCCAGAGTATTCCGTGGTGATGGCCATGTACGGCGTAGGTAATGTCCTTGGTCCCCAGCTCATGGCGGAGATTGGCGATGTGCGCCGCTTTGAGCGCAAACAGTCTCTCGTTGCTTTTGCCGGGGTCGATGCTCCGCCATTCCAGTCTGGTATCTTTACATCCACAGACCGTAGCATCTCCAAGCGTGGATCGCCTTCGCTCCGTAAAACACTGTTTCAAATCATGGTCAGCTTGCTCCAGACTTCTCCTGCTGATGATGCTGTTTATCAGTTCCTGGACAGAAAGCGGGCGGAGGGTAAGCGTTACTACGTCTACATGGTCGCCGGCTGTAACAAGTTTCTGCGTATTTACTACGCGCGTGTGAAAGGATTCCTCAACTGCCTTAACTCTGCCGCATAAATCAACTTACCCTTAATATTTCTTTAGAGCAGACACAATATCAATTAATGCGGCTGCTTGGTTTATCACGTCCCTTTTTTCCTACTCAAATCTTCCTCTTTAACTCTTGACTTTTATTTGCAGGTTTCGTGTTTGATTTAAGCGGCTGCCAGCTCCGCATCAGTCCTATGGAAATAGTCTGCCGGGGTCCTATAATCAAGTGCTTGATGGGGTCTGGAATAGTTGTAATGCTCAATGTAATTCTTCGTCAGGTCTTTGAGTTCTTTCACGGTTTCCGGGCATTCCAGATACAGCCTTTCCCATTTGAAACTCCTGAAAAACCGTTCTGTAATGGCATTGTCAGTCGCCCGACCTTTGCCGTCCATGCTGTTCTTTATGGTCTCGTAGCCTTTTATGCAGTCTATGTAAGCCTTGGAAGTAAACTGGCTGCCTTGGTCACTGTTGATGATTTCGGGCTTCCCATGTACGGTTATGGCCTCTTGAACGGTTTGCTTTACAAAATCAGCGCTGATGGTGTTACTGATTGCCCAGCCAACGATATATCTTGAATACCAGTCTATAATGGCTACCAAGTATAAAAAGCCGTTGGGCAGGCCGCAATAGGTGATATCAATTCCCCAGACCTGATTTACCCGATTAGGCTTTACGTTTCTCAGCAGGTAGGGGTAAGTGCGTTCTGCAAGATCCCGTTTGCTCAGGTTTGGACCAGGGTAGAAGGCTGTTATACACATCTCTTGCATGTATCTTCGAATGCGTCGTTTACCGACTTTGGCATATCCGAGCTTTTTGAGTTCTTTCAGGATCCTTCTGACCCCATAGGAGGGCTCGAAAAAATGGATTCGGTCAATGGCGTTTTTGATACTGACTTCATCATCGCTTGGCTCGGTTGGTTTTGACTGATGATAAGCCGTGGACCTTGGTAGATTCAAGAGCCGGCATTGGTGTTTAATGGTCAATACTTTGGAGTCGTGTTCGATTAAGGCTTTCTTTTCTTCATTTCCGAGATTTGTAGTTGTTTTTTTTTGAGCCATTCAACATCAATCGTAAGTCTCCCAATCTGGTTGACGAGGGCTTCCTTTTCGACCTCGTGTTCTTTCTTTAGCTTTTCAACGTCGGTGGCTTTCTTGTCGAATACTACTGCCATATTCTCAAGAAATTCCGATTTCCAACGGCTGATGAGTTGAGGGCTTACTTCGTACTTTTGGGCTACTTCATTGAGAGTGCCCGCTTCTCGGATCAGTTCCAGTACGATCCGGGCCTTTTCTTCAGATGTGTAATGTTTTCGTTTTCTGCTCATGCTTTCAGTTTATCTTAGTTTTCTGTTTTTGTGTCCAACCTTGTGGGGACATTTTATTTTTCTTTATTACATAGAAAAGCCCTTTAACTTAAATGAAGTGATAGAACTGATCAAGGACATATTATCTGGGTAGCGTATTTCTAAAATTCTTCCTAACATCTTCCTAACCAAACATTCTGCAACTGATGGCATCCAAAACAACTCGCCTACCTTGACATCACCTTCGCAAAAAAGTGATCCGAAGGCAGAGGCGGATATTAAGACTAAAACCGGTACAGCCGCTCCGCCGCCAAAGATGCCGGCGGGCGCCAAGGTGGTGGAAATAAGGGAAAAGATGTTTATTCAGCAGTGCGACGATATATATATGAATCCCGCTGATTATAAGGACAAAATTATCAAACTGGAGGGCATGTATCAAGAATATGTAAACAAAAATGAGGAGAAAACTTATCGCTACATTTACCGAAGAACGCCTGGCTGCTGTGGCGCAGACGGAGAGGCGGGGTTTCAGTTTACCTATAATGGGAAGACGCCAAAGCCCAACGACTGGATCAAGGTTGCCGGCACAATTGAAGTGGTAAAGGACAGCACTGGATACGAAAATGTTATTCTACACCTGACAGAACTTGAGGTTTCGGATAAACGCGGGGCGGAATTTGTCACTTATTAAGGCTGGACCTTGAAAACAGCTGGTATCTGCTTTCGTTATGATAAAATGGTGCTTGGATAGCGTAACGACCCCTGAAACGATCGCATCGAATTCGTGATTCGCATTTCTTTCACCCGAGTGATTTCGTCATCACTGCAAAAACGCCGGTTGTCATCTGTGAAAATGGGAAGTGAGAATCATTAACCCGATATTGAAGAAAAGCTACACCCGACGGGAAGTCTTGGGATTGGGCCTGGGAATGCTCTTATTGACGGGCGGTATTGGCATAAAAACTACAGACAATGTGTTTATAAGGCGGGTTGAGGAAGAGTTTGAACATACAACGACCCCAGCCATGCTTCGACCCACCCCGGGAAAGTGGTCGGACAGAGATATCACTGTGGCATGGTTGGGTCACGCAAGCTTTTTAATCAATTTTTTTGGTACCAGAATTATCATCGACCCGGCATTAGACACACGTATAGGGGTTACACCGTTTTTTAACCAGACCATCGGTTTAAGGCGTTATATAACCGCGGCGCTAAACAGTTGGGAAGTTGGCCCGGTCGATCTATTGCTGGTCTCTCACGCTCACACCGATCACTTCGACTACCCTACCTTGCGTCTACTTCAGTCACCCAGCACGACTGCCGTAACCGCCAAAAATACGACCCTTTTATGGCAGGACATGAGTTTTCAGTCAATAAAAGAAATGCATTGGCAGGACAGCCGGGATTTAGTCGGAGTAAGAGTCAAAGCCATAGAAGGTAAACACTGGGGAGCCCGTTTGCCCTGGAATAAAGGAATGGAAGCCAACAGCTACCTCCTTTCAAAGAATGGCGTAAACATATTTTTCAGTGGAGATACCGCGTACACGGAGCTGATTAAACAACAGCTCAGTGGGATACCCATAGACCTGGCGATCATGAGTATCGGCGCCTATTCCCCCAAGTCCTTCGAAGCCAGGCACGCTACTCCGGAACAGGCATGGAGAATGGCTGAGGAAATGTCCGCCAAATGGGTTATTCCGATGCATTGGGGAGCTTTTAAGCTTTCCAACGAACCCATGGATGAACCAATCGCCCGATTCCGTCAGGCTGCCGCCGGTCGACTGGAGAAGGTGACCATCCAGGAAGTAGGAGCTACGTGGGTGCTGCCCGGTTGGTGATTAAATCTAAGCGATTATCAGACTCAATACCCCCACTCTCTGAAGGCCTTGATTCAAACGGATTTCAGTCCCAGGTGGCGATTTGGAGATATGGTTAGCTTAACACAACAAGCCAGAAAATCGCCGCGATGGCTATACGATACCAGGCAAACGGCGATAGTCCCAGCTTATTAAGCACCCTTAAAAACCAGACGATCGCCAGCCACGCGACGAGAAAAGACACTGTAAAACCTATAGCGAATAAAGGAATATCGTTTAAAGACAAGTAGTGATATGACTTGATAAGGTCGTAACCAGTGGCTGCGAACATAATAGGTACCGCGACAATAAAGGAAAACTCGGCGGCGGCCGAAAAACTCAATCCACTCAGTATTCCGCCAGCGATAGTAGACCCCGAGCGGGAAAACCCGGGCCAAAGTGACAGGCACTGAAAAACACCTATTATGAAAGCCTGGAAAACCGTTATGTCATCCAGGCTATCTGTTTTGCGAAGACCCCCGGCTCTGGAAGCAGCCACGAACAGTAAAACGCTCCCCATGACGAGCCCTATCAGCACGGTCTGAACCGAGAACAGGTTGTGTTTGACGATATCATGCAGGAGATATCCCAGTAACAGTGCCGGGGCCATCGCGGCGATAATGTGAATCAGGTTCAGGAACCGGGTGTCTTTCCACCTGGTCAGTAGACCGATAAACCTTGAACGGTAAACCAGCACGACAGCCGCAATTGCCCCCAGCTGTATGAACACCTCGAAGGTCGCTGCCTTGACTCCCGAAAAACCTAACAGGTTACCCGCTATTATCAGATGGCCGGTGGAAGACACCGGTATGAACTCGGTTAATCCCTCTACAATGCCTAATATTACAGCTATGATATAAGTGTTGATCATTGTTTGCTTTGTTAAATCCCTCATATTCTGTTACAGTCTCAGTCTAGTATATCAAAAAATCACCTCCGCGAAAGTCAGTCCAACATTTTAAATTTGTCCAGCAGTTCGGGATTCGATTCCGCGAAGCCGATAAACAGCTCCAGCCGCCCTAAAGTCGCTTCGCTTATATTGTGCTCGATCTTTTCTATCTGCTCCAGCAGACCTTCCTTGACCCCAATAAGCCTTAGAAACCGCTCTATAACGGAGTGCCGTTTGATAAGGTACTCGCCGAGTTCTCTCCCCCGGTCGGTTAATCTGAGCAGAGAATACTTCTCATAGTTGATGTAGCTCAACTCCGCTATTTTTTGCACCATCTTGGTGGCGGATGGCAGCTTTACGTTAAGGGCTTTAGATAGATCGCTCATCCTCACCAGGCTGTTGTTTTCAGACAAACGGTAAACCATTTCTATATAGTCTTCCATACAGGGGGTTACGTATCGGTTCTCCTGGCGCTGCAGTTCATAACCGCGGACGGTATGAAACAGTTCCTTTGGTTCACACATGTTACTCCTCCTGCTAAAGGCACACTTCAATAATACCACGGTTATCGCTTAAGCCAGGCCGAACAGCCGCGCGCACTGGGCGACGATGAAACAGACCATAAAGGCGACCGTGGTGGGAATCGCAAATGCTAAAAGGGTCCATTTTCTGCTGCCGGTTTCTTTAAATACCGTCAGTATGGTGGTCGCGCAGGGCCAGTGCAGAAGGGAGAAAAGCATCGCGTTGACGGCTGTCAGCAGTGTCCATCCGTTGTCCACCAGGAGCGTCCGGAGTTCATCCAGGCTCTCGAATTCCTGCATGTGGCCGGTGGACAAGTAGCACATTATCAAGATCGGCAAGACGATCTCGTTGGCGGGGAATCCCAGGATGAACGCCAGGAGAATAAACCCGTCCAGGCCGATGGTCCGACCCAGCGGGTTCAGCCAGCTGGCCAGGTGCCCGATGACGCTCATCTCTCCGACGTACACGTTGCCCAGTATCCAGATGACAGCTCCCGCCGGTGCGGCCACCTTCACCGCCCGCGCAAGAACAAAGATCGTGCGGTCGATTATCGAGCGGTAGATTGCCGGCCCGACCTGCGGCACACGGTAAGGAGGCATCTCTAAAATCAGCGATGAAGGCTCACCTTTGAGAACAGTGGCGGATAGCAGCCGCGAAATCAGAAGCGTCACGGCAATTCCTAACATAACCAGGCCGGTGATGACCACAGAAGCCGCTATGGTATCGCCGATCGAAGCGAATGTCCCTCCGATGAAGACTATGGCTATGGCGATCAAGGTCGGGAAACGCCCGTTGCAGGGCACGAAGTTGTTGGTCAACAGAGCGATCAGTCGCTCCCGGGGGGAATCGATAATTCGGCAGGAAATGATCCCCGCGGCGTTGCAGCCGAATCCCATGCACATTGTCAGGGCCTGCTTGCCGCAGGCTTTGGCCTTTCTAAAAAAGCTGTCCAGGTTGAAGGCCACCCGGGGAAGATACCCCAGATCTTCCAGCAGGGTGAACAAGGGGAAAAATATGGCCATCGGAGGCAGCATTACCGATACTACCCAGGCCAGGGTCCGGTACATCCCCAGTACCAGAACCCCGTACAGCCAGCCAGGGACCCCAGAAGCCAGAAACCAGATCGAGAGTTTCTCTTCCAGGCTGAATAACACTGTTGCGATCATTTCGGAAGGGACATTCGCCCCCTTCACGGTTATCCAAAAAACCAGACCGAGCAGTACCGCCATGATTGGAAAACCCAGCCAGCGGGAGGTCAGGATGCTGTCTAATCTGGCGTCCCAGCTGCCTCGCTGGGAAATATCTCTCGTTACCACCTCGCCGGCGATTTGCTCCGCGTTGGAGTATATATCGCTCACCATCCGGTCGACCAGCGCTTTCCGCTTAAAGCGATGATCCCTTTCCACCTCGGAATAGATTTCCGTCAGGGTTTTTGCCCCTTCCGCCGAACTCATATCGCCGCCTCCAATTTATTCTTCAGACCATTTTTGTTACTGCAAATATATGCATCTATTCTCTCGATCAAGGCCCGGTCACCGTCAAGCAGGCGAAGCGCCACCCAGCGGGGATCGATCGCGCACCCGATGAGCTGTACAATCTTGGGAATAAGCGCCTCGACCGCCTCTTCCACCTCGCGGTCGTACGTAAACCTCCAGGGCCTGGGGATAAAAGCCTCCTCCGCGGTGTTGTACACCGCTTCACGCAGTTCTCTGAGCCCCTTCCCCGTCCTTGCCACCGTGCCCACCACAGGTACTCCCAGCTTCCGGCTCAGACCCGGTAAATCTACCTGAATGCCTTCTTTTTTCGCCTCGTCCAGCAGATTAACACATATCACTACCCTGAAAGTTATTTCCATCACCTGGAGGGCCAGGTTCAGATTGCGTTCCAGACAAGAGGCGGCGACCACCACCACTGTGACATCTGGACGCCCGAAACAGATGAAGTCACGGGCTATTTCCTCTTCCACCGAATGAGCCATCAGCGAATATGTCCCTGGCAGGTCCACCAGTAAAAATGATTTACCCTTATGACTGAAGCTTCCCTGAGCGCTGTTCACCGTTTTGCCCGGCCAGTTCCCGGTGTGCTGGCGTAGGCCGGTTAAGGCATTGAACACCGTGCTTTTCCCGACGTTGGGGTTCCCCGCCAGGGCCACAACGTACTGGCCCGCTTCTGGATTTATATCAAACTCATCCTTCAATATCGACGAACGGTCAAAGCAATTCGTATCCATGGCATCTCCTTGAGAATAAATTAGCTAAGATATACGGTTATAAGTTTTGCATTCTCGCTACGGAGAGCAATCATTGCCCCCCTGACCTTATAAGCTGTAGGATCACCCGAGGGACTTCTACGAACACATTCGACCTGCGTACCTGGCACCATACCCAAGTCCAACACCCGACGTCTCAATAGACCGTCAAGTTCCAGGTCGACTATCTTACCCGACGAACCAATCGGTAGTTTAGATAAAGGAATGGCATATCTAGGTAGCATCACTGTTACACTCCTCCTATTAAAAAGTTAGCCTTGGCTAATTCTCAGATTTCGATTTATCCTATGAAGAATATCAACTTTTTGTGCCTCTTCGGTTTCTATGACAAGCAAACCTGGTCTATCAAACACCAAAATCCCCTTGCGGATTTTTCGAAGCATATAAGAGGCACGTGAGCCAATTGGGCGGCCGATCAAAATGGATCTTTACTAGAAACCTGTGCTTTTTTTATCGCGTTATCCAGCTATCCAATTTTGCTGCTCGGAAAAGGTAGAAAAGAGCCGCTACCGCAACCACTAGGATGATTGCTAAATAGATTGGTGAAAAGCCTTTAAGCGGTACCAGGATTCTATATAAATCTGATACATATGCCCCCGCTATGTTGTCAAAGCCTGGATTTGATAGGAATTGAGGTACATAACGGTATCCCGGTAGGACAAATAGTAGAAAAACTTCCCCCGGGTGTATTATGCCAGTAAGCATTCGGTATTCTCATCACCTCTTTCACTTTCTACCAAAAACTTAAGTTTAGCAGAGTATCCATACAGGTTTTCTAGACAATGAGATCCAGAAATAATTAACTTCATCTGGCCTCTTAGCTTATAAAAATACCCATCTAGGCAGAGTATAAGATAAAAGCTTGACGAGAGGAGTGCGATTGAAGATTCCAACGACAGAGCAAGTATTGGAGACCCAGCTAAAAATGACTGGTATGGTCTACGAGTATTGGCTTAACAACACCCTCTTTACCTGGTAGTGGTGGTTTCTAGTGGCATGTGCTGTGTGGACCTGGTTTTTGTGGTGGCGGTTTTTAGACAAGAAAAGGCTAACGCAAATCCTCATCTTCGGCTTTTGGATTGCAGGTATAACTACAGCGGTTGATGTTATCGGGGTAATGCTTGGGTACTGGGGCTACGGACATATACTGTTACCTTCGATTCCGAGCATAACCCTGTCACTGGATTTATGCTTGGTGCCGGTCGTTTATATGTTGGGTTACCAGTTTTTCCCCAGGTGGAAGGAGTTTCTCATCGCCTCTCTTGTTTTGACTTCAGTAGTGTCCTTCATTGGGGAACCGTTTCTAGTGCTGTCTAATATCTACTTGATGTATAAAGTAACATACGTTTACGACTTTCCTACTTACCTATCAACTGCGCTTTTCTCGAAATGGTTAACCGATTCGATAATGAAAAAACAGCAGGCAGGCTAAAAGAGAGATCAAACATCTAACATTACTTAAGCAGTTCTTCTTCCTATTTCCCCTGCGGCCAACTTAAAACATTTGTCGATTCAATTTAAGAAGAAATAACCGAATAATCCTTCTAATAGACTAAATACTAAATATATCAAAATAGTTTTGGAAGGAGATAGCTATGAAGGCGACAGGTATTGTCAGGCGGATAGATGATCTAGGGAGAATAGTAATTCCGAAGGAAATTCGTCGTAGTCTGAGAATCAGGGAAGGAACTCCGTTGGAGATTTTTGTTGATCGTGAAGGAGGGGTAATCCTCAAAAAGTATTCCATCGTGGGTAGGCTTGAAGAATTTGCACAGGAATACGCAGATTCTCTGCATCAGAGTTTAGGACATCTCGCACTTATTTGTGACCCGGACACTGTCGTCGCTGTATCGGGTGTATCCAGAAAAGAATTTCTTAATAAAAAATTGGACACCACCATCAAGAAAGTTATGGAAGAACAAAATTCCCTATTAATTAACGATAATGGTGATCCTTACTTCGAAGAGATCGCTATCCTGGATGAAACCGAGAATTACAGGACAATCCCAAAGGTTATCTCTCCTATTATTCTTGAGGGCGACGCTATCGGTGCCGTGATCCTTATGCCTAAAGACCCGGGAGTTAAACTGGGCGATATAGTGCTAAAGATGGCTCAAACAGCCGCCGGCTTCCTTGCTAAGCAGATGGAAACCTAGGTCTAAATTTATTTCTCCTGAACAGAACCAAATGAGAGTCCGGTTAGTATAATTGAGTAATCCGGATTGAAGTTCTATAATTAAACACTACACCGGTAGGTTTGACTACCGGGTTTTTCTACAATTTTAAATGGATCCATCATTCCCTGGTTTTATTTCTTGCTTAAAATTTTGCTCACCTGAAACTCTACAAGATCCGAAATTGCTTTGGTTAGATTATTGATCAACTGCTCCTTATTAACCTCTTTCTGGGGTATCGAGGTTACTTCTTTTAAATGACTGCTTTTACCCTTGGCAGCGGTTTTCTCCTTTTTCGGCCTTCCTCTCCTTTTCGAGGGCAAAGCTTCTTGACCCTGCTTCCTTTTAATCCGCTTGGGGGTACTGACTCCTTCTGCCATCAATTCCTGGTAGTTGGCGGGGATTTTAAAGGACTTACCTTCTTTTTTAGCCGGCATCTTATTCGTCTTGATCATGTATAGCACTTTTTGATAATTTGATTTGAGCTGATCCGCCACCTGGGATACACTCAAGAATTCAGTTTGGTCCATTAAAGGTCACCTCATTCCAAATTGTTATAGCTATAGTTTTTAGTATATATTAAGATTCTAAACATTTTAAAGATAAATATTCCAAAATTTATCTCATTTTTATAAGGGGACCTGAGGTTGAAACCCTTTGTAGGTGAAGCAAGCATTAAGCCTGGGTGGCACAAATGGAGGGATGCATTCACAAAAAAATAGGCCCGATAAGGGCCTGGTTATATGTTAATGGTTCTTCCTTTTCTTAGATTTATCTGGAGTAAATTGCTTAAGCCGTATTAGGAAACGGCTTAGGATATCTATATCTTTTTCTACTTCCTTTGTCCAGTGACCTACGGTTTTTGTTCCCTTGGGTGTAATTTTATAGTTTCTTTTAGCCGGGCCTGGGCCCTCAGTAACCCATTCCGATTTAATTAACCCTTCGTCTTCCATTCCTCGCAAAGTACGGTAAACCGTGCCAAAATCAGGTTTATCCTCGTTAATATCTAATTCCTTAATACTATTGGCTAAATCATAACCATGAGTAGGTTGTTTCATCAACAACATGAGTATGCTCGGCTCAATCCACTTTCTTACGCCACTCCTGGTTTTTTGATTTGACTTAATCGGTTCTTCAGTTTCCTTAGCCGCTTTCGCTTGCCTTGCCATAACATTACCTCCATATTCCGCTTATTGTATATTATTATAGCCTGACAAGCAATTATTAACATTAGTTATTTGAAACCACACCTCATCTCTCGGGTGAGACCTTTATCTCAGCAAGTTTAGGGATCTGATCGGGTAAAACAGCCTGTGTTCCTTAAGGATATAATTCTCCTCGTCAAAGTATTCCCGCTTGATTCATCTCGATGGGCTCAACTATATCACCGAGGTATAGAAAATAACTTCTGATCATACGTACTTAACCTCACGAAGTATTTTTTTCCCTAACTGAGGTTTTAGCGCCTTTTCCATTACCAGATCTACTTTCTTGCCGTGGATATAATTTTAGGTGGTTTGACAGAACGTGGTCCTGAGGAGAAATGTCCTTCATGGAGATAACCATTTTCCAAGTTGCCAATATAACGTATATGTGATATAGTTATATTAACAGAAGGGGTGTTTTCTTTGTTTCAAATTGAATACTATGAAGAAAAAGATAGATGTCCGGTTATGGAGTTTATCCAAGGTCTAACCCCTAAGGAACAGGCTAAGATTCTTAGGGAAATTGACTTGCTAAAAGAGTTTGGTCTGGCGCTCGGCCTTCCATACATCAAAAAGATGCAGGGGAACTATAACAGCCTATGGGAGTTGAGGATAAAACATAGCTCAAATGATTTTCGGATATTCTATTTCGTGTTTTCCGGTGGTAAGTTTATTTTACTGCATGCAATCAGGAAGACCTCGGAAAAAACACCTAAAAAGCACCTTGAAACTTCGATGAGAAGAATGAAGAATTATTTAGAAAGGATGTGAGTATATGAATCATGAGGAAGTTAAGACTCGCATATTAGCATCGCCTGAAGTAAAAAAAGAGTACGATGATCTCAAGGCTCTCTATGATATAAAGCGAGAAATCATACGACTACGGTTAGAACAGGGACTCAGTCAAAAAGACCTGGCAGACCGGGTTAAAACCAAACAATCAGCCATTTCCCGCCTTGAAAGCGGAAATTATAACCCAAGTATTGAATTTTTATCTAAAGTCGCCAAGGCCTTAGGAAAAGAAATCGAGATTAGTTTCCAATAATTTCCCAACTCCCATTAAAAAATATACGATATCAAGCGCCAATAAAGGCGCTTTATGCTTTTCCATTACCAAAAGACTGAGTCTCCTGTTCGCTTCCGACTTTTCTAAAGCTGAGGCAGAAAAAATCCCTGATCGGGCATCGGCTCGATATCTCTTCCATTCCATACTAGAAAAGACTTGTTCACATCGCTCCCGTACAGGCGATCATCTGTGGTAAACGCGACCTTTCTGGCATGCTGAGCAAGATGCCTTGCCGCGGCCCTTATCTGATCCTCATCGCAGCAGTCCAGAACAACCGCGGGAAGAGTATCGAAGTGGCCTGTCGGTTCGTCGAGCAAGGCACACAGGTAGCCGATTTTTCGATCCAGATCATTGTTGTCTCCTGGCCTGAAGATATCAAAAATCAACTTCCTCTCCCGACCGTTGATACCAGTGTAATTGAAAACCGCCATTGGAACATAGAACCCCCGATGGGTTTTAAAAACCGGCCTGACCCGATAATCAGAAACCCCAGGCGAAAGCAGCAGATATATCTCTACAAGCTGAAGGTATTTACAAATAGAGTTGAAGTCCAACACATCGGGTGACCACTTTTTCAGATTCAGGTAACGAGCACCCGCGATGTCCAACATGTAGATGGGCGGAAAAGTCGGGACGCTGCAACTGACCCGAAGGCGGTTGACCACCCTGATCTTGTCCAGGAATTTAAGCCGGCGTTTAGACTGCTTCGTAGAATTGATGAATAACCGCTCGATCTGGAATCTGGTCATGAAGCTGTGGCGGTGTAGAAAACACAACAGGTTTAGGTCGTTTTTGTCAAGTGATACCAGCCTCATCTCTATCTCATCGGTGGTCATAGGCGGGCGCAACTTGAATAATACGTGGGCGTTCTCATCGTTAACCACGAATTGATTTGACAAAGGGATTACCCCCTTTCGGGATTTAAATATAGCTTGTCTTCGGATTGGTTCACCCGGTTCCGCAATCGGTGCCTACTATATGGCGCTTACGTTGGCAACGTATACCCCAAAAAGACGGCGGCGCACCGGATCAATCTTCTTGATTTTTATAATGATCTCCTGACCCTTGGCCGGCAGTGCCCGATTTGACACCGGACAGGCAACGATTATTCCACCCGGATCAATTCTTACGAAAACAAGAGGATCTCTCCGATCCACCAGATGACCGGTCACAGTGCCCACGCGCAGCTCGTCGAAATTGATGTTTTCTTTAACCAGCTCCCACGGGTCATTAAGTACTTCTTTCAGTGAAACCTGGATGTGCGGCTGATTCTTTAAGCGGTTCGTCCGAGTATAGTCGATGTCGATGATCTTAACATCCAGACCCTCACCGAGTTTCAACTGCTCGCGCAGGTCTTTGACCGGAGTGTACGCAAAGTCATCCCGGGAAAGGATCGCGGTGATACCGCCTCCTATATCCAGGATGGCGTGGCGCTGGTCGACGATTACGGCCTTACCGGTCCAGACCTGGCCGATCTTGATGGATTCCAGGGTTGCGTTGCTGCGGTCTTCGATGGCTGCCTTACGGGAAAACACAGCCTTCTTCTCTTTCAGATCAACCCCGACTACCTTGAAGTAAACCTCGCGGCCGAGAAAGCGCTCCACCCTGGTCCTGGATGACGGATCCAGTTCATCTTCGGGCATTATGAACTCCATGCCTTGATAGATGACCTTGACGATCCTGCCGACCGCGTTGATTCCGGATCCGACAATCCTTCCTTCCAGGATTGTTCCGTTCCTCCAGGCGTCATGAAGCTCCATGATTATCTCGTCACTGCGATCGAACTTCTTGATGTTCTCTTCTTTCAGGCCTTCGGGAAGATACGGTCTGAGCTGTTGTATTAAACTCATTGCTTATACCTCCTTGAAAATTAGTTAGGTGCAAGTTTGAGTCAGACAAGACTTTCGGCCTAGAAAAACCCGGTGGGTTTAGAGTTAACAACCGGCACCGCAGCTGTTGGCGTGTCTGCCGGAGGTTCCGTTGGAACCATGGGCTGAAATACGGTGTTGTTTTTGATGAGCCTGGATTTCCCCACGCTGGGCTGCTGAAGATTCCCGAACCGGACCATGCGGTAGACGAAATGGTACGGCGGCAGCTCCATGAGTTGGGTGTAGGTGTACCGCGGTTCGTCCTTTTCCTTGATCCGATAAGCCTTTGGGAAGACATGGGGTATCAGTGGTCGATACTCGTAAGAAGGTTCTTTGGTTTGGATTTTCATAAGTCCCATTTCGGCCTCCGCCAGCTTGGCGTCGGCCTCGTCCATGCCGCCGAAAACGATTTTATTCTGGCAACTGTTCATTACGACCTTTCTGAAAGACTCTCCCAGGTTGAATTCCATCTGTGAGAAACCCTGAATGGCCAAGGTGGTTGCACAGCGATAACTACGCGCGATGTTTAAAAGTATCTCGAAACCTTCGTTCATGTAGCGCGGGAACTCATCCACGTACAGGAAGTGCGGCGGCCGTTCATGCTCGCTGCCCGGGCGGCGGAACACCGCGTTCATCAGGTGCATGGCCAGGAATTTACCCAGCGTGTCGCCCAGCTTTCCCAGGCGGCCCATGGCCGAGTTGACCAGCATTACCCCTCCCTCGGCAAGGTGTTTGTCGAGGTCTACCCCTCTTTTACCGAGCAGTACCCGCTTCAGCATATCGTTGCCGACCAGGTCCTCTAACTGCACGCGCAGACCCATGGTGAACTGATGGTAGTGCTCGGAGGAACGGCCCATGGCCTCTTTCCTAAAATACTCGGTCAAATCGCTTTCGCCATCCCGCCTCTCCACGGTAGACACGATCTTTTCCAACTCGGCACGGTCACGAAGACACCTTAGAACGTCTAACATGTCAAGGTCATCCCCCTGTAGCTGCTTGACCAGGAGAATGGTATTGCGGGCCGCGGTCTCCTGGACCACCGCGAAAAACGCCTCCTGCTTGCCGAAGATGTTTCGCAGAACGGTCCTAGTTGATTCAGCCGCAACGTCGCTGGGTCCCATCATCGGGTTGAACTGGGCCGTGAACGGACTTAAAGGGTTGATGTAGTGAAACGGGATGTTTAGTTCCTGGCACCGGGCGGCCACTTCGTCCACCAGGTCGCCCTTCGGTTCGAGTAGGGTTAGCCCCATCGGTCGGCCGTATTTAAGCGAACTCGATATCCGGTCGAGGTCCTGGAAGATGTGGTTTTTTAAGGTGACCGTTTTTCCTGACCCGGGCGGACCGGTTATCAGGGTATTGCGGTAGCGATAAGTCCCCTCCAAGGTGACGGGTCTGTTGGCTTTAACGTCGATGCAAAACTCGAGGTCCAGGTTCTCCGGTGGAGACACGTTTTTGATGATATAGTTGAGCATGGCTCCTACGTCGCTTACCGGGGCCCGCTCCTTGCCACTTTTCAATTTCAGGTAGTTGACTGTGGTTTTCAACACTTGGTCGACTATCGTCTCCTGCCGGGGCTGTATGTCTCCAGCCTTAACTTCTTCGATAATCTTCGGCGCCAGAAACGATCCCAGGATCAACGGCATCAGCATTAACATCTGGATCATGGGTTTGGGCTGTATATCGACTACCTTGGATGATGAGATCAGGTAGCTGTTGATCTCGGGAGCAAAGCTGCTTATCGCCCAGGCGGTACTGAAAAGTAGCGCGGCAAAGTATATCAGCCCTACCTTCCTTGTTCGATTGCGGCTGAACCCCGTCAAAGCAATCAACCCCATGCCCGCTGTTATAACCAGCGGGGCAAACGGGGTTGGCAGGGAAATCATAGCCGTAATGAATCCTAAGGAAGAGAGGGCCAGAACAACCAGTGACGTTATCAATCGCTATCGCCTCCTTATCGGTCGATCCCGTTGAATTGTAGGGTGATTGCCTTTTTTGTTTAGATCATCAACCACCGTTATAACCTCACTTTCTCTTGGTATAGGGCTTCTATATCAACGGTCTCCCACACAAAATGGGGGTAGTTTTCGGGGGTGAAGATCCGCGTGTAGTAGTCTAATCGTCCCTTTTCGACCAGGACTATCAACCGCAGCTTCTCCTTGAGATAGATGTCCTTGGTGTAGTACCTCATAGCAGAGATGGAGTCCAGGTTGTTGTAGAGCAGTTGATTAACCAGGCAGGACTCACCATTGATCACAGTTTCGTACCGGGCGTAGCGGCGCGTGGTCGTGTTGTCGGGGTGTTCGCCGTAAACCCTGGCCAGCAGTGAGTAGGGCGGCTCGTTTAGAGCCAGCATCTTCAGACCCGGCTGGTAGGGCAAAACGAATATCGGGCCGGGACGGTAGCTGGCGATTATCTTGTCGATGGTATCCTCGTTCACGCAGAGGATGAACGCCTGCTCAAACCTCCCAGCGGCTCGGTTGTAGAATATCTCATCGTGGACCCGTCTGAGTGTAGTTTCTTCGGGGCTGTGCAGCATCAGGTAGACGGCATAGGTGTTATCGCCATGACGAAGAGTGCCCGCTATCAGACTTGAGAAGTTCAGTCTTTGCTGGACCTTTACCTCGCGACTGTCCTCCCAGTACCATTCGGGGGATAGGGTCGCATAGATCTCGCTCCGCATGATGTAGTAGTCCTGCAGCTCCAGTGAACTCTTTTCGATCCTGCGCTTGGTGATCTCGAAGTTTTTCCGCGGGCGGTCGCCTTTCTGGCCGATGGCCCGCATACCTGCGGGAGATATGTAGTAGCAGGTGTCGTCCTTGTGGCCATTGCGGATTACCTTATTGGGCTTGATAAGCCCCGCCCGTTTAAGCTCGGATATGCGGTTAGCGCCTGTTGAGCCTTTACTGCCGAAGTAGAGCTTTTTTATCTGCCGTGAGGTCAGCGTACGCAATCGCAGGAGGTCCTCCAGTATTCGCTGGTCCCGCTCCGTCAGCTTTATCGTCTTTCGTTGTACGTTATCAGTTGATGTCGTTGACTTTGCCCGTTTAGAGACCAAGCCATCACCGCCTTTCAGTTAAGCGTTCGTTCATAAAAGAAAAAGGCTCCTTTACTTCGAGATGCGCCTGGCCGCCCGTTTATGGTTACCGAGAGTGTTGGAAGTGGACTTTTTTGTTAGAGATGACCTTTGTACTGCGGGCTTCTACCTTGTCCGTTTTTGGTCTGTTTTTGGCGTTGGAAAGTTGTGACCATGACCATTGCGGACAAGCCCTTGTACTCTGGCTCTTGACCTATGCCTGCGGCATTGAAGCTCTACCCCTTTAACGTCAAGGGCTTGATGCTTTTCCGTCTCCGTAAACCTTAAAGGTTTTTCGCATGATTTCTTTCCTAAAAAATGAGGGGTAGATTTACGGAGCAAAATGCCTCTTTTTAGGGGTAGTTTTACGGACTTTTAGAATTTTTCTTACTTATGTAAATGCAGAAATGAAAATACTTCTATTTTAATGCGGAAAGACCTATCCTATCCAGGAATTCACCAACGCTTCCAATGTCTAGCAGCAATATCTCGGTCCGGGGAGCAGTTTCGTCTACCCCTCCCACCTGCAGCAATGACAGATATTCGTAGGTATCATCAGGTACTATCCCCAGGCCGCGGATCGCGTTAATGATATGACTTACCGCCAATCGATTGTCGTTGTCCCACTGCTGTGCACTGGGGGTAAGAGTCCGGATAACGCAAAGCGCATGGTCCATACGAACTTGCTTCCCTAAACCCATATAGGCTTGGGTAATCATCCCCATCCAGTGGGCCTTGCTTTCACTGGTGTAATACCTGCCAATCGGCAAGACCTCGGGGATCGATATCTTTAAGATCCCTTTCTCGAAGGTGGCCTTCCCCCCGGCTACATTCTCTGCTAAGTTCTTGGCTCGGGCTCTCATAACCATGAGTTCGCCCAGGGTAAAAAATGCCTTCTGCGCGTTGAGATATGCCTGTTTCAGTTTTTTGTCTGTGTACTCCTCAAGAAAATTGTATTCTCCCTTTAATGGGTTCACAGAGAAAGCGTCTTTCTTATAGTCGTTCAAAGCTCCTCCCCTCCTTCTAATTCCTGCTGCCTGTGATGATCGCAAATGTGGAGGCTTCGAGGAAATCATCATCAAGCTCTGATTCTACAGGTTCTTCGGACTTAACACCACTTGCTGGCGCTGGGGCTTCAGGTGGTACGCAGGATATCCCGACCTTCAGCACCTGGTCAAGTTTTTGGTCGATGGAATCGAGTAAATCCCCGAAACGCCAGTACCACATTAAGGCTGATCTGATATAGTTAGACCTTTCGGTTCCGTTTAAGGAATTAAGATATTCCTTCAGCCCCTGAGGTTCGTTTAAACGAAACCAATAAGGCTTTGTTTTATCCAATGGTTATCACCTTCTTCGTTGACAGGTTTAACGCAAACAGTTTCAGGGGCTCAAGCTTCTTTTTTCTAAGGCTTGTCTACGAGCTTAAACAGCTATTAAAATGTTTGTCTACAAACCATACATTTTGATGGCTAAAAGCCTTGACAATATTGGGTTCCCGCTTGTAGACACCCTGCTGTAGACAGATTATTGATTTTGGGCAGCCGAATGCTTGATACTAAAGGCTTCGGGGTTGTCTATGCCTTCTTATATAGCCTTGCTGATAACAGAATCCCTTTCAGTGGGTGTTATCAAACGCTTTGTGACCATGCTGTGGACGACCATAAAACCGTAAGCGTTAGCGAATTGGCAGTCCTCCAACAGGACGGTGGTAGGATGAATGCCTCTCAATCCGGTGTTCAGTTCACCGCTGCCCCCACCGCCGAGAAAGACCACCCGGAAACAGTCGATGTCGCTCCCCCACAGAGCGGTCAGCTTGTCTTTGATGGAAAGAGCAATATTATTGCGAGCCTGTTCCACGATGCCCGATAGATCGTAGTCCTGGCCCCGGTGATAAAACGCTTTCATGTTCTCCATGATGATGGGTATTTTGTTGCTCTCCAATGTGCTGCCCACCATCTCGCTGGACTTGCTCAGGATCTCCTGGTATAGAGTAGAGGTCCCGATTTCGAAAGTGGCGCTGAGCTGGTGACGGATAATAAACCGATCGGCGACCTCAAATACGATCACGTCAGTAGTTTTGGTGCCAACATCGACCAGGCCGATGAGGTAACCTTTCTGGAAGTACCCCCGGTGTTTCTTAAAGGCATGATACACAGCACCGGCACCCTGCGGGAAAATGGTCACCTCATCGAACTTGATCTCCTTGCTGTAAACGTCTTTATCGTTCTTGATAAAGGTAACCTTGGCCTGAAAGTTCTCCAGGTGTTGCTGGAAAGCATCTTTCTGGCGGTAGTATTCTTCCAAAGGAAGGCCGCTTACCAGGTGAACCTTCCTCTGATCCTTCGGCATCAGTCTTGCAGCTGCCGTAGCCAGAAGCACCTGGGTGTGCGGGTGGAAAACCTTGTTCGAATCGAAAGCCTGGCTAGCATCCCTGCTCTCCCGGCGCGCCAGGTCACCAACGAAATACTCAGCCGACCGACCGCCGCTCTCAAGCCTCACGTAAAGGTCATTGTTGTCATCTCCGCTGCCAAATATCTCTCCCAGGTACATTTTCCTACCAGACCCAACCAGCGAGGGGGTTATGAACCGGTCATTATCCTGGTTAACCCCCTTGGTATAGCCATATCCCAAATCTAGGGCGATTCCGTAAAGCATACAATTCCTCCTTTGCACGTGTTTTAATAATATCAATTTATGCTACCGACTTTTTGGTGCTCTTTATATCTAGGGATTCTTCTTCCCTGAAAAGAACGGAGATCTCTTCTATTACCTCGTCATCCTTCCCTATAAGAACTATCGTCAGGCCGATTCCAGACACCTCCTTTCAACAATCATTGCTGAATTATTTGATTGAAGCGATTTTCCATTCCCCAGTTGAAAGATGTACGAATACAACAGTGGCTTCAACGCTTTGCCCGTCTATCTCGTAACTGGCCCGGCTGGCCACCAGGTTCCCGCTGCCCCATAACGGTTTCAGTTCAAGATTGCTCATAGATTTGAATAAAGGGCCGTTCTTTAATATGGACGCATTGGCTTCCTGGCTCTTTCGTGCTTGCCCAGCGAGATATGTAGCCGAAGCCTGGATATCCCCTTTGGCCAATGCGCTGACGTAGTTGTTAAATACCTGGGTGACCCCTGGGGTTATGTCGGGACAAAAAAACGATGAGCCGTTGATAGGAGGTTCGGATTCTCTTATGTCTGTCACTACCCATTTCCCACAAGGGTTACTCGTAAAATCTCCGATCCCCCCAAAGGGAAGTCTTTTGAATTCTACTTGATACCATCCGATATCTGTTGACCCATTCCGAAGGCGCACCTCGGGGGTTACGGTTACTACTGCGTAGTTTAGGCTGTATGCTTTAACAGAACTATCTATGGCTTGTATGGAGGCGCTGCTGCCAGGGTTTATCCCATTGGCTATGAAGGCTGCCTTGCCTGTAGACATAGAAACCGCTCCCTCTTTGTACCCGCCCACGATCAGTTTTATATAATCTGACGCCAATGATTGGAAGTGGCTATAAAACCCATACCAACAAGCACCCAGCGCGACACAAAGACTCAGTAGCGCAACCGAAATTCTCATAATGCTCTTCTTAGAAATAGCCGATCACCCCGCTTTCGTTTTTAACAATAGATCTCAGTTATCAGGTGGTTCTGCTGCCAACCTTCTGCCTGGTGCCGTAATTCCTCCACTGGCAATTCCATATAATCTTGCTTAGAAAGGGCCTCCAAAAACACGGACAAATTTTTACCCGTCACCCTCTTCACGAAGATGTCCGCAGGGTTTTGAAGCTCGTAGGTGAAAGAAGGCGACAATGGCGAAAACCGACAATCTTTGAGAACGTCTCTGTTTATTTCCCAGAAGGAGCAGCCATCGCACATGCAGGGACAGAAAACATCTTCAGAGTGAAGCTCACCAACCTCTGTAAAAATCTTTTCAGTTTCTTCCGTCCATAGAACCAGGGCGCTGCCCCCATCCATCGAATACTGCCTCGGTAATAGGGGGCCGATAGGAATTTGATCAATCTCCTTTTGGTTTAAGATCGTTCTGTAAACCACACAGACAGCTCCACCAATAATTAATAGAACGCCGATAATGAGTATCGGTATCCTGGCTGATGGATGGTCGCTATAAATAGAGCCAGTTAACAAACTGAGCATGAGTAGGATGAAAACAGTAGAAAAACGATTATTCATAAAATCACTCCGATCGATTTTTCCTTTCTATAAATAAGAAACCCCCGCCCAACGAATCAGGCGGGGGCAAAGCTATTAGCGTTCTATATTCGGAAGAATGTATGGCTGTAAGAAGAAGTTGTGGTACCGATCGTTGCTCTAATAGTCGCGGTGTAGGCTCCTGGGCTATTTAACCCGCTAAAAGTTACTTTGTTCCCGGAAACGACTACAGATGGTGAACTAGGACCGGTGCAGGTTGCTGTTAAGGTTGCCCCCGTTTCAGGGCTTACAGACACAACGGCAGTAAAGGAGCTGGTTGAGGTGCATGTCGCTCCACCCTGGCCCTGTACTTTCGTAATACTTACATTCGAACTTGCATTGTTAACCTTTTGCTCTATCGCCTTCACGTAATCTATAACCGACTTATCGGCTACATCGTCGTAAACAGCGGTATACGCATTTTGAGCACTAACACTCGCGTTTACTGCGGCTTGTCGGGCAAGTTCTACTGTATTCTGATCTGCGGAGACAAGACTAAGCGCATAACTATTAAATGTTCCTGAAAAGCGTCCTCCGCCAGAATTTATCCACTTATCACCACCAACGCCAATAATTCTGATTTGTTTAGTCATCCTTAGATCTCTGTTTATAGTAGTAGATTGGCCACTGTTAAGACTTACTGTATCAATGTCGACCCATGTGTCATTCGCGCTGTTGCGGCCCTGTATTGTTATGGCTACCCACGACGTTGTACTGTTTCTTAATGCTGTGACAGTAAGGTTGTAAGATGTTATATAGTAGTCTGTGCTAAAGTAATTCGATGATATGAGCAATACTTTATAGTATTGATAATAGTTAATGCATCCTCCTTCATCGCTACAAGCAGGGGTTGTGGTTGTCCAATCGTAACTTGTAGGAGACGCATGTGTCGTACTAATAGTTGTAGCCGGGCTAACCGTACACTGGAATACCGGCACACCTGCTGTATTAACCACCTCGACATTATATGTCAAAACCATCAGGCAGCACAGCAGGATTAGAAGTGTTTTCTTTAACATTGAGGTTCCCTCCATTCCAAAAAGGTACCTGTTCGAATCAAATTACACTTTAAAAAAGACATTACTATATTGTGTTGATGTGCTGCCGAAGGTAGCGACTATATTCGCTGTATAAGCTCCCTGAGCAGATAATCCATTAAAAGTAACTCTATTCCCGCTAATGCTAATTGATGGGGAACTAGGGCCGGAGCAAGTTGCGGTTAGGGTTGCCCCTGTTGAGGGACTTACCGAAACCACAAGAGTATATGAGGTTGATGAGGTGCAAGTAGCGCCCCCCAGACCTTGAACTTTATTAATTTCAACATCAGGTTGAACGGATTGCCTGATCTCTTTAACATAGTCAACTACGGTTTTATCCGCTACGGAATCGTAACATGCCTCATAAGCGTTTAGCGCAGCGTTTTTTGCCTCCTGGACAGTATCTTGGTCCGCTGACAAAAGAGATACATCAATACTATTTAAAGTTCCAGTAACTCTGCCATAAACGTTGTTTACGCCATCAACATATCCAACTATTCTTAGTTGCTTACACATTTCTGTAGTTGTCAAAGTCTTGGTAAGAGTGGTGTTGCCATTGCGACCAAAACTGTAGCTTTGAATGTTTCTCCACGCCCCGGTCGCCGAATCGCGACCTTGAATCAAGACCCCAGTATAGGTAGTAGTAGTACTCCCATCCCCACTAGAATAAATACTGTAGGCCGCAATATAGTATCCAGTGTTTAAATATGTCTCGGGCATTGTATATAGAATCTTGTAATAATAAGTATACCCTATGCCCTCCTGATCTGGGGGCGGTACATACGCGGACCACTCATAATCGTTATATCTTATGTATAGACTTCCAGAACCAAGAGAAGTTGCTGAAAATTGAAAGACTGGAATACCTGCTGCATTAGCTATTCCGGCATTAAACGATATAACCATCAGGCAGCACATCAATACCAGGAACAATTTCTTTAACACTGAAATTCCCCCCCTTTTATTCGCTAGGGATAAATCATAGTATGTTGCATAGGGATTTCCCCCTACCTTTCTTTTCATTAAAAAATTTTAGATTTTAAAAAATGTAAAACTACTTTCTGCAGATGTTACCCCTCTCGTTGCCGTTGCAGTCGCGGTATAGGCTCCACTTTCTGTTAATCCATTAAATGTTATTTTATTCCCATCTACAGCAATCGTAGGTGAGCTAGGCCCTTCACAACGGACCGACATATCAACGTCTTTTGGTGTCGTATTGACCAATAAAACAAAACTACCGGACGAAGTACAGGTAGCACCCCCTAAGCCTTGGATCTTATTAATCATTACGAACTGGTGGGGGTCTTGAGAGTTCTTAATTTCCTTAACATAATCTAATACTGATTTGTTTTCAGTTGAGTCGTAAACATTTTCAATGACAGCTTCAGCGCTTTCTTTCGCACTATTGGCAGCATCCCTCGCTTCGGCTACATTTACCTTAATATCATCCACACTTTCCTGATCGGCTGTATTGCTGGCCTGTTTAAAAGAACTAGTTACATTCGGTCTGAAGGAACCTGTAGCAGTGTCGCTTCGATTGTAGAAGCTCAGTTGACTGCTGTTTACATCATCAATCGAATACCACTCCAACTGGCTTGTCCCTTTAAGTCTTGGGATGGTTACTGATTGATTCCCGTAGGAATGTTCATTGTGTACTGATGAGTTGTTCAGGTCGAATGTCCAAAGAGTTGTGTCGCTAGAGCCATCAGAATACCGAGCAAAAATTCTAATGATATACGTGCCGGTTGAGCTACAAGATGTAGTCGGAAATGTTACTGTGGGATTAGCAGTTACAGTAGGATCAGAATTTATTCTGTACGCAGACAAAGTAGGCTGAAGTATGATTGAGTTATCAGGATTATAGTTGGTTTTACCTTGCGAATTAATCTTAATTGTGCAGCCTACAGGGAAGCTTTTTGATACGTTCCCAGCCGGAACCCATGCATAAGCTGCAAGAGTATTCATAAATAGAGCAGCAACAAGAGTCAATATTAAGAGGATTACCTTATTAATCATGGTTTTAGCCAAGACTTTCGACCTCCTTACTTTTTAGTAACGCGCGTGTTCTCCGTTTTATATCTTAAAAAACGTGAAATCCTTCTGAGCAGTCATACCAGAACTATCATGTTTAACCTGACATAAAGCCTGATAAGCGCCAGTAACGGATAGGTCCGTGATAGTAATTGTATTGCCAGTTACCCACCCAGAGTCGAACGAACCACACTGCACCCGGTAGGTAACATCTGAACTGGGATTAGCCGATATAACTAGTGTGAACTCGTTACCGGTGGTGCATGTCGCTCCATTTACACCATTTATACTATCAATATTTGGGACAATGTTATTGCTAATATTATTACTGATGTTGTTGACCGTAGATTGAAGGTTTCTGATACCCTCAATGGCCGTACCTTCCGAATCCTGTACCAAATTCCCGCTTTCAGATAGAAGATCATCTATGATGATATTTGTATTTTCTACAGCTTCATCTGCACTAGTCTTAGCTTGTTGTGCTGCTGAAACAGCCTGTTGGATAGACACGCCAGTAAATGTTCCAGTAGTGGTCTTGGTTTCAGTGAAACTTCCATAGCCTATGTATGTAGGTTGCATAGCACCAATACCATCGCTATAGTTCGTGCAGACGGCCCACGTCCCTGTAACGACCCAAGTCGACCCATCATCGGGCAATGTATAATCAAAATACGCAGGTCTGCTACCGCTACCAGAGAACCTGACTGAGCATGGCAACGACATTGTGAATCCATGTGTCTTGTTATATCCAACCGCAGAAATAGGGCTAACGCTATTACCAGATGTTTGAAAAGACCCTATGGTGTAGGTAAAGGTGGCTCCGAATACCGGGATTGCACTTATCAATACAAAAATTCCTACAAATGTTGTTCCCAAAGCCATCTTTTTAAATAGTGTTTTCATAGAGATTCCTCCTCTTATTACTCCGGCAATTAAACATGTAAAACCATCGGCATGCAATATATTGGAATATCCTGGTAATAGCCATCATGCAAGCTGGTATTATTCAAATATTTAATTGCCGGAGTAATAACAAAGTGGGCATTCATCAAGGTTACACTTTGAAAAAATTAAATATATTTGACGAAGTCCCACCATCATTTGTTGCAGTGATAGTCGCGGTATATGCACCCGGATCAGTCAGGTTGCTAAACGTAATTATGTTACCCACAATAGAGATGTCCCCCGTTGAAGGTCCGAGTAATGTCGCATTGTATACGACTCCAGATTCAGGATAAGAAGTTACTATTAATGAGTATGATGTACTACTTGTACATGTTGCACCGCCTACCCCTTGAGTATTTATTATTTGAGGAGGTATTGAAACTTTTGTGTTGGACACTAAATTATAAATCTGATCCGCTCGATCTTTTGCCTCACGCGCAGCTTGCAAGACGGTCCCGTTAGCGTCTTGGACAATTCCTCCGGAGATTGACAATAAATTATTTCTGATATCATTTGTATCGTCTGCTACCTGTTCTGCGCTAGCTTTGGCCGCGTTTGCCGCGCTTACGGCCTGATCAATAGTTGGATAAGGAAAGGTGCCAGGAGTTGTTACAGTCTGATCAAATAAAAATGTTGTACTTTCACAGCTTGGCATACCTTCAATACTATAACAGTAGTCAACATAGTAGAATCCCACCACCTGCCAAGTAGAACCGTCATCGGGGAGTATATAATCAATATAATAGTGATGGTTGCTATAGCGGGAAGATATTGTATACAACGGCAAAGAGTAGTTATGTGTTCTATTGAATGAAGTAAATGAACCGCTCAATCTTATATAACGATTAGAATTACTATAATTACCACAATCGTAAGTATAAGTTTGAGCTAATGCCTGTTTCGAGTCTGTCATAGTGAAAGTAACAGCAAAAACCGAAGATATTAACATCAACAGTAAAACTTTTTTTAAATTCATCATATAAGCCTCCCTTTCATACTAGAGTTTATCCGTTTCTCATAGTTCAAAGAAAATAAAACAGCTTTCTACAGGTAGTATTGGTCGTTTCCACCCCCTCATAAAAAGGGAAAACCCCCGCCGTTAATTACGACAGAGGTTTATAGTGAACGACCTTTTAAGGCTACAACCCAATCGGTGTATATTGAGCCCGAAGTAACCGCAACGCCATCAGAGTAGTCTGGGGTATGTAGCTCTGTTGCTCCAGATGCACCGTTACCCTCCAGATCCATCCCGACCACTGTACCAGATGGACAAACATCCAGGTTGGCGTCGGTCGAAAACTCAAATTGCCATCGCCCGTTCACGCCATTTGTCGCTATTTGCTCCTGGTTCCAGACCGTTGACGTAGTGGTTAAATACGGAAAAGCCGACGAAACGCTGCTGACCGGTCCTATGCTGTCAACCAACAGAGTTGCTTTAGCCCCTGCCTTTATCCTGGGCAACCCCACTGGGGGCAACGCTGTGGAAGTCATGCCTGGGGTTATTACGATGTGGGTTGTCGGCAAATTCAGCACCGGCTCGGTACCTGCAAGGAAAGTCTGCGCCGGGGGTGACACGATCTCTGCTATCCTGGGTCGGTCAAAAGCGATAACACAAAAGCTCACGTAGTTTGACCAGGACGATTCAAGCCCGAGGCGATCTTTGCACCGCACACGGTAGTTGAAGTTGTAATCCCCGCTATCCCACAAGAGACTTGGGGTATCCGGGGCGGAACTCGACGGCACGATACATTCTTCATCAGATGATGTTACCCAGTCTGTGTCGTATAAGAGGGCCATATCGGTTTTTACAACCTGCACCTGGTATGCGGTTTGATAGTCCCCAGGGTCTGGGTCCGAGAACGTCCATTCTAACGCCGGGCTTGCCACCGAAAAACACGAACTATAGGTGGGCATGATCGGGACATTCGGGGCTGCGTCCGTATCTATCCTTACCGCTACTCCGCCTGCAGGTACCGTTACGATTCTGGGCGTAGCTTCAGGGTCACTGGTGGCCAGCACTGCCTTCCATCTTACCGATCTACCAGCTGGGAGTGTAACCCATATCTGATTGTTCTCGAACGTAGGAAGCACTTGGGATCTATCCCCGATAGACGTCCAGGTGGTACCGTTATCAGTTGTTGTTTCACAGACGGTCCCGCCCGCCGTTCCGCGCACTCGCCAGGTTGTCGCCCAGGTAGTTGAATCGGCGGTCACGCTGAAGGTTATGCTGGTGTTTGTCGGCGCATCAATCGATGCCCTCACCCGCACATACGGGGTGTCAGCCCCCGGGTCAAAAGGTAAAGACAACGCGGTTGCAGATGGGATATATCTCCCTAGATTACTCAGACCTGCAACGGCCACTGAAAGGCTCGCGTTGTACTCTAGTTGGCCGGATGAGCTATTCCACTTGTAATACCGCAACGTGTCACCGTCACCGATAATGCGGTCGTAGGAGTTAGGCCGCAGCGCTACTAGCGATGGTGCCTTCAATCCCGATGTAACAGCCAGTACGGGCACGTCTTTCATTGTTCCTGAGGCTGCGTCCAACTGCCATTCGTAAACAGACGACCCGGATATAAACGCGGTCCGCATATCTTCTGCTGCGCCGAGGGCTATTATACCGTTCTGGCCGGTGATATTAAGGAAGGTGGCTTCAGGCGAAGAACTGCCGTTATAAAGAAACACTCTCACCCGATCGTTCTCGGCAACGGCCATCCCTTTGCGGTCGCTATAGAGAATGATGTCAACGGGATTGTTTAGCGCCGCAGAGGGTTCAAGTGAAGCGGCTCTTGCCATCGCCCCTGCCTGGAAGCTGTATGCTTCCACAGAATTGCCGACCAGTCCGGCTACGTCCATGTCCCGAGCCCCTATCGACATACACCCCTGCAATCCTGCAACCGAGAGAGCCGGGTTTTGAACCATGCTGGCTGCAAAAGAATAATGGTAGGTCCCGGTCTGCGTCGATACGACCACATCAGGGTAAGGCGATACTCCTACGACTCCAAGCGGGTTGGATGGTGGGTTTATTTCAAGCACTCCGACCTCTTTATAGGTATTTGTAGCGATGTCGAGCGCGTAGTGTATCACTTTAGTCGGTGTGGTAACAACAAAGTCGGGACTACCATCAGGGTAAAAGGATACTGCGTGTGGGGAGGCTTTCGGGAGCCTGATCTCATTGGTGTCGGTATCCACCACCGCGTTTGTACCAGATACGTCGATTGTTGTTGCCGTATCCGCGTTTTTAATCGTGTAGTCCCAGGTTGCAGCAGGCGCTGCCCTTGGAAAGAGCGCGAACACGGCCAAGAACCCGACTAGTATTAGAAGTTTTCTTGACATACCTATTATCCCTTTCTGGGTCTAATCCCTTGTTTTGACCTCGGCTACGGCATACCTGACTGAACGGCTCGTATTATTGGTCAGGATCGCCTTATCCTCAATGCTTATCAGGCCGAGGCAGGATGGAGAGGATATCTCGAAGGATCTATTATAGGTGTTGTTGTCAACGATAACGAAATCGCTGATGGAATACGTCTGTGGGAGGTCCCCGGAGAAATTACCTACAAAACTGCCATCCTCGTAAATGGCGCCCGCGTCGACATATGGATTGGTGCCGTTAAACACCACAAATACGTAATGAGGGGCCGCGGAAAGCGGCGAACCACTCATCGGCTGTAGGGTTGCATCGGATAGTTTAAGGTTTTTGGCCAAGATGGTCCTGTACCTCTCGTGGGCTTCATCCGGCTTTATCCGAAAATCCCGGTTGGCCTGGCTCTCTTCATCCACCAGATAAGCAGAGGCTCTCACTGCCTCTGAAACGGCATTATTAAGCACCAGGTCCGCGTTCCCCACAACGCGAGGTATCTCCACGGACATCAGCAGGATAATCAACAGCACTTGGAAGGTTATCAAGAAGAATACCGAACCCGAGATTCCCTTCTCCCCCAAAATCAGATTACGGATCGATTCTCTCACTCTTAGCCCTCCCCCCTACCGTGAAGGTTAAGGTCCCACCGCTGGTGCTGCCAATGAAACTCCCTGTTTTCAGTGGGTTCTCGTTGGGCGCGGCCACAATTGTGAGCCAAACCTCTTCGCCATCGGGATCAGTGGTCCTCAAGATGCGGGGGTCTCCCAGGGACTCCCTCGGCGCATCGATACTCTGAACCTGCATCCCAATGCTGGCAAACCTGGCTATCATTTCGTCCTCATCATCGTTGGTTAAGTACCCCTCAACTCTCATCCTTGCCAGGTAGTAGTTCGAGAGGTGCTCACACTGCTGCTGCTCCACCTGCACGATGTTGTAACTGATTGCCAGGCAGACGATAATAAGGGACATCATCCCGATAATCAGGAACTCAATCGATTGGCTTGAACCTCGTTCCTCAGAAACCAGTCGCATTCAATGACTGCACCCCTTCCACCATTTTGTTGTGTGTGCTGACAAGCATCGGCACACATGCAGCCGAGACGATAACCGCGATGATCACCGCAATGGTTACCACGCTCAAAGCATCCAGGGATTGATTGCCCCTCTCACCTTTAAACAAACTCTTGAAGATTGATTTCATTGAAAACACCTCCTATAAAAACGAAAAGAGGCGGCAATGCCGCCTCTAAACAATGGTTATTGTTTCTATGGGGTAGTTTCTCCCCAACCCTCCATCGCATCAGTGAACCGCGTTATAACCGTGTCCACCACGGAATCGACGCCGGTGCTCATCGCCGTATAGACGATACCTGCAAGACAGAGGCAGATTATCAGATACCCCATGCCGTCCATCACTTGATTGCCCTTCTCGCTCTTTAGAGCGAGATAGAGCCATAAAAGCTTGTTGTTAATCTTCGCGATCATTTATAGACCTCCTATAATCCTAAAAGAATTTTAACCCTATTCCCTGTGCGCCATGGTTGATCTTCAGAAGGAAGGTGCCCAGGATTAACCCGAAAACAGCCATCATTGGCAACATGCGATAAATTACATAGTAAATAGGCGTGTCGGAGATTTTCTTTCTTATTCTCGCCTCCCTCAGTCTTTCAAGATTCTGTACTTCCGCTCGAATTATTCCGTCAAGATTCTTCGTTCCTGCCTTTTCAGCCGCAAGAAGCATGGTAGCCAGAATATCGGCCTCTGGTAATGCTATCTCTCGCCGGAGGGACTCGAAGGCTACTTCTGGGCCCTCAGGCCACAGACCCAGACAACTAGATACCGCCTTTTTCAGGGATGGGGCTGCTGGTTTCGCCAGGGACAGCGAATAATAGGTTGATAGACCTGACATCTTAAACAGGTCAACAACCTTATAGAATAAATTGATCTCCCTCCTTTTTGCGTTTAATTTCCCCTCAATCAGGATTTTGCCGATGAATTTGCCTATCAACATCCCCGTGGCGCCGCCAAGACCCATGGCAAGGATAATCCACTTAGACCCCATCGCCAAAAAGAACATGGCGACCATGCCGGCCAGTCCTGATTTTATTTGAATCCGTTCTTCGCTGGTCAATGAATTAAACTCGGCCTTTAACCTGTCAAGGCTCAGCGGGTTATTTAGGCTAAATACCAGGTAAAGCAGCTTTCGTGCAGCCAAGAACGAAATTATTAGAATGCTTGCCGTAACCGCTATAATGCTGGTCAAATAGTATCCACCCCCACTGTCAGACGTTTTAATACTCCGTATAGAATGGCGCTGATGAGACTGATGAACATCACAAGCCTTCCCGCAACGGTTTCTGTAACAAATTCACGCGTCTCCGGGAATATTGAGGCAAGGATAAAGTATTCGACTAGGGGTGCGATTGTAATGATTAGCGCCACCAGCCGCTCGCCGGAGTTTTGCGACTTTTCGAGAGCATCCAGTTCCCTATCGGTCACTATTCGGTTGGCAAGTTCAAGGAATATAGCTCCGTGGGCTGTACCGTTCCTCCCCAGTCGCATTAACTGAACAAAAACATTTCCGTAAGGCAGGGCAATCTCGGCAGCCATCTTGGCCAGTAGCTCATCGGTATCGTAATTGGCCAGGATCATCCGGTACGCCCGATCGAATATGCCGCCCAGGGGATTAGGTGTCCGCTTGGCGATTACCCCTAAGGCTCTTTCCCATTGGGGCGATATCATGTACTCGTTGCCGTAACTCCTAACTGCCAATGCCAGCTGCTCGCTTACTTTTTCCTTTCTCGCGTGTGCCCGGTTGCTCTTGATACTTTGTACGAGCATGAATACCAGCGTGGCACACAGCGCAGCGAGCGGGATATTCCCAAACAGGTAGAAGCCAATAGTAAATCCGATCGGGACGATTACGGCGAACAATATTATGTTCGCTCTCCCCCCAGTCGCGAAGGAGCGCTTTGCCAGTTCGCGTTCCACGAGGTCCAGCCACCGATCGTATTGTCCATTGGCCCGGGACTGCTTTTTAAAGGCCTCCTTCCAGTTGTGGTTGAGCAGCCAGGTCAACGCTTGTTTTAACGCGATGAATACCAGTACGGCCACTGGCAGGAAGATCATCATGATGTAGGCGTTATTCCCCACAGGCGTTCCACCTCGCTTCTCTCAATACCGTACTCGTACATTTTTTCGATCAGTGTGTCAGTGGGCATCTGGACGAACTCCCAGCTCCCGGCCCCCATATAGGCATCATTGGGAACCCACCGGATCAGTTCCCTGAGTTGAACCTTATCGGTGTTTTTGAGCACCTCGGTTACAGACACCAGTTTTCTGATTCCAACGGATTGGTCGTAGAACATCTGAATCACCAGGTCGTAGGCCTGGGCCACCCTCAGCATCGCGAGGTCCAGGGGGAGGTTGATCCCCTCCTCCAGCATGATCATCGCGGTGCTCCGAATAGCCTCTTCCGCTGATACGGCATGGGTGGTGGCCATACTGCCTTTTTGTCCCTTGGTGCCCGATCGGACAGCCTCGATGGTTTCACCAAATCCCTTGAATTCTTCATAAATGATGGATGCAGCACTCATTTTAAAAATGACTGACTCAAAGAGATCCTTGAGTGAAGTCATCTTTTCTTTACGGGCTTCGATTTCTACAATATTTCGGTCGGGATAGCGTTCGCCCAGCCGAAGCTCTCCCCTGGTGCCGACCACCATGATCCGGTTTTTGGGGTTACAGAAGCCCACCAGTTCCCTCAATAGGCTGGTTTTACCCGCCATCATCGGGCCGGAAATCAAGATATTACAACGTCCTCTTACTAGAACCCCGAGCGCCTCCCATACCTTCTGGTTCAAGGTTCCCATCTTTTCGAGGTTCTCAACAGACATATCGACGTTGCCCTGCTTGCGGATGGTGATGTAGAAATTCCTCCCCACCGGGGGGGCCACCACGATGATGCGCGAACCGTCTTCGCGAATGGTCTCCGCCCGGCAGTTTTCAGCAATGCTGATGCCAGCATCATGCATCGTCAGCCGAATTGCCAACTTTTCGGAGGTGCCGGGGGGGAGAGTAACCGGCATCTGCTCCATTACGCCGCGCCGGATTAGAAATATGTTTTCGTCCCCGTTAATCTGAATATCATCGACCTCCGGGTCGTGGTAGGCGTCCTCAATCACGTTGAGGCCCCAGTTCATGCTGTAAACCTTTTCGACGAGTTCTTCCACGGATAGGTCAATCTCGATGTCCAGGGCAGAGATTACTTTCCGGATCTCTTCCTTGGTTTTTTCAATAGCCTGTTGATTGCCAGCTATTGATTTTTCCTGGACATCAAGGAATTTGTCCTGGTTTATCAGCTCCTGCCGCGCCCTCTGTGCTATTTCCTCCACGGTTTTGAGTGATTGGGGCGGCTGAGGTTGCGGCCGAGTTGCCTTGACCAACTGGAGTATTCCCATTCGGAACTTCACTCCCTTCTGGCAATAATACTTGTGTTTCGGTTGTCGTTGTGTTTTTAATGCTGTTGGCGTTGGGGATTTTGACCAACGCGAGATTCACATTCTTGGGAGACGCCCCACCTACCACCCGACTTGCCTCCTCGGGTTTTACAGCGAGATAAACTATAGAGGGAGGCTTGGCCGTGGTTGCGACCACGCTTGACATCGCGCCCTGAACACCCGTATTGCCGGCAGAAGGCTTGGTGTCGATAGGCTGCCCCTTGTCATCGCACACCTTCAGGACGCGCACCCCCGCCGCCATGAGAACGTTATTAAGCTGCTGCCCATTTTGAGTATTACTTTGTTGTATCCAGTACACGTTGACCAGGTCGCCCGGCTGAACCCCGGCAGACCTCGTGGGATCGACGTTGACGCCTACCACATAGTAGTTCCCCGCGGAGGAATCTTGGGTGACCAGCAGCCTTTTATCAATCGGCTTGTCCTTGTATATTGGGGCGATTGTCACTTTGTTTACGAGTTCTTCCGCGTTCGCGGCAGTGTTAGCGTCAACAATTGACGCTGAAACGTTGATCGTGGTGAGGTCCTCGCGGTTGATTTTTGAATAGGGATCGATGTTCCGAGCCAATACAGGAATTGATACGGTCTTGCTGGCTTCGGCAACCCTCTTGTTGATGGACAGCCATCCGTAAACCCCTACGATCAGGGCAATTATTACCGCGAGTGAGTTTATGGCTATCTTTTTCCAGTCGCGGCCTTTTCTAAACTTCATACGCGCCGGCTTTCGCCGGATTCACCTCCTTATAATTGAAAAACCAATATCCCCAACCATACTGCCCACGATGCAGCTGCCATACATGCCCCGAGGGGGACCTGATATTTAAGGGTGGGGATATTATTTTGAGATGGTTTTATAAGACTGCGGGCGCCTGACACTATCTGGCGGATTAACCCCCCGATGCCGACCGCCCGGATGATCGCTGCCAACCCCCACACCGCCCCGGCAAATGACGACAGTATGAGGACCATCAGCGTTGGATACAGGCCGAACCATAACCCCAGGACAGCGGCGAATTTTACATCCCCCGCCCCATGTACCCCCAGGCGCCACCCGATAAAATGAAAGCCCGCGAAAACCAGAAGGCCGCAAATCCCTGAAAGGATATTGTGGGTCGCCACTACAAACAAACAGCCGGATATAGCCATAAAAAGGACTATCTTGTTGGGGATTCGGTAGTCTTTATAGTCGTAGAAGGCGATTGCCGCCGATGGGATCAGGCATCCGAGAAGGAAAGACAGTTTTAGCAGCATTATTACGCCTCCTCGACCCCTTTGCCGGTTAAAAGGACGGGCACTGATTGAATCTCTGGAGGCGGCACCTCCAGGAAGTAGAATGGTTCACCTGACAGGCCGTTTTTCTCCAGTTTTTTAATAGAGTTTTCAGTCTCATTTTCGCGCAGGTACGTTATCACCATGTAAGGCCGATTCTCTGGCCGCTGCTTCTTTATAGCCTGGAGCGCATCGTCGCAGTGGGGGCACCAGTTAGCATAAACCAGCGCCGGCTTTTTGGTAATGTCCAGACTGAGCGCCCTACCGTCTGGAGTGGTTACTGCAAGATACTTTTTGGGCGCCGGTTTTGGCTCGGATTTTTCGGTTGCCTTGGGCTCCGCTGTTTTTGATGGCTCGCGGTTTATCTCGGCCAGGGACACGCTTTTGGTTTCATCGGACGCTAGCGTTACCACCGGAATGATTGTTTCGGTCTGAGATATTGCCGGATTAACGAGAAGAATCACCAGGGCCAAGGCCGCCATGACGCCCGATAGTGTGCCGGAGGCCAGTTTTACTATGTGCCCGAAGTCTTTTCGTCTGATGATATAAATAAGGGTTATGCAGGTCTCCAACCCGAAGAATTTCACGCAGAGCCAGCAGACCGAGCTGGTAAGGATGTAGCCGGTGGCTATCAGCCCCGCGTGAAAGACCAGTCCGCCCGCCAGGAACAGCATTATAAACCGATTTCTTTTAAGGGCCAGGATGAGCGTTGCCGCCACGGTATAATAGAAAGCGGCCCAGAGATACCAGGACCGTTCCAGCAGCCCGGGTATTTCCTGGCAGGCGTCTGCGGTGCAGAATGAGGCGGGATCGTATATCCAGATCAGAATCGAGAAAACGGCCAGGATTATAAACAGTATTCCAGGCATTGAGATCCCCCTCTCTAATTAAGCCAGGAGCCTTTGGCCCCCACCCAAAGCAGTATTGCCGCTACTGATAGAAAAGCTCCAAAGGGGATTGCGGTTTCTGGCGCTGGCGCGTCGTCATCTTCGGGAAGCTTGGGCAGGTTGAGCGCCCCTTTCGCTCCGCCGAGTGTGAGAGCCAGACCGCCGATAAGGTTCTTGGTCCACGCAAGAAATTCACCTTTACCCTTGGTGCGGATCATTTTAGCTATCCCCCAGACAACCCCCAGGATCGAGGCCACGAAGATGATTGTCAGGGCCGCCTCCATCCCGAACCAGATTCCCAGGGCTGTGACCATTTTTATATCTCCTGCTCCCGCGCCCTGTAACAGCCCGATGATCAGAAAGGCAGCGAAACATACGCCGCCACCCAGCAAGGCTCCCGAGATATTCCCGGTATAGACTGCGTAAAGCAACCCCATGATTATCATGGGGTAGGTCAATTTATTCGGGATTATATACTTGGTGTAGTCTATGAACGCGATCACGATGCAGGGTATCAGGCACCCGATGATCAGCGGCAAATCGGTAATATCAACCAATATAACTTCCCTCCTAACTTTTGGGCGTATTTTCTAACCGAAAGTATTTAGTATCGCTTAAGGGGATAAACGATGACCAGTTACCCCCCGCCAATCCTCCGATTAAGGGGAGTAGGACCGGAGAGTTTACTGTCGCATCTACGGCGATCAGCCGGTCGCCCGCCTGGTAAACGCTTAATTCATAGCGGCCAGGGTTGATTCCCGCGCTGGTGAGGACGTTTTCCCCTACGTTTCTACCCTTTGAAAGGCTCTCACTCACCGCGGCTTCCCTCCCCGCCTCCCTGATGGCAGACTCCATTATGATCCTCTCTCCCAATACGAGGGCGCAATTGGCCATCCCCGCGAACAGGATTATCAGGACGATGGCTGACATTGCAAATTCGAGCAGTATCGTTCCTCGTTTTCCCTGGAGCTTCAATGGCCCTCCCCCTCTCTATCAACTCCCATAACAGACGTCCTTCGGAGGATCGTTCCTCCCCCTCAGCCAGCCGCCGCTTATCACGTCGTAGAAAGTCGTAGACTGGCTGCACTGTTTCGCGCTGATTTCGTTTATCCCAATGAGCTTTAACAGAGTGGTCTTTATATCGCCTTCGGCCTTGACAACAACCGATGGACCGTAAGTTTTGTCCTTCGAATTGAAAACCTCGATTGAAGAGGATAGCTGTTCACCCCCGCCTTCCGGAGTCATTAGCTTGGGCCAGTTAAGGTCGAGGATATTCTGGACGACTGATTGGGTGTCGGCCGAATATTCGATTCGGCGATTGGTGATCCCTTTGAATTTATCGCAACGATTGTGGCGCCAGCCGTTTTCTATGATCATTTTCCGTTCGGTTCCCCTTCGCGTAACGGATCTGTCTTCCATCTCGCAGCAGCTGCCGCAGGTGGGCATCCCCGGGCAGCAGACTTCATGGCCAGGGAGGACCCTGACATCGACATATCGCACCGAGTTCTTCGATCCGGCCAGAGCCGCGGATTCAACCGCGGTCTGCATATCCTCGCGGGCTACCCAGGCCCGGGCGAAATCTGTTCCCAGAGCCGCGAATAACATGAGAATTACGATGACCAGACAGGTCATCAGGACGATATTCCCCTGCTCGTCTTCAGCCAAGTGTTTAAATCGCTGTTTCACCAGTCACAATCCCCCCTACACGTACACGCAACGCACCGGGGTTGCGGTTTTTTATAATCGGTTCTTATGGGGTACTCGACGTAGTAGTCTGTTGATCCCTGGAGCTTTGTTGTGCTGTCCAAAGGGGAGCCGCCCAGCAGCGCCCCTAACCCGGGAATGAGGTTCGGGACAGTGTAGGTGACAACGCTCTTTACGCGGTTGACCCCTACCCTTGTATAATCGAGGGCGATGCTCGATGTTCCTCCCAAGCCTCCAATATCGAGCGTTTCGTTGCCTTTGGCTAATGCCCTGGTGTGATTCCCGGTAGCCGCAATGACGTTAGCGGCATCCCGGGAGGCCGCCTTCGCGACGATGCTGTTGTTAAGCAGGATCGCGAAATTCATAATACCTATCACCACGGCGATGTAAAGCGGAAATACAATGGCAAATTCGAGTAGCGAAGTGCCTCTTTGCCCATTAATGAATTTCAATATCCACCACCTCCAAAAAAAATCCATTCAATAAATAAGGCCCGCAAGTGCGAATGCCTGCGGGCCCTGGTTAATACCTTTGTTCTAATCTACACCCGTTATGGCCACGAAATCTTCGTTTTCGTTGGAGCCTGGCACATTCATGGTCTCTTTATAGCCAATAGTTAGATCACGCCGATTATTGCCCGGCGCGCAGTCCTCGACTCCAACCGGTGTGGCGATTATCGCATATTTGTTGGAACCGTCGCCCTTTAGAATAACGCCCTTCCATAAACCGTGGCGCTTTCTCCTTTGTTGAGGAATATGGTTTCAGCATGGTTCAGGTTAGAACCCCTCATGGTTACATAAACCTCAACTGGGCCATCGGGCCCACGTTCATCCCTATGGATGGTGGCTATGATCGAGGTCATGTCGCCTTCATAGAGCTTTTTCGAAGGTTCATAACGGGCGTTGGTTACGGAGATGTCGGTACACAGTATCGGAGCCTCAATCTCCAGATAGTTGTTATCCCATTTCGCTTCGTCAGCTGGTGCCGCCCTTGTGGGGTTGATGACGAAAACTGCTTTGATGCCGTCCTCTGCCGCTGCCTCCACATTCAGATTGCGGTTCCCCCCAGGATTCAAAGCGTCTACGTCTATGCTGTTGGGCAGAAGTGCACTCAACTCCTCGGGAGACATCTTCTTGATGTTATCGAGGGAAGTCGAAGCAGGTGCCGTCCCCCAGATCACCGTGGTATCAACGGTTTCCAGCCCCAATGGGAAATTGGCTTTCAGGTTTATTTCTCCCGACTCATCCCAGGAGCCATCGGAGAGGCTGAGGTCGACCGGTAGGGGCAACTTATATACGGCCAGGCCACCCTCGGTTTCGTTGAAATTGGCCGCCGTCATCAACAAGCCTTCCTGCATGTTCCCGGTGCCAATGGTGATTTGTCCGCCCAGGCCTTTAAATCGGCTTGACCAGCTACCGCTTTCGCTCTGGGGTTCCGCGACCCAACTTTTCGGCAATAGATCTTCGATGCCTTCATACTTAAATGCAGGAACGCGATCGCCGTTTACACCATCGAAGACATAGAGCCAACCAGCTGTGTCCCCAACAATCACGTATCCCATTTTGCCCAGGATGACGGGGCTGTTTGCTCCGTTGGCATCTAGGGGTGCGCTCCATTCGGCCACGCCGGATTCCTTATTCAGCCTCACAAGTCTCCCTTTACCTCCGTAATTACGGATATTGAAAAAGACTCCTGTGGGCGATACCGCCGCGCTGTCGTTGATGAAACCGCCGCTGAAATCCGTGTTCTTCCAGAGCAGTTCTCCTGTACGGGAGTTTAGGCAGTAAAAGTTAGCATTGATGTCCGAGAAGAAGATTTTACCGCCGTCAACGCTGATGGAGGCAGGGACGCCGTAGGAAGTTAAATACTCCCATATCTTCTCGGCTTTTGGATGACCAGTATTATCAATAACAACCTTGTAAGCTTTTACCCACCTATTGCCGTCTGAACCTATTACAAAGCTATCGTTCGAAAGTTTCCCTGCCGAAGAGGAGATACGACCATTCCCGATGCCATATTTTTTTGCTTTAATCTTGTCGATGCTCATGTCTTTGGCAAGGATTAAACTCCCATCAGCAGTTGCTATAACCGCAATATCGTTACTTAATATAAGCGGGGCTGTTACAACTTCTGATTCTAAGCCAACAAGCAGAGGTTCAGTCATGCCATCTCGGTAATACGCTAAATTGTAGTAGCCAAGTTCACCTGGCCTGTAAACCGAATTCGCTCCGGTACCGTAATATACTCCTCCATTGGCCCAAGTTGGGTCGCTATGGCTTGGGTCGCCGCCATTGTTGATCTTCTGGATGGGTCTATTCCCATAAACATCGTCTTTGCCATCGTATTTTGCATCATAGATCAGTAAGTTTGGACCACCTAAGTGATATATTTTATCCCCGATTAATATCGGTTGGCTCATGCTTGCCCCGGCATAAGGATCACCCCAGTTAAAGTAGATTGGGGGGCCGATATTTTCATTGCTATATCTGAGCCTTTCTGGAGAGCCACCGAACTCGGTCCAATCTTTGGCAAAAACTGGGGTTGATGTAATAACAAAAAACACCACAAGCAGACACATGAGATATTTTTTCATTTAAACCCTCCTCATTAAAAGCTACAAAGAATAAAAAATATATCGGGAGATCATTCCCCCGATATATTTTCGAGTCTGCTATTTTTCTTTAGGGAAGATCTTCTTCTTCGCCCCAATCCACATTGGCCTGCTTTCCGTCAACCTTCCCTGGCTTGTTGTTGTCAACCGGAACAGGGTCATTCTGTTCGACCAGATACTCTTTGACGGCGCTGATGTCAGGCTTCGGTTCACCCTTCGGCCAGCAGATCACTGTCTTGGTCGCGGCATCCCAGGCCACTTCATAGCCCAGACCCTCAGCAACATACCGAGCTGGCAGGTAGGTCCGAGAGTCCTTGATAACCGGGGCCACGTCGATGGCCTTCTTAACCCCGTTGGTGGTGATACTGGGAACGTCGATCACCAGCTCCAGGGTAGCCGGGCCGATCAGGGTGACCTTTCTGGTGGCAGCGTCCCACTTGACATCGCTTTCAGTCAGCCCAAGGGCGTATGCCAGGTACCGCACCGGAACGTAGGTCCGGTCGTTCTGGATGAAAGCAGCGGCGTCCATCTTGGTGCCGGGGGTCTTGCCGTCCACGAAGTATTCGTTGCTTCCGATAACGAATACCACACTCTTGACAACCTTCTTATCGGTATCGAGAACCGTAACCTGATCGGCGAAGGCGGGCATGGCCGCCATAATCACCAAAATCAGAGTGAGAGCAATTATTTTTTTGATCAATTAAATCATCTCCTTTTTTAAAAATATCTATAGAATTTCCTTATTAGCAGAAGGTCCTACATTATATTTGACACTATTTTATAGAATTTGTTCCAAAAAATGAAATAATTAGCTTGAATCCAGGCTTACCCACACAGGCAGTCTCCCCTGACGCAGATTTTAGTGTCCCAAGCGTCCCTGGATGTCGTCGAAAACACCGGAGAGGCTCCCGCCGAGCACCTGTACGGCGCCCCAGACCGCAAGAACGATCAGCACACCCAGCGCCGCCCACTCCATAAGCTCAATGCCCTTTTCATCGGAATGAAGTTTCTTTAAGTAATTCAACATCGTTTTATCCTCCTTCTTTTAATGGCCAATTATGGCCGAAAATTGACGTAAGGCCGGGTACCCGACAAAAACTAAAATCGGAAGAATGAAGAACAGAACCATTGGGAATATCATCTTTACGGTCTGCTGCTTCATCCTCTTTTCGGCTTCCCTGCGCCGGATCTCCCTGGTTTTCCCTGCAAAAGCCTTGACCGCGTCTGCAACGGGTGTCCCATAGTATTCGGCTTGGACGATGGCGTCAACGAGCTGCGTCATCTCCTCCACGCCGCAACGGGCAGCCATATCCTTGAGGGCAAGGGACCTGCGTTTACCGGTATTGATCTCGTGGACCAGTACCTCGATTTCGCTGCCGATTTCACCTCCTAAGTTTTGTCCTACCAAGACTAAAGCGTTTAGCATATTGCCGCCGCCGGCCTCCAGAACAGTAGCCAGCAGGACGGCGAATTCGGGGACATCTCTGCGGATTTTACGCTGGCGCTCCCTTATTTGCCGATTAAGGCGCATGTCGGGGAAAACATAGCCTAAAAAGGCCAACAGAAAGACCGGCAAGGCATTTTTCCCCGCCATCATCATAAGCGCCCCAAATACGGCGATGGCCCCGCCCAGTACCAACTTCTGCGATAAAAACTCGGCCGGCGCCATGTCCATCTTGCCTGCCCAGGCAAACTTTTTATTCGTTTCCGCCCTTACCGCCTCGGGGTAGACCACGGTTGTCCATGGACCAAGCGCGTAGGTGAGGCTTAAGACGCTGCCCATATGACTTTTTTCTGTGTAACGGACCGGTTCGGGTCTTAGCAGGGAATATAAAAAGAGGCCCACTGCCAGCGCCCCCAAAAGACCCGCTATAAGTGTGCTGCTTATGTTGAGCCCCCCTTTAATAGTCAACTTTCGTCATGCCCCGGATAATTAACCAACCGAAGAGGATCAGAGCTGTGTTTACGAGAAATATCACTATCCCCGCAGCCGTATTGAACAATGGCGCCATATACTCGGGGGAGAGGAACCGAAACAGGGCAACGAAGCCGAAAGGGATCATGGCTAAAAAGTTGGCCGAAAGATTTCCCTGGGCCATGTCGGCTTCCACCTGGGCTTTAAACGTCTGTTTATCCCTTATGGTGTCAGCGATGTTGTAATAGACGGCGGCGAGGTCGCCGCCCGTCTGAGAACACAGCGTAGTCGCCGCGGCGATTATCTGCATGTCGTGGGACTTCACCAGGCCGCCGGTTATTTCCAGGGACCGCGCCAAAGAGTGGCCTGACCCGGTGAGTTTGACGACGTGCTCCAGAACATTTTTGGCCGGCTGGGGCGCGGTCAGTGCCGCCTGCTCCCAGGCCTGCACAACGTTACCCCCTGCGATCAGGGAGGAGGACAGCAGGTTTAGAACCGGCTCCAGTTGGTTTTCAAACAGTTTCCTCTGTCCGTCCAGTTTCCAGGCCACCCATTTCCGCGGGGCGAAGACACCAGCCACAAGACCAAGGAGGGCGAATTCAGGACGGCCAGTAAGGATATAGACTGCCGCGAACCCCAAAACAGCCCCCGCTATTGAGACCGCCGTTTTCTGGGCAGAGGTGATGACCACCCCGGCCGTCACCAGGTCCTCGGTTTCCTTGACCACCTTTGGCGCCTCGTTTGATCTAGCCCTGAAGGTTGTCCAGTGGCTTTCCTCTCTCCTTTTTGCTACCCCGAGATAGAGGGCAAGTATGCTGACGGCAATCAGGAAATACTCCATGTTAATCACCCCTTCTTCGCGTCGTCTAACTTATACTGGCGGGTGAATTCATGCTCGGTCCGCACCCAGTCCTGCTGCCCCCGGTCCCAAACATAGATGTCATTAAGCTTTACCCCCAGGTCGCCCGATTCCCGCTTTTCCAGGCCCACGACCTCGCAGATGTGATCGACACGGCGAACCCCATCGCGGTCCTTCTGAATGTGGACCACCAGGTCGACCGCTGAAGCGATCATTTCCAGGACCGCCTCTCGCGGCAGATCGATGGCCATCTGCACCATCGACGGTAGTCTTGAATTGACCATGTCCCGCGCCGAATTCGCATGGCCGGTAGACATCGACCCCGCGTGGCCGGTGTTCATCGCCTGCAGCATATCGAATGTTTCCGCCCTGCGGCATTCGCCGACGATTATCCGCTTGGGGGCCATCCGAAGCGCCATCGCAACCAGGTCCTGCTGGGTGATCTCACCCTTGCCTTCAACGTTGGGGGGCCTGGCCTCAAGCCTTCTCACGTTCCCGTGCATGAGCTGGAGTTCGGCCGGGTCCTCGATGGTGATGATGCTTTCCTCGCCAGGTATAAACGATGCCAGCACGTTCAGCGTGGCCGTTTTACCTGAGCCGGTGCCCCCACTTAAAAAGATATTCAGTCTGGATTTTACACAAAGACCAAGGAAATCGAGCATCTCGGGACTCAGTGCCTTGTTCTGAAGCAGCATATCTGGCCCCATGTCCTGACGGAATCTCCTGATCGTGATCTGGGTCCCCTCAACGGCGATCGGCGGGATCGCCGCCTGGAGACGGGAGCCATCAGCGAGCCTGGCGCCCACGATCGGATTGCTCAGATCTATCCTTCTCCCGGTAGGAGCCAGCATTCGTTCGAGGACCTCCGTAACCTGCTGCTCGCTCTGGAATTTGACCGGTTCCCCGCGTTCGTCCGTGGCCAGGGCTACCCTGCCTTCTTTTTCGACCATGATGTGGTCGTGTTTTCGGACGATGATCTCAGTGACGAGATGGGCATCATGGCCGGAAAAGAAGGGCTCAAGTGGGCCGTAACCCATAAGGCTGTCAACGATCTCTTTTACGATGGACATGATAATTGGCTTGCTTTTATCGGACAGCCGTGTTTCAACCACCTCGTTGACCAACCGTTCTACCTTTCTTTTTGTCGTTGTCGAGTGCCGGTCGGCCATTTCGGACATGTTCATTTTTTGCTGGATGTCTTTCTGGGCTATAACCATGAGCTCGGCTATCACGGCGGCCCGGTCAAAATCGCCCTGAACGCCCTGCTGGTTTACATAGGGGTCGCCGTATGCCTGGTTCAGCTTTTGCTGGAGGGAAGAGGTCTGCTTGCTTCCTAAAAGATTCAATGATCATCAAGCCTCCTTTCTTTTGAAGAGCCCGCTAAAAAACGAACGTCTTTCTTTTTGAGGCTGGTAAGCCCCTCCACCGACGAACAGCGGGGTGAAGTGGTTGATTACCGCCTTAATCTCATGGGTAAAAGCCCCTTCAGGATGAGACAAAACGTACGGTATCCCTCGCTACACTCCCTGGCTTACCAGAGGTTCATAGGGTAATTGCCCGATGAAAGACAACCCGGTGAGTTTGTTGAGATTCGTTTCGATGAATCTGGCATCCGAGAACCGCGGATCGCCAACCAGGTTCATAACCCCGTTCAACTTTGATGTCAGACGGAGCTTGCTCATCAGGTCATAGAAGGTGTAGATGTCTTTTACGTCCTGTACGTCCGGCTTCACCACCACCACCGCGGCGTCGGCTGCCTCGATCGTAGCCCAGGTGGTCGGACCCTTGGCCGAAGGCGGCACATCACAGATAACCAGGGTGCAGTGTTTGCGGAGAATCCGGATGATCTTCTGCACCAGCTCCTCGGAGACCTCATCGTGCCGTTCCGGAGACAATACCGAAGGAACCACCAGGAGCCCTGAATCCCGGTGCTGGACCAGCATCTGGTCTATTTCATCCCGGGGCGCGTCTTCCAGTATGTAAGCCCAGTTATTGACGTTATGTGGAGCCAGGGCTTCATCTTCACCGAGGTTGAGCTGGAGCGCGACGTTGCCCGACTCGTTGAAATCCACCAGGGCAACCCTGATCTTGCCGGTTTCCCGGGCCAGGGCTGCTGCGGCACAGGCAAGGCTTGTCGATATCGTGGTTTTCCCTGTGCCGCCCTTGGTCCCGGAGGTTACGGCCAGGACCATCTGTCGTACAGTGTGCGCGGTAGTCTCCTGCCAGGGACTGCTGCCGAAAGGCCCCCTCCCCGGTGCGTATTGTGGCATATTCGATACCCTACGCTTCATCTCTTCACGGGCCGTGTCTACCCATCGCTCAATTTCAATCGCGATTTCGGCTGGTGATAGCTTTTTGTCTAAAACATCCCGCATCCCAAGTGCCCTGGCCTGCGTGACCAGACTCGACCAGGGGTTATCCGAAAGAAGGAAAATAACCGTCTCCGGCGACACCCTCGCTATTTGTGGGCCCAAATCAAGGCCGCTCATATCGAGTAGGTTATGGTCGATCAGAACGGCATCAGGGGCACCGTCCCGCGCCCTCTTAATAGCCTCTTTACCGTCTTGCGTTAAATAAGCTACTCTTATCCTCGGGTGGCCTTCGAAGCCTCTTTTGTAATATTCTCTTACATCTGAGTTAGCATCGCAGATCAGGAGGCGTATTAAATCGCTCATTTTAATAATCCCTACCTTTTCTCATTGGTAGTAGCCGGCGTCAACTGTTCTGTGTAAGCAGAACTGAAAACGCCATTTGCCGTTACGGTCGGGCTGTTGGTTGCCTTTCCGTCGGCATTGACCCCCGCATAAACCTTGCCCTTTGTTACCGCCAAGGCAACATGCGTAAAAACGTCTTCCTTAACGGCTATAACGATACGAGCATCCATGGAGGAAGGATCTTTTTCATCGACTGTTACAGGGACGAATACAACGGGAGCTGAACTGACTACTACCTTCGAGGTTGTTACTGCCCCGCCTTGAGCCTGAATGTCTACCACACCAACGACATCGATCTTATCCCCGACTTCTAGTACCAAGCCCGCCGTCGAATCAGGAGGCAAGGCAATCGCCCGGTAACCAGGGCCCAGAAGAAGAGTTTTCGCGGTGAGGTTGCCGCCGGTGGATTTAAGGTTTGCGGTATGCCCTGTCCTGATGACATCGCCAGCTGCTACATTGGACGACACCAGGTAACCAGAATCGATTTCCGCGATGCTTAAGGCGTCCTTGGGGATTGCTGCTCCCGGTCGCTTTTCCTTAACCACTAAGGTGGATGAGATTACGTCGCCCGGTTTAAGGTCCTTCGCTGCTACGAGCACCATCGTTTCACGCATAACCGATGAGATGGAGCCATAAATCAACAGGGCCGCCAGGACCGCCGCGGCAATGGCTACAATGAAGTAGACATTGGATTTCCGCTTTTCAGGCTTGATGATTGTTCGTTCTTTTTTCTTTAAGAACAATATAACCACTCCTTTTTTTATAAAGTATTAACTACTAAATTGGCAGTGGAGCCGAGATCAGCAGGGTTAAAAACCCCCAAGGTCGGCAGCCCAAATGAATTTGCCAGATTGATATTGTCGGATAATATAACCCCATCGGAGAACGGTTGATAAAACTTCCACGCGTCGATCACATCGCTTGATGCCAACTGAGAAGAGACCACCAGGATTTTATCCCCCGTTGCATTGAAGCTGGGGTCACCGCCGCTATTAATGATGATTTTTTGGATGTTACCCATCTCTTCTTTAAGGAAACTCAACGCTTCTTTAAACTGGGCTTGATAATCAAGATGCGGCATGAGATCCTTGTTAAACATCGGATCGAGAGGAAGGATGAATAGATTCTTCTCGCTGCTGAGAGCGATTGGGGCCTTTCTCCAATCAAACTTCCAGAGGTCTTCGGTTGGAACTTCCAACCGTGAAGCTATCTCGGCCTTCTTAAAGTCAGCGTCAATTATCGCTGTTGCGATCCCTTTCCGCGCCAAAGCCTTTGCTATAGCAATCGATATGCCAGCTGTATCTACCTCGGGCATCCAGGGAGAGCAGATGGTTAATACCTGAGACGAAAGCTTTAGCCCGGGTGGAGCAATTTGCCGTTTGGGTAGCGATAAACTAATCGATGGCCTTTCCAAAACAAATGGCTTTAGCCGCGGTGGTTCCGGCGGTTGTGATGGTGCCTGAGGAGCAGGGGGCAAGCTCTCAGGTCTTTTCTTTTCAGATTTCGCTTGATAGAGAGATTTATCAGCTGCGTCTACAATGTTTATGCCAGATGTATAAGCGGCAACGCCGACGCTAAAAGAGGCGTGGAAGCTCTTGCCGCGGGGTAAGGCAACCGTAACCTTGGACCAGGCTGACCATAATCGCTCCATGATACCAGCGGTCTCGCGAGGGCCGGTGCGAGGAAACACGATCAGGAATTCGTCTCCCCCCCAGCGGGCAACCAGGTCGAGCTGGCGAACCGATCTTGCCAGAAACCCCGCAAATTCCTTGAGGAGTATGTCTCCGGCCTCGTGGCCGTAAGTGTCATTTATGCCCTTGAACTTATCCAGGTCTATCAAAGCTACGCTGAATACTACCTCTGTTTCTTGGAAAAGGCGAATCTGCTCACCGATATACTCTTCTATAAAATTTCTCTTGTATGCCCTGGTCAGGTCGTCCCTGTTGGCCTTCTCCCACATCTCCTTGAGACGCCTCGATCTGGCCAAGATACGTGGTATGGTGTTTTCGTCAAGCGCGGGTACGCACTCATCGGCGCCGCTCAGAAAACATTTATTTTCGTCACACTTGCCTACTACTACGACCGGTAAAGAAGCGAGCTTGATGCTGCGCCTGATGTTTTGTATCACCGAAAGCAAGCCGGGAAAGTCGGAAGGAACGATAATCCCGTCGCTGTTTTCAACGTCCAGTCCTTCGTAATCAACGAGATGCTGGACGCTGGCGAACCTTTCAAACCATATGAACCTGTCATCCGGCACCGCGGCTGGAGCAGTTGGCGGGAAGAAAACGGCAGGCTGTCCTATTGGCTGCACGTCTTCGACAGGCTCATCACGCTTATTGATGGTTTCCGGCTCGGGAGGACCTCCTCCCCTCTGCCAAACGACGTGGGGCGTCTCTTGGGCCGGTTCCTGGTCCTGGGGCTTGACGCGGGTTAAAACACTTTTAAAGCTTCCAGAGAGTTTATCGATCAGCCCCTCTTTTCTCTCCTCTACCGGATCGCCGAGTTTAGCCAGCATCTCTGCTCCCACGCGCTTTGCATCATCGCTTACGAGCGATGCTTGTTGGAGTTCTTCCGGAAGATCTCCCAGTTTGCCCGGGTTTTCAATGCGAAAAACTATCTTCCCTGCCAAAACAGGATCGAACACATAGCAATAGACGCCCAGTGGAACGAGTTTTTGAATTGCTTCCCGACAATCCCCCAGGTTGATGTTCCCCGGGAGGTAGATAACACGAATTCCTTTTGCTCTAAGCGGCCTCACAACGTCGTTGAAAATGTCCTCATCCCCCATCAAACGGGGAGACAGCACTACTACCTCGGGTTTGAAGCTATCCGCGACGGTAATTACCGCGGAACGGTGGTAGCAGCGCTTTGGTTTCTTGAGCTCAAGCTCAAGCTGCTTTTCAAGCTCGGACAGGCCTGTGGCCAGTAGTACGCGCAAGAAATATCACCTGCTCTTTTAAAAATCTCTAAGAAAAGACCCGAGTACAACCCGGGTCTCATAAATCACTATCACGGATGAATGATGGATAGCGGGTCGATGCATGCATCGAGTCCGGATCCTTTTGATAGATCTCTAACTTCAAAGTGGAGGTGACTTCCCTTGGCATTCCCCGTAGCTCCAACGAGCCCGATTTTATCGCCTGGTTTCATCGCCTTCCCCTTTGTTACCTGTATTTGACTGAGGTGGGCGTAGAGATACAGATGTGAACCATCGGTTACCTTCACACAGTTGCCATAAACACCATCCCATTCTGCTCCAGTAACTATGCCTGCGCTAACTGAAACCACTTGATCTCCCGTGTCAGCGACTATATCGACCCCGTGGTGGTAGTCTTTGTACAGCGAAGTGTCGACTTTGCCGAAGCGGTTTGAGAGTGTGTACTTGCCAGGCACCGGCCAAACAGCATCGGTTTTCAGCGCTTCTGCGGTTTCCCATATCTTTTTGGCGTATTCTTCCCTGCACCATTCTTCTACTGTGCTGTATGGTTTAGTCGCGGGGACCTTAATAAAGCCGCCATATTTGGTCAATATGGGGAGCGTCTGCTCTTTCCAGTCGGGAGAATTCCAATCTACATTTTTCAGGCCCAACTCAGCAAGCATGTATGCCCCCACCATGATCTGGGCCCTCGGGTTATCCCTGTCGGCAACGGGGTCAAAGCCCAATATTGGAGCATAGGCCTTCCAATTAGAATCAGAAACCTGCATAATCCCATAACAATAAACCGGGCTGCCGGTACCAGAATTGTCACTGTCGGTCATGAAGTTGCTTTCTATCCATGCAACCGCAGCAAGGAACCATACCGGTATGTTAAACCTCTCGGACGCCTCTTTAAAATAAGCGTAAAGGTTCGGAGGGATCATCGCGGATGATGTGTAGACAGATGGTGAATACCTTTCCAACAGCCAGGCCAAAGCCTCCGTTTTTTTGGTAAATCCCTTGCCGGCTTCATAAAGCGCGGTTCGGGCCAAACTAATTTCGGGTGCGTTATTCATCTTAAGCTCACGAGTCACCCAGTTATCTAAGCGCATCCAGGGATTAGGCAGTAACTGCTCAACGCCATCCGGTGGTTCCCACCTCTTTGTTGCCCCGCTTGGGTAATGGTCTGTTTGCATTGGTTTATACTTAAAAACGAAGTGACCCTTCACGGTATAAGCCTCTACTAGAAGATTGATAGTTTCCGTGGAGCAGGACCGTTTGCCGTCTTTATCCGGGGGATCGCAGTAAGTAATTGTCGATTTGCGGTAGTAGAACGTAGGATGAAACTCATCCGCCACGCTTTCCGCCATGCTGAGGTCAAGGTTTTTCTGGTCGAGGGCATACGCCTTATATAAAAGCGCTGAGTGGATTAACCCCCATCCCATTTTCAGCTCAACGTCGTTCCCGTAATGATCGGATAACCCTTCTTCAAAATATGTCCCTTTCCCAGGATAATAAGGATTCTCCTTGCTGCTGTTCGAAGAAACTAGATACACGTCTTTGTGGTTGTATTTATCGGCCAGGCCCTCATAGCGTTTCTTCAGCTCTGCGTCTTCAGCGGTCAATGTATTGCCGAGCAATATGCTGTTGGACGGGAACCCAGAGTAAACCACGCCGATCAGCCCAACCAGAATAAACAGGAAAAGAAGGATCACCGCAATGGTGGGTAGATAAGGGGCAAGAAGTTTCAGGAGGGACTTCCCGAGCTTCTTGCCCAGCTTTTTACCCGCGACCATGAGAGCTTTTTTAAGCGCATCTACCGAACCTTTTGCATACTTATCATCGATCGCGGGTTCACCTCCTCCATCTAACCGCACCATCTATGGCGTCAACGCCCTTCCCTATCGCCCTGGCACCAGTTTTGGCTACATTTGAGCCCAAGGGAGAAAGGATTACCCCGGTTGCTATTTGAGAGGCTGCACCAAGCCCTGAGCGTGCTCCAGTCATGTCTCTCGCACCAGTTTTTAATTCTTGTGCTAAGGAAGAGAACCCCCCTGAAAGCCTCAGCGATTCAACGCGGCCCTTGCCGGTAGCCCTCACCATCCCGTATGTAGTGTTGGTTCCGATTATTGAGCCGGCCGTTGCTATCGGAGCGCCGATGGTCTTGCCGATAGCCCCTCCTACTGCTGCCATAGCAGGTACAAGCGGTGGAATAGCAAACGATGATGCAGCCCCAACACCTGCTCCGTATTTAACCCATTTTGAGCTCGAAGCCGCACCTCTATCCATCGCATCGTCAAAACCGCCGCCGCTGAAACCTGGACCCTCAGGAGTCCGCGCGTAGAAGTTATCGGCCATCGGGTTTTGTGGCGCTGATGCACTGGGATCGAGATTCCTTTCGATGGTGTCACCGAAGGTTTGTCGGTTCCTTCCGTGATCGAAGCTCCCTGGTACTGGCCCCAGCCCTCCTCCTGAAGCAGCAATGCCTCCACCTCCCGGACCACCAGGGCCGTTTGGCCCGCCACCCCTTGGATTAAGAAGGGCGTTACCTGACATAGCCTTGCCAGTAGCGCCAAGAGCCGAGCCGGCTTTACCGAGAGCCTTGCCGTAAAGGGCACCGGAAGCTACCTTGCCCATGACCGCCATGCCGACGAGGCCACCAAGAGCGCCGGTCCCGATTGAAGCCCATTTTTCTTCGTCTACTGTCCCGATCCGTTGGATGAGCTTCATGAAGATGTTGTGCATCATCTTGCTGGTTGGGATAATCACCAGCAGCATGAAGAACAGTTCCCAAGCTCCCATTGATGAGGACCCGGAATCAAATTGAATGGTCTTCAGTCCCCAGGAACCACCAAGCAAGTTCACCAGGTAAGAGGCCAGGGTTAGGCTTACCCCCAGGATAACCAGGCCGATCAAAACCTTCCCCAGTCGCGATTTAACATCGGCCCGTTCTTTTTCGCTGTCTGCAGTAGCTAATTTAAACCCCAATAATATGATCCCGCCCGCGGCAACTGCGCCTCCCAGGGAGGCAACCCATACCCCCAAGTCTTTAAGGCCCGTCGCAAGCCACAGGGCGTCATATATGCTGGATATCGGCTTCGCTGAGGCTATGGAGAAGAACAGGGCGAATGTAAAGGCGTGGAACAACTGCATAAAAATCGTGGAGATTAGCTCGCCAGCCCAGATCTCCAATACCTGCTTTTCTTCGCTGACCATCCAGATCCCGACGATGAGTGGGGTCGCGGTTACAGTGGCGATAATCACCCATCTTCTGATGGTGTAAAGGGCGTTGTAGTAAACGGTGAAGCCTACAAAAGCGAGCTGTATTATGACGTTGCCGAAGATGTTGCCAGTATCGACTTGTTGACCGGTCCAAAAACCAGACTTAAACACCGTGAGTTCGCCGTTGAATATCAATGTTGACAGGTCCTGTAAACCGAAGATTTTGGTGAAGATGTTTATTATGACCTGGAAAGGTGCTGCAACGATCTTCTCGAACATGCCCGTGCTATCGGTTACAGTGGCGGCGGAGTCGGTTGGCGCACTGATGATCGAGTTGCCGGCGACGGCGAACATATGGACAAACGCATCGTTAATGGTTACGGCGAGTTTGATAAATGCCGGGGTTAATATGATAATGGCCACGGCGATCACGCAACGCTGAAGGGTCTCGGTAAGAGAAGCCTTGGTCCCCGGGTTGAAGGAGGCAAAGATGTACTTGTAGCCACACTTAATGATCACGTAAAAGATAAACACCCCCGATAGGGAGGCGAGAATGTTGTACCAAAATATTATCTTTTCCCAATTACTCTGGTTAAAAAGAACCAATGGAGCTGTCGCTTGAGTAGTCGTACCCCCTCCGTTACCTGAAACATCTCCATCGGTGTTAGTACCATCGCTGCCGGTATCGGTAGCGTCGTCAGGAGGGGCTTCCCCATTCTCCGATATATAAATCGAACCGCCTGACGAATTAACGTATTCGGGATTATCTACCCCTACCTGGATACACCGGAAGAGATAGGTATGTCCCTTCTCGAACCGGGGATCGTCTTTGCTGACGGATTCAAGCCGATTCGAGAAGTTCAAATAGTATTTCTCGAACTGTACCCAGTCCCCACCGTTCTTATCCTTGTACTCGACTATTACGCTGCCGCCTTTCAGCATATCGGCACCTTGCCAGTAGATAGCCAGCACATCAGACGAATACCAGTAGACTGTAAAATGGTACAGCCCCGCTAAGGCAGGCGAAGCGATGGCGAACAAAGAAACCAGTAATAGCAAAACGACCAGAACGGTTTTCTTCACCTTGACAACACCGCCTCGGGATCGGAGCGCAGAAAGTGCTCCTCAAAAGGCATGCCGCTAAAATACACCACCGCGCTTTCGCTGCCCGCCTTCAGGAACCCCTGGCCCCGCTGGAAGTTCTGCAGCCTTTCGACCAGGTTCTCGGTCAGGCCGAACAACGCTCCTAGTGCTTCCGCGTCAGACTGCTGAAGCTTTAAAAAGAACTTGGTATCGCACTGGTTCATCAGGACGATGCCCTCTTCGCTGGTGAACTCGCGGAAAGACTGGCTCGCTACGATCAGCGAGTTGTTGTATTTCGCGCCCCGCCGGGCGGTCTGACTGAGGAAGTTTGCCGTATCCTTCTGCTTCATAAACAGCCAGGCTTCGTCCACCAGCGCAATCTTCTGTACGTGACGGTTCTTTTTCACGAAATGCTCCCACACCCAGGAGAGCATCACGTACATGATGTACGTCTTGGTGGTTTCGTTCTCGATCGATGATATATCGAAACCTACCACGGGTGAGTCCCCAAAAGACCGGTCGCTCTGGCCATCGAAAAAACCCTGCGGGCCACCTCTCAGAAACGGCTGCATCACATTCACCAGCCGGTCCATTTTGAGTTTCCGCAGCATCTCGACATAGGAGGATATAGTCGGCATTTCCTTGTGCGACTTCCCGGCAGTGATCCCTTCGCCGGACAGCACCTCGTCGTGGCGGAAAAGGCTTTCGGGGTTTTCGTTTATCCCCAGCCTCTCGTACTCCAGCCGGACCGCCTGGCCGGCCAAGGCCCGCTCCTCCACGGTCATGTTCTCGTTGGACCCGTAACTCTCGAAAATAAAGGCAACCAGCGATACAATGTCATCGATTTTCGTCGGTATATCAACGTACTCACCGCGCTCCCGGTCCCAGCTCGGTACCATGTCAAACGGGTTGAACATCGGCTTCATCTCTGGGTAGAACCTGATGTGGGTCCCGCCCAGGTATTCGCAGAGATTGCGATACTCACCCTCGGGGTCCAGGATCACTGCTCTTTTGTCTGAAGCGACAGAACGGGCAATCGTACCTTTGCAGGCATAACTTTTCCCCGACCTGGTCATGCCAACGATGAGCATGTTGTTCCCGAAAAGCCGCGGTTGCCCGATAAAGAGATCCAGGAACACGGGTGAGCCGGTCTCGTTCCTACCAAAGAATATCCCAGAAGGATGGGAAAAGTCCGTGCTGATCAAAGGGCTTAAACATGCAGCGTTAGCCACGGTTACATCGTGGTACTCGCTTGAGGGTTTAATAAAAGGAAGAGCAGATCTCAGGCCCTCTATCTGCCGAAGATACATGGTTGTTGCCCTGGTTGAGCCAAGTATATCCTTAACCTTCGAGGTTCTCCTGACGAGCTCATCGTGGGTAGGAGCTGCTATTAGAATAACAACCGAAGCCGCGATGATGTTGTTTCGATGAAGGTTGATGTCTTTCAAGAGTTCACGGTAGAAGTAGTATTTCTCTTGCAGAACGTCCATCCTGCGAGTATCCTGGTTCTTTTCCGCCAGGATCAGCTCACCGCCAAGAACCATCTGGAGTTTACCTACTCGGTTGCTGGCCTCTTCATGGGTATAGGGATAGAGAGCTACCGAAATGGTCACCCCGGGGTATGAGGAGATACTATCGAACCAACCAAAATGGATAAACTCAGGGATCGCGTCTACAACAAGCACCCTGCAGTAAGTGTCGTCGATAACAACGCAATCCTCTAATTCAGTAATCCGGTCGGGAAGGTAGAGGTCTACCAGGCGGGGATAAGACAGCGAATCATCTAGCATGTCCTGTGCTTTTTTAGACCGAAACAGCTTCAAACCGCGTCAACTCCTTCACGTTGTGATGGATGGGCTCTGACACCCCCGCCTTGGCTATTTCACTGGGCTTGTGGATCTTCTCCGGCAGTACAATCTGCTGTATTGCGTCATAAACGTCCTCGCTGGTCGTAATCGGAGAAAGGACGATCCCTGTTCTCTCGCGCAGCGAGGACTCGAGAATTCTCATTCGTTCGATAACTGTCTTTTCGGGGTCTTCGGCGTAACCGTCAGAACTTATTACCAGGTATGATTGTTGGGTAAGAACCAGCCTGTTGACGCGCATCTGTTCGAGCGCGTTCGCATATAGCATCATATACTGTTTCAGGTTCCCCTCGGGGACCTTTTTGCTGTCGTTAAGAATCTTGTTGGTGGCGTTTGTAGTATCCGCTACCACCGTGTTGGTGACGAACTGGATTGGATAATCAAGGCCAGAGAATATTTCGATCAGCGCCGATTCTCGCGAGTTCTGTTCCCCGGGAGACATCACACTGAAGTTGGTCCCCTCAATCCTGGCAATCGCCATAACTCTGCCCTTATGGTGAATAAGCCCCTCTTCGATTGTTTCAATGTCTATAACCTCATCCACGTGATGCTCGTGGGTTTGAACGGCGAACCCGGTCTCTTTTGTTTTTTTGCTCTTTGGTTTGGTGTTTTTCGCGTACAACATAAATATCCCACCACCTGCCAAGACCAGGAGAAGCACGCCTACGACCATTATTAATAGTAAAATCTTCTTCCCCCCCTTTTTTAGAACGGATTGGGGATAAACGAGCTATCCCTCTATTTTCTGAGCATTAGGTAATGGCGGGGCCTCTTTCGAAACGATAGCCTCAAGACAATGTATCTGTCTAACCCAATGTTCGCATCGATCTTTTTAACCCTTTTAAACGTGGGGTAAGCAGTCAGGGCAATAAACGGGATGGCCACCGGCAAGGTCAGCAGGAACTGGGTGTTCAGGCAGATCGACAACAGGCTCGCCGCAATCCCACCAAAAATGAGGCCCGTGAGGACGGCGATGAACTCCCTGCCAGACAGTTTGAACATCAACTTTTCTTCGCCCTGGACCGGTAGGGGCACTGGATATTCTCGCATTTTGCTACCTCTTACTTCGAAAGGATGTTGGTTACGAACCCAACGATAACCAGCGCAAAAGCGACCAGCGCAATGCCGCCGAAAGCATATACAATGTGCTCTTTAACCTCAGCTCTCGTTTTTTCGTTGGTTGCGGTGGTAAGTCTGAAGCCGTTGTAGATCAGAACCCCGACACAAACAGCACCAATGAGGGCACCGACCCCGGTGGACACCTTCAGGAACTTGTCGGCCAACTGCGCCTGATCAACAGAGCTGTCAAGGCCGGTGCCAATCTGAGGATTATCGACCGCCAGCGCCGGCAGTGTATAGAACAGAAAGAAAAAAGCACTGAGCAGCAGAGTTTTGGACCTTTGAATAAACTTCATATTTTTATCCTCCTTTTTTTATCCTCCTTATTGTTGTTTAAGCATTAACAAGGTTAATAATAAAAGCTATTATCTGCGGCGCCCAGAGCACGAGAACCAGGCCCAGGATCGACCACTTTACAATCTGCTGTGCTTCTTTTATGAAAATGCCCAACATGACGCCTACAACTACCGCTGCGAGGGTTATTTGCGGTGCTATTTGTGCTGCCATGTTATAGAATCGCCCGACGATTCGCCAGGTCTTTTTGATCACCTGGTCCTCGGTAACCGGAGCAAGCCCCGAACCAGTGTTGATTACCGGTAATCCCTGAGAGTCCTTTTGGATGTTCGTGTCTCCGCTGCTGGTTGATTGATCGGTGCTGCCGGAAGAAGTGGTGCTCGAATCGCCTGTCCCTGCCGCAACCACAGCTGCACAAACAGGAGCCGAGAATAACACAGCCATTGCCAGCCCTAAGACCATCAGGACGAGGCATTTACGAAGCGACATAATAAACCTCCTTTACTAATTAGTTGGAGTAACCGACAACTAACAAACCCCACCTCCCAAATCAAAGAAAAAAGCCTAATCGTGAGAGTATAAAAACCCCCTGGTTCGGCTCTTTAGACCTGTTTATTAAAAACATAAAACTTAACATAGTAGAGATACTACAGTCTTTATAAAAAACCAGGCAGCAAAAAATAAAAGAACTGGGACAACAACCAGTTTTTCAATAATCCCGCCTGTTTTTATTATTGATACACTGAACTTAATTGGTACGGGATACAGCAAATAGGTACCCCCTGAAAGCGAATCAAGCAGGATGTGAGATAGATACCCGATAAAGACCACTACAAACATCACCTGTTTTAACAGCAGGTCCTGAGGAACGATCATCAATAACAAAGCAATCACGGCAGCCGCAAGTATACTGTGAAATATGCCGCGATGACCAACGGTGAGTTTCAAAGCCCAGGCAGTGGGCAATAACCGGCTGCCGACATACGAATATGGGGAATCGATGTCAGGCAGTAGAGCCGATATCCCCCCAATCGTCATGGCTGCGAGAGCGTTTGACGGTTCGCTTATTAAATATCCTGTAATGACTCCTCCCAGGAAATGGGTCCTCCAAAGCATTTTGCGCCCTCCTTTTCTCAGTGTCACCTCGTAATTAGGTTTTTTAATTGCGTAGAGGAACTAACCGTATTTATAAAAAAAGAATGGGCTTCGCCCACCCCCCAGGATTCCTATTTCCTTGTCCCCCAACACTTGGTGCCCCTGTTGAGAATATCAGCACCCTGCGTATTATGGGATTAACGGTGCAGCTTTCATTGATCCTCGTGTTCTACGCTCTCTCTGGACCCCGATTATTCTATGTAGTCTAACTGGCGTACGGCATCCTCTATAAGAGGTGGTGGTGGACCTCCCCGGTGCCCGGGGATCTCCTTGAAAATACCCTGAAGTAAGTCCAGAGAGAACTGGAAGAATTGCTGCCCTCTCATAATAATTTCGTTATAGGGCAAGCATCTTTCCTTAAGCAACGCGCGGATCTGTTCTGTACACTTTAATCGGGCTTTCTTTTCAATGTTACAGAGTCCAAGAATAACTCTTACTTCATCTTTAGATAGCGGATTCATATTTAAAACACGTACAACATTAGTGATCCCCATGATCCAGTGATAGGCTTCCGCCGTTAATTCATACGCCTGAACAAAAATATAGCCTTTGATTGCTACCTCGTAGTTTTCCCGGTATCCTTTAGCAGATAGGGTTACCACCCGGGTAGAAGTAGCAATCGCGCCGTTAATAAAATTGGGGTGATCCATGCGGATGCTATGGGCAACAGCTTCTTCTCGACCAGTAGCGACCTGGACCACGTACCAGTTACCCTTTCCTGGAACAGCGGATTTGCGAGAAGGGGCAAAAGAAATATCCAACTTCTGTTTTTTAATAGGGGCAATGTTCGAAAGGATTTTTTTAAGAGCCGTCCGCCACTGTTTAACAATAACAGCGTTGGTTGTTCCGTGGTCTTCTGCAATACTGTAAAAACCCTGGCGATCATTATAATGCGAAAGAAAAACCTCGCGTTCCAAAGAAGAAAGGCCCTTTAACCAAGCAGGAAGCAGCAGTTCCCCGTAAACAATCCTCAGTTGGGACTCTGCAAAACGAGCTGCCCCAACAAGAGAAGACATTTGCTTTGCAGCAAAATAGGCCTGCCGATTCTCGCTGAATAAATCTACGTTACAAAGGATCTGCCTCTTTGATTGGTTAGCGAGTTGCCTTGATTTTCTTAAGTAAGCCAGGTTCTCTAAAGAAGTCATCAGCAAGCTCCTAATCTGAAAAATCCTATTGAGCCGACAAGCTATATACTGTAAACTTGAGGTAGTTATCGTCAATAAAGTTTTCATAATGCGTGAGTTATGGTTTTATATTACACAATATTACGTCTATAGTCAACATTTATTGCTAGTAATATTGCCTTTTGGGAATAATAGTTTCCGTAAAGCAAATATATTTTGTCTTTTGCAAACTTTTTTACGTTTAAGAAAGGAGTTTATAATGGGAGAACGTAAAGACAAAAACTTGGCGCGAAAAAAAATTATGGGGAAGAGGTTGCGTGGTGTAAGGGTTATGCAGAATCTAAGCCTGGAGGCGGTAGGAGATAAACTGGGGAAGGAAAAATCTACCTTATCCTTGTATGAGACCGCTCAAAGGAATATTGATTTTGAGACACTTGCTGAATACTGCAAGCTGCTTAACATAAGCGCCGATTATATTCTGGGAATCGTCGATGAAATAAGGCCCATTTCTGATCCTAAGAGAGCGGTACTGGATAAAGAGGTTACAGAGGATGAAATACCTCCAGAATTACACAGTCTGTTGATCACTCTGGGTAAACTAGTAGTTAAGGAACAGGAAAAAGAGAAGCGGGCGGAGGCACCTAGAGGAAAAATGAAATAGAAGATTACATAGCGCTTTTTAGGCTAATCTTAAACATGTTGAATAAGGTTAGCAGCGATTAAGAATTATAATTAAAAAATAAACTTGCTAATGAAAGACCTCCCTAATGACTAGCATCGGCAACTGAAGGTATTGAGGCTTTCCCGCCAGGCTTCGGCAGCTGCTCTACCACCTGGGAATAATACTTCTCCTGCACCGAAGCGGTCCATCCGTTGCTTCCAGTACAGTACCGGTGTTCGCACCGGAGTTTCAGGAACAGCTTCCTGTTAGGAGGCAGCCGCCGCTCGACTTCCTCTATTAGATTCAACCACGCTCTGCCACCTGAAGTTCCGACAGCTGAACCCACTTACATCCGGTAGTATCGGAGATAACATCTTCTGCGGAATTGTTCCGTCGAAAGGTGCCTGTCCCGATTCGAACAGTATCGCCGCCCGCCTTCTGGTGCATAGCTCCTTGGGCTCAGCATAAAACAGGAGCCAGTTTTTAACGACACGCCTTTGTCGTTCATACTCTTCCCGGTAGTCATCCTTACCTTGGGGCATCCTGGCCCCCTCCTTGGTATTTACTTACTGTAGACTTCGGTTTATCTTGGCTGTATCATAGAATTTGTTCATTTTCTAATATTCTTTTGCAGTCTTTCTGACTGCTTTTTTTCTACGCCCGGTGATCCTGGGCATTTTCCCGCTTGGCGATCCAGGCATCTTCGGTGAAATCAACCTCGGCCATGAAATCCATAGGCCATCCGTACTCTTTCAGCAGCGGAACCAGTTGGGCGCATCTCAGCCGATAACTAACTGGTTTGCCGTTTCCGTATAACTGTCATTGAACTTCCGCCCACGATCCTACGTAATTTTCAACCAACTCATCCTCGCTCATCCCGACGAAGGATCTAACTCGTCCTATTTAAAAGTCGGTTATTTTATTCAACTGATTATGGTATAATAGCTACCAGAATTAATAGGCGAATGGAGCTTCGCCCGACCTTTAAGGTCAGATACTGCCGATCGGCTAATAGCTCCTATCAAGTTTACTCTACTTGGTAGGAGCTTTCGTTTTATCCGAACAAGGATACTACGGGAGGAATAATACTTGGACAACAGTTATCAACGTGATTTAATCTATGCAAACATCAGGGATGCGCTAAAAGTTCCCGGCTGCCCCATTTGTCATATCGGGGCTTCGGCAGCCACACGCTACCTTAGATTCCTCTTGCACGAAAACGTAAACTCGGTTACTACCAGAATCAAAATCCATAAGGCCTGGGGGTTTTGCAACGAGCACGCTTGGGAACTCAAGCAGATGGAAGAGGATTTTTATAAAGACCCATTAGGCTACCCGATCATACTGGAGGGTTTGATCAACAGCGCCATTAGGGTTAGTAATGAACTCAAGGAACAACTACTGAAAGATACTTCCAGTCCCAATGAAGGGGGTCTATTCCGTAAAAAGAAAGACCCATTAAAACAGAGCAAGGAAATCGCGAGTAAACTTAAGCCAAGCGGGCCCTGCCCCGCGTGTAAGTCCAGGGAAGACACATCAAATACCCACTCCCTCTTTCTTATGAAGTACATATCAAAAGAAGAATTCAGGGAGATATTCTCTAAAAGCGAAGGGCTCTGTCTAAAACACTTTACATCATGCATCGAAAACGCGGAGAACCCTGAGGATATAATATCTCTGATAGATTCTCAGCTAGCTATCTGGGGCAATCTATCCGGCGAGTTAGCGGAACATATCCGCAAGATGGATTACCGTTTTTCCAAGGAGCCTAAAGGCCCTGAACAGGATGCCTGGATAAAAGCCATCAAGGTTATATCTGGTACCCAAAAAGATATTAAGCCGAAGCGGCTAAAGAAACAAAAAGAAGATGTACCAAAAAATTGAAGTGATAGATATCGTAGTCGGAGGTAAGCGGAGATGCCGTTGGAAAACAACATTAACAATTTGTCTAATGAGCTGTTAAACGAGATTCACTCGGTCTGCGACGAATTCGGATTGAATTCGTTAAGGAAGGCCCTGAAAAGTGTCAGGAATTTCGCCGAGCAGAATCTATTCCTTGACATGGCCGTTTTGGGACAGTTCAAAGCTGGAAAAAGTTCGTTCTTAAACTGCTTAATAAATAAGTCTTTGTTGCCCGTGGGCAGTATCCCGGTTACCTCAGTTATAACAAGGATAAGTTACGGTCCTGATGAAAAAGCCTCCGTAACCTTTGTTGGTGGAGAAAGCAAGGCGATCCCCCTCTCGGAGATTCAGCAGTATGTTTCCGAGTCAGGCAACCCTGGCAATATCAAGGACGTACTCTTGGTAGATATCGAAGTCCCCACGTTAAGCAATCTCAAGGCGGTAAGGCTAGTTGACACTCCCGGTATCGGGAGCGTATGGAGGCATAATACCGAAACCACCACCAGCTGGTTTCCCGAGACCGGGGCAGCTCTGTTTATCATCAGTGCCGAAAGGCCCATTTCGGAAAACGAACTGACCCTTCTTCAGGAGATACACAGTTACTCGCCGGAAATAGCCGTTGTTATAACTAAGGTAGACCTGTTCGAAGAAGAGAAGATCAAAGAAATCGAGTCTTTTACCAGGGACGTGCTGCAAAGGTCTTTCGAAAGAGAGTTCCCGCTCTTCAGGTACTCGTCCTTTTTTAACACCAGTGATTATAACCGAGAGATTGAGCAGAAGGTTCTCCGCCCAGTCTCCCAGAACCGGGATGATGTTTTCATCAAAGTCCTGCTGCACAAAATCACCACGCTGGTTGACACCTGCCTTTCTTACCTAGAGATATCCTATAAATCCTCGTTGAAGCTGGAGTCCGAAAAGAGCAGGTTAAAGGAAATGATTCTCGACGAGCACCTGAACTCCAGCTTTGTCCGGCGGGAACTCCAGTTAATCACCAGCAGCTACAAAGAAAAAACACGGGAAAGTGTAAGGGTGTATCTAGACGCATACAGCAAAGGGATCGAAGAAAAACTACTTTCTGAATACGAAACCGCTTTCAAGTTTTGGAAGGGTAACCTCAACAGAGTAACCAGGCAGTATGAAACATGGCTCAAGGAAACACTGGAATCACGTCTCCATGAGATCTTGATCAGCGAAGAGAAGTCATTCGAGCTGTTGAACACTGTTAGAAAGCACCTTGCATTCTATCTCAAATCATTCCGGGAAAGACTCAGCCACAACCTGGAAGAGGTGTTGGGGGTTCAACTCAAGCTGGAGGATTGGGAGATCAATCTAAGGGAGTTAAAGCGGCCCGACATCTCCATCAGCCGGTCTTTCGACTCGCACCTGGATATGCTCTGGTTTCTATTCCCGATGTTTATTTTCAGGAACGTATTCCGGCGTTATTTCGCTGGCCAGATAAACTACGAAATCGAGAAGAACCTGCACCGTATGACCTCGGACTTGAACGGAAAGATAAATAAAGAGATCGATGCCTTGATGACACAGGCGTTGGCCTATATGAACGAGGAACTGAGCATGATCGAAACGCTGCTTTCCGAGAATAAGGGAGAAAGCCATTACATATTGGAACGGATCAATACTATAACTAGCAGAGCCAAGGAACTGCAAAAGGAAGGTGATCGACAGAATGGAAAGTCCGAAAAAGAATAGATCCGTCAACGATTTAAAAGGTGTGGCGATTAAGTTCGTGGTATTGCTTGGGATCGTCAGCCTATTCTCGGATATGACCTATGAAGGCGCCCGCAGCATCACCGGTCCTTACCTCGCGGTGCTCGGGGCCAGCGCCACCGTCGTAGGGTTTGTCGCGGGCTTCGGGGAATTGATCGGCTATGCTTTACGCCTGGTCTCCGGCTATATCAGCGACCGGACGGAGAAATACTGGGCGATAACCCTGATCGGGTACGGGCTGAACCTGTTTGCCGTTCCCTTCTTGGCCTTGACTGGCCGGTGGGAGCTGGCCGCGGCCCTGATGGTGATAGAGCGATTAGGGAAAGCCATCCGCACCCCGGCCCGGGACGCGATGCTTTCGCACGCTACCAAAAACATCGGCCACGGCTGGGGATTCGGCCTCCACGAGGCCATGGACCAGACTGGAGCGGTTTTGGGCCCCCTTATCGTTTCGGCTGTGCTTTACCTTAAAGGGGGATACCAGACCGGCTTCATGGTTCTTTTAATCCCGGCGGTTCTGGCTTTGTCCGTACTTCTTACAGCATGGTGGCTTTATCCGCGCCCGCGCGATCTCGAAGTCAACGCCCCTAAATTGGAGACCAAGGGGTTTCCGCGAGTCTTTTGGATATATCTATTAGCCGTAATATTTATCGCGGCTGGCTACGTTGATTTCCCGTTGATCTCCTTCCATTTTCAGAAGACCGCCATCGTCTCGGAAAACTGGATTCCCACTTTTTACGCGGTGGCTATGGGCGTTGACGCGATTGCCGCCCTAATCTTCGGGAAGCTTTTCGATAAACTGGGCATCCCTACCCTGGCCATAGTTTCAGTGTTCTCCGCTCTTTTCGCTCCATTGGTTTTCCTAGGCGGCTTTAATCTGGCGCTGCTTGGGATGGCATTATGGGGAGTGGGTATGGGGGCGCAGGAATCTATAATGAGGGCGGCGGTTGCGGGAATGGTGCCAGCTAACCGGAGGGGTACGGCATACGGTGTATTTAACACCGGCTACGGTTTGTTCTGGTTTCTAGGAAGCGCGTTCATGGGCATACTCTATGATGTCTCGTTGCCAGCTCTGATAATCTTCTCCATGGTAATGCAGCTGGTTTCAATACCAATTTTGCTATCGTTAAGAAAGTCCCAATAAATCTATTCATAAATGGTTGAACTTTCTATTTATATATCCAGTTTAAATGTTTATAATTAAATAGACATTAAGTACTTCTCTTTAAAAAGCCGTCTGTAGGCGGCTTTCTATTTTTCGAAAATCTTAAAATATATATCTTCTCCAAAAACATTTCTTAAGGGCTTACCCTCGGTGATTTTAAAGGTCCTTTCCCCGTCATCCTTTCTTTCCGCCCGTAAAAAGATAACCTTTTCAAGATTTCGTCTATGAAGAGTATTTGCAAACTCATATAGATGTGTAACGAAGAAAACCTTAATATTTTTCTCCAACAAGGCACAGAGTATCTGTCTTGCGATCTCCGATCCTTCTCTTTCATTGGTCGCTGCGAATGATTCGTTAAAGAGCAGCATCGAATTTGGAGTTAAGTTATCCACGATGCTGCTCATCCTGCTGAGCTCTTCATCGAGCTTCCCGCTATTCATGGTGGTATCTTCTTCCCGTTTATGGTGGGTAAAAAGGCAGTCACAGATACTGGAACAAAAAAACTCTGCAGGCACGAACATACCGCATTGCATCATCAATTGGGCCAAACCTATGCTGCGTAAAAAAGTCGATTTACCACCTTGGTTGGCGCCGGTGATTATCGTCAGCGACTTGTCGTCGAGATTCAAGTCGTTACCCACAACTTTTGGTCCCATGCTTAGGGCCAAGCAGACATCGTATAATCCTTTAAAAGAGTGCCGGGGCTCACCAGGGGCCACCGGGAGAGGGAAAGAGATCGGCTCACCCTTCTGGTCAAGACTCTCGCGTAAATTCAGACACCCGACGTAAAAGGCTAATTCGGCCCTAAGCCTATTAAAGAAACTGTAAATGTGATCTGTGGACCGAGCGAGTTCATTGGCCACGAGAATAATCCCCTGATCTTTTAACTCCGACAAGGCCCTGGCGCCGCTTTCATCGTGTTCACTTATTGTAATGGTATAAGACGGAGGATTTTTCGCAAAGATCCTCTGCATCCAGCTCTGCTTTTTTGCGTTTGGCTTCCGAAGTATATAATTGGCGCCTTTGTTTCCTTTCCCCAGTTTAGCGCTGATCAATATCCCGTCGTGGAACTTTAATTCCCGCAGATGTTCTTGTACCCAGGTAAAAAATTCATCATTCAGTTCTTGTTTGAGCATAGTGAAAAAGGCTTTAAACCCTTCCGACTCGAATTTATCGCCATGTTTATCCGCGATACTCCTCAGTTTTTTAAGCACTTCCGCAAATATCTTCAGCATTTCTATCGACATGTATAATCTCGAAGAAGGATACTTACCTAAAAAACCCAAGTAATGCGTTTTCCGTTTATCAACAGCTTCTACCGCGATGCTGTATATATCCCTGATGATGGAAGGGTTCTTCAGGCAGTCTTTAAGAATGAATTGGCGATAGAATATCGTTTCCAAATCATTGTATAAACCGGATAAAACAGCCTTCCTTGCGATTTCAAGTATAAAGTTATCACCTGCAGCCATGGCGTTGAAAAGCGTTAATAATTCTAGGTCTTTCCTCAGTTCGTATTCATTTGACGGTAATTTCCGCTGCAGATCAAAGTCAGAGTCCTTATGCATGAGAAAGGCTTTCATTGGTTGATCCGCTCCTTTAGATGGTCATACGTAAGCCGGTACTTTTCGGCGATCGATAGCGCATATGCAAGACCGTCCGCGGGCCTTCTCACAATTCTATATGTCCGTAACGCCGGATTTTCGGGGACCACCGTGCTGACCAGGCTAACGGTTGTCTCACCGAACAATGCCAGTTCATCCAGGAATGTAACGAAAACGCAGAGCACCCCCAGCTTAACCACCCTTTCCATTATCTTTTTGCTCAAAAATAATGCGTCGTTTAATGTGGTGGAAGTGAAAATTTCGTTCATTATGATAATGCTATTCGGGGTGGCCCGTTCGAGGATAGAGTGAATTCTTACGAGATCGTCCTGCAGTTTGCCGTGCAGATTTTTAATGTTTTCCTCTTTTTCAAAGTGCGTGAATATCCGGTCAGGCATAAAGAGCTGGGCTTCCCGTCCTGGAACGGGGCAGCCCAGACAGGCTATAAAATGAAGCTGACCGAAAGTGCGGGCGAAGGTTGTCTTCCCCCCCTGGTTTGGACCGGAAACCACGAATATGCGCTCCTGATCTTTCAGATAAAAATCGTTGCACACAAGGGACTTGTTTTTCTCTGAAAGAATTTTTTTAGCCAGGGCCAGGTCAAATACCTCATAATCATAAACCTCCTTGGATTCATCGGATATTTTCGGATAGCAAAACCTTAATCCCACCCGTTTGAAAGATGCAATGTATTCAAGATAGGCAACGTAGAATTGTATTTCCCGGTCAAAAGTACCTATCGTTTCATCCAGGTAGTCAATGTTTTTGGCATTAAAATTATCGAGACATAGAAATGTTTCAGGGTATAACTTGGCTATCAAATCCAGTACCCCTGCTTCAACATGGTTCATGTCCGGCCAGTCGGTTCTTTTAGGTTTTAAATCTTCGATCTCTCCCTGTTTAAACTTCTCAAATGTCGCCTTGACCTCGATGCTGTAATCGATTTCGGATTCGTATTTCCGAACCACGATACGGTTCTCTTTTATGAACAAGGAATACTCTACCGCGTTCAAATCGGCCCTAAGGTTTTTCGTCTCCTCATTAAGCAACGTAAAACTCTCAGAACCGATATAGTTCTTTAAAAACTCGCGGAAGGCCAACAATCCACGAGATGTTAAGTCTATGCGTTCTAAATCTCCCAACAGGCAGCAAGAAGCGTCGCAATAAATTTCTACCGCGTCTAAAAACCATTTTTCCTTCTGGTATTTGTAGTGCAGTTTCCCGGACTGGGTAAGATGCTGCCGCATATCCCGCATCTTTTGGGCAAAAGAGGTTATACACTCAAACAGGGCATAGTTTTCTAGGTCCCGGAAAATTTCATGCCGATACCTGATCGCTTCGATATTGTCCAAGGTCGTATAAAAAAACGGCTTCAAATCATATTCCAGCTTCCCTAGCGTTATGGCGTCTATAACCTGATCGAGGTTTAAGTCAATGAAGAATTCAGGTACTTCTAATGTTAGCTCTTTTTTGTAGTCTTTAGTTTTCTCAAATAGTACGCTTTGGAAAACCACGCGAAGCACCTCCTGGGCAATAATACCTAAGCACGGCCTGGTTAATACCGGGTTATCAGTTTTCAAAATAAAATCTCCTGCCAGATTAAAACTGACAGGAGTCATTACCGGAATAACCGGAATTACGGGCGAACTCCATCACCCTGCAAACAATTTGTTTGTTTTATTGTATCAAATATTAAAAAATGGCGTCAACTCAAGTTTTGATGCCCCGTGGCACCAGCGACAATAGCCAAATGATCAGTGAGTGATGGATAAAGAATATCTTCAATGAATTCGTTAATATCATGCTTTTCCTGAGTGGACAGATATTCACTCTGAACGTTGAGCAGGATACAAGCAATAACATGATAATAGTCATCAATCGAGTCACAGGTAAAGATAATAACGTCCGGGTTTAACGCATAGCCGGCAACATGGGGTCCCGTTATACCCTGGTTAAGGGCCTCGTAACACTTGTCATAGCTGATAGAACTCTTTTTATTAAAGCGGTGGATATTTCTGTAAAGGTCGCTGGCCGCTAATCGCGAGTTCAGTACATAGGTCATGCTGTTTTCCTATCATTCCCCGGTTTCGTCTTTCACCTGTTTGTTTTATATCCTAAATATTTGCCGCGCGTCGCAGAACTTCAGCTTTGTCGGTGCGTTCCCAGGGCAAATCAATGTCGGTACGACCAAAATGGCCATATACGGAAGTCTGACGATAAATCGGGCGGCGTAAATCTAGATTGTTGATGATGCTGGCTGGGCGAAGATCAAAATTCTCCTGAATAATCTTACTGATAAGGGCCTCGTCCACCTTGGAGGTACCAAAAGTCTCAACAAGTACCGACACGGGACGAGCGATACCGATAGCATAGGCAAGCTGTATCTCACACTTGTCGGCGAGACCCGCGGCTACAACGTTCTTTGCCACATATCGTGCGGCATAGGCACCAGAACGGTCAACTTTAGTGGGATCTTTACCTGACAACGCACCGCCGCCATTACGAGCCATGCCGCCATAGGTGTCAACCATTATTTTACGGCCGGTCAGACCTGCATCTCCCTGCGGCCCTCCAACAACGAAACGTCCAGTAGGGTTGATGTTGTACTTGGTATCAGCATCAAGAAGTTCACTTGGGATGATCGGAATGATCGCCTCGTTGATGATATCGCTTTCGATAACGGCAAGTTCGACGTCAGGATGATGTTGGGCCGAAATAACTATAGTATCCACTCGAATGGGCTTGTCCCCTTCATACTCGACTGTTACCTGAGTCTTTCCGTCCGGTCGGAGATATGGCAGCGTTTTGTTCTTACGCACCTCGGACAACCGGCGGGCCAACCGGTGTGCTAGGATAATCGGCAGCGGCATAAATTCAGGGGTTTCATTAGTGGCATAACCAAACATCATGCCTTGGTCGCCAGCACCGATTGCGTCGGCGGGGTCCATTTCGCCCTTTTTAGCCTCAAGCGCTGTGTCAACGCCGAGGGCAATGTCCGGTGATTGCTCGTCGATAGAAACCATAACACCGCAAGTATCACCATCAAAACCGAATTTGGCGCTAATGTATCCAATCTCTTTAACCGTCTCTCGAACAGTTTTCGGAATATCTACATAGCAACTGGTGGTAATCTCACCAACCACATGAACAAGACCAGTGGTGACCACTGTCTCACAGGCTACGCGGGCCATAGGGTCCTGGGCTATGATTGCGTCGAGGACGCTGTCGGAAATCTGGTCGGCTATTTTGTCTGGATGACCTTCGGTAACAGATTCTGATGTAAACAGTCTTCGCACCATTGTTTTATACGCCTCCTCCTCATTAGTTATATCAAGGTAAAGTTGCTAACCATTTTCATGATAACCCTTACTACAAGCCTTGCTCACTATCCTCCGCAAGGACGATGCCGCAGGCTCAATAGCTCGGTTTAGTCTCCTTTCTATTACCGAGCGGCAATTCGCGTAGTTTTCGATCAGCAGGTCCTCTACTTCAGACCGGAACATCCAATCAGTGCTGTCGAGCAAATCGATGAGGCGCACGAAAACCTTTTCACGACCGGCGAGGGAAACCCTCGGAAGGCATATCGAGCAGGCCAACAAAGCTATTTCGGGATCATCATCCTCCATCAGTAACCACACGGTCTCGGGTAGGTGTTCACCTTGATACAGTTCCGCCAGCAGTTCCAATGCACTACGCCGCTGACGCCGGCTGGACTCGTATTCGGTATCCGAGGTCGTTTTACGGTTGGCTAATTGTAAAAGATACGGACAGGCTCCTTCCCCCAATTTACGGAGCGCATTTTGCGCAGCATACCGGCAGAAGTCTTCGCCCAAGGCGGATGCGAAAATCGGCACGGCTTCATAACGCCGATACTCTCCAAGGGCTTCCACCACACCGACTAATAGTTTACGACGGGCAACATCTAGTAATAATGAAAATACCTGCTCGTCCGGCCACCTAAGTAGCGCAAGGGCAACAGCACTGGCAACAGCATCCTCCCCAGCCTCCTCAACGGGATCAGCAATACTTCTCGGATTAGCCAGAAAGTCGATCAGTATATCCTTGGCGCCTAGGGCAGCGAGAACTTCCGCGGCCTTGCACCTCGGGTAGAATATACCGCTGGGCTCACGGGTGAAAAGGAACTCACGAAGTGGTTCCACGACGGCTTTCCCGCAAGCTTCAAGGTCGGGAACCGCCAAGTCGCTTTCGTAGAGGGAACGCAGCCTAGTGATGGCGTTCTGAATACGATGCCCAGTGTCAGATGAAGGATGCTTCATGTACAATTACACTCCGTCGGTTATAGAATAGTAATTTAAATTTCTCTCCCATTTATCGACAAATATTATTTACATGGTATAATATAATTTAACAAAGACCCTCCATTAAGCCGTCTACGGACGGCTCTTCCTTCTCCAATTTCCTATAACTAATGGCCTTATATTGCCATGGCCTCCCACTTGCCGCACCGGTCACCCCAGCGGGCTATAACCTTTCCGTTTTGAGAGAACTGAACAATCTCGCAAAGGTTTGGACAGCCCTTGCAATCAAAGCTTCGGGCCTTGTAGTCGAAACCCGAAACCACCAGCCCCTTGAACCTGGTAGGCATTCCGGTGCGTTGGATAGCTTCCCGCGCCATAATGGCAACGCCGATCGCGCCCATAACCCCGTGGTACTGGGGGACAAAAACATCCTGTTTAAGGTGTTTTTCAAAAGCCCCCTTTATCCCGATATTGGCCGCCACCCCGCCCTGGAAAGCTATAGGCCCCTGTATCTCCTTGCCTTTGCCCAGATTACTCAAAAAGTTCCGCACCAGAGCTTCGCACAAACCGGCGGAGATGTCCTCAAGGCTGTGACCGAGCTGCTGTTTATGGATCATGTCAGACTCGGCGAATACCGCGCACCTGCCGGCGATTCGTACCGGGTTCTTCGATTTCAGGGCTATTTGCCCGAAGTCTTCAATTGGGATGCTCAACCGGGTGGCCTGCTGGTCGAGAAACGATCCCGTACCCGCCGCACACACCGTGTTCATGGCGAAGTCCACTACCACTCCATCTCGAAGGATGATTATCTTGGAGTCCTGTCCCCCGATTTCAAGTATAGTCTGTACCCCAGGTACAAACCTCGAAGTGGCCACCGCGTGGGCGGTAATCTCGTTCTTGATCACGTCCGCGCCGATCATGGCCCCCGCCAGGTGACGGGCGCTGCCGGTGGTTCCCGCCCCCGCTATCTGAACATCGGTGGGTAGCTCTGAAGCTATATGTTTAATCCCCTCCTGGATGATTCGTACCGGCTGCCCCTGGGTACGGTTGTATAGGTGATACAGAACCTCGTCCTGTTCGTTGATTACCACCAGCTTCGTACTCACAGAACCCACATCAATCCCCAGAAAAGCTTTCATTAACGGGCCATCCTCCTCTTTAGGCTCGTAGTGTCGCAATCAGACGTTTGGGATAGATTAAGAGATCAAGGGCGGTCTCAATATTTTTCACAGCTACATCAGCGTTTTGCATGGTCTCAATAGAGCAGCCTTCATCACCGATAATCAGTATCCCTAATACGCATTCCTTCAGCATGAGGCGATCATTATAACCGTTGCCGATTGCTACAACCCTATCAGGGCCAAGTTCCTTAACAATCCTCCCTTTTTCTAAGCCCCCTTCGAGTGGGTCAACGATACGTATTTCTAAAGGTAAAGATTCGCACATGACCCTAACCAGGCCAAACGTATCAGCAGTCAGAACGATGATCTTCAAGGATTGGGAAAGCTTTAAAAGGCGTTCTGTAACAGTCGCGATTAGGTTGCCATCCAACGCCAGTGTTCCGTTGTAGTCAAGCAAAAGGTATTCAAGTTCAATGGCGCCTGTTCCCGGGATTTCTACACTGACCACCCTGTCACCCTCCCCAAACAATAATAATAGCCCCTATCAAAACAAGTCGTTTGATAGGAGCTATTAGCCTTACGGCAGTTTTCACCTTAACGGTTAGGCGAAGCCCCATTCGCCCAGATATTTTATTGGAGTCTGTCTTATCGTATAAGCGTGGTAAAATACCCTAAACCCCTGTAACGGGCGGAATCATCAAGTTCCTCTTCGATGCGCAACAGTTGGTTGTACTTGGTTACCCGGTCGCTTCTCGCCGGGGCCCCGGTTTTGATCTGCCCGGTGCCGACCGCCACCACCAGATCGGCGATAAACGGGTCTTCGGTTTCCCCGGAACGATGGGATACAACCGAGGTATAGTTATAATGCTTCGCCATCTCGATGGTATCCAGGGTTTCGGTCAAGGTCCCTATCTGGTTCACCTTGATCAGGATGCTGTTCGCCACCCCCAGATCTATTCCCCTACGGAAACGTTCCTGGTTAGTGACGAATATGTCGTCCCCAATGATTTGAATGCGGCGGCCCAACTTCTCGGTCAGTACTTTCCAACCATCCCAGTCGTCTTCCGCCAAACCGTCCTCCAAAGATATGATCGGGAAACGGTTGACAAGGTCCTCGTAGTAACCCACCATCTCCTCGGCGGTACGGGAAGCGTTTTCCCCGGTGAACACGTAGCGTCCATCTTTATAAAACTCGGAGGCGGCCGGATCGAGCGCCAGGTATACATCTTCCCCTGGCCGGTATTTCGCCTGTTCGATGGCCTGCATAATCATTTCCAGGGCTTCTTCGTGGGATTTGAGGTTGGGAGCAAATCCGCCTTCGTCACCGACCGATGTTCTGAGTCCCTGCTTTTTCAGGACTGACTTTAAGGTTTGGTATATCTCCGCCCCCATCCGCAGTCCCTCGGCAAAACTAACGGCGCCCGCGGGCACGATCATGAATTCCTGGATATCCAGGTTGTTGTCCGCGTGTTTTCCGCCGTTCATTATATTCAGCATCGGGACTGGTAAGTTCCTGGCGTTTACTCCACCGAGGTACCGGTAGAGTGGAAGGCCCAGAAAATCCGCCCCGGCACGGGCTGCAGCCAGTGATACTCCGAGGATAGCATTGGCCCCCAGCTTAGCCTTATTAGGGGTGCCATCCAACCCAATCATCAGCTGGTCGATCTCAACCTGGTTAAGACAGTCAGAACCAACCAGCTCAGGAGCGATGATGTCATTCACGTTCTCAACCGCGGTAAGGACCCCTTTGCCGAGATAGCGTTTATCATCGTCATCCCGCAGTTCTACCGCCTCATAAGTCCCGGTGGAAGCCCCTGACGGGATTGCAGCCCTGCCCATCGATCCGCTTTCCAGATGTACATCCACCTCTACAGTTGGGTTGCCCCTCGAATCCAGTATCTCCCTTGCTATAACTTCTACAATGGTACTCATTTTACGAAACCTCCGAATCACAGAATCTCAAATTTTACTAACTTAGAATAATTTATCTTTTTAGTAAACATTTATGCACCGGGTTGTTACCCGGGAAGGGATTAACCCTTAGAACGTCGTCAGATACCTTTTTATTTCCCAGGGATGAACCTGAAGACGGTATTCATCCCATTCCTTCATTTTCGCGGCCATGAAACTGTTATATATGTGCTCCCCCATCGCTTCCTGGATAACCCGGTCGTTCTTCAGCTCCTGCAGCGCTTCTTCGAGGCTGCCCGGCAGTGACATTATCCCTAGTTTTTCTCTTTCCAGCTGACTCATCTCATAAAGGTTCTCATCCACCGGCTCGGGGGGATCTATTTTTTGTTTTATCCCATCCAGACCCGCTTTAAGCATTACCGCCAAAGCCAGGTAAGGGTTGCAGGCTGGGTCGGGGTTCCTGACCTCGATACGCGTACCGAGCCCTCGCCTGGCTGGAATCCTGATCAGCGGACTCCGGTTTTTTTCCGACCAGGCCAGATATACCGGGGCCTCATAACCGGGCACCAGGCGCTTGTAAGAGTTAATTATGGGGTTGGTGACGGCAGCGAAACCCCTGGCGTGTTTGAGGATACCGCCAATGTAGTAAAGGGCATCCTGGCTGAGCTGGTCGGGGGTCGTCGGGTCGTAAAAGGCGTTTTCCTTGCCGCGAAACAGTGATTGGTGACAGTGCATTCCCGATCCGTTTATCCCGAACAACGGCTTGGGCATGAAACTGGCGTGAAGGCCGTGTCTTTGGGCCATCACCCTGACAACGTGCTTCAAGGTTGCGATCTTATCGGCGGTAGCAACCGCCGGGCCGTATTTAAAGTCGAGTTCGTGCTGACCAGGGGCCACTTCGTGGTGTGCAGCCTCAACCTCAAACCCCATTTCTTCTAGAACCAGCACCATATCACGGCGGGCGTTTTCTCCCAGATCAATCGGGGCCAAATCAAAGTACCCCGCTTGGTCATGGGTGACAGTGCCCGGGTCACCGTTTTCATCGGTATGGAAAAGGAAGAACTCCGACTCGGGACCCACATTCATCTGAAATCCCATGTCCTCAGCTTCCTTGACAACCCTTTTCAGGTTGCATCGGGGGCAGCCGGCAAATGGAGTTCCATCAGGGTTGTAAACGTCACATATGATTCTCGCTTCGGATTCACTCCTCGGGCGCCAGGGCAGCACGGCAAATGTACTGAGGTCGGGCCTTAAATACATATCCGATTCTTCAATTCGTACAAACCCTTCAATAGAGGAGCCGTCAAACATCAGCTCCCCGTCGAGGGCCTTCTCCAATTGGGATGATGGAATGGTGACACTTTTCAATATCCCCGTGATATCTATGATCTGTAGATAAATAAACCTGATCTTTTCGTCCTTGACCATTTTTAAAATATTCTCTTTGTCTAACAATGAATTAATCCTCCTAAAATCTTCGTCTATTGTTTGAATTATCAGCCCACAAATAGCGGAATTAAAAGGGGTATAAGATATTTACTATAAGCATCACCCTCGACTCAAGTCTAAATAATAAGCCCCTACCAAGAGAGAGTTAATCTCCTGATAGGAGCTATTAGCCTTTAGGCGGTTAAGCGAAGCCCCATTCGCTGTTTAATTAATCCTTGATAAGTATAACCGAACAAGGCGAGTGGTGCACTACCTTAGAAGAAACACTGCCCAGCAAGAATCTGTCGATGGCCGAACTTCCCTTGTAACCCATAACCACCAAGTCAAAGCCCTTTTTGTTAATATATTTTAGAATAGCTTCAGCCGGGTGTCCATATGTAAGCTCGGTTTTCACTACAATTCCCAGGGCCTGCCCGCGAGCTTTTACTTCTTTAAGACGCGCCCCTAATCTGGTTTCCCCCTCAGTTTTGACTTCCTTCACTTCTCCGACAGAGCCGCCGTATTCAGGGATAGGAACAACTGATATTGCCCACAACTCAGCCTGGTACTTTCTAGCCAGATCAATAGCCGCCCCAGCTGCTTTAGCGGCTATTGGCGATTCGTCGATTGTGACCAATATTTTCTCAAACATCAGTACCCCTGCTTTTCTAGTGAGGGACTATCTTAAATTAGGCAAGTAACTCATCATCTACTTTTTTCATTTCGACAAAAACGTATTATTTCCTTTTACTCCCTAACACCTTTAATACTGCGATACTCAATAGTTGCCTTCTAGTTGAAAGGAGCAACTCTCAACCAACTTCGCGATACAAATCGATAAAATGACGAAGGATTCGGGCGGTCATCCCCCAGATTACTCGATCCTCCCATATATAAAAGTATACCGGGTAAACCCCACCCCTCCATCCGTAGTTCACACCATTGGGGATTAACTCATAATTGAAGTTCTCCGGTGGCAGTAGCTTAATTTCAGTAGAGCTGTCTATAGGTTCAGCTCTTAATAAAAAGTCGAGAGGAACGTAGAACACCGATTCCACTTCATTGGTGGGCTGGATCTTGCTATGATCTTTTATCTGTGATAGGAATGGGTAAACGATGGTATTAAAAGGGGTGACCAAGATGTCCAAAGGGGCGATTATCACCAGGTCTTCCTTAGACAACCCCAACTCTTCTTCCGTTTCCCGACGGGCAGTCTGCAGTGCTCCTCCATCCGTGGATTCCATCTTTCCCCCCGGAAAACAGATCTCTCCCGGCTGTCGGTATAAAAACCCGGATCTCTTCTCGAACAGGATACAGGTATTACCCCGGTATTCCACAAGGGGGAGCAGTACAGCCGACTTAAAGCTTTTCTCGTGGCCCAGTATATTAGGTTTACGCCCCTTCAATCGGTTGAGTTTTTTAATTATAACGAATCCCCTCCAGTATCTAAAATTCTTTTAAACAGAAACGCGGAGCGTAAAATAAGATTAATTACGAACCCATGATAATCATTTGAAGACCTACTACCACCAATAAAACACCGACAAACTTAACGAACTTCTCTTTAGGCAGCTTGTCGATTACTTTTTTCCCGGCCCAGGTACCACTAATCATAGCTACCCCAAGAAACAGCCCAATCTCCAACCCCTTTAAACCGATACCCAGATACTTCTGGTAGATAAACGTTTTCGCAATGTGCATCGCCGTTGCCGTCACTGCTTCGCTGGCTATATAAGAAATCGGTGATAGATTTAGGGATAAAAATAGTGCCGCACCTATAGGCCCTGCGCTTCCCACCAGACCGGATATCAGTCCAACTATTCCACCGCCAATAAACATAATGCAGTTGTTAGTTTCAAGCCTGAGTATATTGAAATATTTCAACGTTACGAAGAGAACTATAACAAACCCTATTCCCCTGGTGATCAGGTCTTTAGGCACCGCTATAAAAGATAAAGCCCCTACTATACTCATCGGTACAGCACCCAGTGTAAAAAGAATAACCGGCTTCCACTTAATTTCCTTATATCCGAGGGCTGCACGGGCTAGATTACCGATTAATTGTGCAATAGTTAAGATTGGGACAGCTAGGGTTGTTCCCAAAGTCTTTGTTAATAGTGGAAGAAGCAGTAAGGCCCCGCCAAATCCAGCTGCACCTGATACCGCGGCTGCTAAAAAACTGCCTATAAATAAAAGCAGGTATAAAGCAAATGTATCCATTAAACCTTTTCCTACGCTAAGCCTTTCTGTCTCTTAAGCATATCCACAAACGCTTCCAGCCTGGTCAGTATACCCCCCTCACCTGTATGCTCATCAATTGTCAGGGAGATAAAGGGAATCCTTCCTTCATGCTTGGCGGTCAACTCAATCATCTTGTCCACCATCGCGTCCGGCCCGCAGCCAAAGGCGGTTATATGGATTATACCATCCACCTTTACCTGTTTAATAAAGTATGAGGTCGCGTGGATCACCTTGTTGGAGAAATGCCAGAAAAGGTTCTTGGGCATCTTCTTCGCTTCCCGAAGCAACTTACGCGGAGGTATCATCTCGGCGGTAATTATCTTTACACCCAAAGACTTCAGCTTTTTATGCAGATCGATGTTAATGAAGCGGTCATACACCGCGTATGGATATCCCAAAACCGCAAAAGTCAACTCCTTATTATTGTCTTCAGCAACCAGATGCAGACTGTTCTCCCAAGACTCCAAAGCTTCCACTGGATTCAATCCGGTTTGAATCAATCGATCGTAATCCATCATGGCTCTTTTGGATTTCCAGAATGCCCTGGCGGTCTTCCAAAAGCCCGCGCCGAACCTTCGCCCCAAATCCAGGCAGATTCTGAACAACTCCAGACGCCCTTTAGCCATATCGATACGAACGTCTATCATTTTGGGCAGTCCCTCCATAGAAGCCCTTACCAGGTCCGGGAGGCCTAGAAACTTTGGGCAAAAGGTTTCTGTCTCTAGTTTTCTGACACTGACCAACCTCGGAATAAAGATATAATCAACCCTGTCTTTTAAGTCAACCACGTGCCCATGAAATATTTTAATCGGGATACAGGCGTCGTTAACCGCCTGTTCGACCCCATCGTCCAAGGTTGCCTTGGATGTCTGGGCAGAAGTTACTACCTCCAAGCCGATCTCCTGGAAGAATGTTTTCCACCAGGGGTAAAAAGCGTAGTAGGCTAAAGTCCGTGGTATTCCGATACTTACCGGCATGTTTTGATTTCCCCTTAATTAAAATAGGCATGATTTTTAAACGTTACATCATCAATACCTTTAAAATATCCCAATCCCACCAGTACAACCTACCGGCGTTGGGAACCGGCTTACATTCCATGCCCCGATACCCGATCATCTGTATCACCTGGACACCCAAATCCAGTGCTATCTGTACTTCTCTTAAAACCCTGGGATTTTGATATGTATTCTTACCAACCATAACCAAAACCCTGTCAGTTCTAGAAATCCTCGCTCTCGTTTCCTCCTCCCAGTTCAGGGACGCGGCTTTTGACAGCGACCAGCTCTCTACCATGAATGTAGAATAGCCCAGTTCTGTCTGTTCTTTTATTAATCTTAATAATTTACGGTCATTACGTAGGTCAAAGCTCACGAACACCTTTCTAGTAAACATTTACTTCACCTTCTAGCTAAATAAAGTATCTTTTTTCTATATCCCGAGGCGTGCCTTGATATCCTCAGGCGATATGTCCTTGAGGATCTCCTCGATAATGCCCCACCCCCATGTTTCCTTAATCTTGATCGACAACCCTTTAACCGCCCGTATCGCCTGACAAGTGTTAGGTGTAAATTCTATTAAGTCCGTAATACTCGTTCTTAATACAGCCTTTTCTTCGTCCTTAAACACATCTATCGCATCTATAATTCTTTCAAACGTTTGTATAGCGTCTTTGGTCCAGGGGTATAACTCCCCACATCGGTGACACTGATGGGGAGCTCGCTTGATACGGTATTCAGCGGGATCGACTTTCTTATTAAAGCCCCTGATAAATTCGCCGCACGATCCGCACTTATCAGTACTGCCCGCACCGCAAACGGGGCAATACTTTACGCTGCCTTTCGTATCGCCTGAAACACGATCGCTGATTACATGCCCGTTTTGGCACACCAACGCAATTTCGTAATAATCCTTATAATCCTCTTCCATCAGTCCACCCCGGGCTTAAGAAACGGATTCAGAGTATTCCTCCCAAGCCTTTCTTAGTTCTATTTTCAATCCGCTTATTTTTTGAATGTATTGCTCATTAATCCTTTTGTCCTCTGTGCCGTCAGAAAGCTTCATACTAAGGGCCTTCTGAGGTACTTCCTGAATGCCGGCGACCAAATCATCCAGCTCACCGAAAAACTTGGCCTGTATTAACTTGAACACCTCTTTAAGCCGCATATCCGCGCTATCTTTAAGACATTTACAGCTGGACCCTAAAACCTTTTTAACTTTTTTCCTCAACATGTACGAGTTTAAATAATTGTTTACAGATCTGGGGAAAAGACAAACTGGTTTTGATGGGTTTATCTTAAAGGGTTCTATTCCACTTAAATCAAAGGAAAAATCACAATCATCCTCCAAAAAGTGTTCCGGATAGCACCCCTCAGCCTTTAACTCGAAGGTATGGTTTAAGTGAGCATGAATCTCTATTACAGTTTTACTTAGTTCGTTGGAATAAGAATGCATCAGGTCCCTTAGGTAATTCTGAAGAAGTTCTATCTGGTTCTCCTGAAAGCCATTAAAGAAGTAGTGAACGCTTTTTTCTATTTGTTCTTCGATTAACCTGATATAAACCTCTGTTCGCTGGTTTTTATTCTGCCTGAAATGCTTGTCAATCTTCATTTTAATCCGTTCATTTTGTACGCCTTCGAATCTGTTGGTATTCCTGCTGATCTTTTGTAAGAGTTTCTCCATACGTACGGACCACTGGAATATAAAGTTATCCGTTTGTGAAAAGACTTCTTCGATAAATGAATCCCACTCCACTATTTTTTCGCTTAACTCTTCTACGGCATAGCAATTCACTTTCTCTTCCAACTCCATTGATAACTCGATCCTGTCCATCAAGTCGCTGACCAAATTATAAATTTTAAGGCTGTTAAGTTGAGTTGTATCCGACGGTAACCAGGTATTAAATGTCATTTTTAGAGCTTCTGTTTTTTTGTCCAATGTTTCCTGTTCAATAAAGGCCTTTTTGTTAAGAAAAAACAGAACGTTGTTTTTAAGATTCATGTATTTAGGTTCTCTCCCGATCTCGAACATAAGAGCTTGCCGTAAACGTTGTGTAATTACAACCAAACGCTGATAATTTACCTTCTCCAAAACAGGTACAGTCCTGTTGATTATTTCCAAGACCAGCACTTTAAAGATCCAGCTATTTCTTTCCATCCGTCTCTTCCCCCTTGCAGGAAAATAAAAACTCCTATCACTCATGATAGGAGCTATTAGCCTTTAATAGGCGGAAGAAGACGAAGCTCCATTCGTCTGTGTATTTTTTCTCGCCAATTTATTATACTATACCATGCTTTGCTTTACTACACCCTAATCAGAATTACCCCAGTTTTTGTTTTCTTTCAATGATTCATAATTTATTATCCTTCCCTGTTCCAGGCTGATGATTGTATTAGCTAGGAACCGTGCCTCCTGAAAATACAGTTTTTTTACATGACTCCAAGGAGATTAGAGTTTGGTCTGCATAAAAGCGGAGTCTCAAAACTCAGAGTGAATGCCGATTCAGCTGCATTTAAACCGAGCGCATTCCATATCGCCTGAATATATTCATAGATATTCTCGGGATTTATTACCTCCGGGTATGGGGGGAGTTCATCGATTATGTTCATTAGTCGTAGAAAACTATTTCGGTTCGTAAATTCTGATTGTATTTCCCTCCAATAATCGTCGGGAAGACGGAGTTTTGTGGCAATGGTCCGGGCTAAAAAATAGGTCTTATCCAAAGAATTGGGGTTTTTTAGATATTTGGATAACTCCAGTTTATAGTCGTTTAAAATACGATAGTAAATTACCGGTTGAACAAGTTTATATCCTTTAGAAAATCATCTATTACCGGATGAACAGCGCTCGCATAAAAATGAGCAGCATGTTGATAAGTCGTTAATTGATCAAAACTTGCCCATAGATCCGGCGAGAGCCAGATCAGCGGATAACCTAATTTACTATGAATATACAGATGTGCGACTTCATGGGCAATATCAGCCAATAAGGCGCTTTTTCCAATTACTATCGATACGGCGAATTGTTTTCCATCTGCCGCTCCCACTTTATTAATAACCGAGCCTACATAATCTGGTCTCTCGTAATACGTGCCTGTCAAATTCCCATACTCGGGAACTGAATATGGTTCAATAATGCAATTAGGCAATGACCATTCAGTTGTATTCCATAAGTGGAGAAGCTCCGGTTTAGATAATATCAATAAATATGCCTCTGATGTGGGTACCATTGAATAAATCTCTCCTTCAGTTTTTATCAATCTGAAACAGTAAAACCCCTACCTTTACTATCAGGAGCTATCAGCTAATGCGTTTCTGTACTACAACACGCCGGCCTTTTTTAAGCCAGTACCCGAAGCCACTCCTTTCCAATACGGGAGGCATAGCCGTTTCCCGCTATACCTTTCGGCGAAAAAACCATACCTTACGGCTCCAGGTTATCTCGCTCGGAGGATTTTTAATTGCCATCTACTGAATTTAGTAATCTTATATGGTTCCCCCAAAAATTATTTGCCCTATTTAAATGGATAAGCTCCTATTGCTCTCATCTTAAGTATCCTTATTATTCCGGAACTTTAGTCACAGCCCCGGTGCTGGCGGAAGTCACCAGATACGCATAACGGGCCAGGTAGCTCTTCCCGGTCACCTTGGGAGGTCGCACAGTCCATTTTGCCTTCCTTGCCGCAATCTCTTCGTCCGAAATCTTAAGGGTCATACGGCGTTTGGGTATATCGATCTCTATCAGGTCTCCCTCCTGCACTAGGGCGATAGGTCCGCCTTCTGAGGCTTCGGGAGAAACGTGCCCGACGCAGGCGCCGCGAGTTCCTCCGGAAAAACGCCCATCAGTGATAAGCGCTACATCCTTGTCCAGGCCCATCCCAGAGATCGCAGAGGTGGGGCTGAGCATTTCCCGCATTCCGGGCCCTCCTTTGGGACCCTCGTAACGGATGACCACCACGTCCCCCTTGTTGATTTTACCCTCGGTTATCGCGACGAAAGCTTCTTCTTCACCGTCAAACACCCGGGCCGGCCCACAGTGAACCAGCATCTCTTTGGCCACGGCGGACTGCTTAACCACTGCGCCATCGGGCGCCAGGTTCCCCCTCAAGATCGCAATGCCGCCTTCTTTGTTGTAGGGATCGTCCAATGGCCGAATCACTTTGGCATTCCTTACGGCCGCTGCTTTAATATCCTCGCCTATGGTATTGCCGGTAACAGTTTTTTCATCCAATGACAGCAGTCCTTTTTCGCCTAACTGTTTCAGGACCGCCGATATACCGCCCGCCAGGTAAAGATCGAATAAACGATCTGTACCGCCAGGGCTTATCTTACAGATGTTAGGAACCCGGGTACTGATTTCATCAAAAACTTCTAATTCCAGCGCTACCTCAGCCTCGTGAGCGATGGCTAAGAGATGGAGCACCGTGTTTGAAGAACCCCCGATGGCCATATCCAACGTAATGGCATTGCGGAACGCGTTCAGGGTCAGGATGTCCCTTGGGCGTATATTCTTATTAACCAACTCCAGTACCTGCTGGCCAGCCTGTTTGGCCAAAGCCTTACGTTTCCCATAAGGGGCTGGGATTGTCCCATTCCCGGGGAGGGCTATACCGAGTGCTTCTACCAGGCAGTTCATCGTGTTAGCGGTAAACAGCCCGGCGCAGCTGCCGCAGGTTGGACAGGCGCTCTGCTCCATCTCGTCAAGTTCTTCTTCACTTATATTCCCCTGTGCACAGGCTCCAACCGACTCAAAAAGCCCCCGCACAAGGTCTACCTGTTCATCGCGGTGGTATCCGGTAAGCATCGGGCCGCCGCTGACGTAGACCGCAGGGATGTTTAACCGGGATGCCGCCATCAGCATCCCAGGTACAATCTTGTCGCAGTTGGCGATGAGAACCAGCCCGTCAAACTTGTGAGCCACTACCATGGATTCTATGGAGTCGGCGATAAGTTCACGTGTAGCCAGGGGATACTTCATCCCGTCGTGGTTCATGGCTATACCGTCACAGATTCCGATGACCGGGAACTCTACCGGCGTTCCCCCGCCAGCAGCCACTCCTAACTTGGCTGCCTGAACGAGGTCTCTCAGGTGAATATGACCGGGAACAATCTCGCTAAAAGAATGAACGATACCGATTAACGGCTTTTTCAGGTCGTCCTTGGTATACCCCATCGCGTAAAAGAGCGATCTGTGCGGGGCTCGCGCATAACCCTGTGTAACCTGTTCACTGTTCAAGAAACTTCCCCCCGTTTCAATTAATATAGTGGCTCACCTTTTTCCTAACAAATAAAAGATTGACACCAGATTTAACGGGAACAACCGAAAGTATTGTCTCAATGCCCAATCGGTCGATCCAGTGCACGATCGATAAATAGGATACCGTCAAGATGATCTATTTCGTGAAGAAGAACACGGGAGAGCATCCCTTCCCCCAGTATTTCTACGGGTTCACCATTTCGGTCGATACCTTCCACCTTGACTTTCAAAGCTCGTTTTACCAACCTAGTAACACCCGGCAAACTTAAGCAGCCCTCTTTCCCGATCTGATCACCTTCTTCCCAGACAACAACCGGGTTAATCAGTTCGATCAGTCCATTGCCTGCATCAACTACTATAACCCGCTTGGGTACTCCTATCTGGGGAGCCGCCAGTCCCACACCTTCGGAATGGTACATCGTCTCAGCCATATTATCTAGAAGCTTTAGTATATTGGGTGTTATTTTTTTGACTGGTTTGGATTTCTCACGTAAGATGGGCTCCCCTGCCTTCAGAACCATATAGATCGCCATCTTATCCTCCTGTGATTAATCCCATTTATACTCTTTGTATCTAATCTCTTACCAGGATAACCGAGCAAGGAGCATGGTGAAGCACCTTGGTGGATACGCTCCCGAGCAGGAAGTCTTTCACCGCGGAGCTGCCTTTGTAGCCCATTACCACGAGGTTAGCCTTCAGATTAGAAACATGCTTGATTATGTTTTCAGCAACATGACCATACAAAAGTTCGGTTTTGACTTGTAATTCCCTCTTTTCTGCATTTTGCTTGACCCTTTCCAGCGCCTTGCCCAGACGTCTTTCTCCTTCGATCTTAATCTCTTCGACTTCTCCAACGGTACCGCTTTGCATCGGAAGAGGGACTATCGAGATAACCGTAAGGTTCGCGTTGTATTTCAGAGCTAGATCTATTGCGGCTTCAGCAGCAAGTTCACTGTATTTGGATTCGTCTACGGCCAATACAATCTTGTTAAACATATTATCGTTCTTATCCTCCTATTCTTCCTCGATGGCCGGGGCCATCTTAAGCATCTGGACTTCATCCTTGGGTTCGAACCAACGCTGGGCTATATAAGTAGGGACTACCGCACTCAAGACTACCGTGGTCACCAACAACGAAAACTGGATGTTGTTGATCGCACCGATAGAAAGTCCATACATCGCGGAAATGGTTCCAAATGTCAACCCGGTACTCATGAGTAGTGTCGTATACTCGGAATACTTGGGTACATATTTCCTGGCTAAAGGAAAAACGCCTACGAACTTGGCTGCAATCTTAACCAAAAGGAGTATCCCTAAAAGCCCAAGGTTTGCGTATATTGCAGGCAGAGAGACGTTCATCCCCGCTTTCAAGAAGAAGAAAGGTGTAAGCATAGCGAAAGCCACTATCCTTAGCTTCCTCTGTACTGCAGGGTATTTTTCGAAGGTTCTAGCCAGTACCAAGCCGAAAACGAAGGCCGGCAGCACCGCGTGGCTCAGGCCTAATTGGGCCAGCCACATGAAGGCAAACAATATAAGAAACAAGAACTTTATCTCGGGCTCGATAACCCGGTCCCCGTACCGATTAAAAATCCAGGGGATAACTTTGGGGATCAATAAAATGATCAAAACTGATCCGACTAAAAACACCAAGGTCATAATATTGTACTGTGCAAACATTAAGCTCAGTGCCAATACCGTGCCCATGTCGGTGATGAAGCAGGATGCCATGATGATCTTACCGATTTCTGTGTTAGTCAACCCGGTCTCCACCAGCACCGCGTAAACCACAGCCAATGAGGTTGTAGACAGGGCAATTCCCGCTATTTTCGATGCATCCAAGGTCCACCCCGCTATATAATAGCAGTATGCCATAGCCCCGAGGAACGGTAGGAGAAATGAAAGAGATCCAATCGCCATACTCTCCTTAAACTTGGACTTAAGGATACCAGGATCAACCTCCGCCCCTGCTAAAAAAGTAAGCAGCACCGATGCAAACGCCGCTAGGAAGTCCATCCACGGAGTCGTATGAATCCCCAGGAAATTACCCCCGATAATCCCTGCGATAATCTCGATGATAGTTACCGAAATCGCCGTCTCCACCGAAATAAAACTAGCCACAAAGATCAATATCGCCGCTACAATTGCCACCGTTGAAGTTTCCACCCTGTTTTTCCTCCTTAAGAAATAAATAAACCCCTATAGCACTCACTAGAGTACTATAGGAGCTATTAGCTTATAGCCTTTGAGTCGAGCTCCATCGACTTTGTTTAGTTTATCACCGAGAAGAATAATAACTGAGAACAAGATTGTCTGTCAATATTTTTTTATGAAATGTGTTCAACCTGCTTCGGCTGCCTTTTACCATAGATTACTTCGTATTGCATCAAGGAAACCCGACTCCGAGGCCCTAATCAGAGTTCCGTTAACGCCCAAGCTGACCCCCGTGAGGAGCCCGACCAAATTGGCCTTATCTAAAAATCGATAATTTTTTTAAGCAGATGGTATAATAAAAAAGTTCAATTTGCCAACCCTCTAAAAGCCCGTAATTCAAAGGGAAATTGAACTTTTCGTTGACTTCGGAAAGGCAAAAAACACCGTCGTTAGTAACAAGGTAGTAACAAAAATCGCTCCTACGCAGGGCGATTTTTTTCTGCTTCTTTTAGTGCGTCGTTATGCAAGCGGAATAAATATCGCAAATCAGAAACGTCCAAAGCATCTTGAATTTCTTCCCACTTCTTATAGTTTGCATAACGCATTTGAAGTATTAACTTCAATTTTGGTTTTTCGACTGCTTCAATTACCCGGTGAATCTCACTTTTCACTTGAATATAACTGTCAAGGTCATTTTGAAGTTCCTGTTCAAGGTCAACAATTGCCGCCGCTGTCTTTGCTACTCAGTCAGAACGTTCACCGCCTTGAACCCGTTCTTTTGTCCAGTCAGGTATCGGAACAGATTCAGCAAGCAAACGTAACCGTTCTAATTCACATTTATTGGCTTCAATCAGTTGGTCAAGCTGAAACGCCTGATTCAAAAATTCTTTTATGGTCATTATAAATGTACCCCCTCTGCAACTACCTGTAATCTTTCTTCAACTTGTTCACCGATATAATCAACAATTCCATCCAAGTCTACATCAGAATTTACAGTATTGTTTGTATGGAATGTAAAGCCGCCCATATCAACCGTTGTATAACGGTTTATCGTTTCACGCTCGGCAATGTCGCGCCATAGTTTTAATTCTTCTTCCGAATAATCAAGCTGTCCTTTTGTGTTCGCGTCAATGTTGGAAACGCCTTTGTCGATATTGGAAAGGTCATACGCTCCATAATCACCCATGTCACCCAATCCGGGGATATTAAAACTGAACATATCCGAAATGCTTTTGTCTATACCTTCACCGACTTTGTAACCCGCGCTGTATGCGTCCGTATTATCAAGCCGTTTCAAGCCTAATCCTTCAACGGATAGATTTAGATTATCTATGACTTTTTGATAATTTTCATTCGGCGCATATTCCGCAACTGCCGCGTCAGCCATGTCTTTTAACCCGGAACGCCATCCCGCTACTGCGTCAGCCATGTTTGAACCAAACACGAAATCAAGCGCGGACGCGATTTTTTGAAGAATCGCAAGCACTCCATCAGCCATTCCTTGAAACATATAAATAATTGAGGAAATAGGATTTTGAAATACGTTTCCAATGAAATTAGCGATTTCTATGAACGGATTCACAAGCGCGTTTATTACACCAAGCACCAGTTCAAACAATCCCATAAAGATGTTCGCGACTACCGACCCAAGCCAAGCGAACGCCCCAAAGATTATTCCTGTTGCGCTAACAGACGTTCCCGCGAAATGGTTCACCGCCGCGACCACCGCATACAAAACCCCGATAAGTACAGCGATTATCATGACTATCCAAGTTATAGGAGAAGCCAACAGCGCGGAATTGAACGTGAATACCGCCGCACTCGCCGCCGCCGTGCTTCCTGTCAGAACACCAAAGCCGATTGAAAGAAAGTTCTGCACCGCCGCATAAGCCGCCGATACCGCCGCGCCTATCTTTTGGGCTAATGTTACGCCATCAGTGACAGCCCAATATACAGCCATTGCCGCCGCTGCACCCAACACAAGCGGCGCAACCATCGACCATGTATCACCTATGAACTGTGCAACGCTACCGACCACGTTGAAAATGTTCAAAGCCACGTTTGACAGCCTGACCATTGCCCCGACAGCGTTATTCACAAACGTTTGAATCCCCGGACTGTTGGCAAGAGCATTGATTCGCTGTAAAACAGGCTGAAAAGCAAATAACGCCTGATTTTGGAAGGAAGTCCACACTTGCGCCCACGTTTTAGGCATTTGCTCAAATTTTGCGTTAGTTTCGTCAGCCGCCGAAAGTAAAGCGTTTTTAACAATACCAGCCGTCAATTGTCCGTCCTCTGCCATTTTGCGAATTTTCCCGATAGGAACATCAAGATAATCCGCAATGGTCTGAATAATTGTCGGGGCTTGCTCAAACACGGAATTTAATTCTTCACCGCGTAATACACCCGAACCCATAGCTTGTGTAAGCTGTAACATTGCCGCGTCAATTCCCTGTGAGGAAGTACCAGCGATAGTAAATTGCTTGTTCAACTGTTCCGCGAACGCTATCAATTCCGCGTTATTACTGAAAGCGTCACGCGCCATAATACCCATTTTACTTACCGCGTCAGCCGTTGCCTGATATGAACCTCTTGACCGTTCAGCGGCAAGAAAAATCATGTTTTGCAAGTCCTGAGTGGTCTGCAAACCGTCATTCATCATATTTAAACGGGCGGTTATTTGTGTTAGTTGGTCAGATAATCCCAATACCGTTTTCACGCCCTGAATGGACGCATACGCCGCAACCGCCGCGCCTATTTTCTGTGTTAATCCGTCAGCCGCCGAATGACCCTGACGGACGCTGTTATTAAAAGCATTTTGACCATTCGTCATTTCCTGAACGGTATCTTCAACGATTCGGAAAGACTGATTCAACTGTTCAGCCGCAAAGTTAGCAACCTCAACTTGACGTTGCATCGCTTCTAAAGAAGCCGTGTTAATGTCAGACGCACTTTCGACATTGTTGAACCCGGTAATTAAATTATTTATTGCGTTGTTGATACTCATAATTGGCGCGGTCATTTGGTCAACTAATCTAATTGTCGTTGCTATGCCCTGCATTTTCACGCCCCCTTTCCTTTAAATTTTTTCAATAGCCTTTGAAGCCATGAACGCGGCTTTTTGGGCGGTTCAAGCGTGCGTCGCTTTTGTTCCAACTGACAAAGGAACAATATACTTTCGGTATATTTATCCCATTCGGAAGTATTGCGTTTAGCTTCCGTTACCTGAATGATGTGTTGAATTTGCTCGTCGGTATACTTCATAACGCGACTGTCAAGCATTGTTTTGAATGCTGTGTAAAGTTGTTCATCGTCCCGGTTTAGAATGATAATACCATCCGTTGAAAGTGCCGCGTGTTGGTTCGTTACCTTGCCTTTTAATAGGGGAATATCTGTTATGAATCCCGCTTTCAGCCAATCAAACCGAACGCCCATCAAATGAGGATTGATGATTTCAATATTTGAATTCGTTACCGTCATTAAGCCCACCCCTCAAAAGGAACAAGCATAATTTCTTGATGATTTGAGAACACCCCCGGTAAGCCGCTATTGCCAAATTCAAACGTTCTGCCGCTATGTTGAACTGTGATTTTTGAATTTGGTTTTATTTCTACGGCATTATCAAGAAATAGCTTTGTAGACTGAACAAGCCGGGCGGTTGTTTCCGACTGATTGACGGATTGAAGCGTTTCAAAGGATAGCTTACAAGGCTGATTTTCAAGAACGATAACTTCTTCAAAACCCGTTGAACCGTTTGGCTTTGTAACTTCCTGATACTCTGTCACCGTGCAAGTATCTTTCCAAAGTTTTTGAAGTGCTTTTTTATGGTTCGTCACCGTTATTCATTCCTTTCCATAAAATCCGTTATGAATTCAAATTTGAATTCATAACGGATTTATTGATTGCTTAAACTAAATCAAGAATATTGAAGTCCGGGTTCTCACCGTTCAAATACTTGAAGTATGCCTGTAATTTGAGAGGGTCAGTTTGTATCTTACCTGAATTGTTGCTCTTTATAGGTAATGGGAAATCGGAAAACAGTTCTTCCACTTCCTCAAACGGCGTGGAATAAATTTTTTCAACCGCTTCCATATGACGTTCATATGAATCAACGCCCCTCATGATATAAATCTGAAAAGCGTCAAGTGCCATTTGCTCATTAAGTTTATCTGTCGTGGGGGAAGTGCCTAACAACTCATAACCTGCGGGGCTTTCAGGCGAATTGAACTTACTGAACGTATCTTTAAATTTGCTCTGCATAGCTTTCAAAGCGTCAAGTGCGTCAACATAACCAGCCAAAGCAAGCATAGTTTTATCAGTATAAGCGTTCAACTTATCCGACAGTATCAAATAGAAACGGTTCATTGTCTGCAAGTCCCCAAGTAGAGGATGAACCAAATCAAATGCCATGCGGTCAGTGATGTTATCGCCAATTACCCCAATATAAGACAGTGCCGTTGTTACGTTTGTATGAAAATCTGCGCCGCTTTTCTTTTTACTTTTAATTTCGTCAATAGCGTCCTGAAAAACAGCGTTTAACTTATCGTCAAAATAGCGACAAGTTTCTTTAAATTTAGCGTCCATTTCTTCTCTTAGCTTTCCCTTGTATTCTGCTGAATAAATAGTTGACGTTTCAAGCGCGAATTTACCAGCTTCATACTTTTTTTTGTCCGTAATGTATGCCGTTATGATAGGTTGAATTTTCTCTTTTATTTTCATCTTCATTCTTCCTTTCAGGTAAAATTATTTTTCTGCCGATTGTTAACGGCGGCGGTAATTGAAATTCATACCGCTTGTTTTCGACTGATTGTTTATCATTCATAAAGCTCACCCTTTTCTTTTAAAACCGAAATAATCAAGTGCTTTCATCTGTTTTACTGTCTTTGGGTATGATTTTTCCTGAATTCTCAACATAATCGGGCGGCAATGCGCTACCGTCCCAATCAATAGGCATACCCGGAATAAGAACATCAAAAATTTTTGTTTTATCCATTTTTATCCGCTCCTTTCGTCAAAATTATGCGATAATAATTTTAAAGTCCCTATTTTCAATGGGTTTCGCTCGTTTTTGTTACTAACTCGCTTTTAATCATCGTCATCATCGGGTAAATCATCATGAATGATAATGACTTCACCCCCTATATTCACCTTGTCAGTAAACAAACCGTAACGCTTGCCAAGTAGTTCAGCCGCTTTCAATCTCTCTTTTTCGTCAGGGGCTTTATTTATGGTTCGTGCTAATGAACGGCCATCGCCTATACCTTCAATAACGACAATTTCGGCGGTTGATTGACCGCGTAACACGGAAGTCAAATATTCCATAACCTCTTTAGCGTCAGCAAGTTTTGCGTTACTGATTTGCTTAATGCGTTCACCAACATATTCTTGAACCTGAATGTTCTTCAATAGGCGTGACGCGTTAACCGCCGCAACATCATCGTTTTTAATGTAAGGGTAAGCCGTTTTGTATGCTCGTGTAGCATTCAGGTCAATTAAATATTCATCCGCGAATCTGCGTTGTTTTGGTGTCATACTTTTTAGTCACCCCCTTTATATAGTCAGCCGGGAAATGACTTTGGCGGCTTGTTTCTGAACGCCTGTAAAGTCACATTCGACCGTTTCCGCTACATCTTTCCACGTCATTCCTTCAACGTATTTCAACCACAAAATAGCCCTGTGACGTTCGTTAGAAATATTGCTTATTGCCGTTTCAATGTTTTCCATCAATCTCAAATATCGTGCGATGTCGGCTTTAATATCTTCAATCAATTCTTCGTATTTGGCGGTGTTTTCATCAGACATCGGGAAAGCTGCCATTTTTTCCAAATGTGCTAATTCATCGTTCAAGCATGAAATCATCCTGACGTAATACCAATAATTTTCAAGTTCTGTTTTTACATCCAACACAAACACCCCGCTAATATAATTTTACTAAGCAACCACCCATTTTCAAGTCAAAACCACAATATATGTCCATTTGTACCTCAAATAGACACAATATATTGAATATCAACTTTCAATTTCTTCATCTGCACGATAATTTACAATATCGCGTATACGCTTTTCAGATAAGCCAAATTCTTCAGCTAACTTGTTATGAGGATAACCGCATAATGAAAGCCGCCTAATATGCTGATTACGGGCTTCAAGGCTTTCAAAGTCCGATGTTCGCGCTTTTTTGGTGAAATTATACCGCCGTCCAGCGAAAGCCTCATTCAAGCGGTTAACCATTTCTGCGCCTATAATCTGCGTCAATTCATATGGCGTTACAGCTTTTTTGCTCATCGTCTGCGCCCCCTTTCCGTAAGGCTTTTAATATATTTTCCCGGCGTTGATTTGTTCGCGTTTCAGCTTCTATTACAGCGCGTTCAACCGATGAAGCCCAATGTTCCCGAAATGACGCAAACCCCGTTCCTTTGTAGGCATAACGCAAAAGAATTTCATCGTGATACGCTTGTAATTCAGGTTCGTTCTTTAGCTTCCTCAAGGCTTCCCGCTCATAAGCGTTTACGGCTGTATGACTAACCCCCATTTGGGCGGCAATATCTCCTTGCTTTTTCCCTTCAAAATAACGTCTTCGAATAGTAGCGGCATAGTATTCAGGCAATTTTGAAATTAACTTTTCAAATGTTTCACGCAATTCCGATTGAAACACATCATCAATAACGGCTTCAAAGGCTTCGCCGCTTTCAGGGTCTTCCACCGTATCCATACGCGTTATATCGCTGTCATCATCGCCTATTGGCTCGTCTAAACTGAAAGCCTGATTAAGCATATCGCGAACTATCCATTTCTTTTTATGCCATTTGATACCCAAAAGGGCATAAAAATGGTTCAGAAAGTGAAATGGTATATATGACGTGAATTTATATTCTCCGTCCGCTTGAAACGCCTGTACAGCGTCACAGAGAGCAAAATACCCCGTTTGAACAATGTCATCAAATTCAACCCCGGCTGAATCACAACGTTCACGGTATTTTATGTATAATTTGTTTGCGTGCAGGTAAAAAAGCCCTTTGTTCTGCTCCCATAGTTCCGCTATTAAATTTTGTTCCCCGGCTTGTATTTTTATGGCTAATTCTTCGTTTGTCATTGGAAAAATGCCCCCTCTATGATAAAATTGAATTGTTGAATTCAAGGGCTGTCCCACTCATAGAGGGGGCGGCTTTTGTTTTATGCGTCAAGGTAAATCGGCGCATATTGTACAGCTTGAAGAATGCCGTTCCTTACCTTGACACGCTGATTATCCCCGTCACAACACCCCGTAACAATCGTTCCAATATTGTTTGTAGGATGAATGCGGTCACAATTCGGGCAAACATACCAATAATGACCATTTAGGAAACAAAAAGGCTTGACGATAAACCGTCCATCTTCGCCGCGTTCTGTTCGCGGGTCTATGTAGTGTTTACCGTCTTCCTGCGTTTGAATGCCCTTGAAATAGACTTCATCAGCCTTTTTAATCAGTTCATCGAATTTAATCATGATGTTCATTCCTTTCGTTTTTTCAAAAATGGATACGCCTTTTCAAATTCAGCGCGAAACGCGTCTTCATATTTCATTCGCGCAAGCTGAAACTTTTGCAAAAGTAACATAAATTTCTCATCGGTCATCCAATTAGGCTTTGTTGGGGTATAGTCGCGTCCACGGCTTACAGCTTCAACCGCTTCGTCTTCTACACCTAATTCACGCGCCACTTTCAAATATTCAGCGAGTGTTGAATCTCGTTCGTTGTTCATAAATTTCACTTCTTTCATCATCTAATAAATCAAAAATCCCGAAAATGCTTGATTTTCTTATAGGTTGTGTTACTAACATGTCACTAAAAGCCGCCATTTTCCAAACATTGAACCCCGTTTAGAAGGCTAAAGCGTAATATTAACCAAAACCTTAGCATTAGTTAGCATTTTAACTCCATACCCCCTTTTTAGGACGGTAAAATGTTAGGATATATTTTCTCGCGCGCGTGTAACCGTGTCCCTAAACTTATCATTTCAACCACATACCGCCGACATTTAACTTACACTTTCATACGGTTTTACATTTTGACCCCCCTTTTTCTATTTATATATTTTTTTATACATACTCTATTAGTAGAGTACTTATATATAAAGAAGTTGAAACAAAGTGTAAGAAGCGTAAACCCCTTGAAAATACTAATTTAAAAGTGTAAATTGAACTGTAATGAACCGTAAGTTTTCGCTTCAAAGTGTAAGTTTCTCTCCTTTATATACATAAATTTTGAAAGATTTCCGCTTGGGCGGGGTCTTTGTTTCTGTTTCAAACCCGGCTTTTTTCAGTTCCCGCGTTAGCTTCGTTATAGATATTTGCCGAAATCCATTGTCAGCGCAAAAGACGTTGAATCGCCTTAAAACGTCGGCTGTCGGCTCATTGTCGATGTTATCAACGCCAATTTCATCAACAAACGTTAAAACGGGATTGTTTTCCCGGTTATAATCATCTTTGGCTTCGTTGACTTTTTCGCTTTCTGTAAACCGCTGATTCTTTAAAACACGCTTCAAACCTTCAACACCTAAGCGGATTAAATATTCAATTGCTGGTTGTTTTTGCAATTTCCAAATGATTTGAGGGTCATAGTCTTCATCCGTTTCGCTGAATATAGCGTTGAACGGAATGATTTGTAATCGACGCGATATTGCGCCTGTTGAATCTTTTATTCGCGGTAAAACATTCGCGCTGAAAATCAGCTTCACATAAGGCTTGAAATCAAAAGGCTTCAAGCCCTTGTATTCGGCTTTAATGGCGTTTCCTGTTACAATTTTTTTGAAAACTGACGTTTCAGCCTTATAATTGTCTGAAATGTCATCGCCTATATTCGCCAGTTTGCCAAACAGCATGGCGGTATTAAAGCGTTCATCAATTTCTTTCAAGTCAAGATTAGAAACGTTGTCGCTTCCTAATAGAGTTTTTAGAACTTCAAGAAATGTTGATTTACCATTAGCTTTTTCGCCCGTCAGAACGAACGCTTTTCCGCTTCCTACGGTATCAGAGCGGTAAAAACACGCGCCAACCATTTCTTCAAGCAACATCCGAATTTCCATATCCCCGCAACACATCTTGTTAAGTGTTTTATCCATCAATTCATCGTAAGCATTAGGGTTATAGTCCCAGTTGATACGATTTGTAATGACCACATCAGGGGAACACGGGGATATTGTGTCGGTGTCAATATCTAAAATGCCGTTGCGGAAGGCTATCAAATTTACGCCTGATTCATTGACGGGTTCACAAACGATAGACAGATATTTCAAAACTTCCTTTCGCTTTGCGTCGGTCAGGCTTGAAATTTCGTCTATCATCAGCTTTTCAATACCGTCGTTGTCGTGGATATAACCGCCGTCCTTGTAAAAATACAATTGCCCGTTAATCTTCTTGATATGGTGAGTGTTTTTCAGGTATATCGCAAATTTATCAAACAGGAACGTTGACCCCTTGAAAAATACGGGCTTTTTGAAAGCGGCGTCGCGCAATATCACATCAAGTTCACTATCAGGAAGCGGCTTTTTCAGAACATACCGATTTATAAGGCGAATACACGTCCGGGCTTCCTCAATTTCAAACCCTGCCGCCTGTAAAGTCAGAATATAATTGAATAACGCTTGATTGCGCCCGTCCCCTTCGTCAAGGCTTGTAAAGTCAACTCGTGCAGGAATAGGGGTTAAATATTTGGGTATCTGCTGATATGGGGCAACATCGTGAATAATTTCACGCTCTACGCCATCCCATTTCAGGCATTCTAAGCCGTTTTTACGCCCCAATTTAGCATCAACAACAATTCCACAAGCCAACATCAAGCCTGTACCGCCATGTTTTATAAGCCCTTCGCTGTCAAGAAATAAAGCATGGTTACCTCTGCCGCCGTTACGTTTTGTAAGCAAACAGGATAAATTTTCGTCTTGTATCAGCTTCAAAAGGTTATCGGAATGGGGTTCGCTGTCAGCGTCAAGCAAAACGGTATCAGGCGCAAGAATCCCCATGTAGCGTGGTAGTTTTTGCACCTGTTCAAGCCTGCAATGATTTTCATTGCTTTTTGTGTATTGCCCCAAAGGGGCTTTTTCATTGCCTGATTTCATTTGCAGGAAAGCAGTAAATAAGCCCGTTTTTTCCCAATCGCTCACCGTTACCCCCCCCTCAAAGAATTAGTGTTCATAGGTTCGGAATCCCCTTTACTTCTGTTCTTCCAGTGTTGCCGCACTGGTTTCAATGATTTCCTGAACAGGAACGTTCAGAGCTTTCGCAATCTTGCCTATTGTAGCGGGACGCGGTTTTTGTGTGCCGCGCCGGAAACGCGCAATAGATACTTGCGAAACACCCGTTACTTTTGACAACTGTTCAGAAGTCAGGCACTTTTCAGCCATAACTAAATCAAGTTTATGATTGTCGATTTTCATTTTTCAACGCTCCTTTCCGTCATTATAAATGTCGTTTTAATTATATAGCTTTATAATGTCGTTTGTCAAGCGATTTTAAAAAATACCTTGACGCACAATGTCGTTTTTGATATACTCGTTAGTAACAAGGAGGTGAACTTGTGAAAAGTGAAAACTTAACTTCAATTGGACAATCTATCAAAGCCTATAGGAAGAAGGCGAAAATCACACAGAGCGAATTAGCTTCACTTATCGGGAAAACAGAAAGTTCCATTCGGAAATATGAAAAAGGGCTTATCCAAGCCCCGATAAACGTAATTGAACAGATTTCAAATGTTTTCGGCGTTACCCCCTATGAACTGATGGGGGCGGCATATTGGGACGCAAAATCGCCTGAAATAGGAGAACAGGTAAAGCGGCATGAAAACTTTGTGTTGTTTTTAGAATCACTTGATTACGCGGTTGAGGAAGAAAGCGGATTTTCTACCGTACCAATGCAAGAAGTAGCTGACCAAATACCCCAAGCGTTCAAAGACGAATTTGAAAACGCTGAAACTGTTGAACTGGAAGAAGCGTCGTTTGTTCTCACTCATAAGGGTAAAACTGTAACATTCACTAACGCGGAATTTGAAGAACTCCAAAGATTGACAAAGGAAGTAATTGAAGCGCGATTTTACAAGAAGTTATTGGAAACAAAGGCTAAAAAATAAGCCGTCCTCTGTCGGCAAACAGAGAACGGTATAAAAAAAGAATCTCCCACGGCGGCAACCGAAGGAGATTCCGAACCTTAACCACCCAAGCAAGAAGCTACCAACCCCAAGCCGAATGGTTACCCTTTATTATACCATTCCGCGCGGGGAAATTCAATCCCAATGAAAGGAATGGTAAAATTATGAAACACCCTAACGGCTATGGGACTGTTGCCAAGCTGTCAGGCAATCGGCGCAATCCCTTTGTGGTTAGAAAAACTAAAGGATGGGATGATAGGGGTTACCCTATTTATTTAACAATTGGATACTTCCCAACAAGGGAAGATGGGTTAATTGCCCTTGCCGAATACAATCGTTCACCTTATGATGTGGACGCGAACAAGATTACTTTTGAAGAACTCTATAACAAGTGGCTAAACAACGGAGCGGGGAAACTCGGAAAATCGAATTTAGCTTCACTGAAATCAGCATATAAGCATTGTTCCAGTATTTACAAGATGAAATATAAGGACATTCGTGCTTTTCATATGCAAGACTGCATTGATAACTGCGGGCGTTCATATTCTACCCAATGGGCGATTAAGAACCTGTTTAATCATTTGGATAAATACGCTATTGGGCTTGATATCATTGTTCGGAATTACTCACAACTAACGACCGCCGAACCAATACCTGAAACAAGTAAGAAGCCGTTCACCGATGATGAAGTAAACGCCCTTTGGAATATCAGCGGCGAACCGTGGGTAGATTCTGCGTTGGTTTTCCTTTATTCAGGATGGCGAATTTCTGAACTGTTGGGAATGAAGCGTGAGGACGTGGATATTGAAGCCGGGACGATGAAAGGCGGCGTGAAAACAAAATCAGGCAAAGGGCGCATTGTTCCTATTCATTCAAAGATTTTTGATATGGTCAAACGCCGTTATGACGAGGGCGGGGAATACTTGTTCACTCATAACGGGAAACGGGTCAGCACAAGCCAGTATTACATATTTTGGAACGACATAATGAAAAAAATTAACGCAAAGCACACGGTTCATGAATGCCGCCATACATTCAGAACACGGCTTGACAGCGTAGGCGCAAACAAGGTATGTATTGACCGCTTGATGGGGCATTCGTCAGGAAATACGGGCGAAAAAGTTTATACTCATAAAACGCTTGAAGAACTAAAAGAAGCGATTGAAATGATAACTAACTGATGAACGCACAAAGGCGGGGAACTTAATCCCCGCCTGTTTTTTCATGCTAAAGAAAAAAAGCGGTTCAGCTTCACGCCGTTCCGCTTTTGAAAGTTAATATTCAAACCGTTTTCCGTCCTTCTAAACGCTTCATGCACATCCTTACCAGTTTGGCATAATCTACAATGTTTTCAAAGCTGATGTAATAGCCCGTGTTCAGCGACCGTAAAAACTCATTCGCAATGTATATTTGCCATCCTTCCACAAGCGGGAATTCATGCCGTTTGCCGTTCCCGTGGAAAACCATCAAACAAGGATTTCCGTCATTATTTATCGTGGCTTTCATCAAATGAATGGCGTTTGGGTCAATGTGAGCGTAACGGTTTTCAATGGTAGTTTTCATAGTTTTCAATCTCCTTTGAATTTTGATTTACGGTTTCCCGCGACCACATTTCCAAGGTTTCGACCGCTAACCGGGCGGTCATTGTCAGGCGGGATATTTGATTTTCAATGAACAATCTATATAAAAGGGGCGGCATCTTTCCCCCTGTGCCGACGGGTTTCCCGCGACCGCCAAATAAGGCGGTTTCGACTTGTAACCAACAAGTCATCATCAGGCGGGTTAAATTTCAGCGTTAGCAATTCTATCAATGTAGACTTGCATTTCGGCGGCTTGACGCTTGAAAATCTGATACATTGATGTTGGGTCTTCACTGACTTTGCTATCTTCCATCTCTTTGATGTACTCACGCTGTGCGACTTCAAGCGCGTGTTTGATTTTGCCCCATTCAGTAAAATTGAATTTCATATTAATTTACCCCTTTCGTATTTGGTGTAGTATCAACCTTTGATGATTTAAGTATAAACGTTATTGATTTACTTGTCAATAGGGAAAATAAACTTTTTTGATTTTATTTTTCATCAAAAAGATTGACAAACACATGATGTTGATTTATAATCTACATAAAGGTTGAAAGGGGGTAGACTATGAATCTCACCAACAAAATCAAAGCCATGTTGCAAATGCGCGGAAAAAAGAATAAGGAATTAGCTGAATATTTAGAATTGGGGTCAGCGCAAGCCTTGACCAATAAATTCAACCGTGGAAGTTTTTCAGCAGAAGACTTAATCAAGATTGCCGCGTTTCTTGACGCTGAATTAGCGTTTATCTTGCCTGATAATCAAAAAATTAGCCTTGACTTGTCGGACATAAGAAAAACCGCCCCCGAAACGGAAGCGGTTAAACATGGTGATTAAAATGAAAACATGGATTGAAGCGCATGAAGGTGAGAAATTCACCGACAATACCGCAATTGAGAACTGCAAGCAATGTAAAACGTGTTTATTTCGGAATGGTGGAACGCCTTATTCCGACGATTACCGAAAAAGCAGTTGCGCGATATACCAATACCCGGACATGAAACCGATTGAAGTTATCAGGAACACCGCGCAATGTGAATACTTTGAACTAATATCAGGTTAGTAACAGGGCATAAGAAAACCCTTGATTTTACGGGGCTTTCAGTTTTCTTGTTTTTAGGGTATAATAATTGCCAGAATAACTAGAGCGAATGGGGCTTCGCCCGACCATTAAGGTCACTTACTGCCGAACGGCTAATAGCTCCTATCAAGTTTACTATACTTGGTAGGAGTTTTCGTTTGTAGCCGAACGGGTACTACGAATCGAAAGGTGATTTAGATTTGAAAGGGAATCCAGTAACGATTGTTAAAAATGGAAAACTGCTTAATATCGATGAAGACGATTTATGTAGAAATGATATAGTCGTCTTTCAAGCCGGAGATATTGTTCCTGCCGACCTTAGACTTACTGAGACAACAAGATTAGAGGTCGACGAATTTGATTTGACCGGCGAGATCATGCCTGTAATAAAAAAGGCTCAGGACAATGCTATGCTCTACAGGGGAAGCAAAATAATTAAAGGGTCCGGTAAAGGCATAGTGGTTGCAACGGGAGAGCAAACGCAATACGGGAAAATCATAAAGCAGATGTGGGAGCCAGGCGAGAGTTATAGGTACCAGCTTGTCAAAAAGAAATACTTTTTTCTTGTTGCGTTGCTTCTACCTCCGTTTGTCATCCAGATAGCCCAATCACAGAACCCTGTTCTATTTATTTTACTTTATTTATTTCTTTCCGCTATTTTAATACTTTTACAGAACGATGAGCTTTTTAAGCATTGGCTTATTTCAAATGCGAAAAAGAATTTTGAGCGTTATCAAATACAGATACGGGATACATCCGCTATAGAAATCTTTAAATCAAATAGACCTTATTTGTTTTGACAAAACAGGGGTATTAACTACACGGCAAATGGATGTCAAAGGTATTTATTATGCTGGTGGGCTCCCGTACGTCGTCAATGCATTAAAAAAGGATAGAACGTCACAGCTTATTAAGTTTGCATGTGCGCTGTGTAATGACGTAGTTTTTTATGAAAAAATAGAACAGGCAAATTCCGTTGACAAAGCTTTAATTACCTTCGCGGTAAAAAATGGAATTGATTTAAAGGAATTATTGTTACATAGCAATCGAATATACGATAAACCTTTTGATTCTGAAAACCGGCATATGGTATGTGGGTACGAATTGAAAGATTTGGGAGTGTGTTATTTTGTAAAAGGTGATCCAGATGTTGTTTTAAGAATGTGCGATTCTTATCTAACACAGTCTGGTAACAAAAAAATAGATTTAGATTTCTGGTTCTTAAATAATAACAATATCGGGTCCATCAATAAAAGAGGAAACACCGCGATTGCGCTGGCATACGTCTCCGGCATATCCGATACGCCTATGCCCTCTCAAAAATATACGTTCCTATGCATTTTGGAGTTGGAAAATTCGTTGCAGCATGAAGCTCGTGAAATAATAAAGAAAATAACTGCGAGAAGAATAAGAAGCATTATGCTGACTGGAGATAGAGCCGAAACCGCAGAAAACATCAGTAAACAGTGTGGAATCACAAAAGGCTCGGAAGGCTGTCTGACAGGCAGAGTAATCGAAAGGATGGCGCTGTCGGAGGTTTCAAGGCAATCTGTTCATTGCTCTGTATTTGCAAGATTACTGCCTTCTCAAAAAGGAGTCATTATAAGGCTTTTTCAGCAAAAAGGGTACCGTGTAGTTATGATCGGTGATGGACCTAACGATGCGATCGCGCTTAATGTTGCTGATATCGGGATATCGTTTACAAAAAACAGCTCCCCTATTGCGAGACGCCTATCAAAAATACTAATAGCCGAACTATCCGATTTGTTAAGGCTCATTGAAGGTACTAATAGAATTTCGAAGACTTTAAAATATTTAAAGCTCTTCAGGATTCTGATATTGACAATGATATTATTCTATCTATATCTTAGTATAATAGGTATAAATGGATTATTTACTTAGATTGCCAAAATATTAGTTCCATTTCTTTAAAATTCTTTAATTTGTGAGAAGCGATGAATCACATTTATAAATTCCCTTGGGGTACTAATTAAGCTGAAATCAAATAGGTAGGGTCAAAATAAAAATTTCCGGGGTATAAATCAAATAGGCATTTAGTCCCCCATATTGATTTGCTAAATTAGCCTATACTTACATTTTTAACTTATAACCCTGGTTTATTGCGGTTATTAGCACTAGGACTCTTTAAGTTGGTACAGGTAATTTGTCCTATTAATGCATTGACATTATCTGTTGTTCGTTTATATAATAGATATAAATCTTAAATAGTACCGATAAAGGCAAACCCGTCGAAAGACGGGGACGCAAAACCACAGGTCTAAGGCGAGAGCTATGATGGCTGGGCTGCCGAGTACACATGACAATCAAGCTGCATGTGTGTAAGCGCCATAAGCAGCTTTTTATTTTTCCTTATAAATAAATTATTAGGAATGGGGGGTAAAAAAACTTATGCCTAGAAAAGGAAGTAACTGCCACATTTTACCATTCGAGTTTTCTCTAGGTTCTAGCTCGAAGACCGAAAGTCTTGTTCGGAACTTTACGATGTTGCTGAGGATGGAAACTACCACCCATTCATATCTAAAAGATGCATTTGAAATAATCGCTACTCTTTGTGGTGAGGGTAAGATTGAATTCCTTTTCGATTGCCGTGGTTATAAAATGGGGGTCAAGAGATTTGGTCAGAAAGGTGATTATAAATCACTTTTTGTTTTTGGTCGGAAAATACCCGGTTGTCGAATGGTTTTTAAGACATTTTCAGAGGATTCCATTAATAGATATGGGCTTACGGCTTTAACGACCGATGACCTATATTTCATCTATGCCAATTTAAAATCAATTATTAGTTCAGTTAACGAAGTTATAATTGATCGTTTGGAAGGTGGACAATAAAGCCGTAGGAAAGGCCAATAGGAGCATACATTTAAATGCCTTCCAGGGCTTCCTTCTTCTTGCCTCCTATCCTGATAAAACAGAGTTCTTCTCTAGGACAACCTGACGTGTACCCCTTCTATAAGAAAAAGAAACCCATTATGGAACAATAATACTATTCTTCCATCGGGGCTTCATTCGCCTATTCAACGGTAGTGTGATTAATGTTATTTTTTCTCTTGTGAATATGGGGTGATATTTAAGAGATTCCTGAGTCGGTTTATGTCGCTGAAAAGGCGGGAACCGTTGGTTTCGATGTATTGGAGCACTGAGATATCGACATCAGCGTAGATGCCGTCCTTTTCAATCGGCTCGATAATATTCTTATTGATGCTGCCTACCGCCTTCTGCATGAACTGTTTGAACTCAAGGGTCTTCGCTTCCAGCTGTTGGATAAGAATGTCCTCTTTCATGTCGTACCCCTCTTTATCTTCATGTCCCGAAAAAACAACTAACCGGATCGCTTGGTAAAATCCATGCAACCCGGCTGCCATAGCTTTACGCCTCAGGCCCGTAGCTTTGCGCCCCTGTCTTTCAACAGGTTTACCCTTAGGAATAATTTATTAAGATAGTTTAAACCATTAAATTCTATAATTAAGATTCAATTCCTTTATATTGTCTGTTATTTTTTCTGAAGTTCTTCTGCTACGGGTCTCTGTTATTAAAGGTGAACCCTTCAGGGGTATTTTTTTACATATTATTACCCTATCCCTTTATCCCTTTAAATAAACAGTAACCTACTTTCTCCTCTAGTATTGTCCTTCTAACGATTTTCTCATTCTCAGCTGCTTTAATAACACCTTTGATACCGTACTTGCCTAGAATTCGCTTAAAGGTTGTCAACCTTTCAGACAGGGTAAGTACTTCTGAAAAGCTTCTAACGTCCCGCTCGGCCCTCAGTTTCCAGAACATTTCCGGCTTTGACCACTCCTCGAATTCGGAAACAATGTCGGTGACCCCCGCCTTTTCCAGCATGCTCATCCATTCATCGTATTCCAGGGGAGTTGTTCCGTACCTCTCGGAAAGTTCGGTTTTTTCATCATCCGACAGCTTTTTTCTCCAGGTTGACTCGTGTATGACTATGGTTCCACCAGGCTTAACCACCCTTACCATCTCGTCAAGCACCTTCTGAGAGTCGTCTGGTATACCAACCGCACATTCGTTTATCACCACGTCGAATCTGTTATCCGAAAAAGGGAGGGCCTGCGAGTCACCCTGGATAAATGCGACTCTCCCTTCTAATCCTTTACTCAAGGCGTTGCTACTCGCGATCTTGATCATCTCTTCGGAAAGATCTAGCCCAGTGACCTCGACTCCATATTCCTGCGTATATAGAATGGCCAAGGTGCCCCGACCGCTCGATACATCTAGCACCTTCATCCCCGGCTGCATGCCGGCGATTTCCGCGCTGCGGCGGGTCAGTTCCAGGCCTCCCGGGTGCAGCATCTCAACACCGCTGACTTCTATAACATCCTCAAGTGTTGGTTTATGAATACCTATCCTTTTCATAATCCGCCCCCTAATATTAGTAGTATACTGCTTATCTCAAACAATACTTGTATAATATTTTTAGGCCATGACCAGACTACGATAAAAAAAGGCAGGGTAAAAGATTTGAGCAACCTAAACAACACAGGCTTGTGGGACCAATTTAATATTTCTTTAAGACGTTATATAAATAAGCATGTGGATAATATTGACGATGCGGAAGAAATGCTACAGGACGTGTTCTTCAAGGTTCACGAACGGATTAACACCCTAAAAGATAAGGATAAGCTCCCAGTATGGGTATATCGTATTACCCGTAATACCATCATCGACTATTACCGAAAGCGTAGAATCAATCTTGAGATTATGGAGATCGCTGACTCTTACATATATGCTGTTGATGGAAACCAGGTTGGAGAGTTAGCCCTTTGCCTAAAGCCTATGGTAGATAGCCTGCCGGAAAAGTATAAACAGGCGATAATACTAACAGAGTATGAAGGTTTAACCCAAAAAGAACTAGCCGATAAACTTGGATTGTCCTTATCTGGGGCTAAATCGAGAGTACAGCGAGCGAGGCTAAAACTCAAAGAAATGCTGCTTAATTGTTGCCATATTGAGTTCGACCGTTTTGGTAACATCCTCGAATATCACCATAAAACCGGGGCATGTAAATATTGCTCAGATGGATCAGTAAAAAAATAATTGCATCCTTTTTATTAAGAATCCGTCTATTAGAGTAAAGAATTATAAATGAGGCTTAAATTTTTAGCATGAATACCATCAATAAATCCTTAGGCATTGAAATCACATACTGTGTGGAGCGAGGTTATTTATCGAATGCTTCCAGTCTGGAGGCTGCTATATACAACGAGTTTGGGATAAAACCCAAGCTGTTGCAGGGACATGAAGGGATTTTCGAGGTGATGATTAATAATCGTTTAATCTATACGAATATGAAACAATGTGGCCGCCTCCCTAAAAATGAGGATATATTAAGGGATATATTGAATTTTGGGGATGATTCTCCTAGCAAAAATAAGGAGGAAGTTAAATTGAAGGAATTACCAAGTGATCCCTGTTGTGCCAAAGTGATAAATATTAATAGCTCAGCTTGCTGTGGACCTTCCGCTAACTGCTGTAGCCCAATTCAAGAATCTGTTATACCCGACAACATAGAGACACCAAAAAGAAGCTTGGAAATTGAGTTCATGTATATTGACCTGGAGGTCTGTACCCGCTGCCTCGGAACTGAAAGCAATTTGGAAGTGGCTATATCTGAAGTTGCCCAAATCCTTAAAGCGACTGGTGTTGAAGTAACGGTTAAAAAGATCCTCGTCGAAGACGAAGAACAGGCAATCAAACTTGGTTTCGTGACTTCTCCCACTATCCGTATTAATGGGCATGATATCCAGTTGGATTTTAAAGAGAGTCTTTGCGAATCCTGCGGTGATGTTTGCGGGGACATGGTCGATTGTCGGGTTTGGATATACCAGGGGAAAGAGTACACCGAAGCCCCCAAAGCGATGCTCATCGACGCAATCCTCAGGGAGGTTTATGGTGGCTCGAAAACGAGTTCGGAAAGGCCTAAAATTACCGAACTACCAGAGAATCTAAGAAACTTCTTTTTGGCCAAGCGTAAACAACAGGCCAACCAAAATGCTGTAGAGTTCCCCGATAATATTTGCTGCAGTTCCCCTGCTTCAGATAAATGCTGCGGTAAATAGAAAATACAACATCCTTACTATTGACAAAGGGGTCTACCGTAAATTTTAACTTTACTGGTAATACCCCTTTCGGTTGAGTTAAGCAGACTCCACTTTACCCGGGATTGTATATACCCGAGCGCTCGCAATAGGCTCTGTCAGCTGGAAGTGGAGCACCCTTATCCAGCACCTCTCGAATAGGTCGGATAAAAGAGTCGTTTAAAGCTTGTTGGCAGCTTTCAAACCGCTCTCTATTCAGTGAATAATAGATCCACTTGCCCTCTCTTCGATCGGTAACGAACTCCGCCTGTTTTAGGGTCTTCAGGTGATGGGAAACCGCTGGCTGGGACATGGCCAAAACGTCTATTAATTCGCAGACGCACATCTCACGCTCAGAAAGTAGGCGGATAATACACAGCCTGGTCTCATCCCCCAGGGCTTTGAAGCAGACAGCCAGATTCTTCAAGACAATCAACGCCTTTATAAAAAGTGTTTGATTATATTATATCGATAAAGTTCCTTTCCTTGTATAGATTATTGCTTTCCTGTTTAATCGCTTCCTTTGTTCAGAAGCTGCGTCAATCCTTCTCGCCCTTTCGGAGTTTTTGTCAGCCAGGGTATGCGGACTGCCTTTTTAGCCAGAGTTTGGACAACCTTGTCGATCCACGGTTTTTCCGCCCGGGATAGACTCTTGAGAACAAGGTTAGATGTAGGCACCCCCGTCCAGGTCTGGTTAATCAACCACCAGGCAGGTTCTATACCCGCCCGTCTAAGGTCTTCCTGAAGTCTCTGCGCTTCCAGCACTGGAGTCGCCTGGGCAAGGGTCACCAGCAATATGTATGTAAATTCAGGATCACGCAGTCGGGGCAAAAGCCGCCGCACTTCTTCCGGTACATCCCCTGTGGTGTTCTCCACCTGACGGTGGTAGGACTGTGTGGCATCGAGAAGCAGCAGGGTATGTCCGGTAGGCGCAGTGTCCAACACAACGAAACTTTCTTCCGCCTTGTCAACGGTCCGGGCGAAAGCCCTGAATACTGCGATTTCCTCGGTGCAAGGTGAGGCCAGTTCCTCGGCCAAAAGCGCGCGTCCATCCTCGTCGAGCCCCTTCCCTACAGTTGACATCACCTCATTACGGTACGCCGCTACTTCGACCGCCGGATCGATACGGCTGACGGCCAGATCTTTCCCCGCGCCAGCAAGTGCTAAATCCAGGTGCGCCGCCGGATCGGTAGTAGACAGCCTTACCTTCTTTCCCCTCGCGTATAAGGCTAGTGCTATCGCGGCCGCAATAGTGGTTTTACCCACCCCCCCCTTTCCCATTACCAGTACCAAGCCGTTATCCCGACGATTTAAATCATCAACCACGGAACTCAAACCGGATGGAATTGTTAAAGGAGGACTGAAGTCTTCGGTGCTGAAATCCCAGACTACAACCTGTTTATCCGGATGACGCATCCGCTCCGCCAATAGTTTTAGGCCAGCAATTCCCACCGGTGGAACATGCAGCAGGGGAACCACCTGGCAGGGCAGCTCTGAGAGCTCTGTCGGCATCCTCTCCAAAGATTCCGATTGCTGTTGTTTGAAGGCGTTCGCAACCTGGTCTTTTCCGCTGTGGTTAAGCACCCCGTTGATTATCAGCCGCTGGTTAATCAATCCAAGCTCGCCCAGTTCACGGCTCGCTCTCCAGGCCTCGTTCAGCGCCGGGCCTTCCGGCTTGGTAACCAGGGTAAGGGTAACCAGCCCAGGGTCGGCCAGAGCTGCTACCGTGCTTTCATAACGCTGCTTCTGCTCAAACATCCCGGCAAGGGGTCCGATACAGGAAGTACCTCGAACATTCTCCGTCATAAATCCTGACCAGGCCTTGGGCAAGGCCAGCAGGCGCAGGGTATGCCCCGTGGGTGCCGTATCGAAGACGAAGTGGTCGTAGCTGTTTACTACCGCCGGGTCGCTAAGCAGGCGGGTAAAGAGATCGAAGGTCGCGATCTCCACCGTGCAGGCGCCGGATAACTGCTCCTCCATGGAGGCGATTACGTCATCGGGAAGGATGCCCCGGTAATCTCCCACCACCTTCTCCCGATAGTCTCTAGCCGCTTCCTCCGGATCAAGATTCATCGCTAATAAAGCTGGTATTCCAGGAATCTCTGTTGGATACTGCTGGACCTTAATCTCCAGAACGTCGTCAAGATTGGAGGCGGGATCGGTGCTTACCAGTAACACATTCTTACCTGACTGGGCGAGATTTATAGCTGTGGCGCAGGCCACCGAGGTTTTACCCACCCCACCCTTGCCGGTAAAAAAGATGTAGCGAGTACTTTTCATCAGAGAGCCCCCTTGTTATTCCTGATTCACCAGGTTTCCAACTCCTCGGTGGTAGGATAACGACCCACCAGTTGGACTTTATCGTCAATCATAGTTATCGGAAGTGATAGAATCCCCTTTTCTTTAATCAGCGTTCCTATCTCCCCTCCTACAAAAGCCGATGGCTGCTGGGAAAGGTTATATCGGATTACTTCAACACCTTTTTTCGCCAGACGTTCAAGATCACCCGCTACCCTCACCAGGTTCTGATCAGGGCTCGGTCCGCAGACCCCTGTACTACAGCACATGGGCGGGTCGTACACGGTAATGCTTTTCATCTACAACATTCCTCCTTTTGCATAAACATATTGCAATATGTTTATGCATTTGTCATTATTTTACCTTACTTACCCTAAGAACACTAACCTTTTATACCCCATATCGCTTCAAGCCCAATTAACAACAAACCTCTCCCAATTCACCTGCGATTAATCCCTTATCTACAATTATCACCAAAAGTTATCAGGATATTAGATTATCTCCGGACTTACAACAAAGGGGAATGCAAGCAATTTGGAGAATTTTAATCCTATAATACCCATCTAATAAATATGATATAAAAAGAACCAAACCAAACGGAAGGAGTTCTTAGGAATGATCGACATTAAAACATTAAGTATACAAAGGTCATTGGCTATATTAGCCTTAGTAGGTGCGATTATTGCCTCTTATAATGCAGGTAATATACTTGCCTACACAGGGATAGCTTATTATATACTCTGCATTGTGGCACTTCTAATGAATTATACTAGAGCCAACCTTTTACTCTGGGCCGCCGTAGGGGTACATGTAGGATTGACCAGCTACGCATTTTGGCGTTGGCAAGCGTTAGGAATAATTCCATGCCATTTTTGTCTTATGGCTGCAGGTTTCGCCTTGGCAGCTGCGGTTGTTTACTACCGTCCAAAGCTCGCTGTTCTGCCCCTAGCTTTAATGCTCGTTGTTGGTTACACGTGGCCTTATATATTTGCGGTTGAAAACAATCAGGATTCTCGGTTGGGGAATCAGGCTGTCGAGTCAATCGACTCGGTCAAGTCGAATGATCAGAAAACAGAAGTTAATCCGCAAGAAATCACAGATAACAATTCAGATAAAGAAGTGACACCAACAAATAAACAACCTAAAGAGCCGTCAAAGACCGATACTCCGAAAAAAAACCAGCCTGAAACATCAGTGGACAAAACTAATGATCAGCCTGCCGTTTCGGATTTTAATCCCAAAACGGGTCAGGTTTCTGAACCAGCAACGAAAGATCAAGGCCAACCTGCTGTTAAGCCTGGAGATAGTGGTAACGAAAAGCCCGAGTCTGTAACATTGAAACCATCTTCCAGCGGCTGAAAGAAATGTAATTGAACTTCCGTGCGAAGTTTAAACTGTAGCTTTTTTCATAGTATACAGATCACCTAATATTTAAGGGCTATAACAAATTCTCTGATGATGATTTTCGCGGCTTCCTCCGCAACCTCCCCAGTGAAAGATATACACTGCTCCATATGCGTTGGTGAACCCAGCTCCATGTCCTTGGTCAGGATTCTGCAGCATAGATGTTTATGGCGACTTTTAAAGGTATCGTGCAGCTCCTTGGCCAGATCCATGGTCTTACTCACCTTTTCATCCTTGGCTTCGGTACGGCCAAAGAATAAACCTAGGGCCATGATGCCCCCCACCACCGCTCCACAGGTGCACCCTGAACCACCCATACCCACAGGAAAACCCGAGGCCATCGCGATAACGTCATCGGATACCGCTAGGTCGAACTCGTCCTTGATGGTCTTAACGATCGCTTCCGAACAGAAAAAATCACCATTGCGATAGTAAGCCTCCGCCTTTTTCTTGATGTTTTCGATGTTGATTTCCTTATTCAAAAAACACACTCCTAACTAAGCAAATCACTTAGGGGTAGTATTTCCATCCTGGGCTTGAAATGACCTGCATCCTTACAATTACAATTTGTTTTTATAGAGAGTCTTTTCTATAACTTAAATTTATAGAACCACAGGCTCTATAATCGCCTACCTACTAACCCAATATAATTATAAATCCCGTTAAAACAAAAACCACCGCAAGTATGCGACGGTTGTTATAGTAGTTGCTTTTCCCCTGATATGAAGATTAGCCACCAGCTCGTAGGAATTTATAAAAAAACTTCTTCTCGATTTCATTTAAATCAACCCCCGAAACCACTACCTTTACCTCTGTAATGAAAAAACGTCCGATAGGTACGGCCGATTCATCTCCGATGAAGACCTTAAATCCTCGTCCGATCATAAGCCCAGCTTCATTAAACCTTGCACCGTTTTCGATGAAGAATTCGATAATCTCGCTCCTCTTAAACCCGCGCATAAGGTGTTCTTTTTTCATCGTTGAACATCCCGTCTTTTTTCCACTATTATATTAACTAATTTAGAACATATAGAAGCAAAAAGGAGAGCCAAATCCCACACTCTTTTTAAATTACATATGACTAACCTAATAATAATTTGACAGCCGCTATAACAAGAACCACAGCGAGTATTCGACGGATCGTCAAAGTAGTTGCCCTATTGATGCCTATGCTTGTTCCTATAAGCCCTCCTAAAATGGCCGCAACAGCAAGAACAGGAACATAATTTGGAAGTAATGTCACACTTGTAAGGTTCCCAAGTAACCCAGAGATAGAGTTCGCTAAAACGAATGCCGCGGATAGCCCTAAAATTTCCCTTGTGTTAGCCCATCCTGTAAATATGAGTAACGGGGCTAAAAAGATTCCTCCACCAACTCCGACTATACCTGATAAGAATCCGATTAATACACCAGCCAGTATGGCAAAGGGTATAAGCATTGTACTTGGACACTCGTCGGTCTCCTTTTTATTAAAAAACAATAAGCAGGAACAGAATAATAGAATTATCCCAGCAATTATCTTATAGACCTGGTTAGGTAAAGATAGTGCCCCACCAATAAAAGCGAAAGGAATTGACGATAAGGTTATAGGTAAAAATACCTGCCAGGAAAAGTTTTTGGCTCGATAATACCTTACAGTTGCTATAGCCGATACTAACACATTTAGCATCAACCCGGTGGATTTCATCGCTGCAGGTTCCACGCCTAACAACGCCATTGCTGCCAAATAGCCCGATGCACCGCCTTGGCCAACGGAGGAATATAGCATAGCCAAGAAAAATATCAGTATTGTCAATGCAATCTCCTGGACTATAACTTTCTCCCCCTTAAATTGATTCTAATGCAAAGTCAAACACGAGAACGGGAGCTTATCCCTCATTATACTCCGTAATGATTTTTAGAATGCCACCAATAACATACTCCATATTTTTCCTCAAAAGATAGTGATTGTTTTCGCAATAAGGGTTGTAAGAGTTTAAACAAAAAGTTTTTTGTTTTGTTTAAGATTTGACAACATCATTCTAAGGAATTACCATAAAGATAACTGAATGAGTATTCATTCAGTTATCGCTATATTAACCTTCAGCTATTAAGTGCAACAATGGATTTCAAAATGTCGTATCCAAAAGACCACCAAATTCTGTTGTCTACGTAGTATTTTTAAAAAACACAGTATTAGTAAGAGGAGGTCTTCCAACATGGGGGAAGAGATTCGCTGGGTAAAAACCCACTGCGCAAGGATGGATCACGGTGGATGCGGCCTACTGGTTGGTGTTGAGAATAACCAGATTGTGCAAATCAAGGGTGATCCGCAGGGCTACCTGAATCATGGATACACTTGCTTTAAGGGCCGGGTGTCGGCCGATCGGCTCTCTCATCCCGATCGTTTGAAATATCCCCTGAAACGTATTGGGGAACGCGGTGAAGGGAAATGGCAGCGGATATCCTGGGATGAAGCACTGGGTGAAACGGCCGAAAACCTTCTCAAAATCAAGGATAAATACGGCGCGAAAGCAGTCGGGTTCGGAGTAGGCATGCCTAAGGGACTGGAACACTTCGTTTTGATACGACTGGCCAATATTTTCGGTTCGCCAAACGTAATCGCTTCACAGGACGTATGCCACGCGCCCAGGGAAATCACCGGCGTACATACCTGCGGCTTCTACCCGGTAGCCGACCTCCATAACCCTTCCAGCCTGATCCTCTGCTGGGGCGGAAACGCCCTTTCGACGAATGAAGAAGGTCAGTTGGGCAGTCTCGTTCTGGAGCAGATGAAAAAAGGAGCCAAACTGATTGTTGTCGACCCGCGCAGAACCGAGATCGCAGCCAGGGCCGACCTCTGGCTACAGCTCAAGCCGGGGACTGGACCAGCGTTGGCCTTGGGTTTCTTGAATGTCATATTAGAAGAATCACTATATGACCAAGAGTTCGTCGAGAACTTTACATATGGTTTTGAAGAGCTTTCCCAGCATGTAAAGAGATATACCCCGGAAGTGGTCTCCGAGATTACACTGGTCCCGGCCGAACTTATCCGCCAGGCCGCCAGGATGTACGCGGCCGCCAAGCCGGCCGCCCTCCTGTGGGGCAACGCTATTGAACACTCGATTTACACATTTGACTATACCCGCTCTCTAAACTGCCTGATGGCCGTCACTGGCAACCTCGAGGTCCCCGGCGGCAATGTCAACGCTCACGACCCCAAGATCATGGGATTGGGCGAGTTCGTGCGGGCCGACCTGATTCCTACCAAGGCCAAGGAGATGATCAGCGCCCATCATCGGATCATCCCCAGACTGATGACTATCGCCCCCGCCTATTTTCGCAAGGCGGTGCTTGAGGGAATACCATATCCGGTCAGGGGATATTACGGCATGTGTACAAACCCACTTGTAAACTGGGCTGACAGCCGGGTGACCTACGAAGCATTAAAGAGCCTTGATTTTGTCGCTATAGCAGATTTATTCATGACTCCCACCGCAGCTATGGCGGATATCGTGTTCCCGGTCGCTCACCAGTACGAGATGAATGATATCGGGCACTACGGGATTGGGCACGGCATGGTATTCGCGAGGCCAAAAATCGTCGAGCCGCCAGGGGAATGCTGGCCGGACATGAAGATTATGAATGCACTGGGCAAACGGGTCTCGCCATCGGAATTATGGAAAGAGGATTATGAAGAGTTTCTGGAAGACGTGGTCCGACCCGCCGGACTGTCCTATAAAGAGTTCGTCACCAAAGGATACTTGAAGGGTCCAGACCGCTTCAAGTCATACCTTGAAAAGGGTTTTCGCACCCCCACTGGTAAAATCGAGTTAATGCTGAGTGTGGCCGAGAAGTTTAAACTGAAACCGCTGCCTGAGTTTGTCGGTCAGCCCGAAGAAATAGATTCGGAGTATCCGTTGATTCTAATCAGTGCGAAGAGCCGTGATTACCTCCATTCCTCCTACCGGTGGGTTGAGAAGATTCGTCAAAGGGAACCGCACCCGTTTGTGGAAATCCACCCTGATACGGCGGTAGCTTACGGGATAAGCGACGGCGACAGCGTAATCATTAAAACCCGGCATGGTGAAATCGTCCAGGTGGCGAGGATTACTGACAGCGTCCTTCCTCAGGTGGTGTGTGCGGCTATAGGCTGGTGGTTCCCAGAGGGAGATGCGTCGCAGCAGTTTGAATGGCGAAAGTCGAATTTCAACATGCTCACCTCTATAGAGAAGCTGGGTAAAGAGTTCGGAACTCCGAACTTAAAGAGTCTTTCTTGTCAGATCAGAAAAGGATAACTAGTCCTGAACTCTAATAATTAAAAGGGATAAACCCGACATCGTTTATCGTCGCTGGTTTATCCCTTTAACTATTCTAACGGGTTAGAAAGATTCGATAACCCTTCTACAGATCGTTTCAACAACAGCTTCCGAATGAGGGGTACCACCTTTTACGAATCCCATTTCGGTCAATACGAACGAATTCGTACTAATACCCGCCTTCTCCAGGGTCCTTTTAGCACAGGTAACCTCACATCCGTCGATAGCTAAAACCTCATCCGCCTCTTTGGCTGCATTGATAAAGTCTTGAATGCCAAGACCTATACCAGTCAGGCAGTTCTTCTTCGTTTTTACAAAACCGGTTTTTCTGAGGCTGCGGCTTACTCGATCAGCCACCTCACCGAGGTCGGCACATCCCGAGCAGGCGTAAACAACTCTAAGCATAATACACCTCCTTCTTGATTTATTGTTACCTTCTCTCTTATCCGCAGCATGTGCAGCCGGTGCCGGTCAAGCATACGGCGGGATTAGATCCTAGAGCCACATCCTGGATAAGTCTATCCATACCTGCGGCAGCTCCTGAACGTACCGCCTACCCTACTTTTATTGCTTCTATGATGTCTTCTCGGTTTACCCCATGCTCCTTAGCCTTGCCAAGGTGGTACTGGATGCAAGGTTGGCAGTTAGCTGCCACGGAAGAGCCTATCGCTATCAGGTCTTTTAACTGGTCATTCATCTTTCAACCCCCCTGTTTATTAAAAATAATCCTTGAACTACCGGCAGCAGCCGCCACAACAGTCGATGTTCTTGGTGGAGATACCCAGGAGAGAATATAACGGGCAGACCCCAAAAATAGATGGAAGGATAAACGGAATGCTTAGAATAATAAGGACTGTTCCAATCACCCCTTTCACATAAATAGTTCCTAGGAGGATTAGAACAATCCCTATGATGATCCTAAGGCACCTGTCCAGTGGCCCCATGTTTTTCTGGAATATCTTCATGGTGTATCACCTCCTTTATCCATTTAGACAGAGGCATTATCAGGAAGGATACACCATTAAAGAACTATATAGTTTACTTATTAGGAGTCTTGGCATCGCATGCCAGCTCGTTGCGTTCATCCCGATAAAAGTTGCACTGCTGGGACATTTCCCGTTTAAGTTTAGCCCTTGCACGGTGCAGCCGGATCTTCACCGTATCCAAACTTATCCCCAGTATCTCCGAGATTTCCCGGTTTTTAAAACCTTCCATCTCGCTGAGCACTATCACTGTCCGATAGTTACCCGGAAGTTTATCCACTATGGAGCGTATGCACTCGTTCATCTCTTTGCGAACCAACTGCACCTCGATAGAGGGTATGACTATAACTTGCTGGTTTAACCTTTCGTCGGTCTTGGGGCTGTTCAGCTTTCGTATCCGATAGGAAGGGCTGCGCAACCTGGCGTTCGCTGCGTTGGTGGCTATCCGGTAAATCCAGGTCGAAAGACTTGAATCACCTCTGAAGCCGGGAAGTGCCTGCTCCACCTTGATAAATACCTCCTGGGTCAGGTCCTCGACCTCTGATCTGTCCAGAAGCCGTGCTAGATATCCCTGTACCCTTGGCCGGTATTTTTCATAGATCTCCTGGAAATCCAGTACCTCCCCGGTCATAGCCCATCCCTCGATTCGCACCGATAATATAGAAACCTCCATAGAACCCGGCAGCCCGCCGGGAGGCTATACCCCTCAGCCCCCTCCGTTGAAGCCGACGGTCACCTTGTCGTTTTCCACAATGACTGGGACCTTCCTTCCCCCGGACAGCTTCACAATATCCCTTATCTTTTCAGGGTTCTGGGATACGTTGATTTCTTTGAAGGAAGCGCCTTGGTCCTGAAGCGATTTAATACCTTTGCGCAGTATGGACATCCATCTTTGGTGTAGATGATTATCGACATATTCAAATCAAGCAATCCAAAGGAAGTATAAACCAACTGCCAAGAGAATTATCCCTGCTAGGTTTTCAAATCTGGATGACCATTTAGCGAAGAAATCCATGTTTTTAACTATTCCAGTAAAAGTTCCCGCTAAAACCACCGGAACTCCCCGTCCCATGGCGTAGAAGAACAGCAGCACCGCCCCGTAAAAGATTTTCCCTTTCAGCATTACTATCGATAAAATCGCCAGCAGGATTGGGGTGCCGCACTGGGAACCGGCCAGGCCCAGTATCATCCCCAAGGTATAGGCCCCCAGAATACCCTTCTTTTCAGGGATGAACCTCTGCACACCTGTCAACCAGGAAACATTGATGCTCCATACATGAAGAAGGCTCAAACCGACAGCGATACAAACCGCCGCCACCAGGTAGTATAGAACCGTTTGGGCAAAACCGAATATGCCGCCGATCAGGGCGATAATTACCCCCAGCAGCATAAAGGTGGTCGAAGAACCCAGGGTAAAGGCCAAAGAGAGCAAGAAACTCTGCCTCCTGTTCGCCTCAGCCCTGGCGCCCACATAGGCCATGACGACAGGAACCATCGAGATGTTGCAGGGGCCGATGCTGGTTATTACCCCGCCCAGAAAGACCAGAAGAAAGGCTATCACCGAGTAGCCGCTGATTATCGATGGGAGTGTGTTGGTGATCCAGTCGAGCATCAGGGAACCTCCGTTATTATAATTAAGGGGATTCCGACAAAGCCTTTAATCTTGATCTCATTTCTTCAATTGGGATTACTCCCACATGCTCGTAGACTCGCTTTTCGTCTTTGTTATATAGAAATGTGGTTGGGATGTAATAGATATTGTATTGGTTTAACAGCTTCTCATTTGCTGGATCATTCACGTCGTAAAAAACAAATTTAACTTTTCCGCTAAACTCGGGTTTAAGCTGGTCGAATATCTTCTGCATTTCGCGGCACTGCTGGCAGGTGGTAGACCTGAACAGTATCCATACCGGCTGTTTTTGGCTGACCGTCGGTTGGGGTAATGATTCTGCTTCTTTCTGTTGTGTTGAATCACTTTTAGGATTAATGCTTGGTTTGTTTTTATCTTCGGGAATAGACTTTTTCTCTGGCTCTTTAGTACTTGTGTTTTCTGGGGAAACAGTGTTGTCTTTTTGAGGCTCTGGTGACTGAACTGCAGGTTCTGATGCGACACTGGAAGGTGTATTGGTCGTAGGTATATCCTGAGGTTGATTTGCCGCCGGCAAAGTGAATTTTGCTATTATAACTCCTATAATAATCACCAGGACAGATATCTTTATTATATTCTTAGTCTTATCACTCATTCCCTATCCAACTCCTTAGAATCCCTACATTTCCCTGTATTTTATCGCCAGTTCATCCGCCAGTTCGCGCTCCTCTACGCTTAATTCGCCGGGTACCAGCTTTATGTTTAAGGCCTTCCCGAAGCCGCGGATCAATGATCCCGAAACTTCATCGACGTCGACCCCGCGCCCCAGGATACTCTCCATGCAGGTTACCTTTTCACTCAATTTGGATTCATCACTACTTCCGGTAAAAATCTCAGAAAGAAGCTTCTCCTGGGGTTTTATAAGTATTGATCCGTGCTGTAGTATTGATGTGCCGAATCGCTTTTGGGCGCTGCCGACGAACTTCCTGTCCTTCCAGGTGATGTCGCTTGCTGTTGCCACGGCGAAACACGAAGCAGGTGAGAACCTTCCTGTTTTTTCTAATCCTAGATGAGCTTCTATTCCCATGGATGTAAACGCTTGTAATAACCCTGAGCAGAGATAACTGTAGGATGTTAACAACCCCTCCGGGATGTCCCTCCCCGTCCAGGCGACGATGCTGTAAGTAAGATCACCGTAATGCAGAACCGCTCTTCCCCCGGTTACCCGTCTCACCGGCACAATCCCTAGCCTTTCCAGGACCTCAGGCCGTACCGAGTCTGCTTTCTGGAAATACCCGAGGGATAGGGCTGGAGGATCCCAGGAGTATAGGCGAAGCGTGGGTAAGACGCCGCCTCTCGAAAACACGGTAACCATTGCTTCGTCCACCGCCATGTTCCAGGCTGGCTCACCCGGTCCGTGTTTTATCAGCCGCCATAGCTGGATCACTGTTTTAACACCTCTTGATAGAGACTGCCGGCATCATAAGAACTCCGCACCAGCGGGGCGGAGGCGACCCCTTTGAAGCCCATATCCCTCGCGACAGCAGCCAGCTCATCAAATTCATTCGGCTCGACATATCTCTGGACCGGGTAGTGACGCAAAGACGGGGCCAGATACTGACCTATGGTAATCATCTCTACCCCGACTAATCTAAGGTCTTTAAAAAGTGTTATTACTTCTTTCCTTGTTTCTCCCAGGCCAAGCATCAGCCCGGTCTTGGAGATCATCCCCATGTCATCAGCAATCGAGAGCAGTTCAAGGGACCGAATAAAGTCGGCGCCGGGACGCACCTCCGGGTATAAACCCGGTACCGTTTCCACGTTGTGGGCTAGAACCTCCGGCCTGGCATCCATTAGTATATTAAGACTTTCAAATCGGCCCCTGAAGTCGGGTACCAGCACCTCTATGGTCGGAGGTTTTTCCAGGGTCCTTAATTCCCTTATCACTGCCGCGAAATGCCCCGCGCCCCCGTCCTCCAGGTCATCCCTGGTCACCGAAGTTATCACCACATGGGAAAGGTTCATTTCTTCGACCGCGGCTTTGATCTTTGCCGGTTCAGTCGGGTCGACGCTGGATGGCCTGCCGTGGTCAACGGCGCAAAATGCACATTTTCTTGTGCATGTGTTTCCCAGGATCATAAAGGTAGCAGTGCCCCGGGAGAAACAGCTGCCGCGATTAGGACACCGGGCGCTTTCGCATACTGTATTTAAACCGCGTTCCGCAAGCTGATTACAGGTTGAATTGTAGATATCATGGTTGTTTTTCGCCTTACTTTGTCGCACCAGGTCAATCAGCCAAGACGGTGCTGGTAAATAGCCGGTATTATTCATAACACTGACCTTCTTTACATTACTTAAAGCCTGGGATCAGGAGGACCGGCACCTTGGCTCGGTGCGCCACCGCTTCGGCGGTACTGCCGAATAAAAGTCCCTTGATCAATCCGATTCCCCTGGTACCCATCATGATCATGGAAACCTCTTTTTCATCTGCAAGCCTGAGGATATTCTCTGAGGCAGCCCCTGCCCCGATATAAATATCAGTTTTGATGCCTGACATTCCCGGCTCACCTTTAATCTCCGCCAGTTTATCGTTGATATCCGATTTCATCTGCTCCAGTTGTTTGAAGTCATAACACCGCTCTATAACCGACACGAGAACGACTTCTTCCACTACATCTCGCATGTCCTTTAACTGGTCGAGGGTATAGTCTGAGCATTTGGAGAAGTCAACCGGTACGAGCACTTTGCTGAACCGGTTTTTACTGGAGGTCTTATAGGTCGATTCGCTCCTTATCCAGCCCTTGTCTATCAGTACCGGTACCGTGCTGGTGCGCATCACGTCGGCCGTTGTGTTCCCCAGGAATATGCCAGTCAGGATATTGTTCCCGCGCGACGAGATTAGAATCACCGATACGTTTTCATGTTGGGCGATATTGACGATCTCTGATGCCGGGAACCCGACCGAGACTATTACCTTGACCTTCAGCCCCAGTGCCTCAAGGTTCTCCTTTTCTCTGTTCAGCAGTTTCTTATCGAAATCTTTATAGTCCGTACCACCACCGCCAGGCTGCCTGATATCGATAACATGCACCAGTACTACTTCCCTTAAGCCTAGTGGTTTGTACTCTTCTACAGAACGAAGCAGTTGGTATGAGGATGCCGAGAAATCTACCGCAACCAGCGCTTTCTGAAGTATCATCCTGACTCCCCTCCCCTTTTAGTCTATTACTTGTCTCCTTTGGTGGGCAGGATATGGATGGCCTGTCCGCAGGCGGCCTGAGCCGTTTCTAGCACTGCCTCGGATAGAGTCGGATGGGTATGGATAGTGTCTACTATCCCCTTGACTGGTATGCCGTGACGCATCGCCAGGGCTATTTCGGCAATCAAGTCGCTTGCGTGGGGTCCGATGATATGTCCACCCAGAATCTGCCCGGTCTCTTTGTGCACTATCAGTTTGGTGAGGCCCTCCCATTCGCCCATGGCCTGAGCCATTCCCAGTGTCTTAAACGGGAAGCTGGCTACCCTGGTCGAGTAACAGTCCTTTGCTTCTTCCTCGGATAAACCGACCGAACCGTATTCAGGGATGCTGAAGATACACCGGGGTATCACCCGGTAGTCCATCCGACTGTCCATCCCGGCGGCGTTTTCCGCCGCCACGATCCCCTCAGCGAATGCGACGTGGGCCAGCAGCCATCCGCCTACCACGTCGCCTGCCGCGTATATGCCGGGAACAGCGGTCTCCATACGATCATTTACCGGTAGCGGCCCGATTTTGTGGTCCAGGTCGGCATCGGACAGTCCAATCCCTTCGATATTCGGTGAGCGCCCGATCGCCACCAGTACGGCATCCCCGTCCAGGGTTTGACCGTTATTAAGCAGCAGGCTTACCTTCTCTCCCGGTTTAACCTCGTTAACCGATACCCCGGTGATGATCTTTATCTTCTGTCGTTTCAGCATCCGGGTCAGGTAATCAACCATTTCCACGTCTTCGCGGGGAAGGATTCGGTTCTGCATTTCCAGCAGGGTTACGCTGCTGCCCAGTTCAGCCATGATGGAGGCCATCTCCACCCCAACCGCACCGCCACCGATGATCAGCAAGGACTGCGGAATGCTGGACATGTTTAAAATATCGTCGGTAGTGAGGACTCCAGGCTTACCCCCGGCGAAGAAACCAGGAAGAAGCGGTCGGGAACCGGTGGCGATCACAGTCTTTTTGGCCATGATCCGGGTAGTCCCATTTCCCCCGTCAACTTCTATCACTTCACGGGATAAGAACCTGCCGCGTCCTTCGTAAAGGGTTATACCGTTGGCGCGGAAGAGCTGGTTGATGCCGCCCCGTATCAGACCGACCACCTTGTCTTTACGGCCGATAATCGCCTTTATATCCGGCTGCACCGAATCTATTTCCAGACCGTAGCTTTTAGCCTTCCTCGCCCGGTAAAGCAGGTCAACCGATGATTTTATGGTTTTGGTTGGGATGCATCCGCGGTTCAGGCAGACTCCCCCCAGGTCCCGTGCCTCTATCACCGCTACCTTAAGCCCCAGTTGGGCCGCCCGAATCGCGCCCTGGTAGCCGGCGGGGCCGCCACCGAGGAATGCCACGTCAAATACTTCCTCCGCCATAACGCGGCCTCCTTTTACTTCACGATCTCTATTTCTGGCTCGATTACGATTTCGCTCTTTACCGATTCCGCGATGGTTGAGTATTTTCGTGCCATCGTAAGAGCCCTTTTTACTACCGCTTCTGAACTCCCTCTGACAGAAACCCGGGGTCGCATTACGACCTTGTTAAACCAGGAAGTCTTATCGATATGCTCCTCCACTTCTCCTTCAGCTGTACACTCGAAGGAGACTAAATCCAACTTGAATCGCTCTACCGCCCAGATCACCATCATGTGTACGCAGGTGTTGATGGCCATCATGTAGGCGTCCTCCGGGGTCATCATGTTGGGATGCCCGTGCAGAGTCGGCGGGGCAGAGAAGTCCATCTCAGTACCGTTTTCGCAAAAGGTATGCCCGAGATGCTCACCCTTCCAGACAACTTTATTGGTATAGGTAGGCATGCAATAACCCCCTAGCCTTTCTGTAATATCTCGTCTACCTTCTTTACAATCTCATCGGCAACGATGTCCATAGCTGCTTTGCCTTCTTCGGTAAGAGCACGTCGGGATTCAGGATGCCCGATGCCGCGTTCTTTTAGCAGTTCGGTCACCACGATCGATTCACGGGGCTTTCCGCTAAGTCTCTCGGTGCTTTTCTGGCTGCAGCGCTTTTCGCATCCATCCACGGTAATCGTGGGGAACTTCTGGGCAAACTCCTTCTCCCCCTTGCCGCCCGCGATGAATAAAGGTAGGCAGATGGTCACGGTGTTGGCAGGGCGCAGTTTCTCCAGCACCTTGCGGCAGGCAAACCGGGTTATCGTTCCCTCACAGATCTCTTCCCCGTTGCATGGGACTATGCCCACCTTGTTCGGTTTGATTTCTCCTCCGAGTACAATCGCCTCCGCCATGCTTACACCTCCTTCTTCATTACGCAGTCGACTTCGTGGTCTATCCTCTCTGCTAGATACTTTGCCAGCTTAAAGCCTGGTTCACCCAGATCTACTACTCCCTCGGGCTTAAGATCGCGGTGATCCTTGAAGGTGTCGATGGCCTTTATCTCGCTGTCCACCTGCTTGCCCACCGCCTCAACGTTTTTACGGGCACAGGCAAGGCCGCACCCATCCACCGTGATGACATAGTTATCCTTAACCAGAGCCATGGTCTCCGGGTCATCAATCATCAGCTTGGCCAAACAAACCGTGGTAACGTCTTCGGGGCGGAGGTCGTCAGTAATTGTGTAAACCGCCTGACGCCCGATCTCACCGTATGGTTTTCCGATCCCGCTGCAGGGAATGATAACCACCTTCTTAGCCATGATTGACCCTCCCTAACTCGACTATTTTTTCTCCATCTGTGCCTTGACCTTCTCCTCCATTATCGGGAAATAGGCCTCTGCATCCATCAGCTCTTTCTTGTCCGCTTCCCAGTCGGCCGGAACGATCTTAAGCACCCATCCCTCACCGTAGGGGTCAGTATTGATAAGCTGAGGATCCCCTTCCAGGGCTTCGTTGACCTCTTTTACGGTCCCGCTGACCGGGGAGATCAGGGTGACAGTGGTCTTGATGGTTTCGATGACGCCCACACTGTCTCCACGCTTTACCTCCGCCCCCAATTCCGGCGACTCCAAAAACGCCACGTCACCCGCCGTTATCTGGAGAAAGTCGCTCAGCCCAACGACTATCAAACCATTCTCTTCTTTAGCCCAACACTCGTTTGGGTGGTAAAAATACCCCTTTTTTACGGTGAAGGTGAATTTATCATAGCTGAACTGCATGTCCTGACTCACTTCGATATTCCCCCTTTCGTTTGTCTTGATTCTTTTTCTGAATTAACCATTCTGTATGGGTTCTTTTTATTGTTGGCAATTTGGGAATATCACCTCACTTCCCCTGCCCGGTCCAGTTTTTGTAACCTCCTGAAAGGTTGCGGACAGAATTAAACCCTTCGGACAGCAGGAACTTCCTGGCTAGATCACCGCTGTTGCCCCCATTGCAGTAGGTGATGATGAAGTCTTTTTCAGGATCAAACTCCGACAGCCTATCAACCAGATTGATCAGCGGAATGTTGACCGCCCCCGGCAGGTGCCCCACCTGGTACTGTTCCGGCTGGCGTACATCGATAATCACCAGGGACTCTCCCTCTTTAATCGCCTCTTTTAATTCTTCTGGTGTTATTACTTCGGTACTTTCGATTTTATTCAACGTCAATTTATACCGCCTCCAATTCGGTGATAGGCTAAGTCACATTAACCCAATTTAACGGAGTTAAGGTTCCCTGAAACTATTGGTAAAGTGTCTGCGCTGTCTTATCTTCTTCGTCCACTTCACCGTTAGTCGGTTCAGTATCAGCACCTTCCACCAGCGAGCCAATCACAGTAGTAACGGCTTGTGTGGAATAATCACTCGATTTTAACGGAATAAGTCGTAAGTCATCTTAATAGCGATAAAATAAAGGATTACACCAATCGCTATTTTTACCTGTTGATTTTTGAGCTTCTTACTAACCAGCCAAGATCCCAGAATAGCACCCCCAATGGATCCGGCAACTGTGAATACAAGTAAGTGAGAATCCAGTTGGCCTAACGAAGCTCGACCTAAAAAACCTGCGAGAGATGAAAAAATAACAATAAAGGATGTTGTTGCAGATGCCTTCCTGGCCTCAATTCCCAACCATACCAGTGCCGGTACTATAATATTGCCGCCTCCAACACCTAATAACCCTCCAAGAAATCCAGCTAAGGCTCCTACTCCTGTCCCCACTGCCAACTGCATACCACCGCGGTTTTGTTTATCCTCATTCTTCGGCTTATAGAACAGCATCATTGAAGCGGCAAAGACCAAGAATAGGACAAATAGAACTAATAAATCGTTACGCGGTACGTATTGGCTTAAATATGCACCAAGCGGCGACAGGATAGTGGCTGCAATCAGAATGGGCAGCGCCAACCGCCAAAGGATAAGCCGTTCACGAGCGAAATTAAACGATGCGAATGTCATGGCGATGCTGTTAAGCAATAATGCCGTGCTCATTGCTGTATGCAGTTCGATACCCAAAGCCAAATATATCGGTATCAGAATAAAGGCGGCACCCACCCCGGCGAGAGTTAACACCGTTGTGGCCGTAAGCGTCACCAGCCCAGCATACAATTCAATCATAAATTCACTTCCTGTTTACCATCAATGATGCTTCTTTACTTTGGCTTCTCCGCACAGGGAATGCAAAACTTTTTGCCATTAACGTCCTGCAATTTATGAACAAATGTACGCTCACCGCATTCCTCACACAAAGCCGTTTCAAAAATTCCCTTTTTCTTTTCAAAAGGATAATCAGATACCTGGCTTATAGTCAGGAACTCTTCTTCTGGAAGGTTTAATATTCTGTTTACCAATGGTTCTACAACTTCAGAAGGAATATCTTGAGGCAATACCCCCTTTTTCCGTTGCTCAACAAATGGAGACTTTAGCATGTTGGCAAAGAAATCAGGTTTCAATTGGACGCGAATCGCTTTTTGGGTTCGGGTATCAACAAGCGTGAATGCCATTTTGCCATAAAAGGTTTTATTTATGTTTGATTTCCCGTAGGTACACCCGGTAGCCGTCATTAAACCATCGACGAAACATCCAGCCGCATGGTCATCACCGGTTTCGGCAAGCAAAAAGAGTTCTTTGTCCTTTGAACGCTCGACTCCAAGTGCATTCAAAGCTGCTGCTCCTGATCTTAACCCAAGCGGCATGGCTGGGCATTTGTGGCCGTGAAAGGCCAACCCGACTTCAAGATAATCTTTCGCGTCAATCATCAGTTTTGAATTGCCTCCCTTACTGTAGTGAGATGTATTGTTTACTTTGATTATTGTTTCCACTTTTCATTTAATTAAAGATATCTTTCCGAGCCCATATAATGCCCATCCAATGAGGCAATCAAAATATGAAGCTATATCCATCATTCTGAAGTTATTAAAAGCATCCCTTTCCTAAAATTAATGTGTATATAACGCTTATCTGTAATCCCTACGATTTAATTGACTACTATCTAATTCATGCGCGAAATACTTCTTCCGGAAGTACAGCGCCACGTTAACCAGTCCTATCAGCACCGGCACCTCTACCAGCGGCCCGATAACCGTGGCGAAGGCCTGCGTCGAGTGGATTCCGAAGACAGCCACCGCCACTGCGATAGCCAACTCGAAGTCGTTGCTGGAAGCCGTGAAGGCGATAGTCGCGGTCCGCGGATAGTCCGCTCCGATCCACTTTCCTATGAAGAAGGTCGCCATCCACATGACCACGAAGTAGATCGTAAGCGGGATAACCACCCGTAGCACGTCCATCGGCAGGGTTATGATAACCTCGCCCTTCAGTGAGAACATCACCAGGATGGTAAACAGCAGTGCGATGAGAGTCATCTTTCCGATGCGCGGGATGAAGTTCTTCTCGTACCAGTCCCGCCCGCGGGAACGGACCATCACCGTGCGGGTGATGAAAGCAGCGATAAACGGTATCCCCAGGAAGATGAACACCGTCTTGGCGATCTCGCCCATGGAAACATCCACCACCGCTCCCTTTAAACCTAGCCAGGAAGGGATAACAGTTATGAAGATGTAGGCGTATATTGAGTAGGTCAGCACCTGGAAGATGGCGTTGAAGGCCACCAGTCCCGCCACGTAGTCGGGGTGTCCGTCAGCCAGGTCGTTCCACACCAGGACCATGGCTATGCAGCGCGCCAGGCCGACCAGGATGACCCCGACCATCAGCTCGGGTTTGTCGGGCAGGAGCAGCACCGCCAGGGCGAACATGACTATCGGGCCTACCACCCAGTTCATTATCAGAGACAAGGATAAGAGCTTTTTATCGGCAAAGATGGTTGGCAGTTCTTCATATCGGACCTTAGCTAAAGGCGGGTACATCATTAATATCAGGCCGATCGCGATAGGTATGTTAGTGGTCCCGACCTGAAACTTCCCCCAGAAGCCGGCGATCTGCGGGTAGACATAGCCAGCGCCGAGGCCTACCGCCATGGCGAGGAAAATCCACAAGGTCAGGTAGCGGTCCAGGAACGAGAGTCTTTTGGTAACAGAGGACGCCATGGTTCAATTCCCCCTTTTGGTTTAATAATCCCTAAATGGGTATAAGCCAGTTAAATATATACCCCACTATGGTAATAGCCACCGCCATGATGCCAGCGAATACCGCTATAAGCTTTGGTTTCAACACATTCCTGAGTATTATCATCTCGGGCAGGGAGAGTGCGGTCACGGCCATCATGAAGGCCAGCACCGTTCCCATGGCCATCCCCTTCTCCCTTAATGCCGACACGATGGGGATAATCCCCGCGGCATTGGAGTATAATGGTACTCCCAGGATCACCGCCAACGGCACGGCCAGGGGGTTGTCACGACCAGCCCACTCCACCAGGAAGCCTTCGGGTACGTAACCGTGGATGCCCGCTCCCAGACCGATACCTACCAGTACATACGGCCAGACCTTGCGCAGGATTTGAAGTGTGTATTCGTAGGCGCTCTTTGCGCGTTCATTCCAGGAGGGCTGGGCTATCTCCACCTCGCCCATCCTGATCTCGTACACGTAACCTTCTACGTATTTTTCCAGCTTCAGCCGGCCGATCACCAGACCCGCAGTTATAGCCACTATTAGACCGGTTACTATATATATCGCCGCGATGCGGAAGCCGAACATCCCAAAGAGTAGGACCAGCGCCACCTCATTGACCATGGGTGAAGATATCAGGAACGAGAAGGTAACCCCCAACGGAACTCCTGCTTCGATAAACCCGATGAACACCGGGACGGCAGAGCAGCTTCAGAACGGGGTCACTACCCCCAACAGGGCAGCGATGACGTTGCCCAGGTAGTGGTGCCGGTAGCTCAATATCTTTCTCGTCCTTTCGGGCGGGAAAAAGCTCCTGATGATCGCCACTAGGAAGATGATCACCGCCAGCATGACGAATATCTTCAGGACGTCGGCAACAAAGTAGTGCACCGCCTCGCCCAACCTCGTATCTGCTGATAAGTTTAATATTCGCCATGCTACTAAGTCGGCAACCCAAGTAAACATTATAATCCCCGCTTCCGTTTATGCTGTCATCTCTTTTATAATTTCCCTTATCTTCTCGATATTGACTCCCCCAGCCAGCCGGGGCTTGCCGTTTATGTTGATCACGGGGAACGAATAACCCATGGAAATTATCTGCTCGACCGATGAATTCTTAATTCCGTCTTTGTTGGTATCAAAGAACTTGACATCCACTTTGTCCCCAAAGTCTTTGACCAACTCGCCCGCAAGCTTGTTTGTCTGTTCCTCGACAGTAGCAGCCGGTCCACAGCCCTCACTGGGGCTACATGCTGGCCCTCAGCCACAACCTTTCGGGTTTGTACCGTCGTATACTTCAACTACAATCTTTTCTTCCGCCATTAGTAGTTAACCCCTTTCTTATGCTTCATACTAAGATGCTATGCGGTTACATCTCTTCGGTAATAAATCTCTTGATCTCTGCCGATTTAGGCACCCTTCCGGCCACCTTTACCTTGCCGTTGATTACCAAGGCCGGCATTCCCATTACCTTATATGACATTATCTTCTGTACGTCTTCAACCTTTTCCACCTCAGCATCGACGTTCATCTCGGCGAGAACGTTGAAAACATCCATTTCCAGCTGATTGCAGTTGGCACAGCCCATACCGAGAACCTTGATCTCCAAAATCTAACCTCCTTTCTATAGGGATTGTTTTTCCGCCGATTCCTTAACAAGCTTCACTGTCAGAGAAAGCAGATTCCTTACACTCCCTGACTGTTTCATTCCGATCGAGATCCGCTATTCTCCCAACCTCGGACGAAAATTCAGGAAGTGTCCTAATACCAGCGTTCATGAAAGCGGTAAAGACCTCCAATTGACCATCCTTGAATTCCTCTGACAGGCTGAAGAAAGACCTCTGCTTATCCTTGCGCTCCTTGGCTATCCCCGCGTTTTTTAATACCTTAAGGTGCTGTGATACCCTCGGCTGATTCATATCGAGAATAGCGACCAGTTCACATACACAAAACTCCTGCTCGGCTATCAACTTAATGATCTTGAGCCTGGTCATCTCTCCGAGTGCCTTAAAGAGAGTTTCCATTCGCTGAAGCAATTTTATTCACCTCTCTTCGATAATTATTTGCTTATATAAGTCTATGCTTTTATAATACGCCGGCGATTTAAGAAATACAAGGGCCTTGACACAGGAGAAAAAAATAACTAAATTATATACATAGACCATCAAGGTATACAGAAGGAAGTGGTCATTTTGGAAGGGAAACCAGATTACACCAGCGTGGAATACTGGAACGGCATTATCAAGATGAGCCTTTCCAAGTTTTTTATCCTCCGAGTCCTTTCAACCCAATCGATGCACGGTTACGATATAACCAGAACAGTGAGGGATATGACTAAAGGCTGCTGCTCTCCGACCGAGGGGACTATCTATCCCCTGCTTAAAGAATTTGAAGAAGGAGGGTACGTTACCTCACAAAATGAATTAGTAAACGGCCGCGAACGCAAGGTCTACACGTTAACCCCGAAAGGTCACCAGGCATTTCTGGTGGCGGTAGACGCATGGGAAGAGGTAACTCATTACGTATTGGAAGCGGTAAATAAATCTAAATACAAGTCCAAGCCGTAATTTTTTTCAGATATTACCTTACACATCGATGCATCAATGCCGAATATATTAATGAGGAAGGTAACAGGCGAGAAACCAATGGAACCCGAAATGAAAGGATGATGGAGAAGTGAATGTTGAAAAGGATAGTGTAAGGCCCCTAACAACTCGACCCTATATGCCGCTCATCAAGGTATTGATCTATGGAGTGATATGGTATTTAGTGTATATCCAGCTCGATCCCTTCTCTAACTGGTTTACATACAGTCTGTTAGGCTTCGCACTGGACAGCCACCTGGGAGGCGCTATCGCCTTTTTCGTAGCCGACGCGCCAAAGGTACTGCTGCTGGTGGTTTTAATTACTTATATCGTCGGAGTCACCCGTACCTTTCTCACGCCAGAACGCATACGGACCATGTTGGCTGGCCGCAGGGAGCTTCCTGGAAATATCCTGGCAGCTATACTGGGCGTTCCCACCCCCTTCTGTTCCTGCTCGGCCATCCCCCTCTTCCTGGGTTTCATAGAATCTGGTATTCCCATCGGTATCACGATGTCTTTCCTGATCTCCTGCCCGGTGGTGAATGAAGTCGCGCTGGCGCTTCTTTACGGGCTGTACGGCTGGAAAATCGCTCTACTTTACGCCTCATTGGGAATGACCAAGGCGGTCATTGGTGGGCTTATTATCGCTCGCATACGCCCGCAGCGTTTCCTGGAGGATTGGGTCGCTGAGTTTCAGGTTAGCGCACCGGAACAGGAATCTACTGAAGAAGACTTCGAACCCATCCCATTAACCTGGGAAGACCGGTTGGAATCCGGGAAAGAATCCGTGCGAGAAACACTCTCCGGGATTTGGCTTTATTTAGTAGGAGGTATCGCGCTCGGAGCTGCTATCTATGGGTATATGCCCGTCGACCTCGTAAGCAACTACATGGGTAAAGAGGCGTGGTGGAATGTCCCGATAGCGGTTGTGCTGGGTCTGCCCCTCTATGCCAGTGCGGCTGGCGTGATACCGATCATTCAGGCTTTCCTGACCAAGGGGGCGGCCCTCGGCACCACGCTGGCCTTTATGATGTCCGTCATAGGCATCTCGATCCCCGAGCTGGTGATGCTACGCAAGGTTATCAAGATGCCGCTCATCTGGATATTCGTTGGGATCGTCGCACTGGGAAGTATTGTTGTCGGTTATGTGTTCAATGCGATAATCTAGAGATGTTTGGACATAGTTTCTAAAAAATATCAATCAGGAGGGAAACGGTATGATAGTGAAGGTCTTTATGGGTTGCTGCGGCGGAGGAGATGTCCTTGACTATGCGAAGGAAGCGGTAAAGTTATCTGGTGTTGATGCAACAGTTGAGGCCGTAACGGACTTGGCCGAGGTTATGAAAGCAAGGATAATGACAACCCCAGCTATCAAGATCAACAACAAAGTGGTTTCAGGAAGAATGCCAAAAGTACAGGATTTGGCTAAGCTAATAGCCGACATTGCAGCCAAAGAATCCTAATTAATATTTAGCCGCTTGCCTTAACCAAGTTTGTTGAGGTCCCAAGCGGCTGATTCATTTAATTCTATGTCCTGATTTTTAGAATCCCCGGCTAATAGTACTACTCAGATAATTAAAAATTTAATTGTACGTTATTTAATCTGTTTGGTATCGTGAATAGAACAATTCAACCCGAAAGCTCTTCTTAATTAGGTCAGTCTATGGATATTGATAAAGTTTCTAACGCCCTAGGAAGTCCTATCCGTTATAAAATTTTGCAGTTAATAACCACGAAGGGAAACTGCTGCAGTGACAAGGGTTCTAGTTTTTTAAAACCCTGTGAAGGGTTGTGTGTTTTTGACTTAATGAAAGATTTAGGTTTACAGCAGTCAAAAGTTTCCTATCATTTAAAAGAATTAGGTGATGCGGGGCTTATCACCGAAAAAGATCAAGGCCAATTTCATTTTTACTGCATCAACAAGGCTGCGATTAGAAGGTACATCGAGCACCTCAACAAGGAATTCAACCTATAGAATAAAAGTTTGTTTTCCTTATAAATAACCTGAGTTATAATCAGCCACAAAAGATGCTTGAAAGTAAGTCCAAACTAAATGTCGGTGTATTAAGGGGTTAGATAGGGGCTTCATCCTGGATATCTTAATAAAGGTCTACAGTTTACATCCCCCAATCGGAGACATCACTCCGGATGAGGTTTTATAATCGCAATATAAAACTTTTTATATACTAGGAATAAGATAAAAATTCTTTTTAGTTTTTTATGCTCGACTTAAAATTCACTTTTCTATTTTTTGGTAGGCGACGGGTTAAATTTTTTGCTAACAGGACTGCTAACATATACCACGTTATTAGGTACTACCCCAAAATAAACAATGCAGTAAAATCAAGCTCTGTAGCTCTCCAAGATACTCAAAAAACGGATTTTCAGGTCTCAAAAACCGTTGCCTTCTGGGCATGCCGGTTCGAGTCCGGCCTTCGGCACCAAAACCCAATATTATCAAGGCATAGACGGTTTACCCCGGGAAAATAACCCCGGGGTAAACTCATAAAGCCGTTGTTCCCGATTCCATCACGTTATACCGCAGGGAATCAAGGTTATAGTAAGAACCACTAAGTTTAAGGAAGGCGAACCGGCACACTTTTTACCCGGTGACCGGCACATAGAGCCCACCGGGATGGGCCAGCCTACAGGTAGCCCTGTTGCTTCAGTATCGCAACCACCTTCTCCTCATCGTCATCCGCCACCATGATCACCGGGCCGGTACAGCCCATCCCCAGGGAGGCGAAGATGCCCTTCCGCCATACCTCGCGGACCGCTTCTTCGATCGCCAGGACGTCGACCCCCCTGACCTCTCTGGTGGTCGGGGCCTTCATGGGAGGCGGGCTTACATTCTGGTCCTTCGCCGCATCCGGCCTGGAGACCCGGGCCAGGACCTCCGCCAGACCGTGCCGGCCGGCGCGGGCGAACTCATCGGCGGCTTTAGCGGCCAGCCCCCCGCTCACCATCTGGCCCATGTAGCCGATGGCGTTGGCGATCACCGGGGCGCCCGAGGCGCGGGAGATGATCCCTATACAGCGGTCCAAGCCTTCTCCCACCCCCGGACCGTAGCCATAGCCGCTGATCTCGCAACTCCCCCCGGTGGTCATCGCGCTCAGGAGCTTTACCAGCAGGTTGCCGCTCAGGGAGTCGCAGACCAGTACGTCGGGAGTACCCATCAGCACGTCGTTCCCCCGCATCAGGGGCCCCCCGTCCTGGCGGCGGGAATCGGCCCAGGTAAAACCGTAGCCCCGGGTCCTCAGGTCGTCCAGCATCCTCTGCACCTGCACCGCCCCGTCTACATTCAGGATTCCCACCCGGGGGTCGGTCATGCCCAGGGTCCTGGCCACAGCCAATCCAGCCACGGCGCTCCTGACCATAGCCGCCACCCGGCCGCTGTCCATCATGCCGGTGGTGGTGGCCACCAGCATCTCCCGGCCGGTCCCGGGGGTTACCAGGCGTCCCACCGTGGCCGTGCCTACCGGGAAGTCGTAGTGCATGGTCACGGCGGCATCGGCCTCACCCTTGTCCAAAAGCTCGATCATCTTCCCGTGAGCTTCCTTCTCGTCCCCGGCCTCGATGACGGTAAGGCAGGTGGATAGACCCGAACCGATGAGGATGACCCGGGTATTCGGGAATGACCGCCCGGCCAGTTCCGCGCCCCTGGCCAGCTCATCGGGGCCGTGTTCGCTGCCGACCGCGGTCACGCATACCGTCGCTTTTCGATGGTTGCCCTCCATCAGGTCGGCCAATTCTTCCATGGTCTCGGCAACCATCCGGCGCACCAGCTGACTCGCCACCCCCTCATCCCCCTTTTCTGTCGGCATCGATCAGCGATTCGGCCGCCTGGCGGAGGGCTGCAGCCAGCACCGCCTTCAGCTCGGCCTTCGAGCCGCTGTATTCACCCGGCTCGGAACCGCCGTCATTGCGCTGGAGAATTATCGACACCCCGTCGAAGAGGTTGGTCATCCGGCCCAGGAACAGGCTGCCCTTGGAGATTATCATCGCCTTTTCGATCCGGCCGCCGACTATGTCCTCCCGGGCGTGGCCGAGGTAGGGGACCCCCGAGGGTATATGCCCCTGGGTGGGGGCAAACCCGGGGATGCCGTGCTGTTCGACGAACTCCTGGATCGCGCTCCGCTCGATCTCGTTCCGCAGCGCAGCCAGCGCGGCGATCATGCGGTAGTTCGCCCTCGGGACATCGCCCGCCCCGGCGGGTTCGGTGATCTCCGGGTTCTGCATCTCCGCCGCGTACCGATCTATGTCTTTGATCTTCATCTGGCCGCGTTCCAGAGGGTCGCTGACGATCGCCTGCATGACCGCCTGCGGGGAAGCCCCCGATCCGATCCGATGGCGCCCGATCAGGTCGGTCCTGATCACGGGGCTCACGCCGTCGTTCTGCTTCACCACCAGCGCGAAACCACCGATGACGTCTTCCAGCAGCGGCACCCCTTTGGCTACGTGGTCGCGGCCGTTCATCCCCAGTTTGGCGGCGCTGCCGCCGGCGATAACCATCACCGAACTGAATACCCCGGCCTGGACCAGGGCTGCAGCCTGCATGATCGCGTGGTTGGGGGCAGCGCAGAAGCCGCGGGTATCTGAGCCCGTCGCCGCCCGGCAGCCACACATCTCCCCGACCGCCTTGGCGAAATTCCCCCCGCCGCGCTGGTACATATCACCGCAGGCCTCCTCCGAACACTCGATGATATACTCTATCTCGTTTTCACGCCCTTCCGCCAGCAGGTGTTTGCCAGCCATGACCGCCGAGGCCTTGGTGGCTGTATTTTCTGCCATCACGTGGGCGGACAGGTTCTCATCCCAGTCATGGGCCCGCTTCACGCATCCGACCAGCCGGCCGTCGAGGGTCAGCGGGACCGCCGTACCCGACCCGATCAGCTCTTCGACCGGTCCCGGCTCGACCCCATCCCCCAGGCGCTTTAGTTCCTCGGCGCTGAACAGTGGATGGCCTTCCAGGGCGCGCTTCACCTCGGCGGTGAATCCGCGTTCGAGGCTCACCAGTTCAAAAGAATCCACGATCTTCATAACCCCGAAGAACTCGTCCTCGGGCATTATCTCGCCAAACCGGCCGCGGCGCCCGGCGCCGGGGACCGGGTTTAAGTACCACGGCCGGGGAATCCCCTTCAGGTCGTCGGGACTCAGGTTTCCGATAAAAACCTGGTTCGGGGCGTAGCCCACCGCTTCTCCATAGCCGCGCAGGCTGTTTTTGAAACCTTTGATGTAATCGCCCTGCGGATTTTTGACCCGCTCCAACCTCTGGGTCAGCCCGCACTCGGCCAGGAGGTCGGGAACATGGGCCAGGAAATAGCTCACCTTGGAAAGTACCGGGTAAGACATGGAACACCCCCAAGCTGATCGTGTCGTAGTTGACCGGGTAAGGGGGCTGTAAACTAAACCCCAAACTCGGCCCGTATCTTCTTCATCTCATTCTTAATCGCGTCAACGTCGAGAACCATCTCCATCATGGCGATCTGGGCCTCGTAAACCGACGGATCTATATCGTTCTTGATCTCGTCTTCCATGACGTGGTAAGCCTTGAGTCCCAACTGGACTCCCGCCAGTGAACCCGCAAAGGTGGGGTCGCCGTTGATTACGGTCTCCGCCGTAAGCCCGGCCGCCTCGGCTTCCGCACTCCCGATGACCACGATGATGTCATCGGTATCGTACTTCTCAGCCGACGATTTTACCCGCCTCTGATTCTCCAGGTCCATGGCCCCCGCCGCGGTTCAGACGAAGCACTCGGTGGCGGAAAACAGGACCTCCCCGCCGGCCGACTTTACGCACTCCTCGATCGCCGGCCCTGGGATACCGTCGCGGTCTCCCAGGATAATGACCTTCTTGCCGCTGATCACGATACCTCACCCCTTTTTAATGATAAATAAACCGGTCGGTTTACTTCAAAACCCATCTTTCAGGATCGCACACTGTCCGGAGGATATACAGCTCGTGCTCGGTCGGAGGCACCGCCTCGGACGCCCGGCTCAGGTCGATCTCGAAGCCGACCTCCTCCTGGATCGACTCCGGCGTGAAACCCGGGTAGTAGCTGTGCAGGTACATCTTCCTGGTGGTATCATCGAAACGGAAGCAGGCCTTGTTGGTGATCACCATCGCCGGACCGCCGCCCGGCAGGCCGGCCCTCTCCCGCGCCCCCGCACCGTCCAGGAAGCCGGGCGTGGTCAGGTAGTCGAGCCTTTCCACGAACCTCTTTTTGCCCAGGTCCATAAACACCCAGTACTGGCCGGCCAGGCTCCCGATGTCGCATCCCCCGCCGCTGCCGCTGAAGCGCACGGTCGGTTTCGAGTAGTCCCCCAGCGACGTCGAGTTCAGGTTCCCGTAGATGTCGATCTGGGCGGCCCCGAGGATGCTGATGACGTTTCGCCCGGTGATCCGGTTCTGGATGATGGCGAATGATTCAGCCAGTCCGGCCAGGCGGACCGCCCCGGTCATTATCCTCGGGTCAGCCAGACTCAGGGGGGTCTGGCCGAACTGGACGTCTATCGCCCCGGTCTCGAAAAAGATAACCACATCCGGGGCGGTGATCTGCTTGGCGGCTATCGCCGCCAGCATGGATATCCCGGTGCCGCACAGCACCACGTTGTCGTTCTTGATCTCCCTGGCCGCCATGATCGTCATCATCTCTTGCAGGGTGTAACCGTCCAATCCGATCACCTCCTTTTCAGGCTCCGATTGTATCCGTAACCCTCGTCAGCCCGAAGCCTCTCAACCTTCTCCAGTCCTATCAGTTCTAAAAATCCCTGCCGGTCTTTGACCCCCAGGACGTAGTCCTCGATATACTGCTGCCACTTTTCATCATCCTTGGCCACCTTGGGATAAAACTCCGTCAGGAACCAGGGGTCGTAGTCGTAGTACCCGTATACCGCGGCGGGGTAGGCGCCCCAGGGGACCTTTACCACCGCGCTGACCTGGATGCCGATGATCTGGTTCCGCTCCGGTTCCTTCCTCAGATCATCGGTTTCGACAATCTCCTCACAGGTCACTATCACGTGCTTCGAGGCCTTGGCCTGTTCGATGTCCGAGTAGACCAGGCCCATCAGCCGGACGTTTCCCATGGCATCCGCTTTTTGGGCGTGGATGATGGTGACGTCAGGCTGCAGTGCCGGCACCAGCACCAGCCGGTCCACCTGGCCGGTCCGGTTGAACGGGTTGTCCATTATCTCGAGCTTTTTCAGGGGAAGCCGGGTATCCTGCCGACGCAGACCTTCGTCGAACCCCCACCGGTTGACGATATCCGTCCCCAGCGAGGAGTAAGTCGGTAAAAAAGGCACGCCCATGGCGCCGGCCATGAACCTCAAGGTCATCTGGTAGTTCGAGTAGTCCTCGACCTTGACCTCACCCCGCTCGATGCCCCTCCGAAATCGGAAACAGGTCGGGGCGAAACGGCCGTTGCCGCCGTAGGCTATCTCGATCCGTTCGACGCAGCCGCCGCCGATCAGCTCGTCGACCGCCTGTCCGTTCGAGCAGGCGGCTACGTGGAGATTTTTTATCCCCTGGCGGATGATCTCGTGGACCGCGGCCATCGGACACTGGGTGGCAGAGAACCCGCCTAACGAAATCAGGGCTCCATCATGAACAAACTGCTCAATGGCCTCAGTCAAAGTCATTACTTTACTTCTGCCGCTCATGTCTTTACCCTTTCTTTAATTACTGTTTGCCGGCCACGTTCTCCCCGAAGGGCTGTATGTACCCCTCGGTCTGCCCCTTCAGGATATACCTGGCGGCCATCTCCGCCGCGCTGACCACGATCTTCATGCAGTTGCGGAACCGGTCTTTGTCCTGCCACACCGGGTAATCCCGGTTGATCTCCTTGCAGTCGATCTCGCCGACAACCTGGCGGAACTCGTGTGGAATCTGATTAAAAAAGCGGTAGAGGCCGGGGTTGCCGTAGAGGCGGTCCACCCGCTGGCTGAAATCCCCTTCCAGGGGGTTGCTGCGGCCGTGCGCCCCTCCGACCGCCATCACCGCCGCGACCAGGGCGCCGCAGTTGTGCCCTGCCAGGCCCATCCCGCCGCCGAAACCGGTGGCCAGACGGACCGCTTCGGGGGAGATATCGATCATCCCCGCGTCGATGATGGCTTTAAAGACCGATTCCGAGCAGTTCAGGCCATCCCGAAAATTCTGCCTGGCGTTGTCCTTGACCTTCTGGATCAGTTCCTCTTCCACGATTGACCCTCTCCTTTCTGCTAGATCGTCTCGTAGGTGCCTTCCCGGCCTTCTTCCTGGAGCATCTGGATCGCTTTGTTCATATAGCGGCGGCGCATCGCCTTTTCAGCCTCGGGCTCCAGATGGAAATCGCCGACCGGGCTGGTGATGGTGTAGCCGCGGATCAGCCTCGATACCCCGACCATCACGGCCACATCGACGACTGACGTTATCTGGACCGTCGGTATCCCCACTTTTTCGATCTCCTTGGTGATCGTTGCCCCGCAACGAGTGCTGGTACCTCAGGTCGAGGTGAGGATGGCCGCGTCGACCCCTTCGGCGAGCAGTCTTTGGGCGATACCCTGGCCCACATTCCGAGAACTCTGGACGGTCGTGGTGTTTCCCGAGGTGGAGTAGAAGATCGATGACAGGCTGCCGATCAAACCCTCGGACTCCATCTCCCGCAGGACGTCCAGCGGCAGCAGCCGGTTCAGGTTTTCGCGGACCTCGGTAGGATGATAGCCCGAGTGGGAAATCTGGAACGGGTTCGAAAAGATCTCGTCAAGGCCGTAAACCGCCCATACCGTGTTCTGGCTCACCTTGAACTTGTCGGGATTCCCCTTGGGCACCACCCCTCCGTCGGAGACCAGGGCGATCTTCGCCGTCCTGATGTCTTTCACCGGCGGCGCCGGCGGAATCTCCTCGAAATGGGGTACGGACAGCTCGGTCTGGAAAGGCCGGCCGGCGATCTTGTCCAGCAGCATGTCGATGCCCCGGACCGCCCCCGGCTTCTCGACCCACTCGTTTCTGAGTATCCCCCGGGGCAGGTAGCCCTCTTGCTCGGCACTGCCGATAGGCTCGCTCAGTAAAAGCCTTCTGCCGATAGCGGCCATCCCGGTCATGGCGTCCTTCATCTTTGCCGCGTTGATGCCGGTCTTGACCACATAGACCTTCTTGCGGTACATCTCGGCGCCGGGGTTCTCCGGATACAGGCCGGTCACCGCCGGGACGCCCAGCCTTTCCTGGACCGCGCTGGCGATCGCCCCGCAGGCGACCCCGTAGCGCCCGGCGTTGAAGGCCGGCCCGGCGAAGAACACCGTCGGTTTGAGGTCGGCTACGATTTTAACCCCCTCGTCGACCGCTGCCTGCAGATTCTCAGCCATGTAGTTGTCACCGCAGATCACGGTGGCCACCACGTCACCCTTGTCGCCGAGGAGCGACTGTAAAAGCCCGGCCGGGCCTATCGGGCCTTCCTTGACCAGAAACCCGATATCCGCCTGTTCTTCTCCGCCCAGCTGTCCAAAAAACTGGTTTATATAGCACACGATTCGCCATCTCTGGTTTTCCAATGTCTTCACCCCTTTACAAACGGGTCTGTTAATACTCGACCGCCACCGCGCGCGAAGCCCCCAGCTGGTTCAGGCACCCGCAGATGAACCTCTGCTCGACCTCCAGCGGCTGGCCGGCGTACTGCTTGCGGCTGTCGTTGAACACCTGGGTATCCGCCGTCCCGCCCAGAATCCGGTCTAACGCCGGGAGTTCCTTCCTTTCGAAGATGATCCCGGTGTTGATGATGGCGTTCAGGGCCGGGTCGCTGAACAGCACCTCTGAATCTAGAGAAGCCTGGGTATTTAGTATCTGGATCAGGAGCGAGGTGTCCACCCCCAGTTTTTCGCACTCCGTCGCGGCGGCCCCGAGATCCACGTTGGGGGCCCCGCCCAGGGCCTTGGTCATGATCACCCCGTCCGCATTCAGGGTATCGTGGACCAGGTTGCCCACCATCATGGCGGCGAGCGCCCGGCGGACCGGTTCCATGCTGCATACCCCGAGCACCACCCCGGCGAAGTTCAGTTCCCGGCCATGACGGTCGAACAGTTCGGTGACGATGGGGTGGTTCTGGATAGAGTAGGTTTCCATCATGCGGATGGTGTAGCCGCTCGTCACCGCCCCGTCTATTATCTCGTTGGGATTGACCACCAGGGGAAGCGTCGTGGAGATCGGATTCCCGTAGAATATCGGGTCGGGGATGCCCTTCGCGTCGTGCTGAGGGCTGTAGATCTGATAGTAGTAAGCGATTCTCGGAAGATCTGGATGGCTGCTTTCCGTACAAAAATTTTTGACATCATCGACCTGCTCGACGGTGCTGGCCTGGGCCAGATAGACAGCCGCCTTAAAGCCCGCCTGCCTGACCGAGAAAGCGTACTCCAGGTCGCCTACGTCCCCGTTCGGGATGGGATCGACGACCACGTTGAGCATCTTCCCGTACCGTCCGATCTCCGCCGCCGGGCCCGACGTGTCGATCAGGGACTTCGAATGGATCCAGTGCGGATGGCGATCGCAGAGAACCACCGCCACACCCTTTAAGGCCCTCGTGGTCCCCCTGCCCGCGGAAACGTTTCTCCCCAGTACGCCTGGGAAGTCGACCCCACCCATGATCTTGCACCGGGGTTCGACCACGTCGGCCACGTTGACGATCCGCGTGCCGTCCCCGGGTTTAGCCAGTTCGATGTTTACACCCGCAAAGTTCTCGTCCTTTGACAAGAGGTCGGTCAGCTCCTGCTTGTTGATATAAAGGACATGGTCCGCGACCCGGGTCTGGTCCCCGAACCTTACATCTGTGATCGCGACCGACTCCAACCGCAGTTTCATGATCTGCAACCACCTTTCCCACACTAGGCCAACAAGTATTTTTCTACCGCGTTGATCGCGATGCATCCGTCCCCGACCGCCGTCGCCACCTGGCGGACGATCTTGCTCCTGATGTCACCGGCGGCGAAGATACCCGGCACCGAGGTCTCCATCTTGTCGTCCACCAGGATGTAACCCTGGGGATCGAGTTTGATCTCGGGGGGCAGAAAGTCGGTGTTCGGGTCCGTCCCCACATAAACGAACACCGCGTTCACTTTCAGATTACTTACCTCACCCGTCTTGACGTTTTTGACGGTCAGGTCGGTCACCAGGTCGTCCCCCGTGATCGACTCCACCACAGAGTTCCAGAGGAATTCCATGTTGGGAGTGGCAAAGGCCCTTTCCTGGATATACCTGGTCGCCCGCAGTTCGTCGCGCCGATGGATGATGGTGACCTTGGCTGCGATCTTCGCCAGGTAAAGGGCCTCCTCGACCGCGGCGTCGCCCCCGCCGACGACCGCCACATCGAGGTCTTCGAAAAACGCCCCGTCGCATACCGCACAGTAAGAGACCCCACGACCGAGGTATTTTCCCTCGCCCGGGACCTTCAGCCTCCGAGGCTCTGAACCAGTGGCCACGATAACCGTCCGGGCCCGCAAAACCCCTTTTTCCGTCTCGACCAGCTTCTCTTCCCCTTCGACCGCCAACCGCTTGATGCGCTCGTGGCTCCTGACGTCCAGCCCGAACTTCCGAGCCTGGTCCAGCATCTCCCTGGCCAGGGCTTGTCCCTCGATCTGCTCCGTCCTCCCCGGGTAGTTCTCGATCTTCTCGGTGACCAGCAGCTGTCCCCCGGGGATCTTGGCCTCGAGCAGGACGCACTTGAGTCTGGCGCGGGAAGCATAAAGACCCGCGGTCAATCCCGCCGGTCCGCCGCCTATGATCACAACATCAAATAATTCGTCATGGCTCATCTTATATACCCTCTTGCTGCTTGATTTAGATGGTCATCCGCCTCGAAGCGCCCTAGTTTTGCATCGCCTGTTCGAGCGTTTCCTCGATGGCCTGAATGCTCAGGTCGTTTCCGGTAAGCCGCCCGACCTCCTGGCCACCTTTATAAAAGAGAAACGTCGGTAAGCTGATCACCTTCAAAGAGATGCACAGGCGCCGGTTCTTCGAGGAATCCAGCTTCACTACCTTGGCCTGCCCCGCGTACTTCCGGGCCAGTTCTTCCACCTGGGGCATCAGCGCCAGGCATGGTCCGCACTGCGGCCCCCAGAAATCCACAACCACCGTCGAATCCGATTTGATAACCTCGTCTTCAAAGTTCTCGCTGCCGACCTCCAGCACGTGTTCACTCATCTCCTTTACCGCCTTTCTCAAATGTCGTGTCTCGGCTGTGTTTTTTCACCTCCAGGTATTAAGTTCCGACCTTTGCTGGATACGTTTTATAAGGTACACCAACTGCTAATGAGAGTATCCGAGTTTTTTAGAAATCTCTCCAGCCGCCTCTGTAACCAGGTCTATGTAATGCTGATGATCTTTTTCGGTCCGGTTGCTCGGCGCGGTGATCGAAACCGAAGCGATCACCCGGCCGGTGATATCGCGTATCGGCGCGCTGGCGCCTATAGCGTCCGCCAGACGCTCCTCGAAACTGGTAGCGTATCCCATTTCCCGTATCTTCTCCAGATTGCTCCTGAGCAGCTCAGGGTCAGTGATCGTCCCCGGCGCGACCTTTTCGAACTCGACCTTGCTTAGATAATCGTCTATCTCCGCCGGGTCCAGGAAAGCCAGGATCGCTTTACCCGACGCCGCGACGTGCAGCGGCGAACTGTGCCCTATATACGAAACGACCCGCACCTCCTTCTTGCCGTTCATGCAGTCGATGCAGAGTCGTTCATAGCCATTCCTAATGTTCAGGTACACCGTTTCCTCACAATCGTGCCATACCCGCTCCAGGTAAGGCGCCGCTATCCGCTTCAGGTCATACCTCTCCGAGACCTTCATCCCCAGTTTTAAAACCCTCGTCCCCAGGTCATACTTCTGGGTTTTTGGATCGTAATCGACATACCCGTGGTTGATCAAGGTATTCAGGAACCTGAGCAGGGTCGCTTTTGACAGGCTGAGCCTCCGGCTCAACTCGGAAAGCCCCTGTACGTCCTTCTCCAAAGCCTCCAGGATTTCAAGCGTTCTTACAACCGCCCTGACATCCATGACACTCCTCCTTGGTACGCCTGGTGAACCGACGGTTCTTTTTCATAAATATTTTACCATACAAATTCTTACAATTCAATTCGATTTTTTTATAGAAATTTCCGCAGACACCTCAACTACCCAAAATTTTTTACCCGGAATCACGAATATAATAAATGACAAGGTTAATCCTAGCAAAGGAGGAATGGTTTCCATTGCTGTACATCGCTTTAGTCTCGGCTTTCATAATCTCAACCATTCTCTGCTGCGCTTTTTTTATGGGCGCCGCACAGATGCGGGAGCAGTTCGAAAACGCCGCCCGGCCAGGGGGTTCGGCACCCGCTGACCAGTTCCCGGCTCAGTGACCCTGCCGCCTGGGGCGCCTCACTTTCTCTCGTCCCGGGTCGCGGGGAGAACGATCGTCGATACCACCGACAATAAAACCGGCCCCCGGATCGGGGACCGGTCGTACTTGCCGATATGGCCACTCCGGTCTCAGGTATCTAACCCGACAGTTCCTTGGCGGTCTCCGCGAGCTTTTCAGAAAGCTGGGCGATCTCCATGACCGAGGCCGTGACCTCCTGGGTCGCCGCCGCCTGTTCCTGGCTCTGCTTCAAGGTGCCCTCGGAGGCGCTGCTGATTAAGTCGATCTTGTCCGCAATTTCCCTGGTAAGTCTTCGGATGCTTTCCGCGGTTTCCTTGGATTGGTCGGAGAGCTTGCGAATTTCTTCCGCCACGACCCCGAATCCCCGGCCGTGTTCACCCGCGCGTGCGGCCTCGATCGCGGCGTTCAAGCCAAGCATCTTGGTCTGGTCTGCAACATTTTTAATGAAGTCCAGCACCTCGTTTATCTGCCTGGAGATATTCGCCACTTCTTTAACCTTTTCTGTCAACAGCCCTTCGTTCGTAGTAATCTCGCCGGCGGAAGCGGCCACCTCTTCCATTACCGATGCGATCTCCTGAGTATTAGCGCTTAGTTTAGTTGCCAACTGTTGCAGATCCACCTCCAAGGATTTAGGTATAATCAGGTTGAATGAGCCGACCATACTCTTATCATCCGGGTCAGTCAATGGTATGCCGATAGACCTGGACGGAACACCGTAAATACTGGCGTCGAGGTCTTGAGCTATGGTCCTCGCGGCCTTGGTGCATTGTTCAGCCACTCCTCCCGGGACCAGGGGCGACCCAACCTGGCTCTTTTCAATATCGAACTTTTTAGACCCCTGACGGTGAATCATGTGGCTCAAGCTGGTGACCCCGATAAACGCTCCTTCCGGAAAAGCATTGGCCAACGGTTCCGCAAAATAGGGGAAGGCCTGCTCCACCGGATGTATTTTAGGAATCGCCGCTCCGTACGTGCCTACGACCTCTCCGTTTTCCACGACCGCCCATACCCAGACCTTTAAACGGATACCATAGACTTTTTGCTCCGCGGTCATGGACACGGGACGTTTTTCTTTAATGCAGGTTTCTATGATGCCTCCCTTTGGAATCTGTTCCCCCGATCTTATCCCCGGTATCTCAATCTTGTGATTCTGTACGAAATCATACCTGGATAAGTCGGTAGTGAAATAGACACATCCTTGTTCATTGGTCTGGATCAGGGAATCGGCTAATTCGCGAAAAGACTCCGATTTTTGACTCATTACAGCTGCCTCTCTTTCTGTGTTTTTTCAACTGGCTGGTTGATTCAGTTCAGTTTCGATATTTCTTCATACTACCCCCCAACTTTCTTTGTTGAAATAATGAAGGCTATCCCCCGAAAGGATAGCCTCTATTTTTTTCCCTTTTTGACCTTCATCATGGCATAGCTCCAAAAAATAATATGTACTTTTTCTCATTTTTTGACTGATTGATTATTTCGATTTATTCAAAAATAAACTGCCGAAGTTTTAAACTTCGAGCCGTCTCTAATCCAATTTATAGCTTATATATTTATTGTAATGTTAATTTGTAGCCCGAACTAAAGAGCATTTGGTTAAACTATACAAAAACCAATAAACGCTGTTTGTCATTGTCCTATAATATTAGCTCTGTTATACTTGAATAAATGCATATTTTTAGGCTAAAAATTGAAAAGCGCAAAACATCAACTCGGGCAATAATAATAAGGCATATTGCGCTCTTTTAATAGCCAGGGAGATATATGACACCTTTAAGCTGGCGCAACCGTATCGGTAGTTGGCTTTTCTTGCTGCCGAGAGAATCACATTGGCTTACAGGGATATCTCCTTTAACGTCGAGCCCCGGAGTAATAACGCAGTTCTGATCTCCTCTGGGCGACATTTATTATTTATCTTATTGCTTCGCGGGGCAGGTAGTGGATTCTGTAAGAATGTTTTCCTCCTGTCTTTTTGTTATCCTGCTCACTGACCCACGTATACAATTAATGGAAACTAGAATTTGTATAGCTTAACTAAATTATGTCAATCTATAGATTATTATAATGTGACTGTGTCAATTTAGTCAACATTATAATTGAGAGGCGCAATGTCTATAGGAGAGCGAGTAAAAATAATAAGGAAGCGCATGAAACTCACCCAAGAGGAATTTGCCGAAGCTCTCGGGGTCGACCACTCGCACATTTCTAGAATCGAGAAATCCAAGGGGAAAATTTCAGAAAGTTTACTCAAGCACATTTGTAGCCGTTTTTTTATCAATCGAGATTGGCTCGAAACCGGCAAGGGGAATATTAATGTCGCTCTGATTGAAGTGATAAAAAACTATTTAGCCCACCATGATGATCCGTCGTTACAAAAGGATTTTAGTGATTCTCCGGTTGAGATTGATATAAAACCATTTTTCCCTTTGATGGTTAAGGAGAATAGAATATGCTACTTGCCCGATCCGGTATTGCGGGACATGTTAAAAATTTTACTCTCGTTTTGGAATTCTGAAGATGATAGATTAAAAAATTGGGCTGCGATTCAATTCGAGAGGGCTTTCTCAAAAGATATCGTTGAAAATGTCAAGCAGAACCAGAAAAACGACGAAGACTGTCCACTACTTATATTATTAGAATAGCTTGAGGCAGGCCTATTATTTGATTAAGTTTCGCCGAAGAAAAAACTTGGCTATCGCCAAGTCCTTGACGAAGGCGAGAGCCCTAGTTACACTTGCTTGCATCAGAAAGTTCCCTTATATACTTTCTGATAGCGTTAATGAAACAGACCCCGAGACGGGGTCTGCCGCTTTCTTATTATAATGAAAAGGCTGGGAAACAATATTTTTGTATATGTTACTTCTCTATCCGCAGGTAGATGCCCCCCTTTATCACCCCGCTCTGCTCGTTCCAGCCGGAGTCGACCAGGCTCAGGGACTTGATCGGAGCAAACCAGGGCAGGACGTTGCTCTGAAAGCCCGATCTGCCGAGGGCCGAAAGGGAATCCTCATACATGGTCATAACCTTCGGCACGTTGATGTAGATCAGCGGCTCCATGTCGCTGGAAAACGGGGTGAACGCCTTCTGGTAATTCTCGCTTTTGCCCAGCGGGTTGTGCTTGTTTACCATCAGGTCGGTCAGCTGCGAAGAGGACCCAAGGACGAGCTGCTGTTTGTCCATGGCGACGCCGAATTCATCGTTCCCGTACGGTCCTTCCACGGCGTAGACCTGGAAACCTTCAGCCGTTCTTTGGTTTACCCGGTAGCGGTTCTGTTTCAGGTAGCTGGTTACCTTGTCCATGCTGTCAGCCGCCTGCTGCTGGTCTTTGATCCCCACCGCCAGCGCGAGGCTGATGGGTGCCATCCTTTCCCCGAAGAAGGATCCGTGCTGCGGCATTACGGCCATGGTCACGTCACCCCGCAAGATATCCAGCAGGTCATGCTGGACGCTGATCCCCAGCTGGCTTTCTATCGGCTTCAGCACTTCCCCGATATCCCCCATCGAGCCTTTGATCGCCTCCTGGAATAGGCCCCCCAGGTTCGAGTAGTGAAAGAACCCGATGCAGTCATCGGGCAGGAGTTCCAGGGTGGCCTTCATCTCCTCCTTCACGGTCCCGCGCTTTTTATAGAACGAGGGGGCTTTCCCGGTGGTCACCAGGTAGTTGGTGAGTATCCCGCTGCTTTCAAAGGATAAAGAAATCCCGATGTCCTGATAGTCTATCTGGTCCGCGAAGTTGAGCCCGTTGTCGGACCCCTTCATCTCGTCCTTTATCTCCTCGGTGACCTTCATGTAGGCAAAGGCGCTGCCCCGGCCGGGCAGGTTGTCCCTCACCTTCCGGTAGCCGGGGCTCTGGGTGATGCTGTCCTTCAAAACACCTTTTTGACGGTCAATCACCCGCTCGACGAGTTCTTTGTCGCTGGCGATGACGAAGTAGTTCCCGGACAGGGCCATGGCGGTGCGCCCGCCATCGACGGAAATCGGTACCCCTTGGTAGGTCACCTGGGTGGTCTGGTATTTTTGGTTCATCTTATCGAGGTATGCCTGCGCCTTGGCCTTGCTGGTGTACTCGATCATCGCCACCGCTCTCGCCGGCTGGTCCATCCGGGGGATGGCCAGGGCAAACTCCTTGCCCAGCCAGGGTCTTATATCCAGCTCGTAGTCGGTCGCTTCCTCGTCTTTCAACTCCTTCAGCTTCTCGTCGTAGGCCTTCTTTACCGCCGGGATCGCGAGGTAGGTGTCGATAAGCTTGTTGATATTATGCTGCTGAAGGTAGTTCGGCTTCACGCACACGACCAGTTCGGTGTCGGCCGGGACCAGGTTCAGCACCCGGGGTTCTGCAAAGTTCCCGAGGTAATAGAATAAAACACCAACCAGCAGCAGCCCAACCAGACCGGCCAGGACCCACGCCAGGAGCCGGCCCCGGTTTCTCGGCGGCTGCCCCATGAAGGTCGAAACAGGTTTATCGAGCCCCGGGCCGGACTCGTCCGGGCCGGTAATCCCGCCCGCTTCAGGGACGGCACCCTCTACCAACCCGGGTGAACCGTTTTTGCCTTCCTCGGGCAGATCTCCACCGCATCCCGCCGGGCCGCCCGCTCCATCAGGGGTCTCCCGGTCACAATCGGGACTAAAACCCACGCCGATACCCCCTCCACGATTCCTTCAACAGCGTGATCGATACTCATGAACCCGCTATTCACGTCTTGATGATGAACTACTTATTCGACATTTTATCTGCTTTTCCTTTCGTACGTTCCCTGATCTGCGGATTGGTTCCAGTACATCTTCAGGTATACCGGTTTGGCCGCGCCGTGACCTCGATTTGCTGGTATAGCGGCCGGCGGGGAAGGAAAAAATAAAGCTGAATATATCGGCATAATAGGCCAGAAAGGGACTTAAGATGATAGAATCGGAGAGACTTGAAGGCAAGGTGCTGATAGCCCAGGGCGGCGGACCCACGGCGGTGATCAACCAGACCCTCGCCGGGATAGTCCTGGAGGCGAGAAAGTATCCCCAGGTGTCCAAAGTTTACGGGGCCATCCGGGGGGTGGAGGGACTGGTGAACGAGAACTTCCTGGACCTGACCCAGGAGACCAGCCACAACCTGGAGCAGGTGGCCCAGACCCCTTCTTCGGCGCTGCTGTCGACCCGGGTCAAGCCCGACCGGGCATACTGCCACGAGATTTTTCGGGTCCTGGAGGCTCAGGGCATCCGTTACTTTTTCTATATCGGGGGCAACGACTCGGCGGATACCGCGAGGATCGTGAACGAGGAGGCCAAGCAGGTCGGCTACGACCTGCGGGTGATGCATGTCCCCAAGACCATCGACAACGACCTGATGGCCAACGACCATACCCCCGGCTACGGCTCGGCCGCCCGGTTCGTGGTGCAGGCGTTCATGGGCATCAACCTCGATGTGAAGTCGCTGCCGGGTGTCTATATCGGGGTGATCATGGGGAGAAACGCGGGATTTCTCACCGCGGCCTCGGCGATCGCCCAGAACCAGCCGGATGACGGGCCGCACCTGATCTATCTCCCGGAGCGGGAATTCAGCCTGGACCGTTTCCTGCACGACCTGAAGCAGGTCTACGACCGCTACGGGATATGCATAGTGGCGGTCTCGGAGGGGATACGGGACTATAAAGGCACCCCGATCATCGCGACCCTGGGCCGGGACCTGGAAAGAGACGAGCACGGCAACCTCGCGCTTTCAGGTACCGGGGCCCTCGGGGACCTGCTGGCGGAGGAGGTAAGGCAGCGGCTGCAGATATCCCGGGTCCGCAGCGACACCTTCGGCTACCTGCAGCGGTCCTTTCTCGGGGTGGTATCGGACGTGGACCAGAACGAGGCCCGGGAGGTCGGTGAGCGGGCGGTTCAGTTTGCGATCTGGCATGACGTGGACGGCTCGGTGACGATCCAGAGGACGGGAAACTACTCGGTAGACTACCGGCTCGCCAACTTCGAAGCGGTGGCGGCCAAGACCCGCCTTATGCCCGACGACTTCATCAACTGGGAGGGGAATCACGTCACCGAATCCTTCCGTTTTTACGCCCGGCCCCTGCTGGGCTCGGGCCTGCAGATACCGTCACGGGTCCGCGCCCCCAAGGTGGAGAAGGTCCTGAAGAATGAAAACTGGGAAGAAATAAGGGGGGATGAGAATGTCACTAGTGACTTCCACTGAGATGTTTTCCAAGGCTTACGGCAGCTACGCGGTAGGGGCTTTCAACGTCAACAACATGGAGATCATCCAGGGTATCGGGGAGGCCGCGGTGGAGGAACGGGCTCCGCTCATCCTGCAGGTCTCGGCGGGCGCCCGCCGGTACGCCCGGCATGTTTATCTGATGAAGCTGGTGGAGGCTGCGGTGGAAGACACCGGGCTGCCTATCTGCCTGCACCTGGACCATGGCGAGGACTTCGAGATCTGCAAATCATGCATCAACGGGGGATTCACCTCGGTGATGATCGACGGGTCCAAGCTGCCTTTCGAGGAAAACATCGCCCTCACCCGTCAGGTGGTGGATTACGCCCACCCGCGCGGAGTGGTGGTGGAGGCGGAGCTGGGACGGTTGGCCGGGGTGGAAGACGCTGTCAGGGTTGACTCCAAGGACGCCTCATACACCAACCCCGACCAGGCGGCCGAGTTCGTGGAGCGGACCGGGTGCGACTCCCTGGCGGTGGCCATCGGAACCAGCCACGGGGCCTACAAGTTTAAGGGAGCGGCGCAGCTCGATTTCGAGCGGCTGGAGAAGATAGCCTCGCTGCTGCCTGGCTTCCCCCTGGTGCTGCACGGGGCCTCCACGGTGATCCCGGAGATGGTCGCCCGCTGCAACCAGTACGGTGGAAAGATCGAGGATGCCCAGGGGGTGCCGGAGGATATGCTGCTCAAGGCGGGCCGGATGGGGGTCTGCAAGATCAACATCGACACCGACCTGCGGCTGGCCATGACCGCCGCGATACGTGAGTACCTGGCGCTGCACCCCGCCGACTTCGACCCCCGCCAGTACCTGGGGCCGGCCCGGGAGGCGATCAAGGGGATGGTTCGGCACAAGCTGAAAAACGTCCTGAACTGCAGCAACCGGATGTAGAATAGTTAAAGGAGCGGCAAGCCGCTCCTCCAGAGTGTAGACAAATAATCATGCCTGATGGCACCACAATAAATGAAAACGGTAAGAGTTTGTACTAGAGGTGCAGACTCTTATTATGTTAGGGGAATAATCAGGGTAGGCAAAAGTTCGATTAGCTTTTGCCCCAATTAGGGCGATAGACAAATTGAAATGGCCTCTGGGTTGAACCACGAATTGTCCGAAGCCAAAGGCAGAAAGGACGCACAGCAAAGTAAGCAATAAACAGAGGCCGCGCCTTAACCTGAATAAATGGAGGAAAAAACATGCAGGTTGTATATGAGCGTTGTTGTGGTGTAGATGTGCATAAGAAGACGATAGTTGCGTGTTTTAAAGACGGAAAAAAACATGAACTTCGTCAATACGGGACCAAAACCAAAGAATTAAAAGTAATGGCAGACTGGTTACTTGCAAACAATTGCGAGATAGTAGCAATGGAAAGCACGGGAAGCTTTTGGAAACCACTGTACAATGTGCTTGAGGCATTAGGCTTGGAGTTGATGGTGGTAAATGCCGCTCACATGAAGACAGTACCCGGTAGAAAAACCGACAAGAAAGATGCGGAATGGATAGCGGACTTGCTTCAACACGGATTACTTAAAGCAAGCTACATCCCAAACCGTGAGCAACGTGAACTACGAGAAGTTTCACGTTACCGTAAAAGCCTCGTGGGAGAGCGTTCGCGAGAGATAAACCGACTTCAAAAAATGCTTGAAGGGGCAAATATTAAGTTATCTTCTGTGGTTAGCAATATAAACGGGAAATCATCACGACGGATAATAGCTGGCTTAGTGGAAGACCAGACAGATGAAGAATATCTTTTAAAAGCAATCGACCACAGTATGGTGCATAAAATGCCAGAATTATTAGAGGCCATAGATCGGGTTGTTACATCGGTACAGCGGAAACTAATTAAAGCGGTGGTAAACCATATAGATGACATGACCATCCGCATAAAAGAAATGGACGATATTATCAATGGAGAGATGGAACGCTATGAAAAAGCGCTAGAGGAACTTGAAAAAATACCTGGTATCGGACGACAAAGCGCCCAAACCATACTAGCCGAAATTGGAATAGATATGACTCGCTTTCCTAGTGCGGGACATATTTCTTCATGGGCGGGATTAAGTCCTGGGAACAACGAGAGCGCTGGTAAACGCGGGAGAGGTAAAACCACGAAAGGGAATATAACCTTAAAGACAACCCTGATACAATGTGCACGAGCTGCGGTTAGGAAAAAAGATACGTTTTTCCGCGTACAGTATGACAGGCTTGTAGTTCGGCGCGGAGCCAATAGAGCAGCGGTTGCGGTTGCCCATTCTATACTGATTGCGATTTACAATATACTAAAAAAAGGAGTACCGTTTCGTGATTTAGGAGCCGATTACTACTACAAATTTAATACAGAAAGGAAAATTCTAACGTATCTTAATAAATTAAAAGAACTTGGCTGGGAACCGACCGTCACAGTTGCCAGCTAAGATTCTTATTTATAGCGTATCGAATATAGCCTATATGAGGTTAATTTTGTTATGCCCTAAAATTGATGTGACGGGAGTTTGTTTTCACAGCAAAGAAAAGCCCAGCGGTGTGTTAAATACCACCACTTTACCATTACCCCGCTGGAAACTCCGTTGCACCAGCATTCAATCGGCCCCAAATAGTGGGTGAGCCCTGCGGGGTCAGGAGCCCGTTATGGTGCTCTGCGTCTTACTGCCCTGCGAAGGCTGACTGGTAGACGAGGGGCGAGCGACAGGAGGTCGCGAGAAGGCCGAGTGCACGGATGCATATTCGGCCTTACTACCCCATCTACCCGAAGCATGAGCAGTTGGTAGTACAGCAGAGGGAATATGGAGCGAAGGACACCGCCAGGGCGAGGCCCAGCCCTGACCAAGATTGAATGCGGCCTTGACCGTCGCCACGTAAGTCCTAATCTTTTTCGTTTTTTGTGTGTCAATATGACGATTTGTCGACAGTCTAAAGGAGCGGCGAGCCGCTCCTCTTTTGATCCGCGAACCATAGACCTTTTTAAAGCACCTGCTGCCGGTAGCCGTAAGACTGGTCTGCATCGCCTTCGACCTGGATATCGATGAAGACCTGCTGGTTCCGCAGCCGGTTGATGGCCCGCTTGTGCAGGCGGGAGATGCAGGATAGCGATACTTCCATGCTCTTCGAGATGTCGGTCAGCGACATCCCCCGGTAGTAGTGCATCTCGATGATTACCTTCTCTCTCGCGGGGAGGCTGTTTATCGCTTCCCTGATGCCATTCTGGGTCTCCCTCTCGATCAGGTGGTAGACCGGGTCGCCGGTCGGGTCGACGAGGTCGTAGTTTTCTATCTGGGTGGATTCCAGAGAGTAGATCCTGGTCCGGCTGTGTTCCTGAAGGACCTTGCCGAACTCCCTCATGGTGATGTTCAGCGCCTGGGCCATCTCCTCGTGGGATGGGGTGCGCATAAATTTCTGTATGATCTGTGAATACAGCCGGTCCAGGAACTTGGCTTTTTTCCTGGCGCCGTTGGACATCCAGTCGATCGATCGGAGGCCGTCCTGCATGGCCCCCTGTACCCTTATGTAGGCGTAAGTCCCAAACCCGGCCCCCTTGCCCGGTTCATAGCTGTCTATGGATTTCAAGAGCCCTATTATCCCATACCCGATCAAGTCGCTGATTTCGACGAAGTTCGTGTGCCGCAAGGCCTTCTTTTCAGCCAGATGCTCCATCATCGGGTAGCAGGACAGTACTATGCTTTCCAGTACCCGCTTGTCCCTGGCCTCGCGGTACTCCATAACCATCTTCTCGAGTTGGTCTTTACTTGTCATCTGATAACCTCGGCTTGGTAATTTCTTCCGTGCAAAGCTATTACTATTATAAAGCAAAAAACATGCCGTTTCGACATGTTATTTAAAGACATTGATGCTGCCAATACTTTTCTAAGTATTTCGACATAGGTGGACCGGATACTGAGTTATATTTGGACAATTTTGATGTGCTAAAAAGTACAAGTGTGCATTTTCAGCCCACCGATGAATTCAGTACAATATAACCAATAACAGGAAATACTGTTTACAAATTAATAGCGCCTCACGATACTAAAAATGGGAAAAAGGTCCTAGTCACCGGAAGCTCAATCTTAAATGCTCTCTTCATATATGGCACAATTATATTATTGTGCCCCCGATCAAAAAGGCAGCCCCCGGAGGGGCCTTGGTGTTTACCGACATTTTGGCTGAACGGCTACATCAGCGCCCAGACGATAAAGAACAGGGCCGTCAGTACAACCACCAGCGTGGTCAGACCTCCACGGTCCGCCCATTCGGTCATGACGTCTTTGATACTGTACAGCGAAGCCACGAACAGCTCGCCGAATGATTTCGCGGTGGTTTTCAGGCTATCTAAAAAAACTTCGGCCAGCTCCTGATGGTAAATCTGGCTCATGTTATCCCTCCTCGATCGATCTTATCTGTTCCTTTTCTTATGATATTCTGGCGGCCTAAAAAGGTTACCCCGCATAGCTTCCCGGGCCCTCGACACCCGGCTCCTCCCCAGGAACTGGCGGAGAACCTCCCGGTCCCAGGTCTCTATTGAATTGGCCCGCGCGTACTCGTCCGCCCAGTGGGTCAGTCTGCTGTTGGTGACGATCAGGACCCGGTCGTAGCCGTGGCGGCGCTTGGCCTCCAGCAGGTTTCTGACCGACTCCTTGTTTATCCTCTCCTTGAGGCCGGAGCGCCTGGCCTGCACCGCGGTGCGGCCGCCGCGCCAGTCGGTGACCAGCAGGTTGACGCCATCGCTGGAGGAGGTCGGGGACTCCGCGCTGAACCCCTCAGCCATAAGCAGGGATTTTACGAAGTCCTCGAAATCATCAGGCCCCATACGGTCGATATCGTCCAGATCCGCCTGCAGCCGGTGAATTTCACGGGTGCTTCTGATATAATAGATTACTGCCAGGAGCAGCCCGGTCACGACCAGGAGCCAGAAACCCAGTTGGGTGAAAAAGCCCCCGGGATCGACTTCGATTTTAGGAACCAGGACAGGCAGCAGGCTGTTCAAGATTTCAACCTCCTACAGCAGTTTACCCGCTTTGGCCTATATATAATACGATTGTGAGGTCTGATATGAAGAGTCTCCGGATGTTGTCGCTTCTGTTGATCCTCCTGCTGCTGGGGGGGTCAGCCGCTTACTACGCCAGGTACCGTTCCTCCCTGGCGCCTCCTCCCGCTCCCGTCGAGGAGGCCGGGGACCCGGCCTCCTCCCCGTCTGTCCCGACGGCTCCGCCGGCTTCAGCTCCTTCCGGCCCCGGCGCGTTTACCGCCCTGGTTTACGGGAAGAGCGGACACTCCCGACAGCTAAAGGCCTATCGGATAAACAGCGGGGAGACCGCCCAGCCGCGAAAGATAATGTGCGTGTTCGGCATCCACGGGTTCGAGGACGCCTGGTACCGTGACGGGGAGGAACTGGTGAAGATAGCCCAGGGGACGTTGGAATACTTCCAGGCCCACCGCTCAGAACTCAAGTCCTACGAACTCCTGATAGTGCCCTGCGCCAATCCCGATGGGGTATACGAGGGCTGGACCTGCGAGGGGCCCGGCCGCTGCCAGGTTTCCCTGGGCATCGACATGAACATGGACTTCGACTACCGCTTCAAGGTGCGAAAAAACACCCGCAACCTGACCGGGACTAAGCCGTTCTCCTCCCCCGAGGGCGCGGCCCTGCGCGATCTGGTACTGAAGGAAAGACCCGACCTGATAATCGACTTCCAGGGATGGATAAACTCCGCGGCGGGCGACCCGGAGGTATCCCAGGTCTTTCGGCGCAACCTGGGCGTTCAGATCGACCCGTGGGAAAAGGTGATCTACCCCGGGTTCTTTATCGGCTGGGCGGCGAACTACGGCAAGGCGGTGCTGGTCGAATATCCCAACCCTTACACCGGCAGGGGTGAACTGGATGGCCACAACGATAAAAAGCTCGACCGGCGGATCGACGTCGGGCAGTGGGGTTTTACCGACCAGACCGTCCGGGCCTTGAAGGAGATTATAGACTTGAAATTATAAGTATAATCTTTTAGGAAAAAACGGGACCTGGTGCCTATTAAATAGGGACTGGGGACTGGTATCACAGCTATGGCCATCAACTTATAATGGATTCACATCCACTATAAGATTGATGGCTTATATTTTAAGCATTATAGTTTTTAAAGTTGTTTTGTTAATTTAAAAGGGACCGGTCCGGGTGTCAGGGTTAAGTGGGTATGCATTTTCATTGTTCGATGGGGGGTAAACCGGCGGTGTTTGCCAGGATCAGATCGCTTATGGGAGAGTCCGGCCAGTCGATGGTTTTGTGCGCAATGGTACTCGTGGTACTGCTCGGGTTTTCCGCTCTGGCTATCGATGTGGGAAATATGGCGGTCAATAAGAGTTCCCTGCAGAACGCGGCCGACGCCGCCGCTCTGGCCGGGGCCCAGGAACTGCCCAATGACCCGGATGAGGCCGAGGATGTCGCGCGGAGCTACGCGGCGGCTAACGGCTTGGACGGGGACCGGGTGTTTGTGACGATACCCTCGAACAAGATGTCCATCCAGGTCGATATCGAACGCGACGTGCCGACCCTTTTCGCTGGCGTCCTCGGCGTGGAATCGAATACCCTCGGCGCCCATGCCGCCGCCAGTATCGGGATCGCGGCCAGCGTGCCCTGGATCGTGCCCTTTGTGATACCTAAGCCGACATCGTTCGATTTCGATCACGTCTATGTGATGAGGATGTATGGCGATGGTCCGTATCCAAGCGGCTACAGCTACCCCGACGATTACCGGGCCAAGTACTCGTTATATCCGAAGAGCAACCCGTACCCGTATCAGTTCGATTACATGAATGTGAAGATCAAGGCGGGTTCGAACCCCTCAGCCGAGTTCCAGGAGTACCTGAAATACCTGGAGCACGGCTATCACGAGACCTTTAAGATCAATGACCATATGCTGTACTACGCTCCCTCCAGCGGCGGTATCCCATCCGTCGACACCTTCGCCAAGAGGATTGCCGCTGACCCCAACACCGACTATACCAAGGCCAAGGTCGGCGACCCCCGGGTCATGCTGATACCGGTGGTGGAGAAAATGCTGTCGCGCAACACCAAAGAAAACACACAGATAAAGATCATCGGTTTCGTGGGCTTCTATCTGGAATCGGTCCACAAGAACAGCTATTACGAGACCTTCTGGTTCGAGGGAAGGTTCCTGGAGAACCTCAATGTGGGAGCCGGCGAGGTGTCGTACGACGAAGGCGATTACTTCGGCCTCCGGGTAGCGAACCTGACGGAGTAAGAGCAGACTGACGCGTTGGCGGGAAAGACGAGGGGTTTTTCCGCCAACGTGTCTGCTTTTGTTTATCTATAACAGGTCCTTATAGAACTCTTCGAAACCGGGGACGCTGACCCGCCCCTGGGCCCTCCCCTTCACCCGGTCCTCGATGACCCCCGCGTCTACCTCCTGGTCGGTGGCCACCATGATTATGTTCCTCACCCGGTCCAGGTCGCCGGTCTTATGAATCCCGATGGGGAAGGTAAAGACCCGGTCCCAGATCCGGCTGACGGTCCTTTTGATGGATTCGAAGCCAAAGCTCTCGGTACCGCCTACCGCCCCGATGACGTTGATGGCCATCACCCCGTCGGCCCCGAGGTGGGCCTTTACGGTGCGCATGAAGCCGTCGGTGATGAGGTCCGAGGGTATGGAATCGGTGTTGAAGGCGTCGATGATAATCTGATCGTATACGGTTTGGTCCTTACCCAGGTATTCCCGGCCGTCGTCCACGAAGACCGAAAGCCGCGGGTCCCGAGGCAGGTCGAAGTAGACGTAAGCCACCTCCACCACCTTGGGATCGATCTCCACCACGCTAATCGACAGCCGCGGGTAATCCATCCACATCCGCCGGGGCAGCGCACCCCCGCCCAGTCCGATTATCAGCACCCTGGCGGGGTCGAGGGTGAACGCCATCGGGAGGTGCAGATAATCGATGTACTTCAGGCGGTTCCGGTACCCGTCCTCGATATCTACCGCGGTCTGGGTCATGTTGTCGAACTTCAGCATCCGGATGCCCGACTTGTCGACCACCGAGATGCGGTTAAACCGGCTTTTGGCCTTGAACCGGGTGGTCTCGCCAGACTGGATCATGCGCTCCAGCTGTTCCCGGTTGCTGTCGATCAGCTTTTTCCACCGGTTGAAGTCTACCATAAAAACCTCTGCCGTTGCCGCTGCTCTAATACCCCTTGAACACCGGTTTCCTTTTCTCCCGGGCCGCCGCCAGCCCTTCCTTCATGTCCTCGGTCAGGGAACATATCACCTGGGCGGAGGACTCGTAGTCCAGCGCCCTCTCCAGGTCGGTGTCGAGGGCCTGGTAGATGGAGCGCTTCAGGTATCGGGCCGGGACCGCGGGGTTTCTGGCGATGCGGAGCGCCAGTTTGAAGGCGGCGTCATCAAGCTGCCCGGTCTCGACCACCTGGTTGACCAGCCCGATGCGAAGCGCCTCGGCAGCGTCGATCGGGTCGCCGGTCAGGCACATCTCAAAGGCCCTGGCGGTCCCCACCAGGCGGGGCAGCGAGTAGGAGGCGCCCATCCCGGGGTGGATGCCGATCTTGATGAAGGACATCGACATCTGGGTATCAGCGGCCGCCACCCGCATGTCGCAGGCCAGGGCCAGGCACAGCGCCGCCCCGATGGTATGGCCCTTAAGTGCCGCGATGGTGGGTATCTCAAGCTCCTTCACCGACAGGAAGGTCTTGTAAAACCTTATAATGTTGGCCTTGGCCTCCGCCGCCGGGGCCTCGAACTGGTCGAAAGCGGACTGCAGGTCTCCCCCCGCGCTGAAGGAAGAACCCCGGCCCGTGATCAGCAGCACCCGGACCTCCCGGTCCTGCTTAAGGGTTTCGATCGCCGACTTGAACTCCAGCCCCATTTCCATGGTCATGGCGTTTCTTTTTTCTGGCTGGTTCAGGGTGAGTACCGCCACCTGGTCACGTTTCTCTAGCAGTAAAGTCTTCCATGCCATCCGATGCTCAGCTCCTCTGTATCTTATGCAACTTTTCCTATATTCTCCAAATTGTTAGGTTTTCCTCTGGGATAAAAAGGAAGTGAGATTTGATCGTCTATTAACCAGTATCGTTATTCCGGTCCCGCTCCGGGGTACTTCGTCTGATGCTTCGCGGTTCCGATACCCCTCTACCCTCTGGATGATAAAGAGGATAATTCTGGACAAGGTAAACCCCGGTTTCCGGCCGGGGTGCTGAGACTATTTAACTACGATCAATCCAGGTACCTGACCTTGACGCTCATATCGGGGTCGACCCGGGGCGGGGGTGGCGCCTCCTGGGCGGGATACCCCAGCGGGGTCACGGCCACGAACTCTTTCTCCTCCGGGACCTCCAGTATCCTCCTGAGAGCGGGTTCGTCGTTCAGCGGCCCGGTCATCCAGCAGGTGCCCAGCCCCTCGGCGCAGGCGGCCAGGAGCAGGTTTTCCAGGGCAGCGCTGACGCTCTCCAGGTGCATCTTGCGCATTGCCGGGTTCGAACTGGCGGGGGCGAGGGCCACCACCAGCATCGGGGCTCCGCCGAAGGACTTCGCGAAGTTTATAAACCGCTGCCGCTCCTTATCGTCGTCCCACGAGGCGGTGTAGCCCTCGGCTATCTTTCCGTAGCTGTCCCCCATCTGGGCCAGCTTCCCGCCGCTGACGACCAGGAACTCCCACTGCTGCTTATTCATGCCCGAAGGGGCCCAGTTGGCGGCGTCAAAAATACGGGCGAGCGCCTCTTTGGGCACCGGGTCAGACCTGTACCGGCGGACGGCCCGCCGGCGATGCACAACGTCGTAGAATTCCACAGCACACCTCCAGTCTTATATTCCCGGTTATTCTTTGTCCCTACTTGACAAGAAATACATGGCAGGGAGACAGTGCGGAAACCTTGGCGCTGACGCTTCCTATCAGAATCCCCTTGAGGGGGGACAGTCCCCGGGTTCCCATGACTATCAGGTCGTATCTGCCCGCCTGCGCCGCCTGGCTGATGGTGTCAGGCGGCTTGCCCACCTGCATCTCGATATCCACCTGGACGCCGGGGGCGACCCGTTTCATCCCTTCGTCCAGCACCTGTTCGGCAAATTTCTGAGTCTTTTCGATCAGGTCGTCTTCGTCGCTGGTTACGTGGAGCAGTGTCAGCCGGTTGCCGCGGCCTGACTGTATCAACCCCTGCGCGATATCGATGGCCTTCATGGACAACGGGGAACCATCGATTGGAACCAGTATCTTAGGGAACAACTAAAACCGCCTTCTTTCTGAGTCAGGATAGAGATTCTAAAACCGCTGGTGAAAGGCCAGCGGTTTTAAACCTAAAAAGAATAATCTTGCTGAACGCGATTCAAAAGGATTAAGCGCCGTCCTTGCTGCTCGACATCAAAGCCAGAGCAAAGATGATCACGGCAAACAAGCCGACCCCAACAAAAATGTTCTGCATCTGCCAGTTTTGTGCTGTCATGTGCTCTGTCTTGTACATGGAAACCCCAAGGTTCAATGCGATAAGGACCAACAGGGATAAGATCGTGGCCCATTTTTTGAAGCCCGCCGAAAGAGTAAGCTTCTTAAACACGCCCGCCAGTTTGGCAAAGACCAGGATAGATACTATAATAATCGTCAGTTCGATTAACGGCATAAAAGACTCCATCTCTTCACCTCCTTTTAGTCTACGTGTATTACCGCATATCAAATAAAGTACACTTCTATGTCAATTAATTAATGTTCGATACCTGCCCTGCTAAATCCTGCTAGGCAGGAGAAAAATATTACAAGACTTTGGTAGCCCCTTTGTAGATCAGTCCCCTGGTGCAGTCCACGGTCACGGTTTCTCCGCTCACCAGCATCCGGGCCGCCCCCGCGGCTCCCACCACCACCGGGATGCCCAGGGTCAGGCCCACGATCGCGGCGTGGGAGGTGAGCCCGCCCTCCTCGGTGATTATCGCTCCCGCCTTTTCCATCGCGGGGATGTATTCCTTATCAGTGCTGACCGTGACCAAGATGTCCCCCTGCTGCATGCAGGAGACGGCCTCGCCGGGGTTCAATGCCACGCAGGCCTTGCCCACGATCGCCCGGCTGCCCACCCCGATGCCCCGCACCAGCACGTCGGCCACCACGTGGACCTTGATCAGGTTGGTGCTCCCGGGGACTCCGATGGGGACCCCGGCGGTCAGCACTACCAGATCGCCGGTGCGGATCAGCCCGGCGTCCACGCTGCCGTTGATGGCCTCCTCGATCATCATGTCGGTGCCCTGGGTCGGCTTGGCCAGCAGCGGCATCACTCCCCAGACCAGGCACAACTTGTTGGCCACCCGTTCCTGGGTGGTCACCCCGATGATGGGAGACCCCGGCCGATACTTGGATACGATCCGGGCGGTGGAGCCGGACGAGGTGGCGGTGATAATCGCCGATGCCCCCAGGTCCATGGCGGTGGTGCAGGTGGCGTGACTTATCGCGTCGGTGATGGTCGGCTGCGCGGCTATCACCTTTTCCTTCAGTATCTCCCGGTAGTTCAATGCCATCTCCGCCCGGCGGGCGATCCGGGCCATGGTCCGTACGGTTTCGACCGGGTATCTGCCGGCCGCGGTCTCGCCAGAGAGCATGATGGCGTCGGACCCATCAAAGATAGCGTTGGCCACGTCGCTGGCCTCCGCCCGGGTGGGCCTCGGGTTTCGGATCATCGACTCCAGCATCTGGGTCGCGGTGACCACGGGTTTGCCCACCTGGTTGCAGGCCCGGATGATGACCTTCTGCACCAGGGGCACCTCCTCGGTAGGGATCTCCACCCCCAGGTCGCCCCGGGCCACCATTACCCCGTCGGACACCTGGATTATCTCGCTCAGGTTGTCTACCCCTTCCTGGTTTTCGATCTTGGCGATGATGTGGATGTCGGAGTCCCGGTCCTCAAGCAGCTTTCTTATCTCCAGAACGTCGGAGGCCTTGCGTACGAAGGAGGCGGCGATAAAGTCCAGCTGGTGGTCGATGGCGAAGTTGATGTCCGCGATGTCCTTTTCGGTGACGGCGGGCAGCCGGATGGAGGCCCCGGGGACGTTGAGGTTCTTGCGGCTGCCTATCTCTCCCCCGTTTACAACCTCACAGATGATCTCCGTCCCCCGCACGGATATGACCTCCAGCCCGATCAGGCCGTCGGCGATCAGGATCATGTTGCCGGGCTGCACGTCCTGGGGCAGTCCCTGGTAGCTGACGCTGAGACGGTTTGAATCCCCGGCGATCTCCTCCGTGGTGAGGGTTATCTGTTTCCCTTCTTCCAGGGTGATGGTCTCTGCCTTCAGGACCCCGGTACGTATCTCGGGCCCTTTGGTGTCCAGCATGATGGCGGTCCTGATACCGGTGTTTCGCGCCGCCTTACGGATGGCCTCCACCCGGGCCAGGTGCTCCGGGTGCGATCCGTGGGAGAAGTTCAGGCGGGCAACGTTCATGCCCTCCTGCATCAGGCGTTCGAGGACCTCTACCGATTCACTCGCGGGTCCAATGGTACAGACGATTTTGGTTCTTCGCATTTAAACCCTCCTCAATCCTAGATTGACAGGATGTTTGAAAGCTCAAGTATGCTCTGGTCCAGTGTCTTTTTAGCGGTCAGCATGTATTCCAGGTCCCGGCTGGTCAGTCTCCCCGCCTCGAATCCCGTCATCTTGCAGGTTTCCCCTTCAATCAGGAGTTCCACCGCCAAGGCGGCCAGCCGGCTGGCGTTGATGCGGTCGGTGGCGGTGGGTGATCCGCCCCGCTGGATGTGCCCCAGGATGGTGGCCCGGGTGTCCATCCCCGACTTTTCTTTGATCTGGCGGCCTATCTCCAGGATATCCCCCGCTCCCTCCGCCACCAGGATGATGCTGTGGAGCTTCCCGCGCGCCTGTCCGCGGTGCAGTTTTTCGACTATCTGGTCCAGGTCGTAGGACAGCTCGGGTATCAGGATGGTCTCCGCTCCGCCGGCCAGGCCGGCGTTGATGGCGATAAAACCGGTGCGGTGCCCCATGACCTCGATCAAGAATATCCGCTCGTGCGAGGTGGCGGTGTCGCGGATCTTGTTGATGGCGTCCAGAACAGTGTTGACGGCGGTGTCGAAACCTATAGCGTAGTCCGTCCCCGGGATATCGTTGTCGATGCTGGCCGGCACTCCCACTACCTTTACCCCCATGCGGTGCAGGTCGATGGCCCCGCGAAAGGAGCCGTCCCCTCCGATCACCACCAGACCGTCGATCTCGCGCTGGCGTAGGTTGGCCACCGCGCGCTGGCGCCCCTCCACGGTCATGAACTCCTGGGACCTGGCGGTACGCAGTATCGTGCCCCCACGCTGGATGATGTCAGCCACCGAACCCAGGTTCATCGGGAACATGTCATCGGCGATCAGTCCCGTGTAGCCCCTCCGGATACCGACCGGCTCCACGCCGTGGTAGATAGACTTTCGCACCACGGCTCGGATGGCGGCGTTCATACCCGGCGAGTCTCCCCCACTGGTCAACAGAGCTATTTTTTTCATTATTATCCCCCTATAACTTGCTTTATCGAGGTTCTGGCGATTTCTCGAAAAACACTTAGACTTAGCTTGCCTTTGCCCCAGCAGCATTATTCCGGCACCGCCGGCGAATACATTTTAAGCTTAAGTATTCGTTATTAACTGGATTTTTCCTTTTTAAGTGCCTGCCTTTAAACTCCAAGTGCAATTTTTCTTATTTACCGATCAAGCTTTCCGTCGCTCCAATTTCAGGCGGTTCGATTATTGCCGCTGGGGCTGACGGTACCCCTGATGCCAGCTTTCACTCGCTTCTACAG
>JABLWZ010000019.1 GCA_013178275.1 Bacillota bacterium | reverse complement strand
CTTCCGGTCTTCCTCAGAAAGACGGACATGGTATCTCACTTTTGGCAAGGCATACCCCTCCCTCCCTGGGAAGAGTATAGCATAAAAATGAATTATATTATTGTTTTAGTGTTAACTATCTACTAGGAGGTCTATTAAAAATGGATATAAAAAAAATTGGTATACTGGGTGCTGGGACTATGGGAGCCGGAATAGCCCAGGTCTGTGTGGAAGCGGGTTTCAAAGTGATGCTGGTCGAGATTGAAGAAGGAATTCTAAAAGGGGCTCTTTCAAAAATCAGCAAAGCCTGGCAGAAATCATTGGAAAAGGGCAAAATCGATGATGCCACTAAAACATCGAGGGAAGCGCTTTTAGAGTCCAGCGGTGAGCTTTCGAGTTTCAAGGATTGCGATCTGGTGATTGAGGCTATTGTCGAAGAAATTTCTGTGAAGAAGAAAGTTTTTAAGGCAATGGATGAGATTTGCCCGGATCACACAATATTAGCATCCAACACGTCTGCCTTAAGCATCACGGAAATAGCCGCATCTACATCACGAACTGACCGTGTTGCTGGAATGCATTTCTTCAACCCGGTTCCAGTTATGAAACTGGTCGAGGTTATTCCTGGCTCTGATACCAGTGAGAGCACTATTGAGGCGGTAGTTAATTTAACAAAAGGGATTGGGAAGGAACCCGTGGTTGCGAAAGAAACTCCAGGTTTCATTGTAAATCGCATTCTAAATCCCCTGGTTAATGAAGCCGCTCTAGCCTATCAGGAAGGGGTTGCTTCGGCCGAAGAAATCGATAAAGCCATGAAACTGGGGGCAGGTCTACCGATGGGACCTCTGGCATTGGCTGACATGGTTGGATTGGATATCGTTCTTCACGTAACAGAGACCTTCTTCAAAGAATTTGGCGAACCGAAATACCGGCCGGCGCTTGTTTTAAGGCAAAAAGTCCGCGCGGGACATTTGGGAGTAAAAACCGGTAAAGGTTTTTACGATTACGCTAAGTAAAAAGGTGGGTCTATAATGAACTTAAAAAACATTCTGTATCAAAAAGAGGGTAATATTGGAATTATTACCTTAAACCGCCCCAAGGTATATAATGCCACCAATACAGAGTTATTAGGAGAATTGGATTCCCTAATGGAGGAAATAACAAAAGATGATGAGGTAAGGGCATTGATTCTGACCGGCGGGGATAAAGTTTTTGCCGCCGGGGGCGATATCGAGTTCATGTCCAAGGCCACTCCATTAGAAATGGAGGCTTTTATAGGACTAGGGCATAGGGCGTACGACAAGATAGCCAACTCAGTCAAACCGGTAATTGCCGCGATAGCCGGTATGGCTCTCGGAGGAGGCTGCGAATTAGCTCTCGCCTGTGATATTCGTATCGCAACAGAAGATGCCAAGTTTGGACAGCCTGAAATTAATCTTGGCATTATACCAGGGGCTGGAGGGACCCAGAGACTTACCCGGGTGGTTGGCCCAGGATGGGCAAAGTACTTGATCATGACCGGCAAGACCATCGATGCGGATCTAGCTTTGAAGCTTGGGCTGATTACCGAAGTGGTACCTGCCGAGCAGCTGATGGACAGGGCTAAAAAATTAGCCAAAGACTTGGCTTTTAAATCGCCGGTCGCCATGAGGTTGGCTAAGAGCAGCATCGACAACGGAGGGAATAGCAGTATATCGTCAGCTCTATTATACGAGCAGAAGGTTTGGGCTTTATTATTTGCCACTGAGGATCAAAAAGAAGGAATGAACGCCTTTTTGCAGAAGAGAAAGCCAGAATTTCGGGGCAAGTAGTAAGGTATACTGCTGTTTTGGGGGTATTACCTGACTAGGAGTGATAATTTATGAGCTATGGGCAAGAATACCAAAGCAAGCTTAGAACAGCTGACGAAGCGGTAAAGGTCGTAAAATCTGGCGATGTCGTGCATTACAGCGAGTTTGCTATGGCATCTCATATTCTCGACGAAGCGTTAGCCAAAAGAAAAGATGAATTAAACGATGTAGTAATCAGAACCGTTTCAAACTACTTTGCCCCCAAGACTATTCTCTCGGATCCAGAAAAGAAACACTTCATACTGCATGAGTCTCATATGAGCGCGGCAACGAGAAAGCTACACGATCAGGATATGGGGTATCATCTACCCATTTCTTATTCAGAATGCGGCAGCTATTACGATCGGGGGCAAATACCGGTTGACGTGGCATTGTTGAGGGTTGGCCCCATGGATAAACACGGTTACTTTAATCTCGGGACATCGAATTCGGTAACGCCTAATGTTCTTGCCATTGCCAAGACTGTAATAGTCGAGGTGAACGAGGCGGTACCCCGGTGTTTGGGTGGGAACAAAGAAGCAGTGCACATATCGAAGGTTGACTTCATTGTCGAGGGGGATAATAGGCCACTGGTCGAGGTGCCGCCAGCCCAGGTGAGCGACGAAGACCGTGAGATTGCGAAGCTGATAATGAAGGAAATCGAAGATGGTGCGTGCCTGCAATTAGGCATTGGTGGCATGCCCAATACGATTGGGAGCCTAATTGCACAGTCGGATTTAAAGGATATAGGCATTCATACCGAGATGCTATGCGATTCCATGGTCGACATGTATGAAGCCGGCAGAGTAACCGGGATGCGGAAGAACCTGGACCCCGGGAAAATGGTCTACACCTTTGCCATGGGAAGAAAGAGGTTGTATGACTTTCTCGATGATAATCCAACCTGTGCCAGTTACCCGGCTGACTACACCAACGATCCTTTTGTTATCTCTCAAAATGACAAGGTTGTTTCCATTAACAACGCTTTAGAAATTGATCTGTACGGGCAGATCTGCTCTGAATCCTCAGGAACACGCCAGATATCCGGGACCGGAGGACAGTTCGACTTTCACTATGGGTCATTCAGGTCAAAAGGAGGGAAAGGCTTTCTTTGCCTGAGTTCCACAACCACTGGTAAGAATGGAGAATTAATTTCAAGGATTAAACCCATTATTACCCCGGGCGGGATTGTAACTATGCCAAGAAGTCTTGTCTATTACGTGGTGACAGAATACGGCATGACCAGAATGATAAAAGGATTGAGCAATTGGGAGAGGGCTGAAGAAATAATCAATATCGCTCATCCGAGTTTCCGCGACGATTTGATCAAAGAGGCTCAAAAGAATAAGATTTGGAGAAGATCCAACAAAATAGTCTAGTCCCAATAGTGCTTCAATGATCAGAAATACTCGAAGGAATACCCGGATAAAGGTGGATTGCGAAACTTTAAGGAGGTATTACTACAAATGATTAAAAAGATACTGGTCCCGGTAGATGGATCGCCCCCATCAATCCGCGCTGCTCAGATGGCGGCAAACATTGTGGCCAAAGAAGGCGGGGAAATTCATCTTCTGAATGTTGTAAAGCCATCGTCTGGGGATTACTCGGGAGTAAGCTTTGAAGGATTTGAGCTGCCCCAGGACCTGGCGGAAAAAGTCAACGATGAGTGGGAAAAAGTAGCGCGTAATATCGTTAATAAAGTAAGATCAGCAATTGAGGATAAAAACGTAAATATTCACTGTGACATAGCCAAAGGCGATCCGGTATCAATCATTTGTAAGGTAGCCCAGGAAGGACAGTTTAGCTTGATTTCCATAGGCAGCAGAGGTATCGGGGGGGTTACTGGTGTATTAGGCAGTATAAGCAGCCGAGTCAGCCAGCAATCAAGTTGTCCCGTTTTGATTAACCACTAATTTTTGCTGTAAAAACGCAAAAATACAGAATTCAAAGCCTGGGCAATAAGGACTCGTCCGCTGAGTCTTTATTACCCAGGTTAGAATATTAACTGAATATATTATGAATCATCCCCCCCTAAAATGGCATCTCGCCCTGAGAACTGAAAGGGCGAGATTGCCATTGTTTTATATTTAACAAGAAGGGATTAGACGAAGAAAACTAGGTTACTGCTGAAGGAAGGAACCTAAGTTGCACTTGCTTCGAAGTGCACTTGATTGCATCGGAAAGTCCTCTAATATACTTCCCGATAGCGTAAAAAAGGCCCGCATCTAAGACAGCGGGCATGTCAAGAGAGAGAGTTTGTGGAGGATGATCACACACCAAACATTACACGCAAGATATATGCCAAATATACTAGATTCATAAAAAAGAGCTGCAGTTCAATCATCAGATAACACAGTTAAAAAAGCCAAGAACCGGGCAGATGCGACACGCAACCAACAGTTACAGTGTTGAACACGGCTGATATGGCAGAGAAGTTAATGCCGGCAGCATAAACGCTATGCCAGAATTATTATGAATATAAATATCACTTCCACCCACTAAGCCAGGATATTTAATTTCCAAAATTCCTTCAATTCCCAATCCTTACCTCGTAGTCTAAAAATATTGGAGCAAATGAGACAGTCATATCTTTGAACAGCTGTCTCATTTGCTTCAATTCCCTCAAAAGCACCCAACCTTTTTAGCCTAATATCCAATGTTTCAATTTAAATGTTGTGTTAAAAATCACTCTGACATAGTGAACCCGGTGGAAAGAAAAGCAGGGCAAACATGCCTATATTCAGCACTTGAAACCGATATTCAGCCCACTATCCTCTGGCAGCAGAATTTGGAGATACTGTTTTTCAATCTGAAACACTTACTTGGCACACCTTATGCAACTAATAATTGCCAAAGTGTATAAGGCAAGGAGGTAAAGGAATTGGTGGGTAAAACAGTGACACAAATATCAGTTGGAGATTCGGCAAGCTTTAGCAAGACTATTTCCGAATCGGATGTATACTCGTTTGCCGGGGTTACGGGCGACATGAATCCGGTGCATATCAATGTCGAGTATGCCGGTGGAACCGTCTTTGGAAAAAGAATAGCCCACGGAATTCTTGCAATCGGCTTTATTTCGAATGTATTGGGGACCCAACTACCTGGACCTGGATCGATTTATGTAGAACAGAACTGCAAATTTCTCAAACCGGTTTTTATCGGAGATACGATTACCGCAATAGTTACAGTTATTGAAAAAGACGAAGATAAGAACCGAGTAAGACTCCGTACCTACTGTGTTAATCAGAGAAAAGAAATAACGCTCGACGGTGAGGCACTGATGATGCCGCAAAAAGAAAAGAAAAACTAAGTGCAGCCTGGCATTTGATTGGCCAAAAAATGAATATCGTTTCACATTAGAGCATTAATAATGCCTGGGAGGGAGGTGTAAACATTCATGGTATATGCGTATGACAATCTAATCTGCTCGTTCGAGAACAATATTATGTTAATCAAAATTAATCGTCCGGCAGTGCTAAACGCGCTTAATTCTGCTGTATTCGAAGACTTGTATTCGGTTTTTCAGCAGATGAAGGAGGATGATGATGTAAGAGTTGTTATCCTTACCGGAACTGGGGACAAATCCTTTGCAGCCGGGTCAGATGTTTCAGAGATGTCTGCGTGTAATCTAATCGACGGCCGCAAATTTGCACTGGGTGTTAACCGTGCTCAGCAGGCAATTGCAAACTTTCCCCGTCCAACTATAGTGGCTATTAATGGATTTGCGTTTGGCGGCGGGCTTGAAGTAGCCATGTGCTGCGATATCAGAATAGCTTCGCAGGCTGCCAAGATGGCCAACCCGGAAATAAACGTAGGGCTTATTCCGGGAGGAGGAGGAACGCAGCGCCTGGCGCGTATGGTAGGCTCGGGAATGGCAAAGGAGATCATATTTACATGTCAAACGATAAATGCCGAGACGGCATTAAGAATCGGACTAGTAAACCGAGTGGTTTCACCGGAAAAACTGTTAGACGAAGCTCTGGAAATGGCGAAGACTATTGCAAGCAAATCACCTGTTTTAATGACCCTGGCCAAACAGGCCATTAATATAGGACAGGATCTCGACCTGGAAAATGCACTAAAAGTTGAGGTCGAGTTATTTGCGCAATGCTTTGGTACAGAGGACGGAAAAGAAGGACTTAGCGCGTTTGTTGAAAAGCGGAAACCCGTTATCAAAGGAAGATAAGAAAGGAAGGAAGGATCAAGACATGGATACTAAAACAGTTGCTGTCATCGGAGCCGGGGCGATGGGACTGGGGATTGCACAGGTAAGTGCTGTAGCCGGGTATAATGTGGTGCTCAATGATATCTACCAGCAGTCTTTGGAAAAAGCCCTTGCGGCCATAGGTTCGAGCTTAAGCAAAATGGCTGCTAAAGGGAAGCTGTCTGAAGCGGACAAAGACGCGGCCATAGGCAGAATTAAGACCACAACCGACCTGGCAGAGGCCTGCAAAGATGCTGATATTCTGGTTGAATGTGTGTTTGAGGACCTGAAATTAAAAAAAGAGATGTTTGCAAAATTTGAACAGTTTTGCAAACCGTCTGCCATTCTGGGAACCAATACTTCCGCTATTCCCGTGACCGAAATAGCCAGTGCGACCAGCAGAGGGGATAAAGTAATAGGCATCCACTTCATGAACCCGGTGCCCCTGATGAAAGGGGTAGAGGTTATTCGGGGACAGCTTACTTCTGATGAGACGATGGACATAACCCTAAAGTACCTGGAAAACATAGGCAAAGAATCGTGTATTGCGGTTGACTTCGCGGGATTCATCGTGAGCCGGCTGCTGGACGTCCTGATGAACGAGGCGGTAAAGATGGTTCAGGAAGGCAATGATCCCAAGGAAATAGACAAGGCCATGAAACTGTGTTGCGGTCATCCGATGGGTCCCTGCACACTTCTGGATCTGGTCGGGGCAGAGATTGCTATGCATGGAATGGAAACCATGGAAAGAGACTTTGGCGACCGGTACAAACCGCACCCATTATTGAAGAAGCGGGTACTGGCCGGTCTCCTGGGACAAAAAACCGGAAAAGGTTTTTATGAGTACTAAACAGCAGTATTGCTGAAGACCGGATCGATTGGAGCATTATCTATATTTAAAAATTAAAAGGAAGTGACATTAAATGAGTTTTCAAAAAAGCAAAGATGACATCGTGGTAATCAGCGCAGCCAGAACGCCATTTGGCAAATTCGGCGGGTCTATGAAGGATATCGATATTTACGATCTCGGAGCTATTGGCATGACAAATGTTTTAAAGAAAATAGGCATGGCCCCGGAGGTCATAGACGAAGTATGGTGGGGCTGCGGTGATACAACCAACTGCAAAGACCCCTATACCCCGGTTGTGGCCCGTCAGAGCATGCTGAAAGCTGGCATTCCTCCCGAAGTACCGTCATTATATTATGACCAGGCCTGTACAACCGGAATGACGACGGTTAAATACGGCAGCCGCAGTATCAAGCTGGGAGAAGCAAAAGTGGTCATGACCGGTGGCGCCACCAGCTTCAGCACCGTGCCATTCCTGCTGCGTGGACTGAGATGGGAAGGTAAGCGGCACAGTTCCTTTTTGGTAGAAGACCCCATTATTCCTCTGGGTTATAAAGACTATGCCCCGGTGGCGGTTGATTCCGGTAATGTGGCCATTGAATACGGCGTGTTCAGAGATGAACAGGATGAGTTTGCTTATGCCAGCCATCAAAAATATGGTAAAGCCTGGGAACGTGGATTTTTCAAAAACGAAATGGTTCCTCTGGAAATAGCCAAAAAGGATAAAAAAGGAAATGTGATTTCCAGTAAGATCCTGGACAAAGACGAGCAGTATCGCCCTGATATAAGCCTTGAGGAACTGGCGAGATTGAAACCCATCTTCGGAAACCCGACCTGTACTGCCGGTAATGCGCCGGGCATGAATGACGGAGCGACAGCGCAGATCATTACCACCCGGGAGAATGCCGAAAAACTGGGTTATGAACCTCTATACACGGTAGTGGCCACTTCGGCGATCGCTCTTCACCCCAGGATAATGCCGGTGTCTCCGGCCTTTGCGATTAAAAAGTGCTTGGATGACGCCCAACTAACGATCGATGACATGAAATTTATCGAGATTAACGAAGCCTTTGCCTGTGTGCCGCTGGTTTCCTTGAAACTGCTGTCTAATAAGCGTTTTCTCAATAGTGATTATAAGGAAATGGTCTGGGAAGTTTCTGCTCAGCCCATTCTGGACAATGATGACAGTAAATATCAAGCCCTGAAAAACATTTTAAATGTCAATGGCAGCGCTATATCGGTCGGGCACCCCAATACCTCAAGCGGTGCGCGCATTATGATGACCGCTGCTTATAACCTTAAAGAAAACGGAGGAGGCTATGCTACCTGCGCTATCTGCGGCGGGTTAACCCAAGGCGGCGGTGCGATTATTTGGGTTGAATAAGCATAGCTTTTTATCCCTCCCTTTTTATCCTAGTTTTTATTTAAAGAAGGGGGGCTGGCTAGTCCCCCTTCTTTAAATGGGGAATATCGGGAGCACATCAAATCAAGCACCTGGGGAGGTTGTAAAAAGAATGGCGGAAAAATTTGTAAGCAGACGGAATATTGATTTTATGATCAACGAAGTGTTCGATGTTGCATCATTGAACCGGTTCCCGTATTTCGAAGACCACAATGAAGAAACATTTAAAATGATACTCGATACCGCTATGAAGATCAGTACAGACATGATGTATCCATATTTTAAGGATATGGACGTTAATCCGCCCCACTGGGAGGATGGAAAGGTACACTGCCATAAAGCAATAGTGCCCTTCCTTAAAGAAATGGGCGAAGGTGGATGGATACAGTGCGAAAAGCCTTACGATGTCGGGGGACAGCAGCTGCCGCTGACTGTTAAGGAGATGGCTTATTTCCTGTTCGGCGCGGCGAACTATTCCATGCATGTATATCCGATGCTCACTGCTGGTGCTGCCAATCTGATTTATCAATTTGGCACCCAGGAAATGAAGGACATGTACCTGGAGAAAATGTATTCCGGCATATGGCAGGGGACTATGGCACTGACCGAGCCCGATGTAGGAAGCTCCCTGGCTGATCTTACTACAATCGCGGAACCGACCGATCAGGGATACTACATGATAAGGGGCCAAAAGATTTTTATCTCTGCGGGCAACAGTGATTTAGCAGACAACGTTATTCACTTATTGATCGCCAAGCTAAAAGACGGCCCTTTGGGAGTTCCTGGTATTTCACTGTTTATTGTTCCGGAAAAGCGCATTAATGAGAATGGCGAACTTGAAGACAATGATGTTCAATGCGGTGGAATCGAGCACAAACTTGGCTATAAAGGTTCCCCGATTTGCCAGCTCACGTTTGGTGATGAGAAAAACTGCCGCGGCTGGCTGGTAGGCGAACTCGGAAAAGGCCTGGCGCAGATGTTCAAGATGATGAATGAAGAAAGAATCAATATCGGCATCGGTGCTATCAGCAAAATATCCGGTGCATACTATGCAGCTTTAGAATATGCGCAGCAGAGGAAACAGGGCCGGAAACCCGACCAGAAAGACCCCGCAACCCCGATGGTGGAACTGATTGAACATGCTGACATAAAGAGAATGCTTCTTTTCCAAAAAGCTGTAATGGAAGGTTCTCTTGCGCTGGCAATTCAGCTTTCTCTGTATCAGGATTTGGTGACTGTTGGTGAAAATGCGGAAGAAAATGAAATGCTGGTGGATTTCCTCATTCCCATTCTTAAAACTTACCCGTCGGAAATGGGCATTCTGGCAACCAGCGCTGCCATTCAGGTCCTTGGCGGCTATGGATTCTGTGGAGATTTCCCGGTAGAGCAATATTACCGGGATATACGCATCGATCCGATCCATGAAGGCACCACCGGCATACAGGGGCAGGATATCCTGGGTCGCAAAGTAAGCATGAAAAAAGGAAAGGCTTTCGAACTTTATATCAATGAAGTCGAAAGAACCATAGCAGAAGCAAAAGCCTATCCGGAGCTGGAAAAACAGATCAGCGCTCTTGAAAGCGCAGTCCAGTTGATGAAAGACCTCACTGCTGAACTGCTTGGTAAGAAAGCACAGATTACCAATGAGGCATTTCTAGCGGATGCAGTTCTGTATCTTGACTTTATGAGCCAGATTGCTATCGCGTGGCAGTGGCTGAAATTGATGACTGTTTCAGTCAAAGCCTTAAAAGGCCAGCTCACTGATCAGGATAAGGGCTTCTACCAGGGCAAAATTTATACCGGCCGCTACTTCTATGACTATGAACTCACCAAGATTCATAGCCTGGCGATCAGGCTGCGCTCTGAAGACAGAGTTACTGTAGAAATGACCAGAGAGTATTTCGAAGACTAATATGCCGATTGTTCCCGGCACAACGTGGTAAATACCAGAAGAATGAATATCTAAAAGGAAAGGAGAGATTGATCATGGGAGCAAATTTTGCTTACAAAAACACCCGGGACTTAGAATTCATCCTGCAGGAATGGCTGCCCACGGAACAAATATTTTCATATGATCAATTCGCAGGCTATTACTCCAAGGATGACGTAAAGTCCATTCTTGATCCAATCTTAAAATTCAGCAAAGAAGTTGTTGAACCGGTCAACGAAGCCGGGATCAATAATCCGTCCAAGTTTGTAGACGGGAAGGTCATATCCCCCCCTGGAATGGGCGATTTATTCCGCAAACTCCAGCAAGAAGGATGGGGAACCAGCAATATCAGCGACGAAGAGGGTGCTATGGTCCTGCCCCATATACTGTATGCGATGATCTGGGAGATGATTGGGGCCGCGAATCCATGCCTGACTCCTTATATCCAACTAACCGATGGAGCTGCCAGATTAATTCAAACCTTTGGGGATGAAAAACTTAAAGAGATGTTTCTGCCCAAAATGATGGATGGAAGCTGGTCTGGAACCATGTGCCTGACCGAACCCAGTGCGGGGTCGGATGTGGGCGACTTATTATCAAAGGCCTATCAAACGGATGATCCACGGATCTTTAAAATTAAAGGAACAAAAATATTCATTACCGGCGGAGATAATGACTTTACAGAAAACATCATCCATATGTTCCTGGGCAGGGTGGAAGGGGCCAAGCCAGGGACTGGCGGGATCTCTCTTTTTATAGTTCCAAAGTACTGGGTCAATGATGATGGCAGCCTGGAAGATAATGATGTTATTACTACCGGGATAGAACATAAAATGGGCCTTAAAGGTTCAATTACAGCCTCGTTAAGTTTCGGGGACAATGATAAATGTAGAGGATGGCTGCTTGGTGTCAATCCACTGCAGAATGACGGGGTTGGAGCTGGAATGGCCCAGATGTTCCAAATGATGAATCTCGCCCGACTGGATACGGGTTTAGAAGCCCTTTCCATGATCACAAATGGATATTATAATGCCCGGGATTACTGCGCTGAAAGAGTCCAAGGAAGACCATTTACCAATCCTAAGGCGGGTCGCGTACCGATCATCAATCATGAGGACATTAAACGGACCCTCCTCATGGGAAAAGCGCACATGGAAGCGATCAGGGCTATGATTTATAAGACCTTCTTCGCTTTTGATGTACGGCACTGTGATCCTGATCCAGAGATCAGGCAAAAGGCTAATAATCTCATTGAGGTGGCCACGCCTTTATGCAAGGCCTATTCAAGTGATGAGTCCTGGTGGCTGCTCGGTGAAGCTATTCAGGCTTACGGGGGCTATGGGTATATGAATGAATATCCCATAAGCCAAATTGCATGTGATTCAAAAATCTATTCTATTTGGGAAGGCACAAATTTTATTCAATCGCTGGATCTGGTCGGAAGAAAATGGACCATGGGGAAGGGGCAGGTATTTGCCGAGTTTATGCAGTATATCCAAGATCTCTATGTTAATAATAAGGGGAACGAAACCTTTGCAAAGGAGTTCCTGGTTCTTGGTGCGGCTTTAGAGGCTTACAGAGAAATTCAGAGTTGTATGCAGGAATTTAAAACTCAACGTCCTGGAATGATTCCCTTGTATTCACGTCGGATTCTAACGGCCACCGCCCAATTGTATGCGGGGAGTTTGATCCTGGATCAGGCGTTGCTTGCCGACAAGAGGGCCAAGGAAATAGGTCCCGAGCATTATGATTACGAATTTTACTACGGCAAGGTAGCGGCGGCACGTTATTATTTATTAAATGTCGTGCCGAACGTTGTAAACACAGCGGCCATATTAAAGAATGCGGATACTTCAGCTATCGACATCCCGGTAGGGGCTTTTGAATACTAAAATATAACTTGCAGGAACTGGGGTAGGATGTAGCAAATTTATTTTTACTGCTCTCTACCCCAGTTCGTTAAGAGATGATTGGATATCGGAGGGGATCAAATGAAACAGCTTATCGAATCGTTCCGTCAACTTTCCGAATTCATGTCAAGAACCAATGAGTTGGACTGTGCTTATTTCACCAGCGACCTGGAAAAGTTCGATTTTTTCTATGATAAGGGCCTGAACATATCTGATTTAAAGGCAGGGGTAAAGATTTCTGAGGGGAGTATAGTACAGAGGTGCATTATCGAAAATAGGGAGGTTGTTGGGACCATACCCCGTAATGTGTACGGTAAAAGGCTGAAAGTTTTTGTACGACCGATAATAGAAGACGGGGTGGTTAAAGGGACTTATGGCGTATTCGTCGCTAAGTTCCATATTGTGGGACGCGCTTTCAAAGAATTTGCCGGTCCACTTGCCGAGGCCTTCCCCGGCGGCGCTGTAATAATCGGTTCGGATCGGGATAAGGTTGTCCAGTTAAGCGGCTCCAAGAAGTTTGATATCCCTTCTCTCCAACCAGGAGAAGTACACTCTGATGACAGTGTATTTAGGGAGTGTGTGGAAAAAGAAGTTCCAGTAACTCGGGAAATAGACGCCCAGGTTTATGGAGTACCCTGTCAGGGCATCTGCATACCGCTCTATGACCCTGACGATAAGGATCTGGTAGCAAGCCTGGCTGTAATCCTGCCAAGAACCATCCAGGAGACCCTTCAAAGCATGTCATCCGGAATCAGCGGCAATATCCAGGAAGTAGCGTCAGTGATGCAGGAGATCGCTGCTTCGGCTGGTGAGATTACTGCTAGTGAGGGACAGCTTGCCGAGCGCGTGAATGAAGTTGCCAGGATATCCCTGGAGATTAACAAGGTGCTGGATTTCATCAAGAATGTGGCTGACCAGACCAAGATGCTGGGTCTGAACGCCGCGATCGAGGCCGCCCGGGCAGGGGAACACGGCCGGGGGTTTGGGGTAGTGGCTGAGGAGATCCGCAAGCTGTCGGACCAGTCCAAAGAGACGGCTGATCATATACGCATGCTTACCAACGAGATTGCAGATAAAATCAGTCTTATCAGAGATTCCTCGGAAATTACGTTTAAACAGAGCCAGGAGCAGGCGGCCGCTACCGAGGAGGTAACCGCTTCAGTAATGGAGATGGCTCAAATGGCCGAAAAACTCGCAGAAAACGCCCATTCGCTTTAATAAGGGAGAGGGAGCAAAGCACTGTTTACCCGATCTTGCGGGAGATGGAAAAAGGAAGGATGAGCTAAATCTAAATGGTTAACCGAAGGGGCGGGACCGGCTAAAAGAATCTATGAAACTACACCAAGCGTCAATAACAAAGCGTATAGCCGATATAATAAAGCACCTCCTGAACGATTCTCAAAGGAGGTGTTTTTCTGTAAGAAGTTAAACCAGCCGTGAAACAGACCACATTGAAAACTCTGAGTTAGAGTCTGCCCACTTGACAAGGGGGATGGTGGAGGGTATAGTAAATATATATCGTAATATCGGGATGTGACTAAATGGACTGCTGTACACTATTTAATCAAAGAATAACAGACTTCTGTAAAGCCCTGGGCAACGAAAAAAGGCAGGAGATCATTCTGGGCGTGTTTAACGATAATGGAGAGCACAACATCACCGAGGTGGCGGAAAGGGTAAAGATCGCTCAATCCACCGCTTCAGAACACCTTTCACTATTAAAAAGGGCTGGGGTGTTGGTGTCGAAGAAGGTTGAAAAGGAGGTTTATTACAAACTGGACCGGAGAAGTATTATTGATATAATGGACGAGATCAAATTGAGGTTGAGTTGCTGCTTAGACGATTAATTTTTTTAGACCAATCATCGTTAATTCCCGAATTGACTACGAAGAGTAAACGGAAGTAAAAGAAACCTTCTTCACTGAAGGGGGATAAAACATAAACGGAGAGCTGGACCAGTGGGTCGTTTAAGGATAAAGAGTACGAAAGAGGGTGGCTTGTTTGACTAACGGAGAAAACAACTGCTGCAGTTCCCCCTCCACCTGCTGCGGCGGTGCCCCACAAGAAATCAGAATGATAACCCAGCCTGATGGAGAGAGCTCGGGGGGTATTACTCCAGGGGAAATATCCATCGTTTCGACCAGCCTTTCCAACAGCGATATTATCGGCTCGTGGAAGGCCCGCTGGGGAATAAACCGCATGAACTACAAGGTCGCCCCGGGACTCTACGGGGTAGGCAGGCCGGACGAGAGTTCCCCGGTGCTGGTTTCGGCCAACTACAAGATGAGCTTCGACCGCCTGCGGAAAGAGCTGTCAGGAATCGACGCCTGGATCTTGGTGATCGACACCAAAGGCATCAACGTATGGTGCGCGGCGGGGAAAGGGACCTTCGGTACCGACGAGGTCGTAAGGATGGCCGCTTTAACTAACCTGTCAGAGCGGGTATCCCACCGGAAGCTGATCCTGCCGCAGATGGGGGCACCTGGGGTAGCTGCCCACGAAGTCCTGAAAAGATCGGGTTTCAAAGTAATCTACGGGCCGGTAAAGGCCAGCGACCTTCCCCGGTTTCTGCAGGAAGGGATGAAGGCGACACCAGAAATGCGCACCGTCAGATTCCCGCTGCTTGACCGCCTGGTGCTGGTTCCGATAGAACTGATGCAGGTGGTAAAACCGGTACTGGGTGTTGCTGCGGCACTGTTCATTCTGCAGCTGCTGGGAATCTGGTCGGTCACTTTGGCCGGAACTATCCCCTATATTGGGGCGGTCCTGGTGGGATGCGTCCTGGTCCCCATACTGCTCCCCTGGATACCCGGCCGCGCCTTCGCCTGGAAGGGGTGGCTGCTGGGCCTGGTCTGGGCGGCGGCGGTGATCTGGTACAATAACCAATCTCCATCGCTATCATTCGGCTGGAACTCCGTTTTGGTCTACCTCTTAATCCTGCCGGCAATCTCTTCATTCCTGGCGATGAACTTTACCGGGGCGTCGACCTACACCTCCCTATCAGGAGTAAAGCGGGAAATGAGAATAGCGGTGCCGGGTATTATCGTCTCCGCCGGGCTGGGCCTGGTATTGATGGCGTTAAACCAGTCCGTTTTTTAAGGGGGAGGAAATATGAAATACCTTAAGAATGTGGTTACTTTAGAATTATCGAGTGAGAAGTGCACCGGCTGCGGGATGTGTACCGAGGTCTGTCCCCACCAGGTTTTTAAGATCGAGGACCGGAAAGCCCTGATAACCGATCGGGACGCGTGCATGGAGTGCGGGGCCTGCGCTATTAACTGCCCGTTTTCCGCAATTACGGTAGATCCCGGGGTGGGCTGCGCCTATGCCGTGATCAAGGGGAAGATGAAAGGCGGCCCTCCGTGCTGTGGCGATGATAGCGGCTGCTCGTGCGCTTGAGGGGGGATCTATATAAAAAGCGAGATTCTGCTCTATCTGGGCTCCCTGATAATAACCTTGTGGGGTATAGCCCACATCTTCCCGACCAAGTCCGTGGTCAGCGATTTTGAACCGACCACCCGGGATAACCGGCTGATCATCATCATGGAGTGGATATCAGAGGGCCTGACAATGTGTTTCATAGGGGTTCTGGCGGGAGCTGTAACCTATTTTGGCGGGGCGGCGAACCCGGTATCCACACTCATCTATCGTCTATCTGCCTTAATGCTGCTGGTGATGGCTGGGCTTACGCTGGCTACCGGAGCCAGAACCAGGATAATCCCCATAAAAATTTGCCCCGTGATTAAAACAGTGACTGCGGTACTGCTTTACCTAGGAAGCATATATTAAATGACTTTTCTATTACCACTTGTTATTTAGCCAGTGAAGTACTATAACATAAATTTATAATTTTCCTGTGGTTATAAGTATTATAATTATTAGAAACCGGGTTTAATAAGGGGAGTATAAGATGAACCAAAACGTTAATATCGAAAGAATTAAAACCACAGCCGAAAATTATTACCGCAGTGGTGACTTTTTCTGTTCGGAGGCGATTGTAAAGACCATCAAAGACGAATTCAACCTGCCAATGCCCGATGGAGTTATCGCCATGGCCTCCGGCTTTCCGGTTGGCATGGGTGGGTCTGGGTGTACGTGCGGTGCGGTGGTGGGGGGTATTATGGCCCTGGGCTTATTTTTCGGACGCACCGAGGCGAAAGATAAAAAGGTCGACAAGACCATGGAACTGGCCAAGGAGCTGCACGATACCTTCAAAGGCCGCCATAAACACGTATGCTGCAGAATCCTGACCAAGGACATGGAGCTGGGTTCACCGGTGCATATGAAGCAGTGTATAGCTTTCACCGGCGAGGTCGCGGAGGAAACCGCGAAAATTATCGTCAGGGAGTTGGCTTTATAGCAAAACCGGTTAACAGAAGGACACTCATATTCTGAGGCCCGGGTTTTCTTAATCAGGGCTACTCTTTATTTTGGTAAAATAAACTACTGGCTACATAGGGTGACATAGCCGTAAAAGATATACCAAGAGGATTGTAGCAGAATAAACAAACTGAGTTTCCAAAACAACAGCGATGCATCAATAACACATCGCTGTCGTTTTGGAAAAGAGTAAATCAGCTGTATATGAGGATCTATACCAACATATAAAGCCAAGTCCCTTATTAATATCCTAAATCTTAATGAATCGCTCGTTTTTTTTGTCTTCCTCCCATAACGTCTGATACGTCGTTGATTGTTACAAAAGCATTTTCATCCTTGTCATTGATGATTGAGCGTAGCTTGGAAATCTCAAGTCGCGTTACGACCGAATAGAGTATGGTTTTTTTGTCTTTCGAGAATCCTCCCCGTCCATCTAAAAAAGTAACGCCTCTACCTAAACGAGTAGTAATTTCATCTGCAATTTCTTCTCCATAATCAGAAACGATCATAACTGCTTTTGCTTCATCGAAGCCCTGTATGACAATATCAATCACCTTATGTGCTACGAAATAAGCAAGCATCGAGTAAAGAGCTCTGTCCCAACCCAAAACCAAGGCTGCACAGCTGAAAATAAATATATTTATGATCATTACAATTTGCCCGACAGAAAACTCTGTGTTCTTATTCAAGATTATAGCGATGATCTCGGTGCCGTCCAATGATCCCCCTTGGCGAAGGATTAACCCGACCCCCGCTCCGAGTATTATGCCACCGAAAACGGTTGCCAGTAAAATATCGTTTGTCAGCCCGGGTATCGGGTGCAGTATGGTTACAAAAACCGAAAAAAAGGTTATGGAGAATAATGACGATATTAAAAATGATTTACCGATCTGGTTGTATCCGATAAGCATAAAAGGCACGTTCAAAGCAAACGTGAATACTCCGAGAGGTATAGCAGATAAATAGCTTACAATTATCGATACGCCGACAATCCCTCCGTCGATAATATTGTTTGGGACGAGGAAAATTTCCAGTCCCACAGCAGCTATAGCAGAACCCGCAAATAAAAGAATAAATTTGTATAGTATTCTCAAAGCAGAGTGCTTCTCTTTTTTCATTTATGTGCCTCCTTTAGTGAAGCCGAACATATTATATCATGTTTCAGGTATTATGGTATGGCTACCGTAAAGGTAATCACCGCCATTATCTAAGCATCTTCTGGCAGATACTTGGCATGTAGTCCAAACAGTGAGTCTAAATTTATGGACCGTAGACTTTTTCCATTTCCATATCCAAGTAGTTATAAAAACTGCTGAATATAATAGATCAAGGCATTTTTTAGGAGGCGACAGCATGATAGCGAAAAGGTATACGGTGGAGATAACACTGAAAAAAGCGATATAGATTTGCGCGTGGATAAAGGTTCCCTTAAAGGGATGTTTGCCCGGTGCGGGTTGTACACGGAAATCGAAGAAGCTCCGCAGACAAAAGCGGATGTTCTGACAACCGGAAGCCTGGAAGATGACTTGCTCTGTAAGATAAGAAATGAAGAGGTGCTTCTATATGGCGGTTGACCGGAACGCCGACGTGACCCACGCGTCCGTGGAATTAAACAAAACCAACTAAAAAGCGATTGGAACACGCTGCTCTAAAATAGTAAGCGTGTTTTTTATGGCCGGCTTTTTTATTTTCGAATATGGAACGTCAAGGCTGTACCAGCTGGATCATTGCTTGAATCTGCTGACTTTCGGTAGCCTAGCCGGCAAATCCAATTCTCAATCTGACGTAAACTATTTTTATCAAAAGACACCGTATCCGCTGTCCTTTCTTAGAAATAGACAACGCCATTATAAAGTGACGGGAAACGGTTGAATATCAATTCAATACAGCAAGTGTAGATAAATAAAAATAAATGATACAATGGGAGACAATAATCATTAACAACAGGGGGGATTTTTGTGCACTTCGTGGTCTGCCTGAAGCAGGTCCCCGATACTTCCGAGGTGCGGATCGACCCGGCGACCAATACCCTGATGCGGGAAGGCGTTCCGTCGATCATCAACCCATACGATACCCACGCCCTGGAAGAGGCCATCCGCTGGAAAGAAAAGCTTGGCGGCAGGGTAACCATCGTCAGCATGGGCCCGCTCCAGGCCCGGGAAGCGCTGAGGAAGGCCATGTCTTTTGGGGCGGACCGCGCCATCCTTTTGAGCGACCGCGCTTTCGGGGGCTCCGATTCATTGGCCACCGCTTACATTCTCGCCACCGCGCTGAAAAAAATAAACGAGACCGAGCCGATCGACCTGGTCTTCGCCGGGAAAGAAGCGATCGACGGGGACACCGCGCAAACCGGCCCCGGGATCGCCCAGCGTCTAGGCTTCCCGCAGCTGACCTACGTGATCAAAGTCAGAGAATTGACCGAATCGAGCGTAACCGTGGAGCGCAAAACCGAGCACGGCCGGCAGGTCGTGGAGGCCCGGCTCCCGGCCCTGCTCACGGTGGAGAAGGAACTGAACGACCTGCGCTACGCCTCCCTGCCCAATGTGATGAAAGCCGCGGAGTATGAGCCGGAGGTCTGGGATTCCCGAGCGCTGCCTTTTGACGCGGCGCAGATGGGCCTGAAAGGGTCGCCGACCAGTGTTTCGAGGATCTTCGCTCCGCCCGGCCGCAGCGGCGGAGAAATCATGGATGGACGTGAAGATCCGGTCGGAACCGCCGCGCACGTTGTTCAGATGATTTTCCAGCAGAACATCATCATGGGAACTCCCCCGGCGAGAGGAGGAACACATTCATGACCGTTGTCGTCGACAAGACCAAATGCATCGGCTGCGGGGCGTGCGTTATGGAGTGCCCGCTGGAGGCGCTGGAACTGGTCGATGGATTCGCGGAGGTCGATCCACAAAAATGCAAAGACCTCGGCAACTGCGTGGGCGTCTGCCCGGTCGACGCGCTCTCGCTGGCGAATCCGCCCACCCGTCCCCAGGCAGAACCTCCCGCCGCGGCCGGCCCGGCCTCAGAAGCGCCGACACCCGATACAGAAACCGTCAAAGATGCCGCGGCCGGCAGCGGGCCGGTAGCGATCCGGGCCCAAACCGCCTCCCCGGCTGCCGGAGACGCCTGGAGCGGCGTGTGGGTGATCGTTGAATACAGCCACGGGGAGGCCGCGTCCGTGTCTTGGGAGCTGCTCGGCGAAGGCCGCAAACTGGCTGATGCCATCGGGTGCGGGCTTTGCGCCGTGGTCGCTGGTTATCAGGTCGATCATGCGATTCCCCTGGCCTTCGCTTACGGCGCCGAGAAGGTCTATGTGATCGATCATCCGCTGCTGCGGGACTATCGGACCGAACCCTATATGGAAGCCATCGCCGGCCTGGCGGTGAAATATCGGCCAGAAATCATCCTGATGGGGGCCACCTCCATGGGCCGGGACGTCTTTCCCGCCGTGGCCACCAGGCTGCAGACCGCCCTGACCGCCGACTGCACCGTACTGGGCGTCGACCCGGAAACCAAAGTGCTGCTGCAGACCCGGCCCGCCTTTGGCGGCAACATCATGGCCACGATCCTCTGCCGGACCCGGCGCCCGCAGATGGCCACTGTCCGCCCACGGGTGATGGCGATGCCGGAAAGGGTCGACGGACGGACCGGTGAAGTGGTCCGCGAAGAATTCAACTTCACCGAGAACGACTTCCGCACCCGGGTCGTCGAATTCATCCCCTCCGACGCCAAAAGCGCGTTTTTGGATAAAGCCGAAATCATCGTCTCCGTTGGACTGGGTATCGCTGCGAAGAGAAATCTGATCATAGCCCAGGAACTGGCGGACGTCCTGGGGGCGACCCTAGCCGGCTCCCGGGGCGCCGTCGAGGCCGGCTGGCTGCCCCACGAACGGCTGGTCGGACAGACCGGGACCACGGTCCGTCCCAAAGTCTATATCGCCATCGGCATCTCCGGCGCCATCCAGCATCTCGTCGGGATGCAGACGTCGGACTTTATTATCGCCATCAACAATGACCCGGAGGCCCCGATTTTAAAGGTGGCCAATTTCGGGATCGTGGGAGACCTTTTTCAGATCGTGCCGGCGCTGACCGCGGAATTCAAAAAGCGCCTTCAGAGCGGCGCTGAAAACTAAGGAGGTGCAGACGTGAGAACATTTGACGTGATCATAGTCGGCGGCGGCCCCGCCGGCCTGTCCGCCGCGATCAGCGCCGCGCGGGCCGGCATGAAGACCGTTGTCATCGAACGCGGAGACTATCCCGGCACCAAAAATGTCATGGGCGGCATCCTCTATACGTCGGCGACCGACCTGGTCGTGCCGGGGTTCTGGAAAGAAGCGCCCCTGGAGCGGCCGATCGTCGAGCAGCGGATCGCCCTGCTGAGCGGCGACGAGGTGATGATGGGCGGTTACCGCGACCCGGCCTGGGCAGCCGAGCCCTATAACGCCCATTCGGTTTTACGCGTTCCCTTCGACCGCTGGCTGGGGAAACAGGCCGAAAAAACCGGGGTGATGATTATTCCCGAAACCCTGGTCACTGACCTGCTCTATCAGGGGGACACCGTGGTCGGCGTTCGCACCGGCCGCCCGGAAGGGGACCTGGGAGCCAAGGTCGTGATCCTGGCGGAAGGGGTCAACAACTTTCTGGCCGTGAAGGCCGGGCTCGCCCAGCCATTAAAGCCCCAGGCCGTAGCGGTTACGGTCAAAGAAATCATCGCCCTGCCCAAAGAGACCATCGAAGACCGCTTCTGCCTCGAAGAGGGCCAGGGGGCGACCATCGAGCTGTATGGAGACGCTACCGCCGGCATGATGGGCGTGGGCTTTATCTATACCAACCGGGAATCGATCTCCCTGGGCGTGGGCGCCATTCTGGAACAACTGATTAAGCACCGCTGGACGCCCAACGACCTGATCGAAAACCTGAAGTCCAAGCCCTACGTGAAACGCCTGCTGCGAGGCGGGGAAACCAAGGAGTACCTGGCCCATCTCATTCCGGAGGGCGGATACACCCACGTTCCGAAGCTCCACCGCCAGGGCGTGCTGGTGGTCGGAGACACCGCTATGCTGGTGAATTCGCTGCACCGGGAGGGCGCCAACCTGGCCATGGATTCGGGCAGGATCGCCGGCGAGGTCGCGGCCCAGTCGATCGAGGCCGGCGACCTCAGCGACCGGGCCATGGCGGTCTATGAAACCCGTCTGCGGGACTCCTTCGTGCTGAAAGACCTGTACAAGTACCGGCATATGGGCAAATTCTTCGAGAAAAACCCGCACCTTCTGAAAACCTATCCCAAAATCTTCTCTCAGGCCGCCAAAATGTATTTCACGGCGGACGGGGTGCCGAAAAAGCAGCGGCAAAAAGAGATCCTCGGCATGATTTTCGAGAACCGTCCCAAACTCGGCCTGATCAAAGACATCTACGGGGCATGGAGGGCACTGCTATGAAACTGGACGACAAACTGTTCTTAATACGGTTTAACACGGACAAACTGAGTCATATCAAAATCATCGACCCGCAGGTCTGCCTCAAGCAGTGTCCCGATAAGCCCTGCACGCGTTTTTGCCCCTCCCGCGTGTATGTCTGGGATGACGAAGAAAAACGCATCTCCGTGGGATACGAAGGATGCCTGGAGTGCGGGACCTGCCTGATCGGCTGCCCCTTTGGCAATATCGACTGGAAGTATCCGCGGGGCGGGTTCGGGGTCTCCTGGAAGAACGGTTAACCGAAGCTAATAAGCGCGATCCATAGGCATACCGGACAAAAACGAGCCGATCATGATTCGGCTCGTTTTTGTGCATGTATACGCCTGGCGCTCTCATGCATACCGGGTGTTTCTATTGCAGCGGCCAGGTCGTGAGCTTTCCGGTTTTAAGTGGAAAAACGAAGAAATCAATTAAAATCGAAGCCTTTGGAAGAAGGCTTTTTATTTTTGGCTTATAGAGGCACAAGAGCAGTTGACAAAGGCTTGTTAATAAAGTAGGTTATATATAAAACAAAAATAATAGATTTAGTAATAATTAAATTACTATATACAAGGTGGTGATTGCTTAATCCTTTTCAGGAATATGCTTGGAGCCAAATGTATGGGATGCCGATAAAAGGGAGGTGGTTCAATGCCCAAAAAAGCAAGATTAAACCGAGTGGCTGAAGACTCGGTAAATTATTTTAGAAATGGCCTTTACTGCAGTGAGGCAATTCTTAAAGCCTTTAATCAGCACTATAAACTTGGTTTACCGGATGAATTCCTGAAAATAGCTACCGGTTTTGGTGCGGGATTAGGCGCGTCAAAGTGCTGTTGCGGTTCAATTACTGGTGGGGTAATGGTTTTAAGCCTGGTTCACGGCAGAAGTCAGGAGGAAGATCCGGAAACGGATGCCTTTGATGCTGTGGCTGAACTTCATAAGCGGTTTAAAAAAGAGTTTAAGGCGTCCTGCTGCAAGGTGCTGACCAGACCAGTAGAGTGGGGCTCTCCGGAGCACCATGAGTTCTGTGAAAAATACGTGCTCAGGGCAGCGGAAATTACCGACGAAATTCTGAAAGCAAGAAAAAAACTTAAAGCTAAAAAAAGTAAGTCGAGAGTTGAACCGGCAGATAAAAACAAGGAGGTTTGATATGAAAAAAAAGACCTTGTTGATTATATTGGCAGTTGTTATTACTGTCTCTCTGGTGGCAACCGGCTGCGGTCAGAAAACAGCGGTTCAGGATACATCGGCCAAAGGAACGCCTGAAACTGTGAAAGTAGGCTATTACGGAGGGACGTGCGAAGCCTCTATATACATAGCACATGAAAAAGGGATATTTCAGAAAAAAGGTTTAAATGTTGAACTGGTCAAATTAGGCGCAGACCCCCTGAAAGAAGCAATAGCTACCGGAAAACTTGACGTGATACAGGTGTCGCCAGCGTTGTTCAAGCCCATCGAGCAGGGTTTGGACATCAAGGTGACCAATGGGGTACATACTGGTTGCATACAGGCAGTGGCACCGGTAAATTCTTCTATCCAGGGGATAAAGGATTTAAAGGGAAAGACCATAGGAGTGGACGCTATCGGCGGGGTACCCATGGCCCTCCTGTCGGTGGAACTGGGTAAACTGGGCATCGATCCCAAGAACGACGTTACCTGGAAGGCCTTTCCGGGGCCTCAGCTACTGCAGGCGCTGGAAAAGCAGGATATAGATATTTTCGCTACCTGGGACCCATTTCCGGAGCTGGCAGTTAAAGAAGGCAAAGCTCGTAAGATATTCAGCACTACTCACGACCAGCATTACAAGGATCAGCTTTGCTGCTTTGTAGGTGTAAACGGCAAATTGGCCAAAGAAAAGCCGGAGGTTGTTAAAGCAGTCACTGAAGCTATAAACGAAGCCGGTAAATGGGTGCAGGAGAACCCGAAAGAAGCAGCCCGCATTGCGGTGGAAAAGCAGTACATCAGCGGGGATGCGGAGACCAGCGGTCAACTGCTCGGGGATTACAAATTCATAAGTGATCCAGTGGTATCAAAGCAGAGTCTTGCTGCCCACCTGAAAGCGATGAAAGAACAGCAGATCCTTGACCCGGCTACGGATATTGATAAGATGGTAAAAGAGGTTTTTATAGATATGAAGTAACGGTTGTTGAATAAATTAACTGCTGATAATTGAGCTGACCTGGCCGCGGGCATTAGTTAACGGCCAGGTTTTTCTATCTCTAAGGGAATAAGCCCATAATCGTTATTACAAAACGCAAAATTCGGGCTAAATTTTTCTCTATAGACCTAATTGATTTTTGTAAATTGACGAGGTACAATTACATTGACGCATAAACAAAATTAAATATGTTTATATCATAGACAAGGAGTGTTGTGGATGAAAAATATTACTGTATACGACCCGCCCATGTGCTGCAGCACCGGAGTCTGCGGGCCGAGCCCCGACAAAGACCTGGTGCGGGTAGCGGGCGATCTTGACCGCCTGGCCAAAAAAGGTGTTGAAGTAGTCCGATATAATCTTTCCCAGCAGCCATCAGCCTTTGTAGGAGGGGAGATAGGAAAGCTGATTAAAGAAAAAGGGCTTTTGTCCCTGCCAATAATTATGGTTGACGGTGAAGTGCGGCTGGTGGGTCGTTATCCCACCACCGAGGAGCTAGAATCCTGGGAATCCTAAAATTGCAAGGAGGCTCTCTAGTGAATAATACGCGCTACTTCTTTTTTACCGGCAAGGGTGGGGTGGGGAAAACGTCGGTGGCCTGCGCCACGGCGATAAATCTCGCTCAATCAGGTAAGAAGGTTTTACTGGTAAGCACCGACCCGGCTTCCAATCTGGACGACGTTCTTGAAATAAAGGTCGAGCAGCATCCCACAGAAATACCTGGAATCCCGTCCCTGTGGGCACTGAACCTTGACCCGGAAGAGGCAGCCAAAGATTATCGGGAAAAGGTGGTAGGGGATTACCGGGGCATCCTGCCGGATGAAGTGATCGCTTCCATGGAGGAGCAGCTTTCCGGCGCGTGCACGGTGGAAATCGCCACCTTCGATCTCTTTACCCGCCTGCTGAGCGACCCGGCGGTAGCAAGCGGCTACGACCACATCGTTTTCGATACGGCGCCTACCGGGCATACCCTGCGCCTGCTGGCCCTGCCCAAGGCCTGGTCAGGGTTTATGACGGATAATGTACGAGGGACCTCCTGTATTGGGCCTCTGGCGGGAATGTTCGAGCAGAAGCAGCGCTATGAAGGCACGGTGGCCGCTCTGTCCGACCCCGGGCTTGTTACTCTAACACTAGTTACCAAGCCGGACGGCCCCGCGCTGAGCGAGGCCTGCAGAGCCAGCCGTGAACTGGGCGAGCTTGGATTGACCAACCAGCGGCTGATAATCAACGGGGTGCTCGATTACACCGGGAATGACCCGGTGGCAGACGCTTTCAAACTACAGCAGTCGGAATCTCTGAAGCGCATGCTGGCCGAGCTTTCACAACTGCCCAGCCAGATAGTTCCTCTGCTACCCAATCCACCGGTAGGAATTGACGGCCTAAAACTTTTAGCGGAGCGGATGCGGTACCCTGAGAAAAAAGTAATAGTCTGGGATTTTAGTAATGAAGGAAGCGAGCCTCCTTTATCAATTCCAGTAGGTTTAGGAACGGTGGTTGACGACTTAAATCGTCGCGAACGGGGCGTGATACTGGTTATGGGTAAGGGCGGCGTGGGCAAAACCACCGTTGCCGCCGCGATGGCCCTGGCTTTATCCGAACGGGGACGCAGGGTGAAGCTGTCTACCACCGATCCGGCGGCGCATTTAGATTTAGCACTCGCGGGTGCCGGGAAAGAGCTGACCGTCAGCCGTATCGATCCGGCGGTGGAGGTAGCGGCGTATCGCGAAGAAGTGATGTCAACCGTGGGTAAGGAGCTTGACGAAGACGGCCGCGCGCTGCTGGCCGAGGAACTGGCATCGCCCTGCACCGAGGAAATTGCGGTATTCAGGGCTTTCGCCCGGACGGTCGACCAGGCGGAAGACTGCTTCGTGGTGCTGGATACGGCGCCTACCGGGCATACCCTGCTGCTTTTGGATGCCACCCAGTCTTACCACCGTCAGGTGGAGAACACTACCGGGGATGTGCCGGAGGAGGTGCGGCGGCTCTTGCCGCGGCTTCGTGATCCTGAATTTACCCACATATTACTGGTGACCCTGGCCCAGGCGACTCCAGTACTGGAAGCGCAGAGGCTTCAGGAGGACCTTCGACGGGCGGGCATTGAAGCGGCCTGGTGGCTGATTAACCAGACCTGGACGGGGGTACCTACGTCTAACTCGGTTCTCAGGAGTTTATCCAGGGCGGAAAAACCGTGGATAGATAAAGTGATTAACAATCTGGCTAGAAAGGCGATCCGCATCCCCTGGCTGATAAAGGCTCCAAGAGGACGCGAAGGATTGACGCAGCTCTTTAATAAAGGTAAAGATTAAACCCCGTATGACAAAACCCGTTAGTGGAGAGTCGATTATAAGATAAATCATTTTTTAGTAAAGGTGTTGATTAACTTGAAAAATCTGGCCGCCTGCTTCAAAGCCCTGGGAGATGAAACCAGATTACGGATTATCCGTATGCTCTCCGAGCGGGAGATGTGCGTATGCGAATTAATTGACGTCCTACCTATGTCTCAACCTGCGGTATCCCACCATTTGAAGATTTTAAAACAGGTTGGATTTGTCAATGACCGAAGGGACGGAAAGTGGATCTATTATTCCTTGAACCTGGAGCACTTTGAAAACTGCCAGCAGGCTTTCACCAATTCTTTTATTAAACCCATTAGGGAGATACTTGACCGAGGCGCTCCACTTCCTGCGGATAGCAATATCTGTAAACAATTAGAAAAAAGGTCAGGTGGGAACTGTTAAATATTTTAGCATTATCAAGGATAGAGCTAATCTATGATCCAATCAAAGTTTGAAAGGAGAAGGGAAATGAGCGCATCAGTAACCAGGAAGCTTTCATTCTTAGATCGTTATTTAACCCTCTGGATCTTCCTCGCAATGGCGGTCGGCCTGGGGGCGGGTTATATATATCCTAAGATCGCTGGTTTTTGGGGTCAGTTTCAGGTCGGGACCACAAATATACCTATTGCGATTGGCCTTATTCTCATGATGTACCCGCCGCTGGCGAAGGTACGCTATGAGGAACTCCCCACGATCTTTGCAGACAAAAAGCTTTTGAGCCTGTCCCTGATTATGAACTGGATAGTGGGCCCGATCGTGATGTTCACCCTGGCGGTGCTTCTTTTGCCCGACAAACCGGAATTAATGGTCGGGGTCATCCTGGTCGGACTGGCCCGCTGCATCGCCATGGTGCTGGTATGGAACGACCTGGCGGACGGACACTCTGAGTACGTCGCGGGGCTGGTGGCGTTTAACGCCATCTTCCAGGTCTTGACCTACTCGGTTTACGCCTACATCTTCATCACCGTTATTCCAGCCTGGCTCGGCCTAACAAGCGTGGCGGTCAACGTTTCGATGGGGGAAATCGCCAAGACCGTATTCATCTATCTGGGCATTCCGTTTATCGCCGCCTACATTACGCGCTCGGTACTGGTCCACTCCCACGGGCGTGACTGGTACGAGAAGAACTTTATCCCCCGTATCAGCAAACTGACCCTGATAGCGCTGCTGTTTACTATCCTGGTCATGTTCTCCCTGAAGGGTGAAGTGATTATAACTCTGCCGATGGATGTGCTGCGGGTGATTATACCGCTGACCATTTACTTTATAGTTATGTGGATGGCCACCTTCTTCATCGGAAAATGGATCGGGGCGGATTACCAGAGAACCACGACTATTGCCTTTACGGCCTCCAGCAACGACTTCGAACTGGCTATAGCCGTGGCGGTGGCGGTGTTCGGCATCCAGTCGGCGCAGGCCTTCGCCACCGTGATCGGCCCATTGGTGGAAGTGCCGGTACTGATCAGCCTGGTTAACGTGGCACTTTACTTCCGTAAGAAGTATTTTGCTCGTGAAATGGACAGTAAGGAATTCTTGCGCGGCCGCTCTAAGTAGATGAAGACTTTTTATGTGAACAAAGGTTATTAAATATTAGGGGGCTAACTAGATGAAGATAACAGTTATCGGATCAGTGGCTGCCGGGACTAGTGCCGCGGCCAAGGCCCGAAGGAATACCGAGTCCGCGGATATTACCATCTTTGAAAAAGGGATGGACATTTCTTACTCTTCCTGTGGACTGCCGTATTTTGTCTCTGACGTCATTTCTGAGCGCCGACTGCTGACGCCGCGGGATGTTGCTTTTTTTAAAGAAAGATACAACATAGACGTTATGATTGGACACGAAGTTCTAAAGATATTGCCCGATGAAAAGCAGTTGGAAGTGAAAAGCCTTGCTACCATGCAGGTTTTTAGGCAACCCTATGACCGCCTGGTGATTGCAACCGGTGCGAACCCTATAATACCACCAATAGAGGGAATTAAAGCCGGCAATGTTTTTCCCATCCGCGGCGTAGAAAGTGCTGATAGACTAAAGCAGTTTATCCATCAGAACAAACCAAAACAAGGGGTCATTATAGGGTCCGGGTTTATCGGGGTAGAAATGGCTGAAAATCTGGTCAGCCTGGGGATAGAGACCACTATAATCGAGAAGGCCGGCCAGGTCATGCCGTCCCTTGATTCGGATGTAGCTATCTGGGTTGAAAAGCATCTTAAAGAAAAAGGGGTGAAGGTAATCCTTTCCGATGGATTAGCTTCCCTTGAATCCAATGATGGTGCTGTGTATGAGGTTGTAACCGAATCTGGCCGGAGGAGTCACACCGATTTCGTTATCCTGTCTATAGGGGTAAGACCCAATGTGGAGCTGGCCCGAGCTGCTGGAGTAGAGATCGGTGAAACCGGGGCAATCAAGGTGGATAAACATCTGAGGACGAACATTGAAGATATTTACGCCGCAGGAGACTGCGCGGAATCATATTCGCGGATTACCGGCCGGCCAGTTTACCTGCCGCTCGGATCAACCGCGAATAAAATGGGTCGGATCGCAGGGCAGAATATGACGGGTGAGCAGGAAGAGTATAAAGGCGTTCTTGGTACAAGCATCTGCAAAGTATTCGACCTGACGGTGGGACAAACTGGAATGACGGAAAGCCAGGCCAAAAAGTTGGGAGTCAAGGTGGAAACCGTTCACAACATCAAGCCCAACCAGCAGACTTATTTCCCTGGCGGAAGTGACCTGCTTATTAAAGCCGTAGCTGAAAAACAAACTGGCAAAATGTTGGGTGCTCAGGTGGTAGGTATGCGTGGAGTCGACAAACGGGTAGATGTGTTCGCTACCGGCATTTCGCTGGGAATCAAGGTTAATGAATGGTTCCAGATTGACCTGGCGTATGCCCCTCCTTATTCGACGACCAAAGACCCGGTAACCTATACGGGCATGATACTGACCAACGAACTAGAACGAGGAATCGCCTTGATAACTCCAGACGAAGTGGAGCAGGAAATAGAACAAGGACGCCCCCTGACCTTGGTGGATGTGCGTGAACCCGACCAATACGCAGCCGGGCACCTTCCGGGGTCTTTAAACATACCGCTAGCTGTCCTCCGCCAGCGACTGGGGGAACTCAACCCCGATATTGAAATGGTAACCTACTGCAACAGCGGCACCAGCGGTAATGCGGCCCAAAACATCCTGCTCAATCACGGTTTTAAATCAGTACGCAACCTTTCGGGTGGTTATAAGAACTGGAAAACGCTAAAAAGATAAGGGGAAAAGTCGGGGAGGGGTGATGTAAGCATACCAACTTACACCTTCATGATGTATAACTGCGATTTTACATAGGACTAGATCCCGATATAAAGATGTATGCCCGAAATAAAAAAATGCCTCCTGAGCGATTCTCGAAGGAGGTGTTTTTCTGTGAATGAGAGTTCAGGAAATGACAGGTTAAAACAGCAGCTCGAATGATATTATTTTTCTTTTAGCTGTGGGACTTCTTCTTTCAGCCAGGGAATCCCTTGGCTCCATAACTGTTCATACTACGTCAACAGGCGATCAACACCTTGATAAGTTGGTGGGGAGGGAGGGAGACCCTAAAGAGTTATGGCCTTACCCCTAAGTTTAGTAACATTAGAAGATTACCTAAAGAGCATATCGAATTCATCAGGAAGCTGCCATTATACCATCAAACAAAGGATTACATATTTGTCCATGCTGGTTTGGAGCCGGTATCTCAAACACCAGAGAAAACAAGCAAAATAGATCTGTTATATATCAGAGATAGTTGGCTTTATAACTCATATCAGGTGAGAAAACAGTGATATGTGGACATACTCCAACAATATATATTCTTTGTCATCAAAAGCGTAAGGCCTGGATTGATGGGAAGAAAATATGTATTGATCTTGATGTGAATAAAACCAGGTGGTTAACAATGGTCGAACTACCAGATATAAAGTTTCACAGAATTGATATTTATATTTGTGTGTAAAAGACTATCAGTATCGCGATATTCAGAAAAACTTAAGATTTTAATAAGTAAAAAGCTATAAAATGGATTTTTGCTTCGCGGTAAAATAATTATGGGGATATATACTTAAAAGAAAGAAGATGACGCTTTTGGCTGCAAATATTCTAATAGTTGATGATGAACAAGCTATTGCCGATTTGGTTGAAGTTTATCTGAAAAATGAGAACTATAATATCTTTAAATTTTATAACGGGAAGGATGCTCTTAACTGCATTGAAAATGAAAGATTGGACCTTGCCATTTTGGATGTCATGCTCCCCGATGTAGACGGTTTTTCAATCTGTCAGCAAATCCGGAAAAAGCATAAATTTCCGGTTATTATGCTGACAGCCAAAGAAGAAGAAATCGATAAGATTACCGGGCTGACATTAGGTGCGGACGACTATATCACCAAGCCGTTCCGTCCTTTGGAACTTATTGCCCGTGTAAAGGCGCAGCTCCGGAGATTTACCAAATATAATTCTGCGGAGCCAAATCGGGAAGAACACTTGATTGCCTTTTCCGGCTTGGTATTGGACATGGATACCCATGAATGTACGCTGAATGAAAAAAAGCTATCTCTCACTCCTACAGAGTTTTCAATTCTTTGGGTCCTTTGTTCCAATCGCGGACGGGTGGTCAGTTCGGAAGAATTGTTCCATGAGGTATGGGGAGACAAGTATTTCACCAACAGCAATAATACGGTAATGGTTCATATCAGGCATTTAAGGGAAAAAATGCACGACAGCGCGGAGCATCCTAAATATATCAAAACGGTGTGGGGGGTTGGCTATAAAATTGAAAAGTAAGAGAAAAAATGATTATTCGAAATTAAAAAGGAAAGTATTTTTTCAAATGCTTCTGATTACAGTTGCCGCCGTCGTGACTGTTTATCTATTGCGCAATATCCTGCGTGGACAGATCGGAGATCTTATCGTTCGATTTTTAGTCAACGCTTTTCATTTTAGAAATTCGGACGCACAGACAATCTATCAGTTGGTGATTCGCAACAATATTGACATGATTCTTTTTGTTGTAATCCTAATATTTTTAGTTATCCTTTTTCGATTTTCAGTTTCTTGGTTTACTAAATATTTCGATGAAGTCAGTGCTGGAATGGATAAACTTGCTGAGGAATCCGATGATGAAATTACATTATCACCGGAATTGGATTTTATGGAAAATAAGCTTAATCAGATAAAAAACAACTTGGAAAAACAAAAGAAAGCCGCGCTTGATGCCGAGCAGCGAAAAAATGATTTGGTAGTTTACTTGGCTCATGATATAAAGACACCTCTGACCTCTGTTATAGGATACTTAAGTCTTCTGGATGAAGCTCCTGATATGCCTCCTGAACAGAAGGCAAAATATGTTGGTATTACCTTGGAAAAAGCTTATCGGTTAGAGCAGCTTATCAATGAGTTTTTTGAGATCACAAGATTTAATCTTCAAACTATTGTTTTGAATAAAGAAAAAATCAATTTACTGTTCATGCTCCAGCAGATGGCAGATGAATTCTATCCAATGCTGACTCCACAGGAAAAGCAGGTGTCCGTCAATGTGCCTGACGGCCTCACTCTGTGGGGAGATGTAGACAAACTGGCTCGTGTGTTCAATAATATTCTGAAAAATGCGATAGCCTATAGCTATGAAAACAGCGTCATTGACATTTCTGCTAAACAGCAGGACAAAAATATTGTTATAACTTTTACTAATCAGGGAAATCCAATCCCGCAGGGAAAGCTTGAAACTATTTTTCAAAAATTTTACCGATTAGATACTGCACGTTCCTCAAGCACCGGTGGAGCAGGGCTAGGTTTAGCAATCGCACAAGAAATTGCAAACGCGCATGGAGGCAATATTTTCGTGCAAAGTAATACAGAAAAGACAGTCTTTACTGTAGTGCTTCCACAAAAGCAAGAAAAGGACAAGTTATCTTCTTAAGTCAGATAGTTTGTCCTTTTATAAATTAATTTGCCTGGTATTATTAAATTAAAACAAATCCAAATGAAGATCTTAATAATGGGATTAATAAAGATCTTAAAAATGGGTAAAACACAAAGAACATACCGGCGAATGCACAGGCTATATAAAAACATGCCTCTTCACGAAGTAGCAAGGGAATTTTTTCGATGTTGGTACTTTGGACAGAAACCTTGTTCTGTAATTTTGATAAATGTTCTTTCAGCAGCCTAAAAATTACCCATCCGATTAACGCTCCGAGAGCATTCATCAGTAAATCATCAATATCCGTTACTCTTCTATTGAACAATTGACTCAATTCTATTATAAGAGAGAATGTAATACCGGATAATGTAGTTTTCCATAACACTTCATACTTTTTCCAAATACATGGAAGCATAAATCCAAGAGGTATAAAAAGTAATATATTTTCTATGTATGGACGAACACCCTCTGTAATCCAAAGAAATGGGATCAGATTAATCTCATCCGGTGGAAAATTAAACTCCTTTGGGGTTATTATACCAAAGCTGTTATCAACAATATCATTTATGGAAGGAATACCAGTAAAATTTAGCACAGCAGTAAGGTAGCACACAAAGATATATATGATTACAATATGTTCAAATGGCAGTTTACAGCCAATCTTTTTGCTTTGAGAGGTCAGTAGTATATGGTATGGAATCAAGAATGGTAAAGTACTAATAAACCATATAATCGACACAATAATTAACATTAAAATCCTAATGATCACTAAATTCACCTCCGTTTTAATTAACTTGTTTATTATAGGAGATTTAAAAAAGAAGTGTCTTAATTAAGTCTTAATAAGTGGTGATTTTCTCCTTAATAAGTTTTATTCCTATTTTTACAACTATTAAGATACAGTAGTGTCGCAAGAACATGTATGTCACAGCGAAACTCCAGCTTCCGTGATAAGAAAATCTTAAGAGGTTCATAAGATGGAATTCCAACACAGCTCCTTGTTCTGTGGTTGAATAATATCAGCGCAGAATAAGGAGCTGTTTTATTTTGGTACGAAAAGCAAAAAAGAAAAAGTCAGGAATACGCATATTAGTAGCACTTCTTTTGCTGGTTGGCATTGCTGCTTTTGTTTACAAATCCATCATTACTCCAGGAAACCACCAAATATTTGAAGAAGAATATGACGATAAAACCTCGTCATATTCTTCTTTAAAGATAACACCCGATTCTTCTGACGATAGAACAACACCGGTTCCTCCGTCAAAGCTAACACCCGATCCCTCTGTTTCTATATCTTCCGGCAAGCTGAACAGTCCTAATGCGATTCTAATACGGTTAAAAGATCATGCCATCCTGATGCAAATAAAAAGCGAAGAAAAAATCTATCCGGCTTCTTTGACTAAAATGATGACAGCCATTGTTGCGATAGAAAATTCACCTGATCTGAAGGAAGAAATCAAACTTACCAATTCTACGTTTCAAGGGCTGCACGGAGCCGATGCATCAATGGCAGGTTTCCATCCGGGCGAGCAGGTCAAGGCAATCGATCTGTTATACGGAGTAATGCTGCCGAGCGGCGCGGAGTGCTGTATTGGACTTGCTGATCAGATTGTGGGGTCAGAGCAGGGATTTGTAAAGATGATGAATCAAAAGGCGGCCGATCTTGGCATGAAAAATACCCATTTTGCAAATGCGACTGGACTTCACAACGCAAACCACTACACGACAGTCAAAGATCTGGCTATTCTTCTAAGCTATACTTTGCAAAATGATACTTTCCGGGAGATTTTTACTTCATCCCGTCATTCCACACCACCTACTAATAAGCATCCTGGCGGGATAACCTTTTACAATACCATGTTTGAAGAACTCAACAATCAAAACATCACTGGTGGGGAAATTTTAGGAGGGAAAACTGGGTATACCGATGAGGCCGGTCTATGTCTCGCGAGTCTCGCCAAAGTGGGTAAACAGGAATATATTCTGATTACAGCCGGTGCCAAGGGAAATCACAAATCCGAACAATACAATGTTACCGATGCATTGGCAGCGTACAACAGCTTAGGAAAAGAATAAGTTCTTCATAAGAATTTATTAAGATTTTGATAAGCTAAAATTCCAACATCGCCTGCCTGATTTCGATAAGATGAAATTGCCGAATCGGACAGGCTTTTATACTGCCGAAAGAAGGCGCGGACATGAAAAGAAAAAGAATTACTCAGCTGTATCCATTCTTACTGCTAAGCCGTTGCTTGGTCAATCACGATTAGGGTGGTAAAGCGGAAACGACTGCCCAATTGATTCAGGACAGGGTGAGCACATACTTAAATGAATAATAGCAAAAGTTTTTAAGAGAGCTTTTTGATCAAACGCTTCCTAATAGGTTATAGCGGGAGGCGTTTTTGTTTCTGGAAGGGTGAGGGAGTATAAAAAGGGGAGAGGCCTGGACCTGGGTGAAGATAAGCCCAAATTTGAATGAAGGAGTATTTATTAACTCATAGAATATATGAAATAAGAGTAATGTACAGGGAGCTAAAAGGGTTATAAGACCTTTATCAGGCAATAGGACATGCGATGGTTAAGAGCGCTGCTGAAAAAAGAGCATATTCGTATAAAATTAAGCTGGTTACCTGGCAGTTGGTTTCAGCAGTCGCGGGCATAGTAGGATTTGGACTACTTCTGTCTATCAACATGGCACACTTATATTATTTTCTTATTGTTGTATTTGCTTTTATCGCTTATTTAAACATACCCAGGAAGCTGTATTTTGATGATGAAATTATCAGGTGCGGCAAGGACGAGATAAGGTGGGAGGATATAGAAGAAGTATACTTTTCATCGATCGCGTGGGAGTTTTTGAATCCCTTTATTCGGATAATTCCTAAAAATGGGAAAGGTAAGCCTTTTAATATTAATGCCAAAAGGTACCGTAAAAGTAAAGAAATTAGGGATACATTTGAGTCTTTTTGCCGTGCCAGGTCCATCAAGTGCCATGTTAACGACCGGGGAATGTACTAGAAAGAGATTACTTCAAATGAACTGTTAAAATATATACCCACCAACTTGACACCAGTACATATGTTCGTTATTATTTAATCAGAAGACAGATACAGAAAATGGAAATAGAAATGGAAGGGGTCTGAAAGCAGGAGAAGAAGAGCCTCCCCTCTGACGGGAACCAGGAAAAGAGAGGGGGAGGCGGGTGTATTTTTGCAGAAACTGGATTAGACCGGAATAAATGCCTTGTAAGCGGTTTTACCTGCCGTCGATACACAGATGTATGCCCGAAATAAAAAAACACCTCCTGAGCGATTCTCGAAGGAGGTGTTTTTATGTCTCCAGGAGAAAAATTTGGCCCAGGCCAGAAGTGGTTTACAGGGGGTTATATCTGAAAGATACGAGCGGGTTATCGAAGAGAAAAAGCAGTAGTGAAACATACTGCTTTTGCATCCCCGGGTTCTTTTGTAAACACTTCAGATGCACCGTTATAAGGCTCGTTGGTAAACATACTACTGACGAAACCCCGGGTTATTCTGTAAACTTTCGGTTTAGACACGACCGAACTGAAAATCCAATAAAGTTTACATAATAACCATTATAGGAAGTTGCAAAAATGAGTTGAGGGAGGGCTTGGTTTTCCCTACTTCAGGCTCTTCTTATTCCCCCAGCGATGCCTTTACCTTTGCCCGCGTTCCCGAAGCGTTTTCTGAGCCATTCTCGGGACTCGGTTTTTACCTGGAATTTTTCTTGAGGAATTCTATCTCGCGCTTGTGATGAGATTGTTCTGAGTCATCCGGTGTTTCCAGGATCAGCGGAATCTGCTTGAAAACCGGGTTTTTTACCACCTTGGCGAAAAATTCCATGCCCAGCGATCCGTTGCCCAGGTTCGCGTGTCGGTCTCGGTGGCTGCCCAGCATCGTCTCGGAATCGTTGATATGTAAAGCGTGCAGGTATTTCAAGCCTATTTTCCTGTCAAACGAGGCTAAAACCCCGTCCAGGTCGTTTTTCAGGTCGTACCCGGCCCCGTAAAGGTGGCAGGTGTCTAGCGCGATACCCACCCTCCCCCTTTTTTTTACTCCCTGCATGAGCTGGTTAAGTTCCTCGAAGGTGGACCCCACCTCGTTTCCCTGGCCAGACATGGCCTCCAGGAGCAGCAGGTTTTCACCGGAATCTGCCAGCGCGCGGTTCAGCCCATCGACGACCCTGGAAAGGCCGTATTCGATCCCCTGACCTCCGTGGCTGCCGGGATGCACCACCAGCAGCGCCCCCACCTTTTCCGCCCGAATCAGGTCGTCCTTCAGGGTGCTGACGGCGAATTCCCAGGTGTCGGGGTTGGAAGCGCCGAGATTGATGGTGTAAGGGGTGTGCGCCACCAGGGGGCCGAAGCCGTACTCCCGCCTGAGGGACATGCTATCGGCCAGGTCCTTGTCGTCCAGGGCCTTGGCCTTTGAGCCGCGAGGGTTGCGGGTGAAAAACTGAAAGGTGTTGGCGCCAATCTCGTGAGCCAGCATAACGGTGGCCTTGAACCCTTTCGATATCGACAGGTGGGCTCCGATGAACATGTGAATCCTCCTTATTATTTGAGGGTTGGCCTGACCACCAGATCTTCCCACTTCCGGCGCATCTGGGAGAGTTCGTGCCGCTCGTCGACCTTATGCCGCTGCATCCAGTAGATGGGCACGATCCGGTTGTACAGGTCGATCTTCTTGTTGGCTTCTTCGAACTTGCGGGCGCAGGATTCCAGCACCTGATCGCGCCGGTGGTCCAGATCGGGGTTCCAGTCCAGGAACCCTCTCCTCGACTTCCGCCACCGGAGGCCGTCGAGGAACTTGTCGAAAAGCATCCGGGCGCCCTCGATCTCCGCGTCGATGTCCTTGCCCAGCTCGATCCAGTAAGGGGCGAAACCCGCGTCTTTCAGCATCTTGAACGGGAGCCTGAGGGTCGGGTCCTCGAACGGGTTCTCCTCCATTTTGATCGGCTTGCCCTTTCCCTCGATCCGGTCGAAATCCCCTTTTTCCATGGCCTTGCGTATCTTTTCCTCGACCAGGTCCTCGGTGCTCTGCATGTATCGGGCGATTTTTCTGGCCTCTTTCAGCTGCCGCATCACCATCTCGCGGACCTCGAAGTTGGTGGGCTCCTTGAGCGCCGGCTTGGTATCTATGGGTTCCGTAACGGGTTCCTCGTCCGTTTCTCCGGCGGTCACGCCGCTTTCAGCGGCTTCTACCGAATCGGCCGCGGACTTATCGTCTGCCGCTTCCCCCTCGGGTTCATCCTCCGCTGACGGGGAAAGCGTTTCCTCGATGTCAGCGCTCACTGTCGTACCCGGGTCCTGCAGACTTAAGTTTTTTCTGCGCCACGATTGCCAGAACATAGTCTTACCCTCTCTAAATCCGGTCGAGTTTTTCCTGGTCCAGGATGTTTCTTACCAGACCATAGGCATCGTCGCGGGTGGAGATACGGCTCTCCATCTGTGCTTCTTCCACCTGGTCGAGTATCCTGCCTACCAGCGGACCCGGGGACAGCCCGAACCTCGATACCAGTTCCTCCCCGCCTATCAGCCGGTCATGGGTGGCGTTCAGGTATTCCTGGTGGTAGTTCTTTAAAAGCTGTTCGCAGAACTTGAAGTATTCGATGGTCTCCGCGGCCTCTCGCTCGGGTTTGCCGGCGCTGCGGTCGGCCAGGGAAAGCAGAAGAACAGCCGCGGTCTCGTTCCCGAGCTGTTTGAAGAACCGGTACTCCGCTTTCATGGTATGGTTCTTGGCCAGGAACAGGTGCAGCGGACGCAGGTGATGGTAGACCACCGTGCTCAGAAACCGCTCCTCCCGCCGGGAGAGTCTGAGGCGATCGGCTATCGACGAGACCATCCCGGCACCGACCGACTCGTGACGGTAAAAGGTCACCTTTCCCTCCGGCCCTTCCTGCCGTACCTTCGGCTTGCCGACGTCGTGCAGCAGGGCCGTCATTTTAAGCAGCAGCCAGCGGGGGCGCCCTTCTGACAGCGGGTGGTTCAGGTATCCATCCAGGCGGCCCTGTATCTCATCCCCCAGGTCCAGACCCAGCCAGGGACGGCTCTCCAGGCTTTTCAGGGCGGCGAGGCTGTGTCCCCAGACGTCCAGGGCGTGGTGCTGGTTCTGGGTCACCCCCACGGTGGCAGCCATCTCTGGAAGCACCGCCCTTAGGAGGCCCAGACTATGGGATTCAACTATCAGGCCGGCTGACTGCGGCAGGGACAGGATCTGAAAGATCTCGTCTCTCACCCGCTCGGGGGCGGACTGCCGTAAAAGGCCGGAACTGTCGATTATCATCTGACGTGTGACCGGTTCGATCACCAGACCGATCTTCCCAGCGAGGCGAAGCGCCCGCAGCATTCTCAGGGGGTCGTCTTCGAAGGCCAGCCGGTGGCTGACCCGCAGGGTGCGCTCCCGGATATCGGGCAGGCCGCCGACGGGATCGACGACTCGCTCCTTCAGTCGATTCAGGTCCTGGTCAATCAGGAAACCCTGGTAGTCTTCGATGCTGAGGGCCATGGCGTTAACGGTGAAGTCGCGCTGCCCGAGGTTTTCCAGCAGGGTCGCTCCCCGGGATTCAGATATGTCCAGGTGAAAACCGTGGCCGCCTCGGGATACGACCCGGACCTGCCGGTGAGCTTCATCCAGCACGAACCAGCTTCCCCCGATCTCGCGGGCCAGTTCCGCCGCCATCTCCCAGGCGTCCCCGAAAAAAAGCAGGTCGATATCGCGGCTCACCCGGCCGATAAGGACGTCCCTGACCGTACCTCCCACCACATACAGGGGCTGCCGGTGGGCCCGGGATATCGCGGTCGCTGATTCTACTGCGTTCAGGGGTCCTGGTTCCATGTTTTCCTCCCGGGGCTAGACGTTGAACCGGATGGACATGATGTCACCGTCGACTACGATATATTCTTTCCCTTCCAGGCGGAAAAGACCCTTTTCTTTGACCCGGGTGATGTTTCCAAGTTCGTGCAGGTCCGAGTATTTGATCACCTCCGCGCGGATGAACCCGCGTTCCAGGTCGGAGTGGATTTTCCCCGCCGCGGCACGGGCCGTGATTCCCTCGTCGATGGTCCAGGCCCGGACCTCGTCCTCCCCTACCGTGAAGAACGAGATCAGCTTCAGGTGGTGATAGATGCTGCGGGCCAGCAGGCTGATCCCGCTCTCGGCTATCCCCAGGTCGAGCATGAACTCCTCCTGGTCCCCGGGCTCCAACTGGCTTATCTCCAGCTCGGCCTGGGCGCAGATCTCCAGCAGCGGCATGGATTTTTCCCCGGCGTATTGGCGCAGAGCCTCCTGGTGCGGGTAGTCTTTGGCCCGCAGCTGCTCCTCGTCGATATTGACCACCAGGATCATCGGCTTCTCGGTGAACAGGGCGAAAGACCTGATATAGGCGCTTTCCTCATCGGTCAGGTCCAGGCTGTGCACGGTCTTTTCGTTGTGGAGGGCGTCCCGGATGCGGCCGAGGATGGACAGTTCCTTCGCCTGGTCCGCTTTCTTTTTGCCCGCCTCGATCCTCTCGATCCGCTTCTCGACCATGTCGAGGTCGGAGAACAGCAGCTCCAGGTTGATGGTTTCGATGTCCCGCAGGGGGTCTATCTTCCCTTCCGGGTGAGGCACGTCGGGGTTGTTGAAAACCCTTACTACGTGCACCAGGGAGTCTACGTTTCGCGCCTGGGACAGGTAGGCGTTGCCGACGCCCTGTCCTTCGCTGGCCCCCTTAACCAGCCCCACCAGGTCCACCACCTCGAGCTGGGCGTAGATGGTCTTGCGGGGCTTGTAGATCCCGGACAGGAAATCGATACGGGCATCGGGGATCATCGCGATGCCCTTGTGGGCTTCAGTTTTCCCGGTGAAGAAGGACGAGGTCTCCTGGGCCGACTTGGTGAGCAGGTTGTACAGGGTGGTCTTCCCCACCAGGGGCAGTCCGATTAAGCCGCATGACAACAAGGCAAATTCTCCTCAACTGTTTAATTTCCTCCAGGTAATTTTACTCCATGCGACCCCATGATTCAATCGATAGGTTATAATATAAGCGTTACTCGGGAGGAAAAGGCATGAGCGAAGAGCAGCACGCGTCAGCGGCCGAAAAGATAATCCGCCGCCAGGTGGGCCGGGCGATCGCCGACTACCGCATGATAAAGGACGGCGACCACATCATGCTGGGGCTCTCGGGGGGCAAGGACAGTCTGGTGCTACTCCTGATGCTGAACCGGCTTTCGAAGATTGCCCCGGTAAAGTTCAGCCTGTCGGTCGCCACCCTGGACCAGGGGTTTGGGTCCGACTTTTCCCGGCTGGAGTCTTTCTGTGCTTCCCTCTCGGTACCCTACCACATCCACAGCGTCAACCTGGCCAGGATAGTCTTCGAAACCCGTTCGGAGTCCAATCCCTGCGCCCTCTGCTCGCACCTGCGGCGCGGGGCGTTGAACAACCTGGCCAAGAAGCTGGGCTGCAGCAAGATCGCCTATGCTCACCACGCGGACGACGCGGTCGAGACACTGCTGCTGAACATGTTCTATACCGGGCAGGTGGCCTCGTTTTCACCGGTCACCCACCTCTCGAGGCAGGACCTGGAGGTGATACGCCCTCTGGTCTATGTGCGGGAGTTGTCGATCGTCCAACTGGCGGAGGAACTCAAGCTCCCGGTGCTGGACACCCCCTGCCCTGCCGCTGGGCACACCAAGCGGGCACAGGTCAAGCAGATCGTCCAGGGACTCGAAAAGGAGATCCCGGGTATCCACCTGAGGCTGATGAGGTCTCTGCAGAACGGCGGCCGGGCGCAGTTCTGGGAGCAGGAATCATAAGAACGCGTTATTTTCAGCTCTCACTCCCTTCTAGCAGTATTGATCTTTTTTATCCCCGGTGGTCGAGTTCAGCTTGTTCGAGCTTCCCTTCTAGATATCTAATCACACCCAAACCGCAGTTCTCCTGACTTACCGATTAAGCTTTTTATCGCTCCAATATTAGATAATCTGATTATCTCCGGTGTTGCTGACAATACCGCTCATTCTCAAACAAATGTTTCCTTTTTGGGGGGTGGTGTGCTATACTTTAGTCAAATAAATCAAGTTATGGGAGTGATAATGTGAAAAGAGGACGCTTGCAGGACCGACAAGCTGCCATCCTTAATTACATTCGCCAGCAGATAAACGAAAAGGGCTATCCTCCCTCGGTTAGGGAAATCGGACAGGCGGTCGGGCTCTACTCCAGTTCCACGGTGCACGGGCACCTTCGGCGCCTCGAGGAAAAGGGTTTGATCCGCCGCGACCCCACCAAGCCCCGGGCGATCGAGATCATGTCCGACAAGGCGCCGATCCGGCGCAAGGAGATGGTCAACGTGCCGGTGGTGGGCAGGGTGACAGCCGGGGAACCCATCCTGGCGGTGGAGAACGTGGAAGACAGCTTCCCCCTGCCGCTGGACTTCGTGAGGGATGAAGACGTCTTCATGCTCAAGGTGCGCGGTGAGAGCATGATCGGGGCGGGCATCTTCGACGGTGATTTCGTGATCGTGCGTCCGCAGAAGGTGGCCCAGAACGGCGAGATAGTGGTTGCGCTGCTGGAGGACGAGGCGACTGTCAAGCGCTGGTTCAAGGAGCCCGACCGGGTGAGGCTGCAGCCGGAGAACCCGCAGTATGATCCTATCATAACCCGTAACGTCGATATCCTGGGCAAGGTCATCGGGCTGGTGCGCAGGATCCACTAGGGAGGTACCCGTGCTGCCAGAGAGACTGGGCGGCGCAGAGGGCGGCTATCCAGGTATGGTCGGCCATGAGGCCGCCCTGTAAATATGCGATATACGGTTCCCGCATTGGCGCGTCGGCGCTCAGCTCCAGGGTCGCTCCCTGGACGAAGCAGCCGGCCGCCATTATTACTTCGTGGTCGTACCCGGGAAGCTGGCCCGGCACGGGTTTGGCCATGGAATCGACCGGGGAACACCCCTGTACGGCCTGGCAGAACTGGACCAGAGACTCGGGGCGGCCGAATTCGATGGCCTGGATGATGTCTCCCCGCTCTCCATCGTACCGGGGGCTGACCTTCAATCCCAGCCTCTCGAACAGCCGGGCGGCGAAGACCGCTCCCTTCAAAGACTCCCCCACTATGTGCGGCGACATATAGAGCCCCTGGTAGAACCACCGGTTGACACCCAGGCTGGAGCCGACGTTTCCCTCGATCCCGGGAGCGGTCATTCTCCTGGCCGCGCCCTGGATATACTCCTTTTTCCCCACCAGGTAACCGCCGGTCGGCGCCAGCCCCCCACCCGGGTTCTTGATCAGGGAACCCGCGGCCAGATCAGCCCCTACCTCCCCCGGTTCCGCCCTTTGAACGAACTCACCGTAGCAGTTGTCCACCAGGCAGATGGTATTGGGATTCACCTGTTTGACGGTCTGGATTATCTCCCGAATCTTTTCGATAGTCAGGGAGGAGCGCCAGGAATAACCAGAAGAACGCTGGATATAAACCATACGGGTGTCTGGCGTGACCGCTGTCTTTATCCCTTCCAGGTCCGGAACCCCGGTCGGCAGAAGCGGGACCCGGCTGAAGGTGACACCCAGATCGCGTAGAGAACCGGCACCCCTGGTTTCTTCACTACCGATGATCTCCGTCAGGGTGTCGTAAGGTTCGCCAGTGACCGAGAGCAAGTGATCCCCTGGTTTCAGGTTGCCGTATAAGGCTAGGGCCAGAGCGTGGGTACCCGAAACTATCTGGGCCCTGACCAGGCCGGCTTCAAAACCGAACAGGCGGGCGTAAATCTTATCCAGGGTGTCCCGACCCAGGTCGCCGTATCCGTAACCGGTGGTCTCCTTCAGGTGATACTCGGTCACCCCGGCCTCGCGGAAGCTGTGCAGAACCTTGAGCTGGTTATACCGCGAGGTATCCTCGATCTCCCGATACATGACCGAGGCATCCCGCTCTACCTTCTCCGCCAGCTCTATCAGCCAGGAGTCAAGATCATAGGCCCTTTTCAGGAAATTCTTTAGAGTCATAAACATTTATATTGCTCCCCCCGTTTTCCGGCAGCCGCTTTACGATGTACTGGTGAACCGCCCCCATGATTGGCGGCTCTACCCAGGCGTCGACCATTACTCCCTCTTCCTGGTACTCCGTGGATATGACCTGTCCGTATTCACGGATCTTTGCCAGCACCGATAGTTCTGCAAAAGGCAGCAGCAGGAGAAAACGGTTGCCAGGCCTGGATAAGCATAAGTTTATTAATTGCAGCAGTTGTTCAATGCCCTTCCCGGTCAGGGCTGAAACCGTTACGGAATCAGGGGTCTGGGAAAACCAGAACCAGTCCTGCTTATCCTGCCACAGACGGTCCATCTTGTTGAAGACGGTGATGGTCCTTATTTGATCCGCCTCGATCTCTTTCAGCACCTGGATGACCGCCTGCTGCTGCTCCTCCATGTCCGGGCTGCTGGCGTCAACCACGTGAAGCAGGAGATCGGCCTCCTTCACCTCTTCCAGGGTGGCCCGAAAAGCCGCTATCAACTGGTGCGGAAGGCGGCGGATAAAACCGACCGTATCAGAAAGCAGGGCCGAGCGGTTTTCCGGGAGAGCTATCAAACGGCTGACCGGGTCCAGGGTAGAAAACACCTGGTTCTCCTCCAGCACCCCGGCTGAAGAAAGCCGGTTCATCAGGGTGCTCTTGCCGGCGTTGGTGTACCCTACCAGGGCGATCAGCGGCAGACCGAGGTCGCTTCGGCCTAATCGCTGAAGCTGCCTGCGCCGCTGCACGGACTTCAGCTCTTTTTCCAGGACGCCTATGCGCTGGCGGAGGTGACGGCGGTCGGTCTCCAGCTTGGTCTCACCCGGTCCGCGGGTCCCAATGCCGCCGCCGAGGCGGGAAAGTGCTGTCCCGATACCGGTGAGCCGGGGCAGCAGGTACTTCAACTGCGCTAGTTCCACCTGCAGCTTGCCCTCGCGGGTCTTGGCGCGCTGGGCGAAGATGTCCAATATGATGTTGGAACGGTCGAGCACCCGGCACTCCAGCAGCTCTTCCAGGTTGCGGACCTGCGCGGGGGTAAGCTCCCCGTCGATTACCACCAGGTTGGCATTGGTCTCCTCTTTCAGGCCTTTTATCTCCAGGGCCTTTCCCTTGCCGACATATAAAACCCGGTCCAGGTGCTGCCCCTTGAATCTCACCTGACCGGCGATAACACCGCCAGCCGCCTCGACGAGCTGGCACAACTCCTCCAGGTCGCTGCCGACCAGAAGGGCCTTCTCCTTGTTTTCCGGTAATAAGTCTATCGCCTGATAACCCCTTTCTGGCATTAAAAGTCAAGGATTATTATACCACGGATTCGGCACAAGATGAATTTGCCGGCTGCCAAACAAACGCCTTTACCGTAAAAACCTGGCGATCAGCCCCCGCTGTGAGGAGCTGACCGCCAGGAAGTCGTAAGCGTTATGTTTTACTGCCTTTAATGCTGCCGGATCAGTTCGATCGAAGACAGCACCCAGTCGTGGTCTCCCCGGCTCACCACGCTGCCGCAGTAATCGCATTCCCCAGAGGCGTTGATGCTGACGTTCGCGCCGCAGTTGGGGCACTGGCTGGCGGTGGTGCCCTCGGAAACCTTGGTCAGGGTCCCCTGCTTCCGGATCATCCGCCAGATGTAGTCCATGAAGATCTCCTCTTCGGGGTCGCCTTCAAGCACGTTTTTGGTCTCGTCGTCGATCACGTAGTCATGGAAACGTGTCTTCAGCATCACCTTGAGGACGTCGAATGTCCCGTCCTGCTCGTAGGCTACGATCTTGGAGCTGAGTATCCCGATGTCCTCCATCACGTTGGTGGTACCGCTGTCGATGAACTTCTGCAGCTGCTTGGCGTGTTGGTTGAACAGGGCATCGGTCTCGAAGGGCCGGATCGGTTTCCAGTCCTTTTTGGTCCAGGACTCCTGCAGCTGGATGAACATGTTGTTCACCTTCTCAATGAAGGCCTGCTCGGAGAAGTTGGGGTCTCTCTCCTTGAGAGGACCGAGGTCCAACGGAGCGTATATCTGAGGCTGCTGCGCCTGCTGGTCGAATGCATAACCCTCCCCATCATCCACAGCTCCCCCGCCCTTGCGGCCTTTGAAGATCGAGAAGACGACCACCAGGAGGACTATGACCACTACTATGATCACTGCGCCGAAGAAGCCTCCGATGCCTCCGACGCTGCTGCCACGGTAGCCGCTGGAGCTGCTGGTACCGCTGGTGCTGCTCTTGCTGCTGGTAGTGCTTTTGCTGCTGGAGCTGCTCTTGCTACGGGAGGTCATATTACCCGTGTCGCCGAAGGCGTCAGGGGTCAGGTAGACCATGGCGAAGCTAAACATAAATAAGATCAGTACCAGGCAGGCGAGCAGTTTATACCTTGTATTCATGGTTCAACCTCCCCTAACCTATTTTATTCCCGCACTCGTTGCAGAACTTGCCGCCACCTTCGATCTTGGTGCCGCACTGGTTGCAGAAAACGACCTTTGGCGGCGGCTGGGGCGGCTCGACCTTGGCTCCGCAGTGCATGCAGAACTTGGAGTTGGCGGTGATGGATGCCTGGCAGCTGGCGCACTGCATCATGTTGGGATCAGGCTGCGCCCCGGGCACCACCTGAGGGCTAGGCGGGGCCTGCTGCTGAGGTGGTTGCGGCTGCTGAGGCTGCTGCTGGTATGGCTGCTGAAAAGGAACGTTGCCGGCGGGCGGCGGCGGCTGGAAGGCCTGCTGAAGGTTCTGGGCGAATACCCCTCCCATGCCGACCCCCATGCCCAGACCGAGACCAGCCTGGTTCATGGCGTTCATGCCCGGGTTCTGGGTCGACTGTTTCATCGCGTCCAGGACCTCCACCTGGGCGTAGTTCTGCATCCCGCCCATGATGTTTACCGCGCTGCGCTTGCGCATCATCTCCTGGTACTCTTCCTGCATGGTGATGCTGAGTATCTGGAAACTGGTCATGTCGAGCCCCAGGCTGCCGAACTCCTTGTCTACCTCCACCTCCACCGCCTTGTCGATGATCTTGTAGTTGGCGGCCAGTTCGGCCACGGTGACCTTCTGCTGGACGATGATGGGTAGGAAGTTGGAGACTATGAAGCTCCTTAGCTGGTCGCGAATCATCGATACGGTGTATTCACGGTTGGTGCTGGTTATGTTGACCAGGAACTGCCCCGGGTTGATGATGCGGAAGCTGAAGGTCCCAAAAGCCTTGATCTCTATCTGCTCGAACTTGGGGTCCGGAACCAGCACGGGTGTCGGGGTGCCCCACTTCTGGTCCAGGAAGTTCTTGGTGTTGATGAAGTACACGTCAGCCTTGAATGGTGAGTTGAAGCCGAAGGCCCACCCCTTCAGGTCGCCGAGGATAGGAAGGTTCTGGGTGTTTAAGGTGTAAGTGCCCGGCTCGGTGAAAACGTCCGCGATCTTTCCTTCGTTTAGGAATACCGCCGCCTGTCCCGGTCTCACGATCAGCTTGCCGCCGCTCTGAATTTCATTGTCCTGCATGGGGAATTTGTACTGGAGTACGTCCTGCGAATCGTCCTCCCACTCGATGATGTCCAAAAACTGCTTTTTGACAAAATCCATGAAAGCCATAAAGATTCCACCCCTTTTAAATATTTGACCGGCCCTTGTCGAAAGCTGGTGAAAATTTTACCATATAAACTTTCAATATAAATCATAACTTAGGTGAATGCCAACATAAACCCTTTTTTAAAATAATATACAACAAGCATCGATTATATTTTTTCCTATTCCATCCATCCGTGTCTATCCCCCGGAAGGGTGATTTTGATAAAGAAAAACTTGGCGACAGCCAAGTTTTTCTTTATCATGGATGAGTTTTAATCGATGCCGCCGCGGATGTCCTGCTGCCGGATCAGGACCAGGTCCTCGCGGCTGATGCTGGAAAGCCCCATCAACCGCACCGCCTGCCGCCTTATCCCCTTCTCGATCAGGTTTCTGACCAGGCGGGCGTTGCCGTGATAATCGTTTCCGTCCTGGGTCTGGTTTAAGAGGCAGTTTATGAGTTCCTTTCGGGCGTCCCCGGACAGGCAGTACTGTCTGGCGTCCAGCATCAGGTCGGCGATCTTCATCAGTTCCTCTATCGAGTAGTCGGGGAAGTCTATAATGATGGGAAATCGGGAGCGGAGCCCCGGGTTGCTGCTGATGAAGCGGTCCATCTCCTTGCTGTAGCCGGCCAGGATCAGGACGAATTCGTTTTTCATCTCCTCCATGCTGCGCACCAGGGTATCGATGCACTCCTTGCCGAAGTCACGCTCGCCGCCCCGGATCAGAGAATAGGCCTCGTCGATAAACAGGACCCCTCCCTGGGCGCGCCGGATCTGTTCCCGGGTCTTCTGCGCGGTGTGACCGATATACTCCCCTACCAGGTCGGCCCTCTCCACCTCCACCAGGTGACCCCTCTGCAGCACCCCCATCTCCTTGAATAGGCGGGCGATCAGACGGGCGATGGTGGTCTTTCCGGAGCCCGGATTTCCCTTAAAAATCATATGCAGCACCAGGGGGTCGGCGGCCAGCCTCTCCTCCTGCCTCCAGGACTGGATAACGATAAAGGCCTCGATCTCCTTGATCAGCTGCTTCACCTTGGCCAGCCCGATCAGGGATTCCAGTTCCCGGTTGATGGCCTGGACCTGGGATGCCGAATCTTTCAAGGTATGATGGGGAGGTTCCGCCGGCGGTTTTTTCTGGGGAGAACCGGGTTCTGGAAGCAGTAGCCGGGCGGATTGGACCGGGAGCAGTTCGCGGTGTCTCGGTGCGATAGTGCTGCCGGGCTCCGATGAGTAGCGACAGCGTATTTTCACGGGTTTTCACCACCTGCTGATGTATTCGGGGTGTATCCATTCTACGCTGTGGGACCACCAGTGGTGCCTGTCTTAAAGGAAAATTAAAAACCCCTGTGAACAGGGGTCTGATCGCAGTATTTTTAGACGTCGGCTACATCTCCTCGATATACTCCCTAAGCTCCACCAGGTGCAGCTTCTCCTCCCGCAGCAGCTTGCCGACAGCGTCTCTCGCCTCTCCCGCGGGCAGCGACTGGTAGAGTTCGTGGTAAAAAAGGATCGAGTTCTTTTCGGCCTCGATGCCCAGGGCGATGGCTTCCTTGGGGTTGTCGGGGACCTCGACCGAGCCGGTGAGGGAAAAGTCCCGGAAAAAGTCCTTGCCCTGCAGCGAGTCGAGGTAGACCCGGGTTTCGGAGGATATGCCCAGGTTGACCAGGGCCCCGGCTTCACTCAGCAGCCGGGTAAACTGACGGGAGTGATGCTTCTCTTCCTCGGCCAGTCGGTGCATCATTTCCTTTACCCCCGGGTTTCCGGCCTTGGACTCCAGGGTGGAGTAAAACTTCGCCCCCCTTTCTTCCATCAGGACCGCCAGTTTTATCACTGATTCCAGGGTCAGGTTGTCGGTATGCAATCGATTCACCACCAGTTGGCAAAGTATCAGTTATTATTGTATCCGTTAATCCTCGATCAATACCCGCAGGATATCGGGGATCACCTGCACCGCGACCTCCACCTCGGAACCGCCGCTCAGCACCCAGAGCAGTGGCCGGTCCCCGGCGTAGCGCTTGACCTTGCGGGAGAGTTCGGGGTAGGCGTCGTAGGTCAGGGTGAAACCTCCATAGTCATAGGTGTGTGAGTCGTGTCCGAAGATCACGAACATCATATCGAATTCGTACTCGGGTTTAAGGGATTCGTCCACCGCCGCCAGGAACCCGGGGTCCTTGGCTATTCCCAGCCCGTAGTCGTAGTTGTTGTTCACGGCATCGAAGCGGTTTTTTATGTTGGTGTCGAAGTTTATATGGATGACATCGGGGTCCTTGCCCAGGATGTTGCGGGTGCCGTCGCCGAAGTGGGGGTCCACATCCAGGATCAGGAACCGCTTGAGTCCCTTTTCCCTCATCTTGATGATCGCCGCCGCAACATCGTTGAGGTAGCAGAAACCCCAGAATCCTTCCCGGCTGGCGTGATGGCCGGCGGCTCCGACGTAGGCGAACCCGTAATGGAACTCACCCGAGGCCACCAGCTCGGCCGCCATGACCACGCTGGCGAGGGAAAGCATGGAGACATCGAGGTATCCCGAATACCTCACATCCTCGATGTGGTTCCTGGTATGTACCGTTTCGACCAGACGCCTGGTGTCATCCGTCACCTCGGGGGTGAAAACCTTCACCTCTTCCTGCGGCAGCAGCTGGCGTACCGCGTTGAACGAGGGAATCACCCGGTCCTTCAATACGATGTAGCCGCAATACCCAAAATCCTCGTGGTAGGTGACCGCTACCGGCATGGGACCCGCCTCCCTTTACAGATCAGTGGGGTGGATTCTGCTCCAGGGTTATCCCCCGGTGCTGGATAGCCACCAGGAGTTTTTCCCAGAGAGAGCTGCGGGTCCGGTAAACCAGTCTTCCAGTTTCCGGGTCAGGTCCATCCGGGTTATCCAGGTTGTAGAAGGTTTTTATGACCAGGCTGGCGGCGTACAGTTCACGCTCGCTGGCGGCAAACGACAGCCCCGCGAACTGTCCGGTTACCTGATGCCCCAGCAGGCTGGTGCCGAGATAGAGTATCAGGAGTTCGTAGGCCCTTTCCTCGGAGCCCTGGGCCGTTCTTTTAAGCTTGTCCTGCCCTACCCGGTCGATGGGGATGGGAATCAGCTCCTTGACCAGGTAATGGGCGGCCATGGAGATGGTCTCCTTGGAAACCTTGTCCGCCAGATTATTGACATTTTCTATCGAGTCTTCGCTGTCGAGATCTTTCAGGAACCTGATCGCCTGCATCAAGAGGCTCGAGTATTCCAGGTCTTCCAGCTGTTCCACGATGATAATCGCTCCTTTCTCCGCACCCCTATTATAGTATAAACCTCCAACCCTTTACAATCGAGGAGCGGGCTGGGGCTTAAAAAGTCGGGATATAGCGCCGGCTGGCGGAGCTGTGTTCCTGGATGAAGGCGGTGTCCCAACCTCGTTCGAGGAAGTGGTCCAGCAGCTGCTCGTACTCGTCCAGGGTGACGGTCCGGTTTATCTCGGGGTATTTCCGGGCCAGGTGTACCGGGGTGTACTGCGACATAAGGCTTACCCACACCCCGGGGTAAAGATTGTCGGCTATCCAGTCGATGATCCGCTTCGACTCCTCTAGGTGACCCGGCAGCAGCAGGTGTCGGATGATGAGGCCCCTGACGGCTATACCGCTCTTATCGACGGACAGGGGGCCCACCTGCCGGTACATTTCCAGGACCGCCTTCGCAGCGTGCTCGAAGTAGTCGGACGCCGACGAGTACCTGAGCGACGACTCGGGGTAATAGTACTTCAGGTCCGGGAGGTATACGTCTACCTGGCCGGAGAGCGACCTCAGCGTTTCCAGGCTTTCGTAGCCGCTGGAGTTGTAAACCACCGGCAGGCGAAATCCGACCTGACGAGCGATGGTCAGCGCCTCGATAACGGAAGGCGCGAAATGGGTGGCGGTCACCAGGTTCAGGTTGTGCGCGCCGCTGCTCTGCAGCTCCAGGAAAATATCGGCCAGCTCGTGGGTCTGGTACTCCCGGCCGCTGACCTGCTGGCTGATGTGGTGGTTCTGGCAGAAAACGCAGCGCAGGCTGCACCCAGAGAAGAAGACGGTGCCCGAGCCCCGGGTCCCGCTGAGGCAGGGTTCCTCGCCATGATGCAGCCCGTAGCGGGACACGCGGGGCAGGGAGCCGCCCCCGCAGACCCCGGCTGCCCCGGAACCGCGGTCGACCCTGCAGCCGCGCGGGCATATGCCGCAGTACTTTATGCTGTCTTCCATATATAGCACTCCTGTAGAAAGCGACAAAAACCAGGCCTGCCGGCCCGGTTCCGTTTATGTCGATATAAAATCAGGCTACTTGGCTGCCGCGTTGGCATCCGCCATCAGGTTGATGTTGCGGTTAGGTGACACAGTGGAGATGGCGTGCTTGTAGACCATCTGCTGCTTTCCCTCGAACTCGAGCACCACAGTAAAATTGTCGAATCCCCTAATCAGCCCCTTGAGCTGAAACCCGTTGACCAGATAGATAGTAACCGGGATGTTTTCTTTGCGGATCTGGTTTAAAATCAAATCCTGCAGGTTAATCTGCGTTTTCAAATACTGCACCTCGCCCTCATTGTCTTTGCTGCGGCTTTTTCTCTTAGTTGACTTCAAAATCTATTCTACACACAAAGTTAATGTCCTGCAAATATCGCGATATAATTCTTCGACCAAATCAGCGTAAGTTGTGTATAATTCGACATTGTACCACTTTATGCGGGCGTCGCGCCGAAACCAGGTAAGCTGACGCTTGGCGTACCGCCGGGTGCTGCGCTTTATCAGGTCGACCGCGGTGGGCAGGTCGTACTCATGGTTCAGGTAGCCGATGATCTCCTTGTATCCGAGTGCCTGCATCGCGTTGCCGCCCGGTTCGTATCCCTGGCGAAGCAGGCTTACCACCTCTTCCACCAAACCATTTTCTAACATTGATTCTACCCTTTTATCGATGTTTATGTAAAGCCTATTTCGCTCCAGGTTAAGACCGGCCATATATAACCGGTATCTGGACACCCTCGGTTCCTTGAGGTTGTGAAAGCTGCTGATGGGCCTGCCGGTCAGGTGATAAACCTCCAGGGCGCGGATCACCCGGCGCACGTCCCCCTGCTTGATGATCCCGGCGGATACCGGGTCCACCCGCTGCAGGCGCCCGAAAAGGTATTCCCGACCGAGTTCCTCCGCCTGTGAGGCCAGGCTGCGCCGCAGCTCCAGATCGGTGGGAAGCTCGGGAAAGGTGTAGTCGTCGATAACCGAGTTGATGTAAAGCCCGGTCCCTCCCACCAGGAGAGGCAGCTTACCTCTCCGATGAATATCCTCGATGACCCGGATGGCCGATTCACGGTATCTCGCCACGCTGTAGTTTTCGCCCGGGCCGACCACGTCGATAAGGTGGTGGGAAACCCCCTCCTTCTCTTCTTCGCTGATCTTGGCGGTACCGACGTCCAGGCCCCGGTAAACCTGCAGCGCGTCGCCGGAAACGATCTCCCCATCCAGTTTGTGAGCCAGACGCACAGCCGCCCGGCTCTTGCCAACAGCGGTAGGTCCAACAATAACCACCAGCGGGTGCACCAGTGTTCCTCCTCGTGCTATCGAAAGAAGCGTCGATAGATATCCGACTTTTTAAAAAGGATCGCCGAAGGACGCCCGTGCGGGCAGGACATAGGCTGCCGGGCCTTTTCCAGGCTGACCAGCAGCGCCTCCATCTCCCCGCGTTCAAGTTTCTGTCCCGCCTTGATCGCCTGCCGGCAGGACAGTTTCATGGCCAGGCGCTCCAGCAGCTGACCGTCCCGGGCGTTCGGGGCCGTCTTCCCCAGGATGCCGATCAGGTCCAGGAAGGTCTCACGGGCATCGGAGCCGATGATCGACGGTACGCTTCTGAGCAGCAGCGAACCGCTGCCGAAGTCCTCGACGATAAAACCCAGCTCGCGGAAGACCAGTATCGACTGCACCAGGCTCTCCTTCTCGTCCGGGGACAGTTCGACCACCTCGGGAAAGAGCAGCGGCTGGCTCCAGTTGGGGTGGTCCTGCAGCGAGTCCATTATCTGCTCGAAGAGTATCCTTTCGTGGGCGGCGTGCTGGTCGATCAGGTACAGATCTCCGCCCCCCTCCGCGACCAGGTAGGTGTTGTCGAGCTGGCCCAACAGCACCAGGTCATGGAAGCTGCTCACCGAAACCTTCGCTTCTTCGGCCGGCACCGACGGAAGCGAATCCTCGGCCGGCGCTGGCAGCGCCACCTCTTCGGGCTCTGCCTCGGGATAGGCGGGCGTCTTCTCAAAGACCCGATCCGGCCACTTGAAGGCGATCGCCTCACCACCCTCAGGCCGGGCCGCCTTTGGTGCAGCCGCTCCGGCTTCGGAGTCGGGGATGGATCCCTTCAGGTCCTCCATGCTCGGCCAGACGGTCCACCTTTGCGGGGTCAATGAGCTTATCCCCCGCTGCACCCCCAGGGTCCGGGACAGGGCGCGCTGCACCAGGGAACGGGTCTCGGCCTCCTCGCGGAAGCGGACCTCCAGCTTGGAGGGATGGACGTTCACGTCCAGCAGGGCGGGATCGATCTCCAGGTGCAGGACCACCATGGGGAACCGGTGGCCGGGCACTCTGCCCCGGTACGCGTCATCGACCGCGAAACCCAGCAGCCGGCTGTGGATATAACGGCGGTTGACGATGAAGGTCTGGCGCTGGCGGTTGTTGCGGGTGAGGCCGGGCGGCGAGATGTAGCCGGTCACCCCGTCTCCCCCGACCGGCAGCATCTGCCGCGCCGTGTCCGCGCCGTAGACACCAGCGATAACCTCTATCAGGCTATTATTCCCGCTGGTCTGGAGGGCCAAACGGTCACCCAGGCGCAGACGAAAAGCCACCTGCGGGTTGGCCAGCGCCAGGCGGGTAACCAGGTCGACCGCAGCGGTGTTTTCGGCCGCCGGTGACTTTTGGAACTTGCGGCGGGCCGGGGTGTTGTAGAAGATATCCCTGACGGTCACGGTGGTTCCCGCCGGAGCTCCCGCGGGTTCAATCCTTAAAGGCTGGCTAGCCTCCTGGGACAGACGGGTGGCGGAAGGAGAATCATTCTCGCGGCTGACGATCTCCAGCCGCGATACCGCGGCGATGCTGGGCAGGGCTTCCCCCCGAAAACCGAAGGTCTGTATATGCCAGAGGTCGCTGGCGGACCTGATCTTGCTGGTGGCATGACGCTCCACCGCCATAAGCAGGTCCGCTTCCGACATGCCCCAGCCGTTGTCCCTGACCCGGATCAGCTTGAAGCCGCCGTCCAGCAGGTCCACGTCGATTTGGGTGCAGCCAGCGTCCAGTGAGTTTTCGATCAACTCCTTCAGGACCGAGGCGGGACGTTCTATCACCTCACCCGCGGCTATCTGGGCTACCGTGTCCCGGTCTAAAAGTGCGATCTGAGCGCGCTTGATAGGTTATCCCCCCTGTAAATCAGAGAATCCTGGACTAGTACTTTTCCTCGCGTTTTATCTCGGTGTCATACCTGAAGTAGGTCTCGGTCGATTTATCCTGGAGGTACAGGTAATCGGTGTTCCTCTGATTCTCCTTGGCCTCCTGGTAAGCTGCCGTCCCCTCTTCCTGACAGTGGGGGCAGGCGTACTTAGACACCGAGATCCCCAGTATCTGGCCGAAACTCCCGTGCCCGGGATAGGCCCGGGACTGTATCTTCATGTAGCCGGGGCACCGCTCGCAGATGCGGACCCAGACTTTCTGCTCCTCGGAGATGTTGTCGGTATCGTAGTAGATCCGTTTTTCCTGGAAGTACATGCTGCCTACCTTTTCACGCATCGCCGCTCCCAACTCTTTTCTGGACTCCCAGAGCTTCTGGATGTCCTCGACCACCTTTTTGACCTGGGAACTTACGCTGTCGCTCGATGAACGGCGGTTCGACATCAGCTCCGGCTCCTTGACCCAGGAGTAGTCGAGACCGGCCATGGCCAGGATTATCCCGGTGTTCACGTAGGGGAGCGCGGTCTCTACCGCGTAACCTCCCTCCAGCACCGCGATGTCGGGGTGCAGCTTCTGGTTCAAGAGGGCGTAGCCGCCAGCGGTCCAGGCCATGTTGGCCAGGGGGTCGGTGAAGTGATTGTCCTGGCCCGCAGAATTCACCACCAGGTCGGGGTCGAACTCTTTCAGCATGGGCATGACCAGGTTGTCCAGGACGTAGTGGATGCCCGCGTCGGTGGTCCCTGGCGGGAGCGGGATGTTCACCGTCGAGCCGATGGCTCCCGGCCCGCCGAACTCGTTGATGAAACCGGAGCCGGGGTAGAGCGTCCGGCCGTCCTGGTGAAAGGATATGAACAGGACGTCGGGGTCGTGGTAGAATATCTCCTGGGTGCCGTCCCCGTGGTGTACGTCGGTGTCGACGATGGCTATCCGCCGGATGCCGTAGTGGTGCCTCAGGTACTCGACCATTATCGCCTCGTTGTTGATGTTGCAGAAGCCCCGGTTTCCGTGGACCACCTGCATGGCGTGGTGTCCCGGGGGCCTGACCAGCGCGAAGGCGTTGTTAACCTCGCCCAGCATGAAGGCGTCGGCCAGGACCAGAGCCCCGCCTACAGCTATCAGGTGGGCGTCGGTGATCTGGCTGCGGACATCGGGGACGCAGAAATGGACCCGGGCGATGTCCTTTTTGGCGGCCACCCCGGCCTTGTACTCTATGACCTGGGGAAGGTCCATCAGGCCCTCCTCGAAGATCTGGTCCTTGGTGTAGAGCAGCCGCTCCTCCCTTTCTGGATGGGTCGGAGAGATCGCCCAGTCGAACGCCGGGAAGAAGACCAGGCCGGTGCGGCCTCCGTTTTCCTCCCCGCTGAACCTTCTCTGTTTCCATGGCTTCAAGAGACTGCTCATGCCGGTCCCCCCTCCTTTTCTTCCGCCGGGGTCTTCCACTCCGGGATCAGTCCCGAGGTCACCTGGATGCTGATGTCGATGATCCGGCCGGCCCGGCTCCATCCCCGGATGACGTTGAAGACCTCGCGGTGGGTGACCTCAGCCTCGCTTCGATAATCACCCAGTCCTATACTCACAGCCTTTTCCTCCAGCAGCACCCGGGCCAGCGATTCGGCCTGATCCAGGTGAAACTTCTCCTTCTCTCCCGGCCGCAGGGTATGCTGGTAACCGCCCTCCGCCATGGTGCAGACCCCGGTCTCGGTGTCGGCGCGCAGAGAGGCGGAGATGGTCGGACGGGCGACCGCCGCCCCGATCGCGTTGGCTACCGGTGCGTAGGGCGGGATCAGGGAGCGGCAGCCAATCTCCTTGGCCACCAGGGGAACCAGGGCGGGAGCGGAACCGCCGACTCCGACCACGTTCTGGGGCTTGACCTTCTCCTTCTGCATGACCTCCCAGACCCGGTAAGCGGGTTCCTGTTCCCATTCCAGGAACATCTCGTTTATCTCGGCGGACAGGGTTTCGATGACCTGGTTGACGACCTCGCCCGCGGCTTCCACGGCGGATAACTTGGCACCCAGCTGGTCAGCCACCTTCTCCATGGCCGCCTGGGCCAGGGACAGGTCGCCCAGGTCGGTGAGCCCCAGCAGCCGCAGCGCGTCGGTGGGAGTTGGTTCGGGTCCTCCCAGGCACATGGCGACCCCCGCCCGCTGCGGAGATAGCTTGACCCGGGAGTTCACCACCATGACCTGGCTGTCGCCCCCGAGCGCGACCGATTTCACAGCGAATCCCCGGACCTGGGTCAGGTTCTGGTTTATCCTGACCCCCTTCGACGACAGCAGGGGCCTGCCAGAAAGGATCAACGCCAGGTCGGTGGTTGTGCCTCCCACATCCACCACTACCGAGGTCTGGCCCGGGGTGGTTAGCGCGATGACCCCCATGGTGCTGGCGGCCGGTCCCGAGAAGATGGTTTCTACCGGCGAGGAGACCGCGTTGGCCAGCGGGAGGGTCCCTCCGTCAGCCTTCAAGATATAAACCGGGGCCTTGACGCCCCGTTCTTTCAGCGCAGTACGAACCTGCTCGGAGAAGTTCGAGAAGGACGCCCGGGTGGCGGCGGTGAGGAGGCAGGTGGCGGCGCGGCGCGGGAAGTTCAGCTGCCCGGCGGCACGGTGCCCAAGCTCCAGTTCGAGCTGGGGAAACTCCTTTTCCGCCAGCTGGGCGATCTGCTGTTCGTGGCGGTTGTTGCGGACCGAGAACTTGCCGACCACCGCAACCTTCCGCAGCCCGTTCAGTTCGCAGCTGCGCAGGGCGGTTTTTACCTCCAGCATATCCAGGGGCTGGGTCTCCCGGCCCCGGTAGTCGATCGCCCCGTTGATGATGCTGGCTTCTTCGAACACCGGAAAGTCGTGCGGGTTGGCGCCCGGTCCCGGTATGGCGATCAGCCCGACCGGGTCAGACCGGTTTTCGGCTATCAGGTTGGTGATCAGGGTGGTGCTCAGGGCGACCCGGCTGATGTCCCCAGGGTCTATCCCCTCTGTCACCTGGTCCAGGGCTTCCAGCAGCGAGGAGAGAATCTCGGGGCGGGTGGGAATCTTGGACCACTTCTTCACCTGACCCTCCTGGATCAGGGCCGCGTCTGTAAAAGTACCCCCCACATCAATACCAATTAACATCGCTTCACCGCCTTTCAAATAGCACGCCTCAGGCAGAACCTCTGGCTCCGGACTTTACCTTCTTCTGCAGCTCGAACAACAGCTTCAGGGCCTCAAGGGGGGTGGTCTCGACCAGGTTTATGTTCCTCAGTTCTTCAAGAACTGGATGGTTGTCGAATTCGATCATGCTTATCTGCCGCGGCTGGGCAGCATTCGGTTCACGGGTAGGCCGGGGCGCCTTCCTGGCTTTGACCAGGTTGTCCAGGCCGGTCCTCAGTATCGACTCGCCCAGGGCCAGGTCGCGCTCCTCCAGTTCCTTCAGGATGGCGCTGGCCCGATCGATGATCTCGGCGGGCAGGCCCGCCAGCCTGGCCACCTGGATGCCGTAACTGCGGTCGGAGCCGCCGGCGACCAGCTTGCGCAGGAACACGATATCGTGGCCGTGCTCCCGCACCGCCACCGAGTAATTCCGGACCCCCGGCAGTACACCCTCCAGGTCGGTAAGCTCGTGGTAGTGGGTGGCGAACAGCGAACGCGCCCCCACCCGGTTGTGGAGGAACTCCACCAGGGCCCAGGCCAGACTCAGGCCGTCGAAGGTGCTGGTCCCCCTCCCCACCTCGTCCAGGACCACCAGGCTGCGGTTGGTCGAGGTGTTTACTATGTTGCCCACTTCATTCATTTCTACCATGAAGGTGCTCTGACCCGCGCTCAAGTCGTCGCTGGAACCCACACGGGCGTAGATACGGTCCACCAGGCCGATGTGGGCCTCCCGGGCGGGTACGAAGCTGCCCATCTGGGACATCAAGGATATCAGCGCCACGCTTCGGCAGTAGGTGCTCTTGCCGCCCATGTTCGGCCCGGTGATGATGGCGAAGGGCGCCTGGCCGCCGTCCAGGCAGACATCGTTGGGTACGAAGGAACCCCCGGGGATAAGACGTTCGACCACCGGGTGGCGGGCGTCCTTGATCTGCATCTGGAGTCCGTGGTCGAGCTGCGGCTTGCAGTATCCGTACTCGGAGGCCGCAAGGGAGAACGAGCACAGGACGTCTATCTCCGCCAGGGTCTCGGCCGTCTGCTGAATCCGCGAGGACTGCAGGCTGACCGCCTCCCGTATCCGGGTGAAAAGCTGGTACTCGATCTCCACCAGCTTGTCCTCGGCGCCGAGGACCATCGACTCGTACTCCTTCAACTCGGGGGTTATGTAGCGCTCGGCGTTGGCCAGGGTCTGCTTTCTTATATAGTCCTGCGGCACCATCGGGAGGTTCGGGTTGGTGACCTCCAGGTAGTAGCCGAAGACCTTGTTAAAACCTACCTTCAGCGAGCGAATGCCGCTCCTCTCGCGTTCGCGGTTTTCGAGGCTGGCGATCCACTGTTTCCCGCCGCCGGCCGCTTCTCTCAACTGGTCCACCTCGGGATTGTACCCGGTGCGGATGATTCCCCCTTCCCTTACCGTCAGCGGGGGTTCATCCACTATGGAGGTGGAGATCAGATCTACCAGATCCCGAAGCTCATCCAGCCTCTCGCACAGGTCCCGCAACAGGCCGGCCGGCTGGTCCTCAGCCAGGACCTGCTTGACCTCGGGGACCACCGAGAGCGACTGCATCAGCGCCACCAGATCGCGGGCGTTGGCGGTGCCGTAGGCGATCCTGGCCATCAGGCGCTCCAGGTCGTAGACCTCGTTTAAGAGTTCCCTCAGGCGGGTGCGCATAAAGAAACCGTTTAAAAGGTGCTCCACCGCATCCAGACGTTCCTGGATGGCATGCAGGTCCAGCAGGGGCCTTTCCAGCCAGGCGCGGAGTTTTCGCCCGCCCATCGCGGTGACGGTGCGGTCCAGCACTCCCAGCAGCGATCCCTCGCGGGAGCCGTGGCGGATGCTGCTGGTCAGTTCCAGGTTGCGGCGGGTGGAAAGGTCCATGATCAGGTACTGGTCGATCACGTAGGGGTGCAGTATCTTCAGGTGAAGCTGCTCGGTCTTCTGGGTCTCGCGGACGAAGCCTAGGAGCCCGGCGGATGCGATTATGCCCAGGGTCATGTCGGAGCACCCCAGTCCCTCCAGGGAAGACACCTTATACTGCCGGGTGACCTCGGCAACGGCATCATCGATTTTCATCCCCTGCAGGCCCTCGTAAAAGGTCAGGGTGGTGCCGGTCAGGGAATCGAGCCGTTCCCGGGCCTCGCCTTCCAGACCGCCGGGGGCGAGCAGTATCTCGGCGGGGTGGATGCGTCCTATCTCCGACCAGAGTTTGTCCAGAGCGTCTGGATCGAAAAACTCGGTGGCCTGAAAGTCACCGGTCGAGGTGTCGATGACCGCCATGCCGTACACTGGGCTACCTGTCTTCCGGGTTTCGCCGGCGGTGATCGCTACCAGGTAGTTGTTCTTTTTCTCGGTAAGGGCCTGGGGATCGATCAGGGTCCCGGGGGTGACGATACGGATGATCTCCCTCTTCACCAGGCCCTTGGCGGACCTGGGGTCCTCCATCTGTTCGCAGATCGCGACCCGGTAGCCGCGGCCGACCAGCTTGGTGATGTAATTGTTGGCGGCGTGGTAAGGGAAGCCGCACATGGGTATACGGCCAAGCTCGCCGGCCTCCCTCCCGGTGAGGACAAGGTCGAGTTCCCGCGAGGCTAGAACCGCGTCTTCCTCGAACATCTCATAAAAGTCGCCCAGGCGGAAGAGCAGGATCGATCCCGGGTTCTGGCCCTTTATTTCTTTAAACTGCTGCATCATCGGGGTCAAAGCAGACATATCATCAGTCCCTGCACAAGTTAAGCTTAAGTAATTATAGCACGAGAACCATCATTTGGGAGGGAGCGAACCGAAAAGGGTCCAGGTCCGCGCCTCGGTTATTATCACGTCCACCAGACGGCCGGCAAGCTCCGGGGGGCCCTCGAACAGCACGATCTTGTTGGTCCGGGTCCGGCCGCTCAGGGTCTTGGGGTTGGTGCGGCTCCCACCCTCAACCAGGACCTCCAGGGTTTTACCCTCCAGTTCACGGTTAAGCTCCAGGCTGATGCGGTTCTGCGCATTCATCAGGCGGGCCAGGTTTTCTTTTTTGTCCTTCGGGGGAACCGCGTCCTCCAGCCTGGCGGCCGGGGTGCCGGCACGCGGGGAGTAGACGAAGGTGTAGGCGGCGTCGAAACGCATCTTTTCTATCAGGTCCATGGTGTCGGCGAAGTCGGCCTCGTCCTCACCCGGGAAACCGACGATGATGTCGGTGGTGACGCTGGCCCCGGGGACTCGCTCGCGGACCTGACTGATCAGGTCCATGTAAGCCTCCCGGTTGTAGTGACGGTTCATCCGCTTCAGTACGCGGTTGCTCCCCGCCTGCACCGGGAGGTGAAAGTGCTCGCATATGTGCCGGGAGCCGGCCACCGCATCGACGATGTCCAGGGAGAAGTCCTTGGGGTGAGAGGTCATGTAGCGGATGCGGAACTCACCCTCCAGCCCGTCCAGCTCCCGCAGCAGCCCCGCGAATCCAATGCCGGCGCAGAGCCCCTTGCCGTAGGAGTTTACATTCTGCCCCAGCAGCATAATCTCCTTAAACCCCCGCTGGATCAAGCCGTCGACCTCCCTGACGATCTCCTCCGGGTCGCGGCTCCTCTCCCTCCCCCGCACGTAAGGGACGATGCAGTAGGAGCAGAAGTTGTCGCAGCCGTACATGATGTTTACATAGGCCCGGATTCCTGAGCCGCGGACAGCGGGGAGTTCTTCAACGATCTCCCCCTCGTGCTCCCAGACCTCCCGCACCTTCTCCCCTGAGTTCACCCGGGCCAGGAGTTCCTGGAGCCGGTGCAGGTTGTGGGTCCCCAGGACCAGGTCCACGTGCGGAGCCAGGCGGTTCATCTTGTCCAGTATCCCCGGCTGCTGGGCCATACAGCCCGATACCGCGAGAACGGCGTCCGGGTTCAGCCGTTTAAACTGCTTCAGCTCGCCCAGCTTGCCGAAGATGCGGTTTTCGGTGGTCTGTCGGACGCTGCAGGTATTCAGTATGACCAGATCGACGTCGTCCTTGTTGTCTGCGGGCCGGTACCCCAGGACTTCCAGTATCCCGGCGATGGTCTCCGAGTCCCTCTCGTTCATCTGACAGCCGTAGGTCAGAAGCAGGTATTTTTTAGGCAATCGATATCAGCTCCAAAATTCTCTAAAAACTCATCCTAATTATATTGTACCCGGACGGAATAATCAAAAAGGAGTCGAGTAATGAATAAAATATCGATTTAGTGAAAACACGAGAGGAAAATTAAAACAGTACCTAGAATATAAAAAACGATTACAAAAGCTCCCGCTTAAGGGTGATAATCGGCCGGGCCTCAAAATAAAAAGCTGAGAACCTCATGGTTCTCAGCTTTTAAAGGTATGTATGGCTACTTAGCGAAGATGTGATTTCCGATCTTAACGGTCACCGGGCGGGTCCTAATCCATTGGTTGGTAGCGGTCCAGGGGTTGTAGTAGTATATCGCTCCCCCACTGGGGTCCCACCCGCTAAGGGCGGCCGCGGCCGCTTTCATGCACGAGTCGGTTACGGAGAGCCAGATCTGTCCATCGTCAACCGCTGTAAAAGCCCCGGGCTGGAAGACGACACCGTTGATGCTTCCTGGAAACCTGCCGTTTTTGGCACGGTTCAGCACTACCGCCCCGACCGCGACCTGTCCGACGTAAGGTTCCCCTCTCGCCTCGCCGTTTATCAAACGGGCCAAAAGGCTGGTGTCCTCACGACTGTAGCTGGAACCGCGGCTCGGTGCTGCTGTGGAAGGGCTGGAACTGCCGCCCTTGATCGGGATAGTGATCGTCTGACCCGCATACAGGCTGTTGCTGCCGGTTTCGTTGGCCCGCTTCAACTGATCCGGGGATAAACCGTATTTTTTCCCGATCAGGTACCAGCTTTCGCCGGGCCGGACCTGGTAAGACAAAGGTATCTCGAGCGACTGTCCCGGGTAAATTATCTCTGAAGACAGGTGGTTCACCATCTTCAACGCGGTAACCGTGGTATTGACCCGCTTGGAAACCAGGTACAGGGTGTCGCCGGGTCGGACCTGGCAGGTTGCGGCCATAGCCGTTGACGCGAAAAGGAAGACTGTCAGAATCGGAACCAGGATCAACATGCCGAGGAAGGCCCAACAAGATTTAATATATTCCCCCTCCGTTTCAATAAATTGTCTGTGTTACCATTATAGATAACGACAACCCGTCGCGCATTATGAATGTGCTGGCACCAGGCCCAGAAAATGGCTATTCTGCAACCAAAAGGAGACCGGAACCGATGTCCCTGAATCAGTGCTGGAAGAAAGCAATTATCGGGATCTCTTTGTTTTTAGTACTTACCGCTTCGGCCCCTGGAACATCAACGGCCGCTGTGACCGATACCGAAGAAGGGCTGGCATCTCTTTCCTGGATGCAGCGGAGCTACCTCTTTGCCGGGGTTTATCCGGCGAGGGATGATCCCGGCCGGCAGTGGGTCTCCCGAAGAGACACGGTGGTTATCGGTATAAGGCTTCTGGGCCTCGAAAGGAAGGCCGGCGGATCTTCATCCCCGGACCGCTACCTGGAGACCGCCCGTGAAATAGGTCTCCTGGACCGGCTGGGTCCGGGGACCGGTAAAAACGAGCCCGGCTGGTGGGATCGACCGGCGTCCCGCGAATGGACCGCTAAGTGGATCGTCACCCTGCTGGAGGCCAAGAAGTCCAGCGCCGGCCCGGCGCTGCCCGATTATAACGACTCGGGTAAGATAACCCCGGAGTTTCGGGAATACGTCGCGGCGGCGCGGGATTTGGGTTTGATGTCGGGATATCCCGACGGCAGTTTCCGTCCAGCGGAGGCGCTAAGCTTCGACAGCCTGGCGCGGCTTCTGACCCGGACCGCCTACCGGCATGGGAAGGGCAGCCAGATAGTGAAGGGCCGGGTAGCTGCCGTGATTCAGAGGAACGTCCTGATATCCGAAGAAGGAAGCGGGAAAAACGATTGGTACTACCTCAACCAGTGGGCCGCGATTACCGACCAGGGGAGGAACATCGGGCTGGAGGAGATCGCCGTCGGCAGACCGGCCCTGCTGATGCTGCATGACAACCGGGAGGTCAGCAACCTGGAGCTGCTGGAATCCGATGCGGGCCAGGTCGCCGAAGCGACGGAGACCACCCAGGGCTGGCTGGACGTGGCCGACTACCTGGTCCTCGCCATGGACGCACCGGACAACGCGGTGCAGCTTACCGACCCCCCATTCGCGTTTCTGTATCACAACCTATACCCCATCCAGGGCCCCCGGTCGGTGGCGTTCGACGGCCGGGCCTTCTGGGTTTACGCCCCCTATCATCGGCAGATCTTCCTCTTTGACACCGGGGGGACCCACCGTGAGACCCTGGAGGTTCCTGAGTGGCTGAAGATAGACACCCTGTCCGGCGACGGCAGGTCGATCCTCGCCTATAATCAGACCCTGAACGAGTGGTACCGCCTGCGTCCAATATACTACCCCCTGCCCTCCAGCGGCCAGGCGGGTAAATCCGAACCGGCGGTGATTCCCGGGGAAAAATCCGTCCCCTCCACCCCGGTGAATCAGGAAGCCGCTGCTGCATCCAGCAGCGGCCCGGGACGTTACTGCCTGCTTTACTGCGGCGGGATGGGAAAGGATGAATTAAAAAGATACACCCGTGAGGAAATACTGCCGCTGGCGGCTTACGTGGACTCCGAGGGAAGGATCAAAAAACCCTTCTTCAGCGGTTTCATCATGCTTTCGCAGTACTCCCCGCTGCTCAACGGGCGGCCGCTGGGGCGCGACCTTCCCGAGTTGGGAGGTGGACCGGCCGGGGCCAAGGACTGGCAGGCGGTCTTCGACGAGTATTTTGCCGACCAGATGAACCTTGACGCGCTGGAGGCGACGGTAGAGGAAGTGTCGAAGGCGATCGGACGTGACGACTATCAGGTGGAGGTTTACCTCGGGATACCCACACCCAACCCCAAGGCATCGGACTGGAAGGAACTGAGCCCCGTCGGTGTACCGACAGTGAAGAACGATTTCAGGGTGCCGGAGGTGTACGCCGTGTGGTGGGGAATGCAAGGTTTGTACGAGCGCTTTCAGAAGCAGGGGTACCAGCACCTGAAGCTGTCTGGGTTCTATTACCAGACCGAGCAGGGATACCCGGGAGATACGGTCCAGGAGAGCTTCCCCCTAATGTGCCGGTACCTGGGTTTAAAGTCGATCGCCATACCCGGGGTCACCTCCTCCTACCCGTTAAACTTCAAAAAAGACGGTTACGATACCGTTATGATACAGTCCTCCCATGTGTTTAACGAACCGTCCCAGCGTTATCCCCGGGTCTTCCTGGACGAGGCTTCGATCATCGCCCGGGAAGAGAACACCGGGTTCCTGATCGAGCTGCCCTATGACGTGGAGCCGGTATCGGTACGGGCGAGGCTCTACGACACCATCCGGGAATTCAGAAACATGCCGGCGTCTGCGCCGGTGGGGTGTTTCCAGGGCTTCGACTACCTGAGCCGGCTTGCCCGTTCGGAACGGGATCTCCGGCTGGTGTACGAGACAGTTTATCACGCGATTACCCGGGAATACTGACCGGTAGATACACTCCATAAGCGTAAAAAGCCTCACCGGCTGCCAGCCGGGGAGGCTTTACTGCATAGTAAGAGGCAAGGAGCGGATCAGGAATACTTGATGCAGATGCCGCGGACCAGGTTGCCCACGTCCTCACAACGGTCCAGGGTGGACTCGATGTGTTCGTAGATCTCCTTCCACTTGATCACGGTCATCGCGTCATGGTCCCCCTGAAACAGGTCGGCCATGGCCTGGCGGTAAAGGCTGTCGCCTTTGCGCTCCAGCTCCATTATCAGGTCGCAGCACTCCATGATCTCTTTCCGCTTGTTTTCGAAATCCAGGAGCATATTGAAAGCGGTCTCCATCAGGATTATGGCCTGGTGTAACACATCGGCCAGCTGGCATACGACGGTATTGAGCTGGACCGCCTTGTAGAGGATGATCCGATCCACTATCCCCGCCAGGTAGTCGAGGATCGAATCCAGTTTCTGCACCATCGCGTACGCGTCTTCCCGGTCAAATGGAAGAACGAATGACTGGTTCAGCTTCTGTACCAGTTCCTCGATAATCTGGTCGCCCTCATCCTCCAGTGCCATCAACTGCTTCATCTTATCATCCAGGTCCTCGTAGTCGTTGACGATGTCCCGGACTATGATGCTGGCCCTTACCACCACGTTCGCACTCAGGTTGAAGAGGTCGAACAGTTTATAGTCCTTCCTGCCAAAAGGCCACATCTGACTCCCTCCATATCTCTAGTGGTTGCCGATCTGCTCTCCATGGAAAAACAGGGCCAGGGTTCCCGGGCCAACGTGAGTCCCGATGACCGCACCGATCTCTCCGATGACCACCTCGCCCACGGAAAACTGCTGTATCAGGGTGTCTTTCAGCCAGAGGGCGTCCTCCAGGCAGACCGCGTGACTGATGCCGATGGGCTGGCCCTTCAGGTCCCGGCCCTGTTCTTCCATCAGCGACACCAGCCTTTTGAGTGCGGCCTTGCGGCCTCTCGCCTTCTCGAGCGGGTAAATCTTCCCGTCGTCATAGACCTGAAGCACCGGCTTGATATTGAGCAGGGAACCCATCACCGCCTGGGCCTTGTTCACCCTTCCGCCTTTAAGCAGGTAGGTCAGGGTGTCCACCACGAAAATGCTTAAAAGTCCTTTGCGGTAGTTCTCGACCCCGGCGACGATTTCGTCCAGTGATTTACCCGCGGCAGCCAGCTCCAGCGCCTTTATAACCAGCATGCCCTCACCCATGGATGCCGCCCTGGAATCTATCACCCGCAGCGGGGTGTCGGCCGGGTAGCCGTCTCTCACCAGGTCGGCGGCCGCCACCGTCGAGCTGAGCCCGGACGAAAGGTGGATGGCTACGACCTCCTGTCCCATGTCCAGTCGCTTCTGATACGCATCCCTCAGGGTCTGGGGAGCGGGCTGGGAGGTCTGCGGCAGTTCCTTGCAGGCAGCCAGTTTTTCATAGAATTGGGTGGGGGTAAGGTCTACCCCATCCCGGTAATTCACCCCGTCGATGGTGGTGGTCAGGGGGACCACCGTAACGTCGAATTTCTCAACCAGTTCACTAGGTAGGTCCGCAGTGCTGTCAGTTATGATTTTAACCTGGGACATAATCATCCTCCTCTCTTACAAACCCCGAAGATAATCAGGTCTTAGGTATCGATCGTCTTTTTTCTGCAGGACCATGTCCAGGGCCTGCAGGATAGCCGCCTTATCCTGGGGAAGCGTCCCCTTGATGGGCAAGTAGTTGGATGCGTGGTTGGTCCTGAATACACAGGGGTCTTTCATATACAGGCCCTCGACCAGGGTCCGAAGCTCTCTCAGAACCTCGAAAGGGTTCGGGAGAACGAACTCTCCCCGCTGAGCCTTCCGGTACATCACGGTGCCGGGCACCAGCATTAGGGTCAGGGCGGAGAGGAACTGCGGGTTTATTTCGCTGCACACCTCCGCGGAGTGAAGGGCATGACGCTCTGATTTTTCCCGGTCCGACCCCGCCAGTCCCAGGATCAGGGTGACGGAAAGGTCGATCCCGGAGGCGACTACCTTCTTGCCCGCCTCCACCATCTCATCGCGGGTAAAGCCCTTTCTGACCTCCTTCAACAGCTCCGGGTCACCGGTCTCGACCCCGTAGTAGGCTATAGTGAGTCCGTGTTCTTTTAAGGTTTTCAGTTCCTCGGGCGATTTATTTAAAATACTCTTGGGGCTCGCGTAGATACCAAGGTGGTCGATGTGCGGAAACACGGTATACAGCTCCTGGAGGATCTCCAGCAGCTTTTCGGTATCCAGGGCCAGGGCGTCCCCGTCGGCCAGAAACACCCTCGTCACATCGCCGTAGTGCATCCGGGCGGAGCGTATGTCTTCCTTTATTTCGTTCAGGTCTCGCTCGCGGTACTTCTTGTCCTTGTACATGCCGCAAAAAGTGCAGGTGTTCTGGGAGCAGCCCAGGGTAGCCTGCAGGATAAGGCTGTACGCTTCACTGGGTGGTCTGAAAACCGCTCCTTCGTAACGCATCAAGAAAGCCTCCTTCAACTAATTAGTGTCTCATATTCTAACCTCGGTTTCAAGCAAAAACGGAAAAGAATAGCAATCGTACCTTGCTCTCCCCTACATAACAAGTGATAAAAAGATAAAAGCTATAATGGGTGCAGAAAAAAGGAGGCTGGTTTTTTGGCAAGGCGGCGTGGTATCATGTCGGATGAGCTGAAGTTTGAACTGGCGGATGAACTCGGTGTGGGCAATATAGCCCGTACGGAGGGATTTGGTTCAGTGAGCTCGAGGGCGTGTGGAAGCCTGGTTCGTGCAGCCATTGAACGAGCTGAAAGAAGCATAGGTAACCGGTAACCAGGTAGGGTTATAAACTGTCTGCACCCGGCCAGGGGTTAATCCCCTGGCATTTATTTCCCGTTTGGCCTATAATAAAAATAATGGTTATAACCCGGTGCATAATTTATAACCAAATGGAGGTGAACAAATGATCGAAAAGAACATGATCATCAAAGATGTGGTCGACAAGTACCCCGAGTCACTCAGGGTATTCGCCAAACACGGCCTGCGGTGCGTAGGCTGAGGCGGCGCTCTCTTTGAGAGTATTGAGCAGGGTGCTCAAATGCATGGGATAAACATCAAGAACCTGATGGATGACCTAAACCTCCTGGAACCGAAGAAAAACGCTTAAATCAATACCTCCACCGGGGAGATGATCGAGGCCTCCGAAGGGGAGTCAGGATAAAGGACCCGGCCGCAAATAATACGCGGCCGGGTTAATTCTTTCCCGTCTCCGCAAGCGCCCGCCCCCGAAGCCAGAGCACCACGATCGAGCTGAAGAGGTTAACGACACCCAGGGCGGCATAGTACCAGGCCCAGGGGCCCGCCAGGGCCGCGGACAGCGCCATCAGCAGCACTCCCACGCCGGTCAGCGCCGCGCAGCGGTGGTTGAAAGCGGCGGCCTCCGGCTGACCGCGCACAGCCTGCCAGACCTTCTTCCCCCGCGTCAGGATCCTGACCGAGCGCGGGGCCACCGGGTACCGGTTTAACAGCCCCATGACGAAAAAAGACGCCACGATCGACCAGCCGGGACCCAAACCCAAGCCCAGCCAGAAAATCAGCACGATCAAGAAGAGCAGAACCCGCTTCCAGAATCGATCCATCCGGCAGGCCGCCCTTCCCATTCCGGCCGGGGGCTTCCGGTTGTGAGGGCTGGCCAGGTAATCCGCCCAACGTCCAATCCGGTAGTTTTTGTCCTTAAACAAATAAAATCCCTCCACCACCTATTATTGCACTGGATAAGGTTATCCAGTCTCCGGGTGATGGAGGGCTTTCGCTGTAGCGGACTAAACGCTGTAGTTGGGTGCCTCCTTGGTTATCATCACGTCGTGCGGATGGCTTTCCCGAAGCCCCGCGTTGGTGATGCGGATGAACTTGGTCTTGGTCCGGAGGTCTTCCAGGGTCTTTACCCCGCTGTACCCCATCCCCGCTCGCAGGCCGCCCACCAGCTGGAAGATGGTCTCGGAGACCGGTCCCTTGTACGGCACCCGCCCCTCGATCCCTTCCGGCACCAGTTTTCCAAGGTCGTCCTGGCAGTAGCGGTCCGCGGAGCCTTCCTTCATGGCGGCGATGGACCCCATCCCCCGGTAGACCTTGAAACTGCGTCCCTGGAAGATCTCGACGTCGCCAGGGCTTTCCTCGGTGCCCGCGAGCAGGTTGCCGATCATGACCACGCTGGCGCCCGCGGCCAGGACCTTTACCACGTCACCCGAGTACTTGATGCCCCCGTCGGCTATGACCGGGATACCCGCCTTGCACGCCTCCTTGGCACAGTCGTAAACGGCGGTGATCTGGGGCACCCCTATGCCGGCGACCACCCGGGTGGTGCAGATCGAGCCCGGCCCCATCCCGACCTTGATCGCGTCAGCGCCGTGCTCTATCAGTTCGCGGGCGCCCTCCGCGGTGGCCACGTTCCCCGCGACCACTTCCAGGTCGGGGAATTTCTTCTTGATCAGGTCCAGGGTGTCGATCACATTGGTGGAGTGGCCGTGGGCGGAGTCGATGAAGATCAGGTCCACCCCGGCGGCCTTCAAGGCCTGCACCCGCTCCAGGGTGTCGGGAGTGACGCCTACCGCGGCCGCTGCCCGCAGTCTCCCGCGGAAGTCCTTGGCCGATGAGGGGTACTGTCTAGCCTTCTCGATGTCCTTGATGGTGATTAGGCCCTTCAGGTTGTTGTCCCCATCGACTATCGGGAGTTTTTCGATTTTGTGCTTCTGCAGAATCAGCTTTGCCTGTTCCAGGGTGGTCCCGACCTCCGAGGTGATGAGGTTTTCATGGGTCATCACATCTTTGATAAGCCGGGAGTAGTCGTCCACGAACCTCAGGTCGCGGTTGGTGATGATGCCCACCAGTTTGCCGCCTTCGGTTACCGGTACCCCGGAGATGTGGTAGGTCTCCATTAGATTGATAGCATCCTGAATCCGGTTATCCGGCCCCAGGTAAAAAGGATCGGATATTATCCCATGCTCCGAACGCTTTATCCGATCGATCTCCAGGGCCTGCTTATCGATGGACATGTTTTTGTGAACAACGCCCAAACCGCCCTCCCGGGCCATCGCGATAGCCATGCGGGAGTTGGTGACGGTATCCATGCTGGCGCTGATAATGGGAATGTTTAATTTAATTTTGGGGGTAATATGGGTGCTGACATCTACATCCCGGGGTAAAAAATCGGCCTTCCCTGGGAGCAACAGGACGTCGTCGAAGGTAAGCCCTTCCTTGGTGAATCGTTCATCCTTATTCACGCCCTTAACTCTCCTCTCCTGACGTATGGATTTTTATTTTGAGTATTATAACACGAAAATATTAAAGCTACCAAGGCTATAATAAAGAAAAATTGGCAGCGGCCAGGTACTCGGTGAAGGCGAGATCCCTAGTCGCACTCAGCCTGCAGCAGAATGGTAAATTATGGTTTGTGGTAATGCGGGCCTCTATTTCTGATCGAAAAAAATGGTTTTAAAAATTTAATCCCGGCCAGAAGACCGAAATAAAAACCCGGGTAGTTACCCGGGCTGCGGTCATTACGTTCTCGATAAAACGTGTCTGCGGTTACCGGGCCACCCTCCGGGAGGTGGAAAGGATGTTCTTGTAGTAGCTGTCGTCCATCGAGGTGAGGGTTATCCCCTTGGTGCGGCTGGCGTGGATAAACTGGTTGCTTCCCGCGTATATGCCCACGTGGTTGATGGAACTCGACCCGCCGGTGTGGAAGAACACCAGGTCACCCGGAGCGAGTTCGGAACGGGAAACCTTTACCCCCACGGAGGCTTGATCCGAGGCGGTCCGGGGCAGGTCGACCCCGGATTTGTCGAATACATACTGGGTAAAACCTGAACAATCAAACCCGCTGGGAGACTCGCCGCCATAGACGTATCGGACCCCCATGTACTTCTTAGCGGTCGCCAGCACCCCGCTCGAAGAACCAGAAGCGGCCCGGCTGGGAGTCGGCGTGGATACGGGAGCCTTACTGGCCGAAGAATTATTGGCCTCCGCTACAACCAGGGGCTTGCTGTTTGATTCTTTTTTAGTCTGGGTATTCTTGGTGTCAGCGTTATTGCTGGGGTTATCCGGTTCGGCAACGACCACCGCCGGGGTGGTGATCGTTACGACAGCTGAATTTTGCGGTTTGTCCGCCTTTAAGGCGTCGGGGTTCAGTTCCTGGAGCGCGTCCGTGAGGTTGGTGGCATCCACCCCCATCCCTGGTCGGTACTCGTTGGTCCAGGCGATGGTCGCGTTCGCCTCGTCTTGGTGGTTGAAACTAACAGCCAGAACCAATATAATCAGTCCGGCGAAAACGATCAAACCGATTCTTTTCATCTTTACCCCTTTCGAGTCATCCGCCAATAGGTATAGCTTTTACAAGTTGTCAGTTCTTTATTCTATTATGTTGGCATATATTCCTTCTTTTGGCAAGAAAAAAATTAAAAATTGGCTTCCTGCCAATTTCATAAAAGACCTACTATAAAAAGTCAACCTTAAGTAGTTGAAATTTCGTAATTTCTTTGTTCTTTGAGAATCACAAAGATTCGGTTAAGTAACTTACGGCAGACAGCACCAGTGGCTGTACTGGGATGCTTACCTTCGGCCAGTTTCTTCTCGTAGTAAGCCTTTAGAATGGAGTCGCTTTTTCGTGCAGGAGTAGCTGCCAGCCACAGTGCTCGCCGTAAATAAGGCGAACCTCGTTTGGACATTCGGTTCTTACTACCAGTAAATTCTCCAGAATTAAAGGTAGTAGGGTCAATACCAGCAAAAGCTGCCAGCTGTTCCACTCTTTCGAAACGGTTTATGTCACCTATCTCGCCCATTAGGACAGTAGCAATGACCTTGTTGATACCTGGGATTGAGCAGAGGTGTTGATCGTCTTCCTGCACCAATTCCTCAAGCTGGTACTCTATCTCTGAAATCTGACCCTGTAGGAAATCTATGTGTTCTAGCAAGCATCGGATTTTAAGGCGAGCAGCATCCTGGCAGAAACGGACCCCGATGGATTTGCGGGCAGCTTCCTTGATTTCCTGAGCCTTATCGTCCTTAAATCGGCCTCTGCTGGCGGTGGCTAAAAGGGAACTCAATTCTGCCAAGTCGAAGGCGAGGAGTTCTTCCGGTAAGGGAGCCTGTTTCAAGAGTTGGCGTGCGGATTGAATAAAGGGGCTGGAGAAAAGCTGCTCGAATTCAGGAAAAACCCGGTCTAATGCCGCTAGCAGTTGGCGCTTGAGATCGCTTACTTGGTCTACCAGGTTAAAACGGAACCGAGATAACTCCCGAATCTGTTGGGTCTTATGTTCAGGGATGTAACTGGCGTGGAGAGCGTTGGTCCGCAGCAATTCGGCAATTACCCAGGAGTCGCGACGATCAGTTTTGGTCTTACGGATTTGACCCCGACGGAAAGCTTCAGTTTGAATCGGGTTGATTACCAAGACCTGCTCGTTATTGGCCGTGAGGAAGGTGTAAAGGTTGAGCCAGTAGTGTCCAGTGCCTTCCATGGCAAATTGGCGAGGATTAGCGGGAATAGCGTCCCAAAACCGCGCAAATCCTTCTTCGTCATTATTAAACTGGATGGATTTGCCTGCTGGTTGGCCGGAGTCATTGATTACCGTGGCTTCGTGTTTGTACTTGCCAATGTCGATGCCGATAAAAAACATCAGGAACCGCCTCCAAAGCAGCATGATTGTCATCGGGAACCCTCAGCTTTGGAGCAAACCCTGCCTCGTTAGTTATGCGTCGCCAAGCGACAACCTACTTATCCGGGTCTAGTCTCGCAAAGCCGAGGCAGCACTCTTTCACACGAGGCCTAACCTCAAAGGTCAAGACGCTGCCCTCTGACTTGCGATAGGAATTCTATATTTCTTAGTAGATACCCTTCCGCTGTTATGCGGGGATTTAACTGACTCTATTATACGAGGGTAAAGAATGCTTCATTGATGCGGTTCGATTGACCGGCCAGGTTGATGGCCTAAATGGTTTTGAGGCGAATCTGGTTCAAGAGCTTCCATCCACCTGGAACCCGTTCTTCTGCCAGAGGTTTTTGGCAAACCGGGAGTTGATCTTCTTCAGCCGGCGGTTTTCTTCCTGGAGGCGCTGAATCTCCTTCCCCTTCTCCTTTTCCAGGTCGATCAGCAGGTTCATCAGAACCCGGCGGCTGACCCGCAGGTACTCGACCTTCTTTTCCAGATCACTGACCCGGGCCACCAGGTGGTCGTATTCCCGGTTTTCTGACCGCATAGAGAAACACCTCAAGCTTGGCCTACTTTTGCCCTGGTCATATTATATTCAATCGAAGAAGCGATTAAACCCGCCAGGGTCGCTGATTGGACAGATTTCCGAGCGCCTCGACGACCCGGTAATCGACCACCTCGTCCCCCAGGTGGGTGCGGAAGTTCGCCCCCAGACCGTGGTAATCGGAACCCCCGGTCATGATCAGTCCATAATCATCGGCGATCTTTTTATATCGGCTACGCTGCCGTTCATCGTGGTCGGGGTAAAAGACCTCGATGCCCTTGAGCCCCGACCTGACCATGTCCGGGATCAGTTCGTCACGGTCGGCCAGCCCCGGGTGAGCGTAAACCGGCACCCCGCCAGCAATGAGCACCATCCCGATGGCCTCCAGGGGATCGATCTTATACCGTGGAACGTACGCGGGGGCGCCGTAACCGATGTAACTCTGGAAGGCCTCGGCCACCGATCCCACGTAACCCTTTTCCATCATCGCCAGACCGATGTGCGGCCTCCCCACCGATCCATCACCGGCTATCTCCAGGACCCGGTAAAGGTCGATGTCCTTGCCCAGTTCCTTAAGCCGCCGCACGATCTTTTCCGCCCGGGCCTCACGGGCCAACCGCAGGGACCTGAGGCGTTCTTTCAGTTCACGGTTGTCGATGTCGATGAAGTAACCCAGGATATGGACCTCCCGCTGCAGGCCCTCCGTGTTTATCTCCACCCCGTCGACGACCTCCAGGCCGGTGCCCCTGGCCCTCGCCCGAGCCGCTGGTATGCCATCTATCACGTCGTGATCGGTAACGGCAACCGCCCTCAAACCGAGCCTGATGGCCTCGTCTATCAGCTGCTCGGGACTGCTGGATCCGTCGGATGCGGAGGTGTGGGTATGCAGGTCCGCCTTGTCACTGTATCCAGAAATAGTTACCACCTCGAAAACAATCTATCACTAAAGATCTTAAACTACAAGCCTTTTGGGGGTATGGATCAGATGATCGATCCCAGGAGGCGTAAGAGGTTGCCTCCCAGTACTTGGGCAGCGGTTTCGGCCCTTATACCCCGGCGGAGCATACCCGTTGCTATCGACGGCAGCCGGCTCGCGTCCTCCAGGCCCGGCACCGGCACCTCCACCCCATCGAAATCGCTGCCGATGGCCACATGCTCTGGGCCCATGACCCGCACGGCATGAATGATGTGATCGATAAACCGCTCGACGCCGGGTTCCTCGCCTAAGAAATCGTTGACCAGGGTTATGCCCATAAGGCCGCCCCGCCCTGCCAGCGCCTCCATTTGGCGGTCGGATAGATTGCGGGGGTGATCGTTCAGGGCCCGACAGCAGGAATGGGAGACGATTATCGGCACCTCAGAGCGGTCCAGGGTCTCCCAGAAGGTCGCTTCCGAGAGGTGGGCCGCGTCGACCAGCATGCCCCGGTTGTTCATGGCGGCGATGACCCGGCGGCCGAATCCGGTCAGCCCCTGGCCGCTGCGGTCCGAGGCCCCGTGACCGAGTTGGTTGTTGTAGTTCCAGGTCAATCCCAGGCTGCGCACCCCTTGTTCGTACAGCAGATCCAGGTTATAAACCTGACCTTCCAGGCATTCCCCTCCCTCCACCGAGAGCAGGCTGTGGACCAGGAAAGGCGAGGAAGGTGTCGGAAGGTCGTCGCTGCTCAGGACCGGCTTCAGCCGTTTACGGTGTTTTATAAGCTGTTCGCGGTAGTAGTCTATCTGTTCCAGGTAAGGCTTTTTCTCCCCGGCCGGGTTTTGGGCGGGGTTTACGAATACCGCGAAGAACTGGAGCCGTACCCCGCTCTCCTCGAGCCTCCGGAGATCGAGCTGGGCCTCGGGAAAATCGTACAGGTCGCTCCGCTTTTTTACCCCCCGGCTCAGGGTATCGGCGTGGGCGTCGCAGATGAAATAAGAATCGACCGGTCTGGTCTTATCCATTAAAAACCTCCATAGAACGCAAAGAAAAACTTGTCTTTCGCCAAGTCATTGACGAAGGCGAGAGCCTTAGTTGCACTTACTTGCATCAGAAAGTTCCCTTATATACTTTCTGATAGCGTAAAAAAATATCCCAAGGCTCTTCGCCCTGGAATATTTTTATTGATTACGGACGGTTATCGGGGTTCAACGATCAACTTAATGGCAGTCCTCTCCTGTCCGTCAATAACTATGTCAGTAAACGCTGGTATACATACCAGGTCCACACCACTCGGAGCGACAAATCCCCTCGCGATAGCCACAGCCTTTACTGCTTGATTCAGGGCACCGGCGCCTATGGCCTGGATTTCAGCCGACCCTTTTTCTCTTAAAACTCCGGCCAGTGCGCCCGCTACCGAGTTGGGGCTGGACTTGGCTGAGACCTTTAAAACTTCCATCGGGCTGCCCTCCTCAGAACTTGGTATAATTGTTCGAATTTTTCTACGTTTGCACCCACTTTATTATATTCTAGGAACCGTTTAAAAATCCTTTTTCGACCAGTGGTTTTTTAGATAATTTTATTACAATAGTGCTTATATTTTTAAATAAGACCATCAGAGGTAGCGCTGAATGCGCTTTATGAAGTGAGCCCTGCCGTTGGCGGCATTGACTCCGACGACCACCGCGTTCAACTGGTTGACCCCGCCCGCTACCTCGAAGCGGTTGGGCAGTTGGGTGATGAATCGCTGGATAACCATCTCGGTTTTCACCCCCAGGACCGAATCGCGGGGGCCGGTCATTCCCACATCGGTGATATAGGCGGTCTCCCCGGGGAGAATCCTCTCGTCCGCGGTCTGTATATGGGTGTGAGTCCCGACGACCGCGCTCACCCTCCCGTCGAGGTACCAGCCAAAGGCCTGCTTTTCAGATGTAGCTTCCGCGTGGAAATCGACGATGATGACCGGGGTCTGCTGTTTTATCTGTTCGATCAGGGTGTCGGCCTTTCGGAAGGGACAGTCCAGGGCGTTTAGAAAAACCCTCCCCGAGAGATTGATGATGCCGATCCGGGAGTTGCGGTTAACGGTTATGACGAGACTACCCTGCCCGGGGGTGCCCGGGGGGTAGTTGGCGGGGCGTATTATCTTCTCTTCTGTTTCCAGGTAGGGGATGATTTCTTTTTTATCCCAGACGTGGTTGCCGGTGGTGATCACGTCTATGCCGCTGGAAAAAAGCTCTTCCGCGAGTTCGCCGGTTATGCCGCTCCCGCCGGCGGCGTTCTCGCCGTTGGCTATAACCAGGTCGAGCTGGTGCTCGTCTATCAGGCCGGGGAGGAGTTCCTTGACTATCCTTCTTCCCGGGCGACCGACGATGTCACCGATCAGCATTATGTTCAAGAGACCGTTCCTCCATTCCAGCCGGTGGAGCTACTTGTTGTAAACAATAACCTGTCCTTCTTCCCTCAGGGCGATGGTGGACCTGCTGTTCCTGGTCTTTTTGGTCTGCTCCAGGGACTGGCGGATGATCTCTTCCTGGAACAGTATTTCCTCTTCGAAAACGTCTTCCCGCGATTCGGTATCGAACCAGTCCTTGAAGAACTCCACCACGAAGGTTATCTCATCGGGGTTAAGGGTATCGACATCGCGTGTCACCATCACGAGGGTTACACCGCCTTCGATACTGTACTCCACCTTTATTTTACCCGGCCGGCGCTTTTCCAAGTAGCTGTATGCATCGAGCGCCTTGGGAAGCAGTACGGCAAAATCCTCCAGCCGCTGCCTATCGAGACTCTCCAGGATGATAAAGGTAAACTGCAGAAACTTGTACCGGGGGTTGTACTTCACGGTCCCGATCTCCGGATATCGAAGCATGATCGAGATTAAAAGGTCATCCATGCTCAAAGCCCTGGCGCCGTTGTTCTTGAATAATGCTGTCATTCCACCGAATGCTCCTTTCGAGACCGAGTAATATAACAAGACATCCTGTACAAATTCGCGAAAACGGCTTAAAATCCTCTTTTTTAATGGTGCTGGAAACAGAATACGGGGCGAAAGCAGTCCCGCCCCGTAATGTTTTCCAGTTAAGACATATTAGATTTGGTCTAAGCCAGTTCTATTTCGCGTAATCTATCGCCCTGGTCTCCCTGATCACCATCACCTTGATCTGACCGGGGTATTCGAGTTCGCTCTCGATCCGTTTTACTATATCACGCGCCACCTGGATAGAAGTGGCATCGTCCACGCGCTCCGGTTTGACCATGATCCTGATCTCACGACCGGCCTGAATAGCGTACGACTTCTCCACCCCGTCAAAGGAATCTGCGATCTGTTCCAGCTTCTCCAGACGCTTGATGTAGGCCTCCAGTGTCTCCCGGCGCGCTCCCGGACGAGCGGCGGAGATTGCATCTGCGGCCTGCACCAGGACCGCCTCGATGGTCTGAGGCTCGACGTCCCCGTGGTGAGCCATGATCGCATGGATGACCTCCGGCCCCTCGCGGTGTTTTTTCGCGAGATCACCGCCGATGGTGACGTGCGGGCCGCTCACCTCGTGGTCGACCGCCTTCCCGATGTCGTGCAGCAGACCGGCCCGTTTGGCGAGAACCACGTCAGCGCCCAGTTCAGCCGCCATCGAAGCCGCCAGGTGAGCGACCTCGACCGAGTGCTTGAGCACATTCTGGCCGTAACTGGTCCTGAACTTCAGCCTGCCCAGGAGTTTCAGGAGTTCGGGATGCAGGTTGTGCACACCAAGATCGAATGCAGCCTGTTCTCCCTCTTCCCTTATCTTCTGATCCACCTCTTTTTGAGCCTTGTCTACCATCTCCTCGATTCTGGCCGGGTGGATCCGGCCGTCATGGATCAGCTTTTCCAGGGCGATCCGCGCCACCTCGCGCCGGATGGGATCAAAACCTGACAGTATCACGGCCTCTGGGGTATCGTCAATTATCAGGTCGATTCCCGTAAGGGTCTCCAGGGTACGGATGTTTCTTCCCTCGCGCCCGATTATCCTGCCCTTCATCTCATCGTTGGGCAGCGCCACCACGGAAACGGTGGTTTCCGCGACCACATCGGCAGCACACTTCTGAATCGCCAGGGTCACGATTTCACGGGACTTCTTATCCGCTTCCTCTTTGGCCTGACTCTCCAGTTCCTTGATCATCACCGCGGTTTCAACCCGGATCTCTTTTTCGACCTTATCCAAAAGCATCTGCCGGGCATCTTCCCAGGAAAGGCCCGATACCCGCTCCAACTCGACCAACTGTTTCTGCTGCAACTGGGAAAGGTCTTCCTTGATCTTTTCTACCTCGGTTTCACGCTTCTGTAATGCGTCGTCCTTGCGTTCTATGGCCTCGGTCTTTCGATCCAGGGACTCTTCCTTCTGCAGCAGGCGACGTTCCAGTCGCTGCAGTTCGCTTCGTCTCTCGCGGTTTTCGCGTTCGACCTCAGTCCTTAACTGGTGAGCCTCTTCTTTAGCCTCCAGGAGGGCTTCGCGTTTTTTGGCCTCCGCCTGCTTCTCGGCTTCCTCCACCAAACGCTTCGATGCCTCTTCGGCCGACTTCATCTTAGACTCTGCCAGGAACTTGCGACCCAGGTATCCAAGTGCGATAGCAATTAAAAATACTATTCCGTAAACAAGAAAGTCTATAATCCTTCACCTCCTATTCTACAGCCTGATGGGCGAATGTTTCGAGAAAAAAGGAAAACCGAGCCAGAACTCGGTTGTGTTAGAAGCCTTTCACTAGGGTTGCGTAGCGACCTAAGGATATATTTATGCCTTAGTCCGGTTCTTATATGATTATACCCCACCATACATTCTTATTCTATCGGCACTCGCCAATTCACTGGTCTCTGACCCCGATAGAAAACTTCTTATAGCCGTATATAAGGAATGTATATATATAAGAAACCATACCCGGTGATTTTCGGATTCTAACCCCCGCTCTCTCGTGCTATTTTAGAACGTTTTGCAAATTCTGTCAAGCCTGCAATCGTTAATCAGTCGGGGGAGGAACCGCTCTCGCCGGCTATCAGCGTTACATTGGAGTGACCGATAGACTGTCGAATCTTTTCTTCGATTCGGGCGGCGGTTTCCGGGTGCTCCCGAAGGAAATCCTTGGCATTCTCTTTACCCTGGCCGAGCCGGTCGCCCTCGTAGGAGTACCAGGTCCCGCTCTTGTTGACAATGTCGAGTTCTACCCCGATATCGATGATCCCGCCTTCCCGGGAGATACCCTCGCCGTACATGATGTCAAACTCCGCCTGACGAAAGGGAGGCGCAACCTTATTCTTGACCACCTTGACCCGGGTCCGGTTGCCCACTATATCCGATCCCTGCTTTATCGACTCCACCTTCCTGACCTCCAGGCGGACCGAGGCGTAAAACTTGAGTGCGCGTCCCCCGGGGGTCACCTCCGGGTTGCCGAACATGACCCCTACCTTCTCCCTGATCTGGTTGATAAAGATGGCGCTGGTTCTGGACTTGGAGATGGAGCCGGTGAGCTTGCGCAGGGCCTGCGACATCAGGCGGGCCTGCAGCCCGACATGGGAATCCCCCATCTCGCCCTCCAGCTCCGCCCGTGGAACCAGTGCGGCGACCGAGTCGATCACCACAACGTCGATGGCGCCGCTCCTCACCAGGGCTTCCGCGATCTCCAGGGCCTGTTCCCCGGTATCGGGCTGGGAAACCAGGAGATTCTCGATGTCCACCCCCAGCTTACGGGCATACATCGGGTCGAGGGCGTGTTCAGCGTCGATAAAGGCAGCCAGCCCGCCGGCCCTCTGCGCTTCGGCAACCACGTGCAGGGCCACCGTGGTTTTCCCCGAGGACTCCGGGCCGAATATCTCGATCACCCTTCCCCGGGGCACCCCGCCCACCCCCAGGGCCATATCGAGGGAAAGCGAACCGGTCGGGATTATCTCCACGTTCAACTTGGTGGACTCTCCCAGCTTCATGATCGATCCCTTGCCAAACTGCTTTTCGATGGAACTCAGTGCCGCGTCCAGCGCCTTCTGTTTATCTGACATGCCCTCATCTCCTCAAATATTTATACCTTAAAACAAAACATGTGTTCGTAGTATATTATAGACAGCCCTGGATAGTATTGTCAAGTCCGAAGCGGAAAACTTTCCAGGACGGTGTACCTGGGGCCTGGCCTCCCCAGCTCGCTCTGCATCAGGTCTATCCGTTCGACCCTCCACTCCGGGGAATCGATGGCTCCAGCGGAGGTGAATACCTCCTGCAGCAGTTGGCGGTCGAAAGCGGGAGCCGCGTCCCGGACCCGGCCCAGGGTAAGGTGGGGCCGAAAAGGTTTTTTATCGAAATAGTATCCCTGCTCGGTAAGCCCCTGGCGGACATTCCGCTGCAGGTGGGTGAGTTCTTCCAGCTGGCCGGTCAGGCCCATCCAGATGACCCTGGGCTGTTTCAGGTTGGGGAAGGTGCCCATACCCTTTACAGCGAGCGAGAAAGCCGAGGACTGACCGGCCGCTTTCGATAATACCTCCTTGAGCCCTTCGACCTTCTCCCACTCGGTATCCCCGAGGAATTCCAGGGTGAGGTGAAGGTTCTGCTTCTCCACCCACTTGACGAGGAGGCCGGATACGTGTAGGCGCGACTGCCATTTGAAAAGCAGCTCACGGACCGCTAAAGGTGGGTTGATGGCGATAAACAAACGTGGATTCGAAATAGCTTTCACCACCCGTCTACAAGTTCTATAAGCCAGCACAGGGCCGTTTTTACCGAGGAGCGGCGGATTTCCCGCCGCGACCCCTGAAACAGCTCCCGGCGCACCAGGATGGAGTCCTTGGCTGAGATACCCAGGTAGACCAGTCCGACCGGTTTTTCGGGGCTGCCTCCGCTGGGGCCGGCTATCCCAGTGATGGAAAGGCCGATATCGGTGCCGCAGCGCGCCCGCACATTGTCCGCCATCTCCCTCGCAGTGTCCGGGCTCACCGCTCCCTGCCTTTCCAGGGTGAGAGGGTCAACCCCCAGCAGTCCGATTTTGGCCTGGTTGCTGTAAGTGACCAGGGAGCCGAAAAAGTAGTCCGAACTGCCGGCAGCGGAGGTGACAGCGGCCGACAGCCAACCGCCCGTGCAGGACTCGGCCAGGGAGATGGTGAGCCCCCTGGAGCGCAGCTTCTCCCCCAGCCTCAAGGCTAGTTCATCTATAGGGTCATCATAGAACGGCATCGATTCACCTCGAAATGAAATAACAACTTTATCCTAATTTTATAGAAAGACTCCATAAAATACAAATAATCCGTACGGGATCATCTATAGAAAAACTTCCATAAAATACAAATGATCCCGCATACGGGATCATCTGCTGCCGGGTCTAATATTTTAGGCGCCTATCTGCAGGCCGGGACTCAGGTACTGGCGCAGCTGTTCCCCGGCCACGGTCTCGTTCTCGACCAGCAGGCGGGCTATGGCGGCGTTGCAGCTGCGGCAGTTGTAGAGCAGCTGCCGCACCACCTGTTCCTGAGCGGTGATGATGGATCGGATGGCCTGGCTCAGCACCTCCTGCGAGATAGACTCCTGACAGATTATCCCCAGGTGGGAGATGCCGGAGGTGATGATCCTCCGGGCCATTCGTACAGCCTCCTCGAAGTCACCGGTCGCCCCGGTGCTCCTCTCGCCCATGATTATCTCTTCTGCTATCGCCCCGCCCAGGCAGATCATGATCTGCTTCTCCAGGAAGGAGCGGGTGTACAGGTACTGATCCTGTTCCGGGGTCCTCCTTACGTATCCGAGCGCCGAACCCCGAGGTGTGATGGTCACCCTCGCCACCGAGTTCGGACGTACCAGCTCGCTGATAATAGCGTGTCCCGCCTCGTGAACCGCCACCCGCTGAAGCTCCTCGTCCGAGGGGGTGCGGTCCATTTTCTCTCCCATGATAACCTTTTCGATGGCCTCCCGCAGGTGTTCCTGGTGTATCTGGGGCGAGTTCTCCCTGAGCGCCAGGACCGCCGCCTCGTTCGCCACGCTCTCCAGGTGCGCGCCGGAAAACCCGAAAGCCTCCTTGGCTATCTGTTCCAGGTTCACATCATCCGCCAGCGGTTTGTTGCGGCAGTGAAGCTTAAGTATCTCCAGCCGTCCGTGCCGGTCAGGGAGTTCCACCCTCACCTGACGGTCAAACCGGCCTGGTCTGAGCAGTGCCGGGTCCAGCAGGTCCATACGGTTGGTTGCTCCTATCAAAAGGATGCGGGTCTTGTCCTCGGTGGCGATGCCGTCCATCTCTACCAGCAGCTGATTCAGGGTCTGGTCGTACTCCAGGTGGCTGGCGTGCGATCCACGCTTGCCGCCGAGCACCTCTATCTCGTCGATAAAGATGATGGAACTCGATTTCCCCATTTTCTTGGCCATTTCACGCGCAGACTTAAAAAGGTTGCGAACCCGCTGCGCGCCAACGCCCGCGTAGATTTCTATGAACTCACTACCGCTGACGGCGACGTAGGCCGAGTTGGTATAGGAAGCCGCGGCCTTGGCCAGGAGGGTCTTGCCGGTCCCTGGCGGACCGGTCAGGAGTATCCCCCGCAGCGGCCGGATACCCATCTTCTGTACCTGGTCCATGTGCAGGATGAACTCCAGGGCCTCCTTGATCTCCTGCTTGGCAGTTTCCTGCCCGCCGATGTCCTCGAAGGGGAGTTCCACCCGGGGGGCGCTGTTGACCATGCTGGAGTTGTGCAGTACTCCCTTCTGTTCCAGGAAAAAGTACAGCAGCCCGCCGAGCCCGATTACGGCCAGCAGCGGAATGATGTTATATCCAGTTACCAACAGGTAAAGAAGCACTCCCAGACCAGCACCGACGAGCACCTCGCCCACCCTCCGGTTTTGCATCGGCTTTCCATCCTCCTATTATTCGCTGCCGCCTATAATCAGTACCGGCGGTTTATCATCCACCTTGCGGGGGAGTACCTCGTACAGGCTGACTCCGTCCTTTTTCATCTGGATGTAAAGGTTGTAGCTGTTGACGTAGATCGCGCTGCTGTCCAATCCGGCCCTGGCCGCTTCCCGCTTTAAGGTGTCGGCCAAAAATGTAAAGTTGCCCTGGGTCAGGGCTTCGTAAACCACGTACTGCATGGAGTAGAAAACCTGTTCGAGATCGTCGGACCTCTCATCGGTGACCCGCATCTGCCATCCGTCTTTGCCCAGGTATGGCTCGACCTCCTTCTGGATGATAGTGCAGGTCTCCAGAAGGTTGTCGACGGTCCCGAGTTTCACAGTGAGGGTGTTCTGCTTTCCCTCTTTATCGAGCGACCACGACTTTACCTCGGGGTGGGCATCCATTATGCGCTTCATTGGGGTATCGATATAGGCCCGGTGGTAAAAACTGTTGGCCCCCATCAACAGACCGACGGTGAGCGTAAGGATTACCAGGACCGGGGCCCAACGCAGTTCCCGGAAAGACAAACCGATCCACCTCCGTGTCGTTTAGAACACGATTATTATACAACAAAGGCGTTTATGGGACCTTAGGATTCATCTGGGAATACGCGGCCGAACGGCGGTCGGAAGGGGTTAGAGGACTTCGCCGTCGCGGATGATGGTGCTCTTGTAGCGGTAAAAGTACTCCAGTCCCGAAAAGATGGTAAGGACAACCGCTATCCAGAGGGCTACCTGGTCGACGGGGCTTATCAGGTCGAACGGGTAGAGATCGTTCACCAGTAGCGCGGTGATGGCAATCACCTGGGAGATGGTCTTGTACTTCCCCCAGCGGCTGGCGACGATGATGTTTCCGTCGGAAGCCGCCATCGACCTCAGACCGCTCACGGCTATCTCCCGGCTGATTATGATGATCACCGGCAGAAACTGGATCTTGCCCAGCGCCAGCAGGGAGATGAGGGCCGAGGAGATCAGCAGTTTGTCCGCGACCGGGTCCATGAACTTACCGAAGCGTGAGATCTGTCGGCGGCTACGGGCCAGATACCCGTCGAGCCCATCCGTGATCGCGGCGACGATAAAGATCAGGGCGGCCAGGTACTGCCCGTACGGGTGTGGAAATACCCTCACAAACAGCACGAAGAGGAATATGGGAATCAGGAAAACCCTGGTTATGGTTAGAATATTAGGCAAGTTCATGGTTTACCCTCCCCTGACAGGTCGTAAAAGTCCGCTGCGGTTATCCTTACTTTAATCATATCGCCAATCCGCCAGCCGCATTCTGGACGGTCATCGAAATAGATAAGCCCGTCGATCTCCGGGGCCTCCCTTGCACTGCGGCCGTATAAACGCCCGTCCTCAGAACCCTCGACCAGAACATCGAACTCTCGCCCGATCAGCCTCTGGTTCAGCCGCATTGAGATTTCCTGCTGCTGGCGCATCAGTGCGTCATAACGTATTTCCTTGATTTCTTCGGGTACCTCACCTTCTATTATATAGGCCGGGGTTCCAACTTCTGGAGAGTACTTAAAAACCCCCATCCGATCGAACCCTACCTCGGCGACGAAGTCCTGCAGCAGGGAAAAGTCCGAATCGGTCTCTCCCGGGAACCCCACCATAAAGGTGGTGCGCAGGGCCAGATCAGGTATCTCCCTCCGCAGCTTCTCTATCAGCCTGAGCATCTTCCCCTGGTCCGAAGGTCGATTCATCCGCCTGAGAACTTGAGGCGCAGCGTGCTGCAGCGGAAGGTCGACATAGGGGCAGACCTTCGCCTCTTCACTCATGGCCCGGATAAGTTCGTCGCTTATCCGGCCGGGGTAGCCATACAGCCACCTCACCCAGGATACCTCGGGAACTTCACATATACGCCTCAGCAGCTCGGGCAGCATGTAGCGGCCATAACGGTCTTCGCCGTAGCGGCTGGTATCCTGGGCGATCAGGATCAACTCCTTCGCCCCCTGCCCGGCGAGTCTTTGAGCCTCCAGGACCACCGAGTCCATATCCCGGCTGCGGTAGGCGCCGCGAATAGAGGGTATGGCGCAGAAGCTGCATCGATTGTCACAACCATCAGCCACCTTTAGATAGGCGTAATGGCCGGGGGTGGAGATGATCCGGGGAGACCGGTGGTCATAAATAAAAGCGGGCTCGGCGACATAGCGTTGATTTGTGCCGCTTAGGGTGTTGGATAAAACCTCCGCTATCCGATAAAACTCACCGGTTCCCACCAGTACGTCTATTTCAGGTATTTCACGCCTTAACTCGTCTTCAAAACGCTGTGCTAGACACCCGGCCACTACCAGGGCGCGGGCCCTTCCGGTCTTTTTCTGGAGCCCCAGTTCCAGGATGGTGTTTATCGATTCCCGCTGGGCGTCAGATACGAAACCACAGGTATTCACAACTATCGCGTCAGCTTCACCGGGGTCAAAGGTTATCCGGCAGCCGGAACCGACCAGCAACCCCAGCATAACCTCAGAATCGACCAGGTTTTTAGAACACCCCAGGCTCTCCAAATAAACCGTTATTCCTTCAAGGTTATCCACTACCCAGTACAAACTCCTTATTCCTTACTACTTCACCTATAGCCCCGAGGTAGCCAAGGCTCTTGCCGTCCCTGAAAACCTCGACGGCTCCGGCGCTGCCCAGGGTCAAAACCACCTTGTTTTTGGCGGTTATCGTTTTCTTGTCCCCGTTCTTGAGGGTCCCGTTGAACACGTTCTTGCCGTCGGCGCTCACCACTGTCCAGCAGTCGCCATGCGCTACCATCTCTATGCGCAGCTCTTTTTCCGCTGCCTCTGTATTGGGCGGCGGGGTATTCGGTTCGGCCGCCGGTTCTCCGGGCGTGGGCGAGGGAACGTTCGGCGCGGTCGGATTCCCCGCCTCGGGAGCGGGGTTTATGGACTGGCGGCTCAAAGTCAGGGCCCCGTTCTGGTACATCACGAACACGACCATCAAGGCCGCGATTATAAGCAGAAGGACCTTCCAGCCGTGTTTTTCGATGAATCCCTTGTTCTCCTCCTTTTTATTCGGCTTCCTTTTTTTCCGCGGGGTTTTGTTCACCACCGGCACCGGGGACTCGCCGCGGGACTTGAACTGCTCCACCATCGGTGTATGGTCCAACCCCAGGTATCGGGCATAGGCCTTGATGAAGCCTATCGTGTAGACCTGTCCCGGGAGCGACTGATAGTCCTCGTTCTCCAGCGCGGAGAGGTAAAACTTCCTGATCTTGGTAGCCTCCTCCACCTCAGCCAGGGACAGGTTTTTATATTCGCGGGTTTCTCGGAGTATTCTTCCAATTTCCAATACTGTTCCCCCTTCTGGATGGTTTAGGATTAACCGTAAACCCTCTTAAGGTACTCCAAAATCAGCATGGCCGCCGACCGGGCATCACCGGTGTCGACGCACAACTCGAAGGCGTCGTCTGGCCCGCTGGGGTAACGGTATAATGGGTCATAGTAGTATGTCAAAAGGTCTCTGGTAAAGGACTCGTAATCTCCAGCCTGATATCTGCCGCGGAGTTTTTCGACCATGGACTTTCCCAAACGGTCCTTCAAACAGTCCAGAGCCCTCATGACACCATTATAGACCTTTTCCGGATTATTTGCGTAGATATTGTTCAACCTTTTTACACGGTTTTCCAGGGTGTCATAAAGCAGCAACTTACGTCCTCGGGACATCGCATCGAAAAGGGGGGTGGGCAGGTTGACCCGCCCGATCTTCCGGCTTTCGCACTCCACCAGCAGATAGGGGAAACCTTCGGTCGCCCAGACCTCCGACGCTAGGGCCGATTCGAACCGCTTCTGATTGGGTGCGGCTGGCAGGTCGATCCCGCCAAAAACCGAACCGCGGTTGCCAGCCAGGCCTTCCAGGTCTACAGCCGCGGCCCCGTTCTCTTTAAGGATTCCTATCACCTCGGTCTTGCCGACCCCGGTCAATCCGTGCAGCACAACCGCTTCGCGCTGCAGCGGGGTCTGCCAGAGCGACCGGTAAACCTCTTTCCGGTAAGACTTGTAGCCATCCTCCAGGCGGTAAACCGGGACCCCCATCAGCTGGCACACGGTAGCGATGGATTCGCTCCTCATTCCTCCCCGCCAGCAGAAGATGACTACCGGCTGCTTATGGGCCAGTTCGCTCAACTGCCCGACAATAGACGGCAGTTTGGGTGCTGAAATCTCGAGGCCAAGGAAACGGGCCGCCGAAGGCCCGACGTTTCTGTATACGTCAGCAATGACCGCTTTTTCCTGGTTGTTGAAAAGCGGCAGGTTTATCGCTCCCGGGATGGTAGCTTCATTGTGCTCGTCCTCTGAACGCAGGTCGACAAAAACAGCGTTGCCTAGTTTTAATGCCTCTGTCGTACTTATGTCTTTCTTCACTATCGGATAAAATCCTTTATAAAGCAGTGTGTTTTTACAGTTTTTTTACTTTCTTAATCCCGCTATCGCCCGCATACCTATTCTTGCCGACTGCCGTATCGAGTATCCGTTGATCGCGCCGTAGATCAGGCCGGCGGTGAGTTCGTGGATCAAGCCGCGGGACAGCAGGTCCTGGCCGGGAAGCCGCGGCAGCCGTATCGAGTCATCGGCGAAAAACAAAAAGACCCCCTCCTGGGAATCCACCACCACGATATTAGACACCCCTCTCGCGCGCATGAATTCAGCCCCTCGAAGGATGCCGTCTTCACCCGCCACCCTCATGTGGGTAAGTTCGGCCAGGCGGAAAGAATCGATGATAAGGTAGTCCAGACCATCGAAACTGGATACCTCTTTCAAGGGCTGGATATTCACAGTGGCAGCTATAAAGAGAGCCAGCTCCCGGCCCCGGGCGATGTTCAGGCACTGGTTTATGGTTTCGGCTGGAAGGCAGGATGACACGAAAGCCGCCTGAGCGCCTTCGAAAAGGTTTTCCCGCTGCTGCACCAGCTCGGAGGATACCAGGCTGAGCCCCTCCAGGTCGTGAATCTCTATGACCGACTTTTCTTCCTGCTGCCGGGCAACCCTGATCACGCGAGGAGTTCGATAGCTGTTGGAGCGGACAATGTAACGGGTATCGATGCCGGCCCTCCGCAGCTGTCCCAGTACCTGTTCGCTCTCTTCATCCAGCCCCAGGGTACTCAGCAGCAGCACCGGGACCTTCATCGCCGCCAGCCGCTCCGCGATAAGCAGGCCGCTCCCTCCCCACTCCTGGTCGATGCTCCCGGCCACCGCGGGCTGGGAGATAACCTCGATGGCGTCCTTGACCTGTCCATCGATCCAGCTGTAGATCTCGCCCAGGATCACCACGCTGGTACGCTCGTTGAAGACGTAACCGCGGCCCAGGATGGCCTTTTTACGCATCAGGTTGGAGATGTGTACGGCGGCTGAAGACCGCGAGATGTTAAAACGGCTGGCCAATTCGTCCTGGGTGATCATGGGGTTGGTCTGCAGGTGAGCCAGTATTTCCTTTTCCCTATCAGTAAGTCGTTCCATGCCTTTGACCTTGATGATAGTTTAGTAGTTAACAACTTGTGCTTATTATACCGGTTCGAATTAAAACTTGCCAAACTGTTTTTCAAACTGGTCTATGGTCAAAAGCACCTCTCGAGGCTTGCTACCCTCGAAACGTCCTACGATACCCTTTATCTCCATCATGTCGATCAGGCGGGCGGCCCTGGTATAACCTATCCTGAACCTGCGCTGCAGGAGCGATATCGAAGCCTGTCCAGCGTTGATGCAGAGACGTACCGCGTCGAAAAACAGCTCGTCCTCCTCCTCGGAATCCTCGGATGGGGTATCCTCCAGGCTGGTGACCCCCTCCAGGTAGAGGGGTTTGCCCTGCCGCTTGAGGAAGCTCACCAGGTGCTCGACCTCCCGGTCGGAGATGTAGGAGCCCTGCACCCGTATCGGTTTAGAGTAGTCGACCGGCGCGTAGAGCATATCCCCGCGTCCGATCAGCTTTTCCGCCCCGTTCACGTCCAGTATCGTGCGGGAGTCGGTCTGGGACGACACCGCGAAGGCTATCCGGGAGGTTATGTTCGCCTTGATCAGACCGGTTATCACGTCGACCGAAGGCCGCTGCGTAGCGACCACCAGGTGAAGACCGGCCGCCCTCGCCATCTGGGCCAGACGGCAGACCGCGTCTTCGACGTCGGCTGGAGCGACCATCATCAGGTCAGCCAGCTCGTCGATGATGATAACGATGTAGGGCAGGCTGGCCTCGGACTGCCCCTCCTTCACCATCAGCTGATTGTAGCGGACGATGTCCTTGGCCCCCCAGGTCGCGAACTTTTCGTAGCGGCGCTCCATTTCGGTGACCGCCCACCGCAGCGCCACCGCCGCCTTCTTGGGGTTGGTGACGACCGGGGTTATTAGGTGGGGTATCCCGTTGTAAGTGGTCAGCTCCACCATCTTGGGGTCGATCATCATGAACTTCACCTCGTTGGGGCTGGCCTTGAACAGGACGCTGGAGATGAGGGAGTTGAGGCAGACGCTCTTCCCCATCCCGGTAGCGCCCGCGATCAGGAGATGGGGCATCTTCACCAGGTCGATGACCACCGGGTTGCCGGCGATGTCCTTGCCGAGAGCGGCGGTGAGTTTCGAGGCCGACTCCTGGAAGGCGCGGCTCTCCAATACCTCGCGGAAGTGAACCACTGACACCTCTTTGTTTGGCACCTCGATCCCGATCGCCGACTTCCCGGGGATCGGCGCCTCTATCCTCACGTGCTGAGCAGCCATGCTGAGGGCGATGTCATCGGCCAGGTTCACGATCTTGCTGACCTTTATCCCCGGGGCGGGCTGCACCTCGTATCGGGTCACCGCCGGGCCCCGGCTGACATGGGTCACCTTCGCTTTGACCCCGAAGTTCTCCATCGTCTCTTCCAGGATGCGTACGTTCTCCGTGATGTCCCGAGTCAGGCGGGCGGGTTTCAGCTTTACCGAAGACTGCAGAAGCTCAAGGGTGGGAAGCGTATACCCCTCGGGGTAAGCGATCTCCTCCACGTCAGTGGACGGCTTGGCCATGGGACGGCCGGAGAAGAAACCCGTCTTGGGCCCCTTATCCTCGACCGGGCTTGCCGTCTCGGTCACAGCGGCGGCCTGTGTCTCAGCGGCCTCGGTTTCGACAATGGAAACCGGTTTGGGCCTGCGGAGGGGCTTCTTGCCGGGGGCCTCCTCCGGGCTGGTGTTTTCGATGCTGAAGCCGGGCTCGTCCCCGACCGTCAGTTCGGTCTCGGCTTCCTCCTCTTCCCCGTCAGCCGCAACGTAGATGAAGTCCTCCAGACTGTCCTTCACCTTGGAGGAAAAAGACCGGGTAGCCCCGGTCATCCGTTTGATCGCTTCGGGGAGCGAGAGGTTGGTAAGGGAAAGCAGGGTAACCACCAGGAGCGAGGAAAGAGCGATATACGCCCCCCAGAGCCCGATGCTCTTGGTTAGCACCCAGGCCACCGTCGCACCGATTATCCCCCCGCCGTTGCCTTCCAGGCCGTACTTCCAGTAGTCGACTCCCACGATGCTGTATAAATGAAAAAAGGACAGAACGACGATAAACAGCACCGAGATACCGATTATCCGATGGCTCATGGCCGGAAGCCTTCTCTCCATGATGACCGTACCACCCCAGAGGCCGATCAGCAAGGCCAGGATATACCTGCCGCTGCCGGCCAGCTTGGTAAGCCATAGGTTGAGGTAGTAGCCCAGTATCCCGGTGGCGAAGGAGGTGTTCCCGGCGGGCGAAAAATAGATGCTGGCCAGACCGAGTAGTGACAAACCGACTAACAGTATACCCAGGACCTCGTTTTTGCGGTCGGCGGCAGCCTTCTCGGGGGCCGCGGTGCGAACAGGTTTTAGAGCCTTGGCCACTTTTTCCCACCCTCCGGAATAAAAGAAATTATGGAATAATTACTTATTCCATTTTGTTTAATCGGATATACCCGTGTTTTTATTCATGGCTAATTATACCATATGCCTCCCGGCTCTCCAATGCCAGAGGGGTTTTTAACATAAAACTTACAATAATAGGCATAAACCTACAATTATTTTTAAAAATCTTAGACCATCAAGGGTTTCGGGTCACGGTTATATTATCATCGGGATATATACCCCATTTTAAATAAAAAGACATCCTTCGTCGGGATGTCTTTTAACAGGATATTTTTTCTAACATTAACACTGGGGTTCAGATTCTCGTTTAAAACAAGCCTGTCACTATTCGGAACCCGGTGCTCAACTCATCGTGAGGACCGCGGGAGCCTCAGCCGGCTGCAGCTCAGGGTTCAGCCCGTAGATCACCCCCGGCTGGTACTGGGGAAGCAGGAAGTCACTGGGGTCAGTGCTGAGCACCTGCTCCACCCTCCAGCTCTGCTGGTCGATGCGCCTCATCAGCAGCGGGACGCCGTTTATGGTGTGCTGCTCCAGGGGGATCGGTTTGGATGGCCACTCCTCCCAGACGGTTTCGGGATCGAGCAGGGTGTAGTGGATCAATGCTTCCTCCCCCCAGCGGCGGGCTTGGTCTGGTTGATAAGCTGCTTAACCTTCGCGACCGCCTCGGCCAGCCCCCCCACCTCGTTGATCATTCCGACCTCCACCGCGTCCTTACCCACCAGAACCGTACCGATATCCCGGGCCAGTTCCCCGGTGCGGAACATCAATTCCCGAAACTTCTTTTCCGTCACCTTGGAGTGGCGGGTCACGAACCTCACGACCCGGTCCTGCATCTTATCGAGATACTCGTAGGTCTGGGGGACCCCGATCACCAGTCCGGTGAGCCTTATCGGGTGGATGGTCATGGTGGCGGTCTCCGCGATAAAGGAATAGCTCGAAGCCACCGCGATAGGCACCCCGATCGAATGGCCGCCGCCCAGGACCAGAGATACGGTCGGCTTGGACATGGTGACGATCATCTCGGCGATGGCCAGCCCGGCCTCGACGTCTCCACCGATGGTGTTAAGAATGACCAGCATCCCCTCAATCTCCGGGTTCTGTTCGATCGCCACCAGCTGCGGTATAACGTGTTCGTACTTGGTGGTCTTGTTCTGCGGCGGCATTATGATATGGCCCTCGATTTGGCCGACTATGGGCAGGCAGTGGATGTTCCCCCGCATCTCGGGTATCTCGCTCTGTCCCAGTTCCTTGATCGACTCCAGTTTCTTTCCCGTCTGTTTCTTGCGGTCGCGGCTGGGAGGCGCCTCCGACGGCGAAGGCTCTTCCTGGGCCGGAGCCTCTTTGTCTTCGAACTCCCAGAAGGGTATCAAGCTGGGATATTCACCCCATTCCTCGTAACTTTTGCTCTTGTCGCTCACTAACCTGGATACCGACCAAAACGGTACGGTACCGCAACCCCCTTTCAGATGAAGGCTATGCAATCTCCCGCTTAGTATTTGCCTAAAACGGAAAAATTATAGAACGAAGAGCAGCGGTCGAATCGACCGCTGCTCCAGTCTGTCTACAAATCGTCATACCTATTGGCACCACAATAAACGAAAAAGATTAGGACTTACGCGGCGACGGTCAAGGACGCATTCAATCTTGGTTAGGGCTGGGCCTCACCCTGCGGTGTCCTGTCGCTCCATACTCCCTCTGCTGTACTGCCAACTGCTCATGCTTCGGGTAGATGGGGTAATAAGGCGAATATGCAATCCATGCACTCGGCCTTCTCGCGACCTCCTGTCGCTCGCCCCTCATCTACCAGTCAGCATTCGCAGGGCAGTAAGACGCAGAGCACCATAACGGGCTCCTGACCCCGCAGGGCTCACCCACTATTTGAGGCTGATTGAATGCTGGTGCAACGGAGTTTCCAGCGGGGTATGGTAAACAAGTACGGAGCTAGGGCCCTAAACCGCCGTTAAAACACCCGGGGCGTGTCCCGCACCACCATAACAGCCGCTGAAAATAGGCCCTTCAGCAGCGCCAACTGCATTAGGAAAAGCACGCCGTTAATAATTCTGGAAAGAGCGTATCTAAGCCGTTAGCTGAACTGCGCGCCGCGATGTAGCGAAGCTACCAAATTGCGGAGCTGAGTTTGGTCTACAGTATGGAGCAGCGGTCCGATTCGGACCGCTGCTCTTTTTCTGCTCGGATGTCTTTTTAAAGCTCCATCACTATCGGGATGATCATCGGACGGCGGCGGGTCCGCTCGAACAGGAACTTGCCCAGGGCGTCGCGGACGCTGTTCTTGATCGCCGCCCATTCGGTGACGCCCTGTCCTTCTCCCTTATCCAGGGCCTGTCGTACCCGCTCTCTGGCCTCTTCCATCAGGTGCTCGGATTCCCTCACGTAGACGAAGCCCCGGGATACGATATCGGGCCCGGCCAGAACCGCCCCGGTTTCCTTGTTAATGGTCACCACGACTATCATGATGCCATCCTCGGAAAGCTGTTTGCGGTCTCGCAGTACGATGTTGCCAACATCCCCGACCCCCAGGCCGTCCACCAGGACCCGGCCCGAGGTGACCCTGCCGTTGGCCGCCGCAGCCCCTTTTCGGGTAAACTCCAGTATCTGCCCGTTTTCCGCCACGAACACGTTCTGCTGCGGTATCCCGGTGCACTGCGCGATGCGGGCGTGCTTGATCAGGTGACGGTACTCCCCGTGGATGGGGATAAAGTACTTGGGCTTAACCAGGTTGAGGATCAGCTTCAGCTCTTCCTGGCTGGCATGTCCGGAAACGTGAATCCCCAGCATAGCCTCGTAGATAACCTCGGCCCCCAGTTTAAACAGCAGGTCGATGGTGCGGGCCACCATTTTTTCGTTGCCGGGTATCGGCAGCGCCGATATGACAACGGTATCTCCCGGCATTACTTCCACCCAGCGGTGGTCTCCCATGGCCATTCTGGTTAACGCGGACATCGGCTCCCCCTGGCTGCCGGTGGTCAATATGACCAGACGTTCGGGCGGGTATCGGCTGATATCTCCTATATCCACCAATAACCCGGGGGGCAGCTTGATGTATCCAAGTTCCTCCGCGATGCGGACCACGTTCTCTACGCTTCTTCCCACCACCGCTACCTGGCGTCCGTACCTTTCAGCGGCTTTAATGGCTTGCTGCAGGCGGTGGATGTTGGAGGCGAAGGTCGCGATGATGATCCTTCCGCTGGCTTTTCTAAAAGTATTGTCAAAGGTCTCTCCCACTACCCGCTCGGACAAGGTGAACCCGGGGCGTTCAGCGTTGGTGCTGTCGGAAAGCAGGACCAGAACCCCCTGGTTGCCGAACTCCGCCAGGCGGTGAAAGTCCATAACCTCACCGTCGATCGGGGTCTGGTCGATCTTGAAGTCCCCGGTGTGGACGATCATTCCGATAGGGCTGTGGATAGCGATGCCAACCGAGTCGGGTATACTGTGGCTGACCCTGAAGAACTCGACCTTGAAACATCCCAGGCGCAGCTCTTCCTTGAAGCTGACGGTCCGCAGCTCTACCTCCGGCATCTCGTGCTCCGTCAGTTTCTGCTTCAGGAGCCCGAGCGTCAGCTGGGTTCCGTAGACCGGCACGTTCAACTCCTTCAGGACGTAGGGCAGAGCGCCGATATGGTCCTCGTGGCCGTGGGTCAGTACGATGCCCCTGACCATCTCGCGGTTTTCCTTCAGATAAGATATATCGGGGATGACGATGTCAATACCCAACAACTCATCCTCCGGGAACTTCAGGCCGCAGTCGACGACCAGTATATCCGAACCGTAGCGGATAACGGTCATGTTCTTTCCTATCTCTCCAAGGCCGCCCAGTGGGATGATATGCAGTTTTCCGTTAGACGACAATAATACACCTCCAGTTTGGCTACCTGACGTCGTTAGAATAGTGCCTTGAATTTGCTTGACCAGACGCAGCCGTTCCGCCCGGTCGATTCTGGAATCCCAGAATAAAAATGAGCCCGGAAGTTCCGGGACACGCAAAAAGGTACACCGAACGCCTATCTGATTATTATTATAATGCATCCGACCGGGTATTGGCAATCTGGTTTATTTATCTACCTTATCGGTATCACGTTAAAGCGTTTTATTTTAGACCGCCTACTTATCAAGGGAGAACTTGTCATGGAGAGCCTTCACCGCCCGATTCATGTCCTCGTTCTTCACCAGGCACCAGATGGTGGTGTGCGAGTCGGCCGACTGCAGGATGGCGATGTCCTGTTCGCGAAGGGCTTCACTGATCGATGCCATTACCCCGGGCAGCCCCGCCATCCCTCCGCCGACCACCGATACCTTGGCGCAACCGGGCAGCACCCTGACCTGGAAGCCCTGCGCTTCGAGGATCGCCTTGGACCTCGGGCCTTCCCCACTGTCGACCGTGAAGGCGACCACCTCGGGCTGGATATTGATCAGGTCGACGCTGATCCCCGCATCCGCCAGGCTGCGGAAGATCATCGACGGGGCCGCGGCCGGGTCTGGATAGGAGGCGGTCTCCACCTTGATCTGGAATACGTTGGCCATCTGGGTAATGCCGGTGATCACCCGGTCGCAGCGGATGCTGTGGCCGTTTTCAGTCGCCTCTCCATGGGCGCACACCAGCGTCCCCGGGGTATCGGTAAAGGTCGAGCGGACCCTGATCGGGATATTCTTCTGCATCGCCAGCTCCACAGCACGCGGGTGGATCACCTTGGCGCCCTGGTAAGCTAGGTTGCAGATCTCGTTGTAGGTAATCCGGTCCAAAAGACGGGCGCTGTCGACTATCCGGGGGTCAGCGGTCATTATCCCCTCGACGTCGGTGAAGATGTCGATAACCTCGGCGTTTAAGGCCGACCCGAGGGCGCAGGCGGTGGTGTCGCTGCCTCCCCGGCCGAGGGTGGTGACCTCGCCCGAGTCGTTGACCCCCTGGAACCCGGCCACCACGACCACGCTGCCTTCCCGCAGATGGTTCAGCACCTTGTGGGGTTCTATCCGGACTATCCGTGCGTCGCCGTAGTGGTCGTCGGTGATGATGCCCGCCTCACGGCCGGTCAGGACCACCGTGTTCTGGTTCATCCGGTTCAGGGTGGCAGCGATGACCGAACAGGATATTATCTCCCCGCAGGAGAGCAGCAGGTCGATATCCCTTTTCGGGAGTTCGCCATAGTCTTTTATCAGTGACAGCAAGGTATCCGTGGCATACGGATCCCCCGACCGTCCCATGGCCGAGATAACGACCACCGGGGCGAGGCCGGACTCCCGGGCCTCGATGATCCTCTGGGCCACCCGGCGCCGGTTCTCCTCGGACGCTACCGAGGTGCCCCCAAACTTCTGAACGATTATACGCAAGGGCCATCCCCTCTTTCGAGTATTTAGATCAGCCTCTCGCCTATCAGTACTTCCGCGATCTGGACAGCGTTGGTGGCGGCCCCTTTTCTGATCTGGTCCGCGACCACCCAGAGGTTGATGCCGTTCTCGACCGTATCGTCGCGTCGGATGCGCCCGACGAAGACCTCGTCCCGGTCGGCGGTGTAAAGGGGCATCGGGTAGGCCTTGCTGGCAGGCTCATCCTGCACCACGATCCCCGGCGCTTTTCTGAGCAGTTCTTTAACGGTTTCCACATCCAGCGGGCTCTCCAGCTCGATGTTGATCGATTCGGAGTGGCTCCTGAAGACCGGCACCCGCACCGCGGTGGGACTGACCTTCATTTCGGGTTCGTGCATTATCTTGCGGGTCTCGAAGACCATCTTCAGTTCTTCCTTGGTATAGTCGTTGGGCTCGAACACATCGATGTGCGGTATCACATTGAAGGCGATCTGATAAGCGAAAGCATCGGGAACCAGTTTTTCCCCGTTGGCCCACTGTCGGGTCTGCTGTTCGAGTTCCTTCAACCCGGCTATCCCCGCCCCGGACACCGCCTGGTAGGTCGAGACCACGACCCGTTTGATGCGCGCGGCGTCATGGATGGCTTTTAAAGGCACCACCATTATGATGGTGGAACAGTTCGGGTTGGCTATGATTCCCTTGTGCCATCTCACATCCTCGGGATTTACCTCCGGCACCACCAGGGGGACCTCCGGGGCCATACGGAAGGTGCTGCTGTTATCTATTACCACCGCGCCGCGTTTGACCGCTTCTGGCCCAAGGGTCTTGACCACGTCGCCGGCCGCGAAAAGGGCGATCTGAACACCCTCGAAAGAGTCCGGCGACGCACCCTCGACCACGTAATCACGCCCCTGGAACTTTACAATCGCGCCCGCCTCTCTGGGGTCTGCCAGGGCTTTAAGTTCAGCGACCGGAAATTTTCGCTCCTCCATCACCTTAAGCATTTCCGTCCCTACCGCCCCGGTTGCTCCAACCACAGCTACGTTATACTTCTTCATACGATTACCCCCCATCGTACAGGCCTTGCCCGTCGTTTCTCACTATTTTAGCACAAACCGGACGCGGGAAGAAAAAACTTATTTTCACTTTTTAGGCGGAGGGCTCGGATTTAATATGCAGCCAGACCTCGCGGGGACTTAACAGCAGCGGTTGGAGCTGTTTGTTATCCATCGCCGCTTCGATGGTAGCTGGAAGCAGTTCCAGGTATGAAACAAGGGAGTTGGTTTTTTCCTGTGGGTTATCCTGCCCAAAAGGAACTATAAAGATGTTCTTGGCATTCAGCAGCAGTCCGAGGTTTTTGGCGTTCATCCCCAGACCGTCGTTAGTGGAGATCGACAGGACCACCGGGCGCTGATTGCGCAGGTGCGCCTTCACCGCCATCAGGGCGGGTGTGTCGGTGATGCCGTTGGCGAGTTTAGCCATCGTATTCCCGGTGCAGGGAGCGACCACCACCACGTCGAAAAGCTTTTTAGGGCCGATCGGTTCCGCTTCCGGGATAGTCGTTATACATTCCTGGCCCGTCAGAGTCTCCCAGGTGCTGCGCCATTCTTCGGCGGTGCCGAACCGGGTGTCCATACTGCTGATCGAATAGGACAGGATAGGATAAATCTCCGCTCCGGCTTGAACCAGTTTAGTTATCTGCGGGGTCAGTTCATCCAGGGTACAGAAAGAACCTGTTACCACCAGCCCGATTTTCAAACCGTTTAAAGCCATGTTCAACCCTCCTTCGCTGAGAGGCGTTATCACATCGGATCAATGACCCGTTCGTTGATTCGGTAATCTAATATATGAACAATAGTCCTCCCCGGTGCAGGAGGACAAACCCGCGTCAGAGAGCAGAAAGACTGGGCCTGATATGCAGCCCAGTCTGGATGAACAACGTTGCTTGGGTTCTACACTATTCCCGATTCGACGCTCTCGGCTGAAGTCTTTTTCCCCCGGTTGATCTCGTTGTAGATAAGCTCCGGAAGCAGCCGCGCCAGTATCCGGCCTGCGGTCTTGGGAGCGACCTTGCCCGGCAGGCCGGGGGCCAGGATGGCTTTGATGCCCAGGCTCTCGGCGACCTGGAAGTCGGTGCCTCCCGGCTGGGATGCCAGATCGATTATCAGGACCTCCGGGGAACACCGCTTTAAGACGTTTTCCTTCAGCACCAGGGAGGGGACGGTATTAAAAAGGATTTCCGCCTGACCAACCCTTTCCTCGAGTTCATCGAAACCGACCGGCTGGTATCCCATCTCCCAGATACGCGCCAGGTCGGACTTTTTACGGGCGCACACCGTGGTATGGGCCCCCAATGCGCTGAGCATCCGGGCCAAGGTCTGGCCCACCCTGCCGAAACCCAGCACCCACGAACTGCTTCCATGGATGGTTATCGGCAGTTCCTGCATCGCGATCTGGATGGCGCCTTCAGCGGAAGGAATAGAGTTCATTATCGCCACGTGATCCAGCTCAGCTATCTCGGTCAGCCGCAGGCGATACCTGGCTGTCCATTCGCGTAAAAAAGGCCGGGCCACCCCGATTATCAGCGGTGTATCCGGCGGAAGCTGCTGCATGTGTTTCTCATGCAGAACCAGGGGCTGTTTGGCGTAGACCGCTCGTACAACCCCCGAGGCATCGGTTCCCGGCATCGGCATGAGCACCGCCTGTACGTCGAGCAGCGCGTCGTCTATCGATTCGCATCGATTGACCCCGGCCAGCTCGGGCAGCTCCGGAAAACCAACCAGATTTATTTTCATACCCGATTTTATCAGCTCGGGTATCAGTACCAGATCCCTGTCATCACCGCCAAGGACGGCGATCTTTACTCCTGACAATTCCAAAAGACCACCCCCTCCAAACTATCCCTAGTCGTGATAGTATATGGCGGAATTAATGTTAATGTGTACGGCGCGAACATCATTGGTCAAGCAGTTGTTCCAGGCCCACCACCAGTCCCTTCAGTCTGGTAACCTGCTTGATGGCCAGGATCAAACCGGGCATAAAAGACTCCCGGTTGATAGAATCGTGTCGGATAGAGAGGGTCTGTCCCCAGCCGCCGAAGAGCACCTCCTGGTGCGCCACCAGTCCCGGGAGCCTGACGCTGTGAACCCTCATCCCCTGGAAATCAGCGCCCCTGGCCCCGGCTAGCTTCTCGTATTCCTTCTCCGCCCCCTGACGGAAGACGGCGCGGCTCTGCATGATCATCTCCGCGGTCTTGAGCGCGGTGCCGGAAGGGGCATCCAGTTTTTGGTCGTGGTGAAGCTCTATTATCTCAACATTGGGGAAGTAGCGTGCCGCCTCCTGGGCGAACCGCATCATCAAGACCGCCCCTAAAGCAAAATTGGGAGCGATAAACACCCCCACCTGGCTCTTCTCGGCCGCTGCCCCTATCTCCTGAATATCGCTTTCGGTCAGGCCGGTAGTGCCGACCACGGTGCAGACCCGGTTTTCCAGCGCAGTCTTGATGTTGCGGCGAACCGACTGGGGATTGGTAAAGTCCACCAGCACCTGTACGCCGCCCCGCTTCAGGAGGTTATCCAGATCCAGCTCGATCGCGTGTCCGATCTCGGTGCCGCCGGCAAGCACCCCCAGGTCGACCCCTTTGCCCCGGATGTCTATTCCTCCCACCAGCTCGAGCTGTTCATCGCCGATAATCGCCCGCAGACACTCCCGGCCCATCTTCCCCAGGGCACCGCTCACTGCCACCTTGACTCTCTCTTTCAATGCATCCCCACTCCCTTTTCGAACAAGCTGCTTAATCTATTGTCGTATTATGGTGGATGCATGTCAACCTGGCTGCTATAAAAGGTGCTTTCGGCTCCTGAGGTTGGTCTGGTCGATGTCCACGATGATTACCTCGGTTCCCACCTTCCGAACCGCTTCCCAGGGTATAATCATCTGCTGCTGATCACCCCAAAAACTGACCAGATTGGACCGGCTTGGGAGGATAAGCGACCGGATCTGTCCCGATTCCAGGTCGATCACCAGATCGGATTCACCCACCGTACCCAATCTTCCACCGTCATAGAGGTTGATAATCTGTTTTCCCACCAGTTCGCTCAACCGCACTGAAATCACCCCCAGCTTCCTAATTATAATTATCGGTTTCCTTCCTTGATCCGGGTATACTCGACGATAAGCTGGTCCAGTTTGCAGCTGAGAGATTCCTGGCTTCGCGAGAACTTTCGGTTTTCCCCACTGCTTTCGCGGTTGAGCTTTTTTCTCAACGCCTCGATTTCTCTGGCTAACTGAGCCTTGCGATCCATTCGACCACCCCCAATTAACCCTATTGCAGTGGATAAAAAAAAATTACCGCTTTGAATCGGCAAGATAGCACAGACTGTGCGGTCGAATCCAAAGGATGCCGTTACCCCAGATTATTCGACCGCGTTCCGGCTGTCTATGCCACATTTCCCACCCTCTTTTAAGAACGCTCGGCAGGATTAAAAAACCGTCCTCCGCAGCCAGCGGCTAAAAGTAGTCCTCCAGCACCGCTGGCGCCTGTTCGGGACCGATGGTGGTCAGGACCATCTTCTCAGGTCTGATCATCTGTTCAGCCAGCGCTGTCACCTGATCCCGGGTTACCCGGCTCACCTTTTCGATCACCTCGTCGGGATCGATGACCCGGTCGTGGTATATTTCGGACTTGCCCAGGCGGGTCATGCGGTTGCTGACGCTCTCCATCCCCAGGTAGATATTGCCCTTGATCTGGTCCTGGCTGCGTTTCAGTTCTTCGGGTGTGATACCGGAGGTCTTGATGCTCTGCAGCTCATCGATCACCAGCCTGATCACCTCGTCGCGGTTGCGCGGGCTGGTACAGGCATAGACGCAGAAAAGGCCGCTGTCCCGATAAGAGGAATGGTAGGAGTAGACCGAGTACGCAAGGCCGCGCTGCTCCCTCACCTCCTGAAACAGACGGGAACTGACCCCGCCTCCCAGAACATTGTTCAGGACATACAGCTCGTAGATGCGGTCATCGCTCTGCTTGAGGCCCGGTACCCCCAGACAGATCTGCACCTGCTCGGTATCCTTTTTTTGAGCCAGGACCGAGCTTTGAAACAGCGGGGAATGATAGTGGTTAGGTTTCCGGGGCTGCTCCCAGCCCTCAAAGACGCGGCGCAGCTTTTGATTCAGGATCTCCTGATCGATGCGGCCTGCGGCGGATATGATGGTATTGCTGGGACAGTAATAGCGACTGAAGTACTCCCTTATCTTTGACTCATCGATAACGTTGATGGCATCGACGCTGCCCAGGATCGGCCGGCCCAGGGGATGGCCCTTCCAGGCGGTGCGTGCGAACAGGTCGTGGATTATCTCATCTGGAGAGTCCTCGTACATCTTTATCTCTTCTAAAACGACATTGCGTTCGGTATCTATCTCCTTGGGATTGAAAAGCGAGTTGAAGAACATATCGCTGAGGACATCCAACCCCAGATCGAGGTGCTCGTCCAGCAGCCGGATGTAAAAACAGGTGTACTCCTTGGTGGTAAAAGCGTTCAATTGGCCTCCCACCGCCTCCAGCGACTCGGCGATGTCCTTGGCCGACCTCTTCTCCGTGCCCTTGAACAGCATGTGTTCGATAAAATGAGAGATGCCGCTGATCTCCGGGTCCTCGTCGCGTGATCCCACCTGCACCCAGATGCCCAGGGATACCGATCTGACGTGCGGAACCTCCTCGGTCAGCAGTCGGATACCGTTGTTAAATACCTCTTTTTGGTAATTCAGCATCTATTATCCTCCTTAATAACTCCCACGGATTAATTCGCGAAATATCTTAAAAATCCTTCCAATATAATATTTTCCGCAATCTGGAAGTCGGGACGGACCCCTGCCGGGTTACCAGGCTCACCCGCTGCAGTTCCTGGCCCTGGCAGGTCAGAACCGCTTCCCCCACCTGGCTTCCCGCCGGCAGCGGGTCGATTTCATTCCGTGGGAGCAGCAGCTCGCAGACGGCCGGTCCGCTGTTTTTGAGGATCGATGCCCCCAGCCGCTCGGTTAGGACCACCTCCACCGTTCTGGGGTTGCCGTTTTTAACCGGGAGTACCGCTACCACCCCTCCGGCCGGGAGATTTACCTCCTCTGACCAGTTCTGAAAGCCGTACTCCAATAGCCGGGCCGAGTCGACAAACCTTTGGCGGCTGTGCAGCACCACGGAGATAAGCTGGCGGCCGTCTCGGGTAGCTGAAGCCACCAGACACTGCCCGGCGGCATTGGTGGTCCCGGTCTTTACCCCGTCAGCCCCCTGAAATCCCTGCAGCAGGAGGTTGGTATTGTTTATAGGCTGCCCGGATCGGAGGCTTTCGCGGGGGGATCTGACGATATTAGCGAAGTAGGGGTTGTTAAGCGCGTAACGGGCCATCATCGCCAGGTCGTAGGCGCTGGAGTAATGCCCCGGGTTTGTAAGCCCGTTGGTGTTTTTAAAAACGGAGCTTCTCGCTCCGAGGGTAAAGGCCTTGAGGTTCATCATCCTGAGGAAGGTTTCCTCATCCCCCCCGATATACTCCCCGATCGCGAGACAGGCATCGTTTGCGGAGATGATAAGCGCCGCCTTCAATAAATCCTCCATCGCGAATACCTGCTGGTATCGTACTCCCAGAATGCTCCCGCTCACCTTGGTCGGCCTTTTGCCGATCATCACTTCTTCCTCTGGGTCCGAGGTCTCGATGGCGATAAGCGCGGTGAGGATCTTGGTGGTGCTGGCGGGTGGACGGGGTTGATAGGCGTTCTTCGAATAAAGCACCTGACCCGAGGAGGCCTCGATCAGTACAGCGGAATCCGCTGTAACGAGCGGTGCCCCGACGGCCGGCCGGGAGGCGATAAGCAGTATGGTTGCTGTTAATGCGAGAATAAGGCGTTTAATCTGGTCATCCTCCAGGTGAGATGTTATTTCGACTCTTGTATTTTTTGAGAAAACAGGGCTCGCTATGCGGAAAAGATAATCCACGGCAGGAGAGAAATATTTACATAAAAATAAGATAGAGCTTCTTGCAAGCTCTATCTCGGTCTTTCAGATTGATTGGTGCGGCAGAAGGGACTTGAACCCCCACGACCCCAAAGATCACTAGACCCTGAATCTAGCGCGTCTGCCAATTCCGCCACTGCCGCATCGACAAGGTATAGTATAAACGCTACACTTTCCGATGTCAAGACTCCGGATAATGTTTACTGCACGGTAGTTTTTTTATCCTCGCTCAGTATGTCGTTGATGACCTCCCTGACGATGGTCACCAGGAACCGGGACCGGACGTATCTATAGAACAGTACAATCACCGCCAGCAGGCACAGCAGAAAGAAGGCCAGAAAATAGGGCTGGTTGATATAGCTGTGACCGTACAGCCCTATCGCGAACAGGAGTATGACATAAATCGCCCAGACCACCTGGAAGCGGCTTTCCACGCCTTGGGCGTGTATTCTCAGGTACCTCAGCTGTTCGGTGTCGAATCCCTTGAGCCGGGACCTTATCCTTTCCAGGTCAGAAGATATCTTTTCCAGTTCTGAACTGACCGGCAGGGGGTATATCAGTTTCCAGTAGATGTTATCGGTGCTTATCAGCTTCACCGGTTCTTGCCGGGAGGGGTCCCGGCGCTGATAGTTCGCCTCGGCCCGCTTAATCTCCTTTCGGTAATGGCTGGCCTCTACGATAGCGGAAAACGGAGCCTTGATAGCACGGGTCAAGCCCGAGAAAAATGAGCGCGAAACCGATGGTCCCCGTCTTTTTCTTTCTTCCCTCGGGAAATCGTAGTTTAAGGTCTGGTCGATCTTGATGCTGACATTTCGTCTTCTGGGCCTTGCCTTTTCTTCCACTGGTAACTTCAACCCCAAAATAATGATACCCATTTGAAATTCTACAAAAGGGAACATTTTCCTGCTGTAAAAATGATTGTTAACATAATAATAACGAAACGGCATTGCTGTCGATACCGGTTGCAGATAGACTCAGATCGTACGATCCGCCCTCCGGTATCGGGTGATCCCGGTTTATATTATTAAAAATTCAGCGGGCTTCCCCAAGCCCGCATCAAATAATGCCTGGATTAACTGCCCGAACCAAGCAGCTTGATTTTCTCCTTGAGCCTTTCTTCAACCAACGAGGGCACCAGACCGTGGATGCAACCTCCCAGGATCGCTACCTCCTTGATCTTGGTAGAGCTAAGGTAGATATATTGGGGACACGAGATGATAAAGATTGTTTCTATCTCTGGGCTCAGTTTATTGTTCATGAGCGCCATCTGCATTTCATAGTCAAAATCGCTTACTGCCCGCAAGCCGCGGATCACAGCCTGTGCCCCCTGGTTTTTAACGTAGTCCATCAGCAGGCCGCTGAAGCTGTCGACTGAAACCTTGGGGTTGTGGCTGGTGATGTTCTTCAGTATATCCACCCGCTCTTCGATAGTGAAGAAGCCGCGTTTTTGCGGATTGTGGATAACCGCGACAACAACCCGGTCAAACAGCTTGGACGAACGCTCCAGTATATCCAGGTGTCCATTGGTTACCGGATCGAAGCTCCCCGGGTAGACGCCGATCCTCAATTTGCATCCCCCTTCAAAATACCTGTCTTTTATAAATAGTAAATATAATTACGGATTGGTACAAGTACTAAATGATTTTAAGAGAGGGTATCCTCTGCAATGATACCTCATATCAGGAGAATACCCTCTCTTTTTTCTAAGTATTTAGATCTTAAGTTTTATCTATACTACCTCAGATTCTCGACGATCATAGCGATGCCCATCCCGCCGCCGATGCAGAGGGTAGCCAGGCCGTACTTGGCTTTCCTTCTGGGCATTTCGTACAGCAGGGTGTTGAGGATGCGGTTCCCGCTGGCACCGATCGGGTGACCGATAGCGATCGCGCCGCCGTTTACGTTGACGATGTCCATGTTGAAGCCCAGCACCTTGGCAACCGTCCCAGCCTGAGCCGCGAAAGCTTCGTTGGCTTCGATCAGATCGATCTGGCCGAGGTTCATGCCGGCCTTCTTGAGGGCCTTGGTGACCCCTTCAACCGGGCCGTAGCCCATGATGGAAGGATCGCATCCGCCTACATCGTAGGAAACGATGCGGGCCATCGGCTTGACGCCAAGTTCTTTGACCTTGGCTTCGGACATTACCAGTACCGCAGAAGCGCTGTCGTTGATCCCTGAAGCGTTGCCAGCGGTGACGGTCCCGTCTTTCTTAAACGCCGGTTTCAGCTTGGCAAGACCTTCCATGGTGGCGCCAGCCTTGGGGAACTCGTCGGTGTCGAACACCACGGTGCCCTTCTTGGAAGCGATTTCGACCGGAACGATCTCTTCTTTGAACTTGCCGGCAGCGATAGCGGCAACCGCATTCAGCTGGCTGGTCAGAGCGATCTGGTCCTGCATCTCACGGGTGATGCCGTATTTCTCCGCCAGGTTCTCGGCGGTGATACCCATGTGGTACTTGTTGAAGATGTCGGTCAGGCCGTCAAAGACCATGTCGTCAACGAGTTGGGCATTGCCCATGCGGAGTCCCCAGCGGGCTCCCGAGTTGAAGTAGATGCCCTGGGACATGTTCTCGACACCGCCGGCGACCACGATATCGTAGTCTCCAGCTTTGATCCCCATCGCAGCGGTGGCGACCGACTGTACGCCGGAGCCGCAGACCCGGTTTACGGTGTAGGCCGGTACGCTGACCGGGATGCCAGCGTCGATCAGATTCTGACGGGCGATGTTCTGGCCCAGGCCGCCCTGGAGCACACAGCCCATGATCACTTCGTCGACCATTTCCGGCGCTACGTTTGCCCTCTTCAGAACTTCTTTGATAACGATGGCCCCCAGGGTCCTGGAAGGAACGTCTTTCAAGGATCCGCCAAAACTACCTACGGCGGTACGGGCTGCGCTTACTATAAACACGTCTGCCATTCTAATATACCTCCCAGCTTTTTTTGTAATTTCGATTTTTCTTGTTTACTTAGCCAGGAAACCAGCGATAACCATCCGCTGAATCTGGTTGGTCCCTTGATCTGAGTAATCTTGGCGTCGCGCATCATACGCTCCACCGGATACTCCTTTACATAGCCTTACCCGCCCAGAAGCTGAACAGCATCGGTGGTAACTTCCATAGCGATGTCACCGGCATACAGCTTGGCCATTGCGCTCTGTTTGCCGTAGGGTTCCCCAGCGCCTTCCAGCCATGCGGCCTGGTAGGCCAGGAGTCTTGCGGCTTCGATCTTGATCGCCATGAGCGCCTGGTTGGCGAAGATCGGTTTGCCAAACTGTACCCTGGTCTTGGTGTAGTCCAAAGCGAAGTCGAAGGCACCCTGCGCGATACCCAGTGCCTGGGAAGCGATTCCGTTGCGCCCGCCGTCCAGGATGCGCATGGCGATGCGGAAACCTTCTCCTTCTTTACCCAGCAGATTCGCTGCGGGGACCTTGCGATCGCGTACGCCCCCAGGGCCCCCATTTTGTCAAAGATCTCACGGTCGAATTTGCTGTGCTCGTCCCGTTCTGCTGCGGTAGGTGCCACTTCCTTTTCGGCAAAATCCCTTACCGTCTACCTAAGCAATTTGTGATCGTCGCTGAGAATGAAATCCAATAACCCGACCTCCGTTCAAAAATTTTGGATCGAGTAGAGGGTACAGCCCTCTTTTTCTAGCGTCTGGAAGCATTTCTAGTCTAAACTTCTATTTCTCCTAGCCCCTCGAAACGCGTAATGAATCTCCGCGACGTCGATATCCTGCTTAGCATATAGATTATTATTTTTACTTCGTTTTACCTAGCCGATATTAAGTTAAACCATCACGCCTACCTTCTTCACTAGTCTGGCAATGGTCTGGTTCCTGACCCGATAGAGAAGGAATACATCATCCCCGCTTTGCCCACTAGTTTTTAGGGATTCCAGGACCCCTGCTGCAGCCCTTTTTCTATTTACAGCTACAGCAGGTAATCCTTTAAAATTTCCCCATCCAAGTCAGTTGAACCCGGAACGCTTTGAACTCATTACACTGGTTTTTCTCTAAGTATCAGGTTATCTCTGATTTTCCCTGGCTTTATATCTATTTCTCTCTTTTTAACCTGATCTTTTCTTAGCGCACCGTTCGCTGCTACCCTTCCGCGTACCGAGGTCAACTGCTGCTGCCTCCGCACTATTGCAGACTAGGTTTGAAGGTGGTGCATTCCTGTACTAACTTAAACCGACCTCAGCAGTACTTCATGCATTACCTTTTGGATATCGTATACGTCACGGTGCGCGCCGCCACATAATGCATTTGCACAGAACAGTTACACTACTCCATAGCTTGAACAACCAGTTCAGACAGGTCGAAGACCTTGAAGTCTTCCATGTCCTTGGACTTGACCCCGTCCTCGAACATCTGGATGCAGAAGGGGCAGTTGGCCGCGATCGCGTCAGGATTCAAGGCCAGGGCCTGTTCCGCACGTTCGATGTTGATGCGTTTTTGTCCTTCGTGGACATGCTCTTCCAGCCACATCCGACCTCCGCCAGCACCGCAGCAGAAGCCTTTGTCACGGTTCCTCTCCATTTCCAGGGTCTTCAACCCCGGGATGGAGTTCAGGATCTTCCGAGGCTCTTCATAGATGTCGTTGTGACGGCCGAGGAAGCAGGAATCGTGATAAGCAAAACTCATGCTGACGGGTTTGGTCAGCTTGAGCTTGCCGCTGCTCAGCAGCTGAGCGATGATTTCGGTGTGGTGGAATACCTGGTAGTTACCGCCAAACTGCGGGTACTCGCTCTTCAAGCAGGTGTATCCGTGTGGGCAGGCGGTAATTATCTTTTCAACCCCATAGCCGTTAAGGATCTCCACAAACTCATAAGCCATGGAGTAGAACAGGTACTCATTGCCTAAGCGCCTTACAGAGTCACCGCAGCATTTCTCTTCTTCGCCCAGGATGGCGAACTTGACTCCCGCCGCGTTGAGGATCTGGACCATCGCCTTGGAAACCTTCTTGTTGCGATCATCGTAGGCGCCCGAACAACCGGTGTAGTAGAGGTAGTAGTCTTTGCGTTCTTCTTCTGGGATCTCGGACCAGAGCTTGACATCCAGTCCTTCAGCCCACTTCGCCCGGTCAGCCCAACCGACGTTCCAGGGGTTGCTGTTGTTTTCCATGCCCCGGAACACCAACTGTGCCTCGCTGGGGAAGTTGCTCTCCCACATGACCAGGTTGCGCCGCAAATCGGTGAGCTTGGGGAAGTGCTCGATAAACATCGGACAGACTTCCATACAGGCGCGGCAGTTGGTGCAGGCCCAGATAACGTCCTCGGAGATGACATCCCCGATCAGTTTCTTTTCCATCACCTCGGCGGCCGCGTCGTCGGTCATAGCCCCGGCCTCTTCCGGCGCCGCTTCTTTCTTCTGGGCCAGCAGGTACGGGCCCTTTTCCAGCCAGTGGGCCTTGAGGTCCTGAATCAACATCTTGGGATTGAGTTCTTTCCCGGTCAGGTAGGCCGGACAGTTATCCTGGCAGCGGCCGCAGCGGATGCAGGCATCGAAGTCCATCATGTCCTTCCAGGTATACTCTTCCAGAGAGCTTACCCCGAAGGTCTCGGCTTCTTCGATGTTGGGTATCGGCTGGATGATGCCGCCTTTGGCGCCAAGGTAACGGAAGAAGTAGTTTAACTGGCCCGCGAAGACATGCCACAGTTTGGTGTTGGGGGACATGCCCAGGGCCAGGAAAGCGATGAACAGGTGGAACCACCAGAGCATCCGGTGCCAGATGACAACGGTTTCGTATGGTATCCCCCAGAACATCTTGCCGACAAAATAGCCTACCGGCGCCGCACCGATCTCGTTGGAGAACTGGCTCAGCGCGTAAGCACTGACCCCTGCTCCTCCACTGATCGCCATCAACTGGCCGGTTATCCGCAGACCTTCGATCAGGAAGCCGGTGAGCAGGATAATCAGCAGCAGGGCAAGGATCCAGCCGTCTTCCGACTTGGTGTCGTTAAGACGGTCGGGCTTGGTGACGTAACGGCGATAGATAAAAAATAGCACCCCTACAATAGCCAAAACCCCGGCGATGTCTCCCAGGGCACTGAAGCCGACATAGAAACCGCCGGCGAATTTAGGTATATGGATTCCGATAAGCTCCGCGAACTCCCGGCCGGTGGAGGTCATGGCTACTGTGCCAGTCAGGAAGAACATCAGCAGGAATCCCCAGAATACTAAAAAGTGCATCCACCCGGGAACCGTATCTTTGGTCACCCGGCTGTGGCCGAAGGTGTACCCGAACCACGAGCCGATCCTTGCCCCTATATTGTCACAGCGATTGGTGGGTTTGCCTACTTTATAAAGCCGGTATTTGCAGTAAAAACCCCAGAGCACTGCGAGGATAGGAATCAACATGATGAACATGTAGATGTGGGCCCAAGGAACGTTGGTGGGGGAGATACGGGTAATAACCTTTACCGCTTCTTCGGCGCTTTCTTTGAAGCTTGCCGAATAGCTAAAGAAATGCAATAACCACTCCATCATTTACCCCCCTTGTTTATTGGAAGTTTGGAAGTTGGACCGGTTTTTTATCTATAGGCCGGCCCAACTTCCACATCCATGCTACTTCTTGAGTTCGTCTATGAGAGCGGGGATAACCTGGAACATATCTCCTACCACGCCAAAGTCAGTCACCGCGAAGATCGGGGCCTCGGGGTCTTTGTTGATGGCCACGATGTTCTTGGAGGAGGACATTCCTGCAATGTGCTGAATGGCCCCGGAGATACCGGCTGCGACATAGAGCACCGGGTTGACGACCTTACCAGTCTGGCCAACCTGGAACTGGTTGTCGATCCAGCCGGAGTCTACCGCCGCGCGGGAAGCGCCCACGGCAGCGCCGAAGATGTCAGCCAGCTGCTCGATCATTGCGAAGCCTTCGGCACCCTTGGCGCCACGGCCGCCGGATACGACGAAGTTCGCTTCAGTGAGTTCTGGACGAGCGGATACCATCGGGATGAATTCCACAACCTTCTGGTACAGGTCGGCATCGGTAACTTTCAAGTCATACTTGGTCACGGCGCCAGCCTTGTTGGCTTCGACCACGTCGAAAATGTTGGCGCGGATGGTGCCCATGACCGGTTCGCCTTCCACTACAACCTTGGCGAAGGCTTTACCAGCGTATACCGGGCGGGTGAATACCAGTTTGCCGCCTTCCAGATCGACCGCGGTGCAGTCGGTGGCCAGGCCGGCTTCCAGCTTCTGAGCTAGGCGGGGAGCCAGGTCTTTGCCCATGGCGGTGTGTCCGAAGAGGATGGCAGCGGGCTGCAGTTCTTTCGCCATCGCGGCGAACTGGGCAGCGAACGCGCCGGTGTTGTACGCGGCAAACTTGTCGTCGTCAACGACCAATACCTTGTCCGCGCCGTATTTTCCGAGATCCGCAGCCAGTCCCTCTACTCCCTTGCCCATGACTACCGCGGTTACTTCATCGCCAAAGCTCATGGCTTTAGCTAATAATTCAAAGGTGACTTTACGAATCTTTCCGTCTCTCTGGTCAACAAAAACCCAAGTACCTTTTGCCATTAGAGTAACTCCTCCTTCTACGAATTGTTCTTGGCCATTATATAACCTTGGCTTCGTTCTTCAGCCAGTTAGCCAGTGCCGCGGCGGTATCCTTGGCATCGCCTTCAACCCGCTTGCCAGCAGCCTTTGGCGGAGGAATGAAGTAGGTGACTACATTGGCTTTGTTGGCAATCGCGGTCGCGGCTACTTTGTCAACCGGTTTCTTCTTGGCCTGCATGATACCCTTCATGGAAGGATAGCGGGGCTCGTTCAGACCGACCTGGCAGGTGATAATGGCCGGGAGGGTTACCTGAATGACTTCGCTGCCGCCGTCAGTTTCACGGGTGCAGGTAGCGGTGTTGCCGTTGAGTTCGATCTTGCGTACAACGTTTACATGGGGGAGACCAAGGATCTCGGCTACCCGGGTCGGCACCTGGGAAGATCCGTCGTCAGCCGCCACGTGGCCGCAGAGGATGAGTTCCGCGTTGAGCTTCTTCAGCGCTTCGGCCAGGATAACCGCCCTGGCGTACTCGTCCGCATCGGTGGGAGCATCGATGAGAACGCCCTTGTCGGCGCCCATCGCCAGAGCCTGACGGATAGCGTCCTGAGCCTTTTCGCTGCCGGCGGATACCACGGTCACCTCTCCGCCCAGCTTTTCTTTAATCTGAAGTCCTTCTTCAACCGCTACTTCATCGTAAGGATTGATGATCAGGTTCACCCCATCGGCACTGACTTTTCCATCTTTTAATGCTATCTTGGCTTCGGTGTCAAAAGTTTGCTTTACACATACAGCTATGTTCAAAGCTCTTTCCTCCTTTGGATTGATTTACCTCTTAAACTATTAGTCCCCAACATACCCTAAATAGAAATCTTGTCTAACCCTCCTTCTAAAGAACGAACGCCTTAAATCACCCCCATATTCTTTATAAAGGTTGATCAAAAGCAACCAACCTTGGTTTACTCACCAAGACTCCCAATATAAAAACAATTACAAGCGACCCCCGATTATTCCTAAAACAGACTAAAAAACTCAGGCCGACGTTGACCTCGGCGTAAGTTACACAAAAAAAGCCCAATCGGAGGGCACCTCATCAAGTTTTTACGCGAAATTTATTTCTACATTTATAAGGAAAATTCCTGCCTGAACGAAAAATTTTTGTCCCTAAAGGGATTATTTTGAGCAAAAAATCTGAGGCAGATCGCTGGTAATAATTGCCAAAAAGCGTTGGGCAGACTGGTGCGTATCCTTAAGCCGTTGTAAAACGCCAGTCTCGGAGCCTCATGGTTGAATAAGCCAAAGGACCGGTCATCTCGCCAGGACATCGATCATCATACCCAGAAAAAGAAAGAAAAGGTACGGGCTGGAAAACTTAAAAAGGACCCAGGCGTTCTTCCGGGTAGGCCGCAGGTATACCCATATACTCACCAGCAGCACGGTTATGCCGGTGATGATCGCGGTGACCAGGTATACCATACCCCAGCTGCCCAAAAAGTATATCAGGACCGAGCAGATAACCATCAGCACGACCGTGCTCAGCAGACAGTGCAGCGCCCGCTTGGTCTCGCAGGTTATCGGCAGCATCGGTACCTTCACCTTGGCGTAGTCGTCATGGTAGTAGATGGCCAGGCTCCAGATGTGGTTCGGTATCCAGAGCACCACCAGCGCCGCGATCGCGAGCGGCAGCCAGGAGACGGTTCCGGTAGCCGCGCTCCAGCCAAAGAGGGCCGGCAGTCCGCCCGAGAAGCCTCCCAGGATGATGTTCCAGGAACTCTTGCGTTTCAGCCAGAGGCTGTACACCCCGACGTATCCCAACATACCCCCGCAAAGCCAGACGAATGAAATCGGGTTCAGCAGGAGTGCCAGTGCCAGGGATGCGATAAACAGCAGCATCCCCCAGTACAGGGCCCGTATGGGGGGGCTGATCCGTCCCTGGGGGATTGGGCGTTTTTGGGTGCGTTCCATGGTGGCGTCGAGGTCGCGGTCGACGTAGCAGCTTACCGCGTTTGAGCCGGCACAGGCGAGGGTAACGGCAGCGATGGCGATGGCTATGTCGCGGGTGGCCATCGGTCCATTGAAAGCGATGGCCACCACCATGGTGGCTACCGCGGTGAAAACCAGCAGCAGAACGGATATCGGCTTGGTAACCTCCAGGTAAGCGCGGACGACATCAAAAAAACCCGGACGGTTGTCCTTATAAACCGTCTCCACAAAACTCTCTGTCATTTTACCCTACCCCCTGTAGTATCCTGTAATGTCTAAGCTGGATACTTTATCTATATCTACCGGTTTTGTGTGTGAATCTTTATATAGATTATATTAAAAACAGCCTTAAGTAAATATCTAAAATCCTAGACGGTCCGAGGTGAAAGCTGCTACAGCTTCTGGTAAAAGAAGGTGGCGAGCGACTGCAGTCCTATCTCCCGGGCCTGGAATATCTGTTCGGTGCTGCCGATGAACAGCACTCCCCCCCGGCGGAGCGACTGGTAAAAACGTTCATACAGGACGGTCTTGGCCTCTTCGGTAAAGTATATCACAACGTTGCGGCAGAGTATCAGGTCGCAGCTGCCGGGGAACGGGTCCTTCAAAAGGTCGTGCTGTTTGTAGGTGACGTTCCGCTTTACCTCATCCTTGATGGTGTAGGTTTCGTTCTGCTGGTTAAAATACTTCTTGATCTGGGCCGGGGTAAGACCGGACACCGAGCGGGAACCGTAAACGCCCGCCTGCGCTTTGGCCAGCACCTGTTTATCGATATCGGTCGCCATGATGTTGTCGAACCTGCCGGGGGCGATCTCCATCAACAGCATGGCCAGGGTGTATGGTTCCTCGCCGGTGGAGCAGCCGGCGCTCCAGGCCTTGATGCGGCCTCTCTCCTTGAGCAGCAGGGGGACTACCTCATCCGCCAGGACCTTCCACTGCGAGGGGTTGCGGAAAAACTCGGAGACGTTGATTGTCAGGTGATCTATGAACTTGCGGCGGAAGTCCTCGTTTTCGGTCAGTTCTCTTACGCACTCCTCGTAGGTTCTCATGCCGCGGACGTTGATGAAGCTGTTTATCCGGCGCTCCATCTGGGGACGCTTGTAGCTTTCCAGGTCGATCCCGGTTATCTGCTTGACCTTCCTGATCAGCCACGGGTACTTATCCTCCATGCAGAACTATCCCCGCTTCCTTAAATGCTGATTGCGACGCTTTTATTATCGAGTCCAGGTTTTCCCGGGTAAGCGCCAGGTTCACAAAAAATGCCTCGAACTGCGCGGGAGCCATGTATACCCCCTGCCGCAGCATCTCCCGGAAGAATCTCGCGTAGGCCTCGATATTGGATTTCGTGGCGGCGGCGTAGTCGGTGACCGGGCCGGGGGTGAAGAACATCCCCAGCAGGGATTCTACTCCCGCGAAGCACACCATGTCTCCGACCCCGGCATCTGACGCGGCCTGCTTCATCCCGCCGATCAGGTACTCGGATTTCGAGGCCAGGTCCAGATATACGTTCTCCGGCTTAAGCTCCTTCAGCATCGCGATCCCGGCCGCCATGGCCAGAGGGTTCCCCGAGAGGGTGCCCGCCTGGTACACCGGCCCGGACGGGGCCAGCATCTCCATGACCTCTCTCCGACCGCCAAAGGCCCCCACCGGCAGGCCGCCGCCGATTATCTTGCCCAGGCAGGTCAGGTCGGGGGATATCCGGTATCTGGTCTGGGCGCCTCCATACTCGATCCGGAACCCGGTTATCACCTCGTCGAATATCAGCAGCGCTCCATGTTTCTTCGTTATCTCACGCAGTCCCTCCAGGAAGCCCGGCGCTGGAAGCACCAACCCCATGTTCGCGGCCACCGGCTCGACGATGACCGCAGCTATCTCGCTGCCCACGCTGCTGAAAATCTCCTCCAGGCCTGATAGGTTGTTGTACTGCGCCACGATTGTCGAGTTCAGCAGGCCGAACGGCACCCCCGGGCTGGTAGGCACACCGAGTGTCAGCGCCCCGGAACCGGCCTTGATCAGCAGCGGGTCGGAGTGGCCGTGGTAGCAGCCCTCGAACTTGACCACCCGCTCCCTCCCGGTGAAGGCCCGAGCCAGGCGAAGCGCGGTCATGGTCGCCTCGGTGCCGGAGTTCACCATCCGCACCATCTCCATGTCGGGGAAGGCTTCAAGTATCATCTCGGCAAGCAGCACCTCGGGCTCGGTGGGAGCCCCGAAGCTGGTCCCGATCTTTATCGCCTCCATCAGCGCCTTCTCGACCGCTGGCGGACGATGCCCCAGGATGAGCGGCCCCCACGATCCGACCAGGTCTATATACCGGACCCCGTCGACGTCCCAGAGGTAGGGACCTTCGCCCCGGGCGAAGAACAGCGGGTCGCCGCCTACCGCGCGGAAGGCGCGAACCGGGCTGTTGACCCCGCCGGGTATAACCTCCCGGGCCCGTTCATAGAGAGCCTTTGATCGCTCCTGAGAAGGTTGTTCCACGCAAATCACCCTTTAAAAGTTATTCGTCCTGCTTGTCCAGGTGGGCAAAATAGTTCATGCTGGTCTTCTTGAACTCTCTGGTTCCGAACAGCATCTCGAAATCATAGGCCCCGGCCTCATCCGCCATCTGTCGCGCCAGCTTCTCGCACCCGGCCGGATCAGCGGCGTGGATCATGGTGTATAGGTTGTATCTCCAACCGGGCCTGGTCGGGCGCGCGTAGCAGTGGGTAACCGACGGGTTCATGGAAAACATCACACCCAGCCGGTCAACCTCGTCAGTAGGGACGGCCCATACCACCATGGCGTTGCCGCCGATCCCCGACTGGCGGTGACGCAGTATAGCCCCGAAGCGGCGGATCACCCCCTGCGACTGCAGCCGGGCAGCCCGGTCCAGCAGGTCAACCTCATCTATCCCCATCGCTTCGGCCATCTCTAAAAACGGCCGTGGAGCGACAGCGATGTCGCCCTGCAGCCGTTTGAGTATTTCGCGGTCCAGATCGTCCAACCCTGGATTCACCTCGTGTAAAAAAGCTAAGAATCTGTCAGATCTTAAACTCGGCCCTTATCTTGTAAACCCTTTCCGCCGGCAGGCTCATCATCGGCCACCTTTGGGAAGGGTTGATCTCGTCCAGTATAGCCGCGATCCTTTCCCGATCGGGTGCTATCAGCGTAAACCACAGGTTCCATTCGTGTTCCCGCAGGTAGTTGTGGGTGACCTCGTAGTACGCATTGATACGCATGGCAGCCGCTTCCAGGTCCTCGGGCGGCACCTTCATGGCCACCAGGGTGCTGCTGAAGCCCATGCCGCGGGAATCCAGCACAGCACCTATCCGCCTTATTATACCATTTTTTTTCATTTTATTGATGCGCTCTATTACTTCCGACTCTTCCAAACCCATCATTTTAGCGATTTCGTCGAACGGTCGGGAGATAAACGTCAGGTCGGACTGGAGCAGGTTCAAAAGCCTTCGGTCGTCCTGGTCCATAGCGGTATCGCTCAACGCCCTCCCTCTTTTCCTCTTTTGTAGCAGGTAATTTAGTCCTGGGCCTCGTCCCGGGCGAGACCGCCGGGGTAGCGGCACCAGTCGTCAGCGGCCATGAAGTCACCCTCGTGATAGTAAGCGGCCCGAGCCCGGCACCCGCCGCAGGCGCCGATATACTTGCAGAGGCGGCACTTCCCGCCATACTCCTGGGTTCGCAGTCGATTCAGCACCGGGCTGTCTCTCCATATCTCATCGAAGGGACGCTCCCGTACGCTTCCCAGTTCCATGTCCAGGTAGGCGCACGGCTGTACCATGCCCCGGGGCCCGATAATGCAGTAAGACAGCCCAGCCAGGCAGCCCCGCTGGAAGCGCAGGTTCATCCCCTTCTGCCTCGCCATGCGGACGAACTGCGGCGCACAGGTGGGTTTCAATTCGATGTCAACCTGTCTCTGCTTGTCGAGGATGCGGTGCAGCAGCCTTTCGTAGCGCTCCACCCGCAGGGCCTCCTCTTCGATGTTAGCCCCGCGGCCGGTGGGGACCAGAAAAAAGATGTGGTGAGCCACCGCGCCCAGCTCTATCGCCAGGTCGGTCAGCGACTCGATCTCGTCGTAGTTCCATTCCATGGCGGTGGTGTGCACCTGAAAGGCTAGACCCGCCTCCCGGCAGTTCTTCATCCCTCTCGCCGCGCCCTCCCAGGCCCCGTCCAGCTTGCGGAACCGGTCGTGCTTCTCCGGATCAGTGCTGTCGAGGCTGATGCCCATCCCCATGGTTCCGGCCTCTTTCAACCTCATGGCCATCTCTTTATCGATCAGGGTGCCGTTGCTGCCGAAGACCGGCCGCAGCCCCCGCTGGCCGGCATGCCTCACCAGCTCGATGATATCCTTGCGCATCAGCGGTTCTCCCCCGCTGAAGATCATTATCTTGAACCCGGCCCGGGAGATCCCGTCGATCAGGCTCTTACCCTCCTCGGTGGAAAGTTCCTCGGATGCCAGGGCTCCCGCGTCGCGGTAGCAGTGGTCGCAGAACATGTTGCACTGGTTGGTGGTGTTCCAGGAAACTATCATTATTTTTCACCCTTTTTCAGTCGTCAGACGTCAGTAGGCAGTCGTCAGACTTGATGGAATTTGCTTTGCAAATTCCCACTATTCCGACGTCCGACGTCCGCCTACTCACTACTGTTCTATTCCCATTCCCCGTCTCTTATCCAGCGGGCGACCTCCGGAGCGAAATAGGTTATCAGGGCATCGGCCCCGGCCCGCTTGATCGAGGTCAGCGTCTCCCAGACCACCCGTTTCTCGTCTATCCATCCACGCTCGGCCGCGGCCTTGACCATGGAGTATTCTCCCGAGACGTTGTAAGCGGCGAGCGGGCAGCCGAATATCTCCTTCACCCGACGGATGATGTCCAGGTAAGGCAGCGCGGGCTTGACCATGACCATGTCCGCCCCCTCTTCCAGATCGAGGGCAACCTCGCGTATCGCCTCGTCGCTGTTGGTCGGGCTCATCTGGTAGGACCTGCGGTCGCCGAACTGGGGAGCCGACTCGGCGGCCTCCCGGAACGGCCCGTAGAAGCCCGAGGCGTACTTGGCGGAGTAGGCCAGGATCGGCATACGTTCGAAACCGTTATCGTCGAGTGCCTTCCTGATGTGTCCCACCCGCCCGTCCATCATGTCCGAGGGGGCTATGATATCGGCCCCGGCCTCGGCGTGGGATAGCGACATCCTGCCCAGCAGCTCCAAGGTAGGGTCGTTCAGCACCTGTCCGTCCTTTATCACTCCGCAGTGGCCGTGGTCGGTGTATTCGCAGAGGCAGACATCGGTAACCACCAGCAGGTGAGGCCACCGGTCCTTCAACGCCTTTACCGCGGTCTGCACCGGGCCGTCCTGGTCCCAGCCGGAAGACCCGCAGGAGTCCTTGTAGGCGGGAATCCCGAACAGCAGCAGCGATGGTATGCCGAGAGAAACCACCTCGGCGGCGTCGACCATCAGCTGGTCGACCGAGAGCTGGTATACCCCGGGCATGGAAGAGACCGGGTTTCTGGTCTCTCTGCCGTGGATCACGAACATCGGATAGATGAGGTTGTCCAGCCTGACGCGGGTCTCGCTGAACATCTTCCTCAGGGTCTCGCTGCCTCTCATCCTTCTCGGCCGGGTAACCGGATAGGCCACAGGTATCCCTCCTTAACTAAACGCCGACCTCCGAGTCGAAAAGGTAGCAGGCCGGGTCTTCGGCCCAGATATCCCCGCTCACCGCTTCCGCCCGGATCCGGCATCCGCCGCAGTACTCCTTGTAATCGCATCGGCCGCACCTTCCCTTGAGGTTGGCCGCTTTTTTCCTGAGCGCCACCAGCAGTGGTTCGTGCTCGTCCCACCATATCTCGCTGAAGGGCCGCTCCCTTACGTTGCCCAGGGTGTAGTGCTGCCAGAACTGGCAGGGGTGCACATTTCCCTGGGGATCGACGTTGGCGAACTTGGTCCCGGCCGAGCACCCGCCGTGCATGCTCAGCAGCTGCTTGATCTCTTCCGCCCGCTCGGGCTGCTCCGCCAGCATCTGCTGCAGGATGAATATCCCGTCGGCGTGGTTGTCGGTGGTCAGTATCTCCACCTCCACGCCCTTGGCGTGCAGCTCCCTCGTGCGCCGGGTCAGCCAGGCCATCAGGTCGCGCTTCTCTTCACGGTCGGTGTCGAGGGCGGTCAGGTCCTTGCCGCGTCCCGAGTAGACCAGGTGGTACATGCAGAAGCGGGGGATTCCTTCCCGCTCCACGATGTCCAGCACCTCTTCCAGGTCTTCCCGGTTGGTGCGGTTCACGGTGAAGCGGACGCCGGTCTTCATGCCCGCCTCCAGGCTGTTGCGGATTCCCCTGAGCGCCATCTCGAAAGCGCCCTCCTGGGACCGGAACCGGTCGTGGGTGGCCGGCCCGCCGTCGATGCTTACCCCCACGTACTGGAGACCTGATTTCAGCAGTTCCCGCGCCTTCTCCTTGGTTATCAGGGTCCCATTGGTGGAGAGCACCGGGCGGAGCCCCAGTTCGGCGGCTAGGGAAGCCAGTTCAATCAGGTCTTTGCGCAGCAGCGGTTCCCCGCCGGAGAAAAGCAGCACCGGAGCCTTCATCTCTCCCAGGTCGCGGATGAATGACTTGGCCTCTTCGTTGCTTAGCTCGTTTCGATACTCCCGGTCCTCCGCGTTCAGGTAGCAGTGCTGACAGCGGAGGTTGCAGCGGTTGGTGGTGTTCCACACCACCAGCGGCCGGTCGGCGGTGGAAAACTGCAGCATACTGGGAGGCAGGCTGCGGGAATCGCGCCCGTGCTTTATGGCCTCGGAAACCGTTGCGGTTCCGCAGAGCAGCTTGGTGCATCCTATCATCTGTCACGCCCCCCTTCTTTTTCTTCATTATAATATCGGCTTATCTGATCTACCAGACCTTCTATGGTATACTCGGAGGCCACCAGGCCCACCTTCAGTCCCAGGCCTTCCGCGGTCGCCGCGGTGATCGGCCCGATGCAGGCCATTACCGCCTTTTCCAGCCCACTCACCTTTTCGGGCCGCTCCCCGATGAGCTGCATGAAGTTGCTGACCGTGGAGGAACTCGTAAAGGTGACCATATCCACCGGGTGGTCCCGCATCATCTGCTTCAGTCTATCCGGGTCGCTGGAGGAGACCAGCGTCTCGTAGACGACCACGTCATCGACCTCCGCGCCCATCCCCGAAAGGGTTTCGGGCAGTACCGTCCGCGCCCCGCGGGCTCGCGGCAGCAGCACCCGGTCCCCGGGATCCACCCGTCCCTTCAGCCCCTCCGCGATCGCCTCAGCGCGAAACTCTGAAGGCACGAACTCGGCGCGCAACCCTCTCTCGGCGAGCGCCTGGCTGGTCCCCGGCCCTATCGCCGCCAGGCTTGCCGACTGCAGGGACCTGACGTCCTTTCCTTTTTCCCAGAGGCGGGCGAAGAAAGCCTGCACCCCATTCGCGCTGGTGAAGATTATCCATCGGTAATTCTCGATCTCGTCTATCTTCTGGTCTATTAAAGCATAGTCCTCGAGGGGGGCGATCTCGATGGCCGGGTACTCCCAGACCTCCGCCCCCAGGGATTCCAACTTCTTGCTAAGTGCGCTGGCCTGCTCGCGGGCCCGGGTCACCAGTATCCGCCTGCCGAACAGTGGTTTCGTCTCCCGCCACTTCAGGGTCTCGCGCAGTTTTACCACGTCCCCCACCACGGTCACCACCGGCGGTGTCAGGCCGGACTCTTTGGCCCGGGAAACGATATCGCCAAGCCGACCGGTTATCACCCTCTGCTCGGCAAAGGTCCCCCACTGCACCAACCCCACCGGGGTGTCGCCAGCGAGCCCCTCGGCCATCAGTCTCCTGGTGATCTCGGGCAGGTTCTCCAGCCCCATAAGAAAGACCAGGGTTCCGCCCAGCCCCGCCAGGCTGTCCCATGCGATGCTGGAGTCGGGCTTGAACGGGTCCTCGTGGCCGGTTACCAGGGTCAGGGTCGAGCTGTACTGGCGATGGGTGACCGGGATTCCCGCGTAGGCCGGCACCGCTATCGCCGAGGTTATCCCCGGCACCACCTCGAAGGGTATGCCGGCCTCCCTCAGTTCCTCGGCCTCTTCCCCCCCGCGTCCGAACACGAAAGGGTCGCCGCCCTTGAGCCGCGCCACCGTTTTTCCTTCCCGGGCCTTCCCCACCAGCAGACGGTTGATGCCGTCCTGCGACAGGACGTGACGGTTCGAGTCTTTGCCCACGTATATCATTTCCGCCTGCGGGGGCGCCAGAGCCAGAAGCCGGGGGTTGACAAGCCGGTCGTAGACAACCACCTCTGACTGCTTCAGACACTCGGCGCCCCGCAGGGTAATCAGCTTGTGATCGCCCGGACCCGCCCCGATCAAGTAAACCGTTCCCGCCTGGCTGTGCATGACTTTCTTCACTTACCCCTTCTCCTTGAACCTCTTTTTTCTCTAAAATAAAAAGAATCTGGAAGGCGCCCAGCGGTCCTAAAGGTTGATCCCGATGGAGGCCAGGATTTCTTTCGCCCCGCGCGAGAGCAGTTCCTCCGCCAGGTTGACCCCCAGGGATTCGGCCCGGTCCTTCAATCCTTCTCTTCCGCTTTCACCAGCTAGAGCAAACGAGATTTCACCCCGGACCACCCTGGTTCCATCGGGGCTGGCCACCAGTCCGTCCAGTTTCAGCCGGGTGCTGTCCATGCTGCCCAGGGCGGCGATAGGTATCTGACAGCCGCCGCCCAGCCTCCTCAGAAAAGCCCGCTCGGCGGTGGCCACCAGTTCGGTAGGCCAGTGGTTTATCCGATACGCTATGGCAGCGGTTTCTTTGTCACCCGCCCGTCCCTCGATCCCCAGCGCGCCCTGCCCCACCGCCGGGAGGCACACAGACTCGGGAATCCGCTGGGTGATCGCCTTTTCAAGCCCCAGCCGCTCAAGGCCGGCCGAGGCTATCACCACTGCGTCCAGGTTGTCCCGTTCTAACTTCGCCAGCCGGGTGGGCACATTGCCCCGCATATCCTCGAAACGCAGATCCGGCCGGTAGTTCAAAAGCTGCGCCTTTCGGCGCAGACTGCTGGTCCCTACCCTGGCCCCTTCGGGCAACTCGTCGAGCAAAACCCCGTCCCTGGCTACCAGTACATCCCGGGAGTCGATGCGTTCGGTCACCGTTATCAGTTCACAACCGTCGGGAAGCTCGGTGGGCAGGTCTTTCAGACTGTGTACGGCGATATCGATGGTCCCTTCCTGGAGTGCATTCTCCAGCTCCTTGGTGAAGAGGCCTTTCTGGCCTATCTTGGCCAGGGACACGTCGAGTATCTTGTCGCCGATGGTCTTCATCGGCACCAGTTCGAAATCTACATCGGGGCACATCTGTTTCAGACGCTGGATCACCAGTTCGGTCTGCCTGAGCGCCAAGGCGCTGTCACGGGTACCGACCCGGATTAAAGTCAAGGTTCCATAACCTCCTCGTTGGGCCGAGAATGACAGGACTCTTCGGCTTCTTCCAGTTCGAGACGGAACAGGCTCTGCAGCACCTTGGCGTACAGGTGGCCCTGATAGCTCTTGGCTCTCGCCTTCAACTCCTGGACCGGGTCGTACATGAGGCGGTTCACTATGGAGTTGGCCATAGAGCTGATTATCATCTCCTCACGGCTGGAAAGGCTGCCGAGGCGGTTGCGGGCTCTGGTCAGTTCCGCCTGCTTGATTCTTTCGGCCTTGTCCTTCAGGGCGACTATCGTTGGTATCAATGATAGGGTTTCCAACCAGTCGCCAAACTTTTCGAACTCCTGGTTGATTATAGCCTCTGCCTTTACAGCTTCGGCTTTTCTTTCGTTAAGGTTGGAATCCACCACCGATTCCAGGTCGTCTATATCGTAAAGGTATACCCCGCTGACGCTTCCCACCATTGGGTCCACGTCACGGGGAACCGCGATGTCGATTATCATCAGCGGACGCTGTTTCCGCTCCTCCATCGCCAGCTCGACCTGGCGGTGGTGAAGCACGTAGTGACACGCCGCGGTACAGCATATAACTATATCCGCCTCGGCGAGCGAATGCTGCAGGTCGTCGAACCGCCGGGCCGTCCCCCCGAACTCTTCGGCAAGCTGCATTGCCCGGTCGTAAGAACGGTTGGAGACCATTACCGAAGAGGCGCCGCAGGCGACCAGGTGCCGGACCGTAAGTTCCCCGATCTCGCCTGCACCAACGATCAGAACCGAGTGGCCCTCTATATCGGTAAGCAATTGTTTAGCCAGCTCAACAGCGGTGTAGCCTATTGAAACCGCATGGTTTCCGATGCCGGTTTCGGTCCTCACCCGCTTGCCCACCACGATCGCCTGCTGGAAAAGGGTGTTCATGACCCCGTTGGTCACCTTGGCCTGCAGCGCCATCTCATACGCTTCCCTGACCTGCCCCAGGATCTGCGACTCTCCTATCACCATCGAGTCGAGGCCAGCGGCTACTCGGAAGAGGTGTCCGATCGCCTCCTGGCAGGAATAGGTGTAGAGGTGCGGCTCCATGGGTTCCGTCGCGGTTGGCGGCCCCGGCCGCGTCCAGGCCTGGTTCAGGAATGACTTGATGCTCTTGAACCCGGTCTGGATATCCCTCACGGTGGCATATATCTCAAGCCGGTTGCAGGTCGAAAGGATTATGCAGCCTTCGATCCCGGGAAACCGCTTCAGGTTTTTCAGGGCCTCCTCGTGAAAGCTCTCCGGGATGGAAAGCCTCTCCCTTATTTCTACCGGGGTCGTGCGGTGGTTTAAACCGACCAGGACGATAAACATTGTTCCGCCCTCTCCTTTGCCAACTCTTTATTCCCTCTGCGCAGGTCTTCCAGCAGGTCCAGCTCTATAAGGCGCTTAAAAACCATCCTGCGCTTCGACTCATCGAGTTTCGACTGCAGCACCCTCTCCCGGCACTCCCCTAGGAGGTTGAGGTACTCCTCGTATTCCGGGCCGATGACCTCCTCAAACTGCTCGCGCAGCATCCGGGCCATCAGCGGGCTCTTTCCCTCGGTGGATACCGCCACACTGAGGGGACCCCGCCGCAAAACCGAGGGTACATAGAAGGTGCAAAGCTCCGGGTCGTCGACGGTATTGACCGCTATCCCCAGCCGTTCCGCATCCTGGAAAACCCGCAGGTTGGTCTCCCGGTCGTTGGTAGCGGTGAAAATCAAAACCGGGGTGGGCGACAACCCTTCCAGGCTGAACTCCTGGTAGACCTTCTCCAGCAGCTCGATATCTCCATTCTTCGCCAGCGACTCCAAGCCGCCCGTTGCCCCGGGAGACACCACCACGACCCGACCGCCGCATTCCAGCAGCGAACGGACCTTTCTCTCAGCGACTGCCCCGCCGCCGATCACCAGGCAGGTCTTTCCCGCAATATTCATCGATATCGGGTACAGACGGCTCATCAGTACTATTCTCTTTTCTTTCTTTTTATTCCTGCTAAAACTGCTGAACCGGTTATCGAGCCTGGCTACGATTCCATATCCTAATTGAATGAGTCCTTATTGATCCGGCGGTTGTTGTAGCCTTCTCTCTCCGCCAGCATGTCCAGGTAAAAGGTGCGCGCCCCCTCGGTGAAGAGGTTGCCCGCCTTTCCTCCATGCCTCTCGTTTAAGGTCTTCACATACCCGCGGCATTTATTGCAGGCGTAAATAGTATTAAAACGGTCGCCCTCGATTTCGATGATATTGATGCTTTCGTGCTCATCGTTGCCGCAGTGAGGACAGGCCAGGTGCCGGTAATCCCACTCCGTGAAGCAGTGACCGCAGAAAAGGCTGCGCTGGCCGTCTCCCGGCCTTATCCGTGAGATTATCGCTTCCTGTCCGCAGACCGGACAGTAAGGCTGCTGCCAGTTATCCCGGTCGTTCAGCTTGGGCAGACCTTCCGCCCAGGCTCGTATCTGCGGGCGGATGGCGTTTTGCAGCATAAAGACGAAAAGCTCGGCCGGCACCCCGCCATCTTCCGCTGTCTTCGCCAGGTATTCCATGTCCAGCCGCAGGGCTTTTTCCGCAAGCTCTTCGATCGGCAGGCGTCCTACCAGGGCGCTGATGGCTGAGATCGATCCCACTACCTTTGGCCGGGCCTCGATGATGAAGCCGGCAGTCTCCAGGTAGTCCTGGTTGAACCTGACCGGGTCCAGCGGGAAAGGCAGCAACTGCATCCAGAACCTCTTTTTTCCCAGAAACTCGTTCATCTGCTCTTCGTTTATGTACGCTTCGATCCTGGGATGAAGCTCAAGCAGACGATCCTGAAGATCTATAATCTGATCATAGAAGGCCGCCAGGTCTCCTGAAGTCGAGTCAAAGTTATGCTCTGCCAAAATATTACCTCCCTAAAAAGCCTGGTACAAGCCTTTCGGGTCAAGACTATTATCATTATCCCAGAACCCGCAGGCACTGTAAAGTCGTTTTCACTCTCATTAAAAACTCTAAAAACAAGAGGGAGATTATCGGTCTCCCTCTTGCCTTTAGGTCTATGGTACCTGATTCTTTAGATTGTAATTGCTAGTGACCGGAGCCTTCTCCCTCCACCTTCTCCAACCACTTCGGATGGTGATGGGCGGCCCAGTCCTTACGCACTGTGCCCTTCCACATTCCCCAGAACGATTCGCCCGAGCCGGGGTGGAACGATCCCAGGTAGGAGTGCATGCACACCATGGTGGTCGCCAGGATCATGGTCACGTCATGCAGCGGCGGCATCCACTGCACCAGTCCCAGCGGAAAGTATTCGGGGAACCACATGATGTATCCGCTGATTGCCAGAAACACGCAGGAGGTGGTGGTAACCACCGAGTTCATCTTCTCTCCCCCGTTGAACTGGGTCTGGGGAGGCATCTTCACCGGGAATCCCATAAACTCGAACGGGAACTTGGTCAGGAATATTATATCGTTTTTCCCGAACGAAAGGACGTCCTTCCACCAGCCGATAAACCCCTTGGGGTTCATAAACAGTGCGACCAGCGGGATAATGGTGTAGAACACCGCCATGATCCGGTGCACCGTGCCGGCGTTGTTGGCTCCCAGGAACGCAGGTCCGATCCAGCCGAAGATGGTGTTGGAGAACAGCATCAGACCGGTGATCAGCAGGATGACGAAGGTAAAGGTGTGTCCCCAGTGAGCAATCCGGGCCCACTGGCTGAAACGCTCAACCCGCGGGGGCTCGGTTCTGGTCAGTACTCTAAGAGTCATGCTTATCGCCTCCTTCACCATGTCCTCCCAGTCCAATCTTGTCGCCAAAGGCGTTGATGAACCGGGTGCTGAAGAAGCTGCCGACCGCGCCCAGGGCCGCTAGGCCGATCAGTATACCGCCGTACGGCTTGATCCACGGCTGCCAGATATTAATGTAGGCCGGTATGGTCGGATTGACCGGCAGGTCGTACTTCTCTGGGTCATCCGCCAGGACGTACACCTTGTTGGTTCCGCCCACTCCCTCGGGGTTGTAGACGTTCGCCTTGGGATAGCCGTTAGCCTTCAGGAAGGCCACTCTGGCTTCCGCTTCCTTCAACAAGGCCTCCCGGGGTCCGTACTTGATGGACCCGGTGGGGCAGGTCTTGGCGCAGGCGGGTACGAACATCTTGAATTTATTGGGGTCAGTGTCAGGGAGCGCCTGCAGTGCCGGGTCGCTGACCAGGACATCCACCCGATCGGCGCACATCTCGCACTTGGTCACCTTGTCGATGTCGCCGTCGTACTTGGGAATCCCAAACGGACAGGCCGACACGCAGTATTTGCATCCCACGCACTTGTCGTAGTCCTTGGCTACCGCGCCGTATTCAGTCTTGTAGATGGCTCCCTGCGGGCACACCTTCATGCAGGCGGGGTCTCCGCAGTGCATGCACTGGTGCTTCCGGAAGCGCCACCACATCTTGCCGTCCTTCTCATCCTCCCAGTACCTGATGATGGTGAAGGTCTTGGCGTCGGTATCGTTCTTAGTGCCATAGCCGCCAGTAAAGGGAACGATGTTGGTTCCAAGCTGATTCCACTGCTTACAAGCCACCTGACATCCCCGGCAGGCCATGCATTTGGTCACATCATATAGGTTAATGTATTGTTGTGCCATGCTTAAGCCCTCCTTATATCACAAAGCCAGGCCTTGTATTCCGGAATCATCGTGTTCCCGTCGCCGACGTGCGGTGTCAGTCGGTTGGCGGGCTCACCCTTGGCCAGCCCGTTGAAACCGAAGTGCCAGATGATCCCGATCACATCGGTCGATTCGCCGTTGACCACGAATGGCTTGATCCGCTTGGTGACCATAGCGTAGGCGGTTACCTCGCCGCGGGTGTTGCTCACGATTACCTTGTCCCCGCTCCTGATGCCCTTCTTCTGCGCCAGCGACTCGCTCATCTCCACGTAGCAGTTGGGCACCAGCTCGGCCAGCCACGGGGAGTTACGGGTCATGGTCCCGGACTGCCAGTGCTCGGACAACCGGTAGGTGGTGCCGATGATCGGGTACTTATCCTTCTTGCTCTGCTTGTCGGGCTCCCAGACCTTAACCACCGGGTTCAGGACCTGCTTGCTCAGCAGGTTAGCGAACGGTGTCTCCCACGGCTCGTAGTGCTCGGGCAGCGGGCCTTCGTTCATCACACCCACCGCGGAAGGAACGCTGAACATGCAGCCGACGTTCTCCGGCCGCATAAAGAAACCGCCGACTCCGTTCCCAGTCGGGTCGTTGGGCGCGGTACCGACCCCGATGTCGGGGACGTCCAGGCCGGTCCATTTTCCGAGCTTCTCCGGCACCTTGGGGTCAGCCGGTTGGGAGGGATCCCACCAGAGCAGTTTCTTGGCCTCGGACCAGGGCTTGCCGTCCGGGTCAGCCGAGGCGCGGTTGTACACGATGCGGCGGTTGGCTGGCCAGGCGTAGGCCCAGTTGCTGTACTGGCCGATGCCCGATTTGTCGACCGGGTCGCGCCACTTGGCCTTGTAGTCGAGAGAACCATCGGCCTTAGTGGTCATGATCCCAGCCCAGACCCATAGCCCGGCCGCTGTGGTGCCGTCATCCTTGACCGCGCCGATACCCGTTAAAGGCTTGCCGTCGGCGATGGTATATCCGCCCATCTCCTTGGCGACCAGCATTATATCGGGCTCGTGGCCGTGGCCATAGTCCCAAGTGGCATCAAGGATAGGCTTGTCTTTCGGATCGGTGCTGCCGGCATAGAGCTTTTTCAGCCGCTCCATCAGCTGGCTGATTATCCACAGGTCAGACATCGATTCGCCGACCGGCTCCGCGCCCTTCCAGCGGTACTGGATCCAGCGGCTGCTGTTGGAAACCGTGCCTTCCTTCTCGTAGGAGCCGCAGGCGGGAAGCAGGAAGACCTCGGTCTTGATATCGGCCGGGGACTTCATGGCGACGCCGGTCTTGGCCCACGCCTCAGGCTTCCAGAAGGCGGAGGTTTCAGTCTCCCAGAGGTCGATGGCAACCAGCCAGTCGAGCTTGCTGATAGCCTCGTGCTCCTTATTGGCGTTCGGTCCGGCGACTATGGGATTGCCGCCGAAGATCATCGTGCCCTTGATGTCGCCCTTGTGCATCGCCTCGAAGAGGGCGATGTGCGAATACCCGCCAGGACGGCCGGGATTGTTCTTGGGTATATAGTCGTAGCAGTAGCCGTTCTCCTTGGTCGCCTTATCGCCGTACCAGGCCTTCAACAGGCTGATCATGAACTTGGGCTTGTTGCTCCAGAAGCTGGTCGGCGGGGTCTCCTTCTTGAGATAGGCGTCCAGGGTGGCATGGTCGGACTTGGCCTGCGGTGCCCCGAGGTAGGCCGGGAGCAGGTGGAACAGGAGGCCCATGTCGGTCGAGCCCTGCACGTTTGACTCACCGCGCATAGCCGCGATGCCGCCGCCTGGGACCCCCATGTTGCCCATCAGCAGCTGAAGCACGGCGAAGGCACGGACGTTCTGTGAACCGACCGTGTGCTGGGTGGTGCCCATGGCGTACAGGATAACCATGCTCTTGTCTTTGGCAGCGGTGGCGACGATGGTGTCGCGAAGCGCCTCGAGGCTCGCCTTGTCGGTGTTCCCGATGACCTTCATCACCGTGTCGATGTCATACCGCTTGTAGTGTTCCTTCATGATGTTGATGACACAGCGTGGATCCTGTAGGGTCGGGTCCTTCATAGGCTTGCCGTCGGGAGTCTTCTTGTAGGCCCAGGAAGAGTTGTCGTAGGTCCTTTTCTCGGCGCTGTAGCCGCTGAAAAGGCCATCACTGAAGGAATACGCGTCATCGATCAGGAATGACCCGTTGGTGTGTGTAAGTACGTAATCTTTATTATACAGGTTTTTCTCCAGAATCTCTTTGAACAACCAGCCCATCAAAGCCAGGTCGGTGCCCGGCCTGAGCGTAACGTGCTGATTCGCCATCGAAGCTGACCTTGAAAACCGCGGATCTACCACCACTATCTTCGCGTTGCGCTTTTCTTTCGCTTTTACGATCCATTTAAAGGCTATAGGGTGGTTCTCAGCCGGGTTGCCGCCCATTATCAGGGCCACGTCGGTGTTCTGCAGGTCGTTCCAGTGATTGGTCATGACTCCCCGCCCAAACGAAGGTGACAGTCCTGCCACCGTGGAGGAGTGTCATATACGGGCCTGGTGCTCGATAAACACCAAGCCAAGCGAGCGCATCATCTTGGACTGCAGATACGCCTCTTCGTTGTCCAGCGCCGCACCGCCGAGGCTGGCTATCGCCTCGCAGCGGTTTACCTGGATAGCCTTCTTTTCAATTTGGGGCTTGCCATCGGCTCCTAGAACCGGTTTCCCATCTGCATCGAGGACCGGAAAATCTACCTCTTGAGTCTTTGTAAAGTTGGCTTCACGCGTTGCCTTTATCTTTTTGGCAATCTCGTCCAAAACCCAATCCCAATCTTTTTCTTCCCACTTGCTGCTTCCTGGAGCCCGGTATCTCGGCTTTAAAACCCTCGCGGGGTTTATGTCTGTATACGCCGGTCCGGTCTGCCGCAGCTGGAATATCGCTGCTCCCTTGGAGCAGTTTCCCCCCATGTTTACGGGATGATCGGGGTCACCTTCGACACTCAGCAGTTCCACGAACTTCTTACTGCTTGGATCCTGCACCGAAAAGGCTACCAGTCCGCACCCCCCACCACAGTACGGACATATGGTAGGTATGCCTTTGACGTTCTTGATCCGGCACTCCCTGATCTTGGCATAGGCGGGAGCGACGTCAAAGCCCAGTTCGGTGATAGCGAAGGTGGCTGCTGAAGCTCCGGAGATTTTGAGAAAATCTCTGCGGGTTACCTTCACTACAGTTTCTCTCCTTTCCTTATTCTCCTATACACAATTAAATGAGGTCGTGCCTATAAATCCACCACCTTTCGGTAACTCAATTGCTAAAAACGGATATAAAAAAACATAATAAACCCCGTATAAAATAATTCCATGCCGGTATAGAAATTCCTGCTTGCAGCTCGATACTTTCTATATTAATTAGATTCATTTTTACTGGCTTGAATCGCTGCCGGCTTCTGAATCATTTTCGGTTTTGTCGTCTTTGCCGTCGGACAGCATTTCACGCTCCCAGGCCTCTTCCTCGGCCTTCTGCCGGGCGTCTTTCTTGGCCCTGGTCATACGCGAAACGATGATGCTTACTTCATAGAGGAGGTACATGGGGAGGGCCATCATGGTTTGCGAGAAGGGATCGGGCGACGGGGTGAGGATAGCCGCCACTATAAAGCAGATGAGGAGGGAGTATTTGCGCTTGCTGCTCAGCCAACCGGGGGTCAATATTCCTATGCGGGTCAGGAAAATGGCGATGATGGGCATCTCGAAGACCAGTCCGAATGGGACCAGGAAGCTGACGCAGAAGGAAACGTATTCGCTCACGGTGATCATCGGCTGCAGGTCGCCCGATACGTTCAGCAGGAATTCCAGCATGACGGGGAAGATCATAAAATAGGCGAACACCACCCCGATCACGAAAAGCAGCACGGTGACGGGCACCAGTTTTAATACCAGGTTCTTCTCCTTGGGATAGAGAGCGGGGCCGATAAAGCGCCAGATCTGCCAGGCAATGACCGGGAAGGAGACCACAAAACCCGCGTACAGCGCCACCTTGAACTTGATAAAGAACCCCTCAGTGACGCCGATGAAGATCAGCTTCTGAACGGTCTCGCCGGTGGCGCTTTTGGAGGTTATCGGGTAGCTCAGCACCTTCAGGATCTGGTCGCTGACAAAGAAGCAGGCGCCGGAGGCGACGACGAGTACTATCGTCGACACGACCAGTACCTTTCTCAGGTCCTCGAAGTGCTGCAGCCAGCTCATTGGCTTATCGTTCGACAAGTCGACAAACCCCTTTACGATCAAATTTCGGTTTAAGGGTTATAACTAATACTCCCTCACGTTTATGAACTCCGCCAGACTGCCCAGGGTTCTCTTCGCGGGCCGGTCGGGCAGTTTCTCCAGCTCCCGCTGGGCCTTGGCGATGTATCTTTCGACGAATCCACGGGCGCGCTCGATCCCGCTGCTCTGATATACCTCCTGCAGCGCCTCCTGGATAACCGCCTCGCCACCCTGCAGCCTCTCTATCAGTTCCTTGAGGGCCGATCCGCGTTCCTCGCGCAGGGCGTAGATGACCGGGAGGGTCAAGATTCCCTGGGTGAGGTCGCTCCCCACCGCTTTTCCCAGCACCTCCTCGGTAGAGGTCAGGTCGAGGATGTCGTCGGTGATCTGAAAGGCCATCCCCAGGTAGTATCCGTACCTGACCAGGGCCTTCACCGATTCCTCCGGGGCGCCGTTGGCGATAGCGCCGAGCTGAAAACTGGTCGATATCAGCAGCGCGGTTTTCCTCCGGATGCGGTCCAGGTAGTCCTTGACCGACTGCTGGGTATCGTACGCGGTAAGCAGCTGCTGGATCTCGCCCTCGACCATCTTCACGCTGACATCGGCCAGTATCCTGACTATCCTCACGTCCTGGTAACCCGATATGAGGATCAGCGCCTTCGCGAAGAGGTAGTCGCCCGTCTGCATCGATATACGGTTGCCCCAGCGGGCCTTCACCGTCGGCACCCCCCGCCGGGTGGCGGAGCAGTCTATAACGTCGTCGTGAACCAGGCTGGCCATGTGCACCAGCTCGATCGCCGCCGCCAGGGGTACCAGGTTCGCCTTCGGGTTGGGGAAAAACTGGCCGCCCATCAGCACAAAGGCCGGCCTCAGCCGCTTACCTCCCGCCATCAATAGGTGAGAGGCGGCCTCGGTCATGACCGGGTGCTCCACTGCAACCAGCCGCTTTAATTCCTCGTCGACCCGGTTCATCTCAGAAGCGATATTCTGGTATAGTACGGATATGTTCATCAGTTCTTTTGACTCACTTTAACTAAATTTAGATTTCATTCTAAAGGCCGTTCCAGCAGGTGAAAAGGTCGTGTTCGATGTCCAGCTGGTCGAGCACCTTGCCCACCAAGAAGTCGACCAGGTCCTCGATCTTCTGCGGGTGATTGTAAAATGCCGGCATGGCGGGTACCACCCTGACCCCCATCTCGGATAAAGCGAGCATGTTTCGCAGGTGTATAGGATTCAACGGGGTCTCGCGGGGAACCAGCACCAGCCGCTTCCCCTCCTTCAGCATCACGTCGGCCGCCCGCTCCAGCAGATTCGAAGAAGCCCCGTGGGCGATGCTGGACACGGTTGCCATGCTGCAGGGGATGACCACCATGCTGTCGACAGGGAAGGTGCCGCTGGCGATAGCCGCCCCTATATTCCCTACCTCAAAATACCGTAAACAGTTATGGCTGTCCAGCCCCATATGTTCCTTGAGGCTCTTTTCCACCACCCCGGCGTCTCCCGCTAGAGCCCACCCGAGTTCCTGTTCTATCACCTGCCGGCCCGCCTCGGTGATTGTCAAGTAGACCCGGTGACCCCGGGAAGACAGGTATTCGATCAGGCGCTTGGCGTATATCGAGCCGCTGGCTCCGGTGATACCCACGGTTATGCTGCGCAACCCGGCACCCCCCTACGGTCAGAATTTTATATAACTCAACAAGGCAAACAGCAGCAGTATGGCGCTGACATACCGGTTGATCCCGAAGGCAGCGGTATGCATGCGCGAAAGGTCGTCGGCCGATACCAGCCGGTGCTCGAAACGAAGCACCAGCGCCGCTATCACCACCCCGATGTAATAAGGCCACCCGAGCCCCATCTTAAATCCCACCGCCAGCAGCAGCAGCACGGTCATGGTGTGGAACCAGGCCGCTATATCCAGGGCCTTAGCGGTGCCAAAACGGGCCGGGATCGAGTGCAGCCCCTCCACCAGGTCGAAGTTTTCGTCCTGGCAGGCATACATGGTGTCGAAGCCGGCTATCCAGAGTCCCACGGCCAGCCACAGCAGCAGGGGAGTAACCTCCAGCCGCGGGCTGACCGCCAGCCAGGCGCCCACGGGTCCGAGTCCGATGGTAAGGCCCAGGATAACGTTCGCGGTCCAGGTGAAACGCTTGGTGTAAGAGTAGGCCGTAAGCGCGATCACCGCGAGCGGCGCGAGTTTCAGGCACAGCTCGTTAAGCTGGGCGGCCGAGTAAAGCATCACTAAAAAGGAGACGACTATCGCGACCACCACGACCGGCAGCCGGACCAGTCCCCGGGGGAGGATCCAGTCGGCAGTGCGCGGGTTCCTGGCATCTATATGGCGGTCTATCAGCCGGTTCAGGCCCAGCGCCGCGGTCCGGGCGCTTACCATGGCCAGGGTGATCCAGGCCAACTGATGCAGCGTAGGGATTCCGCGGGCCGCGAGCAGTGCGCCCAGGTAGGCGAAAGGCAGGGCGAACAGGCTGTGCCCGATGTCGATCATCTTTAAAAAGTAATAGGTTTTTAAAAGCAGCCCAGGAGGAGTGGGTTCGGTCCCCGCTTGAGAGCCGCCCACGGCTGGGCCCGGAACTGACAATGTAAGTTACCCTCCGTCCACAACTCAGATTATATCTAGGAATAACCGCCTAAAAACCGAGTTCCTTCCAGCGGCGGTCCACTTGCTCCTTGACCGCCGGGTCCATCACGATGTCGTTGGGCCACTCGCGGTTGTGCCCCTCGCTGGGCCACTTCTTGGTGGCGTCGATACCCAGCTTGGAGCCGTAGTGCGGCAGCGGGGAAGAGTGATCCAGAGCGTCCAGCGGCCCGTCGACGATTATGGTGTCGCGCCGGGGGTCGACGTTGTTGAAAACCTTCCACATCACCTCGGACACGTTCTGCACGTTCACGGTCTCGTCCACCACCACCACGAACTTGGTGAACATCATCTGTCCCATGCCCCAGACCGAGCTGATGACCTTCTTGGCCTGCCCCGGGTACCGCTTGCGGATCGAAATCAGGATGCAGTTGTGGAAGACTCCCTCCAGCGGGAGGTTGATGTCCACCACCTCCGGCATCAGCATCTGCATCAGGGGCAGGAATATCCTTTCCGTGGCCTTGGCCATGTAGCAGTCCTCCATGGGAGGCTTGCCCACGATGGTGGCGGGGTAGATCGGATCGTTTCTGTGGGTCATGCAGGTCAGGTGAAACACAGGGTAGTAATCGCTCAGCGAGTAGTAGCCCGTGTGGTCCCCGAAAGGCCCCTCGATCCTGGTCTCTTCCGGGTCCACGTAGCCTTCCAGTATTATCTCCGCGTGGGCCGGCACCTCCAGGTCCACGGTTCGGCAGGCGACCATCTCAACCGGCTCCTTGCGCAGGAACCCCGCAAAGATCATCTCGTCTATGTCCTTGGGCAGGGGAGCGATGGCGGAGTAAATGGTGGCCGGATCCCCTCCCAGGGCGACCGCCACATCCATCCGCTTCCCCCGGTTTTGATTGCGGCGGTAGTTCTCGGCCCCGTCGTGGTGCATGTGCCAGTGCATCCCGGTGGTCTTCTGATCGTACACCTGCATGCGGTACATCCCGGTGTTCCTTCTCCCGGTCTCCGGGTCGCGGGTAAACACCAGGGGCAGGGTGATGAACCGGCCGCCGTCCTCGGGCCAGCACTTCAGAATCGGCAGGTCGTCGAGCGAGGGATTCATGTTTACGACCTCCTGGCACGGCCCGCTCTTGACCATCTTCGGCAGGAACGATGACATCTCCGCCAGCTTGGGCAGCATCTTCAGCTTGTCCCAGAAGGACGAAGGCGCGTCCAGCTGCAGGTAGCTCATTATCTCCCGGGCAATATCGTCCAGTTCGTTCACTCCCAGGGCCAGGTTCATCCGCTCAAAGCTGCCGAAGGAGTTGATAAGCACCGGCAGCCTGGATCCCTTTACGTTTTCAAAAAAAAGGGCCGGGCCTTCCTCCTTGGAGACCCGGTCGGTGATCTCGGTTATCTCAAGAACCGGATCGACCTCCGCAGTCACCCTTTTGAGCCACCCCCGCTGTTCCAGGGCGGCTATGTACTCCCTGAGGTCCTTAAAACCCATAGTCCAGTCTCCACCCCTTACTGTCCGCTTGCTGCCCTCAGTGTCTTGCGTTCGATACCGGCGTATCGCAGCAGATGGTGCGCGTACCTTCTAACGCTTCCGTACTCCAGCTTGCTGTACAGGTAGAGGGAGTCACGCCGGCAGGCTTTGGCCATGGCCGGGTCCATTCCCACCTGTTCGATGCCGATTGCCATACCGATATAGCACGCCATTTCACTGTAAGTGTCCTCCAGGTCGCTTTCGCCGGCCATCCACATCCCGGTCCGGGCGGCCTGCCTGAAGGCCGAGCCGTATTCCTGCCGGATAACCGGCATATAATCCAAAAGGCCGCCACCCGCCGCCGACAGTTCGTCGCGCCGCATAGCGCCCTCGTTAATATCGCAGATAACCCCGGCCAGGTCAGGCAGGATCTCGATGCAGTCGAGATCGCACAGCCTCCTCAGCAGGGTGCCGTATATGAAATCCCCAAGCAGGACCGGGTAATCGAGGTTGTTGTGGCCGGCCGCGTTGTATCCACAATCGTTGTCCCTGATCCGCCCGTGGACGTCAGCCGCCAGCAGGATCAGGTTGAAAAGACTGGCCATCCCGAATACCCTGACCCGGTACCCCTCGTCCGACTCCAGCCTGCTGCGATGGGCGCCGCCGAGGAACACCGCAGTAATCGCCTCATACTTGGGTTGATTAAGATCGATCGACATAAAATCAGACAGGGGATTGCCCCTGATGACCAGCAGCCGTTCGCTTTCCAACCTTATTCGATCTATTACCTCCCTTAAAGATCCCCACACCCCAAAATTCAACTTCCACCCTCCCATTTTGCAGCGATTGATCGCATATCTCTCTCTTATCTGTACAGCCTCCTTAATGAGGGTTCATTCTGATGATAGGCTTAATAACGTAACTCGTCAACCTAAAAAATGCATCCATTTGTTAGGCAAGTGTATAAAAATAACGAAGCCCAGTAACACTCGTACTCATACCTTCATCGCGTTACCTGGGCCATCGTTAGCCTTTATTCCTCTTTTTCCGGCTTAAAATAGTATCCTCCTCCTATTGATTTACGGCCACCTTCTGCAGAGGGAGTTTTCCCCTCATGATCTCATTGGTGGTAACGTGTCCCGCTTCGAACTTTTCCGTCAGGTAATGACAGGCATCCCAGGGGTTAACCTGGTCTCCGCAGGTAAACACATCCACTGCTGCGTAACCCAGTTCGGGCCATGTGTGAATGGCCAGGTGCGACTCGGATATAACCACTACTCCGCTTACCCCCTGCGGACTGAACTTGTGGAAAACGTACTCTCTGACCTCAGCGCCTGCTTCCAAGGCCGCGTTGACCATGATCTCTTCCACTTTTTTGATGTCGTTGAGAACATCAAACCGGCATCCATAAACCTCAGCCAGGATGTGACGGCCCAATGTGCTCATCCATATCAGCCCCCTTTACATAACGATTATTGGAATTTCGGCCGTATTTCGCGATATACTGGCCTACGATTCCAACAAATAAGATTTTAGCACATTATACCCAATTGTCAAACGATAAATTTATCAAACTCCGTTTATCACCGTATTGGTCAATTCGCCCACTCCCGGGATCCTGACCGTGACTGTATCGCCTGGAATAATCTGGCCTACGCCCGCCGGGGTGCCGGTCATGATCACGTCCCCCGGGAACAGGGTCATCACCTGTGAGATGAAGCTGACCAGATACTCTACCGGGAATATCATATGCGAGGTGTGGGAATTCTGCCGCATCTCGTTGTTGACCAGCAGCTGGATAACCGCTCCTTCCGGTTCCAGGTGATCCACGATGCACGGCCCCAAAGGGCAGAAGGTGTCGAAGGACTTGCCCCGGGTCCACTGCCCGTCTTTCCGCTGCAGGTCCCGAGCGGTAACGTCGTTGCCGCAGGTATATCCGAGTATCCTTCTCCCCGCCTCCTTCACGCTCACCAGGCGGGTCTCCTCTTTTATCACCACCGCCAGTTCCGCCTCGTGGTCCACCTGACGGCTGATGGCCGGATAGACGATCGGCGCCCCGGGACCTATCACCGAACTGGACGGCTTCAGAAACAGTACCGGTTCCTTGGGAAGGGGCCGGTCGCCGAACTCCTGAACGTGGTCGGCGTAGTTCAGCCCGACGCAGACCACCTTGGAAGGCTGACACGGCGCCAGCAGCTTCGCCCGCTCGATCCCGATCCGCTCTCGGGCCGGGGAATACTTCTGCCAGGGGGTCCCCTCGATGAGCTGTATCTCCTGTCCCTCCAGCACTCCGTAGCGAGCCTGGTTGGAATATAATAAACGTACGAAAACCATCTTCCATTCCTCCTCTTAACTGGAAACAGTCATACCCAAAGCCTTCTTTATATATAATTTTCTCTCCGAAAATAAAATCCTCTCTCGAAAGAAAGGATTTAACCTTCGGGAAAAGAATTAAAAAAGAAAAAGGATTAAAAGAAAAGAGGCAAAAGCAATTGTCGGAGATCGTACTGAAAAAAGCCACCATGCAGGACGTACCCCAGATATTCGAGCTTGTCAACAGCTTCGCCGACGAGCACATGATGCTCCCCCGCCCGCTGGGGTCACTGTATGAAAACATCCGCGACTTCGTGATCGCCCGGGAGGACGGGGAGGTCGTCGGGGTAGGAGCGCTGCACGTTCTGTGGAAGGACCTGGGTGAGATTCGCTCGCTGGCGGTAAAGAAAGAAGCCTCCCGCCGGGGTATAGGCCGGCAGATAGTCGATTACCTGAAAGAAGAGGCCCGGAGCCTTGAGATCCCCGAGCTGTTTTCACTTACCTACCAGAGGGAGTTTTTCGAGAACTGCGGTTTCGAGCTGGTTTCCAAAGACACCTTCCCCCACAAGGTATGGACCGACTGCATCAACTGCATCAAGTTCCCCAACTGCGACGAGCTGGCTATGAAGCTGGTTCTTTAAAACGCAATAATAAAACAGGTTGAGACTACCCTTTTCTTCTGCCCTTTCACCTGGGCTTAGTGTCCTTTACCGATTGGCTGCAAGGACCTTAATGGATGGGTAGTCTCAACCGTCATGCGTGTCCGTATACTCTTTTTTTTCTCTCAATGATTCTTTTGTTACCGACCTAACTTGGCCCAAATCGCCAAATGACTGCCGGCAACCACTCCTTTCTTGCTGTTTTGGGTTCTGGTCTGAACCCCTGAAAGCGCCTACTCGTCACCTTCAATTATATTATATCACTCCCGGGTGCTTTAGTGAACCAAAAAAAAGTTGTCCCAAAGTGTCCTAATATTCAATACACAGCCGAACCCTGCCGTCGCAACAAAAAAAGGCCCGAAAGCCTTAGTTTTCATAAATGGTCGGAGCGAGGTGATTTGAACACCCGGCCTCTTGCACCCCAAGCAAGCGCTCTAGCCAAGCTGAGCTACGCCCCGACGCATAAACCATTCTAACAGCATAACCGCTTAAAGTCAAGGTCTTAAGAAAGACAGTTCGTGATACAGAGCCGCGTAGGCGTCGATCTCCCTCTCCAGCGAAAACCTCCGTGCCACCATCGCCCTGGCCTGGTCGCCCATCAGGTCCCGGAGCCTTTTCGCCGCGGCCAGGTTAACCGCGGCGGCCTCCAGGTCCTCCACATCCCTGACGTAGAATCCCTCCACCCCATGCCGAATAACCCCCCGGTTGCCGGGCGCCAGGGTAAGGATGGCCGGCTTCCCCAGGCTCATCGCCTCCAGCGCGCCCTGGGGCTGTCCCTCCGAACGCGAGGTGTTGAGAACGACATCGCTCACGCGCAGCAGGCCCTTCATCCAGGAGTGGGGCACCTCACCCAGGTAGCAGGCCCATGGTAAGTCCCGCAGCCGCTGGAGGATGTTTTCGCTGTATGTTTTTTCTATAGCCGCCCCCACTATCAGCAGCCTGATCTGTCGATTCGAGGCCCGGGCCCTTTCTGTTCCCGAAATCGCCAGTTCTATATTCTTAACCCACCGAAGCCCGCTGGGTAGCACGAACAAGACCTCATCCTCCCGCAGCCCCAGATCGGCGCGGGTCATCTCACGCCCGTCCTCCAGGTAAACCCCCTGGGGAATGGAAAACACCTTTCCCGCCATCCCGGCGTACCGGCTGAGCAGCCGGTACCGGGAATCATCGTTGAAGACCACTACCCGGCTGGCGGCCGAGACCGCGGCATCCAGCGCCTTCCTCTCCGTGTCGCCCAGTCTGAGGTTCAGGTCGGTGCCGGTCATCGTCAGCAGCAGCGGAATCTGCTCCAGGGCGCTGTAAAGTCCAAGCATCTTCCCCAGGTAGACCCCGTGGAAACCATGGACCAGGTCGAACCGGCCTCCCTTTAGCGCCTCGCCCAGCCTGGTCTCCCAATCTGGAGCTTCCAGTGAAACCGTCTTAAAAACAATACCCCGGCGCTCCAGCCCTTCTCTTATCCGTGACGCCGTCAGGCTGTTGCCCCGCTGGACGCTGTGAAAAGGTGTGACCATCAGGGCATTTATCGTTCTCCTGGACAATCGGTCAACAGCTCCTTACTGTCCCCTGATGAAAGCATCACCCGGTTTTGCCGGCCAGGCTCGCCCGCGAGCGTCTGGATGCGAACGGCGCGATCATCACCAGCAGGTAAAACGGTGAGAGAAAGAAAAGGGCGACGAAGTAGGATATAAAATCGCCGATCAGTGGAAAGGTGTGGAGAGAAAGAAAGGGAAGCAGCGGGGTGTGCCAGAGCTGAAATCCGTAAGTGAAGTCGGCGGCTATCCCCTGCTTTCCATTATAATATAGCAGATTTATCACCGTCATGGCGTATCCCGGCAGCTGATAGGCCGTCCCTACGATAATCAGGTTCAACCAGGGCCTGGCCTCGAACTCGTCGGATATCGCCTTTCCCGCCTGCCAGAGGATGACGAGATAAAACAGCGAAAAAACCAGGTCCAGTCCCTGAAAATACGTCCCCTCGGCCACCAGCAGGATGAATAGGACGTGTATGACAAAAAGCCTGGCTGTCCAGCGGATCGTCCTCATATAGGCATCTCCCCCGAACTGGTAAGCACGTCGATCATCCGGCTGCGGTAGATGCTGTCAGGCGTCACCCAGATGTCCTGCATGGAATCCAGGTCCACCCCCTGCCTGAGGTAGGCCGCCCAGATAACCTTGGTGCAGTTCCAGTAGCGTTCGCCGTCCTTGAAGGCTATGGGGTAAAAGGTCTTGTACTCCTGCTGCAGGGCGTATTCGAGCGCCGCCTGCCGCTGCTCGCGCGGTATCTTGACCCGCACGATGCACGCCCAGTCATAGTAGCGGTAGTGTTCCTGCCGCTGCCGGCTCACCCCACAGTCGACGTATCCCTCCAGCACCATACCCTGCCCCAGGTAGATGCCGGCATGGGTGAAATGGCCGTAGCATCCGTCCTGGTCCCCCGCCAGCAGGATGTCCCCCGGTTCGGCCAGGGAGAAATCCAGGTCGTTGGCGCGGCCGGAGAAGACCCCGGTGGAGCTTTTTCCCTGGAGCAGGTTTCGCACGTACATCGAGGCGGAGGTTTGAGAAAAGTTTTCGATGTATCCCGGGTTGGATACGATTATCGCCGCCGTCAGGACAACCGCCATTCCCGCCAGCAGCAGCGGGCAGTACCTGAAAAATCTGTTCATCCTAGCACCTGCAGCATGGTTTATAGTCCTGATTTAACATTCTCCATCAGCACTGGTTTTCCTTTATTACTTTAATCTGCCCCGGAAGACATAGAAAACTCAGCCGTCGCCCAGGTCCTGATTTACGAAGAAAACTTGGCTATCGCCAAGTCCTTGACGAAGGCGAAAGCCATAGTTGCGCTTGCTTATTATCAGAAAGTCCGGTTTATACTTTCTGATAATGTGAAAAAAAGCAGACCTCAAAAGGTCTGCTGCAAAGTTTCGGGGGAAGGCCCACATCGTAGTTACAATCTCTATTACGTCTGCTGCTTCAGATAGTGCTGCTTCATTTTCTGGTATGCTGCTGCGGATTTGCTGCGAATTTGCTTCGAGCCCTGCTGGATTTGAGTCTTGGAGTGTGCTGCGAAAAATGCTGCGTTTTAACGTCAAGCCTTCCCTCGTTTTTTCGACATAATTCTCTATATAATGTCGAAATATGGAACTCGATTTGTTTCTTTATTTATACCCTTTGCTTGCTGCACTGTCAATAGTAAAAAAGAAAATTGTAATATTGCAAGTTATCACAATTTGCAGAAAATAGATTGCTTTTATCGATTTTCAGTAATAGAAAACATGGCCTCTCCTTCAGCCGCGACCTCTCCGTCTACTGTCGCGACCGCCGCGCACCTTCCGATCCCTCTTCTCACCCACAGCACCCGGGTCTCCAGCCTCAGCTGGTCCCCCGGTACCACCTGGCGCCTGAACCGGAACTTCTCTATCCCCCCGAACAGTCCCAGTTTTCCCCGGTGCTCCTCCAGGGTAAGCAGGGCCACCGCCCCCACCTGAGCCAACGCCTCCACGATCAGGACCCCGGGCATGATCGGGTTGCCGGGAAAGTGTCCGGCGAAGAAGGGTTCGTTGTAGGTGACGTTTTTAATCCCGACCGCTCTGGTCCCCGGCTCCAGTTCGATGATGCGGTCCACCAGCAGAAATGGCTCGCGGTGAGGGATTATGCGCATGATATCTTTTGCTTCCAGCACTATCCAAGATTCCTCACTTTCCTCATTATTTCAGAGATGGTCAGATCGCGGGCAGTCACGTTGATCGCCCGGATCGGCATCCCGGTGAGGATGTTCAGGGTCTCGTACACCGCTTCCTGAGACTTCTCCAGTACCGGCCGCAGTTCGAAGCCGTATTCCAGGTTCAGGCCGATATCGACCGTCAACTGTCCGTCGGTGAAATGGAGCGATGTAACATGGACCTCCCTTACCAGTTCCGATACCTTTGCGGACTTCAGGCAGATTTCCCGAATGACCGACTCGTCGATGGTGATCTTTCCCAGGGTGCTGTAAGCCGGTCTCACCACCGAGTTCTCGCCGATTAACTGGCGTTCGTTCTTCCTCCGGAAGATGACCGAGAATGAATCCAGGAACTGACCCACCTTGTTGCGGTTTACATCCAGCGAAAGGACCGGGACCACGTGCCGGCGTTCGACCATCCTGAGCTGCCGCGCGGTCTGCATCTCCTTCTCCGTCGCCACCTCTTCGATGTTCATTATCCGCATCGGCTGGGGAAGCCCGAGGTTTTCCGCTATCCGCCGCACCATGTTCTCCGAGATGCCCAGCACCAGGAGCCGCTTTGGGTTCTCCAGCTCCAGCCTCTGCCTGACATCCCGCACATGCTCGGGGTCCATGAACAGCGCCCTTCTGGTCGCGGTGAAGATCAGCTTCTCGCTTTTCGCCGACTTGCCGGCCAGTATGCGGCTGCCCTTGATCAGGAGACCGTCATCGATGATGAGGTCGACTTCCAGCTCGTGGGCGAGCGTCAGGGCGCGGTGGCTCTTGCCGGTCCCGGCCGGCCCCGCCAGGGCTATCACCTCTATGCTGTTCGTCTTCGCTTCCCCAGATACTGTCACTGCTTCTGCCATCGCTTGATCACCACCGTAGCGTTGTGCCCTCCAAACCCGAGCGAGTTGGAGATAGCGGCCCTGACCTCGGCCGGCCGGCCCTGGTTCGGGACATAGTCCAGGTCGCATTCGGGGTCTGGGTTCTCGTAGTTGATGGTAGGCGGTATCCAGCCGTTTTTAACGGCCAGGACAGCCGCGGCCAGTTCCACGGCTCCCGAAGCCCCCAGCAGGTGGCCGGTCATGGACTTGGTCGAGCTTATCGCCAGCTTCCTGGCGTGATCCCCGAAAACCCTCTTTACTGCCTGGGTCTCCAGCCGGTCGTTTATGTCGGTGCTGGTTCCGTGGGCGTTTATATAATCGATGTCCTCTGGCTTCAATCCGGCGTCCCTGATCGCCTCCTGCATCGCCCTTCCCGCACCGATACCGTCCGGCCCCGGCTGCACCACGTGGAACGCGTCGTTGTTGGTGGCGTACCCGACCAGCTCGGCCAGGATATTCGCGTTTCGCTTTTGCGCGTGCTCCAGGGTCTCCAGCACCAGCACGCCCGAGCCCTCTCCCATCACGAAACCGTCGCGGTCTATATCGAAAGGTCGCGAGGCCCGTTCCGGGTCATCGTTTCGGGTGGACATGGCCTTCATGGAGCAGAAACCCGCGAACGCCAGCGGGGTTATCGAGGCCTCCGCCCCTCCCGCCAGCATGACGTCCACATCCCCCCGCTGCAGTATCCGCAGGGCCTCCCCGATCGAATTGGTCGCGGTCGCGCAGGCGGTGACCAGGCACATATTCGGCCCCTTCACTCCGAGGGCGATGGCCGTTTGGCTTCCTGCCATGTTGCTTATCAGCATCGGGATAAAAAAGGGATTGACCCTGCCCGGCCCGCGTTCGAGCAGTACCTTGTGCTGCTGGTCATAGGTCTCTATCCCGCCGATGCCGGAGCCGATATAAACCCCGACCCGGTAGGGGTCTTCCCCTTCCAGTTTCAGCTCCGCGTCCTCGACTGCCATGTGCGAAGCGCAGACCGCCATCTGGGCGAATCGGTCCATGTGGCGCAGGCTTTTCCTCTCGATGTACCTCTGCGGCTCGAAGTCCTTAACCTCTGCTGCGATTCGGGTGGGAAAATCGGCGGCGTCAAACCGGGTTAACGGTCCGGTGCCGCTGACTCCGTTTTGGTTCGCGTTCCAGAATCCTTCTCTTCCCGAACCGATCGGGGTTATCAGCCCCATCCCGGTTATTACCACCCGGTTGGTCATATATCTACTCCTTCGTCTTTAACTTTTTCTCCAGGTATTCAGCTACGTCTTTTACTGTGCCCAGCTTCTCCGCGTCTTCGTCGGGGATGTTGATACCGAACTCTTCTTCCAGGGCCATGATCATCTCCACCAGGTCCATCGAATCAGCCTTCAGGTCCTCCATCAGGTGGCTCTCCGGCGTTATCTTCGCCGGATCGACGTCCAGCTGGTCAGCGATGATCTTTACTAATTTTTCAAACATTTTTTATACCTCCTATGAAGATTATAACCATTAATTGTTAAAGCATTTTTAGTTTTTGGTTAATTATATCGCCAGGCCGCCGTCGACCTGGATCACCTGGCCCGTGATGTATCCCGCCTGGTCCGATGCCAGGAAAGCAGCCAGGGCAGCTATCTCTTCAGGATGTCCCAGCCTGCCCATGGGTATCGCCTGCAGCAGCTTCTCCTCCGCCGCGGGGGGGAGTTTTGCCCTCATCTGGGTATCGATCAAACCGGGGGCTATCGCGTTGACCGTGATTCCCCGCGATGCCAGTTCCTTGGCCAGTGACTTCGTTATACCGATGACACCCGCCTTGGAGGCCGCGTAGTTCACCTGTCCCGCGTTTCCCGTCACCCCAGCCACGGAGCTGATGTTTATGACTCTTCCGGACTTGTTCTTTATCATTGGCCGCACAACCGCTTTGCAGCAGTTGAAGGTCCCCTTGAGGTTGATCGCGATTACCCGGTCCCAGTCCTCCTCGCTCATGCTGGCCAGGAGTTTGTCCCGGGTTATCCCCGCGTTGTTGACCAGGATATCCACCCTCCCGAATCGGTCCAGGGTCTTTTTCACCAGTCCCTCACACTCTTCGAGGACGGCTACGTCGGCCGTGACCGCCATAGTCTCTATGCCTCTGGCGGATAGGTCCGCCGCCGCCAGATGAGCGGCGTCCCCCAGCCCAAAGTCATTGATGACCAGGGTTGCTCCCGCGTTCCCCAGCGCCTGGGCTATCGAAAGCCCTATCCCGCGTGCGGCTCCAGTCACTATCGCCACTTTGCCTTTTAACATCCTCTTCGACTCACCTCCTTCTCCCAAACGCTTCCAATGTTTCGTCCATGGTTTTGAGGTCCTCGACGTTGTTAACCGGCATTCCTTTCAGGGTCTTGCGTACAAAACCCAGCAGGGTGTGCCCCGGTCCCACCTCCACGATGTGCTTTACTCCCATTTTTTCCATTTCTTTTATCGTATCTTCCCACAACACCGTGCTGTACAGCTGGCGGGAAAGGTTTTCTCTTATCCTGGAGGCGCTGGTGACCGGCCTCGCGTCCACATTCGAGATCACCGCCAGGCGGGCATCCTCTATCGGCACCCCGTCCATTTCTTTTTTAAACAGCTCGGCGGCGGGTTTTAACAGGCTGCAGTGCGAAGGCGAACTCATGGCCACCCGCGACACCTTCTTCGCCCCTCTCTCCATGGCCAGGACTTCCAGGGCTTCGATGGCCGGGATGGGTCCACCGACCACGATCTGGCCCGGGCAGTTGTAGTTGCAGGGTTCGGCCGTTCCTTTTTCGGCGGCCTCGCCGCAAAGGCCCAGGACCAAATCCCGCTCCAGCCCGATAATCGCCAGCATCCCGCCGGTACCTGGCGGAAGCGCGTTCTTCATTATCGTCCCGCGCTTTCGCACCAACAGCAGCGCGTCATCGAAACTCAGGGAGCCGGCCGCCACCAGCGCGGTGTACTCGCCGACGCTCAGTCCCGCCACCAGGTCGGGGGTCAACCCTTCCTGCTTCAGCGCGGAGTGGACGGCCAGGCTGCTCACCAGTATGGCCGGCTGCACCACGTCGTTCTGCATCAATTCCTCCGCTGGGCCCTCGAAACAGTACCTCGACAGCGGGAACCCCAGCAGGCGGTCAGCCCTCACGAACAGCTCGGCGGCCGAGGGGTATCGGTCCGCTATCTCCTTTCCCATTCCCACATACTGTGAACCCTGGCCCGGGTAAACGAATGCAATCATCATATCCCTCCGAACGACTCTTCCCAATCAAATCCATTTCGACATCTGGCCCACGATACGGTTCGCGTCCAGCATGATGTCCCTTATTATCTCCGCCGCAGGCTGCTCCTCCTTCACCAGCCCGGCCGACTGTCCCGCCATGATGGACCCGTTATCCAGGTCGCCGTGGATGGCAGCGGCGGGGTACTTGCCCTCGCCGAACCTCTCGATCGTTTCCCGGCTGGCCCCCTGCTTCTCCATCTCCTGCAGCTCCCGGGCGAAGCGGTTCTTCAGCACCCGCACGGGATGCCCGGTGCTGTTCCCAGTGATCAGGGTGTCGCGGTCACCCGCTTTTATGATCGCCTGCTTGTAGTCTGGGTGTGCCGGGCACTCTCTGGCGACGATGAACCTGGTTCCTATCTGCACCCCGCTAGCTCCAAGTGCCAGGGCCGCTACCAGCCCTCTGCCGTCGGCGATGCCGCCGCCCGCCACCACCGGTACCTTCACCGCGTCCACCACCTGGGGCACCAGGGTCATAGTGGTTATATCGCCCACGTGGCCGCCCGACTCCATGCCCTCCGCGACCAGTCCGTCGACTCCCAGGCGTTCCAGTCTCCTGGCCAGCGCCACCGACGAAACCACCGGGAAGATCCGGCAGCCGACAGACTTCAGGAGGTTGACGTACTTCCCCGGGTTACCCGCACCGGTTGTCACCAGCGGCACCCTTTCCTCGACGATGACCTTCATTATGTCCTCCACGTGCGGTGACAACAGCATCACATTGACCCCGAAGGGCTTCCCGGTCCTCGCCTTCACCTCCCGCACCTGCTCCCGCAGCCAGTCGGCCGGCGCATGTCCGGTCCCTATTATCCCCAATCCCCCGCCCTCGGAAACCGCGGCCACCAGCGACGCCGGCGATATCCAGGCCATGGCCCCCTGGAAGATGGGGTACTCGATTTTCAGCATTTCACAGATTCTCTCTCCCAACACTGGATAGCCCTCCTGCTGTAAAATGTACCGTTTATTCGCCAAGCCGGCCCCAACGGATGATGGCGCTGCCCCAGGTCAGCCCGGCGCCGAAACCGGTAAGCGCCACAATGTCCCCTTCCTTTAAGAGACCTCTCTGAGCGGTTTCATAAAGGGCTATGGGTATAGAGGCCGCCGCGGTGTTCCCGTACCGGTCGATATTGATAATTACCTTGTCGCGTCCCACGCCCAGCCGCGAAGAAGCGGCCTCGATAATCCTCTGGTTGGCCTGGTGCGGCACCACCCAGTCGATGTCTTCGCGGGTGAGGCCGGCGTCGGCCAGCGACTGGTCGACCGAACGCACCATCGCCCGCACCGCCAGTTTAAAGATCTCGTTTCCCCGCATCTGAACGAAGTGCAGCCCTTGCTCCACCGACTCGCGGGTGGCGGGGATCCGGCTGCCGCCTGCGGGCACCTGCAGCAGATCGCCCCCACTGCCGTCGCACCCGAGATCATAAGCCAGCAGCCCGTGTTCGTCATCGGATGGGACCACCACCGCCGCGCCCGCACCGTCGCCGAACAGTATGCCGGTATTGCGGTCCTGGTAGTTGATGATCCGGGAAAGGGTCTCCCCGCCTACCAGGAGTATCTTTTGGTACCGGCCGCTGAAGATAAGCCCCTGGGCAACCGCCATCCCGTACAGGAACCCTGAACAGGCGGCGTTGAGGTCAAACGCCGCTGCCCGCGTGGCATTGATCTTTTCCTGCAGGTTGCTCGCCCCCATGGGTACGAAACGGTCAGGAGTGACCGTGCACAGGATGATCATATCGATCTCCCCGGGCTCTACCCCCGCCTGTTCCATCGCCATCTTCGCCGCCACGGCAGCCATATCGCTGGTGGCCTGCTGCGGGCCGGCTATCCTCCGCTCCCTGATGCCGGTCCTTTCCCTTATCCATTCGTCACTGGTGTCGATCATCTTCTCCAGATCATGGTTTGTCAACACCGTATCGGGGAGACCGATCCCCAACCCGGTTATTGTCGCCAATCGACCGTGCTTGTTAAACATCTTCCTTCCTTTCTGACTCACTCCAGCAGATGATGAAGGTCGCCCGGAAGACCCTTTCCTGGTCCGAACGGGATACCACCTTTACCCGATGTCGATTCCCCTTGGTCTCGACCACCTCGGCCAGGGCCAGGATCCTTTCCTTCACCTGTACGGGCCGGATAAACTTCACGTTGGCCGAAGAGGTGAATACTTCCTCGTCGGGCGGGAAGAGCTGGAGCGCCGCCGTATGTGCCTGGGCGACCAGGTAGTAGGGCCTGACCATCCCGTTCTTGGGGACCGTCATCTCAGGGGTGATCACCAGCAGGGAAAGTATCTTTTTGCCCGGCTCCAGTTCCATCAGGTCTCCCATCAGGCGATAGCCCTGGATAAACTGTTCGTTTATCAGGTGGTCGGAGGCCTTGGTGCGTATCCTCTCCCTCAGCTCGGCCACGTCGAGTTCCATACGGTCGAGCCTGATCGTCTGGATGCTGACCCCCAGCCCCCTGGCCAGTTCCTCATCGGTCAGAAAGGGGGTCGATTCGAGCATCTCCAGCAAACGCTGGTGCCTCTCGGTCTTGCTCCTCCTGGGCATCCTTTCCAACCTCCTCACAGCATTATTTAGTAGTATATGTTAATACCTGGTACTAATATTACATACCAACTATAATCTATGCACCAAAAAAAAGCAAGATGCACCCGGAGATCACCGGCCGGCATGACTTGGCAGCAAAGGAACCAAAATCATCCTGCGGCAATATAATGGATTAATCCAGAATCCAGAACCGGGAAGGAGGTAATTAGATGGTACGAGAGTATTATGATGATGGTTTCGATACCGAAGAACTCTCGGAAAGCGAAGTCTTTGATGACTTTGAAGACTATGAAGAATATGAAGAGATCGACGATATGACCGATACTTTACAATACAGAGGCCCTGGTGACCGGGACCGGGATCGAGGTGGGAGGCAGTATCGCGAGCGCGACGATCGTTTCTTACGGCGCCACGTGCACAACTACCGGGGTGTGACCAGCTTCAATCGGGGCCATAACCACCGCTTCGTCGGCAGCACCGGCTTCGCGGTCAATTTCCGGAACAGCCATATCCACCGGTTTGAAAACCCGACCGCTTTCAACGAGGGTCACCGCCACCAGATGAACAACTGGACCGGTCCAGCCAGGGGAAGCCTGCGCGATCACACCCACCAGATGAACGGCAGGACCAGCGTCGATCGTGGTCACGACCACGGCTTCGACACCCGCACCGGTCTGCCCTACCTGAGATAAGACGGTCTCGCTCCTTCGAAGAAAAACTTGGCTGTCGCCAAGCCTCTGGCGCAATCGATAGCCCAAGTTACACTTGCTTGCATCGGAAAGTCCTCTAATATACTTTCCGATAGCTGATTAAAACAGCGGCATCCACGCCGCTGTTTGTCTATCCGGTTCGCGATGCGGTTGACTGTCATTTCACCGGCCGCGCTTTATTCCACCTCCAGGTTGAAGGCCTTGTGCAGAGCCATCACCGCCTTCTTGGTGTCCTCTGCCTGGATGATGCAGGAGACCTTGATCTCCGATGTGCTTATCATCTCGATGTTTATGCCCTCTGCCGCCAGGGCGCTGAACATGTTGGCGGCGACCCCGGGGTTGGTGATCATCCCGGCTCCCACGATGGAGACCTTCGCTATGTCCGAGCCGTATATGAATCCGCCCGCGCCGAGTTCCTGGCTGACCCGTTCCACCACCTTGACCGCCTGGTCCAGGTCGTCCTTCTCTATCGTAAAGGAGATGTCGTTGGCGTTGTTGCCCCTGGTGGTGCTCTGAATAATCATGTCCACGTTGATCTTCTCGTCAGCCAGAGAGTTAAAAAGGATAGCCGCTATACCGGGCCGGTCCGGCACGTCCAGCAGGCTCATCTTCGCCACCTTGAGGTCATGGGCCACCCCACTTACGACCCTCACCTTTTCCATCTTGTCTACCTCCTCTACCAGTGTTCCGGGGTTGTTGTTAAAACTGGAACGGACGTGGATGGTCACCCCGAACTGCTTCGCCATCTCCACCGAACGCGGCTGGAGCACCAGGGCGCCCAGGCTGGCGAGTTCCAGCATCTCGTCGTAACCTATGTAGTTAAGCTTCCGGGCATCGCTCACCAGCCGCGGGTCAGCGGTGTATACCCCGTCCACATCGGTATAGATCTCGCAGACATCGGCCTTCAGCGCGGCCGCCAGGGCCACCGCAGAGGCATCGGACCCGCCGCGCCCCAGGGTGGTGATGTCGTCGTTAAGGCTTCTGCCCTGGAATCCCGCGACGATCGCGATCTTCCCCTGGTTCAGTACATCGTTTAGCCGATCGCCTTCCACCTTGATGATGCGGGCCTTGGTGTGGATATCGTCGGTGGTTATACCCACCTGCGGCCCGGTCAATGATACCACCGGGTGACCAAACTCGTTCACCGCCATAGCCAGCAGGGCGATAGATACCTGCTCCCCGGTGGAGAGCAGCATGTCCAGTTCCCGGTCAGGCGGGTTCTTGGAGACCTGCCGGGCAAGCTCTATAAGGTCATCGGTGGTGTCACCCATGGCTGACACGACCACCGCCACGGAATGACCCTCCAGTTTCTTTTCCACCACCCGCTGCGCTACACGTTTGATACGTTCGGCATTGGCGACCGAACTCCCACCGAACTTCATAATTACAATTCCCAGAACAACCCCTCCCACTGACTATATTTCTGTTATCCCGGCCCCATCTTCGACCGGTCTGAGTTCGATTATATCGCACACGACACCGCTGCGGGCGAAGGCCTCCCTCATCGCAGCCCCCACCGCTTCGGACCGGTCCCGGGTCAATGCCAGTACCGTTGGCCCGGCGCCGCTGAGAGCAACCCCCAGCGCCCCGGACCTCTTCGCTTCGGCAAAGACCTCCTGCAGGCCGGGAATCAGCTTCTCCCGATAGGGCTGGTGGAGACGGTCCTCCATCAGTTCTCCCAGCATCTCCAGCCTTCCCTCCGCCAATGCCAGGACCAGCAGGCACGAACGGCTGAGGTTGGCGACCGCGTCCCGCATTCTGACCTCCGACGGGAGCACCGAGCAGGCCAGCGAGGTGGAAAGCTCGAATGACGGAACAGCCGCTACCGCCAGAAGTCCAGAAGGCACCGGCAGCTTCCTCCAGACGACCCGGCCTCCTACCGTGGCGCAGACCACTATCCCTCCGAGCAGCGCTGCCGCGACGTTGTCCGGGTGTCCCTCCAGCTGGCTGGCGGCCTCCAGCATCTCGTCGATCGAGAACCGGCCGTCCATCAGCGCGTTTGCCGCGAGTATCCCTCCGATGCGGGCCGCAGCGCTGCTCCCCAGGCCGCGGGCCGACGGTATCCGGTTGTTCAGCCGCAGCTTCGCCCTGGGGGGCTTCACCCCGGCCCGGCGAAACATCTCGCAGGCAGCCTGCCAGACTACGTTGCTTTCGTCGCGGGGGAGACCCTCCGAGCCTTCCCCGATGATGTCTATTTCGAGCCTATCATGGTTGGTTTCAAGTTCGACGGTATTATAAAGCGCCAGGGCCATCCCCAGGGTGTCGAACCCCGGCCCCAGGTTAGCGGTGGTTGCCGGCACGGTAATCCTGAACCTTCGAGATTTGATAATTACCACCCCTGAACCGCACTATATTAGGGTTTCTTCCCCCTCGACCCGTATGACGTTGCTGACCTTGCCCACGATAGCCATCCCCGAGATGATCTTCAGGGAATCCTGGAGGTTGCCCTCCTCCACCTGGTGGGTGACGAAGACCAGCTCCGCCATGGAGTCCTCGGTCCGCTTCTGTATCACCGAAGCGATGCTGACCTGCTGGTTGCCGAATACCCCGGCGATCCCCGCCAGGACCCCGGGACGGTCCTTGACCAGTATCCGCAGGTAGTACCTGGTCTTGACCTCGCTGATGGGTTTTATCCGTTTCTGTTCGAAGCAGGTGCAGGAGATGCGGCCGGTGTCCCCGTGTTCGGAGTTGCGGGCCACCTCGATGATGTCGCCCACGATGGCGCTGGCGGTGGGCCGCTGCCCCGCTCCGCGCCCGTAAAGCATGATGTCGCCGACAAAATCGCCCCGGATGAATACCGCGTTGAAGACGTCGTTCACCGACGCCAGCGGGTGGCGGTCGGGGATGAACGCGGGATGAACCCGCACCTCGATGGCGCCGTTCTCCTCCTTGGCTATCGCCAGCAGCTTGAGGGTGTATCCGAGTTCTTTTCCATAAGCGATATCCAGGGGTGTGATGTTGGTTATCCCCTCGACGTAGACATCGGGGTAGGTCACCCTCGCGCCGAAGGCTATCGAGGCCAGGATCGAGATTTTTCGCGCGGCGTCGTGCCCGCCCACGTCGGAGGTGGGATCGGCCTCGGCGTATCCCAGCCTCTGTGCCTCCTTCAGGGTGCCCTCGTAGTCCTTGCCTTCCAGGCTCATCTTGGTGAGGATGTAGTTGGTGGTCCCGTTGACGATACCGTAGATGAAGTTTATATTGTTGGCCACCAGGCTCTGCTTCAGCGGCGCGATGATCGGAATCCCTCCGCCCACGCTGGCCTCGAAGTACAGGTCGCGATGCTTCTCGGATGCCTTTTCGAACAGCTCCTTGCCGTGCAGGGCTATCAGGTCCTTGTTCGCGGTCACCACGTTCTTGCCCTTCTCCAGGGCCTCCAGTATATATGTACGAGCTGGTTCGATGCCGCCCATCACCTCTACCACGGTCTCGATCTCCGGGTCGTCGATTATGCTCCCAATGTCCTGGGTGACCATCCGGGGGGCGATACCAAGAGCGTCAGTCTTTCTGGTATCCATCTCCAGGATGCTCTTTATCTCGACCGGTCTCCCCAAACGCTGTGTGACATGGTCCCGGTTGTCGTTCAGCAGCACGACCACCCCTGACCCGACCGTACCGCAACCAAGAAGTCCTATCTTAACCGCGTTGCTAGCTGACACTTGTATACGCTCCCCTTCCTAGGTATTTCACCACATTATAATCCCGGCGCTGTTCACGGTCAACCTCCGAGTATCAAAACGTCCATCAGCTCATGTCCGTGGCCTATCCTCCACCCGGCCGCGCCGGCCGCCGTCTCTCCGAACCCGGCCGAGGATTTCTGGTCGGGCACCGCTTCGCCCCCGCGGTGCTCGTAGAGCAGGAACGGAACCTCGTCCGCCACGTGGGTCCGCAAACTTATCGGGGTGGGATGGTCGGGCAGGATCATCAGCCGATAGTCCTCATCGCCCAGCGAGCCGATAATCTGGCCGATCACCTTGGAGTCGATCTCCTCGATGGCCCTGATCTTGGCCTCCAGGTCACCGTGGTGCCCCGCCTCATCGGGTGCCTCGATATGGATAAAGACGAACTGCTGTCCGCTCTTCAGCTCATCCACCGCTGCCCGGGCCTTACCCCAAAAATCGGTCACTATGCCGCCGGTGGCGCCATCCACCCGCACGGGTCTCAGCCCGGCGCAGATGCCCAGCCCGCGTATCAGGTCCACGGCGCATACCACCGAACCCTGGATGCCGTACTTTTCGACGAACGAGGACAGAGCGGGCCGCTTTCCCTCGCCCCAGAACCAGATCGAGTTCGCGGGGTGCAGCCCTCGCTTTTCCCGTTCCCGGTTGACCGGGTGGGCCGCCAGGAAGGACGGGCTCTTCTCCATCATTTCAAGCAGCCGGCCGCCTTCCTTCCCTGCCGGCAGGTACTCGCCGACGACCCGGCCGGAGATGTCGTGCGGCGGGGTCAGGGTCACCTCCAGGCTGCCCGACCTCCACACCAGCAGGTGGCGGTAGCTTATCCCAGGGTAGAAGTTGAGGCTGGAAGATCCAAACCGCCGGTCCACCTCGGCCATCAGCTGCCGGGACTCCTCGGTGCTTATCTCGTCCGAGCTGTAGTCGACCATCGTCTTTCTGGCGTAGTCGTCCTCCTGGCTGAGGGTGACCAAGTTGCAGCGGAATGCAACGTCGTCGTCAGCCATCTCGACCCCCAGACTCACCGCCTCCAGCGGGGACCTCCCGGTGTAGTACGCCTTCGGGTCATAGCCGATCACCGACAGGTTCGCTACGTCGCTGCCCGGCGGCATCCCGTCGGGGATGGTCTTCGCCATGCCCATCCTTCCGATCCCCGCCAGGCGGTCCAGGTTGGGGGTATGGGCCCGCTCCAGGGGAGTGGCCCCGCCAAGCTGCTCGATCGGGTAGTCGGCCATACCGTCAGCCAGCACCATGATATACTTCATAAACGATACCTCGCAGATGTTTAAAAGTATCTTTTACCATCTTACTACATCTTCAAACAACAAGAAAAGCGATTCATCGATTTAAATCGCTTTTCAGCGCCCCAAAAATATCCCCCGCCTCGGAGGTCTGACGGTGGAGAAGACTCCCTGCGTCGACCCGTCTCAGCGGGGGAAGGTTTATCTTTATCAGCCGGTTGTCGGTTTTCAGATGATGATGCAGATCAGTCCGCCGCTGCCCTCGTTGACGATCCTCCCCAGGGTGTCCTGCAGCTTGTGCTGGGCGTTTTCAGGCATACGGTAGATCTTGGCCTGGATGCCCTCCTTGACCAGGTCGTGCAGGGTCTTGCCGAAGATATTGGTCTGCCAGATCCGCATCGGGTCCTCCTTGAAGTCGTCCAGTAAGTAGCGCACCATGTCCTCGCACTGCTTTTCCGTGCCAATCAGCGGGGTTATCTCGGTGGTTATATCGGCCCGGATGATGTGCAGGGAAGGAGCCTTGGCCTTCAGGCGCACGCCGTACCTGCCGCCCTGGCGGATAAGCTCGGGGTCATCCAGGGCCATCTCGTCAAGCTGCGGTATAACGACCCCGTAGCCGGTTTCGCGTACCTCTCTCAGAGCATGGCCGATCTTATCGTATTCCTTCTTGGCGAAGCTGAGTTCCTTCACCAGCCGGAACAGGTCGTGGTCCCCCTCCAACTGGAACCCGCTGACCTCCTCCAGGACCTGGAAGAACAGGTCCTCCTGCTCCAGGACGTCGATGGTGGCTTCGCCGGTGGCAAGGTTCATATCCGCCAGGCTTACGTTCATTACTACATCGACCTTGGACAGGCGGTCGATCGAATCGTCGATGTCGCGCAGCCGGTGAACGTTCTCCAGCGAACTCTTGATCGCCTCCTCGAACTGGTAGCGCAGCCAGTGTTCGGGTTCGAGTTCCTCGATCCACTTGGGAAGGTTGATGTTCACCTCCCGCACCGGGAACTCGAACAGTGCCTCCTCCATGATGTGGTTGATGTCGTCCGAGTTGAGGTTCAGGGCGTTGATCGGCAGGACCGGTACGTTATACTTCGCCTCCAGGTCGTAGACCAGCTCGGCCGTATCCTTGTTATAGGGATCGGCGGAGTTCAGAAGCATGACGAATGGCTTGCCCAGTTCCTTCAGCTCCCGGACCACCCGCTCCTCGGCCTCCAGGTAGTTTTCACGAGGGATGTCGGTGATGGTGCCATCGGTGGTGATGACGATACCCACCGTGGAGTGGTCGGCGATGACCTTGCGGGTCCCCACCTCGGCCGCCTCCTGAAAGGGTATCCCTTCCTCGTACCAAGGAGTCATGACTATCCGGGGGCCTTCATCCTCCTCGTAGCCCAGCGCTCCCGGCACCGAGTAACCGACGCAGTCCACCAGCCGTACCTTGGCCTTCACCCCATCCCTTACCGGGATCTCTACCGCGTCAGCCGGAACAAACTTCGGTTCGGCGGTCATGATGGTCCGGCCCGCTGCTCCCTGCGGCAGTTCATCCCGCGCCCTCTCCTGCTCGAAGCTGTTCTCGATATTGGGGATAACGCTGTTCTCCATGAACTTGCGTATGAAGGTGGACTTGCCAGTTCGGACCGGCCCCACCACACCCAGGTAGATATCGCCGCCGGTCCTTTCAGCCATATCCTTGAAGATATCTACGCTTTCCACTAAACTATCCCTCCTTAAAAGGTCTATTACCATGCTTTAACAATTTTCTATACAAATATATTGTAGGAGGGACATCATTATACCAGTCGATTGCTGGAGAGCTTAATAAATTATTTAATCAGTCGGCCGCCGTTCCAGTACGGGACCAGGTCGAATCGGTCTTCTTCGAGACAGTACTTAAGGTCCTCCTCCAGGCCGAGCCGCTTGACTGCCTGGTATACCTCGGTTTTAATAATCAATTTCATGAGATCCCCCCGGTAGGCGCGGTAAAGCTCGTTGGCGGCGAGTCCCGCATCGGTCAGCCTTACTTGGCCGGGGAAACGGTTTAAAAGCTTCTCGATCATGAGCCCGGCGCAGCAGTAATCGTCCAGTGACATACGGTCGTTGGCCCCGGCGCAGACGATCGCCGCCGACCTTTCCTCTCCGCCCGAAGACAGCGAGTCGGCAAGGTAAACTGCCGCCGCTGACGCGTTCACGAAACCGCCGACTATCAGCAGCCTCGCGCACCTCGCGGCATACAGGGCCCTGGTACCGTTGCTGGTGGTCAGGAGAACCGTCTTTCCACCCACCACCTCCGGGGTATACTCCAGAGGGGAGTTGCCGAGGTCGAATCCCTCGATCTTTACCGCCTTCCGCTCACCGCCCTTCAGGCAGTTCGCGGGGCCCATCTCGACGGACTTCTCCATTGTCTCCTCAACCGTGAGCAGCGGAACCACCTCACGGCAGCCGTTATAGAGGGCGGTGACGATCACCGACGAGGCCCTCACCACGTCTATCACCATCGCCGCCTTCCCCGCTATCTCCTCCGGCCGCACCGCGGACGCGCACGTGAACACATCCACCTCTATCAACCGGGTCTCCCCCTTCTTTTTACCTATTATAAATATTCATGCTTGGTACAACCTAATTCTAGCAGGAAATCGTTTATTAGATATAGAAGATTAGTATCCCCGTTTACATTATCTGTTATTTTTTAAAAGAGGAGGGAAAGGCTTTGGCTAAGAAGGTGGTCGTGGTTGGAACCCTTGACACCAAGGGTGCGGAGTTCAAGTACATCAAGGACGTTATCGAGGCCGCGGGTGCGGAAACCCTGGTTATCGACACCGGGGTGCTGGGAGAGCCTTACTTCACGCCCGATGTCACCAGGAGCGAGGTCACGAACGCTGCCGGGGTCGATATCAAGGACCTGGTGGAGAAACGTGACCGTGGCGAAGCGGTCGACGTGATGATGAAAGGCGCCACAGCTGTTGTCGAGAGTCTATATGGGCAGGGGCAGGTAGGCGGAATAATCGGCATGGGAGGTTCGGCCGGCACCACCATCGGCTCCTCGGCCATGCGCGCCCTCCCGGTCGGGGTGCCCAAAATACTGGTCTCCACCGTGGCCTCGGGCGACACCCGCCCCTACATGGGGGTAAAGGACCTCTGCATGATGTACTCGGTGGTCGACATCTCGGGCATCAACCAGCTTTCGCGTCAGATACTCGCCAACGCCGCCCTGGCTATCGCCGGGATGGTCAAGGGGCAGTCGGAGATCCTCGATAAAATGCCGGTGCCGGAAGAAAAGCCCCTGATCGGCGCCACCATGTTCGGGGTTACCACCCCGTGCGTCACCACCGCCAGGGAGTACCTCGAGTCCAAAGGATACGAAATACTGGTTTTCCATGCCACCGGGACCGGCGGCCAGGCGATGGAGGGCTTGATAGAAGGCGGTTTCCTCAGCGGGGTGCTGGATATCACCACCACCGAGTGGTGCGATGAACTGGTAGGCGGGGTCTTCTCCGCCGGACCGAAACGGCTCGAAGCTGGAGCGTTATCGGGCCTCCCCCAGGTGGTCTCCACCGGAGCGCTGGACATGGTGAACTTCGGTCCCATGGAAACGGTTCCCGCGAAGTTCTCTTCCCGCAACCTCTACAAGCACAACCCAACCGTCACCCTGATGCGCACCAGTGTTTCCGAGAACGAAGAACTCGGCCGGATCATCGCCGGCAAGCTGAACCTTGCCAAGGGACCGACCGTGCTGTTCATCCCGCTGAAGGGGGTTTCCCTGATCGATACCGAAGGCCAGCCGTTTTACGGACCGGCGGAGGATGCGGCCCTGTTCACGGCTTTGAAGACCAACGTCAGCAACCCCAACGTCAAGGTGATAGAGATGGATACCGACATAAACGATCCGGAGTTCGCGCTGGCCATGGCCCGCACCCTGGACGAGATGATTAAGCAGAAATAGCATCCACAGATTCAGAAAGGGGGTTCACCCAGATGACTGTAACAAGAGCGGCGGCACTGGAGAGGATAAGGGATTCCATAAGCCGCGGCGTCCCGCTGCTGGGGGCCGGCGCCGGCACCGGCATCTCCGCCAAGTGCGCCGAGGCCGGGGGAGCGGACCTGATAATCATCTACAACTCGGGACGCTACCGCATGGCCGGCCGCGGTTCCCTGGCCGGCCTGATGCCCTACGGCGACGCCAACCAGATCGTGGTGGACATGGCGAGCGAGGTTCTGCCCATCGTCAAGGACACCCCGGTCCTGGCCGGGGTCTGCGGCACCGACCCGTTCCGCATCATGCCGGTTTTCCTCAAGCAGTTGAAAGAGATAGGCTTTTCCGGGGTCCAGAACTTCCCCACCGTCGGCCTCATGGACGGGGTCTTCCGCGCAAACCTGGAAGAGACCGGGATGGGATACGGTCTCGAAGTTGAGATGATACGCGCGGCGCACTCCCTCGACCTGCTGACCACCCCTTACGTTTTCAGCACCGACGAGGCGCGCATGATGGCCGATGCCGGGGCGGACATCCTGGTGGCGCACATGGGCCTGACCACCAAGGGCACGATAGGGGCCCAGACCTCGCTGACCCTGGACCAGTCCGTGGAGAGGATCCAGGCCATCCACGACGTCGGACGCCAGGTCAACCCCGACATCATCGTTATCTGCCACGGCGGCCCGATCGCTGAGCCCGATGACGTGGAGTACGTCCTGAAACGGACCAGGGGTGTGGTCGGGTTCTTCGGCGCGTCCAGCGTGGAGCGGCTCCCGACCGAGATCGCCATCACGGCCCAGGTCAAGCGGTTCAAGTCAATCGGCGTGTAAGAACCGGTTCAGCAAAAAGATGCCCGTGCAGACGGGCATCTTTCTTTGATCCAGATTAGTCGTTAATCTGCTCTATTTCGTGGGTCCGCAATCGCAGCATCAGGCGGTCGACCGCCTCCCGGGGCGTCAGCCCCTCGAACAGCACCTCGCAGATCTGGTGGGTGATGGGCATCTCCACCCCCATGCGGCGGGCGAGCTCATCCGCTGCCAGGGAGGTGTCCACCCCTTCCACCACCATTCCCACCGCTGCCAGCACCTCCGGCAGCTTCATCCCCTGCCCGAGCATGATCCCGGCCCGCCGGTTTCGGCTGTGCATGCTGTTGCAGGTCACCACCAGGTCCCCCAGGCCGGAAAGCCCGGAAAAGGTGTCGGGGTTCGCCCCCATCGCGATGCCCAGCCGCCGTATCTCGGAGATGCCGCGGGTGATCAGCGCCGCCCGGGTGTTGTCCCCATAGCCCAGTCCGTCGCTGATGCCTGCGCTCAGCGCGATCACGTTCTTCAGCGCCCCACCCAGTTCCACCCCTACCAGGTCCTGGTTGGTGTAGACCCGAAAACGGCTGGTCATGAATATCTCCTGCACCAGGCTGGCCAACCCGGCGTCGGCCGATGCCGACACAACGGCGGTCGGTATATCCCGGGCCACCTCCTCCGCGTGGCTGGGTCCGGACAGCACCGCGGTCTTCCCCGCGAAACCGGCGCCCAGTTCTTCCTCTATAACCTGGCTCATGCGCAGGTGGGTCTTATTCTCTATCCCCTTGACGGCGCTGACCAGGACTTTACCGGGAGCGATATGGGGCTTAAAGCGCCGTACCACCTCGCGCAGGGACTGCGAAGGCACCACGAAGACCACTGTCTCGGCCTTCTCCACCGCTTCCGCCTCGTCAGAGGTGATTTTTATCCCCTCCGGCAGAGGCACCCCGGGCAGAAACCGCTGGTTGACCCGATACTTTCCGATATCCTGGATGCCGTCCTCGATCCTTCCCCATAAAAAGACCGGCCAGCCATTGTTGCATAGCAGCCTGGCCAGCGCTGTGCCCCAGCTCCCGGAGCCGATTACCGCGATTCCCCTCTTCAATTTCACTCTACCCCTTATATCAGTAAAATTAAGGTCAATCGGCCATTCTCACCAACGGGTGGAGTAGCCTCCTCCCACCTTCGGTTCGGTCCCCCTTTTCAGGCGTTCGATGTTGGCCTTGTGGCGGTATATCACACCAGCCCCGGCCAGCAGTCCAAAAAACGCCAGCAGCCAGGACTGTTCCACAAACCCAAGGACAAAAGGCGCCGCCGCCGCGGCTAAGATAGAACCGACGGATACGTAGCGGGTGATCAGTATGGTCAGCACCCAGATCAGCAGCAGGAGCAGCACCCCCAGCGGAGACAGGGCCAGTATCACACCAGCTCCGGTGGCCACCCCCCGGCCCCCCTTGAACCCGAGGTAGATAGGCCAGCTGTGGCCCGCTATCGCCACCAGACCAGCGAAAAGCGCCACCGTCTCGGAGGTGAAGTACTCCGCCACCAGCACAGCGATGAGCCCCTTCAAGACATCTCCCAGCAGCACCAGGGCGCCGGGACCGGGGCCCAGGATGCGGAAGGCGTTGGTGGTTCCGATGTTTCCGCTTCCGTGCTTCCTGATATCCAGGCCCTTGAACCAGCGTCCCACCAGGTATCCGCACGGAATCGACCCCAGCAGGTAAGCGAATAAAAAGACCAGCAGGTACGTCACGTTACTCCCCTCCACTAAGATGTTGCTTTGGTCGACCTCTTTCTGAGCCAAACCCTTATTGGGCAGCCCTCAAAACCGAAGTTTTGTCTGATCTGGTTCTCCAGGTAACGCTGATAAGAAAAATGCATCAGTTCCGGTTCGTTTACAAAGATAACGAAGGTGGGAGGCTTCACGCCCACCTGGGTCCCGTAAAATACCTTCAGCTTCTTCCCCTTTTCAGACGGGGGCGGGTTCAGCTGGACAGCGGTCGACAAAAGCTCGTTGATGCTGGAGGTGGCGATGCGGGTGGAGGCCTGTTCCGCCACGAAGTCCACCAGCTCGATTATCTTGGGGACGCGCTGCCGGGTAATCGCGGAGACGAATATGGTCGGGGCGTAGTGCATGAACATCAGCTCCGAGCGTATCTCCTTCTCGAACCGGTTCATGGTCTTTTCGTCCTTGGGCACCAGGTCCCACTTGTTGATAACCAGCACCGAGGCTTTCCCCGCCTCGTGGGCGTAGCCCGCTATCTTCTTGTCCTGCTCGGTCACCCCCTGGGTGGCGTCTATTACGGTCAGGGCGATGTCGCAGCGGTCGATCGCCTTCAGCGCGCGCAGCACGCTGTACCTCTCCGTGGCCTCGTTGACCCGCGACTTTCGTCTGAGTCCCGCCGTGTCGATCAGCACGTACCTCTGCCCCATCCGGGTGAAGTGGGTGTCGATGGCGTCGCGGGTGGTGCCGGGGATGTCGCTCACGATGACCCTTTCCTCGCCCAGGATGACGTTGACCAGCGAGGACTTGCCCACGTTGGGCCGCCCTATCACCGCTATCCTTATCTCGTCTTCCTCGTCCTCGTCACCGGAGGTCTTGGGCAGGGCGTCGACCATGGCGTCCAGCAGGTCCCCGATGTTGAGGCCCAGGGTCGATGATATGGGTATCGGTTCACCCAGCCCCAGCTTGTAGAACTCGTAAAAATCCGGGGGGCGGTCGAAGTTATCGACCTTGTTGGCCACCAGCAGCACCGGCTTGTCGCCCCGGCGCAGCATCGAGGCCACCGCCTCGTCGTCCAGGGTGATTCCGACCCGCGAGTCCAGCACGAAAAGTATCAGATCCGCCTCGTCCATGGCCAGGCCCGCCTGGTGCTTCACCTGGGAAAGCAGGATGTCCTCGCCCGGGTCCACCACCAGTCCTCCCGTATCGATCAGGAGGAACTCCTGTCCCCGCCAGTTGCCTACCCGGTACAGGCGGTCGCGGGTCACCCCCGGGGTGTCCTCCACTATCGCCACCATCCCGCCGATCAGCCGGTTGAATAGGGTCGACTTGCCTACGTTGGGCCTTCCGACAATCGCTATGACCGGTCTCTTCATCAATCAATGCACCCCCGTATCCGTCTGGGGGTCTTCATCGCCGTTCTTCTGCGCAAAACCTTAAAACCCAAAACAGCCTCCAATAATCCGCCGGCATTCACCGGAGCCGCCCGGAAACTCTTCCCGGTCTGCTGCTCCAGGTCCTCCAGCCGCATGTCATCCAGTAAAATGTCGCTGTCCCTTCTGAGCACCACATCCGGGATCACGACCAGGTCGCAGGGGTCTTGCTCATCTCTTACAGTATCTATTATATCCCTCCCGGTGAGCAGCCCAGTCACCTTCACCCCGCCGCCAAAAAAGCGGTTGACGACCGGCCTCAGGCGCACCTCCAGGTTCTCCACCTGGTTCAGTTCATCGATCATCGGGGAAAGCACCGGGTACCCGGACTCCCCGGTCAGGACCAGCACCCGACGACGTTTTTCCAGCCGCTTCGGCAGACCTTCCCTCAGCCGCTCGAACTCCTCGATCAGCTTCCTCGCCAGCCCGATCCCGTTCTCCAACTGGGGATACCCCTCGTAATCTCGGGCGGGTGGGAATCCCCTCCCGGCCAGGAGGTAAAACTCGTCAGCCAGGAACACCGTCCGGTTCCCTCTTTCCCTCAGGAAAAGCTCCTGCCAGACCCGCACCTGCTCGATCAGTTTTCCTGCCTCGCCGCCGCTGAAGGGCCTCAACCCGGGCAGCCCCGGCCGGAACCCGGTCAGGCCCACCGGCACCAGTCCGACCGAAAGTATCCCCGACCCCAGCCCGTACAGGTCTTTCAGGGTCCGCTCCAGCCGCTCCCCATCGTTCACCCCCGGGCACAGCACCACCTGGATGTGGAGTTCGATGCCTCCCAGCGCCAGGAGTTCGAGCTGTCTCAGCACCTGCCCGGCCCTGCGGCTGCCCAGCATCTCCTCCCGCAGCCCGGGGTCGGTGGCGTGGACCGACACGTAGAGGGGGCTGAGGCGATACCGCCTGATCCTCTCCAGTTCCCGGTCGTTTACGTTGGTCAGGGTGATAAAGTTGCCCGAAAAGAACGACCACCGGTAGTCATCGTCTTTATCGTAAAGGCTTTCACGCATTCCCGGTGGAAGTTGATCGATAAAACAAAAGATGCAGCTGTTGGCGCACTTCTTCATCCCATCGAAGGCCAGGGTGTCGAAGACGATGCCCCAGTCCCGATGCCCTTCGCGCTCCATTGTTATCTCGCGGATCGACCCGTCCCTTTTCTGGACCGTCATGGTGATCCGGTCTTCCGCGCTCAGGTACTGGTAATCAATCAGGTCACGGAGCTTCTGTCCGTTCAGATCGAGGATGAGGTCCCCCGCCTCCAGGCCATGGCCTTCAGCCGGGGTGCCATCCTGGACAGCCTCGATCCGGGCTCCCCGGACCTTCAAGCCAATCACTTCCCAGCTTTAAAATATCTGTAACCATTATGTACCAGACCTCCGGTCAAAGTCAAGGAATCGACATTCTAATGCCTGATGATGACCATCACCCCGTTGTCGAGGTCGTGAATCCCCCCGCTCAGCACCCGGGCCAGGTACAGCGCTATCTTCTCCTGTTCCTCCCGGTTACGGGCCAGGAACACCGGGGTACCCTCCCTGACCAGTTCGTGGTCCAGGGTGACCGCTGCCAGTATGGTCTCCTCTCCCAATCCTAATCACCCCTCAATCCGCCGCCTTCCTGCCCACCTGGGTGGACAGCGGCTTTCGCTTCGAGCTTTCCAGCAGGGGAGTACGCCGGATGGCGATGGGAAGCAGCTCCCGGTCGGGCTCATTCGGAAGGAGGAAGATCGACAGGCAGCCGGTGTCGATATGCTTCCTGGCCAGCGGGGAAAACTCCTGTTCGCTGATCTCGCGCTTGGTCCCCAGGAGGGAAGCGGCGACGTGCATGATAGCCTGCCGCTGCCCGATGTTGTCGAGTGTAGCCCGCGCGTTGTCGTCATTGGGGTGGATCACCGCGCCCAGGCCCTCTTTAAGAATCTTTTCCCGGTGCTGTATCAGTCCCACGTTCATCATCACCACCCCGCCGATCACCATGAGCGGGCCCTGAAACTCTATCTCGGCCAGCTCTACCCGGGCGATATCCCCGACCAGCTCGCCCGGGATCATCCAGGATGCGGCGAATATAGCCACCAGCGCCACCACCACCCCGTAGACCGGCTGGCTGAAATGCACGGTGGCGCTCACCACCAGCGCCACTCCCATCACTATGTAGTTCCGGGCCTCGAAGACCCGGGCGATCCCCTCGATATAGTCGCTGCCCCGGGGAACCAGTTCGGTCCTGTCCAGCTGCATCAGGGTCTCCCGCTCCATGCTGCGTATCTCCCTGAACTGCTGCGCGGCCAGGGCCAGGAACGTCACCGCCACGTAGTCCTTTTTCAGCAGCGCGGGTATCGCGACCGCTCCAAGGCCCGCCGCCACCAGCCCCAGAAACAGGTGGCTGATGTACCCGTGAGGATAGCTGGGGTACTGGCGGTAGTCCACCCGGAGCAGGTAAAACCTCGCCAGGACCCCAGCCAGCACCCCGATGACAATCGAGTAATAGTCTGGTTCCGCGGAGAAGGGCATCATCTATGCTCCGCCCGAATCAGAGTCGTCATCGTCCCGTCCGCCGCCCCGGCCCCGGCGGCCGAAGAAGCTGCTCCATTCGGAACCGCCGAACTGCTTCAGCTTGCCCGCGGCTCCCTTGATGCTGCCCGAGCTGATAAGCAGGTATCCGGCACCGCCGACAATGAAGGCCCCGATTATCCAGCCCAGCGCCTTCCAGCTGCCTCCCTGCCCGGTCCTGGTCCCCACCTTGGTCGCCCCGGCGGTTCCCGCTCCGATAATCTTCGGGAGTTCCTCGGCGAACAGGTCGACTCCCGCCTTGGCCTGAGCCAGGCTGGTCTTCTCAGAGCCCACCTCGATCAGCATCGCGTTTGGAGACAGGTCCTGGTTGTATGCCCCCCGGCCCATGAAGATACCCTTGGAGAGCCCCGGGTGGTCCTTGTCGAGGTGATCCTTTATCCTCTTCGCCAGGTCTAAGGCCGCGGATTCCTGCGGGTTCTGCCTGCCTACCACCAGCCTGATCTTGGCCACGTCTTTCCCGTTGACCCGGGCGCTATACTGCGAGGCCGGCGCCGCGTCGCGGTGGACGTCGATCAGGTAGTTGGCGCCCTGCTTCATCAAATTCGCGGCGGTACGGCGCGAACGCCGGTAAGACCCGCTGTCGTTGGGGACGTGAGAGGTGTCGTCGGTTATGGCCTTGATCCCCATGGAGTTAAGCTTGCTTTCCAGGGTTTTCGCCACATCGCTGATTCCGCCTTTGCCCTGGACGCTCTCCACCCCCTGGGTCGGCACGTAGGATTCGCCGCCGTGGGTGTGGTATATCCCCACCGTCGGCTTGTTGGTCGCCGCGCCTCCGCCGAATACAGCCGCCGGTACTGACTCCGTGGCCTCGATCGCCGCGACCGGTTCCTCGGGTCCTATCGTCACGCATCTGGCAACATCGCCGTCTACGGTCTTTACCCGGTAGCGGATGTTGTTTTCCGCGATAAACTCGTCTCCGCGGTAGACATACATCGATGTCTGATCGAGAACGGTACCCCTTTCGTCGATCAGGACGAAGTAGCCGCCGTCGGTACGCTCCTTCTCATAACCCCCGAACAGCCCCGTGGGATCGAAGACCGGGGCCAGCGTCCACTGCGTGCTGGCTGCGAGCGGCTGCCAGCCTGCGGCAAATCCAAACGCCGTCACCAGCACGAACAGCAGTGCCGCCACCCAGACCACGCGGGATTTAAACCTACTTGTCACTCCGATCACCTTTCCTTTCATCGGCTTCAGGGTCCGCGTCCGACGCTTCCTTATCCAGGTCCGGCTTCCTCTCGGGGGCGGGGTAGAGAAAACTTTTTAAATTCTCGTTGCGCAGCCCTTTCAGCAGCCCTCGGTCCCGCCTGGTCTCCGCTGGCCCTCCCTGCAGTCTCTCGCGGGTTTCGCCCACGACCTCGGCCAGGAGGACAGCGATCAGTCCCGCTATCACAATGGAATCGAACGCACCGGCCCCACCGATAGAGACCCTTTCCATAACCCCGGTCCTCAGCGTCCACAGGTACAGCCCGACATCTGAAAGCACCAGGCCCATGGTGGCCGCGATGAAGGCGGTCCGACGCGAGCGGCCGATCAGGTAGGCGACGATGCCCGCGACCAGCGGATACACGTAAATCGGGTCGATCCTCATGGTGGTCGGCTCCGCCCCCAGGTAGCGGTCCGCCACGAACACCACCCCGGCGGTCACCACGGTCGCGATCAGCGCCCGAACCCACTCCCAGGTGGTCCCGGCCTTCGCTATCACGTATACGGCCAGCCCTATCGGGACCAGCCCCCCGCCAACGTTGATGCTGGCGCGGCTGCCCAGGGGTATGTCGATAAAGCTGCCTACCGCCATCACCGCCAGTATCCCAAGCGCGGTGCGGTCGGAAAGCCGCAACCGGTCGAGGAGCCGGTGCGCCAGGCCGAAATAGATAAGGATCGAAACCACTACCAGCAGCAGCATGCCAATCGGGAATCTAGTAAGCAATTATAATATCCCCTTTCCATTTATTGTAGTAATATGATTCCCGACCAGCCTCATACTATTCAGGATTTTAGAGTGTATTCACCTTACCTGGAGGGACGAAGAAAAAGAGCCGCCGGGCTCTTTTTCATAGTAACAGTCATATCATCCTTCGCTGAACCGATCGTGCGCGCTAACCTCCCGCTACAGGCGCGCCGCTTTTCTCCCGTGCAGGAAAAAGTACAAGAAGCTGCAGGAAAACGCTAACACGGCCATGCTCAGGTACATTCCCGGGTACCCCGTGAACGGGATCATAAAGCCCAGCAGGAAGGGCCCGATCCCCGCCCCCGCGTCTATCAGGCTGAAGAAGGTAGAGGTCGCGAGGCCGATGCGGTGGTGCGGCGATACCTTGATGGCGATGGCCTGGGCGCTCGACAGGAAGGTTCCATACCCGAGGCCTATGATCATCGCGGCCAGTAAAAGGGTGAAGGCTTGATGGGCCTGGGCCAGGACGGCCAATCCAATCGAGAATATAAGGAAGGCCGGGTACATAACGAAGTTCTCGCCTCTTTTGTCGAACAGTATCCCGGACACTGGCCGGGAAACCAGGATGGCGATCGAGTAGACGATGAAGAAAAAACTCCCCGGACCGACCAGGTCGAGTTCCCTGGTAAATGAGGAGAGGAAGCTCAGGAGGCTGGAAAACGCCAGACAGATCACCATGCTGATAGCCGCGATGGGAACCGCCTTGGCCTCGAAGAAGCTGTGCAGCGAGAATTCTTTCAGCTTATTAAGCTGCTCCTCGGTCAGCACCGCTTCCGGCACCTTTAGGATGAATGAGCCGATAATGCCTATGGATAACAGGATAAGGGCCAAAAACAGGATTGTATTAAAGCTTCCCCTTTGAACCAGGTACATGCCTAAAAAGGGACCGAAAGCTGAGGCCAGGGTGACGCTCATCGCATAATAGCTGATGCCTTCGCCACGCCGCCCCGGCGGGATAATACCCGCGGCGATCGTCCCGGTAGATGTTCCGGAGATTCCGAACCCGGCCCCGTGCAGAAAGCGGATGATATAAAGCATCATCAGATTGTCGATCCAGAAATAAAGCAGGGTCGTTATCAGGTAGGAGAACAGGCCGATGAACAGCATCTTTTTGCGGCCCAACCGTTCGATCGCCCTGCCGGCAAAGATTCGCGCGGGTATCATCCCCAGGATGAAAATACCGGTCGCAAGCCCGGCCTCGCTCGGCGATGCCTTTAAATTGTCCGTTGCGTATACGGTTATCGTGACTATCAACGAATAATACACCAGGTAGTTAATGAAGTTTATCAATGCGTCGGTTATGAAGTCCTTGGTCCAGAGCCTTGGATTGTGCATCGTTTCTGCTACCACTTATCCACCCCCACATGCCTCCATCTTTTTCTCTATTCTTTCTTATTTCTCCGGGCATACCGGCCAAGGTTCACTCCTCTCTGTTCCAGCCACTCCCTGGTCTTCCCGGTTATAACCAACGAGCACATCTTGAACCGTTCCAGGTCGCGGGAATCGGTCATCAGCATCACCGAGCGGAACTCCCTGACGAACCGCTCCAGTTCGTTATCCAGCTGGGCTTCCGAGCCTTTCACCAGGACCCGCAGGAAGTGTCCCGCCACGCCCACCAGGTCCGCCCCCAGGGCAACGCACTTCGCAGCTTCCAGAGGGTTTCGGATGCCCCCGGTGGCTATGCAGCGGATAGGCAGCTCCAGGCTGAGCGTCTCCACCAGGCTTACCGCGGTGGTTATCCCCCATTCCTCCATCTCGGGACCGAACTCCTCCGCGCCGCGCATCCTCTCGATGGCCACGAAGTTGGTCCCCCCGTGTCCTCCGATGTCGATCCATTCTACCCCGACGCCATGCAGCTGTGCAGCTGTCTCCCGGGAAATGCCAAACCCCACTTCCTTGGCTATGACCGGTACCTTCGTGCTTCTGACTATCCGGCAAATCCCCTCCAGAATCCCGGTGAAGTCCCTTTCCCCCTCCCGCATCGCCAGCTCCTGGGGGATATTCAGATGCACCTGAAGCGCGTCGGCTCCTATCATCTCCACCGCCTGGGCCGCCAGGTCGGGCGGGGTCAGGCATCCCACGTTGGCCATGATCACCCCGTCAGGGTTCTCCCGCCTCACTACCGTGAAGGTCTCCGACAGGGACGGGGCTTCCAGGGCAGCGGCCTGCGAGCCGACCGCCATGGCTATCCCGGCCTTCCTTGCCGCTCTCGCCAGCTGCCGGTTGATCTCGGTCAGCTCGGGGTCACCGCCGGTGATGGCGTTTATCACCAGCGGGGCGCTCATCTTTTTACCCCCGAAACTGTATCCGGCATCTATGTCCCCGACCCCCAGACCGGCCACCGCCTGGTGCACCAGGAACACGTCTTCCAGTCCGCTGCTGGCAGCGCCAGGCGTTTCCTCCAGCGCGCACCTGAGGTGCTCGAGTTTTCGCTTCTGCCTCATGCCCATGCCGGTATTCTTCATCGGTCCCGCCTTTTTATTTCAGCTAGGGTTATCGCATTTTCGTATTCCTCGGGGGTGTTGACGTTGAGGTAAGCCTCTTCCAGGTCCACACCGAGGGCTGTCGATTCCGCGTCCAGGTAAAGGATGTCGATCTCCGGATAGAAGGCGGTGCACTTGTTCTTTTCTTCGCGCAGCAGCCTTTCTATCGGCTGCAGGCAGCCGCTCGAATAGACGGCGAACAGCGGCTGTGGACGCCCGCCGATCCGGACCACCGCGGCGTCGTGCCCAATTGCCGCTTCAAGCAGCACCTCCCCGAGTTCCCGGCTCACGAAAGGCATGTCGCAGGCTATTATCAGATTGTATCGGTAGGGCGAGGCTAGCAGGCCGGCGTGGATGCCGCTCAGTGGACCGCGTCCAGGTATCACGTCGGTGATTACCTCCGCTCCCAGGTTGGAGTACTCATCGGGGCTGTTGGTAACCACTATCACCTTTTCCACCAGCGGCTTCACCCGCTCGATGATTCCCTCGATAATGCTCCTCTCCCCGATCCGCATGAAAGCCTTGTTCCTCGACATGCGGGAGTTTTTCCCTCCCGCCAGGATAATCGCCGCAGCCTGCAATGATTTCACTCCAAACACGAAATGAATAGAAGGTGTAAAGAAAAACCCTACAGCCGTTTTAGACCCGGCCCCAGGGTTTAAATCACAGTTTATTCTCACCCGCCGGTCCGCCGGACCGGTCTAAACCGCTCAACCAAACTGCCGGTTCTGGCAGGTGTCGCACGAGGAACCCCCGGCATCACCGCCGGAAGACTTCATCACCATCCCCACGCTGGTGAATATCTGCCTCGGATTCCCGGCCTCGCAGGAAGGGCACTTCACCTTGTCCTTATCCGCGACCGCAACCTTGGCCTCAAACTCTTTTCCGCACTCTCGGCAGACAAAGCTGTAGTATGGAATGGCCTATCCCTCCTCAGACCCGTCGAACTTCTGCTGGTCTTTATACTCGGTGTATATCTCCTGCTGGGCCTCCTGCTCCATTTCCTCCCGGGCCGCGCTGAGGCTCAGGCTCATCCTCTGCTCCTGCGGCTTGAAGTCGATGATCTTCACCGGTATCTCATCTTCGACCTTTACCACGTCCTCCACCTTGGCCACCCGGTAAGGCGCCAGCTGGGAGATATGGACCAGTCCCTCGACCCCCGGCTCGATCTGGACGAAGGCCCCGAAGGGAACCGTTCGCACCACGCGGCCGTTCACGATCTGTCCGATGCCGTATTTCTCAGCGGCCAGGTCCCAGGGGCTGGGAACGATCTGCTTCAGTCCCAGTGAGATCCGCTGCCGCTCTTTATCGACCGCCAGGACGTATACCTCGACCTCGTCGCCCTCCTGGACCACCTCTGACGGGTGCCCGATATGCTTCCAGGACATCTCCGAGATGTGCAGCAGTCCATCCGCACCGCCGATATCGACGAAGGCCCCGAAACTGGTCAGGCGCCTGACCACGCCCCGGCGCCGCTGGTCGGGCTCGATGCTCTCCCAGAGTTCCTTTCGGGCCCCGTTGTACTCCTCCTCCAGGATGGCCTTCTGCGACAGCACTATCTTGTTCTTGCCGCGGTCCAGGTCGATGACCCGGAGCCGCAGCACGGTGCCCGGATACTTGTCCAGGTTGCTCACGTATCCACGCTCGATCAGGGAGGCGGGTACGAAACCCCGCGCGCCCACATCTACCAGCAGTCCGCCTTTAACCACCTGTACGACCTCGCCTTTCAGCTCGGTCTTATTGTTGTAGGCCTCTTCCAGGCCGTCCCAGGCGCGCATCTGATCGGCCCGGCGCTTGGAGAGGATCATGGTGCCCTCATCGTTTTCAGACCTGACCACGGCGACCTCTATCTCATCCCCGGTCTTGACCAGTTCCTTGGCCGAGGAGATATTTCTTATCGACAGCTCACGCAGGGGGATTACCCCCTCCGACTTGCCTCCTACATCCACCAGCACCTCGTCGTCCTTGACCTGTACCACCTTGCCCTTGATAATGTTCCCCTGACGCAGGTCGGGCATATCACGGGTCAGCTGCGCTTCCATCGTGTCCTGGTTTACCAGCTCCTCAGACACCGCCTGATTCTCTTCCGGCGCTGTTACCTCAGCCTGCTCACCGATAACCGGCTCCATCAAAACATTTTCCCTTTCCCTCTCCATCTCTGACATCCTACTAACAACCTCCTCAATAATCCATTCCGGAGTAGAAGCCCCGGCGGTAACTCCCACCCGGGAAACGCCTTTTAACCAGGAAGCGTCAACTTCCGAGGCGTCTTCCACCATATGGGTGTCCGTACCGGTTGCGGAACAAACCCGTGTCAGCTGCTTGGTGTTGGCGCTCATCCGGCTCCCGACCACGACCATCAGGTCTACCTGGCCGGCCAGATCGCACGCTGCCGACTGCCTTACCCGGGTGGCCTTGCAGACCGTGTTGAAGGTCCGCAGTTCCTCGGCCTGCTTCAGGAGTATAGAACCAACCTTTTCATATTTTTCAAGCGTCTGGGTGGTCTGGGATACCAGGCCCAGCCGCGAAAAACCGTTTAACCTCTCCGCTTCCTGCTCATCTATGACCGCTGTGGCGTTCTCGCCCGCCCAGGCCATGATCCCCACCACCTCGGGATGCTCCCGCTCCCCGAGGACCACGATCGGGTATCCCTCCCGACGAAGCTGGTCGGCGATCATCTGGACCCGCTTCACCAGCGGACAGGTGCCGTCGACGATCTCTATCCCGCGCCTTTCAGCTTCCTGCAGCACCTCGGGCCCTACCCCGTGAGACCGGATAATCAGCCTGACGGCTCCGCTTCCCTCGGGGATATCGTCCAGCGAATCGATCACCTGCACCCCTTTGTCGGCAAACCTATTTATCACCGCCTGGTTGTGCACCAGCGGTCCAAGGGAGTATACCTTCACCTCTTCATCTACCCCGGAAAGCGTCTCTTCCGCCATCCTGAGTACCCGCTTCACCCCGGAGCAGAACCCCGCGGCCTGCGCCCTGATTATTTCAATCATTCTGGTTTACGCCATTCTCCTCCATGATCATCGCTACCCGTTTCATGATGTCTTCGCTGATGTTCTCCAGGCACTTGGCGCTCAAACGCTGCTCGCAGTATTCCTCGTAGTAAGCCGGGGCCCCTATCCTTATCACCAGGGCATCCTTCTTGAATATCTTCTTCCACAACCCCACCGTTCCCAGGCATGCCACCGGGACCACCGGGGAGCCAGCCTTCAGGGCGATCATAGCCGCCCCCGGGTGCGGCTTCTGCAGCTCACCGGTCTTGCTGCGGGTGCCCTCGGGGAATATCCCCAGCACCTTCTTCTCTTCCAGTAATTCCAGCGATCTTCGTATCGCGTTGCGGTCCGGTTTTCCTCTTTTCACTGGGAAGACCCCTATCCTGACCAGGGCCTTGCCCAGAACCGGGTATTGAAAAAGCTCCTCCTTGGCCATGAAGTGTACCATCCTCGGCACTGCACATGCAGCCGCTATAGGGTCCCATAAGCTTACGTGGTTGGCTACCAGCACCACTGGCCCTTCCCTGGGGAAATTCTCCAGGCCTTCAACCCTCCACCGCCATAAAAGGCGGAACAAGACACGAAAAAAGAACCTTGCCAACCGGTACAGCATTCTATTTTTCTCCCCCGTTTACTATCTCCAGCACTCGTCTGACCACCTGATCGAGGGTCATGTCAGTGGTATCGATCTCGATAGCATCAGGCACCTTGACCAGCGGCCCCATTTCCCTCTGCATATCCGTCTGGTCCCTCTCTAGCATCTCCCTTTTCAGTTCTTCTAAATTATACTGAAACCCCTTCTCTATCTGTTCCAGCTGTCTTCTTTCAACTCTCTTGTCCGGTGAAGCTGTTAAAAAAAATTTAAAATCGGCATCTGGGAAAACCTCAGATCCGATATCTCTGCCGTCCATCACTATACCGCCCTGTAATCCCAAGCCCCTTTGCAGACGAAGCATCTGTTTTCTGACCCCAGGAACCTTCGCAACCTGGGAAACCTGCTTGGAAACCTCAGGGCCGCGAATCTCGCTGGTCACATCCTGGTGATCACAAAACACCCGGTTGTCCGCTTCCGGGTCGTTTATAAGTTGTATTTTAGTATCCTCGGCCAGCCGCTCCAGCCCTTCCTGGTCATCCGGGCTGACTTCCTTCAGAATCGCCTTCCAGGTAAGGGCGCGGTACATGGCGCCGGAGTCGATATAGAGAAGCTGCAGTCGATCGGCAACGATGCGGGCGACCGTACTCTTTCCGGCCCCCGCGGGCCCATCGATCGCGATAACTGGTCTGCGAGATACCGACAATCCTTCAATCCTCCGTCAGTAGTTATTTTAGCATATTAGGCGGCGGGTTGTCAGTTTTTTCTTGTCCCGCGAGCATCAGGCACGCCTAGAATCGGTATATCTGGCGGTCTATGACCGTGGTTATGCCGGACACCTCCGCCATCAGCCGCCGGAACTCCTCGGGGGTGATCGACTGGAACCCGTCGGATAAAGCGTTCTCCGGGTCCTGGTGCACTTCAACCAGCAGGCCGTCAGCCCCGGCTGCTATCGCGGCCCGGGCCACCGGTCTGACCATACTGGCCCGCCCGGTCCCGTGGCTGGGGTCGACAACCACCGGGAGGTGCGACAGCTCCTTTACCGCCACTACCGCTCCGAGGTCGATGGTGTTGCGGGTATAGGTCTCGAAGGTCCTTATACCTCTTTCGCAGAGGATGACCCTTTCATTCCCGGCGTCCATGATATGCTCCGCCGCCATCAGCCACTCCTTGATCGTGGCCGCGAACCCGCGCTTCAGCAGCACCGGCCGGTCGACCTGACCCACCTCGCGGAGCAGGGTGTAATTCTGCATGTTGCGGCTGCCGATCTGGAGTATGTCAGCCACCTGGAGGATCGCTTCCAGGTCCCTCGCGTCCATCACCTCGGTGACCACTGGAAGTCCCGTCTCTTTTTTCGCCTCGGCCAGTATCTCGAGTCCCGCTTCCTTTAAACCGTCGAATGAGTACGGAGAGGTACGCGGCTTGAAGGCCCCTCCCCGGAGGATGGAAGCCCCTGCCTTTTTCACCAGCCGGGCCGCTTCCAGGTAGAGGTCCCGGCCCTCCACCGCGCACGGGCCGGCTATAATCACGACCTCCGGCCCGCCGATGGTGATCCGGTCGTTTATCTTCACCAGGGAGTCTTCTGGATGTTCTCTTCTGGAATACTTGCGATCGCTGTTCAATCTGCTTCCCCCGTGTAGTGCGAATAATGCTTATATAAGGTCCTCTCTGAGTCTTACGGCCTCCCGCAGGTAAACCGGCGCCAGCTGATGCGGCGGGAGGGAGGTGTGGAAGTGGATCAATACCCGGATGCACCTCGCGAGCGAACCGGGGACTTCGATCTCCCGGCAGCACATCAGCGGAATCCGGTTCCATCCCATCTCCCGAGCCGCCCGGGCGGGAAAAACAGCGTTTAAGTCTTCGGTCATGCTGAATATCACGCTCACCAGGTCCCCTACCTCGATCCGGTTTACCTCCATTATCCTCCGCAGCATTTCCCCGGTGGCGCCGAGGATCGCCTCCGCGCTGTTCTCCTCCACCGTGGTCGCGCCCCGGACCGCCCTTACCATGGTCGACAATATGTAATCTCCTTCATTGAATTTACCGGTTAGGGCACCGCCCGGTGTCCGAGCCCGATGGCCACCTCGTCCAGGTGCAGGAGGCCGATGCCGAAGAAGATGGCCACGCTGATGTGGTCCTGGCAGCGCGCGATGCCGATCTTACCTCCCACGTTCAGGCCCAGCGCCTTGGGCATTATCTGGCTGAGAGCCTCCCGAGTCGCCCCCGCGATAGCCCCCTCGTCGGGGTGGGTGTCCTTGATGACCCCTTCTCTCTTGGCGGCCACCACCGCCCGCTCGACGATTTTGCCCACCGAGCTCACGAACTCTCCGCCATAATCGACCGCGACGCTCTTGATCCCCTCTTCCGCCAGGGCCTTTTTCAGATTTACCTCCTGGGTCCGGTTGACGCTCAGGGCCATCCTTATCGCCGCACTGGCCACCTGCTTGCTGCTCAAGACACCACCCCATTTCCCGGTATCCGAGTCGAATATCTTTTCAATACGCCTTCTCCCCGTTTTATCTATTCGGCACCCGATCTTTATCACGATTGATTTGTAAGCCATCTTTTAAAGCGCCGAACGGGTTACCTTTTTCATTATATTCCATTGCCGATACCCACACAAGCCGACTTCCTAACGATAAAAACAAACCGCCATTCGCAGCTGCAACAAAGAAAGCTAGGCTACCGCCACGGGCGGGGGCGGGAGCCGTAGCTGCACTTGCTTGCATCGGAAAGTCTTCTAAATATACTTTCCGATAGCGTAAAAACAAACCTGTACAGTCCGCCGTTTCCATGACAGTTGGACTACAGCCTGAGAAGCAAGCGGGTGAAAGAAGCGGTCCGCCCGTAATACTGTTCTACTTTCTTTTTCCCATTCTTTTATTGTCATTGGTGCTATATTGATTATTTGATTAGACATTTTAGACACAAAACGCAGTTTCTACAAAAAACAAGCTGCGATCCAACGTCACTCTTAGTACAAAACAGCTTCTTTCAATTTGCCGCTTCTACAAAAGGTAAGATTGAAACGGTATTTTGACGCTTTTTAAGCATTTTTTCGGACTAAACGCGAACTGAACGCGGACATGGCTCTATCCCAATAACAAAATTGCCGCCCAAGAATGAACGGCTTTCCCGATTATCATTATACGATAAAAGTACCACCTGTTCCTGCCATGTTTCTGCCATCTTATTTACCGGGGCTTAATAAGGTTGACAGCGAGAAGCATCACCGGTGTCAACCCGCCACGGAATACGACCCCAATGACCTCCTCTTCTTTGGCCTGGTCAAGGGATTCGAAACCGAACTCGGGTACTTCAGCTGGATGAACTGCAGGAGATTCGCGGCCCTCTCGGCCTGCCTGTGGAAAGAGACCTATACTGTACTCTGTTCCCCTGAGCATGGTCAAGAACGGCAGCGTTTATTAGTCTAATCGATCAGCAAAAGGGCCAGGTTTATTTCTCTGGCCCTTCCTTCTCCCTCCCACCTTTACGACAATGCCCCAGGAGGCCATCGAAAAGCAGAGCAAAATTCATCCTCTCGCTGTCCTCGATGCCCTCCAGTCATTCATCCGTATGATGAATGCAGGTAAATCCACCCACAAAAAAGAAAACCCCAGTTTTGCGGGGAACTGGAGTGATGGTGTTTGTGTTTATTTTCTCCTAAGTTCATTAACCATTCTATACACAGATTCAGCATCTTTAATATCATAAAATATCGGGACCATTGGACCTGAACCATAGAAAATTTTACCTAATTTCTCGGCAAATCTCTCTAATGTCTCGAAATAGTCAAAACCTGTATTTCCTCCAAACATTTGCATTATTGGTGTTTCTCCAAATTCTATTGTTCCCATTCTGTTGTTATGAATATCTTTCGTTATATTTTTTATTGAGTGAATATGAATCTCACGGATGATTCTCTCGCTAGATTTATTATAAACCAGTATTCTTTTGTTTGTAACATAATAAACAGTTCGCTTCTTGTTAACGTACTTAAAAAAGAACCTTCCGAAAATCACAAATAGATATAATACAATAATAGGTCCTAAAATAATAATTTGTATTCCAAGTATATCTTCAAGTGTTAATGTTTTTAACAAGGCTAATATTAAGAAAAAACCCATAGGAACATATATTATATCCCATTTTGTAAAGAAAATGTTCGCTTCAGGGTGCCCTTCCCATAGAATTTTCTCTTCCCATTCTAAATATTTTTTAAATTCTTCAATATAATCTTTCATCCTAATTCTCCATTAACGCCTAGCGTCTTAAGGCTTATTATCAACCCTTTACTTTATTTCCACTTGTATACCATAATAGTATAACTTCTTGTTGCGTGTACTTCTGCCGGAGCAACTCCTACTCCACCAGAATATGTCATACCAGTGTAGTTGTTACCGTAAGTCCTTTCAACACCACCAGTAACCACATATCCTACCGAACCTCCAAAATTAGTTGACCATCCTCCTAAATCATTTATGGTCATAGCACCCGTTCTTGAATATACACCACAAAGACTAGCGTCTATAGTTCCTCCACCAGTTAAGGGAACAAAAGTTAAGGTAATTCCTTTATTTCCTTGACCATCCCACACAACTTGCCAATTTACAGATAGGACTAATCCAGCCTCCGTCTGACCACTTAATCCAATACCTCTTGTGCCACTCCAACTACTTTCTGTGCTAATGTAATTCCCGTTTACGCTATATCCCGTTATATTCCCTTCATCATCAGTATAAACGGCTACTGATACATCAGTATAAGTAACTCCAGGCTGATTATTTGTACATTCACCTGTAGCATCATTATATCCCGGTGTTGTCCCACTAGGGTCAGTTCTATTTACCGGATTATTCCCGCAGTAAGCATACAGATTTAACGTCTTAGGATTAGTAATATTAATATAGCCATGAGCATCCCTGGTCAAGAACCTTCCCAGAGTAGGGCTGTAATATCTGCTCTTCAGGTAGTAGAGCCCGGTCTCTTCGTCATACCAGTACCCAGCGTAGCGGTAGGGCTGGTTCAGGGTCCCCGTGTACGAGGTGATGGTTCCCCACGGGTCATATTGGTACTGGGCCACGATGGTGTGGGTTTTATCGGTTACCGAAACCACGTCGCCCCGCTGGTTGGTGTGCACGATATAGGTATTGTCGCTCGCCCTATCCAATCCCAGTATATTGCCATTGGCGTCATATGTATAGTAGGTGTAGCTGCCCGAGGCGGTTTCTTTCACCAGCCGTCCCAGGGCATCCCAGCTGTAGGTGGTAGTCACCCCGTTCACGGTCTTGCTGGTCCTCAGTCCGCTATAGTCGTACTCATAGGTGGCGGTGATCCCGCCGCCGGTTACCTGTACCAGTTGATCCAGGGCGTTGTAGGTGTAAGTACGGGTCCCGTCACTGGTCAGGTTACCGTTGTGGTCGTAGGTGAACCCGGCGTTGGTGATGTGGTTGGCATTGTTATACGAGTAACTAGTCCCTCCCTTGTTGGTCAGGTTCCCAGCCGCGTCGTAGGCGTAGTTCTGCTGTACCGTACTGCCGCTGGTCGGGATATAGGTCCACTGGGTCAGCCGGTTGTTGCTGTCGTAAGTGTAGTTCTCACTACCCGCACAGGAGGTCTCGGAGGCAATATTTCCGTTGTCGTAATAATTATAGATGAATGGGACACTATTGGGGAGTCCCGAATCCTGGATTTTTTGCAGCCAGCCATTCCGGTAATAGCACAGGTTTCGATCGTAGGTCGGTTCCGAGCTTGAAATGCTGACTCCGTACTTGTACCTCATCAGAAATACCCGTCCGCTCTCATCGTAGTAGTAATCAAAATTAATATGATTGAAGCTGAAAATGCCAGTACTAGCGCTCTTTACCCGGTTATCCGGCCAATATTCGTAGCGGTTACGCCAGATATAACTAACGTCGTCAAACCCACTCCCTGTCCTGAAAATAACAGTTCCGGAAAGGCAACACCTGACTAAACCCCTCCCAAAAGGGTTCAATAACGTAGCTTTTAAAGAAAAAACAAATAACGAAAAATTAAGCGGCCTCGATCCTGACCTGAT
>JABLWZ010000018.1 GCA_013178275.1 Bacillota bacterium | reverse complement strand
TAGCTGTGAAAAATGTGGAGGGGAAATGTACCCCGAGTATTACCAAGGGATTCACGGTTATGAGTATAAAATCTCGGATATCAGATAGACTTAAAGGCCCGAGGCGATTAGCCGAGGGTTTTCTTATCTATCCTGACGTAATACAGCTCGTCGAAGCCCTCCTGAAGGCCGGGGGGCTGTATCTTGTTTCGGATTCCTCTCAGGGCCGCCGCGGGGACGCGTTCCCGGCCCGAACGCTGTTCGTTCCTCAGGAGAGAGTCCTGCATCCTCGACTGAAAGTAGTACCCGATGACCGAAAACCCGGCGGTCCTGGCCGCCTCGATGTATCTTAAACGGTCCGCGGCGGTGGGGTTGGTGTTGTCCACCACGAAGGACTGCTTCGCCTTCAGGCAGGCCTCGAACAGTATCCGCTCCCGGTTTCTGGTCTTCAGCATGTCCAGGTTTATCCGCACGTGGGTCTTGAAGAACCTCTCCCGGTAGAAGGTGCTCTTCCCAACCGCGGGCATCCCGATGAATAATACCGCTTCCATACCAACCTCGATTCTATACGATTGATCTGCGGTTTCTAGTTGAAGGTCTTCAGGATCTGGGTGATGCCCTGGCTTATCTGTTCCCGGTCCTCGCTTTCGAGGAAGCTGAAGGCGATGGCGATGGAGGCGGAGAACCGCAGGGTATGGTAGCAGGCCTGGGCGATGGTGTCGAGCAGCGCGTCTTCGCTGGTGAAGCCCTGGTTCAGCAGCTCGTGGTAGTGTTCGAGCGATTTCCCGCGTATGTCGGCCAGCAGTTCCTGAAAGGCCATCTTGTCCAGCATGGAGAGGATTTTGGACATCTCGGCTGATTTCATCTCGTATCACGTCCCCGAAAGTTTTTACCTAACCGTATTCCGCATCGATCCCGTTAATTCCTCTTCCGGGGAGCGGGGGACTTCTCGTGTGGGTTTTTATCTGGAAGGCTTCCTGCCAGAGCCGGAACCCCTTTCGTCGGTCAGCTGAGCCCCGGCGGCGGCCTCTTGACCGGCGGGCCCGCGGTGGAGTAGAATACAGGGACAGCCTGCTTTGGTATGAATCACCATCACCTTGCGAAGGAGAATAAACGATGTCTGTCAGGGAAGTAGAAACCGAGGTATGCATCATCGGCAGCGGGTTAGCGGGCATGATGGCCGCCCTGGCCGCCCATTCCCGGGGGGCGAAAGTCCTGACCCTGGGTAAATTCTCACCCGGGAGGGGGACCTGCAGCATCAGCTCCAATGGGCGCTTCAACGCCCCCGGAGAAGGGTACGGCGTGGAGAGCATGTTTACCCAGACCATGCAGGTCGGCAAAGGGATCAACGACCAGGTGCTGGCGTGGAAGCTGGTATCTGAGATCGGCGAAACCTTGGACGAAATGGCCAGGATGACGGGGGTCAGATTCGTCGCCATGGGCAAGGGGGCCTGTAAGATAGGGAAGGCGGGCGGCATTGTTCCCGGCGACGGGAGGGACCTGACCGCGGCCCTGGTGACGGCCTTTACCGGGGCGGGAATAGAATACCTGGCCGGGTACACCGCGGTGGAGCTTATCGTGGAAGACAACCACTGCAAAGGACTCCTGGCCCTAAGCCGCTTAGGCGAGATGCTGCTGGTCAGGTCGAAGGCGGTAGTGCTGGCTGCGGGCGGCTGCGGGGGCATCTTCGAGGTCCACAACAACCCGGAAAGCATCTGCGGCGACTCCTACGCCATGGCCGCCCGCGCCGGAGCGGCGCTGAGGGACATGGAGTTCATCCAGTTCTATTCCCTGGCCGCGGCGGAAAAGGGGCAGCCGCGCCGCCTGTTTTTCCAGCCCACCCCTGACAGCGCGCGGCTGATCGACCAGGAAGGCCGGGACGTCATCGCAACCCGGCTGAACGCGAAGATCACGCTCAGCACCGCTATGATCACCATGAGGGATGAATTGGCTCGGGCCATAGTATCGAGCGAAAGGTCGGGCTCCAGCGTGTACCTGGATTTTTCGGAAACCACGCCCGAGGAACTCGCGCTGAATCCCCATATCAGGAATATCGTTTACCCCGAGGGGAAGGACAAGGCGCCCCGCTGGAAGGTAACCCCCACCACCCACTTCTGCATGGGAGGGGTATCAATCGACACCCAGGCGCGGACCACGGTAGAAGGGCTGATCGCCGTGGGAGAGGCCGCCGGGGGTGTGCACGGGGCCAACCGGATGGGCGGCAACGCCCTCACCGAGTGCCTGGTCTTCGGCCGGACGGGCGGGATAAGCGCGGCCGAAATGGCTTCGGCCCAGCCGCTCCCCAATATCGGCGGCAGCCTCCTGGAAACGGCTGTCAAGTCTGTCACCTTTTTCGGGAAGCCCCGGACCCTCGCCTCAGGTGAGATCAACCAGCTGCGGCAGCAGGTGAAGCGGACCATGTGGGACCACCTGGGCCCGGTCAGAGACGGGTCGGGGATGGAGCAGGCTGGACGGGACCTCGCCAGCATCGAGGAGTCGATAAAAAACGCCGCCGCGGCTGATCCCAGGAGCCTCCTGAAGCTGCACGAGCTGCGCAGCATGGTGGCCACCGGGCAGATGATAACCAGCAGCGCGCTGTGGCGGAAAGAGAGCCGGGGTTCCCACTACCGGACGGATTACCCCCGGGAAAGCGCCGAGTTCGCCAAGGGCAGCACCGTGCATCAACCGTAGCTGGCGATCAGAGGGTCGCCGGTGTCATAAAACCCCCTATGACAGTGTTTTTACTATCATAGGGGGTGTTTTATTCGCTCATTAAAGTGATTGACGGGGATGCAGATTTTGGGTAATATGGTTCTGGACAGAATGTTCGCTAAAGAACAAATAAAACGGGTTGCCGGTGAATACTTATATAGATCAGGGGTGGTAGATATAGTGGACCAGCGTTTATACCTGATGGAGCTGTTTCGGGTGGTGCATACCCGGCTGATGGAGCACCACAAGGAAATGTTCAAGCAGTACAACCTGCCCTTCACTCACCTGATTATCATGGTCCAGGTCGAAAGGGAGCCGGGGATTACGGTGAGCGAGCTGGCGAGGCAGAGCGGGCTGGCCAAGTCGTACATCTCCACCACGATCGAGGAGCTGAGCCTCAAGGGGATGGCGGATAAGCGGCCGGATAAAAACGACCAGCGGCTGACCCGGATCTTCCTTACCCAACCCGGGCTCGATCTTTTAAGAGAAATCGTGGGGCGCGCGGAGGAACAGTTCTCCAACCTGCTGGACGAGATACCCGATACCCAGATAGAGTCCATGATAGAAGGGCTGACCGCGCTCCGGGAGGTGCTGGAGAGGGGGAAGGGCCCCTAGAGGGCGGGAGCCGTTATTATTACACAAATAGACTGGGGCGTCCCAGCCGCGTTTGCGGACGCCGATGCGGTCCCCAGCCGACGGATGGAGGGCCGCGGTGCGCCGATAAGATTGAATGACTGAAAGAGGAGGATTCAGGGTGAAAACAGGGCGTCGGAATTTCATGTTGGGGCTGGTCATCATCTCACTGCTGATCGGGGCCGGCGGCTGCAGCAAGAAGCAGCAGGAAGCGCCGCCTAATGTACTCAACGTCGAGACAGCGGTAGTAAAAACCATGGATATAACCAGGTATTCGAGCTACTCCGGCAAACTGAAGGGCAGCCGCGAAGAGGCGGTGATGCCCAAGGTGGCGCGTAGGGTGACGGCAGTTTACGTGATCGAGGGTCAGGCGGTCAGGCAGGGGGAGGTTATCATCAGCCTGGACCGCAGCAAGCTGGACGCCTCTGTCCAGCAGGCCGAGGCGGCCCTGGCCTCCACCCGAGCCGCGGCGGCTGCCAACGAGGTTCAGCGGCAGACGGCTCTGTCCAACTATGAGCGCGCCCAGGGGCTGCATAGTTCAGGGGCTATTTCCGACCAAGCCCTGGAGGCGGCCAAGGCCGCGTATGACGCCCTCAACACCGGCGCCGCGGAAGCGGGTGTGGCCCAGGCCCAGGCCGCGCTCAATCTGGCCCAGCAGAACCTGGCTGACTGCGATATCGTGAGCCCCATGGCCGGGATCGTCGGGCGCGTCGATGTCAGGGTCGGGGACACGACCAGCATGGCGAGCCCGGTCGCGGTTATCAACGACACCGCGGACCTGGAGGTGGAGGTCAGGGTCAGCGAGTCTGACGTGTCCTCGATCCAGGCCGGGGCGGACGTCAAGGTGCTGGTCAGGGCCGTCGGCGATGAGCCGCTCACCGGTACCGTCAAGAGCGTCGCGTCTGTCCCCGATTCGATCACGCGCACCTACCCGGTCAAGGTTTCCCTGCCCAACAACCTCGAGTCACAGGTGAAATCGGGGATGTTCGCCGAGATTATGCTGGGGACGAGGCAGAAGGCGGGCGCCACCGTCATACCCATGGTCGCGGTCCTGCCGAAAAACGGTGAGAACATCGTGTACGTCGTCAACGGTGAAAACCGTGCGCAGGCGGTAATAGTCCAGACCGGGATCAACGATGGGACCTACACCGAGATAACCAGGGGCCTTCAGGTGGGGCAGAGGGTCGTCACCAAGGGCAACACCCTCATCGATGAGACCAGCGTGCTGAATTTTACTGACGGGGGAAAGTAAGATGATAAGGAGAATCGCCCAGTTTTCAGTAAACCGGCCCGCGACCGTCATCATCCTGATCGCGGCGATAACCATCATCGGCGCGATGAGCGTGGCCCAGATGCGTACTGACTGGATGCCCGACATGGAACTGCCTTACGCGGCGGTGATAACCAGCTACCAGGGAGCCGGCCCGGAAGAGATCGAGCAGCAGGTCAGCAAACCGATCGAGAACATGGTCGCCACGGTCAGCAACATCGACACCCTGGTATCCCGGTCCAACTCCAACTCGTCCATGGTGTTTATCGGGTTCAACTACGGAACCAACATGGACACCGCCATGGCGGATATCCGGGACAAGATCTCGATGGCCGAGTCCTACCTCCCGGAGGATGTGGGCAAACCGCAGGTGATGAAGGTAGACCTGAATATGATGCCGGTGATCGTGGTGACGATCGGTTCAAATGAGCTTTCCCTGGCCCAGCTGCAGACCATAGCGGAAGATGACATCGAGCCCCAGCTGTCGCGCATCTCCGGGGTGGCTTCGGTGTCGTCCATCGGCGGTCTCGAACGCGAGGTCCGGGTGGCGGTCGACCCGGTGAAGGCCCAGAACTACGGTCTGAGCCTGACCCAGATCGGCAGCTTCCTGGCGGCCGAGAACTACAACATGTCCAGCGGCCAGATCGCCTATGGGGAGAGGAAATACTTCGTCCGCAGCCTGCAGCAGTTTGAGACCGTGGACCATGTCGGCGAGGTCGCGCTCACGACCTCCAACGGCAGCAAGATCCAGCTCCGGGAGATCGCCGACATCACTGAAACCTACAAGGAGGTCACCCAGCTCAACCGGGTCAACGGAAAACCGGTGGTGGGCCTCTTGGTCCAGAAGGCGACCGACGGCAATACCGTGGAAGCCTGCAACAGCGTCAAGGCGGAGATGGAAAAGCTCAAGGGCCGACTCGGCGACAAGGTCGAGGTCCGGTACGTCATGGACCAGTCGGACTTCATCAACAAGTCGATCCGCAGCACCGGCAAGACGCTGCTGGAAGGCGCGTTCCTGGCAGTACTGATCATATTCGTGTTCATGCGCAACCTGCGGAGCACGGGCATCGTGGGGATAGCGATACCCCTCTCGCTGGTGGCCACCTTCATCGTGCTGTTTTACACCGGCAGCACCCTGAATTTAATCACGCTGGGAGGCCTGGCCCTGGGGGTGGGGCGGATGATTGACGACTCCATCGTGGTTTTCGAAAACATCTACCGCCACCGCAGCATGGGCCGTTCCGCCAAGGAAGCGGCCCTGGAGGGGACCAGCCAGGTGGGTGGGGCGGTCCTGGCGAGCACCCTGACCCTGATAGTCGTGTTCCTGCCGATCGGTCTGGCCGGGGGGATAAGCGGGGTCATGTTCCGGCCGCTGACCCTCACCATCTGTGTGGCCATCGGGTGTTCCCTGCTGGTGGCTCTGGCGGTGGTCCCGTTCATGTCCTCCCGCATGCTGACGGACAAGGCCATGGAGATAAAACCCGGCAAAGGCCTGATCAGCAGGAAGTTCCACAGCATGGGGGAATGGCTGGACGGCCTGGGCGACGTGTACAAGAGATGGCTAAGCTGGGCCTTGGGGCATCGGGGCGTGGTTGTAAGCAGCGTTGTGATAGGGCTGATCGTTTTCACGCTGCTCGGTTTATTTTCTGTCGGAGCCGAGTTCATGCCCGCATCGGATACAGGCCAGATCAACGTGACCGTCGAGGCGGACCGGGGGTCGAGCCTGGAGAGCGTGGATAAGGTAGCCTCGATAGCCGAGCAGCGGATACTGGAGAACCCCGCTGTCGATTTCGCGTTCGTCAGCGTCGGCACCTCGGAGAGGATGACGATGGCCAACGCCGCGTCCAACAAGGCCACCTACACCGCGCATCTGCTGCCCATGGGTCAGCGGGATGGGATAGAGCAGGTGGCCGAGGAGATGAGGCAGTCGCTCAAGGACATCCCCGGCGTCAAATGCACGGTGACCGTGAGCAGCGGGATGATGATGAGCAGTCAGGGAGGCGCCGTCCAGATTAAGGTGCAGGGCGATGACCTCGATACCCTGCGTGCCCTCTCCAACCAGGTCAAGACCATCGTGGAAAAGGTCCCCGGAACCCGCAACGTGACCTCCTCGCTGGAGGATGGAAACCCCGAGGTGCAGGTGAGGATCGACCGTCAGCGGGCCATGGACCTGGGGCTGACGCCGGCGCAGGTTTCCCGGGAGATAAAGACCGCCATCGACGGTTCGGTCGTCACCTACTACCGTCTGGCGGGAGAAGAGATCGACGTCCGGGTGACCAGCAGCAAAAACGGCTCCAGCGACATGGAGGTCCTGAAGCAGCTCCAGATCATCGACTCGAGGGGCAGCGCCATCCCCCTGACCGAGATCGCCTCCTTTGAACTCTCGACCGGGCCGGTCCAGATCCAGCGGGAAGACCAGACCCGCCTGGGGACCATCTCCTGCGACCTGTCGGACCGCGACCTGAACAGCGTCACCGTGGATATCGAGGCTGGGATAGCCGAAGTGAAGCTGCCCGCGGGATACACCATAGAATTCGGCGGCCAGTATGAACAGCTGGTAGACGCCTTTTCCAGCCTGCTCCTGGCGCTCTTGCTGGCGATAATGCTGGTCTACGTGGTCATGGTGGTGCAGTACGAATCATTTCGAGACCCGTTCGTGATCATGTTCTCCCTCCCCGGCGCCGTCATCGGGATCGTCCTGGCGCTGCTGGTGACGGGGAAGACCTTCAGCGTCAACGCGTTTATCGGGGTCATTATGCTGGTGGGTATAGCCGTGGCGAACGCCATCGTTTACGTGGACTACCTGAAGCAGATGCTCGAGGCGGGGATGGAACGGACCGAAGCGCTGCTGGAGACCGGCCGGGTCAGGCTGCGGCCGATCCTGATGACCGCGCTGGCTACCATCCTGGCCATGATACCCCTGGCAATCGGGCTGGGGGAAGGCAGCGAGACCAACGCCCCGCTGGCCATCGTGGTCATCGGCGGCCTGCTGGCCGCGACCTTCGTCACCCTGTTCCTGGTCCCGGTAGTTTTTACCCTGCTGGATGACTGGACCCTGAGGAGAAAGCACAAGAAGGCGCTGAAGCTGGAAGGCAAAGCCCTGGCGAATTAATACCCAGCGTATACATCAGACAAACGAGGAAGCGCGGGACGACTCCCGCGCTTCCTTGTTTTTTCAGCAGGGGGCTAATCAGGTTTATCCCGGTCTTTAAAAAACGGTTTGGTCGCGGCCGGCCGCAGCTTGGGCGAGAGGTATTCCTTAAACGCCGGAATCAATGCGTTTTCCTGCCACAGCTGGTAGATGTAAAGTAAAATTCCATGAACAGTAATTATAAAAAATAAACCCAAGGCAGTAACCTCGACATTTTCACGAATCCCACGGGCAGCTAACCAGGGTGACATTAAGAAAGCGAACGCGAGATTATAGAACACATCCACAGTGACATACCGTAAAAATCTCCCGTAAGTAAACTTAAAAAGCCACATCGTTACTACCGGAATTCCTCCCAGGTGATAAGAGAAAACCTTGCCGAACGGAAAAATATTGTCCCTGAGGGCCCATAGGTTTAAGGTAGCCCCGATATCGACGATCACTATACTGGAGACGATGGCGAACAAGCCAACCGGCATGTAGCGCTTGACCTCTTCTCTCTTCATCAGCAGGAGGGTAAACCAGGGCAGGATCAGCATCGACCACATTATTACCTTGTTGCTCATGTTATTAATCTCCTTGAGTTGTTCATCGTGCCCCCCGGGTCGATTCTCTATTTCTGTAGCATCCTGCTGAAAGCCCTTACATTTTCAACCGCCCCCGTCAATCTGTCTTTCTTAGTGTTTTTCTATTTTATTGCAAAGTATGCGCAACTGGGGAAGCTGCCTGTGTCAACCGGGCCTCCCGTCGGCATATAATTTCAAGGCACGTGATTTCAAGCAGTACAAGAGTATCTAAGCCCCAAACCCGAAGGAGGCCTGATTTATGAATCGGTACTTTAGAATCTCGGACGAACACAGCCGTAATATAGAGGGGTTTGAAATACCCCCGGAATGGTGGAGCCGGCCGTACGAATACACTTGGGCCAAAAGCCAGATAAAGCCGGGTGAAACGGTAGTAGACGCCGGGTGCGGGATGAATCACCCGTTCGTTTATATCCTGGCCAGGTACTCCGACAAGGTTTACGCGGTGGATATCGATGTACGGGTGAAAAGTCTTCCGGAAACGGCTAACGTCGAGTACGTCCATGCCGACCTGTTAAACACCGGCCTGCCCGACGAGTCGATAGAAACCGTTTACTGCATCAGCGTAATCGAGCATCTAGGCAAAGACCATACCCGGGAGGCGATGAAGGAGTTTTACCGAATCTTGAAGCCTGGCGGCAGGGCGGTAATAACCCTGGACATAACCCTGGACCCCAGTTTTTTAACGGTATGGATCAAACACCCGCAGGAGTTTATCGAGATTATCCCGGAAGGATTCGATTATGGCGAAACCGATGTGGAGCGGCCCGAAGACCTTCTGGTCTGCAAAGGGTATAACCTCTGCACCTTTAGAATGGTCCTGCATAAACCTTGAAGACCCCAGGCAGCCAGGTTTAGTGCGCTGACTCATTGACCAGTTCACGCCGGTCCACTACCCGCGGCGGCTCCTCGAACCATCCCTTGTCGATCAGGATATTGGTGCAGTCTTCCGCGAAGTCTCCCGCTTCGGCCATGATTTGCAGGTATTTGACCTTGAGGTCGTGTCTGAAATTGAGGGCCATGAGCAGAGAATACTCCATCGCCCCGCAGGTATTCATGAGTGCGATGTGAAACAGCATCAGCTTATCCGAGACCGGGGGCTCGGTCGAATCCGTCACCATCGAATCCCAGAACATCGGTACCGGGATATCTTCCGCTTTCAGGTTTGAGCTGAAGATATCTATGATTTTTTCCGCCAGTCTTTTCCCCCGGTCGATATAATCCCTGACCTGCTCCGACCTGGCCGTCTGCCTGAACCCGGTCAACAGATGCTTGCCCACCGAATTCAGGAACACCACGTGAAACGACGAGGCCACCTCCTGAGCCAGGGCCGGCCTTCTCTCGCCCAGGAACCCGGTTAAAAAGTCCTGCTTTTTTACAAAGTCAACGCCTTTAGCGACTGTGACGTAAGGAAACCTGATGTACAGGCCCTTGGCGAGCAGAACATCAGCCACCCGCTCAAAGAGCCGCATGCCCGTGGTAACGCTGTGTTCGTAGAAGGCCCTCACGTCTTTGCGGGTCGATAATCCAAGGTTGAAGGAGTTCCTTGGAATAACGAACCTTTCAAGACAGAACAGGTAATAGATGCAAAAGAGGTCGGAATAAAGACGGGGCGCATCCAGCTTTATGTCCTCCGCTGTAAAACCGGCTGGTACGGGCAGGCCTCCCTGTTCCATGATCCTTCCATTATCCTTCACCCGCTGCTCATATAGCGACGCGGCTTCCCCTACCAGGGATTTTATTTCTTCATCCTCGACGTGCTGGAACAGGTATTTCAAGAAGCCGGAGATCATGTCGAAGTACATGTACGAGTTCCAGAGATTCGCTATCTCCGAAGAATTCAACCCCGGGTGGCCAGCGTGAAATTCTTCAGTACTGCCGACCCCTCGGCTGGCTGAGCATATCTCCGTTTCGTTCACGCTTCCTTTATCAAGCTGGTCATAACCCGACTCCATCACTCAATCCTCTCTGCTTGAAAACTGGTATATTGATATTTCGTCTAACCCGACCAGAAAGCACGGTCATCTAACCTTTTTTCGAACACTGAACACCCGCCCGATATTAAAACCGTGCCTATCGGCTATACCCTTTGCAGTATACAGCGGCGCATCCGGTTCTATTGTTCCGCGGGTGCTTTTTAATAACCCGAAATGCCACGGCAGCCAATAACTATATACCAGAAAATACACCGGTATCGAGTACCAGTTCTGCCAGCCCTTTAATACCATAAAACCTAATCTGGTCAGCACCCACTCGTAAGAAAAGGAGACCGCCATAAAAAACGCCACATACCACCACTTCTGCAAACGGTCAAAATAATTCAAAAAAATTACCGCCAGACAAGGAGGGATTATGGTATAAGTGAATAAATCTCCGATACCCTCCAGAAACGGGTCGCCAATGTCAAACAGGTCCACATACTGCCCCAGGATGAATATATCCAGCATTATGGTCACATACCCCACCACGCCGAAGGTCAGGTATATTCCCATCCAATTGAGCCTCTTCTTTGGCATCAACACCACGAATAATAAAGCGATCACGCCAATCACTATCGGGAACCATACGCCTTGTGCCCCTAAATCCAGGCCCTGGATGAACTTGTTCACTCGTCAATCAACTCCCTTAACTGTGGTCTAACGACTGGTTTCACCCGGTCTATGACACGCAGAGGCGCTTCCAGGCTTCTTTAACCACCCGGGATTTTGTGCGCTATCAGAAAGTATATAAGGGGAACTTTCTGATGCAGGCAAGTGTAACTAGGGCTTTCGCCTGCGCTAGAGGCTTGGCGATAGCCAAGTTTTCTTCGCGCTATCGGAAAGTATATTAGGGGACTTTCCGATGCAAGCAAGTGCAACTTGGGCTATCGCTTGCACCAGAGGCTTGGCGATAGCCAAGTTTTCTTCGCTGTTATCTTTCCCTAACGGTTAGTAAGTATTCGATCAGGAGCGACATCGGGGACGCTTCCGATTGCCAGTCACTTAATACCGGCGGCGCGCGCCGCAGAAGGGAATAATCGATTTGTATCGAAACACTGATTATCCGCGAAGTTTACCGGATACCTGGCTGGCAGCGGGACAGCGGTTGAGACCAAAGGAGAAACAGCCATGAACGGAGAAGAGTACCACCAAGATACCCCCGCGGAGTTCGGGGAAGATGAAGACCAGGAAGAGGTCTCAAGGGCCGGGGGCTGTCTGAAAAAGGCGCTGGCGCTTTTAACCGTCCTGGCCTTTATAGCCTTGATATCGCTGGACTTTACCAACCTCTTTTCCGGCAGATTCAGCTTCCTCGACCAGAGCAAGGACCTGGCGGAGGACGAGATCGTTCGGAGGTGCCGGCCGGCAGTCGTCAGCGTGGAGGCCGGGCTGCGGAGGGGCACCGGCTTTAACATCTCGCCGTCCGGGACGGTCATAACCAACCAGCACATCGTCGGCGACTCCCGGATGATCGTCATCCAGTTCGGTGACGGGAGGAGGTACTTCACCGACCAGTACCGGGCGGTCCCCGGCGCCGACCTGGTGGTAGTGACGGTCAGGGATGATGCCCGGGACCTGCCGGTCGTAGAGCTGGACCGGGAAAACCGGGTAAAAAGCGGCGACACGGTCACCATCATCGGCAATCCCCTGGGCTTCGAAAAGATATCCCAGAGAGGGAGTGTCGGGTCGTTTCACCGGACGACGGACAGCCAGACTCCAATCTTTGACATAAATATCCCGATCAACCCCGGCAACAGCGGAAGCCCGGTTATAAACAGCCGGGGGAAAGTGGTGGGCATCGTATTCGCTTCCACCACCGTCCAGACCGACGGCGGACCGGAGACGCGGGCCCTGGCTTTCCCGGTTCAGGTCCTGCCAGAGTAAAAAATGTTTATTAAGGGGGGTATTATTTTGGGTATCGGGAAAGCATGGGGAATACTATTTGGTTCGGGTGATTCCACTAAAAAAACCCTAAAGGCGATGTTGTTCAGTATTATCCCTATCATCAATGTAATAAGCCACGGGTATGCCGTGGAATTGATGGGCAACGCTGCCAGGGGGAAGGAAGAGATGCCGGCCTGGGGCAGTGGTTGGGACCTTTTTGTAAAAGGATTCTCCGCCTCTATGCTTTATTTCGCTTACCTGGTGATACCCTTCTTTTTAAGAATGGCCATAAACCTCTTTACTGAATCAGATTTACTGAGCTTTCTCGCATATCTCCTGTATCTGGTGTTCTTATTCTCGGTCCCGATGTCGGTAGCGTTCTACTCGGCTACCGATAAGTGGGGAGAGGCGTTTTCATTCAGTTCCAGCATGTCGCGTATTAAACCGGTCTTTAAAAAATACCTGGGCGCGTTTGTTTTAAACACCATCTTTTTATTGATTGCAGAAATCATAGTGGAAGTGATAATCTTAACAGTCGGCAGGGTACCGCTGCTCCGCTGGACCCTGACTTCGCTATTAAACTTCTTTGTTCTTATCACGTTCTATTATGTTTACGGCAGCATCTACTACCTGATCCCGGGAAATCAGAACAGTGAGGCCGACACCGCTGATACTGCAGCCACGGCAGGGTAAAAATCGATGTCGATCTTGCCACGGGTACCAGAATGAATCCCCAGCGGCGTGTCCTGCACTACCGGAAGACACAGGGGACAGGAGACGTGTCTATCATACGAAGGGAATAGGTTAGAGCTAGCGGGCTGCTCACCTCTGATCGTGCTGATCAAGTAGTTGTTAAAGAACAACATGTAGTGTATATTATTAATGATATTGTTGAATGGAGGCTAATGAAGGATGGGCGCTATTAACTTTAGATTACGGTTTAATGCTTTACGTAATTAAATCAATAGCGCAGCTCTACCGGTGGGTAGGGTAATCAGGATAGGTCTGCCTTTTTTTAGGAAAACCTAGTTAACGACAGTAGGTGTGTAGAAGTACGTTAAAGAGGGTAGGACAAATCTGCCCTCTTTTTATTTACGCTATCAGAAAGTATATTAGGAACTTTCTGATGCAAGCAAGTGCAACTAAGGCTCTCACCTTCGCCAGAGGCTTGGCGATAGCCAAGTTTTCTTCGTCGCCGTGCCAACCGACCCCGGTCGAGGCTTTCTGAAGCAGCGATTAAAACCAATGAACGGAGATAATAGTGTATGTGTGCTGAAAAAACAGTTGGAGAGCATATGAGCAGTAACTGGAAGAAGAACCTGATGCTCTTTTTGAGCAGCCAGAACATATCGCTTTTTGGATCGATGCTGGTCCAGTATGCGATTACGTGGTACATCACCCTAACAACCCAGTCTGGGACGATGATGACCATAGCGATCATCTGCGGTTTTCTGCCCACCTTTTTTCTTTCTCCCTTCGCCGGGGTATGGGCTGACCGTTACAGCCGTAAAACGCTGATCGCCTTGTCGGATTCTATGATCGCCGCATCCACGCTTATCCTGGCGGTACTGTTTTTAACCGGATACGATTCGGTATGGCTGCTCTTTGCGGCATCTGTCATACGTGCGTTTGGGTCAGGGGTTCAAGTGCCGGCCATAGGAGCCTTTTTACCGCAGCTGGTACCGGAGGATAAGCTCATCCAGGTGAATGCGACGAACAGCAGCATCCAATCGCTGGTCATGCTGGTATCCCCGATGCTCAGCGGTGTGCTGCTGACCATGGCCAGCATCGAGGCCATATTCTTTATCGATGTGGCGACAGCGGCCATAGCTGTCTCATTGTTGCTCCTGTTCGTACATGTGCCGGTTCACGCCAAGGCCTTAAACCGGCAGGCGGTAAGCTATTTCAGCGATATGCGCGCCGGCTTCGATTACATTAAAAACCATGCCTATGTTAAACACTTTTTCTGGTTCTGCGCGATCTTCTTTATACTGGTCGCGCCGGCCGCGTTCTTGACCCCGCTCCAGGTCGCGCGCAGCTTCGGCAGTGATGTCTGGCGGCTGACGGCGATCGAGATCACCTTTTCCGTCGGGATGATACTGGGAGGACTCATGATGGCTTCCTGGGGCGGATTCAAAAACAAGGTGCACTCGATGATACTATCGAACCTGGCAATGGCGGTTGGCACCGTAGCGCTCGGGGTAATCCCGGTTTTCTGGATATATCTGGTTATCATGGGATTCATCGGAGTAGCGATACCGCTCTTTAACACCCCTTCCACCGTTTTATTGCAGCAGAAAGTTGAAGAGGGTTTTATGGGCAGAGTATTTGGTGTTTTAGGGATGATCTCGAGTAGCATGATGCCTTTGGGGATGCTCGTGTTTGGGCCGATAGCCGACCTGATCAAGATTGAATGGCTGTTGATAGGCACCGGTCTGCTGCTGTTCGCGATGGGGCTTTTCATGCTGGGTGACAAGGTGCTGGTCGAGGCCGGGGAACCGATCTTGAAGGATTAGGCTGTGCCGGCCGGGGATGATTGAAATGTGGGGTGCGCCGCTGGTTAGATAGAGTATGTTTAATACCGAATGCCCGGCGGCGCATGTCACATTTGCAGGTTTCAAAAAGGGATGGGTGCATTGAAACAGTCCACTGCTCTTTCCGGTAAGATGTGAAGGGTCAAAAAAAATTGGCAGAAACTTGGCAGGAATAGAAGGTACTTTTAGCTTATAATGGTATTGAGCCAGGTAAGGCGGTCCATTCTTTGGGCGGCTGTTTTTGTTTTTAAGGGGCAGATTCATGGACAGATCTTACAATCTCTGAAAAAATGGAGGCTTAAGCGGAGGTCCGGGAACCGGGCTTATAAAGTTCGCGTTTCGTTCTCGTTAGACCGGTTTTATACTCAAAAAGGGGCTGATTTTCGCCCCAATCTTACCTTTTAAAAATACGGCAAAGTGAAAGAGGCGTTTAGCACTAAGGGCGAAGCCCTCTCAAGGCTTTGATTTTCTGCAAAACTGCGTTTTGTGTCTAAAGTGTTTAGGCAATATACTGGTATTATCAAGGAGCAAATAAAGATCCTGGAAAATATTTCATTAAAAGTGACATCACCCGCCTGTCTAGTGGCAGTATACAAAATCCTCCAGACAGCTAGAATCATCATTAAGGATACATTTGGGGGAGGGGTTCGGTTTGGCTGCCAACAAGAGGGTCATTAAAGTACGCTTGAATAATGAAACTTTTAATAAGTTAGAATTACTCGCCAAGAGCCAGCACCGGTCAAGAACGAAACAGATTGAGTATCTTTTACGAGAGTTCATAGATGATTATGAGAAAAAAACACGGTCCGATTAAGATCGAACAGGATTAAAGAAAAACCTGGCTTAAAAATACCAGGTTTTTTTCCCTACAAGGCCGCATTCAATCTATGGGTATGGCTGGGCCTCACCCTGCGGTGTCCTGTCGCTCCATACTCCCGACCGCTTACGCGGATTACCCGGACATTATACCTTGCTCATACTTTTCTATATCGCCAGATGCTGTTTATACTCCAAGTTGGAGAAAGGGTCTTCGACCCTGCTGTACTGCCAACTGCTCATGCTTCGGGTAGATGGGGTAATAAGGCCGAATTTGCATCCATGCAATCGGCCTTCTCGCGACCTCCTGTCGCTCGCCCCTCATCTACCAGTCAGCATTCGCAGGGCAGTAAGACGCAGAGCACCATAACGGGCTCCTGCCCCCGCAGGGCTCACCCACTATTTTGGGTCGATTGAATGCTGGTGCAACAGAGATTCTGGCGGGGTGTGGTTTTGGAGACAGACGGAAGAAATGTCCCTGTGTCTGTCTTCGCCGCTTTGGGTACAAATGCCTTAACGAAAGAAGTTGACAGCGAGAACCGTCCCCGCTGTCAACAGGACACGGGATGGTTATTAGAAAAGGCCTGGTACTAATGACTTAATCAGGCATCTATGTTACAATTTAATTAAGGCAACCGTTATTTTGACAAAATAGTACTATGAAAAAGTGTCGATTTGACACCTTTTTATCCTTTGGGCATATTGTAAATGGAGATTTCCCTGCATATAATGGTGTTAACTTTAGGAATATAAAGAGGGGATATGGACTCTCCGGAATCTGGCAAGTTAGAGGGTGATAATTATGGCAGTCCTAAACCCAATAAAAAAAAGAAAGAGTGTAACTGATTTGGAAACCAATACCTATGATGGTTGTATATTAACGAAAGAATTTGCGTATGCCGTATCGAGAGTCGGGATACGCCCTTACGATGAGGTAAATAAAATCCTAGAAGAATTATCTGATGAAACTTATGAATTACTAGAAAAATTAAGAGAACAGAAGATAATTGAATGAGTAGGAAACCAATAATACTAGTTTTCGTTGGGCCTAATGGTTCTGGTAAATCAAGTTTAGCCGCTGAATACCAAGTGTTCTCTTGTTTCCCAAAACCTTATTTATGTCCCGATGAAATGGTTAAAAGAAAAAGGTATAAGGAAATCTTAGACGTAAACGATCGGTACAAGAAGGCAAAGAAGGATTTACAAGTATTACGTGAAATGCATTTACTCTGGAATAAGAAATTTACGTTTGAAACCGTTGGTACTGATCCCGAAAAGATTGCCTTTTTAAAAAGGGCTAAAGCGTTAGGATACTATATCGAAGTTGTTTTCGTAACCACCAGAGACCCTGAAATAAATATAGAACGCATAAAAAAACGTGTTGCTAAAGGTGGACATGATGTAAAAGAAGACGACGTTAGAAGACGATATGGGTTATGTATGGAGCTACTACCAGCATACATAGAAGTAGCTGATGTAATTAATGTCTATGATAATTCCGAAGAAAATTTCGAAGGTAGTGAATATCAACCTTTAATTGTTTTTTCTAAAGATCATCAAGACATATACTATTCATTGAACTATGATTTACAACCCGCTTGGGTAAATGAATATATAGAAAAACCATTGAAAGCAAAGGGAATCCTTATTCAGAAATTAACTCAAAAAGATACTAACCTTTTTGATGGAGAAATTTCTTTTAGTTTTTAGTTTAGGGAAATATATGAATTAAGAATTTGTGTAATTAACACTGCCGTGAGGTGGTTTTTTTCATGAATACAATAAAAACCCTCGCTCAACACGAGGGTTTTTATTATATGCGTCTATGACTTCCCCCTACTGCAGATACATCGCAAAGTTATCCGGATTGACCTGCGGGTGGAGGGCCTGGTTGATCCCGCCCGCGATGGTTTTGGAGAGGTTCTGGATCAGGGAGTCGACCTCCTTGGGGGTGACGGTGAGGTTGCCCTCGAAGGGGGTGAGGATCTCGCGGATGGAGTTGTCGACCGCCGGGGGGCGCATCCCCTGGAACAGCTTCATCTCCTGCATCAGCTTCTCGATGGCCTCGTTCATGATGATGGAGGCGTGGACGACGGTGGGGACTCCAACGGCGATGACCGGGCAGCCCATGGTCTCCTGGTTGATCCCCTGGCGCTGGTTGCCCACCCCGGAGCCGGGCGAGATGCCGGTGTCGGCGATCTGGATGGTGCTGCCGATGCGGTCGACGCTCTTGGCGGAGAGGGCGTCGATCACGATCATGACCTCGGGGCGGACCTTCTCGACGACTCCCCTGAGTATCTCGGCGGTCTCGATCCCGGTGATGCCCAGGACCCCGGGGGCGATGGCGCAGACGTTGCGCATCCCCGGGGAGAGGGCCTCGGGGGCGTGCGTGAAGAGGTGGCGGGTGACGACGCTCTGCTCGACTATCTTGGGCCCCAGGGCGTCGGGGGTGGCGTTCCAGTTGCCCAGGCCCACCAGTAGGATGGTGGAGGTGTTGCTCAGCTTGAGCAGGGCCTTGAGCTTGTCGGCGAGGATGGTGCTGATCTCGGTCTGGATGGCGGGGTCGAAGTAGCGCAGGGCGGGGGAGTCGATGGTGATGTAGGTCCCTACCGCGCGGTTCATGAGCTGGGCCCCCTGGGAGTTCATGATGGTGATGGTGGTGACGGTGGCGTTTGGAAACTGCTCCTTGTCCTCCCTGACCCCGGGCACCTCCTGCTGGGTGGCTCCGCGCAGCAGGTCGTGCATCTCCAGCGCCAGGTCGAGGCGGATTTTGCCCGACTGCAAGAGGTCTAAAGACATGAAAATCCCTCCATTGATATTATTAATAAAAAGTGTTCCACGGCTGGAAGAAATTATCCAAAAAACAAAAATTTGTCGAGTTTTCGGCAACCTTGTGCTATAATCGTTCATAATGCTTCCATTCAATGGAGGAAATTTTTTGCGCGTAATTGCCGGTGCCAATCGGGGATTTCGCCTTCAGACCCCTGCGGGAAGGCAGACCCGGCCGACCGCGGATCGTGTCCGGGAAGCCCTGTTTAATATATTGAGCCCTTATGTGATCGACAGCCGGGTGCTGGACCTGTTCGCGGGCAGCGGTGCGGTGGGGATCGAGGCCCTGAGCCGAGGGGCGGATTTCGCGGTCCTGGTGGAGAACAACCCGGCGGCGATAAAGGCGATCCGATCGAACCTGGCGAAGACCGGGCTCGCGGAAAAGGCCGAGGTCATCACGACGGACGTGGGACCGGCGATCGCTTACCTGAAGCGTAAGGGGCAGGGATTCGACCTGGTTTTCATGGACCCGCCTTATAAACGGGAATTGATTACGTCAACCTTGGAGGAACTGGCGAAGATGGACATCGTAGCTCCGCGGGGGATAGTGGTGGCAGAGTCCGCCGCCCGCGAGGCAGTACCCGAGATAGTGGGCCGGCTCCGTTGCTACCGGCGGCAAAACTACGGGGATACTGATCTGATTTTTTACGCTTTCGCTAATTCAGAGGATGATGGGGGGATTTTAGGTTGAAGCTGATGGCTTTACTGGACGAGTTGGAGCAGTTCGTTGAGAACAGCAGGAGACTTCCACTGACCGATAAGATCATAATGGACGGCGACCAGTTGCTGGATTACCTGGACCAGATAAGGGACGCCTTGCCGGAGGAGATCGAGGAGGCCAAGCGGATATACCGTGACCGGGAGCGGGTGATCACCGACGCCAAGTACGAGGCCGATCACATGGTGGAGGAGACCCGGATGCAGATGAACCGTATGGTGGAGAACCACGAGGTATCGAAACAGGCACAGAGCATCGCTGAGGAGATAATCGAGCAGGCTCGCAAGGTGGCGAGGGAGATCCGCCAGGGGGCCAACGAGTACGCTGACGACGTGTTGAGGGAATTGGAAGAGATAATGGACAGAGCGGGGATCAACCTGGAGCAGTCCATTCGGGCGGTCAAGAGCGGGAGGGAAGAACTCAGGAAGACCAAGGGCGCCTAGTATGATAGGCGGGGGTGGGCCGGCCGGCCTTCAGCGCCCCGCACCCCAGGGCCAGGAGCAGCAGGACGGCGAGTGTTCCGCCCGTCAGCTTCAGGGACCAGGTGAGGTAGGTGAACCAGTCGACAGCGGGGCCCGGGGCCGCCAGGGCGGCGACGGGCTGCATGGGGTCGAACAGGTTGAGGTGAAAACCGAGATAGAGGATTACCGCCGAGAGCGTGCCGTGAAGCAGGCGGGAGAGGATAAAGGGGCCGTAGCGCAGGTCGGTGTCGGCGATCATGCTGACGACCTGGGCGTGGATGGCGAGCCCGGCCCAGCCCAATATAAAGCCCACCAGGGCTATTTTTATTGCCGTTGGGGCGGCGGAGGCGCTGACCGCCTGGCACCCCAGGGTCATCTCCCAGATGCCCGTGTTTACCCCTTCCAGGACCCCGGCGGGGACCTGTCCGCCAAGCGCGGCCTGCATGAACCGCACCAGTCCCCCCCAGACCCCCAGCACCCCGAGGAGCCTGATCAGGACCGAAAAAAAGACGATGAAACCACCGATGACGGATATGCTTATGACGCTGGTGCGGACCGCGTCTCCCATGAGCCGGCCCAGCGGTCGGCCGTCTTTCCTGCGGCCGGACAGCAGCGCCTGCAGCGCGCCCCGGCCGTAACCGATGGTGCCGCCCCTCCAGGAGACGGGGGACGGCTGCCCGCTGCCGTAAAAGCGGAAGAGTATCCCTATCAGCAGGCTGACCCCGTAGTTGACGGCCGCCAGGTAGACGCCCAGCGCGGGCATCCCCAGCATCCCTATCGGCACCGCGGCCAGCATGAACAGGGGGCTGGCGTTGTTGGTAAAGCTGAGCAGCCTCTCTCCTTCCAGCCGAGAGCAGTGCCCGGCGCTCCGCAGCCGGCCGGTCAGGTAGGCCCCCACCGGGAACCCCGAGGTGAACCCCATCGCGACTACGAAGGCGGCGGACCCGGGAAGGTTGAAGAGCGGGCGCATCAGCGGCTCCAGCAGGGCCCCGAGAAAGTCCAGGATACCGAGCCCGATCATTATCTCGGCGATGATGAGGAAGGGGAGGATGGAGGGGAGGACCACCTCCCACCAGAGCCAGATCCCCTGGGTGGAGGCGGAGAAGACCTCCAGGGGGAAGAAGACCATCCCCAGGGCCGCGAAGAGCGACGCCCCGGCGGCCAGCAGGGTTGTGTAGTTGGAAGTCCTCACGGCGGCGGAGGTCGGGGACATGGCGGCACCTGCTTTCTTCGGACCCGGTATTTTTGGCTATAAAACCGTGGGGTTATGGATTTTTTATATCCTTTTCTATATACTAGATTTATTGGCTTTGGTACCTTTATATACCTGTTTTAGGATGAGGATGGAAGGAATAAGGGGAAACGGAACCGCAAAGGTGGCCCTGGCGCTCGGGGCCGGCAGCGCCCGCGGCCTGGCGCATATAGGCGTGATCCAGGTCCTTCAGGAGGCCGGGGTGCCCATCCACATGGTGACCGGAAGCAGCATCGGGGCGGTTGCCGGGGCCTTCCTGGCAGTCGGGCTGGACATGCGGTTTTTGGGGAAAATAGTGGTCGAGATAGATTTCCGGAGCCTGCTCGACCCCCAGGTGCCGAGGCTGGGTTTTATCAAGGGAAATAAGATCTACCAGTTTCTGCATCTGCTGACCCAGGGCAAGAGCTTTTCGGACCTTTCGCTGCCGCTGGCGGTGGTGGCCACGGACCTGGAGGCGGGGGAGAGGGTGATCATCAACCAGGGGGAGGTTGCGGAGGCGCTCCGCGCCAGCATCTCGATACCCGGGGTGTTCTGCCCGGTCCAGCGTGACGGCCGGTGGATGGTGGACGGGGCGGTCACCGAAAGGCTGCCGGTCAACACCGCCCGCGAGCTGGGAGCGGATTTTGTGATCGGCGTTGATGTGAACTTTGGGGGCCGGGAGGTAGAGATCAATCACACCCTGGGGGTGATCATGCAGTCGATAGAGCTGCTGGAGAAGCAGCTTCAGGACAGCTATATATCCAACGCTGATGTGATAATTCAGCCGAAAGTGGGCCATTTTGGAATTACGCGCTTCGATCTGGCCCAGGATCTTATAAACCTGGGTCGGGAGGCCGCCGAGGAGGCTCTTCCCCAGATACGTACGGCTCTGGGGGTTATGGGTTTTCCAAATTTCATTGTTCCATAAAGTACTATAGTAAGTTATAATAGATTTTGGGGATTTCCGGGGAATTTACCAGGGAATGATTAAAGAAAAGGAGGCGTTCTTATGACCCTGCTCGAGCAGATTAGAGATAAGGCTCGCAGCAATCGTAAAACCATCGTGTTACCAGAGGGGACCGAAGAGAGAACGGTCAAGGCCACAGAGATTATAATTAAGGAGCAGCTCGCCAACCCGATCCTGTTGGGTGACCCGAATGAGATCGCCGCGGTGGCGGGCAAGGTAGGAGCCAATATTTCCGGGGCTGAAATTATTGATCCCAAGAACTCCAAGTACTATGAAGGTTTCGTCAACGAATTCTACGAGATGCGCAAGAGCAAGGGGATGACGATCGACAAGGCCCAGGCCCTGATGTCCGATCCGCTCTACTTCGGCTCCATGTGTGTATACAAGAATGTAGCCGACGGAGAGGTGGCCGGCGCCCGCAACACCACTGGCGACGTGCTGCGGCCCGCTCTGCAGATAATCCGCACCGCTCCTGGGATGAACTCCGTCTCCGGCGCCTTCATCATGATCGTACCCGAGTGCGAGTTTGGTGACCGGGGCCTGTTTGTTTTCGCCGACTGTGCGGTTACCCCCAATCCGACGGCGGAACAGCTGGCCGAGTTCGCCTTCCAGTCTACCGAAACCGCGCGTAAGCTGGCGGGGATCAGCGACCCGGTGATCGGGATGCTTTCTTTCTCGACCAAGGGCAGCGCTGATCACGAGCTGGTTGACAAGGTTATCAAGGCCACTGAAATCGCCAAACAGCGCTGGCCCGAGCTGGCGGTCGATGGTGAGTTCCAGGCCGACGCGGCGCTGGTTCCCAAGGTGGGAGCCTCCAAGGCCCCCGGCAGCACGGTTGCCGGCAAGGCCAATGTACTTATCTTCCCCGACCTGCAGGCCGGCAACATTGGGTACAAGCTGGTGCAGCGTATGGCGAAGGCGGAAGCTATCGGTCCCATCCTGCAGGGGATGGCCAAACCGGTCAACGACCTGTCTCGGGGCTGCAGCGTAGAGGATGTTGTTAACGTGGTCGCGATGACGGCGGTTAAGGCCCAATAACTACTCTGGGAGGTGGAAGGGGAGCGAAACAAGCGGTTTCGGTTTGAATGGGCCTCAGTTTTATAACCCGAAGAGAAGAATTTGAGGGAGGGTCTTGTTTAGATGAGTTTCAACGTTTTAGTGGTAAATGCTGGTAGTTCTTCGATCAAGTATCAGGTTTTCGATATGGAAAATGAAAAGGTTCTCGCCAGCGGGCTTATGGACCGCGTGGGCATTCCTGCCACTGTACTGACTCACAAGCGGACCAACGGTGCTGCTGATGTGGTTATCGAGAAGGATATGCCGGACCATACCGAAGGTATGAAGCTGGTGCTGGAAACCCTGGTCCATCCGGAGTACGGCGTAATCAAAGACCTTTCGGAGATCAAAGCGGTAGGCCATCGGGTGGTGCACGGCGGCGAGACCTTCGCCGAGTCGGTGCTGATCACCGATGAGGTCAAACAGGTCATCCGTGACTGCTTCGACATCGCTCCGCTGCACAATCCTCCCAACCTGATGGGGATCGAGGCCTGCCAGGCGCTGATGCCGAACGTACCGCACGTGGCCGTGTTCGACACCGCTTTCCACCAGACCATGAAGGCGGAAAACTTCATGTACGCTCTGCCCTATGAGCTGTACGATAAGTTCAAGGTCCGCCGTTATGGTTTCCACGGCACCTCGCACTTCTACGTGACTCAGCGCGCTGCTGCGATGCTGGGCAAAAAGGTCGAGGACACCAAGATCATCACCCTGCACCTGGGCAACGGCGCCAGCATGGCGGCTGTGGACGGCGGCAAGGTGATCGACACCTCCATGGGCTTCACCCCGCTGGAAGGTCTGGTCATGGGGACCCGCTGCGGCGACATCGACCCGGCGATCGTGTTCTTCATCATGGACAAACTCAACATGGGACCCGCGGAGATCAACAACTACCTGAACAAGAAGGCCGGTGCGCTCGGACTCTCCGGCGTCAGCAACGACTTCCGTGACATCGGGGACGCCGCTGCGGAAGGAAACAAGCGGGCCCAGCTCACCCTTCAGGTCTACGCCAATCGCGTAAAGGCCTACATCGGTGCATACATGGCGCTGCTGAACGGCTGCGACTGTATCGTGTTCACCGCTGGCCTGGGCGAGAACGGCATCCCCATCCGGCAGATGATCTGCGAGGATATGGAATTCCTGGGCATCAAGATGGACAATGAAGCGAACAAGGTGCGGGGCAAGGAAGTGGACGTCGCCACCAAAGACTCCAAGGTCCGCATCTTCGTGATCCCCACCAACGAGGAGCTGGTTATCGCCCGCGATACATACGCCCTCGCCAAATAGGGGTTTTCAAAGCTCAAACCTTACGCATTCCCTCAGGGCCTGCCTGGGGGAATGCTGTATATTGAGGAGTTAATTAAAAAAGGTGCAATAAGAAAAAGGATGGAGGAGAACGTATGACACTGCTGGACCGGGTACTGGAGGCTAACCGGAGGTTTGTGGCCGAGTTCAAGCCCGAACAGATGACAGCTCGACCCAAGGAGAAGCTGGCGGTGGTAACCTGCATGGATACCCGCCTGGTGGATTTTCTCGAACCGGCGATGGGTATTTCCCGCGGCGACGCGAAGATGATCAAGAACGCGGGGAATACTATAGTGGAGGGGAGCAATGACGTTCTCCGCAGCGTACTGGTAGCTATCTACGAACTCGGCGCGGAAGAGGTAATGATTATCGGACATACCCGGTGCGGCATGGCCCACGCCAAGGTGGACGAACTGGTGGAGGAAATGGTGCACAAGGGGGTCAAACGCGAACTGCTGGATTCGATCGACCTGAAGAAGTGGCTGGGGCTTATCGACAGTGAGGAAGGCAACGTGGTCAAGGTGGTGGAGGAGCTGAAGCAGTCCCCGCTGATCCCGGCGGGAACCCCTATCCACGGGCTGATCGTCGACATCGATACCGGGGCCCTGAAGGTGCTGGTCGACGGTTATAAGTAAGAAGATTTGGTCGGGGAAAAGCTCCTGGGCTTCCTTGACAAAGCCGGTAGGCGTTTGTATAATTAACGATGGCAAAAGGCTGGTGATTTCTCTTGTTTCTTGACCTGGCTTCACTCAGGCGGCAGGGAGGGAAGCAGCAGTACCGTTTCGAGGAAGCTCTGCCGGCTCTCAAGACCGAGTACGAGGATGTGGGCTTTGTCGAGCCGCTGACCGTGGAAGTGGAGGCCGTCAACACCGGGAACGTGATCCTGGTGGACCTTGCGGCGTCTTCTACCGTCCGGCTGGAATGCAGCTGCTGCCTGGCCCCGATCGAGTATCCGCTGCATCTGAAGCTGAACCTGGCCTTTGTCCATCAGGACGATCTCGCCGAACTGGGCATAGAGAACGACCTGGAAGCGGATGACGAGGAGTATTATCAGGTCTATAAGGATCAGCCGTTCGACATCGGCGAGCTGGTCGCCGAACACCTCCTGGTGTCGCTGCCGATGAAACCGGTGTGCCGGGAGGACTGCAAGGGGCTGTGCTCGATGTGCGGAAAGGACTTGAACCTTGGAGCCTGCGGGTGTGAAGAAACCACAATAGATCCTAGAATGGAAGTCTTGCGAGGGCTTCTGGGGTCATCGGATTAAAGGGGGTGCAAGGATGGGAGTTCCCAAGCGCAGAAGGTCAAAAAGCAAAACCAGTCAAAGGCGGTCGTCGATGAAAGCCACTGCCCCCAGTCTGGTTGAATGTCCCCAGTGCCACGAACTGACGGTGCCGCACCGTTTATGCCCCAAGTGCGGTCAGTACAACGGCCGGCAAGTCCAGGAAGTTTAGCGGGAAGTTTCTTTTTGACAGGAGTGCTGCTGCCGGCGGATAGCAGCACTTTTGTGTATGTGCATGCTTGCGGGAGGATTCTATGGTAGTAGTGTCTCTGGACGCGATGGGCGGGGACCACGCCCCGGGCGAGATAGTCCGGGGGGCGGTGGAGGCCGTGGCGAACTACCCGGTCAAGGTGCTGCTGGTGGGACCCGAGGAGGCCATCCGGGGTGAGCTGGAAAAGGCGCTGCGGGAAGCGGGGGTCGGGCCCGACCGATTCAAGGAACAGCTGGAGATCGTACCCGCCGACCAGGTGATCGGGATGGACGAGGAACCGGTGATGGCGCTCCGGCGGAAGAAGAACGCCTCTATCGCGGTGGCCACCCGGCTGGTGCGCGAGGGTAAGGCGCAGGCCATCGTGTCCGCGGGAAGCACCGGGGCCCAGATGGCGGCCGCGGTCCTGATCCTGGGGAGGCTCCCCGGGGTGGAACGCCCGGCCATCGCGACGGTCCTGCCGGGCTTGAAGGGAAACCTGGTCATGCTGGACTCGGGGGCCAATGTGGACAGCCGCCCGAAACACCTGGAGCAGTACGCCTACATGGGCAGCATCTACGCCGCGAACCTGCTGGGGATAGAGAACCCGCGGGTGGCGCTGCTGAACGTGGGCGAGGAGGAAGCCAAGGGCAACGAGCTTACCAAACAGACCTATCAGCTGCTTAAAACGGCGAAGCTTAACTTTACCGGGAATATCGAGGGGCGCGAGGTCCTGACCGGGGGAGCCGACGTGGTGGTCTGCGACGGCTTTGTCGGCAACGTGGCCTTGAAGCTGACCGAGGGCATCGCCAAGGCCCTGATCGAGATGATCCGGGAGGAGTTGATGTCGTCTCTTCGGACCAAGCTCGGGGCGCTGCTGGCCAAACCCGGGTTTAAAGCCCTGAAGGACCGGCTGGACTACTCGGAGGTCGGTGGAGCCCCGCTGCTCGGGGTCAAGGGGATAAGCATCATCTGCCACGGAAGCTCGCGCGCCCGGGCGATCCGGCACGCGGTCCGGGTGGCGATGGAGAGCGTGGATAACGACCTGATCGGGAAGCTCCGGGTTTCTTTACCCGAGGACGAAACCGCTGAACCGGCGGAGGAATAAAAGGACGAAAGTAGGGATCGATAGTGGATGCCTTGTTTGAAAAGGTGCGGGCGGTGGTCTCCCGGCACCTGGAGATGGACCTGGAGAAACTGCTCCCGGAGACCACTTTTGAGCAGATCGAGGCCGATTCGCTGGATGTGGTCGAGATCGTGATGGCGCTGGAGGAAGAGTTCGACATCGAGATTCCGGACGAAAAGATCGAGAACGTCAAATCCCTGCAGGAGATCGTGGACGTGATCCGGGAACTGACCAAGTAGATGAAAGAAGGTCGGAAGGGACAACTGGAAGAGCTGGCCGAGCGCCTGGGGGCGACGGAGGTTTCGATCGACCTGCTCAATACCGCCCTGACCCATACCTCGTACGCGAACGAGAACCCGGCGGAGGGCCTGGAGAGCAACCAGAGGCTGGAGTTCCTGGGCGACGCGGTCCTGGGCATGGTGGTGGGGGATTACCTATACCGCGCCTACCCCGACTACCCTGAGGGCGAGCTGACCCGCCAGAGGGCCCTGGTGGTCTGCGCCGCCTCCCTGGTGGAGGCCGCCCGCCGGCTGGAGCTGGGACGCTACCTGCAGCTCGGCCGGGGCGAGGAGCAGGGCGGGGGCCGGGAGCGAGCCTCTCTGCTGGCGGACGCATTCGAGGCCGTGGTGGGGGCGATCTACCTGTCACTGGGCTGGGAAGAGGTCTACGAGAGGGTGATCGGGTACCTCCAGTTTGCGCTGGACAGCGACAGCGGCCGACGGGTGGATTATAAGACCAGGCTGCAGGAGATGATACAGCGCCAGACCGGGCAGGGGGTCAGCTACCGGGTGCTTCAGGAACACGGGCCGGACCACTGCAAGCAGTTCCTGGTCGGGGTCTATTTCAGCGGACGCGAACTGGGGCGCGGCGAGGGCGGTTCCAAAAAAGAGGCGGAGCAGAAGGCGGCCCGCCTGGCGATAGAAAAGATCGATAGCCAACCCGGTCTTGTTTCCTTTCACAGCTAACCCTTCCTCGAGGACCCGGCTGTCGCCAGGGATTTGGCGGCGGTGGAGTCGCCTTTTTTCCGAATCCGAAAAAAATCCCAAACCCCTAATAAAACAATATAGTTGAACTATTATCGGGACGTTAACATCAGCAAAAGGTGCAGGTCAAAACAAAATATTCTGGCTTTTCCCTTAAACATGGCAGGAAATATTATCCAGACTGTCGAATACCTTAACCTCACACTATAATATCATTTGGACTGCTGTTAAACGGTTAGCTTATAGATGAAGGTTAAAGGAGGCTGCATAGTGGAAGTATTAAAAGTTTCTGCTCACTCCAACCCCAAGTCGGTAGCTGGTGCGCTTACGGCCGTCCTCAGGGAGAAAGGACGGGCCGAGATCCAGGCGGTAGGCGCCGGCGCGGTGAACCAGGCCATCAAGGCGATCGCCATCACCCGGGGTTTTGTGGCTCCCAACGGTGTAGATCTGGTAGCGGTTCCCGCTTTCGTGGAGATAGCCATCGACGGCGAGGAGAGAACGGCGATCAAGTTTATCGTTGAGCCTCGGTAATAAACCGATCGGAATTATTATTTATCTTATGAAAAAGGCTGCTTAGTGCGGCTTTTTTTAATTGGGGGGAAGTAAGGCCGCATTCAATCCGATTAGGGCTGGGCCATACTCTGCGGTGACCTGTCGCTCCATATTCCCGCATCTTTACTGCCAACTGTTCGGCCTCGGCATAAGGGGTCTGGGAAAAGCAAAACGCGCGTCCATGCCCTTTGCTTTCTCGCGACCTCCTGTCGCTCGCCCCTTTGCCTTTCAGCCTTCACAGGGCAGTAAGACGCTGCGCACCATAACGGGCTCCTGCCCCCGCAGAGTATGGCCACTTTTTAGGGTCGATTGAATGCTGATGCGTCAGAAGAAGACTATCAGCAAAGGGGTTGGCGGCACCCAGTTTTTTTTATTCCTGATAGATATGCTATAATTTATACTCAGAATAAGGGACTTCTGGAAGACTTTTGATAGGATTGACCGAGGTGTGATATGAAGAAGAATCTACTGGACCTGCTGGCGGCTAAAGAGGGGTATGTCTCCGGGGAGGATATCAGCCAGGAGCTGGGGGTTTCGCGGACGGCGGTATGGAAGCAGGTGCGGTCTCTGCGGGAGCTGGGGTACGATATCGACGCCCAGCCGCGGCAGGGCTACCGCCTCCGGCTGCGTCCCGACCGGCTGCTGCCGGCGGAGATCGCCCGGGGGCTTAATACCGGGTGGATGGGCCGCGAGGTGGTCTACCTGGAGGAGACCGACTCGACCAACGAGGTCGCCAAGAAACTGGCCCGCGAGGGGGCCAGGGAGGGCACCATCGTGGTGGCCGAGCACCAGTCCCGGGGGAAGGGAAGGCAGGGCCGGCAGTGGGAGTCGCCGCCTTACTCGGGGGTCTATTTTACGGTGATACTCCGGCCGAGCTTCGCTCCGCGGTACGCCCCCCGGGCGACCCTAATGGCCGCGGTGGCCGTGGCCCGCGGGATAAAGCGGAGCACCGGGCTGGAGGTAAGGATCAAGTGGCCTAACGACATCCTGTTGAACGAGGGCAAGGTGGTGGGGATACTCACCGAGATGAGTTCGGACATGGACAGCATCCATCACCTGGTGATCGGGATCGGCATCAACATCAATCACGAGATCCAGATACCGTCGCGCTATCGGTACCCGGCGACCTCCCTGCAGTCGGAATTGAAGAGCCCGGTTTCCCGGCTGGAGGTCCTGCAGCGCTGCCTGGAGGAGCTGGAGAAGTGCTACGACGAATGGGTAAAGGACGGGTTCGCCAACCTGCTGGACGAGTGGAGGGCGATGTCCCACACCCTGGGGCGCTGGGTGAAGGTGAACTTCGACGAGGCGGCGGTCGAAGGGACGGCGGAGGATGTGGAGGAGGACGGGAGCCTGCTGCTGCGCCAAAAGGACGGCAGCATCTTCCGGGTCGTCGCGGGGGAGGTGCTTTTTCCGAAAACGGCGAAATAGTGATCGAATTGTGCAAGCCAGGTATCGCATATAGTCTTTTAGAAGATACTAATAGAGGTACGTACTCCATCATGCCAGAGGCGGTCCGCGGACCGTCGGGAGAAGGAAGGATGATCTTAGGAAGATGGGCCCAAAACTGTACGTTGCCTTTCTCTGGCATATGCACCAACCGATCTACAAGGAGATCGGCGCCAACCGCTACCACCTACCCTGGGTCCGCCTGCACGGCATCAAGAGCTACTACGATATGGGAAAGATCGTAGAGGAGGTCGAGGGGACCCGGGTAACCTTCAATTTTACCCCGTCGCTGCTGGAGCAGCTTATTGAATACACCAGGAGCGGAGCCACCGACGTCTACCTGGAACACACCATCAAAGACCCCAGCGATTTGAGCCGGGAGGAGAAGGCTTTCATCCTGGCCAACTTCTTTCACGTCCACGAGGAGTTTATGATCCGCCCCTACCCCCGCTACCTGGAACTGCTGTCCCGGCGGGGGGACCCGAACCGGGTGATGGAGCGGGTGAAGGAGTTTACCAACCAGGACTTTCTCGACCTCCAGGTCTGGTTCAACCTGACCTGGTTCGGCCAGACCATCAAGGACCACGACGAGGAGATCCACTACCTGCTGCGCAAGGGCACGCGCTACACCCCGGTGGACAAGGCGCGTCTGGTGGCCAAACAGATGGAGGTGCTGCGCCGGGTGATACCGCTCTACCGGGGACTGCGCGACCTGGGCCGGATCGAGATATCGACCAGTCCTTACTTCCATCCTATATTACCGCTGCTCTGCGACACCAGCGAGGCCCGGGTCTCGTCGCCCGGGGCTCCGCTGCCCAGCCGCCGCTTTTCGTACCCCGAGGACGCGCGCCGCCACGTGGAAATGGGGATGGACTACTCACGGTACGTTTTCCAGCGCATCCCCCGCGGGATGTGGCCGTCGGAGGGGGCGGTGAGCGACGCGGCGCTGGACCTGATGGCCCGGTCGGGGGTGTCCTGGACCGCCTCCGACGAAGAGATACTGGCCCAGACCCTGCGGGAGGAGGGGCGTTATCCGGAGGACCGCGGGTTCCTCTACCAGCCCTACCTCTGGGAGGGGCGGTCGGGCAAGCTGGCTGTCTTTTTCCGCGACCACGCCGTCTCCGACCTGATCGGGTTCGTATACCACCGCTGGTTCACGACCGACGCGGTGGCCGACCTGCTGCACCGGCTTTCCAACCTGGCCCAGGACCTGCCCGTCGGGAGGCCGAACCTGATCTCTATCATCCTGGACGGGGAGAACGCCTGGGAGTATTACTACCGCCAGGGATACGACTTCCTGACCGGGGTCTACCGGGGACTGGTGGAGCACCCGCTGCTGGAGATGACGACCTTCTCCGAGTACCTGTCGCGCTTCCCGGCCGTTGAGCGCATCCGCCATGTTTTTCCCGGCTCCTGGATAAACGCGGATTTTGGGACCTGGGTGGGGCAGCCGGTGAAGAACAACGCCTGGGATTACCTGGCCCGCACCCGGGAGACCCTGGAGCAGCGCCTGAAGGACGACCCCGAGGGCCGGGCGTGGCAGCAGACCGGGAGGGAGATGATGATCGCGGAGGGGAGCGACTGGTTCTGGTGGTTTGGGGATACCCACTCCAGCGCGCTGGACTCCGAGTTCGACAAGCTCTTCCGCCAGCACCTGAAGTATGTCCACGAGTCGATCGGGGCGGTTCCCCCGTCCGGCCTGTCGCTGCCGCTATCGGACCAGGAGGAGGAGTACTCGCTGCTGCAGCCGAAGGAGCTTATCAATCCTGATATCGACGGACGGGCCGATGAAAGCGGCTGGGAATCGTCGGGGGCCTTTTCCTTCCGCAAGGGCGGGGGGGCGATGGCACGGTCCCGCTATCTGGTCGAGAAGATAAACTACGGTTTCGACCGGGGCAACCTCTACCTGCGCCTCCAGGGGGAGGGCTGCGGCTGGCTGCGGGGCGGTCACCCCGAGTTAATCGATCTGTACGGGAACGAGCCCCTGATCGAGATCGAGATCGAGCACCGGGAGCGGTTCAAGGTAAAGATCAGCAAGGGCGCTTACGGCCCCCAGGCTTACCTGGTCAAGGCCGCCAACGGGGAGGCGGGGCGGCCGATCGAGCGTTTCGGACTGGAGGAGGTCCTGGAGCTGGCCGTGCCGCTCGATACGATAGGCCTGAACGAGAACGACGAGTTTCACCTCAGTGTCGTGGTGGAGAACGAGAAAGGGGAACTGGAGCGCTGGCCGAGCGATGACTACATAAACGTGCGGGTGCCCGGTGTTTCCCCGGAACCAGACAGGTGGTGCACATAATTGAAATCGGTCGATCTTCTTTTCGGAATCCACTGTCACCAGCCGGTGGGCAACTTCGACTTTGTCTTCGAGGAGCTGGTGGAAAAATCCTACCTGCCTTTTCTGGAGGTGCTGGACAAGCACCCCGGCTTTAAGATGACCGTCCACTATACCGGGGGCCTGCTGGAGTGGCTGGAGGTTCACCGCCCGGGCCTGCTGGAGAAGCTTCGGGAGCTGATCCGGCGGGGACAGGTGGAGATGCTGGGAGGGGGGTTCTACGAACCGATCCTGGCGGTCATCCCCGAGGCCGACCGCCGGGAGCAGGTCCTGCTCCTGACCCGCTACCTGAAGGAGAAACTGGGCGCGGTGCCGCGGGGGATCTGGCTGGCGGAGCGGGTCTGGGACTCGTCCATCGTGCCGGCGCTGGTGCAGGCCGGGATCGAGTATGTACTGGTCGACGACTACCACTTCACCTGCACCGGGTTTGGCCCGGAGCAGCTGCACGGGTACTACATGACCGAGGAGGAGGGGCAGGCGCTGGCGATCTTCCCCATCGACTCCCGGCTCAGGTACCTGACCCCCTTCCAGGCGGTGGACAAGTCCATCACCTACCTGGAGGAGATGGCCTCGGACGGGGGCGGGCGCTGCGCGATCGTCGTCGATGACGGTGAGAAGTACGGCGGCTGGCCCGATACCTACGACTGGGTATATACCCAGGGATGGCTGGACAACTTTTTAGCCACGGTCGAGAGCCACCGGGACTGGATACATACCAAGACCTTTAGCGAGATACTGGACTCAGAGCCGCCCCGGGGAAGGGTCTACCTGCCGACAGCCTCTTACTTCGAGATGGGGCAGTGGTCGCTGCCCGCCGACAAGGCGGTGATACTGGGACGGGCCCACCGGCAGATGGAACGCTCGGCCAGCCTGGAAGAGCTGCGGCCGTTCCTGCACGGCGGCATATGGAAGAACTTCCTGGTGAAGTACCCGGAGAGCAACCTGATGCACAAGAAGATGCTGTTCCTGACCCAGGAGGCCAAGAAGATACCGCCCTCCCCGGAGCGGGACACGGCCCAGCTGGCCATCTACCGGGCCCAGACCAACGACGCCTACTGGCACGGGGTTTTTGGCGGGCTCTACCTGCCTCACCTGCGGCACGCGATCCACTATCAGCTGCTGGTGGCGGAGAGCCTGATCGGGGACGGGGAGGGCTTCCGCTGCCGGCTTTTCGACTACGACCGGGACGGCAGCAGCGAGGTCATGGTCTCCACCCCGGTCTACTCCTGCGGGATCATCCCTCACCTGGGGGGACACCTCTTCGATTGGGGCATCCGTCCCTGGCGGGTGAATCTGTTGAACACCCTGGCCCGTCGTTTCGAGCACTACCACGAGTGTGAGACCGAGCCGGGGACGACCCCGCCCGACACCGAGTCCATCTGCACCATCCACGACCGGGAGTCCGCCTCGGACCCCTGCCTGCGGGAAGAACTGTGCTACGACTGGTACCCGAGGCGGGCTTTTATCGAGCACTTCTTCGGGGATTCGGCGGACCTGGCGGGATTCAGCCGCAGCGACTACGACGAGCAGGGGGACTTCGTGCTGGGCGAGTACGCCATCCAGCAGATCGAACCTGACAAGCGGCCGGAACTGGTCCTGGAGAGGAACGGGAAGGTCCGCTCGGGCGACCAGGATTTCGAGGTGCGGGTCCTGAAGACCTTCCACTTCGGGGATAAACAGGTGAGCGTGACCTACCGCCTGGCCAACCTGTCCGCTCTGCCGCTCCGCACCAGGTTCGGGGTGGAATGCAACCTGTCGATGCCCGCCAATAACGGGCCGGGGGGCCGCTACTACCTGGACGGCGAGGAACCGGCGGAGCCTTCGTTTGTCAGCCGGGGCGAGGACGTGGGGGTCTCGGAGGTGAAGCTGTCCGACGAGGTGATGGGGGGGATAGTCACCTTCGGCTGGGAGCGGCCTGCGGCTTTGTGGCGGTTTCCCCTGCAGACGGTTTCGCAGTCCGAGTCGGGGTGGGAAAAGACCTACCAGTCATCGGTACTGACACCGTCCTGGCCGGTAACCCTGGAGCCGGGGGGGGAGTGGACAATGCGGCTCTCCCTGGGAGTGAGTGTGTGAAGATACGCCGTAAATCCGCAACCCGGCTGGCGAAGCCGGGTTAATGGTATTTTCCCAAGTGATACCAGCTTGTGATATAATAATGCGTGTGCTGCAAAGCTTAATCGCTGACTTAAACCAAATGTGCTGTAAGCTTCAACGACAGCTGTTAAAAAGCTGCTCAAAGCTTGAACGAGCTGACCTCCACCACGGGGGAATAATAGACCAGGGCTGCTAGAAGCGAGTGAGAGCTGACGCGAGCGGTACTGTCAGCCACAGTGGAGATAATCGGACAACCCATGATTGGAGCGACAGAAGGCTTGATTGGTAGCTCTGGAGAGTCGCAGTATGAATGTAACTGACCGAAAGGAAACACGCGTGAATATTTTTAACCGTTTAAAGGCCGGCCTGAGCAAAACCCGCCAGGGTCTGGTGGATAAGGTCGAGCAGATCATCAGCCGGCATAAGAACATCGACGAGGAACTGTACGAGGAGATGGAGGAGGCCCTCATCCAGGCCGACGTGGGGGTCAACACCTCCCTGGAGCTGATAGCGAACCTCCGCCAGGAGGTAAAGAAGAACAAGATCACCGAGGCCGAGCAGCTGAAGGACGTGCTCAAGCAGCTGATCTCGGACGTCCTGGACACCGGGGTCCCGACCCTCAACCTTGACGGCGAGGGGACCAGCGTGATAATGGTGGTCGGGGTGAACGGGGTGGGCAAGACCACCACCATCGGGAAGCTCGCCAGCCGGTTCCGCCAGGAGGGCAAAAAGGTGCTCATCGCGGCGGCGGACACCTTCCGGGCGGCGGCGATAGACCAGCTGGAGGTCTGGGGACAGCGGGCCGGGGTGGAGGTAATCCGCCACCAGGAGGGTTCGGACCCCGCGGCGGTGGTGTACGACGGGATGCAGGCGGCGCGTTCGAGGAAGGCCGACATTCTTATCGTTGATACCGCCGGCCGCCTGCACACCAAGGTCAACCTGATGGAGGAGCTGAAGAAGGTGCGGCGGGTGATCGAGCGCGACAGCCCCAAGGCGCCGCACGAGGTGCTGCTGGTTTTGGACGCTACCACGGGGCAGAACGCGATCAGCCAGGCCAAGCTGTTCAGCCAGGCCGCCGGGGTTACCGGGCTGGCACTGACGAAGCTGGACGGGACGGCGCGCGGCGGGATAGTCATCGCGATCGCCTCGGAGCTGAATATACCCGTGAAGCTGATCGGGATCGGGGAGCAGGTGGAGGACCTGAGGGACTTCAACCCCCGGGAGTTCGTTGACGCGATTTTTGACTGAAGGTGACATACGATGGTGAATCTGGCTATCATCGGGGGGACCGGGGTCTACGACCCCGCAATCCTGGAAGACCCGCGGGAGCAGTCGGTCAGGACCCCTTACGGGGAGGTCACGGTGAAGATCGGCGGGTACCAGGGGCGGGAGGTCGCTTTCGTGCCCCGGCACGGCTCGCAGCACCAGGTGCCTCCCCACAAGATAAACTACCGGGCCAACCTCTGGAGCCTGCGCGAGCTGGGGGTGGAGCGGGCCATCGCCACCGCCGCGGTGGGGTCGCTGAATACCGATATGCAGGCGGGCGACCTGGTGATGGTCGACCAGTTCCTGGACTTTACCCGGGGCCGGGTCCAGACCTTTTACGAGGGTGGGCCGGGAGGGGTGTTCCACGTCGACGTGACCTTTCCCTACTGCCGGGAACTGCGGCAGACCATGTTCGACTGCGGTAAGCGGGAAGGCCTGCGGATGCACTACCGGGGGACCTACGTCTGCACCGAGGGGCCGCGTTACGAAACGGCCGCCGAGATACGGATGTTTCGCATGTTGGGGGGAGACGTGATCGGGATGACCAACGTGCCCGAGGTGGTGCTGGCCCGGGAGCTGGGCATCTGCTACGCCACCGTGGCCATGGTGACCAACTACGCGGCGGGGATATCCCCGACACCCCTGAGCCACGAAGAGGTCCTGGAGGTAATGGACAAGAACGCCAGCAGCCTCCGGCTGCTGATAACAGCCACCATGAAGAGCCTGCCGCCGGAACGGGGATGCGAGTGCATGCAGGTGAGGGCGGAAAAGCCGGCTAAACCGAAATCCAGTGGTTGATATAAACCGGAAAGATTATGGGGGTGGTGAAAGTGCAGGCTTTGGAGTGGGATGGCGAGGTCCTCCGGCTGATAGATCAGACCCTCCTGCCTCTGAACCAGGAGTACGTGGAGTGCAGGGACTACCGCTGCGTGGCCCGGGCCATCCGCCAGATGCAGGTCCGGGGAGCCCCGGCGATCGGGGCGGCGGCCGCTTTTGGGATGGTGCTGGCGGTCAAGGAGGCGGCATCTGACCCTCCCGGGTTCGAGTCCTTTATGCGAGATGCCGCCGCTGAACTGCGTTCGACCAGGCCAACGGCGGTCAACCTGTTTTGGGCCATCGGCCGGATGGAGGAGAAGCTGCGGCACCTGGCTGGTGAACCGCTCCCCGTGATAATCAAGCAGATGGAATCGGAGGCGGTCGCCATCTACCTGGAGGACCAGGAGATGAACCGCCGGATCGGAGAGTACGGCGCGGCGCTGGTGCCCCCGGGCGCGAGGGTGCTGACCCACTGCAACGCCGGGGCGCTGGCCACCACCGGGTACGGCACCGCCCTGGGCGTCATCCGGGCGGCCCACGAGCAGGGCAAGGAGATAACGGTCTGGGCCGATGAGACCCGGCCGCTGCTGCAGGGAGCGCGGCTGACCGCCTGGGAACTGATGCAGGACGGCATCCCGGTGACCCTGATAGCTGACAACATGGCAGGATACCTGATGCAGCAGGGGAAGGTGGACCTGATAATCGTGGGGGCCGACCGCATCACCGCCGGCGGCGACGTGGCCAACAAGATAGGCACATACAGCCTGGCGGTGCTGGCCCGTGCGCACAATATCCCCATGTACATAGCGGCTCCCACCTCGACCATCGACTTTTCCCTGGAGGACGGCCGCGGCATCCCGATCGAGGAGAGGGCCCCCGAGGAGATGAGGCAGATGGGGGGCCACGTGACCGCTCCTCCCGGGGTGCCGGTGTACAACCCCGCCTTCGATGTGACGCCGGCGGAACTGATAACCGCCATCATCACCGACCGGGGGGTGGCGACCCCGCCTTACCGGGAGTCGATAGGAAAGCTGGCCGGGAAATAAGAATATACTACCAGGGGGGGAGAGACCGGGATGAAAGAAGAAGACGGAGCCCGCTGGCAGCAGGCGAGGGAAAAAGTGGTCTGGGCGTCGAGGGAGATGTCCATCCGCCGCCTGGTGGTGGGAACCTGGGGGAATGTGAGCACCCGGGTCGGCGACTGCCTGGTGGTCACCCCCAGCGGTATGGATTATATGAAGCTGCAGGCGGACGACCCGCCGGTGCTGGACCTGGAAGGCCGGGTGCTGCTGGGCGGCCGAAGGCCTTCCACCGAGACCCCGATGCACCGCACCATCTATCGGCACCGGGAGGACGTCCGGGCCATCGTACACACCCACAGCCCGTACGCGGCGGCACTGTCGGCTGCCCGCCAGCCACTGCCCCCGATACTGGAGGAACTGGCGCAGATGATCGGTGGAGAGGTGAGGGTCGCGGAATACGCCCTGCCCGGAACCCAGGAACTGGCTGACCGGGTGGTGGCGGCCCTGGGAGACAGTGCCGCGGCCTTTTTGCCCAACCACGGATTGGTGGGGGTCGGCCGTTCGGTGAACGAGGCCCTCCTGGTCTGCGAGATCGTCGAGAAAGGGGCGATGGTTTACTGCTACGCGAGCATGCTGGGGAAACCGACGGTGCTGGATGAAGAGAAGGTGAAATGGCTCAGAAACGAGTTTCTCACGCACTACGGCCAGAAAAAAACCACTCCCGGGGAGGTCCCCGGCTGACCCGATAGAGGTGCTGCAAGGAATCGAAAGAAAGGTGATCTTGATGAGTGACAAGGAACTGGTGAAAAAAGGGGTCCAGAGGATCGAATGGGCGGGCGAGCGGATGCCGGTGCTGAAGGAGATCGCGGAACGCTGGAAAAAAGAGAAGCCTCTTCAGGGGCTGCGTCTGGGGGCCTGCCTGCACGTGACCACCGAAACCGCCAACCTGATGCTGACCCTCAAGGAAGGAGGAGCCATCCTGGGCCTCTGCGCCTCGAACCCGCTCAGCACCCAGGACGACGTGGCGGCCGCCCTGAACGAGGTGTACCAGATACCGACCCACGCCGTGCACGGGGCCGACCGCGATACCTACTACGGCCACATCAACGCGGTACTGGATATGGGACCGAACATCACTATGGATGACGGGGCTGACCTCATCAATGTACTGCACACCGAGCGGCAGGACCTGGTGAAGAATGTGATCGGCGGGACCGAAGAGACCACCACCGGGGTCATCCGGCTGAAGGCGATGGAGCAGGCGGGGGTGCTGAAATACCCCGTGATAGCGGTCAACGACGCGCACACCAAGTACCTGTTCGACAACCGGTACGGCACCGGACAGTCGACCCTGGACGGCATCATGCGGGCCACCAACCACCTGGTCGCGGGAACCGTGTTCGTGGTGGTCGGTTACGGCTGGTGCGGCAAGGGCGTGGCCCGGCGGGCCGCCGGCCTGGGGGCCAACGTGGCGGTCGTCGAGGTAGATCCCTTCAAGCAGCTGGAGGCGGTCATGGACGGTTTCCGGGCGATGGATATGAAGCAGGCGGCGGAGGTGGGCGAGATCTTCGTGACGGTGACGGGCGACATCAACGCCATCGACGCCGAACACCTGGCCCTGATGAAGGACGGGGCGATACTCGCCAACTCGGGCCACTTCAACGTGGAGATCAACCTGGAGGCCCTGGCGAAGATGGCAATCGGCCGGCGCGAGGTCCGCGGCAACGTGGAGGAGTTTAAGCTGCCCGACGGGAGGCGGCTGTACGTCCTCGCGGAGGGGAGGCTGGTAAACCTCGCCTCGGCGGAGGGACACCCCGCGCACGTGATGGACATGAGCTTCGCCAACCAGGCGCTCTCCGCGGAGTGGATGTCCAGGAACGCTGAGAACCTGGAACGGCGGGTTTACAAGGTGCCTGACGAGCTGGACGAGATGGTCGCCCGGCTGAAGCTGAAGAGCATGGGGGTCAAGCTGCAGGAACTGACCGAGGAGCAGAAACGCTATCTGGCGTCGTTTGAAATGGGGACCACCTAGCAATTAAAAGAATATCCAGAATAAGGAAAATATTTCGTTAAAGGCAGGGATTTCTGCCGAGACGTAGAATATGGTTGGTATTCTATTTGTTTGAAAGGGGTGTCGGTTTTGTACGAGCATCTTATGAGCAAAATCCGGGATGTGCCTGATTTCCCCATCCCTGGTATCCTGTTCAAGGATATCACGACCATGCTGAAGGATGGACCGGCCTTCAGCGAGATCATTGATACTCTGGTAAAGCGGTACCAGGGGAAGGACATCGACGCGGTGGTGGCGATCGAGTCCAGGGGTTATATCTTCGGGGCGCCGCTGGCGGCGGCCCTGAAGGTCGGTTTTGTGCCGATCCGCAAACCCGGCAAGCTCCCGGCGGAAAAGATAAGTGTCGAGTACGAAACCGAGTACAGCAAAGAGAAGATAGAGATGCACACCGACGCCATCCAGCCCGGGCAGAGGGTGGTCATCGTCGACGACCTGATGGCGACCGGGGGCTCGGGGGCGGCGATCAAGGACCTGGTGGAGCGGCTGGGCGGCAAGGTGGTTGAGTTCGCTTTTATCATCGAACTGAGCTTTTTGAATGGCAGAGAGAAGCTGAAGGGTTACGACATCTTCACGATGATGACGTTCTAACGAGGGGCTGCTGCTGCCAAAAGCGACTGAGCACTTTGCACGGTGTGATGTACGGAAGGGGGGACTGCAAAGTGTTGGCCATGGATAAAACAGCCTTGTTGATAGTGGATATACAGGGAACCCTGGCCCGGACGGTGTATCAGTCCAATCTGATATATGATAACTGGCGCAAGCTTATTAAAGCCGCCAGGCTTTTCCGGCTCCCTATCATCCTGTTGGAGCAGTACCCCCAGGGACTGGGAAAAACGATTCCTGAATTACGTGAACTTTTGGGAGATCAATCTCCAATAGAAAAGATAACCTTTAATGCCTGTCTGAATGAAGAATTCTTGAAAAAAGTCAAGGAGACGGGACGGCAGCAGCTTCTTGTAGCCGGTATCGAGGCTCACGTCTGTGTTTATCAAACCGTTAGCGGCTTGCTCAGGGAACCTTACCAGGTATATGTGGCATCGGACGCTGTATCGTCACGCACCTCCTGGAATCGAATGGCGGCACTGGAACGCATGCGGGAACTGGGGGCAGTCATTACTACTACCGAGATGGCCCTTTTTGAGATGATGAGGGTTGCCGAAGGAGAACTGTTTAAGCAGTTCATCGAAATAGTAAAATAATTGGAGAACCTATAATTGGAGCAACATAAAAACGTAATCAATAACTTGAAAGCGTTGCAGTAAGGAGGTTAGACCATGCAAGATAAAAAGGCCCAAATCGGGGTATTTGGCGGTTCCGGTTTCTACCGCATGGATGGTGCGGAGGAGATCAAGATAGATACCCCGTATGGCGCTCCCAGCGATAAGATAACCCTGACCGAGATCGGGGGAAAGAAGGTCGCCTTTATCCCCCGCCACGGCAAGGAGCACCAGATCCCGGCGCACATGATAAACTACCGGGCCAACCTGTGGGCGCTCAAGGAACTGGGGGTCACCAGGGTGATCGGTCCCTGCGCCGCGGGCAGCCTGCAGGCGGATGTGAAACCGGGCGACTTCGTGATCTGCGACCAGTTTGTTGACCGCACCAGGAACCGCAAGGACACCTTTTACGACGGACCGATCACCACCCACATCTCGGCGGCCGACCCTTACTGCCCGGAGATGCGCGCGCTGGCTATCGAAAAGGCCAGGAAGCTGAGCATCCCGGTGCACGAGACGGGCACCGTGGTGGTCATCCAAGGGCCCCGGTTCTCGACCCGGGCGGAGAGCAGGTGGTTTGGCGGCCAGGGCTGGGAGGTCATCAACATGACCCAGTACCCGGAGAGCATCCTGGCCCGTGAGCTGGGGATGTGCTACGTCAACATCTCCCTGATAACCGACTACGACGTGGGCCTGGACGGGAACCCGGATATCATGCCGGTGACCCACGAGCGGGTGATCGAGGTCTTTAAGAACAACAACGACAAGCTGCGGGGGCTGCTGTGCGAGCTGATCGGGGCCCTCCCCGACCAACCCGGCTGCTCGTGTTATCAGCACCTGCTGGACGCGAGGATGGTTTAAAAGGAAGAACGGCGATAATACCCTTCACCTTATGGAGTGAAGGGTATTCTGTTTTCAGTAGTTGCTGGTGAATTATGGAAACAGAAAGGGAGGGTCAGTCATGGAAAAACTGGTCAACGGGGCGCGGATGACGCTCACCCAGGGTGACATCACCCTGCAGGAGGTGGATGCGATAGTCAACGCCGCCAACAGCGAACTCCTGTCCGGGGGAGGGGTGTGCGGCGCCATCCACAGCGCGGGGGGCGAGTCGATCGCCCGGGAGTGCGCGGAGATACGAAAGGAGATGGGGGACTGCCCCACCGGCTTCGCGGTCATCACCGGAGGCGGAAGGCTCAAGGCGAGGTCGGTGATCCACGCGGTGGGACCGATCTGGCGTGGCGGGAAGCAGTATGAGGATGAGCTGCTGGCCAGCGCCTACCGCCAGAGCCTGATGCTGGCCCGGGATTTCGGCATCAGCTCTATCGCCTTCCCGTCCATCAGCACCGGGATATACGGGTTTCCCATCCAGCGGGCGGCGGGGATCGCCCTGAAGACCATCCGCTCTTTCCTGGCCGACGCCCCGGGGCCGGTCTCGGAGGTGCGGATGGTGCTGTTCTCGCCTGAAGACCTGAAGGTCTACCAGGAGGCCCTGGCGGAGATGGATTGATTAGCTAAATAACTAATATAGAAGGAGTTTTTGTCGCTTCATGGAAGGACTATAAGAGGATGCGAACTTAGAGAGATAACGGTTTATTCGAAGGAGGGCGTAAGACTTGGGGGTTAAGAGGGTGGCTATCGTCGGTTACGGGACGGTAGAGATAGGGAGGCACCGGGACCGGACCGAGGGTGAACTGGCTCTGGAGGTGGTACGGGGGGCGCTTTTGGACGCGGGCCTGACCAAGGACCGCATCGAAGGGGTGTTTACGACCCCCGACCTCCGGGAGAACATCGGGATGCAGGGCAACCTGCTCTGCGAGTACCTGCGCATCAGCCCTAAGATTATGGCCGAGATGGCCTGCGGCGCGTTGGCGGTGGGCCTCAACATCAGGTACGCGATAGAGGAGATAAAGAGCGGAAGGATACAGGTGGCGCTGTGCTACGGGGCTTCCCGGGAGGGGACCGTCGGCTGGTTCAAGAAGAACGACCCGGGGTACGGCTGGCCGATGCTCGACCCCACCGCGCTGCAGCCGTTCGGGGCTTACGGGGTGATCTGGTCCTACGCTATGTCCGCCAGGAGGTACATGCACGAGACAGGGGCTACCGAGGAGGACTTCGCGCGGGCCGCGGTGCGCAACCGGAGGAACGCGGCAGGCAGCGCGGTGGCGGCCTTCAGGAATCCGATCACCGTGGAGGACGTGATGAGGTCGCGGCCCATCTCGACCCCGATCAAGATGCTGGACACCTCGGTGGCGACCGACGGGGCGGCGGCGGTCCTGCTGGCCTCCGAGGAGGTCGCCCGCGACACCAAAAAGCAGCCGGTATACTTCCTGTCGCTCGGCAACTACCACGATAACGCGTGCATCATGCCTACCGACGGGTGCCGGAAATCGATCACCCAGTTCACCGCCACCCGCCAGGCGGCGGCCCGGGCGTTCTCGGACTGCGGCCTGAAGCCGGCGGATATCGATGTGGCGGAGCTGTATGCCCCGTTCAGTCCCCACGAGCTGATGATCCCCGAGGACATCGGCTGGTTCGAGCGAGGGGAGATGGTCCGGGCTATCCGGGAGGGAGACACCGAGATCGGCGGTCGGATTCCGATCAACACGGACGGCGGCCTGATCTCGCGGGGCCACCCCTGGGCGGTAACCCCGTACTACCAGCTGGCCAACCTGGTCCGCCAGCTGCGGGGAGAGGCGGGGGCCAACCAGGTGGCGGGGGCGCGAACCGCCCTGGCCCATTCGGAGGGCGGGATGCTGAACAACGGCATGGTGATGATACTGGGGAGGGATTGACGTGGAAGCGAGACCGAACTATCTTATGCCCGGCAACCTGAACAGCCCCAACGGCAGGGTCTTCTGGGAGGGACTCCGCGACGGACGCCTGATGGCGCCGAAGTGCCGGGCCTGTGGCGAGGAGTTTTTCCCGCCCCGGCCTATCTGCCCCGAGTGCCTGGGAGACGCGCTCGACTGGCGGCAGCTCTCCGGAAGGGGGACGCTGGCGAGCTGGACCGAGATGTACTTTGCGCGCCCGGAGTTCGATACCCCTTTTTTCCTGGGGCTGATAGACCTGGAGGAGGGGATCGGGAGAATCCTGGCCCGCATCGAGGGGGTTGTCGAGAAGGACCTGGTGATCGGGGACGATTACGAGATATACTCGGCGGATACCGGGGGCGGGTTCTTCCTTTACTTCGCCAGGCCCCGCACCAGGTCCAGGAAGTGACGGAGGATGCGGGCGGTGAGGCCCCATATCACGTAGCCCTGCCACTTGTAGAAGTACTCGGGGTAGATCCCGCTCTTCCAGTCGTACTGGGTGCCGTTGGGGATCAGCTCGTAGGGGAAGTCCTCCGAGGGGGTCAGCTTGACGGATATGTAGTTGAAGATGGGTTCCGCGGCCAGGAGGTACTGCAGGGGGACGTATAAAAGCGACTCCACCTCGTGGTTGGGATGTATTCGGTCGTGGTCCTCGATCCGGCAGAGGAAAGGGTAGATCACCGAGTTGAACGGGGCGACCAGGATATCGAGCGGGGCGATGACCTCGATGTCCTCGGGGGTCAGTCCGAGTTCCTCGCAGGTCTCCCTCACCGCGGCGGCTTCGCTGGTGGTATCGGTTTTTTCGATGCGGCCCCCGGGGAAGCAGATCTCGCCCGGCTGCCGAACCAGGAACCGGGACCGCTCCTCGAAGAGGACGCATTCCTCTCCCTGGTATTCCACCAGGGGGAGCAGCACCGCTGATTTGAAGAACCTCTCATGCCCTAGTATCTGGGGTGTGCGGCCTTTCAGGGCCTTTAACTGTTCGAACGTCACCAATAACCTCCACGTCGAGTGTTTAAGTATATTTTAGCAGAAATAACCGGAATTGGTTATCACTGATTATAGTGTTCTTAAAGTGAGACACTATCTCTCCAGTGGGACACCGGGAGCCCGGTGGAATGGCCCAGATTTTATAATCTGGGCTTTTTATATCGTGTTCAGGGCTCCCCTGTCTCAAGAGAGGAACAACGCCGGAAAAGCGGCCGGCCTCTTTTCACTCCGGAACCCTACGAGGTGGAAGAGGTATTACAGCGAGTTACAGTTTTCTTAAATATTTTCTGAATTTTGTAAATAACTGGCATTAAAATTGCGTTTATATGTTCCCAAAGAAAGGGGGCGAGTTCTGTGAATGTCAAAGAGATGTATAAGTCCAAACTCAGGCACCCGATGGAAGCTGTACAGTTAGTCCAACCCGGTGATCGGGTTCTGACTCCCTTGAGCAACGGTATTCCCGCCGCGCTGCTGAAGGCCCTCACCGCCCGGCCCGACCTGGTAGATGTCAGCCTGTACAGCGGCATCGAGATCATTCCACTGGAGACTTATGGGCCCAAGGCCAATCCCAACCTGAATGTACACAGCATCTTCCTTGGACCCGCAGTCCGTCCAGGGGTCCAGCACGGCTGGATCGCCAAGACCCCCGGCCGCCTCTGGCAGGCCCCGGAGATTGTCCGCCGCCACCTCAGGATGGATGTGGTGATGATGGTGGCCTCCCCGATGGACCAGCACGGGTTCTTCAGCTGTGGAACCAACGCGGACTACTGCTACCCGGTGACCAAGATCGCCAGAAACGTGATAGTGCAGGTCAGCGAGAACATGCCCCGCACCTGGGGCGACAACCACCTGCACATATCCGAGGTCTCCGCGGTGGTCGAGTTTAACCAGCCGCTGGTGGAGCTTCCCGACATCCCGATGACCAAGGAGGACGAGACCATCGGCGGGATGATCGCCGACCTGATCGATAACGGCTCGACGCTGCAGCTCGGAATCGGCGGGATCCCCAACGCGGTGGGGCACTTCCTGGGAAGCAAAAAGGACCTGGGGATACACACCGAGATGTTCTCCGACGCGATGCTGGAGCTGTACCTGCAGGGGGCGGTGAACTGCAGCAAGAAGACCCTGAAGCCGGGAAAATGGGTCGGGTGCTTCGTCCTGGGCACCAACAAGCTGTACAAGTTCGTAAACGACAACCCGCTGACCGAGATCCACTCCAGCGAGTTCGTCAATGACCCGTACGTGATTGGGCTGAACGACAACATGGTCTCTATAAACACGGCCCTCGAGGCAGACCTGACCGGGCAGATCAACGCGGAAACGGTCGGCCGGGTGCAGTACTCGGGCATGGGTGGCTTTATCGACTTCGTGGAGGGGTGCTGGCGGTCCAGGGGAGGTAAATCGTTCATCGCCCTCTACTCGACCTTCGCCGACAAGGAGGGTGTGATGAGATCCCGTATCGTGAACACTCTGGGACCCGGCGGGGTGGTGACCGGCAACCGGTGCGAGCCGGAGTATGTGGTGACCGAGTTCGGGGTGGCGTTGATTAAAGGCACGAGCCTGCGGGAGCGGGCCAAGAACCTTATCAATATAGCTCATCCAGATTTCCGCGACGAGCTGACTTTCCAGGCCAAGCAGATGAGGATTCTGGACTAGGACGAGAGGACGGATTAAACGACGAGGAGGTTTGATCATGGGAAGGAAGATTAAAAAGGCGGCGGTCCTGGGGGCCGGGGTCATGGGCGCCACCATCGCGGCACACCTGGCCAATGTTGGCGTTCCAACCCTGCTCCTGGACATTGTGCCGCGGGAGCTTACGGCGGAGGAACAGGCCAAGGGGCTGACGCTGGAGAACCCGGCCGTACGCAACCGTTTCGCTGTCAAGGGGAAAGAGGGCGTGGTCAAGGCCCGCCCGGCGGCGCTCTACGTCAAGGACGACGCGGAACTCATCACGGTAGGCAACTTCGAGGAAGACCTGCCGAAGCTTTCCGAGGTCGACTGGATCATCGAGGTGGTCATCGAGAACCTGGCCATCAAGAAGGACCTCCTGGCGAAGGTCGAGAGGTTCAGGAAGCCGGGCTCGATAATCAGCACCAACACTTCGGGCATCTCGGTCAACGCGATCTGTGAGGGCCTCTCCGAGGAGTGCCGCCAGCACTTCCTGGGCACCCACTTCTTCAACCCGCCGCGCTACATGAAGCTGCTGGAAATCATACCCGCCAGGGACACCCTGCCGGAAGTGGTCGAGTTCATGTCCCACTACTGCGAACGGGTGCTGGGCAAGGGCATCGTGATGGCCAAGGACACCCCCAACTTTATCGCCAACCGGATCGGGGTGCACGGGATCATCGCCACTATCCAGGCCATGGTGGAGATGGGGATGACGGTGGAGGAGGTCGACGCCGTCACCGGGCCGGTGATGGGGAGGCCGAAGAGCGCTTCCTTCCGCACCCTGGACATGGTAGGGCTGGATACCTTCGTGCACGTGGCGAAGAACGTCTTCGACCAGGTGATTGACCCCAGGGAGAAGGCGGAGCTGGATACCCCCCAGTTCGTTCTGGACATGGTGAAGAACGGCTGGTTGGGTGACAAGACCAGGAAGGGTTTCTACACCAAGGGTAAAGACAAGAAAGAAAAACTGGTCCTTGATTACAAGACCATGGAATACATCCCCGCCTCCAGGGTAAAGCTGGGGTCGGTCGAGACGGCCAAGAACGCGGGCGGCCTGAAGGAGAAGCTGAACGCTCTGGTCTACGCCAAGGATAAGGCGTCGGAGCTGGCCTGGAAGGTGACCAAGAAGGTGCTGATCTACTCGGGCAACCGGCTGCCGGAGATCGCCGACGATGTGGTGGCGGTGGACAACGGCATGAAGTGGGGATTCAACTGGAAGCTGGGGCCGTTTGAGACCTGGGACGCCATCGGGGTGGAGAAGTCGGCCGCGCGCATGAAGGAGGAGGGAGACGACCTGCCGCCGGTGGTGGTAGACCTGCTGGCCAGCGGCAAGAAGTCGTTCTATGCCAAGATCGACGGGCGCCCGCACTACTTCGACTTCCGCAGCCAGGATTACCTCCCGATGGAGGAGAAGCCCGACCTGATCGTCCTCAAGTCCCTGAAGGAGCGGCAGAAGGTGATTCACTCCAACTCCGGGGCCAGCCTGATCGATATCGGAGACGACGTGGTCTGCCTGGAGTTCCACTCCCCCAACAACGCCATCGGCCAGGACATCGTGGAGATGATCGACTGGGCGGTGCCCGAGGTGGAGAAGAACTGGCGGGGGATGGTGATCGGCAACCAGGGCTCCAACTTCTGCGTGGGCGCGAACCTGATGCTGATACTGATGGAGGCCCAGGACGAGAACTGGGACGATATAGAGGCCATCGTGCGCGACTTCCAGTACAGCCTGCTGCGCATGAAGTACAGCGACCGGCCGGTGGTGGCGGCGCCCTTCGGGATGACCCTGGGCGGCGGCCTGGAGGTCTGCATGAGTTCGCACCGGGTGCGGGCGGCGGCGGAGACCTACATGGGCCTGGTGGAGCTGGGCGTGGGCCTGATACCCGCGGGCGGCGGCTGCAAGGAGGTCCTGATCCGCAACATCGAGGGGGTATACGACAACAAGGTGGACCTGCAGCCCATGGTCAACCGCACCTTCGAGACCATCGCGATGGCCAAGGTGTCCATGAGCGGCCCCGAGGGCAAGAAGATAGGGTACCTGAGGCCTACCGACGGTATCGCGGTGAACGGGGACTACGTGATCTACGACGCCAAGCAGACCGTACTGGCTATGGACAAGGAAGGGTTTAAACCCCTGCGGCCCAAGAAGGTCCGGGTGGTGGGCAAGAACGGGAAGTCCGTCCTGCAGGTGGCGGCCTACACCATGAGGATGGGCAACTTCATCAGCGAGTACGACGAGGTCCTGGCCAAGAAGGTGGCCCACGTGATCTGCGGCGGCGACCTGCCGGCCAACTCCCTGGTGACCGAGGAGTACCTGATCGACCTGGAGCGGGAGGCCTTCATGAGCCTGGTCGGCGAACCGAAGACCCAGGCCCGGATGGAGCACATGCTCTCCAAGGGCAAGCCGTTACGTAATTAAAGAGGAGGGTGAAAACATGCGCGAGGTAGTAATTGTGGCTGGGGTCCGTACCGCGGTGGGTCGTGCCCCCAGAGGAACCCTCAAGGATTACCGGCCGGACGATATGGGCGCCGAGGTACTGAAAGCCCTGCTGGCCAGGGTGCCGCAGGTGAAACCCGAGGATATAGACGACATCGTGGTGGGCTGCTCGTTCCCCGAACTGGAGCAGGGCATGAACCTGGGCCGGGTAGTGGCGATGCGGGCTGGTATACCGAACTCGGTCTCCGCTTATACCGTCAACCGCTTCTGCTCCTCCGGGCTGCAGTCGATAGCGCTTGGGGTGCAGAACGTGATGTGCGGCTGGAACGACGTGGTGATCGGCGCCGGGATCGAGAGCATGAGCATGATACCGATGGGCGGGAGCAAGATCTGCCCCAATCCCTGGCTGATGGAGAACTATCCCGAGTCATACACCATGATGGGCATCACCGCCGAGCTAGTGGCGGAGCGCTATAAGGTCTCCCGGGAGGACCAGGACGAGTTTTCCGCCGCCAGCCACCAGAAGGCCGTAAAGGCCATCCAGGAAGGCCGGTTCAAGGATGAGATCGTCCCCCTGAAGGTCGGTAAGAAGGTGTTCGATACGGACGAGGGGCCGAGGCCCGAGACGACCAAGGAGACCCTGGCCAAGCTGCGCCCGGTGTTCAGGGTCGGCGGGGTGGTGACCCCCGGCAACTCCTCGCAGATGAGCGACGGCGCGGCGGCGGTGCTGATCATGACCGCCGAGAAGGCCAAGCAGTACGGGCTGAAACCGCGGCTGGCGATGCGGGCCTTCACCGTGGCCGGGGTAGACCCCGACGTGATGGGCATCGGTCCCATCTACGCCATCCCCAAGGCCCTGAAGCAGGCGGGACTGACCCTGGACCAGATAGAGCTGATCGAGCTGAACGAGGCATTCGCCTCCCAGTCGCTGGCTATCGTCCGGGAGCTGGGGATCGACCCCGCTCGGGTCAACGTGAACGGCGGGGCGATAGCCCTGGGGCACCCGCTGGGGTGCACGGGCTCGAAGCTGACGGTGCAGCTGATGAACGAGATGGAGCGGCGCCAGTCCAGATACGGCATGGTGAGCATGTGCATCGGCGGCGGCATGGGCGCCGCCGGGATATACGAAAGGTTGAGCTGACGCACTAAAAACAATAACAACCCAAGACCCCAAATTTGTTGGAATTTTAACAGTTATCGTTAAAGCGTCACAAAGCTCGAACGAGCTGACACGAGGGGTACTGCCAGCCACAGAAGCAATAATCGGACCACCTGACATGGGAGCGGCATAAAGCTTAATCGGTAGAACGAGAGAACTACAGTATGAATGTGAAAAAAGGAGGGTTTCTAGCATGTCCATCATCAAGGGCGGGAGTTTCATCATCGAGACGATAGCCCCGGAGGCGATATTCACCCCGGAGGACTTCTCCGAGGAGCACAAGATGATTGCCAAGACCGCGTCCGATTTCGCGGCCAAGGAGGTGGAACCGCAGCTTGCCGACCTGGAGGCCCAGAAGGAGGGCCTGATGCCCTCGCTGCTGAAGCAGGCGGGGGAACTGGGGCTGCTCAGCATAGATATCCCCGAGGAGTACGGCGGCACGGGCATGGACAAGGCGACTTCCATGCTGGTCTGTGAGAGCCTGGCCCGGGGCGGTTCGTTCGTGGTCGGGCACGGCGCGCACACCGGGATCGGAAGCCTGCCGATAGTCTTTTTCGGCAACAAGGAGCAGAAGCAGAGGTACCTGCCGGGCCTGGCCAGCGGTGAGCTGCTGGCGGCTTACGCCCTGACTGAGGCGGGCTCCGGGTCCGACGCCCTGGCGGCCAAGAGCCGGGCGGTTCTGAGCGAGGACGGCAAGTACTATATTATAAACGGGACCAAGCAGTTCATCACCAACGCGGCCTTCGCCGACGTCTTCGTGACCTACGCCAAGGTCGACGGCGACAAGTTCACCGCGTTTATCATCGACAAGGATTCCCCCGGGGTCTCGACCGGCCCCGAGGAGCACAAGATGGGAATCAAGGGGTCGTCTACCCGCACCCTGATCCTGGAGGACGCCAAGGTGCCGGTGGAGAACGTGCTGGGCGAGATCGGCCGCGGGCACGTGGTGGCCTTCAACATCCTGAACATCGGCCGGTTCAAGCTGGCAGCCGGGGCCCTGGGCAACTGCAAGCTGGCCGTGGAGTTCGCCGTCAAGTACGCCAAGGAGCGCAAGCAGTTCGGGGTACCGATCGCCAGCTTCGGGATGATCCGGGAGAAGCTGGCCGAGATGGCTGTCCGCACCTACGTGGTGGAGAGCCTCAACTACCGCAGCGCGGGCCTGATCGACACCATCCTCGCGGGCATCGACAAGGAGGCCCCGGACGCGGGTATCAAGACCGCCCAGGGTATCGAGGAGTACGCGATCGAGTGCTCGATCAACAAGGTGGCGGGCTCCGAGGCCCTGGACTTCACGACCGACGAGGCGCTGCAGATATTCGGGGGCTACGGGTATATCTCCGAGTACCCGGTGGAGAGGATGTACCGGGATTCACGCATCAACCGTATCTTCGAGGGGACCAACGAGATCAACCGTCTGCTGATACCGGGGACCCTGATGCGCCGGGCGATGAAGAACGAGATACCCCTGCTGGCGGCCGCCCAGAAGCTGAAGGGCGAACTGATGTCAGCGGTCAAGCCGGTGGTGGGCGAAGGGCTGGCTGCGGAGATGGGGCTGCTGGAGCAGGCCAAGAAGCTGTTCCTGATGGTGGCCGGTACGGCCGCCCAGAAGTTAGCCGCCAAGCTGGTCAACGAGCAGGAACTGCTGGCCAACCTGGCGGACATGATCATCGACATCTTCTCCATGGAGAGCGCCCTGCTCCGGGCGAACAAGCTGATCGACAAGGTGGGGCTCGAAAAGGCCCAGGCGCAGATCGACATGGCCCGGGTATTCACCCACGACGCCTTCGACCGCATCGAGCTGAACGGCCGGGAGAGCCTGGCCGCGATCGAGGAGGGGGATGTGCTGCGGACCCAGCTCTCGATCCTTAAAAAGCTGGGACGTCACGACCCCATCAACATCATCGCGGTCCGGCGGCGGATCGCCGACCGGATAATCGAGGCCGAAAAGTACGTGGTATAGCCAGTAGCAAAAGCGAGGGGGTTTCGGGCATCCCCCGAGACCCCCATTATAGAAGGGGGAGATGAGTTTGGCGACCAATTATATCTATTCTTCCCGCGACCACAAGTTTATCCTCAAGGAGTGGCTCGACCTGGGCCCGGTCCTGGGTAGCGACCGGTACAAAAACTCTTACGGGATCGACGACATCGACCCGGTCCTGGACAACGCCCTGAAGGTCGCGCGTGAGGTGCTGGCCCCCTGCAACGACGACGGGGACGCTCTCCATGCCCGGTACGAGAACGGGCGGGTCAAGACGCCGGACTCTTACAAGAAGGCCTACTTTTTCGTGCAGGAGAACGGCCTGGGGTCCAGCAACAAGGACCATCACGACGAGTCGGCCCTGCCGTGCTCGATCTTCGCCTCCTGCAGCGAGTACCTGGCGGCGGCCAACCCCGGGCTGGGGCCTTATTTCATGGCCACCACGGGTGCGGCCGGGCTGGTGCAGAAGTACGGCAGCGAGAAGGTGAAGCAGGTTTTCCTAGCCAAGATGTTCAGCGGGCAGTGGGCGGGGACCATGGACCTGACCGAACCCGGCGGCGGCTCCGACGTGGGGGACATCCTCACCCGGGCTTACCCGACCGACGCGCCGGGGGTCTACCGGATCGTGGGGACCAAGTGCTTCATCACCGGTGGCGAGCAGGACATCACCGAGAACATAGTCCACCTCACCCTGGCCCGCATCGAGGGGGCCGCGCCCGGCACCAGGGGGATATCGCTTTTCGTGGTGCCCAAGTACTGGCCCGACGAAAAGGGCGGAGTCGGGTCCTTCAACGACGTTTCCTGCGCGGGGATAGAGCACAAGATGGGCCTCAGGGGCTCGTCGACCGCGGTGGTCAGCTACGGGGAAGAGGGGCACTGCCGCGGCTACCTGCTGGGTGATCCCCCGGGGGAAGACGGCACCGGACAGGGGATGGCCCAGATGTTCGACATGATGAACGAGGAGCGGATGGTCACCGGCCACGCGGCCACCGCCCTGGCGACGATAGCCTACAACAACGCGGCGCAGTATGCCTCCCAGCGGATCCAGGGGAGGAAGCTGACCAACCCCAAGGGGGGGCGGGTGCCGATCATCAAGCACGAGGACGTCCGCCGGATGCTGATGTTCCAGAAGGCCCACATCGACGCCTTCCGAGCCCTGATCATCTTCACCTACCACCTGCTCGACCTGGCGGAGACCAGCACCGACCCCGAGGTGGTAAAGCGGGCCCGGGCCACGATCGAGGTCCACACCCCGATCATCAAGGCTTACTGCTCCGACCTGGGGTTCCTCTGCATCTCCGAGGCCATGCAGGTCTACGGCGGGTACGGATACTCGGAGGAGTACCCGGTCGCCCAGATACTAAGGGATTCGAGGATATACGCCATCTGGGAGGGGACCAACTTCATCCAGGCCCTGGACCTGGTAGGCCGCAAATGGACCATGGGCAAGGGGCAGGTCTTCACCGCCTGGCTTAAGGAGATCGCGGTCTTCGTGGGTAAAAACCAGGGGGCTCCCGGCCTCGAACGGGAATTCGCCGTGATGCAGGAGGCCTGCCAGCACTACCAGGACATCTACCGGACCGTCGGCGGTTACGCGATGACCGGAAAGCTGGAGCTGGCGGGGCTCTACGCCACCCGAATCCTTCACGCCACGGGCAAGTTGATCTGCGGGAAGATACTCCTCGACCAGGCGCTGCTGGCGAAGCGGAAGATGGAAGAGATCGGCAGCGAGCACCACGACTACCCGTTCTATCAGGGCAAGGTGGCCTCCGCCCGTTTCTATGTTCGCAACATCGTGCCCGAGATCGAGACCACCCTGAAGGTGGTCAAGGACGCGGACACTTCCGCGATAGAGGTCCCGGAAGAGGCCCTGCTGCTGGGGTAGAAGAGGAGGGATGGCGTATGAGCCTGGTTCTGCTGGAGATCAACGGTGGGATCGCCACCGTGACGGTCAACCGGCCGGAGTACATGAACTCGCTGACCCTGGACACGGTAAGGGAGATCGACCGGGCCTTCGGGGCGATCGAGGACGACCCCTCGGTGGTGGCGGCTATCCTCACCGGGGCGGGGGACAAGGCCTTCATCGCGGGGGTGGACCTCAGCGTGATGCTGACCCTGGACCAGAGGACCGCCCAGGCGGGGTCGAGGATGGGACAGATCGTGTGCGACCGGATAGCCTACTGCAAGGCGCCGGTGATCGCCGCGGTAAACGGGGTCGCTTACGGGGGCGGGATGGAGTTCGCCCTGGCCTGCGACATCCGGGTGGCCTCGGAGAATGCGATGTTCGGGCAGCAGGAGGTGCTGTGGGGCAACTTCCCGGGATGGGGAGGAACTCAGCGTCTCCCCGGGCTGGTGGGGAGGAGCGACGCGATGAAAATGATCCTCACGGGCGATCCGATCAACGCGGCGGAGGCTTACCGGATAGGCCTGGTCAGCGACGTCTATCCACCTGGCGAGTTCCAGGAGCGGGTGCTCGCGCTGGCCAAGAAGATAGTAAAGAACGGTCCCGACAACGTCCGCTACGCCAAGAAGGCGGTGGCCGAGGGCTGCCGCTACGTGAACCAGTCGGGACTGTCGCTGGAGAACGAACTGTGGGGACTCTGCTTCACCAGCGACGAGCCCCGCAAACGGGTGGAGAGGTTCTTCGCCCGCGGCAAAAAATAAACCGCCTGGCGGCGCCAAGGAGGGGTGTGGATGAGCAACCGCCTGCTGCTGAATCCCAAAAGATACGACCGGGTGCATCCCGACGACAAGACCAGACAGGTCATGGAGAAGACGATAGACTTTTTCGAGCGGAAAGGGTTGAAGAGCCTGAAGGAGGATGACCAGCACAGCCGCTGGTACGACGATTTTCTGAGGTTCATCAAGGAGGAGCGGGTGTTCGCCACCCTGCTCACCCCGGCGGGGTACGGCGAGCCCGATTCCCGGTTCGACCTGACCCGGGTGTGCGAGTACAACGAGATAACCGCCTTCTACTCCCTGGCCCACCAGTACTGCTACCAGGTGAGCATCCTGGGGCTGGGGCCGATATGGATGGGAGACAACGAGGAGGTGAAGCGCCGGACCGCCCAGCTTCTATCGGAAGGGGGCATCTTTGGGTTCGGCATGTCGGAGCGGGCGCACGGCGCCGACCTCTACTCCAACAAGATGAAGCTTTTCCCCGATGGGAAGGGTGGATACCTCGCGGATGGGGGGAAGTACTATATCGGGAATGCCAACGAGGCGGCCCTGATCTCGACCTTCGGCCGCTACGCGGACAACGACGAGTTCGTTTTCTTCGTGGTCAGCCCCCAGCACCGCAACTACAAGCTGGTCAAGAAGATCTCCACCTCGGGGGTGCGCCCCGCTTACGTGGGGGAGTATGAGCTGATCGGCTACCCGATCACCCGAGGGGACATCCTCTCCAGCGGCGCGAGGGCCTGGGACGCTGGGCTTTCCACCGTCAACATCGGCAAGTTCCAGCTGGGGTTCGCTTCGATCGGCATCTGCACCCATGCCCTGTACGAGGCGATCAACCACGCCTCCAACCGGGTCCTGTACGGGAAGAAGGTCACCGACTTCCCGCACATCAAGAAGATATTCGTCGATTCCTACTGCCGGCTGATCGCCATGAAGCTTTACGCCCTGCGGAGCCTGGACTATTTCCGGTCCTCGTCGGCCCAGGACCGCCGCTACCTGCTGTTCAACCCGATCCAGAAGATGAAGGTGACCACCCAGGCGATGAAGGTGATCGACATGCTGCTCGACGCCATCGTGGCCAAGGGGTTTGAACAGGAGACCTACTTCGAGTCCGCCATCCGGGACATCGGGATGATCCCCCGGCTGGAAGGGACCACCCACGTCAACATAGCCCTGGTGATCAAGTTTATGCGGAACTACTTCTTCAACCCGGTGGATTACCCGGAGATACCCCGGCGGGATGAGCCGGGGGACGACTCCTACCTGTTCGCCCAGACCACCGGCGGACTGTCCGGCGTGACCTTCCCCGACTACCGGCGGGCTTACCGGGGGGTGGAGCTGCCCAACGTAAAGGTCTTCCTGGAACAGGTGGAGCTGTTCCGGGGGTTTTTGGCCGACGCCGCCCCCGACGCTGAACAGTCCAGGAACATCGACTACATGCTCGCCCTCGGCGAGATGTTCACCCTGATAGTGTACGCCCAGCTGATCATGGAGAACTGCCGTATCTACCAGATCGGCGACGAGTTGGTGGAGGGGATCTTCAACCTCCTGATCCGCGAGTTTTCCCATTACGCCCTTGACCAGGTGACGAATTATGCCAATACTGGTAAGCAGGAACAGTACCTGAGGGAGATGATGAAAAAACCGGTGCTGAACCAGGAGCAGGAGAATCGGCTCTGGACGCGGCAGGTGTCGGTGCTGAACGGGGTGTACGAGTGAATCGCCCGGGGGCGAATCTGTTTTCGAAAGGGGTTTGGCGTGAATGAGCGGATTGGTGCATTTTAAGCTGGAAAGACAGGATGCGGTGGCCCGGGTGACCATCGACCGTCCCAGGTCCATGAACACCATGACCAAAGAGGTGTGGGAGGAGATGGACGTCCTGCTGCGGGAACTGGAGGGGGACTTCGAGACCCGCTGCGTGGTGCTCACCGGCGCGGGCAAGAACTTCAGCGCCGGCATCGACCTCTCGGTGCTGGGGCAGGTGGATTCGGGGTTCATCGCCAGGAACCTCTCCTGGCTGCAGGGCCTGAACAACCGCTGGGAGAACCTGAACCAGCCGGTGATAGCCGCCGTCAACGGGGTCTGTTTCGGGGCCGGGGTGGAGCTGATCCTGGCCTGCGACGTCCGGATAGCGGCGTCGGACGCGTCCTTTTCCATACCCGAGGTGCAGTTCGGCCTCTCGCCCGATATGGGGGGAAGCCAGCGGCTGGCCCGGCTGGTGGGGATAGGCCAGGCCAAGCGGCTTATCCTGGGCTGTGAAAGGATCGACGCCGGTGAGGCGCTGCGGATAGGACTGGTAGAGGAGGTGGTGGAGCCCGACCAGCTTCTGGTACGGGCCGAGGGACTGGCGAGGAGGATAGCAGGTATGCCGCCGATGTCGGTCAAGTTCGCCAAGAAGGCCGTCAACCTGGCGGACCAGAGCAGCCTCTACGCGGGGCTGCTGTACGAGCAGGCGCAGTCGGTCTTCTGCTGCGGCACCGAGGACAAGAACGAGGCGGTGGCGGCCTTCTTCGAAAAGAGGAAACCGGTCTTCAAGGGTAAATAGTTTTTAAAATAAAAGTATTTTTTCAATTTTCAACCTGGCCTCCTGGGTTGCGGCTGGCGGGTTTCTTCACCGCCAGCCTACTTTCCGCCGCGGCCGGGTTGGCGTGTCTCTCTAACTAGTGCAGATATTCACATAGAAGGTAATACATGGAAAAAGGCGAAATCATATTGTATACACAATAAATGTTACATCATGGGGGTGATGTAATGCGAGTCAAGGACTTGATGCAGCAGCAGGTGGTCATACTCCACCCCGATCAGACCCTGAAGGAGGTACTGGACATCTTCGCCCAGCACAAGATTTATGGAGCCCCGGTGGTGAATGACCAGGGGGAGCTGGTGGGAATTTGCACCAAGTCGAGCCTGATGGCGATCATCCGGGACCGGATCAGCGTCAAGACCAAGGTCTCCGAGGTGATGGCGAGGGATGTCTACACTCTGTCTCCCAACGCCCCTCTGGAGAACATCTGCCGCCTGGGAGCCGATACCGGGTGCACCAAATTCCCGGTGGTGGACGACGAAGGGAAGCTGCAGGGGGTCATCACCAGCAGCGACATGCTCAGGTTCATCAGCAAGAAGGGCCGCCAGATGATGAACGAGCGGGACATCCTGCTGAACTTCACCCACAACGGGATAATAGTGATCGACGAACAGGGTTTCATCCAGTTTTTGAACCAGGCGGCCCGGGAAATGTTCCATATAGAATCCGAGAACAGCGTGGGCAAGCATGTATCCTATTTCAACCCCCAAAGCCCGCTGCTGGAGGTCATCGCCTCGGGCAAGCCGCAGGTAGCCCAGCGGGAGCGTTTCGGGGAGAACACGGTGGTCTCCAACTCCACCCCGGTGATCGTGGACGGCAAGGTGGTCGGCGCCATCGCGGTGTTCCAGGACATAACCCGGCTGGAGAGCATCGCGGGCGAGCTGGAAGAGGTGAAAACCCTTAAGAGCATCCTGGATACGATAGTGGAGAACCCCTACGAGGGGGTGATGGTCATAGACAGCCAGTGCAACATAACCATGGTTAACCAGTACTACGCCGAGGTGCTGGGGCACAAGAAGGAGGACATCATCGGCCGGCCTGTCTGGGAGGTGGTCCCCAACACCCGTCTGCCCGAGATACTGGAGACGGGCGAGGTCCAGATCGGGGAGTTCTGGCAGATCAACAACCTGGAATGGATAATCATGAGGGTGCCGATCAAGAAGGACGGCAAGATAATAGGAGCCATGGGCAAGAGCCTGCTGAACGCCAACGAGGCGCAGGTGCTGATGAAGAAGATCCAGAGCCTGCAGGACCAGCTCGACTACTTCCGCGACGAGGTCCACCGCGAGTGGAGTTCCCGCTATACCTTCGACCACATCGTGGGCACCAGCCGCACCATGCAGTTTCTGATCGGCCAGGCCAAGACGGTGGCCCGGACCACCTCCACCATCCTGCTGATGGGTGAGAGCGGGACCGGCAAGGAACTTTTCGCCCACGCCATCCACTCGGCCAGCCCGCGCCGCAACGGGCCGTTTATCAAGATCAACTGCGCGGCGGTCCCGGAGAACCTGCTCGAGTCCGAGCTGTTCGGTTACGTGGACGGGGCCTTCACGGGCGCCAAGAAGGGCGGGAAGCCGGGCAAGTTCGAGATGGCCAACGGGGGGACGATCTTCCTGGACGAGATCGGGGACATGTCGCTCTCGATGCAGGCCAAGCTGCTGCGGGTGCTCCAGGAGAGGGAGGTCGAACGGGTAGGGGGCCAAAAGACCATCCAGGTCGACGTCCGGGTGATCGCGGCCACCAACAAGGACCTGGAGGCCCTGGTGAGGAAGCGGCAGTTCCGCGAGGACCTTTACTACCGGCTGAACGTGGTGACCCTGAACACCCCTCCCCTGCGGGAGCACAAGGAGGACATCCCGACCCTGGTGAACGACATGATCAAGCGCCTGAACCGGACCCTGGGTTCCAACGTGTGCGGGATAACCCCCGAGACCCTGGACCTGTTCATGGTCTACGACTGGCCGGGCAACATCCGCGAACTCGAAAACCTGATCGAGCGGGCCATCAACTTCGCGGAGGAGCTGTACCTCAAGCCCGACAACTTCCCGGGGCTGATAAAGAAGCTGAAGCACCAGATAGAGCCGGTCTCCACCCTGCGGCCGCTGATGGAGACCATCGACGAGGCCGAGAAGCAGGCGATCGTGGCGGCCCTGCAAGCCTCGAACAACAACCGCCAGCAGGCGGCCCGGATGCTGAACATCCACCGCTCCATCCTCTACCGCAAGCTGAACAAGTACTCGCTGCAGTGATATAATTGTCTTAACTATCGTATTGATGGGTTACAGTAAACAAAAAGGAAAATATGAACCAATTAATTAATATATTTGAAAAAGCAAACAGAATATTTCTTGACAAAGAAAAAAATTTAATCCTTAGTGGCGTATCTGAACGTACTTTGTGTGGATCATTGATGCAATACATCCAAAAAGAAATTAAAACAACAAAATACAACCGTTATTATGTTGATGTGGAATATAATAGAAATAATGGGAAAATAAAAACTATAATTAATAAGGAGAAGGAAGTAATACCTATAAATTGTGATATTATAGTTCATAGCAGGGGTGAAATAATCGAGAAAGATAATTTAATAGCTATAGAAATGAAAAAATCAACAGCTAGAAAGAAAGAAAAAATAAAAGACAAGAACCGTCTTATTGCCTTAAGTAAAGAAAAATATGATGATGTTTGGTCATATGATGGTAAAAGTTTTCCTGAGCATGTTTGTGGTTATAGATTAGGAATTTATTATGAGATCGATGATCGAAAAAGACAATTGTTAATTGAGTATTATAGCCAAGGAATATTACATTATGGAAAAGAAGTGAAATTTTAAAATTATAATATACTAGTCATAAAACAAGAAAAAATGGGTTAATAGTGAATTATAAACAACTTGAGATATTTTGAACATTGTTTAATATTATATTCTTATTTCGTATGCACCTCGACCTCCCGGCGCAAAATACTGCCAAAGGGAGGTTTTCGTTTATGCGCAGCATCTGGAAGGGGGCCATCAGCTTCGGACTGGTGAACATCCCGGTCAAGCTCTACCCCGCCACCGAGGAGAAGCAGATCAAGTTCCATTTCCTGCACGACAAGTGCCAGACCCCGATCCAGTACCAGCGCCGCTGCCCCACCTGCGAGCGGGAGGTGGCGAACGAGGAGATCGTGCGGGGTTACGAGTTCGAGAAGGGGCGTCACGTGATAATCTCCGACCAGGACCTGGAGGAGATCGCCCCCGAAAGCACCCGGACCATCGACCTGATAGACTTCGTGAACCTCTCGGAGATCGACCCGGTGTACTACGCCAAGTCATACTACCTGGGGCCCGGCGAGGGCGGGCACAAGGCCTACGCCCTGCTGGAGCGGGCGATGGCCGAGTCGGGGCGGATCGCGATAGCCCGCTTCACCCTGCGGTCCAAGGAGTCGCTGGCGGTGGTGCGGGTCCACGACGGGGCGCTGATGCTGGAGACCATGTTCTACCCCGACGAGATACGGCCCCGGGAGCAGATACCCGACCTGGGACCAGCCCCCAGTCTGCAGGAGCGGGAGGTGGAGATGGCGGTGAACCTGGTGGAGAACCTGACCGCCCGGTTCGAGCCGGAAAAGTACACCAGCGAATACCGCCGCGCGGTGCGGGAACTGATCGAGAGCCGCATCACGGGCGAGGAGTTCACGGCCCCGGCCCGGCCGCACCCCGAGAAGGTGGTCGACCTGATGGAGGCGCTGCGGGCCAGCCTGGAGCAGACGGAGAAGAAGCGGGCGGAGGAGAAGCCCACGGTGAAGAAGCGGCGCGAGAGCCGGCTGACCGCCAGGTAGTCACTCGAAAACGTACCGGTCGGAGGGGAGGTCCACGAACGCCTGGATGCTGGGCTGGCGCAGCTGCCGGTCCGCGGTCCACTCGGCGAACTGGACCCTGGCGGTCAACCGCGGCTTCACCCCGACCGCGCCCCTGACCTGCCCCGGGGTGTTGACGAAGGGCAGCCGGTCCAGCTGGAGCGGCCTGACCAGCGCGGTGAGGCTCCTCCAGTCGCTCATCGTCAGCCGGCCGGCGCCCGCGTGCCCGATGTACCGCAGGTCCCCCTCCCGGTCGTAGAGTCCCAGGAGGACGGAGTTGACCACACCGGCGCGGTAGGTCACCCCGCCGACCACCGCGATCAGGTCCCGGTAATTCTTGATCTTCTGCCAGCGCCGGTCTTTTCCCTCGATGGCGTAGGAGGAGTGGAGGTCCTTGCAGACTATCCCCTCCATGCCCCGCTCGCTGACGGCCCGGTACAGGCCCTCGCCGTTGTAGAAGTTCTCCACCAGCCGGACGTGCTCCCGGGGGATGATGATGTCGCTTAAGACCGACTGCCGCTGGTGGAGGGGGAGGTGGGTCATCCACTCGCCGTTTAAGAACAGGACGTCGAACAGCATGTGGGTGACGGGGATGTTCCGGCGGGCGCGCTCGATGTTGGCGGGGAGGCGGGCCCCGTCCCGCTTCATCACCTGGGAGAAGGAGGGCCTCCCGTCCACCAGGGCGATGACCTCGCCGTCGAGCACCACCGAGGAGGCCCGGCAGTAGTCCTTGATATCCGCCAGCTCGGGGTACTGCAGGGTGCGCTCGTTCAGGCGGCGGTTGAAGAGCCTGGTGTTCTCACCGTCGTGGTAGGTGAGCATCCGCACCCCGTCCCACTTGACCTGGGCGGCCCACTGCTCCCCGCGGGGGATTTTTTCCACCAGGACCGGTTCGAAAGGGATTATGGGGGTAAGTCCTTGCTTCATTTTATTATTTTGGGGATTGAGGGAGAGATATATAATGGAACCGAAAAATAAATTTTTCAGGAGAAACGAAGGTGCGGGCGAAAATAGACCAGCGTGAACTGAACCTGACCAACCTGGACAAGGTGTTCTGGCCGCGGGAGGGATACACCAAGGGGGAACTGCTGCACTACTACGCGGAGATCAGCCCCTACCTGCTGCCCCACCTGCAGGACCGCCCGATCGTGCTGGTGCGCCACCCCGACGGGGTCGAAGGGGAGTCGTTCTACCAGAAGGAGACCCCGGAGTACGCGCCGAACTGGGTGAAGACCGCCGCCATCCACCACTCGGGAGACAAGATGGTCCACTACACCATCTGCAACGACCAGGCGACCCTGCTCTGGATGGTGAACCAGGGGGCCATCGAGATCCACCCCTGGTTTTCCCGCTGGCAGAAGGACGACTACCCCGACATAATGGTCCTCGACATCGACCCCGAGCCGCCCTCGGGCTTCGACGACGTCCTACTCCTGGCGCTGGCGATCAGGGAGGTGCTGAAGCGATACGGCCTGGAGGCCTTCCCCAAGACCTCGGGGGCGACCGGGCTGCACGTCTTCGTCCCCATCGCCCCGGACCACACCTACCCCGAGGTGGCGCGAGCGGCGGGCTACGTGGCCAGCCTGGTGGCGAAGGCCTTCCCCGAGAAGGCCACCGTGGAGCGGATGGTGAAGAAAAGGGGCGGGAAGGTCTACCTGGACTTCCTGCAGAACCTCCGGGGCAAGACGGTGGTGGCTGTTTACAGCCCGAGACCCCGGCCCCTGGCCCCGGTGTCCATGCCGATCACCTGGGAGGAGGTCGCCGAGGGGAAGGTGCGGCCGACCGACTTCACCATCAAGAACGGGCTGGAGAGGGTTAAAAAGACCGGGGACCTGCTGGCCCCGATGCTGACCATGAGGCAGGACCTGCGGCGGCTGATGGAATCGGCGGGCCGGGGTTAGGAGTTTTTCTCCCTGAGGAATATCAGCATCAGGGTGGCCGCGGCGGAGACCACCGCGGCGGACAGGTAGGCGTCCTGGATCGCCGAGAGGAAGGGGCTGGGACCCCCCTGGTAGATGTAAGCGGCCTGGCGGGAGGCGAAAACCGCCCCTCCCAGGGCTATCCCGAACACCATCCCGACGTTGCGGGTGGTGGCCTGGACCCCGCTGGCTATCCCCAGGCGGTGCTTGGGTACAGCGCTCATGACCGCGCTGGTGTTCGGGGACTGGAACAGCCCGGTCCCCAGGCCGAACAGCCCCAGGCAGATAGAAACCTGGTAGGGCTGGACCTTGAAAGAGAACAGGACCAGTCCGAGGGCGGCCGCGGTGCAGCAGAGGCTGCCGATGAAGGCCAGCCCGCGCTGGCCCAGGCGGTCGGAGAGGGTCCCGGCGAGCGGGGCGATCACCAGTACGGTCAGGGGGAACGCGGTCATGTAGGCGCCGGTGGTCCCCGGCTTCAGGCCCAGGCCCTGCTGCAGCAGGAAAGGGGTAAGGAAGACGATGATGTACTGGGTCACGAAGTTCATCAGGGAGGCGGCGTTGCCCGCCGAGAAGGTGCGGTGGCCGAAAAGCTCCAGGTCCAGGATCGGCTGCGGCGCGCGGGCCTCCCAGCGGATGAACCAGAGGGCCAGGGCCACCGCTAAGAATCCCATGACCCAGATGCCAGCCGACCACCCGGCCGACTGGCCCTGGCTGGCGAACAGTAGCAGGGTCAGCAGGCTGCCGAACCCGAGCAGCGATCCCGGCCAGTCGAAGAAGCTCCCGCTCACGCCGCGCACGGCGGGCAGTATTTTCAATGTCAGGATAAAAGCGGCAAGCCCGATGGGCAGGTTGACCAGGAATATCGAACGCCACCCCGAGAGTTCCACCAGAAAGCCCCCCAGGCTCGGCCCCATGGCCAGGCCCACCGCCACCAGCATGCCGTTGATCCCGAGGGCGCGGCCCCTTTCCGACGGCGGGAAGGAGTTGGTGATGATAGCAGTGGTCATGGAGAGCGAGAGCCCGGCGCCCACGGCCTGGAAGGCCCGGGCGGCGATCAGGACCGGCAGGCTGCCTGCGAGGCTGCAGGCGGCGGAGGCCAGGGTGAAGACCGCCAGCCCCAGCAGGTAGATGCGCTTGAACCCCAGCATGTCGCCCAGGCGGCCGAAGGAGAGCAGGAAGCTGCCCATTATCAGCAGGTAGGCCATCGAGACCCAGCCGACCGAGTCGGGCGGGACGTTGAACTCCTGGGCGATGGTGGGCAGGCTAATGTAGACTATGCTGGCGTCCAGCGGCCCCATGATGCTGCCGACCATGACCGAGGCCAATATCTTCCAGCGGCTCAGGTATTCAACGGTGGATTCGGTGGTAGTGGGGTTCATATGTTACATCCTATCGAGATAATCGTAAAACATGTCTTTTTACTTTTTCAGTATACCATGGAGTTCAGGAGAGAATCAGTACTTAGCTAACACCTTAAAACAGCGGCGCGTCCTGCAGCTATAGGAAAGGCCGCATTCAATCTTGGTCAGGGCTGGGCCTCACCCTGCGGTGTCTGTCGCTCCATACTCCCTCTGCTGTACTGCCAACTGCTCATGCTTTGGGTAGAATGGGTAATAAGGACGAATATGCATCCTGCACTCGGCCTTCTCGCGACCTCCTGTCGCTCGCCCCTCTTCTACCAGTCAGCATTCGCAGGGCAGTAAGACGCAGAGCACCATAACGGGCTCAAGCCCCCGCAGGGCTCACCCACTATTTGGGGCCGATTGAACGCTGGTGCAACGGAGTTTCCGGCGGGTTATGGTAAACAATACGGAGCCAGGCCCCTAAACCGCCGTTAAAACACCAGGGGCATGTCCCGCACCACTGCAACCGCCGCTGAAAGACCGGTTGTGTTACCCGGGCATTGACAGGCCGGGGAATTAAAATTAGACTGACCGTAGAACTGCCTGGAACTGGAAGGTTCGGGGCGGTTGTGGACTGGATATACAGAGGGTGGGCGGTTTTTTATGAGCCTGAGACTGGTCCTGGGAAGGGCGGGGAGCGGCAAGACCCGCTCCTGCCTGGACGAGATAAAGGGTATGCTGGAGGAGTCGGTGCTGGGGCCTCCGCTGATCGTGCTGGTCCCGGAGCAGGCCACCTTCCAGATGGAGCGCGCGCTGGTCCAGCACCTGGGGGCCAGGGGCACGATCCGGGCCCAGGTGCTGAGTTTCCGACGCCTGGCCTGGCGGGTGCTGGCCGAGGTGGGCGGGGCTTCGCGGCCGCACCTCAACGAGCTGGGGCGGCAGATGGTCCTGCGCCGGATACTGGAGCAGAACCAGGAGAGGCTGGGGGTGTTCCAGAGGTCGGCCCACCAGCCGGGGTTCGACGAGACTCTGTCCCGGCTGCTCTCGGAGCTGAAGACCTACGGGGTCGTCCCCGGGCGCCTGCGCGATGTGATCGCGGGCGGAGATGTCCCGGGTCAGGACTCCCAACTGAACGATAAACTGCGGGACGTGGCCCTGGTCTACTCCGAGATGGAGGACTACCTGCAGGAGCGGTACACCGATCCCGACGACTACCTGTGGCTGCTGGCCGAGCGGCTGCCGCTCTCCGAAGCGATACGGGGAGCGGTGTTCTGGCTGGACGGGTTCACCGGGTTCACGGCCCAGGAGTACGCGGTCCTGGAGCGGCTGCTGCAGGTCGCGGAAAGGATCCAGGTTAACCTCTGCCTGGACTCCGCTTCCATAAGCCACCCCCTGAAGGAGCTGGAGGTCTTCCACCCCACCCGGGAGACCTACCGGCGGCTGCTGGGCCGGGCCCGGGAGCTGGGGGTCGAGGTGGAGCAGCCGCTTTTCCTGAACTACTCCGAGGGTTCGCGGTTCAACCGCCGGCCCGCCCTGGCGCACCTGGAGTCGGCTTTCTTCAAGCGCCCGGCGGCGGTCTTCGCGGGGGAACCTAACGGTCTGAAGCTGGTGGCGGGGACCAGCCGGGCGGCGGAGATCGAGGCCGCCGCCCGCGAGATAACCCGCCTGGCCCGGGACGAGGGCTACCGCTGGCGGGAGGTCGCGGTGCTGCTGCGGGACCTGGAGTCCTACCACCAGCAGGTGGCGGCGGTGTTCCAGGACTACGGCATCCCGTTCTTCCTGGACCGCAAGCGGGAGGCGGACCATCACCCCCTGGTGGAGCTTATCAACTCCGCCTTTGAGACGGTTATCCGGGGCTGGACCTACGAGCCCCTGTTTCGATACCTGAAGACCGACCTGGTCCCGCTGACCCGGGACGAGGTGGACAGACTGGAGAACTATGTGCTGGCGCACGGGATCAAGGGCTCCCGCTGGTACGACGGCAGTGGCTGGGCGGACCCGCGCGGTTACTACTTCGGCGGGCGGGAGATAGACGAACTGCGGCTGAGAGCGGTATCCGGGCTGGTCGAGTTTCAGAGGGTGATGAAGGCCCAGCCCACCCTGCGGCAGGTGGCCGAGGCCGTGGCCGGGCTTCTGTTCGCCCTGGAGGTCCCCGAGAGGCTGGAGGAATGGACCGCCCAGGCCGAAAAGCAGGGCCGGCTGGAGGCCGCGCGTGAACACTCCCAGGTGTGGCAGGGGGTAGTAGACCTGCTGGAGCAGCTGGTGGAGTCCCTGGGGGATGAGAGCCTGCCCCTGGAACAGACCGCCCGGGTGATGGAGACCGGGCTGGCGGGTATCCGGCTGAGCCTGATACCGCCCGCCCTCGACCAGGTGATCGTGGGTTCCCTCGACCGTTCGCGCCAGCCCGAGTTGCGGGCCGCCTTCCTGCTGGGGGTCAACGAGGGGGTGCTTCCCGCCCGGCCGCCGGAGGACGGCCTGCTGTCCGAGAGCGAGAGGGAACAGCTCCGCGGCATGGGCATCGAACTGGCTCCCAGCTCCTCGCGCCGGCTGCTGGACGAGCAGTACCTGATCTACCAGGGACTGACGCGGAGCAGCGAGTACCTCTGGGTGAGCTACCTGCTGGCGGACGACGAGGGGAAGGCCATGCTGCCCTCGATGGTGGTGAGGCGGATCCGCGAGATATTCCCCGACCTGGCCGAAGAGTCTATCGGGATCGAGCCGTCGGGGCCGCTGGAGGTCCAGCTAGGGTTCATCGCCAATCCCGAGCGGGTGGTGTCGTACCTGACCCGTCAGCTGCGCGATGCCCGGAACCAGCCGGGAGAGCGGCTGGACCCGCTCTGGAGCGCGGTGATCAGCTGGGTGACCGGCCGGCCCGCGTGGAGGGAGCGGTGGGCGGTGCTCGAGAGGAGCCTCGACCACCGCAACCAGACCGAGCCCATCGAGATGGCGACCAGCCGGCTGCTGTACGGGTTCCCTTTCACCTCCAGCGTCTCCCGCCTGGAGAAGTACCGTTCGTGTCCTTTCGCGCACTACGCGGCCTTCGGACTCCGGCTCGAGGAGCGGGAGATGTTTAAGCTGGAGGCCCCTGATATGGGGCAGTTCTTCCACGCCTGCCTGAAGGGGCTGGGGGACCGGCTGATCCAGGAGTCGCTCGACTGGGGCTCGCTGAGACCGGGCGAGTGCCGCGAACTGATAGACCAGGTGGTGCGGGAGGTGGTCCCCGGGCTGCAGCACGACCTGCTGCAGAGTTCAGCCCGCTACCGCTACCTGACCCGCAAGCTGGGGCGCACCGTGGAGCGGGCGGCCCTGACCCTGGCGGAGCACGGGAGGCGCTCGGGGTTTCACCCGGTGGGATTGGAGTTGGCATTTGGAAGCGGGGAGCATCTGCCCCCGCTGAGGATAGACCTTTCCGGCGGCGATACCATGGAGATCCGGGGCCAGATCGACCGCCTCGACTGCGCTCACAGCGGCGATAAAAGCTACCTGCGGGTGATCGACTACAAGTCGGGCACCACCTCGCTGGACCTGAGCGAGGTCTACCACGGGATCAGCCTGCAGCTCCTGACCTACCTCGACGTCGGCCTGGTCAACGCCTCGGGGATCATCGGGCGGGAGGCGGAGCCGGCGGGGATGCTGTACTTCCCGGTGCGCGACCCGCTGATAAACGGCAGCGCGCAGCTGTCGGACGAGGAAATCGAACGCCAGATACTGCGCCGTTTGAAGATGAAAGGGATAGTCCTGGCCGACCCGGAGGTGGCCCGGCTGATGGACCGGGCGGTGGGTTCGTCCTCGGATATCGTTCCCCTGGGGATAAAAAAGGACGGGGGGTTCAGCAGCCGGTCGTCGGTGCTGGACCGGAACCAGTTCGCCTCACTGCGCCGCCACCTGCGCTCGGTGCTGCAGGAGAGCGGGCGGGAGATACTCGAGGGCGGCACCCGCATCAGCCCTTACCGCCGTGGGGATCGGCACGCCTGCCAGTACTGCTCCTACCGGCCGGTCTGCCAGTTCGACCAGCTGGTGGAAGGCAACCGGTACCGATGGCTGAAGGACGCCCCGCCGGGGTTCCCGGCTGAAGCGGCGAAAGGAGGGGACCGGGATGGGAATCAGTGAGAGCGGAAGGAAATGGACCGAGCAGCAGGCAGCGGCGATCGGGTCGCGGGGATGCAGCCTGCTGGTGGCCGCGGCGGCGGGTTCGGGAAAGACCGCTACCCTGGTGGAAAGGGTGATCCAGCGCATCACCGACCCGGTTTCCCCGGTGAACATCGACCAGATGCTGGTGGTCACCTTCACCAACGCCGCGGCGGCGGAGATGAGGGAACGGATCGCCCGGGCCATCGGCATCGAACTGGATAAGGACCCGGCCTCGCACCAGGCCCTGCGGCAGCTCGCGCTGCTGCCAAGGGCCCCCATCATGACCATCCACTCCTTCTGCCTGGAGGTGCTGCGCCAGCACTTCTACCTGCTGGAACTGGACCCCGGGTTTCGGGTCGCGGACGCGACGGAGACCAACCTGCTGCAGACCGAGGCCCTGGACGAGCTTTTCGAGGGGCTGTACGAGTCCGGCGACGAGGAGTTTATCAGGCTGGTGGACCACTACGGCGGCGAGCGGGACGACCATACCCTGCGCGACCTGGTGTTGCGCCTGTACAGCTTCTCCCACAGCCATCCCGAGCCGCTGCGGTGGCTGGATGAGGCGGGCGGGTTTTTCGGTGAGGGCGCTGGAATCGATCACTTCCCCTGGGGGAGGGAGATCCGCGAGGACATACTGGTGGAGCTGTCGGGGGCCCGGGAGGCGCTGGCGGAGGCGCTGAATCTCACCCGGCTGCCGAATGGGCCGGGGGTCTACGCTCCTCTGCTGGAGGCCGAGGTATCGGCGCTGGGGGAAGCCATGGCCGCCTGCCGCGAAAGCTGGGAAAGCACCCACCAGGCCATCACGGGCCTGGGGTTCGCGCGGCTGGCGGCTGCCAAACAGGTGGACCCGGTGCTGCGCCAGCGGGTGCAGAAGCTGCGGGGCGACGCCAAGGAGAGGGTGGCCGACCTGCGGGAAACCTTCTTCTCCCGCACCGAGTCGGAGTGGCTGGAGGACCTGACCCGGGTCCGGCCGCTGATGGAAGGCCTGGTGAAGCTGGTGAAGGGGTTCGCCGGGATATTCCAGGGACTCAAGTCTTCCCGCAACCTGGTGGACTTCAACGACCTGGAGCACCTCTGCCTCCAGGTGCTGAGGCGGACCGACGGGTACCGGGAGCGGTTCGTGGAGGTGCTGGTGGACGAGTACCAGGACATCAACCCGGTCCAGGAGGCCATCCTGGAGCTGGTCTCCCGGGCCGACAACCGCTTCATGGTGGGTGACGTGAAGCAGAGCATCTACCGCTTCCGGCTGGCCGAGCCGGGGCTTTTCCTGAAGAAGTACCGGGAGTACCCGGTGGGTGCCGGGCGGCGGGAGCGCCGGATCGACCTGCGGGAGAACTTCCGCAGCCGCCTGGAGATCATCCAGGGGGTCAACTTCCTGTTCAAACGAGTGATGACCCCTTACCACGGCGAGATGGCCTACGACGAGGACGCGCGCCTGGTCTGCGGGGCTGACTACCCGCCTGCGAGCGGGGAGGAGGCCCGGGGGGTGGAGCTGCGGTTGATCGAGCTGGGGACTGGAGCCGGCGGGGTTTCCGCCCACGAGGCCGGGGAGGACGAGCCCGGCCCGGCCGAGGTCGACGACCAGTATAACCCGGAGGGCTCGGAGGCTGCCGCCGTGGACCTGGAGGACCTGGATACCGCCCAGGTAGAAGCCAGGTGGATCGCCGGCCGCATCAAAGAGATGATGGGGGACGGACCGGGCGGCGGTTTTCAGGTCTTCGACCGCGGGGAGAGGTCACACCGGCCGCTCTCCTACCGGGACGTGGTGATACTAATGCGCAGCACCAAGGGGTGGGCCGACACCTTCTCCGAGGAGATGCAGCAGGCGGGCGTCCCGGTATACACGGACCTGGGGAGCGGGTACTTCGACGCGACCGAGGTGGAGACCGTACTGTCCCTCCTGATGATAATCGACAACCCGCGGCAGGACATCCCCCTGGCCGGGGTGCTGCGGGCCCCCTGGAACGGACTCTCGGCGGAGGAACTGGCCCGGGTGCGGCTGCGGCAGCCGAAGGGCAGCTTCTACGACGCGCTGCTGGCGTCCATAAACCGGGAGCAGGACGAGTCCCCGGCCGATAAGAGACCTATCGGACCCAGCGAGGAACTCGCAGCCCGCCTGGAGAGGTTCGTGGAGCAGCTCGAACGCTGGCGCGGCATGGCCCGGCAGGGGTCGCTGACCGACCTGATCCGGGACATCTACCAGGAGACGGGTTACTACCACTACGTGGGGGGGATGCCGGGCGGCAGCCAGCGGCAGGCCAACCTGCGCGCTCTGCAGAGCCGCGCCCGCCAGTACGAGGCCACCAGTTTCCGCGGCCTTTTCCGCTTCCTGCGCTTTATCGAACGGCTGCAGGAGAGCGGCCAGGACCTGGGGACCGCCCGGGTGCTGGGGGAAAACGAGGACGTGGTGCGGATAATGAGCATCCACAAGAGCAAGGGGCTGGAGTTCCCGGTGGTCTTCGTGGCGGGACTGGGCCGGCGGTTCAACCTGCGGGACCTGAACCAGAGGCTGCTGCTGCACCGTTCCATGGGACTGGGGCCTGAGCTGGTCGACCCCGAACGCTGCCTGCACTACCCCACCCTGGCCAAGCTGGCGATAAAGAACCGCCTGACCCGGGAACTGCTGGCGGAGGAGCTGCGGATCCTCTACGTGGCGATGACCCGGGCGGAGCAGAAGCTGATAATGCTGGGATCGCTGCCCCGGCTGCCGCTGGATCTGGAAGGCGCCGATTCCTACCCGGTGGACCAGCCGCTGCCGGACCACTTGCTGGCGTCGGCCCGGAGACCCCTGGACTGGATAATCCCGGCAGTGGTCAAGGCCAAAACCCCGGCCGAATGCTGGTCGGTGCTGGCCGGACCGCCCCGGGAGATCTTCGTTGACGCCGCGCCCCGGGAAAGGGCGGACGGGGCTGACGCCGCGCACGAGGACGAGATCGAGGCGGCGCGGGGTACCGAGTCTCCAGGCCAGTCCCTCGAGTCCCTGGTGGCGGACCGGCTGAACTGGAGCTATCCCTACCCGGGACAGGGGCTCCAGGCCGCCAAGCTGACGGTCACCGAGGCCAAGAACCGCATCCGCGACCTGGAAACTGCCGACGCGGTGGGCCCCGTGCTGGAGGTGCCGGTGGAGGTGTCGCGGGAGCAGAGGGGGTACCTGCACCGGTGGGAGAGACCGCGCTTCCTCCAGGAGACCAGGGGGCTGACCGCGGCTGAAAGGGGAACCGCGTTTCACCTGGTGATGCAGCACCTGAGGCTCGACGGCGTCCTCGACGTGGAGGGGATAAGGCTCCAGATGGAGGATATGCTGAGGCGGGAGATCATCAGCGCGGCCCAGCTGGAATCGGTGGACGTCCGCGCCATAGCCGCCTTCTTCCAGGGGCCCCTGGGCAGGCGGATGCTGGCGGCGCGGCGGATTTACCGGGAACTGCCCTTCATACTCGGGCTGCCGGCCGATCGGGTCTATCCGCTGCTCGCCGCTGGGGAAGGGGAAACGGTGGTGGTGCAGGGTATCGTAGACTGCCTGTTGGATGAGGGTGACGGGCTGGTGCTGATCGACTATAAGACCGACCAGGCCCGGGGTGAGGACCGGGAGCAGGTCAGGAGCCGCTACCTGGGGCAGCTTGAGCTTTATGCCCAGGCGGTGGAACGCATCTGGCGGCGGCCGGTCCGGGAGAGGTACCTCTACCGGTTCGCCACCGGGGAGTCGATAGACTGCAGTCCCGGCGGCCGGCCGGGTGGTTAGAGGCCGGTCATCACCAGCAGCCGGTACAGGTTCATCTCCTCGCTGGTCAGTTCCCGCCGGCAGTCGCTGTCCGAATCGGTGAGCGAGGCGATCCCCAGAGCGGCGCAGACCTGGTTGACGTTGACGATACTCTCCAGCAGGGTTTCCCGCGCGTACTCCTCCTGCTCCGCCAGTTTGTTGGCGCTGTCCCGCTCCTCCTGGTCCAGGAGACCGTCGACCAACATCCTCCTCATGATATCGAATTCGAAGATGACGGCGGCGTATTCTTTACAGGCCGACAGCAGTTCGTCCAGGACCTGCCGCTGGTCCGGCTGTATAGACGCCACGGCGGTTTTCAGGTTTCCGATCCGGGTCTGGAGGTCCAAGTCAGTCAACTCCTTTATCCATTAGCTTTAAACAGCCCTTGCTCGACCGAGGGGTTCTTCAGGCGTCGCCGGCGGTCATCGCCCGGTTGGCCTGGTTGATGGCATGGGAGACCGATTCCACCACCGACTGGCCGGTGGAAAGCTCCCCTTTTTGATGGTAGTACTCCAGGAAGAACCTGAGGGCCATCAAAAGGTACAGCAGCGCCGGGAAACTGAGGTGGTTGAACAGGTGCTGCAGAAGGGCCAGGACCGAGCTGGGGGCGTACTGTTCCTCGTCTCCCAGGGCGTAGCTGGTCTGGATCAGCTTGCCGCCCTGCCGGTCGTAGAACTCGGCCTTGTAGGTCTTGTTGGGCCCTTCGAGGGGGTCGACCAGCCTGATCTTCACGAAGGCCTCCAGTTCACGCGGGGGTTCCGAGATGTAGGCGCTGTCCTGCACCAGGTTCAGCAGCGCGTCGGTGACGTCGAAGACCAGCAGCTCGGCCGGCTCTCCACTGCCCAGGCCGGCCAGGACCTTGGCGAAGTACATCAGGGAGCAGTGCAGCAGCTCCTGTTCGTCAGGCGCTCCAGCATAGTCGACGCTCACCGAGGCGTCGTTTTCACTGTAGAAGTCTATCCGGATGGATAGGGTCCGGTTCTCCGGTATCGCGTTGCTCATCGGTTTTTTTGGTGCTCCTTCGTATTATCTTTGCTTTCGAAGTACTGGCAGGCCATGCCGGAGGCGTTCATCACCACCAGGGAGGGGATCTCCCGGCCCTTGAACCCTATAGCGGAGCATCCCCGCGGAAAGCTGCGGTCCCAGGTGATGTAGAAGTGCCTGCACTTGAAGCAGTTAACCTTTTCTGATTGTGCCATGACTGCTCCCGTGGATCGGTTTTAGGATTCGGCTCGACAAGTGTATATTATCAGATATCGTCGGCGCCGGGTAGTTTTTTGTAGATCAAATACTATACCGCCGTCGGGGGAATGCTAACCCGGGAGGTGATGAAAATGAAGCCGCGGGAGAGCAAGAAAGGAGCAGTCAACCCCGAAGGGACGATAGGCGCCTCGCAGCGGGAGGAAAAGCCGATGTCGAACGAGTTCTGCCAGTACTGTGAGTATCGGGACACCTGCCGGGAGCAGTAGATTAGAATACCTGGCTGCGGCCCTTGTAAACGGCGATTGCCTTGGGCTTCAGGGTCAGGCCCAGGAAGATGCCGATTACGGCCATCTCCACCAGGCCGGTGAGGAGACCGTAGATCAGGGTGTCACCGGGGATGTTGAACATCATCCAGGAGGAGGCGGTCTGCATCACCACCCGGAAGAACCAGGCCATCAGGCCGAAACTCAACCCCTTGACGAACCCGCTCTGCCCGGGAAGCTTCTTGTGAAGCTGGATGAACAGCCCCGCCATCACCAGGCCGAAGAAGATGTCGATGGAGATACCGGCCAGGGAGTTCACAGAGGTCTTCGCGATCGGCTGATAGACCTGAAACAGTTTCAGCGCCAGGGAGTTGTTGTTGATCACGGCATCCATGACCCCGAACAGGAGGCCGCCGAATATACTGACTATAAGGTACCGGAGCATACGGTGTTCACCCCAATACTGTTAAATAATCATACATCAGATTATTCGCCTAAAATCTTCATTTTCCTCCAAATTTTAATAAAATCGGTCGAGAGAGAGCTGACGCGAGGGGTACTGTCAACAACAGCGGCAATAATCGGATAACCTGGATTGGAGCGACAGAAAACTTGATCGGTAACTTAAAAGCGACCAATGACCCCAAATCTGTTGTAAGTTTAAGAGCTGTAGTTAAAAAGCTATCTAAAGCTTGAACGAGCTGGACTCAACCACGAAGGAATAATAATACCAGGTTGTAGAAGCGAGAGAGAGCTGACGCGAGGGGTACTGCCAACAACAGCGGCAATAATCGGATAACCTGGATTGGAGCGACAGAAAACTTGATCGGTAACTTAAAAGCGACCAATGACCCCGAATCTGTTGTAAGTTTAAGAGCTGTAGTTAAAAAGCTACCTAAAGCTCGAACGAGCTGGCCTCCACCACAAGGGAATAATAAGACCAGGTAACTAGAAGCGAGTGAGAGCTGGAGTGAGCGGTACTGCCAACAACAAAGGCAATAATCGGACCAAACCCAATTGGAGCGACATAAAGCTTGATCGGTAACTAAACAGACCTGCACCTGGAACATAAAATGCACTAATTTATCTACGGATATATCCGGTACAGGGTCCGCGGGAAGGGGATGGTCTCCCTGATGTGCTCGATGCCGCAGAGCCAGGAGACGGTGCGCTCGATCCCCAGGCCGAACCCGGAGTGGGGCACCGTGCCGTATCGCCTCAGGTCCACGTACCACTCGAAGGCCTCCTGCGGCAGCCCGTGTTCCTCGATGCGCTGCTCCAGGAGTTTAAGGTCGTCGAGCCGCTGTCCGCCGCCGATTATCTCCCCGTACCCCTCGGGCGCCAGCAGGTCGGCTCCCAGCACCACCTCGGGGTTGTCGGGGTCGGGCTTGAAGTAAAAGGCCTTGATCCCCACCGGGAAGTGGTGGACGAAGACGGGGGAGTCGAAGTGGTCGGAGATGGCGGTCTCGTCGGGGGCCCCGAAGTCGTCTCCCCACTTGAACTCTATCCCCTTGCTGTTCAACAGCTCGACCGCATCGGTGTAGCTGATGCGGGGGAAGGGGAGCTTTATGGCCTCGAGCCTGCCGATGTCGCGTTTGAGGATATCCAGATCGGCCCGGTGGTGCTGCAGGACGTGGCTCACGATGTGGTAGACCAGGTCCTCCTGCAGCCGCATGTTGTCCTCGAAGTCGAAGAAGGCCGCCTCCGCTTCCAGCATCCAGAACTCCATCAGGTGGCGGCGGGTCTTCGATTTTTCAGCGCGGAAGGTGGGGCCGAAGCAGTACATCCTCCCCAGCGCCATGGCGTTGGCCTCGTTGTAAAGCTGGCCGCTCTGGGAGAGGAAGGCCTTCTCACCGTGGTAGTCGATCTCGAACAGGGTGGTGGTCCCCTCACAGGCCGCCGGGGTTATGATCGGCGCGTCCGCCAGGATGAAATCCCGCTCGTGGAAGAAGACGCGGCTGGCGTGCTCGATCCCGGCCCGGATGCGCAGGATCGCCGACTGGCGCGGGGTGCGGATCCACAGGTGCCTCCGCTCGGCCAGGAAGTCCACCCCGTGCTCCTTGAGGCTGATCGGGTAGGGCTCGGCGATGCCGATGATCTCGAGGTCGGTCAGCTGGATTTCGAATCCGCCGGGGGAGCGGGGCTCTTCCCGCACTACTCCCCGCACCCGGAGCGAGGACTCCTGGGTGAGCTGTTTGGCCTTTTCCCAGGTCTCGGTGCTGGTCTCCTTTTTGACCAGCACCCCCTGCACTATCCCGCTGCCGTCTCTGATGATCAGGAAGAATATCTTTCCCGAGGAGCGCAGGTTGTAAAGCCATCCCTGCAGAGTGACCTCTTCGCCCACGTGCCGGTACAGGTTTTTGATCGAAACCGTCTCCACTGCTATCACCCCATACAGTTATTATCCCGAGGTTTGCTATTTAAGAAACATTATACACTAATTATTCAGATTTATTTCATGCCGGCCGGAAAGTGGGAGTAATACGCTTGACTTGGGGGTGGGGATTAAATATAATTGTAAAGTAAATTTCCTTGACAGCGGGAGGTGGGGGGATGCTTGAGAAGTTCAACCGCATGACCTTGCTGCAGGACTTCTACGGGCGGCTCCTGACCCCGCGCCAGCAGCGGTTCTTCGAACTGTACTACGATCAGAACCTGTCGCTGGGCGAGATCGCGGAGGAGTACCAGATCAGCCGGCAGGCGGTCTACGACCTCCTGCGGCGGACGGAAAAGAGCCTGGAGGACTACGAGAGCCGGTTGGGCCTGGTGGCCAAGTTCGAGCAGGATCGGGAGAAGCTCCAGGAGGCGCTGTCATGGCTGCGGACCCTGCCTCGGGACCAGGAGACCGAGCCCGCAATCCGGAGGGTGAACCGGATACTTTACGACATCATAGGGCTGGAGGAGGAGGGCGAATCGACGCCTCCGACAGCCGAGGGAAATATAACCGCGACCAACGATTAACTACCGGGACTGAGGGGTGAGAGCCGATGTTTCAGAGCCTGGGTGAAAAACTGCAGGAAACCTTTCGAAAGCTCAGGGGCAAGGGAAAACTGACCGAGGCCGATGTCAGCGAGGCGATGCGCGAGGTGCGGCTGGCCCTGCTGGAGGCTGACGTCAACTTCAAGGTGGTCAAGGACTTCGTCAAGAAGGTCCAGGAACGGGCGGTGGGCCAGGAGGTTCTCCAGAGCCTGACCCCCGGCCAGCACGTGGTGAAGATAGTCAACGATGAGCTGACCGAGCTGATGGGCGGCACCAACAGTCGGTTGAACGTTTCTTCCAAGCCGCCCACGGTGGTGATGCTGGTGGGCCTGCAGGGGTCGGGTAAAACCACCACTGCCGGCAAGCTGGCCCTAATGCTGCAGAAGCAGGGGCGGCGGCCGCTCCTGGTGGCCGCGGACGTCTACCGGCCGGCCGCCATCAAACAGCTCCAGGTGCTGGGGCAGCAGCTGGACATCCCGGTCTTCAGCATGGGGCAGATAAAGCCCGTGGATATAGTGCGCGGGGCCCTGGAGTCCGCGTCGTCGAACAGCCGGGACACGGTCATCATCGACACCGCGGGGCGGCTGCACATCAACCAGGAGCTGATGGACGAGTTGAAGGCGGTGCGGGCGGCGGCGAAGCCGCACGAGATACTGCTGGTGGTCGACGCCATGACCGGCCAGGACGCGGTCAACGTGTCCCAGGCCTTTCACCAGGACCTCGGCCTGGACGGGGTGATACTGACCAAGCTGGACGGCGATACCCGGGGCGGGGCGGCGCTGTCCATCCGGGCGGTGACCGGCTGCCCGATCAAGATGATCGGGGTGGGCGAGAAGCTGGACGCCCTGGAACCTTTCTACCCCGACCGCATGGCCTCGCGAATCCTGGGGATGGGGGACGTGCTGACCCTGATCGAAAAGGCCCAGGCCAACCTCGACCAGGCGAAGGCGGAGGAGCAGCTGAAAAAGCTCCGCACCCAGGGGCTTACCCTGGAGGACTTCCTGGATCAGCTGCAGCAGATGAAGAACATGGGCCCCCTGGACCAGTTGATAGGCATGATACCCGGCCTGGGCGGGGCCAAACAGCTCAAGAACCTCCAGCAGGAGGTCGACCCCAAGGAACTGAACCGGATCGAGGCGATCATCAGATCCATGACCCCGGAGGAGAGGAGAAACCCTAACATCATCGGCGGCAGCCGCCGCAAGCGGATCGCGAGGGGCAGCGGCACCCGGGTCCAGGACGTCAACCGTCTGCTCAAGCAGTTTGAGGACACCCGCCGCATGATGAAGCAGTTCACCGACATGGGCGGCCCCAGCGGCAAGATGAAGAAGGGAAAAGGCCTAAACCTCCCGTTCTTCAAGTAAAAAGCTTAATCGGCAACTAAACAGATTCGCAGTTTAAAATATAAGCGACAGAAAGCTCGAATGAGCTGGACTCGATAACTGGGGAATAAATGAAACCAGGGAAGTAGAAGCGAATGAGAGCTTGACAAGAGGGGTACCGCCAACCACAGCGGCAATAATCAGATACCCCGACATTGGGGCGAAACCACAAAGCTTGATCGGTAACTAAACAGATTCGCAGTTTAAAATATAAACGACAGAAAGCTCGAATGAGCTGGACTCGATAACTGGGGAATAAATGAAACCAGGGAAGTAGAAGCGAATGAGAGCTTGACAAGAGGGGTACCGCCAACCACAGCGGCAATAATCGGATAACCCCAATTGGAGCGGTACAGAAAAGCTTGATCGGTGACTAAACCGACATGCACTCTGAATATAGACTGCACGAGATTGAAAGGAGGTGAATTGATGGCCACCAGAATCAGGTTAAAGCGGATGGGTGCTAAAAAGAGTCCTTTTTACCGTATCGTGGTTGCTGATTCCCGCTCCCCCAGGGACGGTCGTTTCATCGAGGAGATCGGTTACTACAACCCCACCAAAAACCCGATAGTGCTGAAGGTGGATGAGGAAAAGGCCATGCAGTGGTTGAACAACGGGGCCCAACCCTCCGAGACGGCGAGAGCGCTCCTGAGCAAAGCGGGGGTGCTGCAAAAATTGGCGGAAGCTAAGAAGGCCAAGTAGGGCATTTTTCCCGAGGGGGGCACTATCATGAAGGAATTAGTTGAAGTATTGGCCCGAGCTCTAGTCGACCATCCCGATCGGGTGGAGGTCAACCAGATAGAGGGGGAGAAGTCCATTATCCTCGAGCTGCGGGTAGACGGGGACGACATGGGCAAGGTGATAGGAAAGCAGGGCAAGATCGCCAAGGCCATCCGGGCCGTGGTGAAGGCCGCGGCCACCAAGGAAGGCAAGCGGGTAGTTGTCGAAATCATCAAGTAATCGTGAGCGGGTGTGACGGTATGGAGATGCCCCGCATGATAACTATCGGACAGGTGACGACCTCCCATGGTTCCCGAGGCGAGTTAAGGGTAATTCCCCTGACCGACTTTCCCGACCGGTTCAGCCGGCTGAAAGAGGTAGTGGTAGAGCACAACGGACAGCGGTCGGTAAGACGTCTGGAATCGGCGCGGCCCCACAAGCAGTTCGTAATCCTGAAGCTGGAAGGGGTCGAGGACCCGGAGACCGCGCAGCGCATGCGGCACGCTCTGGTGCAGATTCCAGAGGAGGACCTGATGCCGCTCCCGGACGGTCACTACTATATCTTCCAGCTGATCGGGCTGGAGGTCTTTACCGAGGCGGGAGAGTACCTGGGGAAAATCGATAATGTTTTTCAGACCGGCAGCAACGATGTCTATCGGGTGCTGTCAGATACTGGCAAGGAGTTCCTTATCCCGGCCCTGAAACAGGTGGTGACCGTGATCGACCTCGAACAGCGGAGGATGGTCATACGCCCCCTGGAAGGGCTGCTCGATGGGTAAGGAGATGGGGCGATCGATTGCGGATTGATATTTTGAGCCTGTTCCCCGAGATGTTTACCGGCGTGCTGGGGTCGAGCATTTTGAAGCGGGCGCAGGAGGGAGGCCATCTGAGCGTTGGCCTGGTGAATATCCGGGATTTCTCGAACAACAAGCACCGGACCGTGGACGACTACCCCTTTGGGGGCGGCCCCGGCATGGTGCTGAAGGTCGAACCGGTGATCTCCGCCGTGGAGTCGGTGCCCGGGGACCCGCATGTGATTCTCATGACTCCCCAGGGGAGGCCGCTGAGGCAGGAGCGGGCCCATGAACTGTCGGAGCTGGAACATCTGCTGATAGTCTGCGGCCACTACGAGGGGATCGATGAGCGGGTGCGCGTGCTGCTGCAGCCGGAGGAGATATCCATCGGCGACTACATCCTGACCGGCGGAGAGCTGCCGGCCATGGTGCTGGTGGACGCGGTGGCCCGGATGCTGCCAGGGGTGCTGGGGGAGTCAGCCGGGGGAGAGGACGAGTCCTTTTACCAGGGGCTGCTTGAGTATCCGCAGTATACCCGGCCGCAGGAATTTCGCGGTCTGGTGGTGCCGGAGGTGCTGGTCTCGGGGCACCACGAGAAGGTGGACCGCTGGCGGAGGGAGCAGGCGGTGCGGCGCACCTGGGAGAGGAGGCCGGAACTCCTGCGGGAGGCCGAGCTGACCAAGGAAGATCGTCGACTGCTGGCGGAACTGAACCAGTCGAAGCCGGAGAAGGAGTAAGATGCCCGGTAAGCTGTACATCGCCCTGGTGCATTACCCGGTCTACAACAAGAACTCCCAGGAGATAAGCACCTCGGTGACCAACCTCGACCTGCACGATATCGCGAGAATGGCCGCCACCTACGGGGTGGAGAGGTATTTCGTGGTGCACCCCCTGGAGGCGCAGCAGAGGCTGGTCGGGGAGGTGCTGCAGTACTGGCGGGAGGGTTTCGGCTCTCAGTACAACCCCTACCGCGGGCAGGCGTTCGACCGGCTGCAGGTGGTGGCTTCCGTGGAGGAGGCCGCCCGGGTCATCGAAGAATCGGAGGAGGCCCCGCTGGTCTCGGTAAGCACCACGGCCCGCCGCTGCGAGGGCAGCGTCAGCTTCACGAGGGTGCGGGAGATGGTCGAGAGGAAGGAACACAACTTCCTGCTGCTGTTCGGTACCGGCTGGGGTCTGGCTCAGAGCGTTATCGACCGAACGGATTATGTTTTGGAACCGGTTGAAGGAAACGGCGACTACAACCACCTCTCCGTGCGAAGCGCGGTGGCGATCGTCCTGGACCGCCTGCTCGGGAAAAAGTGGTGGTTGGCTCCGTTGAGTTCCGGTTAAGCTTATGGTATAATTATGGCGCGTTAAGAAAGGAGAAACAGTTCCCGTGGACTTAATCCAGGCAATTGAAAAAGAACAGATGGGTCGGGTCCTGCCGAGCTTCCGCCCTGGGGACACCGTGAAGGTTCACGTCAAGGTCGTCGAGGGCAACCGCGAGAGGATTCAGGTCTTCGAAGGGGTGGTCATAAGACGGCGAGGCAGCGGCTTAAGCGAGACGTTCACCGTCAGGCGTGTGACCTACGGGGTAGGGGTGGAAAGGACATTCCTGATTCATACCCCAAGAATCGACAAGGTCGAGCTGGTGAGAAAAGGCAAGGTGCGGCGTTCAAGACTTTATTATTTGCGCGGCCGAGTGGGTAAAGCCGCCCGAATTAAAGAGATCAGGTAAGCGGATGACGGGACTGTCGAACAGTCCCTTTGTCTTTTTTACGCTGTGAAACTGGGGTGTATTGGATAAGGAAGGTGAATCCTTTGGAAATCCAGTGGTATCCTGGGCACATGGTGAAGGCCAAGAAGCTGATCCAGGAGAATCTGGGACTGGTTGACGTGGTTATCGAGATGGTCGATGCGCGGATCCCCTACAGCAGCCGCAACCCCGACATGCAGTTTATTTTGAGCAGCAAACCCCGGTTGATTATCCTCAATAAGAACGACCTGGCGAACCCGGAGAAGACCAAGGCCTGGAGCGCCTATTTCGGTCGGCAGGGGATTTCGACCGTGGCGCTGAACTCGCTGTCGGCCCGGGGGACCGAGAAGGTGGTGGCTGCGGCCTCCGCCCTGGTGAGCGAGCGGATGGAGTCGCTGAAATCCCGCGGATGGCGGGAACGCCCGATCCGGGCGATGATCGTGGGAATCCCCAACGTGGGCAAGTCGTCGTTCATCAACGCCCTGACCCGAAGGTCGGCGGCCAAGGTGGGCGAGAAGCCGGGTGTTACCCGGGGCAAACAGTGGATAAGGATAGGGGACGACTTCGAGCTGCTGGACACCCCGGGGATACTGTGGCCGAAGTTCGAGGACCCCGAGGTGGGGTTCAAGCTGGCGGTGACAGGGGCGGTAAGCGACCTGGTGTATGACGTGGAGGAGGTAGGGGCGCGGCTGCTGCTGCTGCTATCACAGGCGGCTCCGGATTCCCTGATGAGCCGTTATCGGCTGGAGCACGTCGCCAGCGACCTGGAGTCCGCCTATGCGCTCCTGCGGGAGATCGGGGCCCGGCGCGGGTATCTCCACACCGGCGGCGAGGTGGACACCGACAAGGCGGCCTACCTGGTGCTGCACGAATTCAGAGACGGACGCATCGGGCAGATAACCCTGGACCAGGTGCCGGAGGAGAACCAGGACCAGGTGGCGGTCGTGCAGTAAAGGAATAGTCTTTATAAAGTTTCGATCAGCGGCTCGCAAGGGCCGTTTTTATTTTTCAACCCGTCCGACCGAAAGCCCTGGCCAGCAGCCGGTCGGTATAGAAGGTGACCACCGAAAAGGCCGACAGGATACCCAGGTATGAAGCCGGGGCGGTATAGTCCACGGCCCGGTTCCCGGGAGGAGGACCCGGGGGGAACCCCGGCCCACTGTTCTGGGCAAGGTTCATCTCCATTCGGGGGACGCCGGCCCGCTGACCCGGGCTGTTTTCCACGGCCCCGATCCGGGCGGGCGGCTGGCCGGAGCCGCTGGTGAACCTGAACGCCTTGGTGAAGTAGCCGGTCGAGACCGAGCTGTAGATGCCGAAAACGAGCAGGAGGACCACCGCTGCCCGGGCGACGTGCTTCAGGGCCGGGTTCCCCGGCTTCAGGCCGGTGATGCTCCGGAACACTGCCGTCACCCAGTTCCAGTTCAGTCCCACGTGGATTCCGACCAGCAGGAGACCCAGGTAGGGGACGGACTCGTGAAGCATCCTGAGGTTTAGCGATCCGCCCGGCCTGATGGTGTCGGCCAGTATGGCCTTCGAGATCGACAGCCCGCTGACGACCATGAAAACCCCGCCCAGAAACAGCAGCAGGCTTACCAGGTAACAGACCCTGGCCCGGGTAGTGACGCTGGACTTGAAGAAGTTTACCGTGACCCTTTTCACCCAGGGCCAGTTGAGGACTAGGTGGACGAGGGCGATCAGCCCCAGAACCAGTCCCCCGACCTCGTGGTACTCCTGGCCGGTCGCCATCCGGTTGAACATCAGTATCAGCAGGACCGCTATCACGATATCCAGAAACAGCTTCAGGCAGTTCGTCTTTTTCATGGCAGACCTCCGGTAAGTATTTTGCCCTTTCAACTCGACTATAACCTTCAGGCCTGAGGTGTCACTGAAACCGGGCTTAATGTTTATTGAGCGGAGGCTGAGTGTTTGCTGAAAGCAGGAAAAATTCGGCTGGAGGCGAATCCTTTGATACATGAATGAAGAAGAACGCTTGTTTAAACTTTACAGCTACGAGAGGGAGCTGTGGGAGCGGGGGTGCCAGAACGTGGCGGGCCTGGACGAGGCGGGAAGGGGACCGCTGGCGGGCCCGGTGGTGGCGGCGGCGGTGGTCCTTCACCCGGGACTCCACCTGCCGGGGCTGAACGACTCCAAGCAGGTCCCGCAGCGGAGGCGGGAAACCCTTTTCAACCTTATCACCGAGGGAGCGGTGGCCTGGAAAATTTCTATTATATCTGCCCAGGATATCGACCGATATAATATACTGCAGGCTTCTATCATGGCGATGAGCCAGGCGGTCGTGGGACTGGGGATCAGGCCTCAGCACCTCCTGATCGACGCGCTGAGGCTGCCGAAGCTCGATATCCCTCAGACCCCGCTGGTCAAGGGGGATACGCTCTCCGCCAGCATCGCCGCCGCGTCCATACTGGCCAAGGTCGCCCGCGACCGGATCATGGACGACCTCCACCGGGAGTACCCGGAGTACGGATTCGACCACAACCGGGGCTACCCGACCGCCGCGCACCTGGAGGTGCTGGGCAGGATAGGGCCGTGCCCATTCCACCGGCAGTCTTTCGAGCCGGTGAAAAACTGGCACTTGAGGGGGAAACAGGTGTGTCTGTTCTGATCGGAAACCCGGCCGCAAACCTCGGGATAACGCTGCAGAAGTCCTCGGCGCTGGAAGGCGTCGCGCTCTCGCCGGGGCAGTCGATCAGCGGCAAGGTCCAATCGGTGGAGCCGGATGGAAGGGTCATCCTGAACCTGGCGGGTAAAACGGTGGAGGCGGTTACGGAAGTCCCGCTGGCCGCCGGGCAGGAGATAAACCTGGAGGTGGTCGGACGTATCGACGGCCGCCTCTACCTGAAGCTCTCGGGAGAACCCGCGGCCGCGACCCTGGTGGAACCGGAACTGCTGGCCAACCAGCTCGCGGCCCCTCGCCTGGCAACCCCCAACTATAATCAGGCCGAACTGGTCTCCACCCTGCTGGAGAACCAGCTCCCGGTCACGGACAAGAACCTGGCCGCCCTCTCACGGGTGGTCTCTGTGCTCAGCGGCCTCGGGGACGCCACCGGGGCGGCGGCCGGAGCGGGAGCCGCCAGCGGCCAGGTCCGGCCCGACCCGGCACTGGACTTGAAGCTGGCCGGGTTCATACTGGCCGCCGGTCTAAAGGACCAGCCCGAGGTCTGGCCGGTCCTGAAGGACTACTTCCAGCAGCCCGCCAACCTGGGGGCCAGCCTGGAGAAGCTGGTCCAGGGGCTATCGACCCTGACCCCCGGGGAACCCGCACCGCCGACGGCCGGGGGCGCCGCTGTCCCGCCGACAACCGGCGCGGCGGCCGCTCTGGAGCCGGACCGGCCGGCGCCGGCCAGCGTCCTGCAGTCAGGCGGCCAGACGGCGGTGGTGATCAAGGAAACGGTTCCGACCGCTGGAGGGACCGCGGCTTCGCAGGTTACGGCAGGGAATGCGGCGGCTTCGGAGACGTCGATAGTGATAACCCCGGGGTCTGCACCCCCGGAGGAGATGGTCCCGGCCGCGCCGGCAGCCCCGGCCGGATCGGGGGCTGACAAGGCGGCCGGGCAGCCCGTGGCGACTACGGACGAGCCGGCCGTCAACCAGATGCAGCCGCCAACCCAGGCCGGGACCGCGGCCCAGACCACTGCCCAGACCACTGCCCAGACCACTGCCCAGACCACTGCCCAGACCCAGACGCTATTGACGGCCGCCGGCAGCGGGCCGGAGGTTCCGGCAGCGGCGGCGGTCCAGACCGGCGCGTCCCCGGCACCCGCCGGGGAGACGGTCACTGTGATCCCGGGTGGTGCCAGCCAGCCGGCCAACCGGGCGGACGTGAATGTAATGGTGCCCGGTACCGCCGCGGACGACGCCGATGCGGCGGCGGGGAGCTTTAAGTATACGGCGCCGGCCGAGCTGGAACTGTACGGGCGGCTGCTGACCGAACTCCTGGGGGCGGGCGGGCAGGACTCCTCCCCCGCGGGGAAGGTCCTGACCCAGATGTCGGCCCTGATCGGGATGCTGGGTCGGGAAGGGCAGCCGCTGGACTCCGAGGCGATCAAGGGACAGCTGAAGGAGTGGCTGTCGATCCAGAAACCGCTGACCCAGCTGCTGAACCTGGTCAAAGCGGAGATCGGTCGGGAAGAGGTGGCGAGGCTCCTGCTGCAGGACAAGCTGATCGAGCTGGGGCAGGCGGTCAATACCTCCCTGCAGGAGGTAATCGGGCAGCAGGTGATCAACACCGTCGACAAGAGCCAGCCCACGATGCCCGACTACTACTACTTTTCCTGGCCGCTTCAGTCGCAGAACCAGGAGAGCCAGGCCGAGCTGCGGGTGTACCGGCAGAAAGGCCGCAGCCAGCCGCTGGACATGAACGACCTGTACCTGGTCTTCTGCCTCCAGACGCCAAACCTGGGGACCAACCGGTTCGACATCCACCTGCGGCAGAAGAAGATGGAGTTTCGCGTCACGGTGGAAAAGGACGGGGTGGTGGAGATGGTGCGGGAGGCCTGGCCGGAACTGGCGGAGCGGCTGGAGGAGCTGGGTTTCCAGGCGGACCTGATCGAGTGCCGCTCGGGGACGCCCGAGCAGATTCGCCCCCAGCCTGAGTCCAGGGCCAGCCTGGGAGAGCTCCGTCGGATCGATGTCCTGGCATAGGAGGACGTTATGAGCCCCAACCGAGAAAAACCGGACGGACCGGAAGCGGATCGGTCCCAGGTGGCGGTCGCACTGGGTTACGACCCGGAGCGCGAGTCGGCGCCAAAGGTGGTCGCCACCGGGAAGGGCGAGGTGGCGAAGCGGATCGTCGAGATAGCCCGGCGGCACGGGGTCCACATCCATCAGGACGCCGCCCTGGCGGAGCGCCTGGCCATGCTGGAGCTGGAGAGCGTGATACCCCCGGAGCTGTACCAGATCGTGGCCGAACTGCTGCTGTTCGTGTACCGGCTGGACGATAAATGGAAGGTCAAGCACGCGGGAGGGAGATAGGTGAAGGGGAGCGGGGATGGGAGACTGGCCACGGGCAGGGCAGGAGAGGCAACTGCCCTGGAGTACCTGACCCAGAAGGGGTACGTCCTGATAACCCGCAATTACCGCTGCCGGCTGGGTGAGGTGGACCTGATCATGAAGCAGGGGGAGAAGCTGGCCTTCATCGAGGTGCGCTCCCGCAGCGGGGAAGGGTTCGGCCTGCCCCAGGAGAGCGTGCGGGCGGAGAAGGTGGCCCGCATCCAGCGGATCGCCCAGTACTTCTTGAGCCGCGAACTCCGGGGCAACTGGCAGGGGCCGGTCAACCTGGAAATGGTGGCGGTGAGGTTCGGCCCCGGGGGAACCCTGAAAAAGATAGAGCACATCACGGACCTGAGTTAGGCTCAGGTTGTTTATTCTTCAAAAAGGAGTTCGACGATGGACCAGTCGGGCTGGCCCCGGGTGAGTTTCCGGTACTCCTCCAGAAACGGGTGCAGCCGGGCGGAATACTGGTTGAACGGCAGGTTTATCCCGGGGTAGCGGGAGCAGTAGTACAGCCGGCAGCGGAAGGGCCGGACCTGGTAGATGGAGCAGGAGGAGGTTTTCTGGTCGAGGAAAGGGCAGACCAGCACCTGGGAGGGAGGAAGCTCGCCCCCGGTGTGGTTCAATATCAGGTTCCACTCGGGGCGGGTCAGAAAGGGCAGGTGGCCGGAGAGTTCGAAAAAGCAGCACTCGGCGCCGCACCCTTCACACAGAAAGCCTTCAGCCGCCTCGGCGTTCATCCGCTCGTAAAGCCGCAGCATCTCCGCTTCCATACCGGCAACCCCCTCGGTCAGGCTGACTCTATTATAACCTTTATACGCTATCGGAAAGTATATTAGAGGACTTTCCGATGCAAGCAAGTGCAGCTATGGCTCCCGCCCTTGGCGGTAGCCTAGCTTTCTTCGTAAAAAAAGCGACATCGGGAAAAAGCCCGATGTCACTCCGGGAAATGGTTAACGGCGTACGCTGGGCCGGAACATGTCGCCGACCCCGAGCAGTACATGAGCCAATCCGAACCCCATGGCGCCGGCGGCGATAGGCCCTTTGAGCAGTGTAGCCCCGACGCCGGTAACCGCGGCACCTAAACCGGCAACGACCCAACTGGTGGTTGTTCCTCTCATTTAAGCACCTCCCGTGATTAGTTTATCCCCAGTATCCCGGAAATACCATTAACTTGACTGTACAAATACATTCATCCGGCAGGAAATTGTCCCCAGCATGGCGAATAATTGCCGGCAGCAGGAGTTGACGACATGGTTTTAGCCAAGGTAGTTACAACCGCCTTATGGGGTCTGGAAGCGGTGCCGGTCCAAGTAGAGGTGGACGTGGCCAACGGTCTGCCGAGTTACGACCTGGTGGGCCTGCCCAGCATCTCGACCAAGGAAAGCCGGGAGCGGGTGCGTTCCGCTATCCGCAACTCGGGTTTCGATTTTCCCTTGAAGCGCATCACCATCAACCTCGCCCCGGCTGACCTCCGCAAGGAGGGGCCTTCGTTCGACCTGCCGATCGCGATCGGCATCCTGGCCGCCACCGAGCAGATCCCCGCTGAAAAGGTGGCCAACATCGCCTGGAGCGGGGAACTGTCGCTGGATGGAGGTATCCGCGGGGTGCACGGGGTGCTGGCGATGGCGGAGGCAATCAGGGAGCTGTCGATGAACGAGGGCCTGGATTACCTGCTGGCGGTGCCGCCGGAGAACGAGCTGGAGGCCCGGATGATGCTGCGGGAGCGGGTCTGGCCGGTCGAGTCCATAAGATCGATCGCCGATACCCTGGCGGGGGAGGCCGGCCCGGGGGCGGATGAAGGAGATAAAGAGGAAACGATGACGGTAAACCAGTTCCCTTTTAATGACCTGGAGGCGCTGACGCTGGCGGTGGGGGATTCTCCCGCCAGCCAGGACGATCCCGACCTGATCGAGGTGAAGGGACACGCGATGGCGAAGCGGGCGTTGGAGGTGGCCGCGGCCGGGGGGCATCACCTGATGCTGATCGGGCCGCCCGGGTCCGGGAAGACCATGCTCTCGAGGTGCCTCCCCTCCATACTGCCCAGCATGAGCCTGGAGGAGTGCCTGGAGGTGACCCGGGTGTACAGCATCGCGGGTCTTTTGGGCAAGGGCCAGTACCTGATAAGCAAGCGGCCCTTCCGGGCCCCGCACCATACCTGCTCCGCCATCGCCCTGGTCGGAGGGGGGAGGATGGCCAACCCGGGGGAGATCAGCCTGGCTCACCGGGGGGTGCTGTTTCTGGACGAGATGCTGGAGTTCAGCCGGGAGGCGCTGGAATCCCTGCGGCAGCCGCTGGAGGACGGGCTGGTGACGGTTTCGAGGGTGAACGCCACCCACTCCTTTCCCAGCCAGTTCATGCTGGTGGGGTCCATGAATCCCTGGCGGTTCGTGTAACAACCTTGGAGAAAGTATATCGAGCGGTAACTATTGCCCGGGGACGCCCATTGTCGCCGGGTTTTGTGTCTATGATTATTTCCTTCACCAGTGCTCGGACAATTTCCCGACGCACTTCAAATGGCGGATTGGCCTCCAGTTTTGCCTTCAGGTCGGCCAGCAGCTCCTCGGCAGTATCAAACTGCTGGGCCAGCCCTTCCTCGGCCTCGATCTGGCGCTCCAGGTCCCTGGCCCGCTGGTCCAGAGCAGCCTTCTCCCGACCAATCTGCTGGAGCTGTTGTTCGACATCCACGCTCCCGATTATCCGCTTCCTGTAGAGGTCGAGGATGCTCTGCTTCTCGACCTCTTTTTCTTGAGCGGCCTTCTTGACCATCTCCAGCTCGGCGGTCAAGGCCGCCTTTTGCGACTTCCGTTCCTCCATGCTGGCGGCCAGCTCTTTAATCGCATCGCCCGGGTTCTGAATAAAATCCACGCAGGCCTGCCACACGAAGTCCTCGATCCAGTCCTGGGGGACGTTCTTCGAGGTGCACCGGCCTTCCAAGGGGCCACGGTAGGCAGTTTTCCCGCCGCAAACGTAATAGGCTTTGGGTTTACCGCCTGGGCCACCGTAGGCCGTACCGTGGTAGGTCAGGCCGCAGACACCGCACTTGATAAGACCACGTAGCAGGTATTGCCGTTTAGAGTTCTTCATTGATTCCAGTTGGTTATCGCGTAGGACCTGCTGGGCTTTTTCCCAGGTTTCCTCGGTTACCAGTGCAGGAACTTCCCTGGGTATAAGCTCGCGCTTTTTGTTGGTTCGCTTGCCATAGTAATGGATACCTTTGTAAGTGGTGTTCACCACCATGTTCCGAATTCGCCCAGGCCTCCAGATACCGGCGGTGTTGACTTTGCGCTTTCCTCGTTTTATTTGCCGACCGTCTTTGGTGTAAGACGGCGGCACACCCAGGGCATTCAGGTAGTCAGCAACCTTGATGGTGGAATAGCCCTGGTCTGCAATAAGGCGGTATATCTGTCGCACCACGTCGGCTTCGCTCATGTCCATCCCGGGGAGCGGGTCCTCGTTAATCTCCAGATATCCTTCCTCGTTGACCCGGTATCCGTAGGGCACTATGCCGCCCAGCCATTTCCCGGCCCGGGCGGCCCGGTTAGCACCGTACCACATGCGCTCCAGGATGGTCTCGCGCTCCAAGTCGGCGACACCGGCCAGGATGGTCAGCAGGAAGCGCCCGTTTGGATCGCTGGTATCGAAGGGTTCAGTCATGGAGCGGATTTTTACCCCGTGCTGTTCGAGGTCATAAACGGCATTGAGGATGATGCGGGCCGACCTTCCCAGACGATCCAGCCGGTATATCAAGAGCAGCTCAAACCGGCCAGCCTTGGCGTCCTCCAGGAGTCGGCGCCCGTCCTCCCGCATTTCCAGGGGGATGGTTCCTGTCACGCCGTCATCCCGATACCACTCCACCACGTCCAGTTCGTGGAGGTCACAGTATTTCCGGGCAAATTCAAGTTGGTTTTCGATAGTTCCCCTCTCAGCTTGGTCCTCGCTGCTTACGCGGGCATAGACGGCCACCCTCATTTTGTCACCCCCTCAGATTTCAGGTACCCATCAATCCACTGTTTGGTCTGGTTATATCTTCGCTGCAGTTCCTCATCGCTCAAATCCTCTTGCTTAGCGTGATATAAATTCCCGGTGCGCCTGCCGCTTCGCGCTTTCTCCAGCTTTCTACAGATCACTTTATAACGGCGGTAGTGAACATAAAGAAAATGGACATGGTGAAACCGCCTGCCTGTCCAACGGATAAACTGTTCAAATTCCGGTTCACCTACGCGCTCATTATCATAAGTGAGGCAATAGAACGGACGTTCTTTGAGTATGCGGTCATAAAGCTCGACATATTCCTCCCAGCGGTCAGTCTTATCCAGGAGTTTCAGGAGAAAGTCGAGCAGCTTCATTTCGTATCTTTCATAAACCTCTTTTTCAAATGCCGTCTTCCTGCTTTCCAGATAATGAAGCAACATGCCCACTGTATTAAGGGCGCGTTCATAGTCCCGCGTGGACATGACCAGCCATTGAACAGATGACCAGATTTGGTCAGATAATAAAACCTTGAACTTCCGTTCAAAGTCACCATCAGGTATCAAATAATGCTGCCTATCCATATCACATAACCATCGTCCGTAATTTATCTCGGATATCAGGTAAGGCCATACGGAAGTCCACCATATCCTCCGTCACGTCGAAAAAATCGGCTAACTCCCACCGCTCGTAAATTCCTTTTCTAAACGCCTTGCGGAGCATGTCCAAGGGCATAAGGTATAGAGCCGCCCAGCGCATAGCCCTGTATTCTGCCCGGCTGACCTCCAGGCGGTCGCGGTAGTGAAAGAATGTCTTGGGGATGACCATTCCTGTGGTTGTAAAATGGTGCCCCAGCTCCTCGGCCAGGACACAGCGGAAATGCGCCCTGTACTCAAAAAGGGCATTTGACAGCCCAATAACCGGAGGCAACTCTGGAAAAGACCAATAAACCGCCTCTAATGGCGGCTGGAAGTCCCAATATTCCACGACGATCCCATGCTCGCTTGCCATTTTGAGCAGTGAGAACGGCATGGTTATCCACTTCCCTTACCGTACTTCCTGAAAATGAATTCCTTGAATTCTTCAAGGGACTTCTTGGCTTCATCTGGCAGTTCTGACATGGGATCATCAGCTCGGTGAGCGGCTTCAGTTTCGAGGCCTTTGTTGGTCTTTTCTCCGTTGAGCTTATAAGTACCGTCTAACTTCCTACTACCATCTAATACGGTACGGCCAAGGAGATAATCAACGGAGCAATCAAGGCAATCCGCAAGTCTTTTAAGCATCTGCGGATCGGGATTTCTATCCCCTGTCTCATAAAGAGCAATAGTACTGGGTGAAACATTCATTTTTTTGGCTAATTGCCTTTGCGTTAAACCCCGTAAATCCCGCATGGCTTTTAGCCTTGCCGGTAGTTCGCTCATTCAAAGTCACCACCTTTCAATAATATCTTAATACAATTTGTAAGCAAAAATAAGCCGTGCTTACAGAATGAAAATTATTTTTTCAAAACCTCTTGACATGCTTACGGGCTGCAAGTAAAATATAAGCAAGAAGGTGCTGACGTATTGCAAGCAGCCAGGAGGTGATTTATGTGAAAAAAACTATCGCGGAGCTAAGGGGCGAAATGGGCCTAACTCAAAGAGAATTAGCGACACAACTGAGCAATGTCCAGGATGACTTTAATTTCTCGCCGGCAGCTATAGCACTTTATGAATTGGGCCTCCGCACTCCCAGCTTACAGAAAGCAAAGCTAATAGCCAAATTTTTTGGAGTTCGAGTAGAGGATATTATTTTTGGCCCTGATGCTTGCAATATGCAAGCCACCAAGGACGAACAAGCGGCCACCTCCGAGGCCGTAAATCAGTAACCCCGCAAAGGAGGTGATGCCTTGGAAATAAAGGAGACGCCCATTTCGTACTGCCAGGTTTGCGGTAAGGACTTTGAGCATCTGGACGTCGTGTATTACGCACCCATCGACAATAATATCGTCTGCCCGGAGTGCTCAAAAATCCACAAGGACAGGTCACCGCGGATTTACGTTGACCCCAACAGGTTATCAAAGAACAGGAGGTGATTCCCCATGTTAGCCCAAGACGCAATGGCTGCCGCCCGCGCAGAAGCCCTTGCTCACATCCAAAAGGCTTCACTGGTAAGGGAACTGACCACCATCACAGCCGGATCGCAGCGGGATAACTGGCCGGTCAAGATTAAGGTTCGCGCTGGCGAGTATTTCGAGGTCACCGGTCGAGGAACCAGGTTGGATCTTTACCTGGCCGAAACAAATGCCGGCTACCTAGTCGCGGTACCTAACTTCAACCGGTGCGGCCATGTGCCAGCGGATTGCAATGCCTACGACGTGGCCGACTACGTTGGTATCGAGAACCGGGTTGACGCCACCACCCTAGCGGCCGCCATCCGGTACATTATCTCTGCAGGCCTTGCGTGCAGTCACCCCTCAGTTTCAATGCTA
>JABLWZ010000017.1 GCA_013178275.1 Bacillota bacterium | reverse complement strand
TGAAAGAATTCAACATGAAGTTCTCAAAAGAGCAGATGGACGCCATTGGCGGATTCGCCGGGTTCCTGACTGAGGCCGAGAGCAAATTTGCTGGCGGGGCTGACAAACTCAGCCAAACCGCAATAGGCCGCATTTCCACTATCACGGACACCATAAAAACCCTGTTTCGTAGAGCAGGAATGGGCATGCTGGAAGCCATTAAGCCAAGACTGGATAGAATAGTTGCTTGGTTTGATGGCAATAAGGACAAGGTTAAGCGGTGGAAAGACGTGCTTATGCGCTTCGGACAAGAGGGCGCCGAGCGTTTCCTGAGCTTTTTTGAGAGAGCATTTACCCGCATTGGCCGCATCCTGGACGATCCGAAGTTTCAAAAGCTGGACTTCTGGGGTAAGGTGAAGTTTATTATTGACGACATCTCCGCCGGTATCAAGGATTGGCTGGATTCGGGCGGTCGGGATAAGATTGTTGCCGTCGGTCGAGAGATCGGCGGGTTCCTGTTTAAGGGCATTAAGATGGGTGTTACCGAAGCACTCAAGGGCCTGGGTAAGTTAAACCTGGAGGCTCTCAGGAAACCGACCGCTGAGAATATCGGCAGTGCAGCGCTGGCCGATATACTTGCAATCGTCGCAGGCAGCGCATTGCTCGGACCAGTGTTTCGTCTTGGCAAAGGGGCTGTTGGCCTTGGTAGGCGCATTCTGGGGCGTGGAGCAACGGCTGGCGCAGGCGTTGCGGCCGAAGCGGCGGCAGAAACAGCAGCAACGGCGGCCAAGGGCTTTAACCTCGGTCAGCTCCTACGTGAATGGTTTGTCACTCCGGCCAGCAAGCGGGCGCTGGAGCCAATTAAGCGGACAGTAATCCCTGGGACACCAGAACAGATTTTCCGCTATCGGGGTTTCCTCCCCGGGGCCCCGGAGGTTGAGGCGTTCAGGGAAGCGGGGACGGCGGCCAGGACCGTGGGCGGAGGCTGGGCGCCTTTGCGCTATATCGGCAGGTTTGGTAAAGTCGGGGATTTCCTTTCGAGGTGGGCCATACCCATTACACTTGCCGCCGGAGCAGCCGAGGTCGCTCTCGCCCGTCCAGAGGAAAGGGTCCAGACCGGTCTCAAAGTCGGCGGCCGCATTGCCGGCGGCCTGGCCGGGGCCTCTCTGGGGGCAAAGGCAGGGGCTGCCATAGGAACACTGATTGCGCCTGGGCTCGGAACCGCCATCGGCGGCGCTGTCGGTGGCCTTGGCGGTGGCATCACAGGGGCCTTCGGCGGCGAGGCGATTGTAAAGAACTTCGATAAGATTCGCTCGTGGGGCAGCGATACGTGGGATGCTATAAAGCAAAAAGCAAGCAATGCATGGTCATGGATATCCACAAATGTTACATTTGAGTCCCTTGCCAAAGGAGCCGGTTATGTCTATGGCTACCTCGAAGAAACCATATTCAACGGTAGCTGGTGGCAAAGTAAATGGGAAAGCGTCAAAACGTGGGCAAGTAACGCCTGGTCTGGCATGGTGGATATATGGAACAGTGCTAAAGAAATCATCGGTAGCACTGTTTTTAACGGTGATTGGTGGCTTGCAAAATGGGAGGATACAAAGACATGGGCGAGCAACGCTTGGAGCACGGCCACGGAAATATGGGAATCCGTTAAGACCACCATTAGTGATACCCTTTTCAATAAAAAATGGTGGGACGAGAAATGGGATGCCGTGAAAAAATGGGCATTAAATACCTGGGACACTATCAAGGGCGAATGGGATGAAATAAGCAAGTCTTTCAGCGCAGGCAGAGAAGCTGGACGCCGAGCTGCCAAAACTCCTGTAGAAGCCCATGCCCTGGGCGGCATCCTCACCCGGCCTCATCTGGGCCTGGTGGCCGAGGCTGGTCCAGAAGCGGTTATCCCCCTCTCTGCTCGCTTGCGCTCCCGGGCTCTGGAGTTGTGGCGGGAGACCGGCCGCAGGTTGGGCGTGCAGCAGTTCGAATATGGTGGATTTACGGCTCCGGTGGCTGTCGCGGGCGCAGGCATGGGCGCTCCAACGATCAACCTTAACTTTGACCTGGCCGGCCTGGTGGGACAGATAATGGTTCAAGGCCGCGAGGACCTGGAGCAATCCGCCGACCAAATCGCAGCACTTATCGCGGCGAAATTGAAGGCCATTTTCTACAACTTGCCCGGTTAGTAGGATTTTCCTGCTCAAATGGCGAAATGTAGCATAATTAATTAATGGAGGTGTGCTACATGGCTGTGTTAGCAGGATTTCTTGTGCTTTTTGGCATGGCCGGGGCGGTCGTAGCCCTGGTCATGATGATTGTTCAGTTCGTCTTTAAGCGCGGGTGGGCCAAGAAAAGAATTTGGACGGTGGGAGCTATATCACTGGCCCTGTTTGCGGTTGGGATGGTTATGGGGGTGTCATCAGTGCCAGATGGTTATGAAGCTGGACAACAAGCGGCAAGGAGTGAGAAGGCGGCTTCAACATCCCCCGCTTCACCCCCTACCCCTTCTGTTGAGCCAGTCAACGACAATCAAACGGCGAGTGAACCACCTACCACCGACAAAGCGTCTGTAGGTAAACAAAAGGACGAGGAGTCAGGCCTAATTTCGGGTATTCTTGCGGCTGACATCAAGCTGAACTTGGAGAAGTCCTGGAAGCTGAAGTTTACAGGACCACGGCCGGTGCCGGGATCTAAGGAATACTTGGATGACGGCAAGGTTACCGACCCAGATACAGGGGTTCAATTGAGCTGCACCATCACGGAAGATACGGCAACAAAAGTGAAATATGCGACCTTCCGGGCTGATGGTACAGGGGTGGCTGGACTACTTCCTGCTGAGATATATCTTGCCGTGGCAAAAGGATTCCTGGGGTTTTCGTCGACTCTGCCTTATGATGGCTCTGATCCAGCCAAGGCCAAGGAATGGGTTGAGAAAAACATCAGCAAAGCCAACCAGCCAGGCAAGCCCATAACTACCACAATAGGGCAGGTGGAGTTTACGCTGGCTGGGGGCAAGTATATACGGCTGCTGTCCCTGAAGCCAGTTAGAAGTTCGGAGTGATGCATATGGACTTTTATCTTATTGACCCTGCCGGGCCACAGCTTCACTTGCCGGTCAATCCCGGGGAGGTGACCATCCGGCGGGAAAAACAGTATGAAACGGTCAACATCATAAACCTGGGCGAGGTAGATTTTGCAACTGGCGAGAAGCTGAAAGAAATCAGCTTCTCCTCTTTTTTCCCCCGGGACTATGACCCAAGTTATTGCCAGTACGCGGGTATACCTCACCCACAGGATGCTATGAACCAGTTGACGACCTGGACGGCCAGCAAGAAGCCGGTACGGCTCCTTATAACCGAGACAGAGGTCAATGTATTGGTTCTGGTCACGGCGCACACCAGCTATTTCCGGGGCGGTGAACCTGGTGACGTTTATTTCGATTTGACTTGTCGGACATGGCGGGAAGTCAAAGTTCGGACGGTATCTGAAGGACAAAAGGTAACAGCTCCAGCGGTATCGCAACAAAGGCCAAGGACCGATACCAAGCCTGTCCCAAAGGTCTACGTCGTTAAGCCCGGGGATAGTTTGTGGAAAATCGCCAAGCTACAATTGGGGAGCGGTTCCCGGTGGGAGGACATATATGCCAACAATAAAGGGGTTATAGGAAGCAATCCTAACCTAATCTTTCCAGGTCAAAAGTTGGTGATGCCCGCATGATCAATCCTGGTCTTATGGCCTACGAGGTGGTCCTAGCAGATAAGTGGTTCCTCAGGGAAATCATTGAAAGCATCACCATCGAGGAAAGCCTGGACGAGATTGCCGCCCGGGCCACCGTGGTGATGACGATCACCCCCGACTTCCCAGGCATCACTCCGGGCCAGGCCATGCGGGTGAGCGGAGTGCCATTCGGCGGCACGTCTATGGTGGTCCTGCTGGACGGTGTGATCTGGGAATGCGACTCGGTCACCAGGGGGCAGAAGCACCTCACGGCCACAGTGTATGACCGAAGCATCTACATGGCCAGGAGTGAGGATGAATATCTGTTCCCGGCTGGCCAGACGGCCACCCAGCGGCTTAATCAATACGCAACGGATTGGGGTATTCCCCTGGGCCAGGTGGTCGATACCGGCGTGGGTCTCGCAAAGGCGGTTTACCGAGCGCAGCCTATCTATAATATGCTCCTGGCCGACCTGAAGGAAACCGTAAGCAAGGGTGGCGAGATGTTTCGGCCCAGAATGGTAGGTACTACGCTGCACCTGGTGCCCCTTGGGAGCAACCAGACAGTGTGGGTCATGGAAGCCGACCAAAACACTGAGGAAATCAACCAGCGGCGATCCCTCGATGGAGCCGTGACCCAGGTGAAGGTCCTGGGGGCTGCGCCAGAGGAAGGTCGGTCGCCCGTCCTCGCTCTGGAGAAAGGTGCGACGGCGAAGTATGGCACTCTCCAAAGGGTGATCCAGGACCCGAAGATCACCACCGCCGCGGCCGCGAAGCAGGCAGCCAAAGAGCTATTGACCGGCGTCCAGGAGACCATTACGGTCACGGCATTGGACATCAATACCGTTCGCGCTGGCGACAAGGTCCAGCTCAACGGTATGGACCTCTTGGTCGTGTCTGTCCGGCATAACCTCGGGAGCCCTGGCCACATGACCGTGGAGCTGGCGCGGGGTGATTATGTAAGGAGGCGGTATTATGCCAGGGGACCCGTATAAGGAGCTGGCGGGGCTGATTGAACAACGGGCTGTCGGCCATGCGGGCCGGGTTGCCTCTACCCTGCCGGCTGAACTGGGTACCATTACCCAGACCATGGCCTTGAAGTTAGACCGCTTTCGTCATGAGATAAAGGATTACCTTGTGGCCGATTGGGAGTTGAAAATTGAACTGCCGCAGGCCTCACGGGTAATAAAAACAGCGGCGCCAGTCAACCCGGATGGCAGCGACATCCCGGGCAGTACCCAGTATTCCAGCCTGACCAGACTGGATTTTAGCGTGCAGGGCGTTGGCGATCCAACCGCCACTGTAAAGGCCCACCTCAACTTGAAAGCTGGCCTCAAACCTGGTGACCGGGTGCTGGTCCTCCCGGTAAACGGGGGGCAGGATTTTGTAGTGATAGCGAAGGTGATCCCATATGCCTAACCTTTTTCCAATCGAAACCGTAACGGCAACCCCAGAGGAAACACAGACCAGCCAGGTGAAGTTTGGCAGGTCTTTTATTTTTGACTTCGATAAAGGGGATTTTGTTCTATCTCCTACGGGCAAGGTGGTGGAAGCTGATGGCGCCGAGGCCTACCGCCAGTGGGCACAAAAAACACTACTTACCCCGCGGTATCGCCATCCCATTTATTCGCGTAATTATGGCCAGGAATTTGAGGACCTTTTGCGCCGCAATCTTACCAGGGCCGGGAATGAAAGCGAAATTAAGCGGATGGTCACCGAGGCGCTTATGGTTGACCAGCGCACAGCCTCCGTAGGAGATTTTACTTTTGACTGGCAGGAGGATGCAGTTTATTTCACCTGTACCGTGACAACGGCCCAAGGTGAGCAGGTGCAGATCTCCGGCCAGGTCCAGGGGGTGAGTTAATTGGCTGATATTGTACTGCCCGATTTCCTGCAAGATGAAACCGAAGAACAGATCATGGCAAGGATGATCGCCCGCCTTCCTCCTGACCTTGACGTTTCCGAGGGGTCCTATCTCTGGGATGCCCTGGCGCCGGTGGCGGCCGAGGTTGTCCAGATGAAGATGGAGGCCCGGGAGATCCTTAAGCGCGCCTTCATCCAATACAGCTACGGGGCATATGTTGACGCCCGGGCCGCCGACCGGGGCGTAACGCGTAAGCCGGCGGTTAAAGCTGTGGGCCAGGTGCGGGTTACGGGCACACCGGCCACGGTCATCCCGGCGGGCACCCGTTTTTCAACGACGGCCGACCTGGCCACTGGGACGCCAGCGATAGAGTTTGCTTCTACTGCCCAGGCCAGTATTGAGGCCGGTGGGACGGTGTTAGTGAATATCGAGGCAGTTGAGCCTGGCACCGATGGTAATGTCCAGGCGGGAGCGATTAACCAGCTCATGGTGCCAATTGCCGGCGTGACGGCGGTGACTAACCCCGAGGCCACCAGTGGCGGCGCGCCAGAGGAAAGCGACGAGGCTTTAATCGCTCGCTACCTTGAACAGGTCCAACGACCGCCAGACACCGGCAATAAGAACGATTACATCCGGTGGGCCAAAGAAGTGGTTGGGGTTGGCGATGCCATCTGCATCCCGCTTTGGAACGGCCCCGGAACCGTAAAGGTGGTAATCGTGGATAGCACGGGGGCACCGGCAAATTCCGCTTTGGTCCAGCAGGTGCAGGATTATATCTCCCCTGCCCCTGGGATGGGTGAAGGAAGAGCGCCGATAGGGGCCAGTGTGACAGTGATGGCACCGACAACGGTAGCTATAGACGTCACTGCCACACTGGCCTATGCTGCAGGATATGACCCAGCAGCCGTTCGGGCCAACGTAGAGGCCGCCATTGACACCTTAATCAAGGGTCTGAAGATAGGCGAGGATGTGCGCTACGCTGCCATCGCCAACACTATCTTTGATACCCCGGGCGTGGCCGACTATTCAGGTCTGTTGGTTAATGGGGGGACCAGTAACGTAGTGGTGGCTGACGACGCCAAGGCGGTCAAGGGGACGGTGACCTTGGCATGATTACCTCTATTCACGGCAAGGAGATGATGGCGAACTCCCCCCGGTACTACGGATCAAGCCGGGTATTTCAGGCCCACATAGAGGCCAAAGGCATAGAGCTGGACAACCTTGACGCCATAATGAGCGACACCGAGGCACAGTTCTCCGCATCGACAGCAACATGGGGGCTTCGATACTGGGAGGAAATGTGCGGACTGCCCGTGAATGAGCAAGAGTCACTGGATACAAGAAGGGCGCGGGTACTGGCGAAATTACGGAGTTTCTCTTCGGCCAAGCGCAATGACATTTTAAACGTGATCAAATCCTTTGTGAAATCCGGCCGGGTGGACCTGATAGAGTACCCGAGCGAGTATAGGTTTGTGGCCATCTTGGCGGCCGAGGCAGAAGCAAATGTACCGGGGATTCTGGCAGCCATTGAGGAAGCGCGGCCGGCGCACCTGGCCTTTAGCCTGATGCTTGCCATCCTGTCCCAGCTCCTGGTGGCCCATGACCGCCTGATAACCTGGCATGTGCCCGTATACTCCGGCATGCCATCCAGTATCCGCAGGCTGGATAGACTCTACAGGAATATAAACGGCAATTTCAGGTTAAATGGTGCGGTATCTATTGCCACCATTTCTGGGCTGTCGGGTTGGCCCCTGCTAAATGGCCAGATTAACCATGCAGTGCGTTATAACTTCCTGGCGTCACGGCAAATGGGCAAATACAGGGCCATGGGGGTTTCCTCCGACTACCTGGATAACAGCTACAGACTAGATAGGCGGTTTAATCTTGATTATAAGGTTCAGGACACCAGGTGGTTTCTGGGGGGTGCTGCTACTATCGGCTTTGAGGGTTACCTGGCCGGCAACTTGCTTTTGAATGGCGCCTGGGCTCTAAACTTCGCAAGGTTTCTTGACGGTAAAGTGGTTACCGAGCCGCGCCATTTCCTCATTGGCTATGGCGAAGTGCCCCTTGTGGTTGAACATAGGCAACTTGATGGGACGTGGAAATTAGGCAAGAAGTTGGAGACCCATCGCCTGGCCTGGGTCAAATGGCGGGACGGGATGGTAATTGAAAGGGGGTTGGCGAGTTGAATGTTGTAACGACTATCTATGGCCGGGAGGCAATGGCAAAGGCACATGCCGGTGACGCACTTTTGCCGAAGATAACCCACATTGCCTTTGGTGTGGGTGGTGGGGCCGGTGTGGCGCCCAACCCGAGCGCCGTGGCATTGAGTTCGGAAATAATCCGCAAGCCAGTGGCAAGCCATGCTTTTCCGGTTTCCACCACAGTCCGCTACCATGTGGACCTCACGGGTGATGAGGTGGGTGGCGCCGGCATCAATGAGGCGGCGCTTATCGATGAGACCGGCAAGGCTGTGGCTATTCAAACATTTGGTACCAAGACCATCGAGCCTGGCGAGACTGTGGGGTTCGATTGGGACGAAGAATTCTAAGGAGGTGTGAAACGTGGCGGTTTTAACTGGCACTCCGGTCTACAAGAACAATGTCAGAAAGCTGGAACCCACCGACCCGGCCGCCCCGGAAACCTGGGACCCGATCCATCAGGACCTGATTAACAACGATGTTTACCTTAAACAGCAGGTAGATCTGCTTTATGTGCAGACATCCCAGGGCGAGGCCAATTTTGCTTCCACCAATGGTGTTACGGTGACCCATAACCTCGGCAGTACGGCTTACATGGTGAACATCACCCCTTTAGCTGACACGGGCGGCGACCTTGGGGATATTTTCATAACGAAGGCGGCGAACGCCTTCACTGTTTATAACACGGGCGGATTCACCGGGCTTTTCCGGTGGCAAATGACCACATAGGAGGTGCGATAAATGGCTATTGTTCAGCATGATCCCTTAAAACCGAACCCAACAATAAGTGTTGATCAGGTCAATCCGGCCCGATTGGCTATCGCAGCCTTTGCATATCCGGGCGGGAATTGCCCCGGGGCGACGGTTGATCTCACGGGATTCCAGAGAGGACCCGTGAGGATTTACCTGGATACCGATGGCGCAATATCGACCGACCTCTACAGAGACCACTACTGGCTCCTTGCCGAGGCCATCCTGCCTGAACGAAGGTATGATAGCGAGCCCACCGGCCAGGTAGATGAACACGGGCAGCCTATCATGACAATGGTGGAGCGCCCGTTAAACCTCAATGAGCTTAACATCATTGTATTTCCTCTCCCGGAGGTGGCATAAATGGCGAACGTAAGTAAGCTTTCCCTTGCGGCTTTGCGGGACCGGATAGCTGCCGGCACACGTGAGGTTGATGTGGTGCATAACTCCAAGTCCGATGGGACAGGCACCACTGTGGTATCGAAGATGATCTATGTTCCGAAGTTTAGAGTGCCAGCCTGGCTTTGGGACGTCGGCGCGTTCCCCGCCCAGGACCTGAAACTGGGCGGGTTCCTGATTGATAAATATGCCTGCAGCCAGCCCGACGCCACATCCATCAGCAGGGGTTCCACCACCCCCAACACGCCTGGTTTGATCGCCGCGGTGTCTCAACAGGGTGTGGTGCCCTGGACGGACATCAGCCAGACGAATGCGATGGTGGCCGCCTCCAACCGGAAAATCAACGGCCGTTCCTGCCATTTGGTGACGATGAAGGAATGGGCTACCATTGCCTTCCTGGTTAAACTGCTGGGTCATGACCTGCGCGGAAACAATAACTGGGGCCGGGATTACCGAGACCCCGATTCCTGGGAGTATTACGGCATTGCCGACCCGGTGGTTGCGAGTTACACGGCGAGTTATAATAAAACCCATTCTCGCGTGTTGACCGGAAGCGGCCCTATCTCCTGGAGCCATAACGGGATGGCTAACGGCATTTTTGACCTAATCGGTCTTTGGGAGTGGCTAGACTTCGTGATCGACTGCGGCCGATACCAAGCTATCAAGACTGCGGCAATTAACGATACCGACGGCATCACCGCCACAGACACCGCGATTGTGATCGATGGGGTTCAGAGCCCCGAACTGTGGCCGGCCACCAATGGGCTGGTGCTGATTAAGGCCGAGGGGACCAATACCGATGAATACGTAATTTACGGTTCCTTCGTGGATAATGGCAACGGCACCTATACTCTGAGCGGTTGCGTGCGCGGCCAGAACGGCACGGCGGCCAGCGCCCATGCCAACGATGCAGTGGTGCAGCAGATCACCGATTACTGCGTCATCCCTGGCGGATGGACCGCCAAGGTGGCAGATGCCGGCCTGAACAATACAACCAGCCCGGCCACGTTTACTATATCCAATCTGGTTAACGGGCCTGGTTGCACTGGCCCTGCTGTAGGAGATGTGCTCCAGTGTCAAACAGAGCAGCTGACCATAACTGCAGTAAGCGGCAACAGTATCACTGTGAGCCGCGGCGCTAATGGCTCGACGGTTGCTGCCCATGCCCAGGGAACTGGCATAGCCAAGATATCTCCGCAAATGAGCAATGATAACCCAACGTCCACAGACGCCACTTATGGTGCTTCGCAATTCGCTAAGTTTCTGACGATGAGAACAGAGGCAGAACTGGCAGCCCTGGCACTCCCAGCGACTGTTTCCTCTGGCGGCAATGAGGAATGGAAAGACGGTTTCTGGCTGCGGAATTATGGCCAGCGGGCTGCCCTCCGTGGTGGGTACTGGAACAATGTCTCGTATGCCCGGGCGGGGTTCGCGTTGACCCTGTACAATCCGCCGTCGGGCACGAGCATCACCATCGGCTTCCGCGCCGCTTTGTCTCTGTAAATCTGAAATCTGATTACTGAAAATCTGATGGCCTCGCGGTAGCGAGGCCTCGGTTCCGAAAGGATTTGTTAGGGTATGGAGCAGAAAGAAAACCAAGGCCGGCCCAGAGATGGGACCTTTATTCTCGCCCAGAAATGCGAGGATATGATCCTTTACGGGTATAAGGCCTTGCAACAGTTTCCCAAGTCGGAAAAGCACACCCTGGCCGCCGAGATGAAGAAGTCCATGGTCAACATTCAGCGGCTTATCATCACGGCTAATTTGCGGTACTACAAGAAGAATGCGCTTGAAGAACTGGACGTAGAAAAAGCTGTCCTGATGTTTTACCTCCGACTATCCAGACGCTTGGGTTTCTTGTCGCCCAAAAAGTACGAGGTTTGGGCCAGCATGTTGGAAGAAATCGGTCGAATGATAGGCGGATGGTTTAAGTCCATCAGGAAGTAATTTTTTGGGGCCTGGACTGACAATGTGCGGGCTGCCCTCCGTGGTGGGAACTGGAACAATGGCTCGAATGCCCGGGCGGGGTTCGCGTTGAACCTGAACAATCCGCCGTCGAACACGAACATCAACATCGGCTTCCGCGCCGCTTCGCCTAACTGTGCCAGTGTTTTAACTAAGGGAGGAGATGTCGATGACTGGAATGATGATGGCCCCAGGAGGTGATGCCCATGCCGGGAGCTGATATCGCGGAATACGGAATTGCGTTTTTCACGGTGGCTGGGCTGATCTATCTTGTAACCCAATGGTTCAAGCAACGGGGTGATCGAGAACTGTTAGAGGTAATCCAGAACAATACCCGGGCGCTGGAGCAGTTGACCACTCTGATCCAGGTAACAATGACCCGCCAAGAAGCTAAAATTGACGAGCTACTTGAACGGGCCAGGAGGTGATGGCCATGCGGGGATTTTGGAATGATCCTGATGGGATCACTATCGAGGACCTTGCGGTCCTTGCATCACTGGGGCTGTATGTCTTTGTTGGAGTAAAAATCGCCCTGGCTGGAGATGTTTCCACAAATCAGGTCGATTTTTTCGCTGTCTTGGGATACCCGATCATTGCGGCCATTGCCAAAAAAGCCATTGAACGGATTGGGTGGCCTACGCTTGGGCGGCGGGGACAGACCGCGCCCTATCAATCTCCGTACCCTTATGACGGATATGGTTACTCGCCTACCCCGCAACAGGCTTATGTTCCGAGGGATGAAGGCGGCGGCGAAGAACAGGCTGGGGCTGGAACTTCTAATAAACCCACAATTTGAGGAGGTGTTTTTGAGTTGAAAGTTTGTATCGATCCTGGCCATGGCGGGGGTGATCCGGGGGCCATGGGGATAAACGGCCGGCCAGAAAAGGAGACCAACCTCAGGGTGGCCCTTTTTGTAGAGCAAGACTTAAAAAGAAGGGGCATTGAGGTCTTGATGACCAGGCGTGATGACCGGGACGTGGGCCTCTCTGAGCGGTGCCAAATGGCAAACCAATGGGGGGCTGATATCTTTGTGAGCCTCCATGCGGATGCTGGCGGCGGCACGAGTGCCAAAGGGCACCATGCTATGCATAGCATCCATTCCCAACCCGGCAAGGGCGGCAATAAGCTGGCGAGGCTTTTGGTGGATCAGGTAACACTGGCTACAGGCCGACAGCCCTTCCCGCGGGGAGACAATGGAGTGTGGACCCGTGAGAGCGAGAAAAATCCGGGGGTTGACTACTATGCGGTAATCCGCGAGACGGACATGTCGGCGGTGATCATCGAGCGCGGTTTCCTTACCAACCCGGAAGATGCCTCTCTGCTGTTCGACGAGACATTCTTGCGGAAACAGGCACAGGGGATTGCCCGGGCCATCATGTTATATTTCGGATTAAACATTCAGGAGGTGGCTACAGCCATGTTCAAGGATATTGTAGGTCACTGGGCACAGGGAAACATTGAGCACCTGGCCCAGATCGGGGTTGTTAGCGGGAAAGGCGACGGGAATTTTGACCCGAATTCTCCGATAACAAGAGCGGAGGCGGCTGTTGTCGTGGACAGGGCTATCAACTACGTCCTGACCGAAGTCCAAAAACTGATTAAGGAGGCGGCATAAATGGAAGATCTAGTATTGCGGTTAGCATACGATGCTTTGGCTATCCTGATCACCGTGGTTGTGGCAATGCTGATCGGGTGGCTCAAGAAGAAGCTGGGCGTCGAAGGCCTCAAGAAAGTACAGGAGGAACTGACAGCCAAGCAGGAACTGGCCCTGCTGGCAGTCAAGGCCGTAGAGCAATTGTGGGGCGGAGTGCTCCATGGTGAAGAAAAGGTCACGAAGGCCACGGAGTTTATCTCTGAACAGGCGGCTAAAGTAGGCCTTGCTATTTCGTCCGAGGAAATCAGAACCTTAATTGAGTGGGCCGTGCGCACTATGAAGGATGAATTCGGAGAAGCCTGGGGAAAGGCGACAGCTGACTCAAGCCCGGCCAGTTGACACGATGCGATGTCAACTGGATTGCCAAATTCATCACCATTTGTCAACCAGCCCTGGGGAGACCCAGGGCTTTTTTATTGCCATCTGTAGCCTGGGTTATTCATCCAGGATTGCCATGTACGTGTTAAGTACGGTAGAATATCGCTGAAGGGGTTGGTGTTTATCCTGCTCCCAGAGCCGGAGCGTTTTGGGGTCCACGCCGATGACCCGAGCCATTTCATCTTTCGTGAAGCCATGGTACATGCGGGCTTTGGTAATCCGCTGGCCCAGGGTGCTCTCCGGTAGTCTCTCAAAACAGCCCAGGTAAGCAACGGGAACGCCTAGAGCATTAGCCAGCGCACGCAAGTTAGGCAGTACAGCGTTGAACTTATCAGCCTCCAGGTTTCCGATGGCGGTAACGGATAATCCAGTGTCTGCAGACAGGTCACGGATGGTCATGTTCTTGGATACCCTGGCCTGCCGCAACCGTGCCCCAGGGCTATCACCTGACCACTGGTGGCCCAATAACCACGGCGGCATTTTTGCCCGGCGAACTACAGAAAGGTCAAGGATGTTATCCGCACGCTTGCCAGTGCGGGTTCTATGGGGACAGCCTGCGGGAGTGCACCTGCACCTCCAACCAGATCCACCGCTACCGCCAGCGTCTCTCCGGGCCGCTGCGCGACCGGTTCGACCTGCAGATCGAGGTGCCCCGGCTCGAGTTCAGCGAGCTGGCCCCGTCGGTTGGTGAGACCTCGGCCCAGGTGAAGGCGCGGGTGCAGCGGGCGAGGGATATCCAGCGGGAGAGGTTCGAGGGGATGGGCCTGGCGTCCAACGCGGCGATGAGCCACAAGCACCTGGAGGTTTTCTGCGTGCTCAGCCGGGCCAGCCAGGATATGCTGGGGGCGGCGTACAAGCACCTGGGGCTCTCCACCCGGGCCCACGACCGGATACTGCGGGTAGCCCGCACCATCGCTGACCTGGAAGGGAGCGAAAGCATTAGCCAGGAGCACCTGGCGGAGGCGATCCAATACCGTTCGCTGGACCGAAAGATTTACGGTTAAAGAAAACTTACTTACGCCAAGCCTTTAGTATAAGCGTAAGCCTTAACTTTTTGTCCGATTATGTTAAAACGAGGAACTGGAAATAAAGATTAACAATTATACGAACTTTCAAGGTATTTATATGCATTGGTAAAATGTTTGATTATTATGGCTTGGATGAATTACATTGGTGTATATGGAATAGATCAAGGATTTTTGGAGTGAAAATAATGGAACTAAAATCGTTGTCTGCTTTAAGAAGGATTTTTAACAAAGGACAAAACAGAGATAGTGATAAGAGCCTTTCTAAAAAAGCTATACATAATTCCAATGCCGGTACAATAAAAGTAGCTCAAACAGAAAGCAAGTACAGCTTATACCCTCACCAAATAGAAGCAATACAAGAATTAACGCAGTCCTTTAATAAAGACAGGAACATAAAAGGTCTCTTGGTTATTCCTACTGGCGGTGGAAAAACACTAACAGCGGTACAATGGACTCTAAAAAACATAATTAACCAGGGGCTAAAGGTCTTGTGGATTGCCCATAGGCATGAACTACTCAATCAAGCCCTTGAAGCAATTGTCAATAATTCTTATACCAGCAATCTACCCAGACGGCAGCAGTTTCGTTATCGGGTTATATCTGGAATGCATGACCGTCCGGTAAATATACAAAAAGATGACGACTTCATCATTGCAAGCAAGGACAGTCTGCTCTTCGGAATAAATCATCTAATGAATAAATGGATCATGCCTAATAGAGATCAGATTTTCATGGTAGTTGATGAGGCCCACCATGCAGCGGCAAAATCTTACCGCCGCTTAATAAGCAAGCTTGAAGCTGAAAACGAAAAGAAGTTTAGGGTATTAGGCTTAACGGCAACCCCTTTTCGAACTTCTGACAATGAGAGGGCTTTATTAACCAAGGTGTTTCCTGACGGTATACTTTACGGAGTAGACCTTAGAACCTTAATAAGCCGAGAGATTCTCGCGAATCCAATCTTAATTGAACAAACTACCCCATTAAAATTAACTAAAGAACTAACTAGCAAGGAAATCAAGGAGATTGAAGCTTTTGATAGCTTGCCACCTGAGATAGCTGCTGCAATAGCCGAAAGCAGTGAACGCAACGCCTTTATAGTAGACCATTATATTCAGAATCGAGAAAAGTACGGCAAGCTTTTGGTGTTTGCCATCAACATAGACCATGCTATTGCTCTGACAAGTTTGTTTAAAAAGAGAGGGATAACTTCTGAATTTATAGTGTCGAGTATTCGTGATATGGACAGAGGCATCACTATTTCTCCAGATGATAATGCAGCAAGAATAAAAGATTTCCGTGAGGGTAAAATTCAAGTCTTGGTTAATGTCAATATCCTAACAGAAGGCACAGATCTACCATCGGTACAAACAGTATTTTTAACCCGACCTACAACTTCTTCTATATTGATGACTCAGATGATAGGAAGAGCTTTACGGGGCAAAAAAGCAGGGGGAACTGATAAAGCCTATATAGTGAGTTTCATTGACCGCTGGCAGGATAAAATTGCTTGGGTCAATCCGGAAAGGTTATTAGAAGAAGAATATAAAGGCTTGGAACCAAAAGAGAGGGAAAAACGAGAACACATTACCCGTCTAGTCGCTATCAGTAAAATCGAAGAGTTTGCCAACATTATGGATGACAGCGTTAATACAGATGCTATAGAAGCAAAACCCTTCATGGAAAGGATTCCAGTCGGTTTGTATTCTTTCGATATTCTTATTCTAGGTTCAAATGGAGAATGGGTTAATAAGCTTTGTGACATCTTGGTCTACGACAACCTGTTTAGCTCCTATCAATTTATGGTTGAAGAGTTGGACAGTATCTTTCAAGAAGCACAAATCAATGATGTCGACACTTTATCGGAGGATAAGCTTAATGCTTTAAGCCGTTTAGTACAGAAGCAGTATTTCGGCGATTCACCAGGGGTTAGCGACAATATTAAGGATATTCTAAGATATTACGCTCTGAATGGGGTTAAACCAGAGTACCTTGAACTGAAAGACCGAGAGAACTATGATGTTACTCAGCTTGCCAGACATATTTGGGATAACGATCTAGGAATCAAAGCCCAAGGCGAGTATTTAGATTCCATGTGGAACGATGAACACAGCTTCTGGAAGGTATTCTTTGCTAACAATAAAAAATACTTCAACAATCAGATCCAGCTCGAACTAAACAAACTAAGAGAACCCAGTCTTTACAGGTTAGAAAAAACAATCCCGGCAGAGATTATTCCCGAAGAAACGGATATAAAAAAGCTGACCCTTGAGCAGATCAAAGAAGTCGATTTTAATTATTGGAACTACCTGATGCAGGGAGTCTATGCTAAAAGCAAAGATGCAAATGGTTTTTACCATAGTGCTATTAGCGATTACACGAGCAAAAACCGTTTGTTTTTCCAGATTGACCACATTAAACCGCTTTCACAGGGAGGGCTCTCAGAATTAGAAAATTTGCAGTTGATCACCCGCTGGGAGAATGCAGAAAAAGGTGGTAAGTGGTCAGAGGATGATATAAACAAGGGTGATGATAAGCCAGTAGTGGGCCAAGAATCAGGTGAATCTTTTACCTTGCCTAATGACATAGTAAATAAAACTCCCTTGGATGAGATTCATAAGTTAATAGATGATGGGCTAAAAGAAATGGCTCTTGAGTTAATTAATCATGAGTTAAAAGCTGGCTCTAAAGAAATAGAACATTACTTGATAAAAACTGAAATCTTAGCTAGTGAAGAATATTTTGATGATGCTTTAAGTTGTATAAATGAAGCAATAGAATTATTCCCGGAAAATCCTAACGGTTATTTAGATAAAGGAAACGTGTTATTCCAATTAGAAAAATATGATGATGCTTTGGAAGAGTATAAAAAGTGTTTAATGAAGGACCCGTACAACGAATTGTGTCTAAATAACATTGGCGTTATACACGAACTTAATGAGAATTATAAAGAAGCACTTAAATTTTATGACGAGGTTCTTGAAATTAATCCTTCCAATGCCGGTGGCTATTTGGGAAAAGGCGTAGTGTTATCGATAATACATCCTAGAAAAAAAGAAGAAGCGTTGGAATGTTTAAATAGAGCCATTGAATTTGATCCAACGATGATTGGAGCATATATTTCTAAAGGGGAGCTTTATTGTGATTTAAACCGTTATGAGGAAGCTCTCTCCTCTTATCAATCGGCGTTAGGGATTGACAATGATGATTTAGATGCTCTTTATGGAAAAGGTTACACATTAGAACAACTTAAACAATATGACGAAGCAATTGAAATGTTTAAAACAGTGATCGAGAAGGAGCCAGAGGAGGCCGATTCATATTTTAGAGTAGCATGGATACTTGACAAACAAAGAAAATATGCGGAGGCAGTAGATTACTACCAGAAAAATATTGAACTAGATCCCGAAGATGCTATGGCATATAACAATATGGGATATATCCTGTATAAAATGAGGCGTTACGATGAAGCACTCCAAGCATATAACAAAGCTTTAAAGATTGACCCGGAACATTCATATGCAAGAAGAAATAAAAAGAACCTTTTAAATAAAATGGGAACAGCTTAACGATACTAAACTGACTTAACTACACTTTCTTTCATCGGAAAAGGACTTATATTTACTTCCCATTAGCGTAAAACAATCCCGCCTGGGACCAGGGTTTCGGGAGAGGAGAGATTATGATCTTCATACTGAAGCTTATCGGTTGGGCGGCGCTGCTGTTTTTGGGCATCAGCTTCTTCCCGACCGTCATCGACGTGTTCGTGAAGTACAAACAGTTCGACCGGGACGGGACCTTCAAAGCCGCCAAGCGCGGAAAACACCACCTGGATAAGGAGACCTACGTCCGGAAAGCGGCCATCATCCTGACCATCCAGTTGATCCTGGTCGTGGTCCTTTTTTACCTGCTGGTTATCAGGTACTAGGTACTCCGGCTCAGCGAGGCGTCAAGAAAGGGGAGGCGATACTCTTGGCTTTGACTATCGATCTGTCGGGTAAGGTGGCGGTGGTGACCGGGGGAGGCCGCGGGATTGGGCGGGCCATAGCCCTGGAACTGGCAAAGGCGGGGGCGGATGTGGCGGTGGCGGCCCGGACCGAGGCCCAGATCGAGGAGACCCGCGACGCTATCAGGAGAGAGGGCCGGCGGTCCATAGCCGTCAGGCTGGACGTGACTGATAAGTCAGCGGTCGGTGCGATGATGGATGAGGTGGTCTCCACCCTGGGAGGGCTGCACATACTGGTGAACAACGCCGGAGTGGCCCGCCCCAACCCCCTGCTGGAGTATCGGGAAGAGGACTGGGACCTGGTGATGAACACCAACATCAAGGGGATGTACCTCTGCACCCAGGCAGCGGGTAAGTACATGATCCCTCAGAGGTACGGCAAGATCATCAACCTGGCCTCGACCGGCGGTGAGATGGCCGGGCCTTACAACGCGGCTTACCACGCCAGCAAGGCCGCCGCGATACTGTTCACGAAATCGGTGGCGCTGGAGTGGATACGGTACAACATCAACGTCAACGCCATCGGGCCGGGGTTCGTCAGCACCGAACTGTTCGAGAGTTTCGCGAGTGAGAAGCTGCGGGAGTCGCTGAAGCGGGCGATCCCCATCAGGAGGTTCGCGGAACCCGAGGAGATCGGACCGCTGGCGGTGTTCCTGGCTTCTGACCTATCGGGTTACATGGTCGGGGAGCACGTCATCATCGACGGGGGATTGATCTCCATCTAGTCACCGGCTGAGGCAGTTTCTACCCTTTTTCTTGGCCCGGTACAGCGCGTCGTCGGCGTCTTTTATCAAGTCCTCCTCAGTCCGGTGCCGCTCCAGTTTTTCCGCGACCCCGATGCTGACGGTGATGGAAAGGCGCTTGGGAGGGGTGCTGGGCACCGGTATGGTCTCGGGTCTTTTCGCCGGCCGGTCTTTGCTGCGCAGGATGAAGACGCGGCGGGATATCTGGACCCTGAGCTGTTCGAGGTGCATGGACGCCTCATCCGCCTTTTTCCCCGGGAATACGATGGCGAACTCCTCTCCACCGTAACGGAAGGCCTTTCCTCCGCCGCCGGTGTTTTTCATCAGCGCCGCGGTGAACTTCAGGACCTGGTCGCCCACCGGGTGTCCGTAGGTGTCGTTGAACTTCTTAAAGTGGTCGATGTCCAGCATGGCGAAGGAGTACCGGTTCCCCAGCTTCAGCAGCTCTTCCTTCATGGCCCGGCGGGTGGGGAGGCCGGTCAGTTCGTCGAAGTAGGCCTTGTGGTACATGTCCTTCAGCACCATGACGATGATGATCAGTCCCCCGACGGCGAAAAAGATGAATGGTGCCGTCGGGTCTTTTATGTATTGGATCGAAAGCGCCGTGGCGATCAGCGTTCCCAGGAAAGGCATCTCGAACTGGGAGAGGCCGAGACCGTGCCGCCAGAACAGGGTGAGCGCGGCCGCCAGGTACAGCAGGAACGCGAGATGGGGGAAGGGTGAGGCGGCAAAGAACCGGAAGGGTATGAACCGGGTATTCAGTAGCGAAAGCGCGGCCTGGCTTTGGGTCCAGGAAAGCAGCGCCCCGGCCAGCAGTTGGACAGCCAGGAATGCCAGCAGTTTTTTTCCCGAGGGAGAGGTTATCCCCCTTTCTTCCCAGACCGAAAAGACGATGAAGTTGATGGGGATGAGCAGGGATACGAGGGGATAGATCCCGCCGGCGGCGATATCCGCGCCGGCGACTTCAGGCCGGAAAAGCACCGCCTGGCTTAAAAAGAGCACGGTCATGATGAAAAAGACCCGGCCGCGGTTAAACCAGTGGCCCAGCGCCATCCCCGACAGGAGAATGGCATAGGAGAAGTAGCGGATAACCGGGTGTATGGCATCAGACCGGTAAGGGGTTTGGTGCCAGAATAGGACCGACAGGAGCAGCAGCCCGATCGGGATCGCCAGGGGCGAGACCAATCCCAGGGCCGCTGAGGCCGCCGGTGACAGGTTTCGTTTTTTTATCATCAGAGTACCCGTTCCGTTGCTTATTCCGTATAAACAATAGTTGAATGGTTAAATTATACCTTTGAATTATAACACGTCCGGGTTAATCTAAAAATGGATGCTGAAAACCGCCTCCACGAACTCATCGATATCGTTCTCCAGGTGATTCAGGGCATCCAGCCCGATCAGGAGCAGACGCTGCCGTGGAGGATTCGCGAGGATCCGCCGCAGCTCCTGGTGCGCCAGGGCGTCTTTTTCGTATCCCTCGATCTCCGAGTTTACGATGACGACGTGACGCCCGATAGAGGACTGGTATACCAGCCCCGCCAGTTCCTCTCCCAGGTGGGCCCAGCGGGTATCGATATCGAACGCCTTGATCCCGTTTTCTTCACGGGACAGCGTCTCCTCGAGGTAGGTCCGCATCAACTGGTAGCTGGGCATGAAGGGCCGGCAGTTCTTCCGGTAGTCGGCCGAGTTTTCTTCAAGGCCCTTGAGCAGGCGGACAGCGGTTTTCAAGCTGTCGTCAGACAGCCCATCCAGGTCAGCCGTTTCGAGGTGGAAGCCGGGGCGCTGCTTCAGCGTCCGCCAGAAATCCGGCAGCCCGTCTTCGCCATCCAGCGCGGCGTCTATCTTGTCCAGTTCCACAGCATCTTCCTCCGATTATTTAATGTGACGCCTCCCACTCCGTGAACCTCTCGATCTCGCCGCGGACGTTCCTGATTATCCAACCCAGGATTACGGCGTCGTCCAGCAGGCCGAGGCCGGCGAGGAAGTCCGGCACCAGGTCGACGGGGGAGAGGAAGTAGAGCAGGCCTCCGACTATCAGCGCCAGGGTCTGCTTGGGGATCTCCCGGTACGAACCGTCCACCCAGGCCTTTATCAGCCGGAACAGGGAGGTGAGTTCATTCCACACTTTGGACAAGAGGCCCTGGTTCCTTTCGGCCTTTTTGACGGTCTCCAGGTACACCTGCTGCACCCCCCCGGGGTCATTGATCAGGCGATCGGCCTGGCGGCGGTACTTATTCAGTCCGATGATTGTTTTCGGGTCAGTCATTAGGGCAACCTCCTATCATACATAAGACTACCATTAAAGGCATGGTTTTTGAACCTCCCGGGGACCGATTGTGATGTATAATACTGGCAGGAGGTGTTTTTATGAGCCGTTTCGTGATGCTCTGCGGACCTTCTTGTGTCGGCAAAGGCCCCCTGCACTTCTCCCTGATTAAATTCTTCCCCCAACTGGCAGAAAAACTTACCAAGCTGGTGCTGTACAACAGCCGTTCCCCCCGGCCGGGAGAGCAGGACGGGATCGACTACTACTTCGCCTCCCGCAAGGCCATCGAGTCCTTCCCGACGGACCGGTACCTGGTGCTGGACGTGCGGGGGGACCTGCAGGCGCTGGAACTGGCTTCGCTGGAAAACACCCTGGCGGAAGGAAGATTCCCGTTCTTCGAGGGCAACCCGTTCATAGCCATTGAGGTGCAGAAGTTCCTCCAGGTGCAGAAGATGCCGCGGCTCGGCGTGTTCTTATCCCCCCTGTCCAGTGAGGAGATAACTTATCTGAAGGCCCGCGGGGTGGACCTCCCGGATTTTATAGCCGACGTGATGCGGCGCAAACTCCTGCGGCGGACCCAGAAGCAGAAAGGGATACTGTCGCTGAAGGAGCTGGAAAACATCGAATCCCGGGCCCGGAGCGCCTACCGGGAGCTGCAGCTGGCGCACCAGTTCGACTACGTGATCCCCAACCATGACGGGGAGGATAGCGAGAACTGGGAGCAGTTCTATCACCCCCTGGGTGACGCGCGCCGGAGTCTCCTGACCTTCGCCGCGATTCTCAGGGGGGAACCCGCCGAGTACGCGGAACAGTGGTCCCCGGAGCTGCTCTGAGTTTTGAAAAACGAAGCTAGAGGGAGTCCGGCGGTGTAAGATTGTGCCCGGGTGGTGCAAAGGGGTCTGAGCCGTTCAAGGTATTTGCCTTGGTTGCGGAAAGTCCAATTTCGACTTTGACTCTGGACTGGCTTTACGAATAATATTGGATTTAGAGAATAGAGATATAGTGACGGTTCCAAGTATTATAAATCGAGGTGAGGGTACTTTCTACTTAAAACGCAGAGAACGAGACGAGGAGACCTGGGAAGAATCAGAAAATGAAGAAGAGTAAATTAAACGGCGCTGGGGATTTATTACCCCGGCGTTCTTGTCTTTGTAGGCTCGGGTCGGTGCCAGGATGGATAATTTTCTTTTTTAAAAAGGATTTTTAGAATCAACGTAGAATAAACCTGGATAAATTACAGGTCCAGGGGAAGGTCTGGGGGAAGGAAGTTGGAAGAGCGGGCTTTCTGGTTGGCACTGATCAAGGTCCCCGGTCTGGGAACGGCGAAGATACACGCGCTGGTGAACCATTTCGGCCGGGCGGAAACGGCGTGGCGGGCCGCCCCGGCCGAGGTCGCGAAGGTTAAGGGGATAGGGCCGCATTATACCGAACTTTTTGTCTCCGGACGCGCCGGGATAGTGCCCGAGCGGGAGCTGGAGACGGTCCTCCGCCGCGGGATGCGGGTGCTGATCTTTACCGACCCGGAGTACCCCCAGCTGCTGAAGCAGATCCATGACCCTCCGCCGGTACTGTTCGTCAAGGGGTCCCTGCGGCCCGAGGACAGCCGGGCCATCGCGGTGGTCGGTTCCCGGAACGCCACCCCTTTTGGGAGGAGCGCGGCCGGGGAGCTGGCGGCGGGGTTGGCGCTGGCCGGGGTCTGCGTGGTCAGCGGCCTGGCCCGGGGGATCGATACCGCCGCCCACCAGGGGGCGCTGAAGGCGGGAGGCAGGACGATAGCGGTACTAGGCAACGGCCTGGATACGGTATATCCTCCCGAAAACCGCACCCTCTTCCGTAAGATAGAGGAGGCGGGAGCGGTCATCAGCGAGTACCCGCCGGGGTCCAGACCCGACCCGAGGCACTTCCCCGCCCGCAACCGCATCATCAGCGGCCTGTCCCGGGGAGTGGTGGTGGTGGAGTCTGCCGAGGGCGGCGGAGCGCTGATCACCGCGGATTTCGCCCTGGAACAGGGGCGGGACGTTTTCGCGGTGCCGGGACCCGCCTCCAGCCAGTACAGCGTGGGAACCAACCGGCTGATCGAGGAGGGCGCCCGCCCGGTCAGAGACGTACAGGGTATACTGGATGAGTACGGCTGGCCGCCGGGGGATGCCGGCCCCGCTGGTAAAAAAGGCCGGTCCAAACAGTCGGGACCGGGCCTGAACGAACTGCAGAAAAGGATAGTGAAGACCCTCTCGCTGGAACCGAGGAACATCGAATCCGTCAAGGAACTCACGGGGATCGGTCCGGCGCAGCTGGCGGCCCAGCTGATGCTGCTGGAAATAAATGGAGTAGTAATCAAACTTCCTGGTGGACAGTATATTCTGAAAAGAGGCAGCGTTTGACCAAAATAAATATCTTGCAGTCGGGCTGCTTAACCATTACAATTTTTTAGAGCGTCATTAGGAAAACGCGATAGGTAAGAATGATATCAGGTGTGTATCAAATATAGATGGGGTGAGGGCATTTGTCGAAAGTACTGGTGATCGTGGAGTCGCCGGCCAAGGCCAAAACGATAGAGAAGTTCCTCGGCCGCAAGTTCATGGTCAAGGCCTCCATGGGCCACGTCCGCGATCTGCCCAAGAGTCAGTTCGGGGTCGATGTCGAACAGGACTTTTTGCCGAAGTATATAAACATACGGGGAAAAGGCGATATCATAAAGGAATTGAAGGCTTACGCCAAGGACGCCTCCCATATACTGCTGGGGCCTGACCCCGACCGCGAGGGGGAGGCTATCGCCTGGCACCTGTCCAACCTGCTGGGACTGGACCCGAAGGACAAGTGCCGGATCGAGTTCAACGAGATCACCCAGAACGCTATCCAAAACGCGGTTAAAAAGCCGCGGTCGATCGATGCGGACCGGGTGGATGCGCAGCAGGCGCGGCGGGTCCTCGACCGGGTGGTGGGCTACAAGCTCAGTCCCCTGCTGTGGCGCAAGATTCACCGCGGCCTGAGCGCGGGGCGGGTTCAGTCGGTGGCGGTGCGCCTGATCAGCGATCGCGAGAACGAGATCGCCGCGTTTGTGCCCGAGGAGTACTGGAACCTGATCGGCCACTTCACGACCGAGAAGCAGAAGCTGACCGCCCGCCTGTACAGCCAGGACGGCGAGAAGGCCAGCCTCCCCAACGAGGCGGCGGTCAAGTCCATCCTGAAAGACCTGGACCAGGCGAAGTACCAGGTGGTGCAGGTAAAGAAGCGCGACAGCAAGAGGAACCCGGCTCCCCCGTTTACCACCAGCACCCTGCAGCAGGAGGCTTACCGCAAGCTGAACTTCACCGCCCGGCGGACCATGTCGGTGGCCCAGCAGCTCTACGAAGGCCTGGACCTGGGCAAGGAAGGCACGGTGGGCCTGATAACCTATATCCGTACCGACTCGACCCGGGTCTCCCAGGTGGCCCAGGAGGAGGCGCGCACCTTCATCACGGAGCGGTTCGGTCCCAACTACATCCCCAAGGAGCCCCGCCAGTACGCCGCCAAGGGGAGAGCCCAGGACGCGCACGAGGGTATCCGTCCCACCTACATCGGGCGGGAACCGGAGACCCTGAAGAAGAGCCTCACCTCGGAGCAGTACCGGCTCTACCGCCTCATCTGGGAGCGCTTCGTGGCCAGCCAGATGAGTTCCGCCCTGGTGGAGGTCACCACCGCCGACATCGCCGCGCTGCCGGGGAAAAGGTACGTCTTCCGCGCGACCGGGTCGGTGATCAAGTTTCCGGGGTTCATGAAGGTGTACATCGAGGGACGCGATGAAAACGGCAAGGAGGAGGAGGTCATCCTCCCCGAACTGAAGGAAGGGCAGCCCCTGAACCTGAACAAGCTGGAGCCCCGGCAGCACTTTACCCAGCCGCCGCCGAGGTACACCGAGGCCACCCTGGTAAAAACCCTGGAGGAGAAGGGGATCGGACGCCCCAGCACCTACGCCCCGATCGTGGAGACGATCCTGGCCCGGGGCTACGTGACCCGCCAGGAAAAACAGTTTTACCCCACCGAGCTGGGCAGCCTGGTGGTCGAACTCCTGAAGAACTACTTCCAGGAGATCATCAACGTGGAGTTTACGGCCAACCTGGAGGAGAAGCTGGACCTGATCGAGGAAGGCCAGCTGCCCTGGAAGGAAGTGGTCCGGGGATTCTACTTCCCGTTTTCCGAGACCCTGAAGCTGGCTGACGAACAGATCGGCGGGGTGGAGATCGGGGACGAGGAGACCGATGAACCCTGCCCCCAGTGCGGACGCAATCTGGTTATCAAGCGCGGTCCTTTCGGGAAGTTCCTGGCCTGTCCCGGTTTTCCCGAGTGCCGGACCACCAAACCGATACTGGAACCCATCGGGGTGGACTGTCCCCGCTGCGAGGCCGGCATGGTGGCCAGACAGAGCAAGCGGGGGAGGCGTTTTTACGGCTGCAGCCGCTACCCCGAGTGCGGCTATATCTGCTGGGACCCGCCCACCGGGGAGCGCTGTTCCCAGTGCGGCGACCTGATAGTCGAGAAAACCACCCGTTCGCGGGGCAAGTACAAGATGTGCTCCAACCCCGAGTGCCCGACCCGCAAAGGAACGGGCGCGAAGGCTAAAGCCAAGAAGACCAAGGCCAAGGCCGGAGCCAAATCCGGGACAAAGGCCGGAGCCAAGTCCGGGGCGAAGTCCGCCGCCAGTTCTACCGGGGCCGGGCCGCAGGCCAAGTCCCGGGCCAAGACCAGCGGCGGTACGAAAGGAAAGAAGACCAAGGATGCCAAAGTTGAATAAAAGAGGGGACCAGCGTTGGAAGATCGACAGCCGGAAATAACCGTGATCGGGGGCGGACTGGCTGGATGCGAGGCCGCCTGGCAGATCGCGCAGCGTGGGGTTCCGGTGCGTCTGGTCGAGATGAGGCCTCAGCACCGCAGCCCGGCCCACCACACCCCGTGGCTGGCCGAACTGGTCTGCAGCAACTCCCTTCGTTCGAACGAGCTCAGCAACGCCGCCGGCCTTTTAAAGGAGGAGATGCGGCGGATGGGCTCTATTATTATGCGCTGCGCCGACCGGCAGCGGGTGCCCGCGGGGTCCGCCCTGGCGGTCGACCGCGAGGGGTTCTCCCGGGCGGTCACCGACTCGATCGAGAGCCATCCGCTGATCGGGGTGGAAAGACGGGAAGCGGACAGCATAGACCCGGAGCGGATCACGGTGGTCGCGAGCGGACCGCTCACCTCCCCGGCCCTGTCCCGGGCCATCCAGTCCCTCACCGGAAAAGACTACTTCTATTTTTTCGACGCGGCCGCGCCGATCGTGACCCTGGAGTCGCTCGACCTCTCCCGGATGTTCTGGGCCTCTCGCTACGGAAAGGGAGAGGACGATTACCTGAACGCGCCGATGGACCGTGAGCAGTACCAGGAGTTTCTGGCCGCCCTGTTGTGGGCGGAGAGGCATTACGGCGAGGACGCGGCGGAGGTGCGCTACTTCGAGGGCTGCATGCCGGTGGAGGTGATGGGAGGCCGGGGCCCCGATACCCTGCGCTTCGGTCCCATGAAACCGGTGGGCCTGACCGACCCCCGCACCGGGAAAGAGGCCTACGCCGTGGTCCAGCTCCGCCGCGACAACCTGGAAGGGACCCTGCTCAACCTGGTCGGGTTCCAGACCCAGCTCAAGTGGCCGGAGCAGGAACGGGTATTCAGGATGATCCCCGGCTTGCAAGACGCGGAGTTTGTCCGCCTGGGCGTCATCCACCGCAACTCCTACCTCAACAGCCCGCAGCTGCTGCTCCCCACCCTGCAGATGAAGGACCAGCCCAGGGTGTTCTTCGCGGGCCAGATCACCGGGGTGGAGGGATACATCGAATCCGCCGCCACCGGACTTCTCTCGGGCATCAACGCGACCCGCCTGGTTCGGGGCGAGGAGCCGCTGGTGCTCCCGCCGCAGACGGCGCACGGGGCGCTCTGCCACTACATAACCTCCGCGGTAACCCCCTCCTTCCAACCCATGAACATCGCGTTCGGGCTGCTGCAGCCTCTGGACCAGAGGGTCAGAGACAAGCGCCGCCGCAATCAAATGCTGGCGGACAGGGCTCTGGCGACTTTGGAGAATTATATGAATCTTTACAAAATGGCTTGTTGTTGATAAACCGATGTGATAACATGATAAGGATAACCAGGGGGATAAGGTTAAATGCGAATAGAAGAATGTATCGGTGAGTTTCTGCATTATCTTAAAATAGAGAAGAATGCGTCGCCGAATACAATCATCAATTACAGCCTTGATCTGGACCAGTTCAAACAGTTTTTGGCCGAGAAGAAGGGTATTCCCGTGGAGGACCTGATCCCACAGCAGGTTGATCACCTGGTGGTGAGACAGTTCCTGGCTCTCCTACAGGATGAGGGCCGGGCGAGGACTACCATAGCTAGAAAACTGGCAGCATTGAGGTCGTTTTTTCGTTTTTTGCAGAGAATGAAGGTGATCGACCGCAGTCCGCTGAAGGCCGTCTACACCCCCAAGCTGGAGTCACGCCTCCCGAGGCACCTGAGCGAGAGCGACTGCGTCCGGCTGATCGAGGCCCCTTCCGCGCAGGACTCATATCCCCTGAGGGATAAAGCCATCCTGGAGGTAATCTACGGCTGCGGACTGAGGATAAGTGAACTGGTTAACCTGGACCTGGGGGATATCGATTTCGAGATGGGCCTGGTCCGGGTATGGGGCAAAGGAAGCAAGGAACGGATAGTCCCGATCGGGGGACCGGCCATGGAGGCCCTGGAAAGGTACCTGGCCGGGGAGCGGCCCCGCATGGGAGGGAAGAGGTCCCGACCGGAGACGGCGGTCTTTCTGAACAAAAGCGGCGGACGCCTGACCGACCGGGGAACCCGGAACCTATTGAAGAAGTACTCCAACGCGGCGGGACTGAAGGAGTCGGTCCACCCCCATATGCTGAGGCACTCGTACGCGACCCACATGCTGGATCACGGGGCTGACCTGCGTTCGGTCCAGGAACTGCTGGGCCACAGCCGGCTCTCGACCACCCAGGTGTATACCCACCTCAGCAAGGAACAGCTTAAAAGGGTGTACCAGACGGCACACCCACGGGAGAGGAAGTAGCATGCTGCAGGGAACGACCATAGTGGCGGTAACCAAAAACGGCAAAACCGCTATCGCGGGAGACGGTCAGGTTACCTTCGGCAATTCGATAGTCATGAAGCACAAGGCCCGCAAGGTGAGGCGCCTATACCGCGACGAGGTGGTGGCGGGCTTTGCGGGGTCGGTGGCCGACGCATTCACCCTGTTCGAGAAGTTCGAGGGCAAGCTGGAGCAGTATCGGGGCAACCTGATGCGGGCGGCGGTGGAGATGGCGAAGGAGTGGAGGACGGATAAGGTGCTCAGGCGCCTGGAGGCCTTGCTGATCGTCGCCAACCGCGACAGCCTGCTGATCATCTCCGGCAATGGAGAGGTGATCGAGCCCGATGACGGGCTGGCGGCAATCGGTTCTGGCGGGCCTTACGCCCTGGCGGCGGCCCGGGCTATGCACCGGCACAGTGAACTGGAGGCCTCCGACATCGCCCGGGAGGCCCTGCTGATCGCGTCTGAGATATGCGTCTACACCAACGACCAGATCGTCCTGGAAGAGGTTTGAGGAAGAATTCAGGAGGGTTAAGATTATGGAGACTTTAACCCCCAGCAGGATAGTCGAGGAACTCGACCGCTATATCGTGGGTCAGTCGGAGGCCAAAAGAGCGGTGGCAGTGGCCCTGCGCAACCGGCACCGGAGGCAGCTCCTGGGCGAGGACCTGCGGGATGAGATAATACCCAAGAACATCATCATGATCGGCCCCACCGGGGTGGGCAAGACGGAGATAGCCCGCCGGCTCGCCCGGCTGGTGAACGCCCCCTTTATCAAGGTGGAGGTTACCAAGTTCACCGAGGTCGGCTATGTGGGCCGGGATGTCGACTCCATGGTGCGCGACCTGGTAGAGACCTCGGTGCGGATGGTCCGCCTGGAGAAGATGGAAGAGGTCAAGGGAAGGGCCGAGGTGATGGCGGAGGACCGGCTGGTGGATTTGCTGCTGCCGCTGCCGAGTACCCGGGAGAAGTCCATGCGCAACCCGCTGGAGATGCTTTTCGGGACCGTGCAGACCAGCGAGGACACCGAGGAGGCCAGGCAGCAGGAGTCCAGGTTCCGCAGCCAGCGCGAGATAATCCGGCAGAAGCTGCAGCGCCAGGAACTGGAAGACGAGCTGGTGGAGATAGAGGTCACCGACCAGAGCACCCCGATGGTGGAGGTCGCGGGCGTCGGCATCGAGGAGCTGGGCATCAACATCCAGGATATGCTGGGCGGGCTGCTGCCCAAGAAGAAGCGGCAGCGGAAGGTGACGGTCTCCGAGGCCAGAAAGATACTGATCAGTGAAGAGGCGCAGAAGCTCATCGACATGGATGAGGTCATGCGGTTGGGGGTTCAGAGGGCTGAACAGTCCGGGATAGTCTTCCTGGACGAGATAGACAAGATAGCCGGGCGTGACGGCGGGTACGGGCCGGATGTATCCCGGGGCGGGGTGCAGCGGGATATCCTGCCGATCGTGGAAGGGTCCACGGTCATGACCAAGTACGGCCCGGTCAAGACCGACCACGTTCTGTTCATCGCCGCCGGGGCTTTCCACACGGTAAAACCCGCGGATCTGATCCCCGAGCTGCAGGGCCGCTTTCCGGTGCGGGTCGAGCTGAACAGCCTGACCAAGGAGGACTTCAAACGGATACTGACCGAACCGAAGAACTCGCTGATAAAGCAGTATGTGGCGTTGCTTTCGACCGAGGAGCTGGAGGTCGTCTTCGGGGGAGACGCGATAGACGAGATCGCTGAGATAGCCTTTACTGTCAACAGCCAGACTGAGAACATCGGGGCCCGGAGGCTGCACACAGTTTTAGAAAAATTATTGGAAGATATGTCTTTCAACGCTTCCGAAATGAGAGGTGAAACAGTAACGATCGATAAAGGTTACGTGAGGGAAAAGCTCAGTGGAATTGTGAAGAATGAGGATCTAAGTCGCTATATCTTATAGCCGGGGGTGAATTGAACCAGTGAAGACTATCTTGGAGAAGACCAGGGCGATCAATCGCCTGCTGCAGACATCAGCGGGCAAGCCGGTTGATTTTATGGAGATCGCGAAGGTCTTGAGGGAAAACATCGAGAGCAATGTGTATATCATCGGCCGGCGGGGCCATATCCTGGGTATTTCCTACCTGAACGATTTCGATTGTCCCAGAACGGTGGAAATCCTGAAGAAAAGAGACTTCCCGGGCAGCTTTAACCTCGACATGCTGGCTATCACCCATACCAGCTCCAACATCATGGACAAGTCCCGGAAGTGTTTCTTCCAGCTCGAGGATTACGTATGCCCGAATGATTACAAGGTTCTCAGCGTGGTCCCGATACTCGGCGGCGGCGAGCGTCTGGGGACGCTGGTCCTGGGCAAGCTGACGGGAGAGTTTACCGACGGCGACCTGGTCCTGGCGGAATACGGGGCGACCGTGGTGGCCATGGAGATCCTCCGCAACAAGGCGGAGAAGGCGGAGGAAGAGGCCCGGCGCAAGGCCGCGGTACAGGTGGCGCTGGGAACCCTGTCCTACTCCGAAAGGGAAGCGGTGGAGCACATCTTCGCAGAACTGGAAGGGAACGAGGGTCTCCTGGTGGCCAGCAAGATCGCGGACCGGGTGGGGATAACCCGCTCGGTGATCGTCAGCGCGCTGCGCAAGTTTGAAAGCGCGGGGGTTATCGAATCCAAGTCGCTCGGGATGAAGGGCACCTTCATCAGGGTGCTGAACGAGAACCTGATCGAAGAGCTACAGCGGACGCACTAAATCGGTATCCGGAAAAGCATTCTGCGAACCGTGGTGAGGAATCGGGGGAGATGACGGCGAAAGCTCCATTTTCTCCCCGGTTCCTACTTTTTTTACCTATTTTCCCTGCTGTCAGGGAGGATTTTTTACGCCAGCATAGAATTAATTCACATATCTATGGTATAAAAAAATCAATCGTTTTGCAGTAATACTGACGGGTTAAGTAAAATTGTGGTAAAATATTAGGTAGCGGCCTGCACTTGGATGATGTCGGGCCGGCGCCCCAAGGTGATTGTTCTCGCCCGGTACGCCGAATAAAAATTCTACATTTTTTTCATAATCGGTGAGGTTGGATATCAAGCTTAGACCCGGTCGCTACGATAACTAAAAGTAGAATATGAAAATTATTCCGAAATGGCAAACCTGTCGAAAGACAGGGACGCAAAACCAACAGGTCTAAGGCTATGAGTGCTATGACGGCTGGGCTGCCGAGAGTTAATTACTCTTAAAGGCTATTCTATCCAGTAGCCTTCTTGTTTTAAAAATGGGGGTGATAACAACTGTGGCTATCAGCGATCTGCTAATGACTCCCACGACCAGGCTCTTGGAGGAAGGACTGGGGGCTTCGTTTCTTCGCCAGAAGGTCATCAGCAACAACCTGGCCAACGCGGAGACCCCCGGATTCAAAAGGTCGATGGTGAGTTTCGAAAACGAGCTGAAAGAAGCATCCTCAAAAATTCCGCGGCTCCCGCTTACCCTGACTCATCCCAAACATATCAGCAACCGTCGGGACCTTTCTTCGATAAAACTCCGAGTATTTGTAGACCAGAATACCGGAATGCGAAACGACAACAACAATGTTGACGTGGAATCGGAGATGGCCGCGATGACCTCCAATGAACTGCTCAACCAGGCTATCTTCGAGCAGCTTTCTTCGTATTATTCCCGAATGCGGACCATCATTAACGAGGGGAGATGATGAGGATTGGGCTGGATGGACACCCTGCAGATAAGTTCCTCGGGCCTGACGGCGGAACGCCTGCGGATGGACGTAATCGCCGAAAACATCGCCAACGCCAATGTTACCCGCACCAATGCGGGAGGGCCTTACCGGCGTAAGATCATACTTTTCGCGCCCCGCGAGGACGAACAGAGCTTTGGACAGGTGCTGGGCAACACCATGAAGATCGGCCAGGGGGTTCGGGCGGTGAGGATCGTCGAGGACCAGTCTCCGTTCCGCCGGGTATACGAGCCCGCCCATCCCGACGCCGACGGCGAAGGAATGGTTGAGCTGCCGAACGTCAACCCCATGATGGAGATGGTGGACATGATCGCCGCCACCCGGGCGTACGAGGCTAACCTGGCCGCTATGAACTCGACCAAGAACATGATCAGCCGGGCGATTAACTTCGGCAAGTAATCGACTGATGCCGGGAGGTGGTTTTGATGGAAGCCAGTATGGTTAAGATCCCTTCCACTCCTTCCCTGATAAAGTGGGCGGGTGATTCGGAGGGTTCCGGCATCGCCCGGGGAGGGAACTTCGGGGAGATGCTCCAGCAGGCGATCGGGGATGTCAACCGGATGCAGCAGGAGGCGGATCAGGCCGCGACCAAGGTGGTCACCGGGGATGTCCAGGACATCCACCAGGCGGCCCTGGCGGCGGAGAAGGCGATGCTTTCCCTGCAGCTGACCCTCCAGGTGCGGAGCAAGGTGCTGGAGGCCTATCAGGAGATCATACGGATGCAGGTTTAATATAACAGGATACAGGTGCATCGATGCGAGAGCAACTGACTAAATTAAAAGAAAACGCGACCAAGTTCTGGCAGGAATCCTCCCCCAACCGGAAGCTTCTGGTGGCGGGGCTGGCGCTGCTGGTCATAATCGGCGTCTCGATGGGTATCTGGGGGATCACCCGGAGCAGCCCGATGGTGGCGCTGTACACCGACCTGGAGTCCAACGATGCCGCGGCCATAGTCGCGAAGCTCAAGGAACTGAAGGTAACCTACGAAATCGCGGATAACGGGGCCACCATCATGGTCCCCACCGAGTTGAGGGACCAGGCGAGACTGGACCTGGCCGCAGCCGGCCTGCCCAAGGGGGTGGCCGGTTTTGAGAGCCTCTCCGAAACCAGGTTCGGGGAGACCACCCGGGACAAAGAGGTCAGGTACATACTGGCGCTGCAGTCGGAACTGGCCCGCACCATCAAGCAGCTGAAGGGCATCGAACAGGCCTGGGTGTACCTGACGGTGCCCCAGGAGGCCCTGTTCGCGAAGGACCAGCAGGACCGCACCGCTTCGGTTATCGTTAAACTGTCCTCGGGTGCCGAGCTGGAACCCCAGCAGGTGATGGGGATAGTCCACCTGGTATCCCGGAGTGTGGAATCCCTGAAGCCGGAAAACATCACCGTGGTCGACTCGACCGGACAGGTGCTGTCGGAGGACCTCCCGGGAATGAACAAGCAGACCAACAGCCGGCTCTCGCTGCAGCAGATGGATATCCAGAAACAGTTCGAGAAAGACCTGGCCCAGTCCGTCCAGTCGATGCTGGAGAAGGTGCTGGGCTATAACAAGTCGGTGGTCAGGGTCCGGGCGGAACTGGACTTCGACCAGCAGGAGATCGTGCAGACCCAGTGGGGTCCGAACAAGTTCGTGCGCAGTGCTGAAAACAACGAGGAAATCACCACCAGCCAGAATACCGCCGCTCCGGTCGAGGGGGTGGGAACCCCCAGCAATATACCGGGGAACCCTACCTACCCCAACGCGAACGGCGAGACCTCCAACTACTCCCAGCAGAAAACCTACAGCGCGGTTAACAACGAGATCGACAAACTGGAGACCCACCGGGTGGTCGCGCCGGGCAAGGTCAGGCTGCTGGACGTGGCGGTGATGGTGGACAACGGTGAGATGCAGGTCGAGGAGAACCAGATCCGGGACGCGGTTACCCGGGCGGCCGGGATCAGGACCGACCGGGGCGACCAGATCAGCGTGAGCCTGGTCAAGTTCGATACCTCTTACTGGGATAAGCTGCAGGGAGACATCGCGGCGGAGGAAAGGCAGGCCGCGATAATCAAGTGGTCGATTATCGGGGCGGTGATACTGGCCTTTATCCTGGTGGGCTTCATCGTCTACCAGACCATCCGGCGCCGGCGGGAGCAGGGGATGCTGGATGCCACCATCGGCGAGCCTATCCTGGTAGAGGAGCTGCTGGGTCCGGAAGACACGATGTCGCCCGAGGAGCGGGAAAAGGCCAAACTGCGGGAGACTATCGAGCAGCTGGCGCGGGAAAAACCAGAGGACGTGGCGCAGCTAGTAAGGTCCTGGTTAACGGAGGATTTGAGATAGCATGTCAAAGGGCTTGAATGGAAGACAGAAGGCGGCCATTTTGCTGATTGCCCTGGGAACTGAGATATCGGCCAGCGTTTTCAAGCACCTCAAAGAGGAAGAGATCGAACAGCTTACGCTGGAGATAGCCAGCGTGCGCAAGGTGACGAACGAAAGGCGGCACGAGATCTTCGAAGAGTTCTACCAGATGGCCCTGGCGCAGGATTACATCAACCAGGGGGGCATCGATTATGCCCGTGACGTCCTGGAGAAGGCGCTGGGGGGGCAGAAGGCGGTGGAGATACTCAACCGCATCACCTCGTCACTGGCGGTACGGCCTTTTGACTTCGTACGCAAGACCGACCCTTCGCAGCTGTTGAACCTGATCCAGGCCGAGCACCCCCAAACGATAGCCCTGATCATGGCTTACCTGGACTCGGAAAAGGCCGCCACCATTATCTCCGCGCTGCCCCAGGACCGGCAGGCGGAGGTGGCCCGGCGCATAGCGATGATGGACCGCACCTCCCCCGAGATCATCAAAGAGGTGGAGCGGGTCTTAGAAAGAAAGCTTTCTTCTCTGGTTCCCACCGAAGTAACCTCAGCCGGAGGGATAAACTCGGTGGTCCAGGTCTTGAACCGGGTGGACCGGGGAACGGAGAAGACCATCATGGAGACCCTGGAGATCCAGGACCCCGAACTGGCGGAAGAGATCAAGAAGCTGATGTTCGTGTTCGAGGATGTCGTGCAGCTTGACGACCGGAGCGTACAGCGGATACTCCGCGAGATCGACAGCCACGACCTGGGGCTGGCGCTGAAAGGCTCCAGCGACGAGGTCACCAACAAGATCATGCGCAACATGTCCAAGCGGGCGGCCGAGATGTTGAAGGAGGATATCGACTTCATGGGACCGGTAAGGCTGCGTGATGTTGAGGAGGCTCAGCAGAGGATAGTCAGCAACATCCGCCGGCTGGAGGAAGCGGGAGAGATTATTATTGCTCGAGGTGGAGCGGATGAGATCGTCGTCTAGCATAATCAAGTCGACCAACCTGGTTATCAGCAGATCGCGTGAAATCCAACACCGTATAGAGGTTCTCACCCTGGAGGAGTCGATAACCGAATCGGCGATGTCCGCGGCGGAGGAGATAATGGATGAGGCCGCTCCTCCCGGGTTCAGCGAGGAGGATGCCCGTTCGATCATCGAGGAAACCGAGGCGATAGTCAAGCAGCTCCTGACCAAGGCCGAACAGCAGGCCTCCAGCATCGTCCAGGAGGCCCGGGACCAGGCGCAGGAGATCCTGCGGCAGGCGCGCGAGGAAGGGGAACAGATCCGGCAGCGGAGCGGGGAAGCGGGTTATGCGGAAGGCGAGGCCCAGGTGAGAAGGGAGCTGGAGGAGACCAGGCTGAACTCCCTCCAGGAGTCCGAAAGGATCATAGCCGAAGCCCGCTCGGAAAGGTGCCGGATGCTGGACGAGGTCGAGCCGCAGGTAGTGGATATGGTGATGAAGATAGCCCGTAAGGTTATCGGGAGGCAGCTGGACCTCCATCCCGATACGGTGAGGGATATAACCCGGGAGGCCCTGGAGAGGGCCAAGGGGACCGACCAGATGGTGATCAAGGTGCACGAGTCTTCTTACGAACCGCTCAGAAGCGGGTGGGAAGAGACGGTTCCCGATCCTGAAATGGCCCGTCGGTGCCGCATCGAGGTGGATAACCTGGTGGAGCCCGGCGGGTGTGTGATAGAGACCAAGGCCGGACTGGTAGACTCCCAGGTCAGCACCCAGCTGAACGCGATCGAGAACGCTATGCAACAGGTGAAAAACAGTGGCGCTTAATCTGGCCAGGTATTCTCAAACTGTAGACCGTGTAGAGTCCATCCAGCGTAAAGGCCGGGTGTCGCAGATCATCGGGCTTTCTATCCAATCCGATGGACCTATGGCGCAGTTGGGCGAACTCTGCGAGATCGCGACCGGTTTATCCCTGCCTCCGCTGCTGGCGGAGGTAGTGGGTTTTAAAAACCACAGCACCCTCCTGATGCCGCTGGGCGAGATGGAGGGGATAAGCCCGGGGGCGGAGGTCACGGCCACGGGAAGGAGCCTGCGGGTGAAGGTGGGGGAGCAGCTGACCGGCCGCATCCTGAGTGGACTGGGCGAGCCGATGGATGGGATGGGCGGAATCTTTACCCACCGGGACTACCCGGTTATGAACCAGCCTCCCAACCCCCTGGACCGCCAGAGGATATCCACTCCGCTGTCGCTGGGGGTTAGGGCGATAGACTCAATGCTGACCTGCGGCAAGGGACAGAGGATAGGCATCTTTGCCGGCAGCGGTATCGGTAAGAGCACCATCATGGGCATGGTGGCCCGCTACACCAGCGCGGACGTCAACGTCATCGGGCTGATCGGTGAGCGGGGCCGCGAGGTGCGCGAGTTTCTGGAGCGCGACCTGGGAGAAGAGGGCTTGAAGAGGTCGGTGGTGGTTGTGGCGACCTCGGACCAGCCGGCCCTGGTCAGGTTGAAGGGGGCCTTCCTGGCGACCGCCATCGCAGAGTACTTCCGCGACCAGGGGCTGGATGTGATGCTGATGATGGACTCGATAACCAGGTTTGCCATGGCCCAGCGCGAGGTCGGGCTGACCCTGGGCGAGCCCCCGGCGACCCGTGGGTACACGCCGTCGGTTTTTGCTTTACTGCCCAAGCTCCTGGAACGTTCCGGGAGTTCGAGGGATGGAACCATCACCGGCCTGTACACGGTGCTGGTTGACGGTGACGACATGAACGAACCCATAGCCGACGCGGTTCGGGGGATACTGGACGGCCACATCGTATTGTCCAGGGAACTGGCCGCACTGGGTCATTACCCCGCGATCGACGTTTTGAAAAGCGTGAGCCGTTCCATGATAGAGATCGTGGAGCACGGCCACCTGACCTCGGCGACCCGCCTGCGGAACGTTTTGGCCAGTTTTCAGGAGGCCAAGGACCTGATAGAGATAGGGGCTTATGCCGCCGGGACCAATCCCCGGGTGGACTATGCGATATCTATGATCGACCAGTGCCAGGGTTTTTTAAGGCAGGAGATCAACGAGAGAGCGGACTTCAAGGAATCGATCGACCGACTGCAGCAGTTGTTTAGCCAGCATTAAGCAAAGGAGTGGGCTGTGCGGCGCTTTAAATTCCGGTTAGAGACCAACTTGAAGGTAGTCCAGATCAGAGAAGACCTGCAGCGACAGGAACTACAACAGATACAGACGAGACTCACAGAGGCCCGGGACACGCTGCTGCGGCTGGAGCTGCAGTACCGGGGACTGGAACAGGAGATACGGGACATCAGCGCCAAAAGGTTGGACCTGGACCTGCTGCGTCTGTTCCGTGACTACCTGGGGGTGGTCAACCGACTCATCAAGCAGCAGCACCTGGTGATCCGGGGACTGGAGGCCGAACTGGCCGAATGCCGCGAGAAGCTGAAGAAGCTCCTGATGGAGCGAAAGCTTCTGGAGCGGCTGAAGAGCCGACGCTGGGAGCAGTACCAGTACGAGACCCTGGTGGAGGAACAGAAGCTGGTCGATGAGATGGGGATCAATCAGTATCTCAGCTTGAGAAGCAACTAGGCGGGGTAACATGGCAGAGGCGGCTGGAGCAAAAAGGGAAAGGGCCCCGGGGACCCCGGAGGTCAGGAAACCGGCGGTCAAGGCCGAGCCGGCCGTCGAGCTTGGTGACGAGGATTCCAGGCCGGGTTCCTGCCTGGGCCGGATGGCTTTTATCGCCGCTTCCCTGGTGATGCTGCTGGCGGCCGTGGTGATAGTGCTGATGGCGGCCAACAAAGCGGGATGGATAAACATCAACGAACAGTTGAAGAAGGTGCCCTTCCTGTCGGGGTTCGCGTCTGACAACCAGACCAAGGAGGTCATAGTGCCGGGGACCACCCTGCTGGAGCGGGAGAACCAGAGGCTGCTGCAGGAACTGAACACCCAGAGGGAGGAGTTGCAGCAGCTGACGGCGGAGAAGAAGACCCTGGACGAGTACAACAAGGCACTGACCGAGAAGGTAAGCCTTTTGGAAAAGACCGCACCCAAGCCGAAAGAGGATCCAGTGGCCCAGATGGACTTTAAGCAGCTGGCGGCGTACTTCTCGGAGATGAAACCCGCCAACGCGGTGGCCATCATGGACAAGATGGATGACGATACAGTTTTGGGGATTCTTCGGCTGCTGGAGAGCGACAAGGTTGCCAAGATACTGGCGGCGATGCCGCCGGAGCGGGCGGCCGCCCTCTCTTCCAAGTTCAAGATCAACAGTACTTGAACCAGCCTCCGGGGATACCCGATAGATTATCGAAAGGAGGTGAATGAATGAACCATGCGCTTAACTTAATAGGGTTTAAGGGATTGGTTGGAACGGGTTCCGGGTCACAGACAGCGACTGCCGCGAAAGCCGGCCGGGGCTCCGCTCCGGTGGACTTCGCAAGCCTTCTGCAGTCCAAGGTCCAGAGAAACACGGGGAAAGGCAGATCCTCTGAGCCCACGACCGCTACTTCGACCAGGACCGACCAGGCGGCAGAGACCGCCGGTATGGTGCTGAAGGCCGTGAAGGGTGACCCGGCAGCGACCAGCGACGAAACGGCTGCCAGAGGCTCAGGACCGCAGGCGGTCGATACCCGGGACGTTGGTGAAAAACCCGCGGAGACCGGCGTCAGGCTGGAGGTAGAATCGGAACCGGAACCGGATAACGGACTGGCCCTGGACTCCGACCCCGAGCTGAAGGAGCTACTAACTCTCCTGTCGCAGCTGATGGCGATGCTGGAAAACCAGGCGAGCCCGGACGGCGGTACCGACGAGGCGGCGAACACCGGGGCGGGCGGTATCAACCGGTCAGGCCAGAACGATCTCCGGCAGCTGCTGGCGAACCTGATAGCGGGTGAAGCGGTGAATGGAGACAGCGCCGATCCGACAGCGGAGACAGCCATCTCCCAGCTGAAGGAGTTCGCGAAGCTGCTGGAGTCTATCCAGACCATGATTGCCGGCGATAACGGCGTCAGCAAGGCGGCCAGCCAGGCCGCAGCGGGCCAGACCAACCTCACCACCCAGCCCGGGGTGGCGGCGGGGACTGGCGTTAAGCCCCCACCAACGGTCTCGACCCTGATCGAGAGGCTGGAGGAGGCGCTGCAGCGATGGGAGGCCAGGGACCAGGGGGACGGTACCCAGACCGCGTCCAAGGCGGTGAACCGCGGCCAGGCCCAGAAGGTGGAAAACCTGGTCCGGGGAATCCTCCAGATGGTCAAAGCGGCGGAAGTGGTCAACCGGAACGTAGCCCCTGAACCAGCGGCACCGACGGTCACAGACTCACCGGTAAAGACGGACGCCGCGGTGGCGAATCCGATGCCGACAGCGGCGAACAGCGAGCCGGAGTCGGGAGGGGAAACCGCCAACCAGCCGGCCACCCGGCAGAACGGCGCCCCGAAGGATACCGCGCTCGAGTCCAAGGCAGCCAAGATGGCGGCCCAGGATGAATCAGCGGAGCCGCCGGAGCAGGTCACCAAGGCCACCAGCCAGGTCCAGGAGCAGAAACCGGCAGCGGTGGTGCTGAACCAGGGCGGCGGGCAGCTGGAGCAGAGGCTGAACGATACCACCCTGACGCTCCAGCGGGACGCGGAGACCGGGTCGCAGCCGGTGATGAAGCCGATCATCGAGGGGATGCGGTTGGTCCAGCGGGAGTCCCGAACCGAGATGAGCATCCAGCTGCAGCCGGAGTCGCTGGGTAAGCTGAATCTCAAGGTCTCGGTGGAGAACGGGCTGGTAACGGCGAAGCTGGTGGCGGAATCGCATAGTGTCGGCCGACTGATCGAGAGCAGCCTGGGGCAGTTGAAGCAGTCGCTGCAGGAACAGGGTCTCAGGTTCGACCGCATCGAGGTCTCGGTGGGCAATACGTCAGCGCAGGCCGACACGGGACAGCAGTTCTCCCGCCAGTACCAGAGCCAGAGCTGGGGGAACCAGGCGCCGCGGGTCAGCTACAGCGGCGGGATCGACTCGGATTGGACCTACCAGCCGGCCGAATCGGCGGGAGCAATCACGGGTTACATTTCGGACAGCCAGTACGACTTTCTGGCGTAAGGAGGTGAAGAGATGACGACCTCAGTTGCCCCGACCACCAACCAAAACCAGTCGTCCGATACCAGCAGCCGTATCGTCGCAAAGAGCCTGGGCAAGGATGACTTCCTGAAGCTGATGATCGAGCAGATGAAGGCACAGAACCCTTTGGAACCGATGAGTGACACCGATTCTATAGCCCAGCTGGCCAACTTCAGCTCCCTGGAGCAGATGCAGAATATGAACAACAATCTGCAAACCCTGATAGCTACTTTCACGATGAACATGCAGGACAGCTCGGTAGGCTACGCGGTAAGCTTGATCGGCAAAGAGGTCGGGTTTTACGATGGTACTACGACTCAGTGGGGAAAAGTGGACTCTATAAAAATCATGGATGGGAATCCCATGCTGGTGGTGGGAGATTGGTTGCTCGGGTTGGACCGGATTTTCGAGGTGAAACCGGTAGTGCAGGAATCAGAAGAGACCCAGGAGGTAGATAACGGTGACCAATCAGATGATGATTCCACCGATAGTGCCGACACCGGCGGCGACTCAGAAGGCAGCGGTACCTAAACCTTCATCAGCGGCGAACGCGTCCGACTTTCAGGGTATCTTAAAGGACAAGCTCAACCAGGGGATCAAGTTTTCCCAGCACGCTGAGCAGAGGCTGAGGTCACGGAACATATCCCTCAGCGGGAGCGACCTGCAGCGGCTGAACACCGCGGTGGACAAGGCAGCCAACAAGGGCGCCCGGGACTCGCTGGTGCTGATGGACAACCTGGCTCTGGTGGTGAGCGTCAAGAACCGCACGGTGATTACCGCGGTCGACGAGAGCAGCCTGAAGGAGAACGTGTTTACCAACATCGACAGCGCAATAATCGTTTAAAACCCGAGACTGGACCTCTTTGAGGAAGTCTCGCACCGCTGAACGAAGGAAGCGGTGCAGGGGTTAGGCACAAGAGGAGGTTATGTAATATGATGCGATCTCTCTACGCCGGGGTTACCGGCCTGAGAAACCATCAGACCAGATTGGATGTTATCGGATCGAATATAGCCAACGTGAACACCGTGGGTTACAAGAAGAGCCGGGTGACCTTCCGCGACGCCCTGTACCAGAACCTGCGCGGTGCATCGTCCCCCCAGGGGAACCGGGGAGGCACCAACCCGCAGCAGATAGGTCTGGGGATGAATCTCAGCACCGTGGACGTGATTCACGACGGCAGCAGCAGCCAGTCGACCGGGAAGACCACCGACCTCTGCATCCAGCAGGGAGGATACTTCATCGTGAATGACGGTGGACGCAACTTCTTCACCCGGGCTGGAAACTTCGATTTTGACCAGACCGGGAATTTTGTAAATCTGGCCAACGGGTATCAGGTGATGGGATACCTGGCGAATGCCAACGGGGTCATCAACTACGACAACCTGGTGCCCCTCAGCAAGGCCAACTACTCCACGGTACCCCCCCGGGCCACCACCAGCGCCGTTATCAACGGCAACTTCGACGCCGAGATACCCATAACGGCTCCCGGCAACACCAAGACCGTAACCAAGTCGGTCTTCGACTCGCTGGGTTACGAACACACCCTGAACGTAACCTATACCCACACGGCGGTCAATGCCTGGACGGTCAGCTACGCCCTGGACGGTACGGCGGGAGCGGCGACGGCCAACATCACCTTCGACCCTGACGGTACGCTGGCCGCGGCGTCGCCCACGACCCTTGCCGTCAGCTCGGCGATAACCACGGGGGCAACCACCCCCCTGGCCCTGACGGTGGACTTCGCTGACATCACCCAATACGAGTCGGAAACCACCGCGGCGATAGCCAGCCAGGACGGCTACGAGCCGGGGGACATGAGAAGCTTCACCATCGATGTGACCGGAACCATCATGGGCAGCTACTCCAACGGGATATCCCAGAACATCGGCCAGGTGGCGACCGCCACCTTCCAGAACCCGGCCGGACTCCTGCAGGTGGGGGAAAACATGTTCCAGTTTTCCAACAACTCGGGCGATCCGCAGATAGGGGCGCCGGGCACCGGCAGCCGGGGGACGATCATCCCCGGTTCCCTGGAGATGTCCAACGTCGACCTCTCTTCGGAGTTTACCGATATGATAGTCACCCAGCGGGGCTTTCAGGCCAACTCGCGTATAATCACCACTTCGGATGAGATGCTGCAGGAACTGGTGAATCTGAAGCGTTAGCCGGATGCGGCCGGGGGTTGATAAGACCCCCGGCATGAACCCCTAAAAGGTGAAAGGGGGAGAAGCGGTGATTAAACTGAGCCGGCTGAACCGGACCGAGCTGGTTCTGAACGCGGAACTGATAGAGATTGTGGAGGCGACTCCCGATACCGTGATAACCCTTTCCAACGGCCACCGGCTGGTGGTAAGGGAGAGCATCGACGAGGTGATCGAGAGAGTAATCGATTACCAGCGAAAGGCGCACATCCCGATGGTATCCCGGCGGGTCGATCTGGAAGCAAACGGAAGATAGGGAGGTCCTGGCAGTGGAAGAGGAAAAAAAGTCCAAGTTCAACATTAAAATAATCATCATCGGCTTGGTCCTGTTTATCATCGGTGGGGCCGGGGTTTTCGCCTTCACGGTGTTCTTCACCAACAAGGAAGAGACGCCCGAGGCCAAGAAGCCGGTCAAGGTGGCTTCCAGCGGCATCCTGGTCAAGGTCCCGGACATCACCGTCAACCTGGCTGACCCCGGCGGCAAGCGGTACCTGAAGACCGAGATCCACCTGGAAGTCAAGGACGAGAAGGCGAAACCGCTGCTGGAGACCAGACTCCCGATCGCCCGGGACCGGATCGTGATGGTGCTCTCCAGCAAGACCCAGACCGACCTCGAGGTGTACAACCGGGACAACCTGCGCCAGGAGCTTATGAACCAGATCAATGAAGCGCTTTCACCGACTGTGGAGATTCAGAACCTGTACTTTGCGGCCTTTGTTACCCAGTAACGTCCGTTAGGGGGGTGTGAGCCAGTTGGGTGAGGTCCTTTCCCAGTCAGAAATTGATATGCTGCTGGCCGCTCTTACCTCGGGAACGGTAAGCGCCGACGACTTAAAGGAAGAGGAAAAGCGGAAAAAGGTCAAGATCTACGACTTTAAGCGTCCGAACAAGTTCTCCAAGGACCAGCTGCACACCATCAGAAATATATACGAGAACTACTGCCGTTCGCTGTCCACCTTTTTGTCAGCCATGCTGCGGACTATGGTGCAGACCAACGTGCTTTCGGTTGAGCAGATAACCTACGAGGAGTTTATCCGTTCGATTCCCGACCCGTCGCTGATCAACATCATCACCATTGAACCGCTACCGGGGAGCGGGATAGTCGAGATAAATCCCAACATCGTTTTTTCCATCATCGACCGCCTCTTTGGCGGGCCGGGGCAGGCGCCCGACAAGATTCGGGGCCTGACCGAGATAGAACGTACAGTCATGGAACGGCTGGTGCAGAAGATGATCGACCTGCTTCGGGAGCCCTGGATCTCGGTGGCCGAGATCTCCCCGCGGCTGGAATTCATCGAGACCAACCCCCAGTTCACCCAGATCGTTTCCGCCAGTGAGATGGTGGTGCTGATATCGCTGGAGGTCCGGATAGGCGACAATATCGGGATGATCAATATCTGTATCCCGTTTTTGGTCCTGGAACCGGTCCTCTCGAAGCTGAGCGTACACTACTGGTTCTCCGGCAGCACCCGGGAAGACCCTTCCCCGGAACTCAGGCAGAACCTGAAACAGAAGCTGGAGACGGCTATGATACCGCTCACGATAGTCCTGGGGCAGAACACCATCACGGTAGCCGACATGCTGGACCTGCAGGCGGGGGATGTGATTCCTCTCGCCAAGAAGGTCGGGGACAACGTTGAGATAGTGGTGGGCCACCGGACCAAGTTTTTGGGCCAGCCGGGTTTGGTCGGCAACCGGCTGGGGATACAGATTGTAGCGTTGGTCAACAACGACGAGAGTATTTATCAGGAGGAGAAAGATGAGTAACGGCATTTTATCCCAGGATGAGATCGATGCCCTGCTTAGGGGCCAGAACCTGGCGCCGGCGGCCGAGACTACGTCTGAATCCAGTGCCGCCCCGGCTCAATCCTCTGAACCCGGGCTGAGCGCTGACGACCGAGACGCCCTGGGTGAAATCGGCAATATCTCCATGGGAAGCTCCGCAACCGCTCTTTCTACCCTGCTGGGAAAAAGGGTTTCGATCACCATTCCCCGGGTCACCGAGATAACCCGTGAGGAATTGAGAACCACCCACCCGCTTCCTTACATGGTGGTGGAGGTGGAGTATACGACCGGGATCGAAGGGGCCACCCTCCTGGTCATCAAGCAGGACGACGCCCGGATCATTGCTGACCTGATGATGGGAGGCGACGGACACAATCCTTCGCTGGACATCACCAGCGAGATCGCTATGAGCGCGGTAGGCGAGGCCATGAACCAGATGATGGGGTCTTCGACCACTTCTCTGTCCACCATGTTCAACAAGCGGATAGACATCTCGCCCCCGGTCCTGGACATGGTCAGCCTGGATGACGACTCGATTTACGATAAGCTCAAGATACCATACAACAACCTGGTCATGATCTCGTTCCGGATGGAGATCGAGAACCTGCTGGACAGCGAACTGATGCAGATCATGCCGCTGCATAACGCCCTGGAGCTTCTGGACCTTTTGATGGGGAACATGAGGACCGGCCGGCGTACCCCTTCGGCGGAGCCGGTATTCGAGGAACCCGCTTACTCGCCGCCGCCACCGCCGCCAATGGCCGCGGCTCCCCCGCCCCCGGTGGCTCCGCCGCCCCCGGTTTACGCGGCGCCTCCGCCACCGGTATACGCACCGCCTCCGGCTCCGGTAATGAACGAACAGCCCAGGATCATAGGCCAGGAGGTCACGGTCCAGCCGGCCCAGTTTACACCCCTGCCGGAGCGGATCATACCCCGGGAAGCGGGCAACATCGGCCTGATCATGGATGTTACACTGCAGGTCTCGGTCGAACTGGGGCGTACCCGGAAGAAGATCAAGGACATCCTCGAAATGGGACCGGGTTACGTCATTCAGCTGGACAAAATGGCCGGCGAGCCGGTCGACCTCCTGGTCAACGGAAAGCTGATAGCCAAAGGGGAAGTGGTAGTTATAGATGAAAACTACGGCCTAAGGATAACCACTATCATCAGCCCGACCGAAAGGGTCAGCCAACTTCAGTAGTCAAAAGGCTTAATTATAATGAATCAGGGGAGGGAGCCCGCGAATGAGTAAAAGAATCCTGGTAGTTGACGATGCGGCGTTTATGAGGATGATGATCAAGGACATTCTGTCTAAGAACGGGTACAGCGTGGTGGGCGAGGCCGAAAACGGCGCCGTGGCGGTGGAGCGCTACTTCGAACTGCGGCCGGACCTGGTGACCATGGACATCACCATGCCGGAGATGGACGGCATCAGCGCGGTGCGTGAGATCAAGAAGCGCGACGCGGCGGCCAAGGTTATCATGTGCAGCGCGATGGGTCAGCAGGCGATGGTTATAGACGCTATCCAGGCGGGCGCCAAGGACTTTATCGTTAAACCGTTTCAACCGGAGCGGGTGCTGGAGGCGGTAGGCAAGGCGTTAGGTTAAGGCGGGAAGCGGGGTTTTCGTTTAATGGCTCTGATTAATAGGCCGGCTATCAGATACCTGGCTTTGATCGCACTGCTCGTGGTATTAATAAACTCTCTGGCCCTGGCGGCCTGGGCGGTTAACCCCAGCGACCCGGTCAACCTCCCCGCCGGCACCGAGCCGGAGAAGGCGGAACTTCCCAGCATGGCAGGCCTGTTTTTCAAGATAGTCTTGTGCCTGGCGGTTATCGTCGCGCTCACTTACGGCCTGATGAGGCTGCTCAAGAGGCAGTTCAGGACCTCGGACAGTTCTCTGATCAACGTTATCGACCAGATTTCTCTAGGCCCCAACCGGGGTGTGTATCTGGCGAATATCGCAGGGAGGATAGTGGCGCTAGGGATAACCGACCACCAGATCGTCAAGATCCTGGAGATCGACGACCCGGCCGTGATCGAACAGCTGAAGCGGGAGGCATCGGCCCAGAACGAGCCTCGGGGGTCCTCGAACACCCAGCAGATGCCGAAAACAGTGGACCGTTTCCATTACCTGATTCAGGACAACCTGTCCCGTATCCGCCTGCTGATGGAGGAAAAAAACCGTGATTAAAAACCGCCGCCGGAAAAGAATCAAGAGGATACTGCTGGTTTTAGCGGGCATAGCAATGCTCTGGCTTTTGGCCTCCCCGGTTTACGGCGCGCCGATCAGCCTTCCCCACCTGAACGTGGGGATAGACGACGCGAACAATCCCCAGGAGGTTACCAGCGGCCTGCAGGTGCTGCTGCTGCTGACCGTTTTGTCTCTGGCGCCGGCCATCCTGATAATGATGACCTCGTTCACCCGGATCATCGTGGTTCTTTCTTTTACCCGCAGTGCGCTGGGGATCCAGCAGATGCCGCCCAACCAGATCCTGGTGGGACTGGCCCTGTTCTTAACCATGTTCGTGATGATGCCCACAGCGCAACAGGTCAACCAGCAGGCGCTGCAGCCCTACATCAACGGCACCATCAACCAGAGCGAGTTCCTGACCAAGGGGATGGAGCCGATCCGGGAGTTCATGTTCCGCCAGACCCGGGAAAAGGACATCGCGCTGTTTATCAACCTGACCCATCAACCGCGACCCCAGACCTATAACGATGTACCCAATAATATCCTGATACCCGCATTCGCTATCAGCGAGTTGAAGACCGCTTTTCAAATCGGATTTATAATCTTCATACCTTTTTTAATCATCGACATGGTGGTTTCCAGCGCCCTCATGTCGATGGGGATGCTGATGCTGCCGCCGATGATGATCTCGCTGCCTTTTAAGGTACTGCTTTTTGTGATGGTCGATGGCTGGAACCTGCTGGTCAGGTCCCTGGTATTGAGCTTCGGTTCATAAACTTATCGAGGTGAAACATGGATCAGGAATTCGTGATGTATCTGGCCCGCGAGTCTTTATATACCGTACTGCTGCTCTCGGCGCCGGTGCTGGGAGGCAGCCTTTTGATCGGCCTGTTGGTCAGCATATTCCAGGCGACCACCCAGATCCAGGAACAGACCCTGACCTTCGTGCCCAAGATTCTGGCGGTGATAGTGGTGATAGCCCTGTTCGGACCCTGGATGCTCAACGTACTGGTGGGTTTCACCGGGGACCTGTTCACCAATTTATACAGCTATACCTTTATACGCTGATCACTATTCTATATCGGGGTTAGAGGATGGAATATTTAGGGTTTTTATTCAGCCGGCTGGACACCTTTCTCCTGGTGATGTCCCGGGTCACCGGGATGCTGCAGATGGCGCCGGTGTTCGCGAGCACCAGGATTCCGATGATGGTGCGGGTGGGGCTGGGGGCGATGATCGCCCTGATGGTCACCATCAACCAGGCCTGGGGAGGTGCCGGCTCGGGTTCGCTGATCCAGCTGGTCCTGGCGATGGCGGGTGAGTTTATCCTCGGTTTCGCGATAGGCTTTATCGTGAACCTGGTCATGGTGGCGGCCCAGACCGCTGGTCAGCTGGTGGACATGCAGATGGGATTCGGGATCGTCAACGTGATGGACCCCCAGAGCGGGCAGCAGTTGCCGCTGGTGGGCAACCTCCAGTACCTGGTGGCGCTGATGGTGCTGCTGGGGACGAACGGTCACCACATGATCCTCACCGCTATCGTGAAAAGCTATGATTTCGTCCCCGCGATGGGGATGAAGATAAGTGGAAGCACCACCGAGTTGATCATCAGCCTCTTCGTCGGGATGTTCGTCAGCGCCATCAAGATAGCCATGCCGATGGTCGCCGCGCTATTCGTGACGGACGTGGCCCTGGGCATCGTGGCCCGGACGGTGCCGCAGATGAACGTGTTTATCGTGGGGCTGCCCTTGAAGATCGTGGTGGGCATCTTCATGCTGATCGCGGTGATGGGGCTTTACATCTGGCTGATAGAAAAGCTGTTGACCGATGCCTTCAGCAGCATCGACCTGTTCCTGCGCCTGACGGGTGCCTGATGACATTAGCGGACTGGAGGGGAACATCGCTGAGCGAGCTGAACCCAGCGGCAAAATGGTTTGACCTGCAGCTTTTCGCGGGAGAGAAGACCGAAAAGGCCACCCCCCGGAGGAGGCAGGAGGCCCGCAAGCGGGGCCAGGTGGTTAAGAGCGTGGAGCTGAATTCGGCGCTGCTGCTGCTGGTGACCTTTTCCACCCTCTACCTGTCACTGCCCTACCTCTGGGAGGGATGGGGGGCTTTTACGGTAAAGGCCATCTCGAATTACACCCGCACCAACCTGGACGAGGCATTTCTGAGCAGTTTGATGCTGGAGACCACCCTGGTATCCGCCAAGATGGTCCTGCCGATAGTCGGCGCGGCCTTCGTCACCGGGCTGGTGGTGAGCGTTCTGCAGGTGGGGTTTCTGGTCAGCGGGGAGGGCCTGAAGATGAACCTGGGCCGGCTGAACCCGCTGGAGGGTTTCAAGCGGCTGTTTTCGAAACGGGCGGTAGTGGAGCTTTTCAAGTCCATCTGGAAGGTGGTGGCGGTAGGTTATATCGCCTACAACGCGGTCTACGGCAACATCGCCCTTTTTCCGCAGCTGATGGACGCTGACATATGGACCGCGGTCGAGCTGGTCAACGAGATGATCTTTTCCATCGCCTGGAAGGTGGGACTGCTGCTCCTGGTGATGGCGGTCCTGGACTACTTCTACCAGTGGTGGGAGATGGAGCAGTCCCTGAAGATGTCAAAGCAGGAGATCAAGGACGAGTACAAGCAGATGGAAGGCGACCCCCAGATCAAGGCCAAGATCAAGGAACGGCAGCGGAAGATGGCGATGCAGCGGATGATGAGCCAGGTGCCTCAGGCTGACGTGGTCATAACCAACCCGACCCACTTCTCGGTCGCTCTGAGCTACCAGGCGAAGCTGATGGACGCCCCGGTGGTGGTGGCCAAGGGGCAGGACCTGATCGCGCTCAGGATCCGGGAGATCGCCAGACAGAACGGGGTCACGATCGTGGAAGACAAACCCTTGGCCCAGGCCCTGTACCGCTCGGTGGAGATAGGGGACAAGGTGCCGCCGGAGCTTTACCAGGCGGTGGCGGAGGTACTGGCCTTCGTGTATCGACTCAAACGCAGAGCTTTCTAGGAGGAACTGTAATTGACGACGGACACTGCGGCGATGCCCAACGGATGGATAAACCGATACAGCAACTTCCTCCTGGCCCTGGCGGTCATCGGGGCGCTGATGATGATGGTGGTGAAGCTTCCCACCGGCTTTTTGGACTTCTCCCTGATCTTCAACATCTCGTTTTCGATCGTAATTTTAATGATGGCGATCTTCACCTTAAAGCCGCTGGAGTTTTCGGTTTTCCCCACCCTGCTGCTGATCATGACCCTGCTGCGCCTGTCGCTGAACGTAGCCTCCACCAGGCTGATTCTGGTCGACGCCAACGCGGGGCAGGTCATCAAGGCCTTTGGCGACTTCGTGATCGGGGGCAACCCGGTGGTCGGTTTCATCATGTTCCTGATCCTGGTGGTGATTCAGTTCATCGTTATCACCAAGGGTGCGGAGCGCGTATCCGAGGTATCGGCCCGGTTCACCCTGGACGCCATGCCGGGCAAGCAGATGAGCATCGACGCTGACATGAACGCGGGACTGATAACTGAAAAAGAGGCCCGGCAGAGGCGGATGGATATCCAGCGGGAGGCTGATTTTTACGGGTCGATGGACGGTGCCACCAAGTTCGTCAAGGGTGACGCCATTGCGGGAATTATAATAATGATTATAAATGTCATCGGGGGTTTTATCATCGGGGTGGCCCAGAAGAGCATGGGGATTACCGATGCCCTGAGCACCTATACCATCCTGACCGTGGGGGACGGCCTGGTGACCCAGATCCCCGCGCTGCTGATCTCCACGGCCGCGGGCATCGTGGTTACCCGGGCCGATATCGAGGCGAACCTGGGGGATACGCTCTTCTCCCAGCTGTTTTCCCGCCCGCAGGCGATGCTGATTGCCGCCGGGGTGCTGGTCGCCTTTATAGCGGTGGGCCTGCCGGCGATGCCGATATTCATGATGGCGGGCGTGCTGGCGTTTATCTCCTACCGGTCGCAGCAGCTGATGCGGCGCGATGTGGAGAGCGTGGCCGAAAAGGAAAAGGCGCAGGAGATCGAGGAGATCAAGAAGCCCGAGAACGTGATGTCGCTCCTCCAGATCGACATCATGGAGATCGAGATGGGGTACGGCCTGATACCCCTGGTGGACACCAACCAGGGCGGGGACCTGCTGGACCGGATCGTGATGATCCGCCGCCAGTGCGCCATGGAGCTGGGCCTGGTGGTTCCCCCGATCCGGCTGCGGGATAACATGCAGCTGAAGCCTTCCGCCTACGTGATCAAGATTAAGGGGGTCCCGGTGGCCCAGGGTGAACTGCTGATCGACCAGTACCTGGCCATGAGCCCGGGGACCGACGAGGCCGATATCCCCGGGATCGAGACCCGGGAGCCGGCGTTCGGACTGCCCGCGCGCTGGATCAGCCCGCAGCTGCGGGAGAAAGCCGAGCTGGCGGGATACACCGTGGTCGACCCGCCGTCCGTCCTGTCCACTCACCTGACCGAGGTGATCAAGTCCCACGCCCACGAGATACTCGGGCGGCAGGATGTCCAGGCCCTGATCGACCACATCAAGCAAACCACCCCGGCTGTGGTCAGCGAGCTGGTCCCCGATATCATGAGCCTGGGAGAGATTCAGAAGGTGCTGGCGAACCTCCTGCGGGAGAGGGTTCCCATCCGCGACCTGGTTACCATTCTGGAGACCCTGGCCGATTACGGCCGGATCACCAAGGACCTGGACGTTTTGACCGAGTATGTCCGGCAGTCCATGCGCCGCCATATCACCCGCCAGTTGATGGGCGACGATACCGATCTTTCGGTGATAACCCTGGACCCGGGGGTGGAGCAGCTTATCCGCGATTCTCTGCAGGCCTCGGACTACGGCACCTTCGTAGCCCTGGAGCCGCACAAGGCCCAGTCCCTGATCCAGCAGACCTCCAAACTCGTGGAGCAGGCTGTACTGCAGGGCAGACCGCCGATAGTGCTGTGCGCCCCGGTTATCCGGATCTACTTCCGACGACTGATGGAAAGATCCCTGCCGCATTTAGCGGTGGTTTCATATAACGAGCTGGACCCTCAGATAGATATTAAATCTATTGGGATGGTGAGTTTAACATGAAGGTAAAGAGGTTTGTGGCCAATAACCTGCAGGAGGCGATCCTCCAGATCAAGACCGAGATGGGTCGCGACGCCATAATCCTGCATACGAAAAAGTTCAAGGAAGGCGGGATACTGGGTTTCTTTACCCAGGAAAAGGTCGAGGTGACCGCCGCGGTCGACGAATCTGCCGCGGCCGGGGCCCCGGGCTCGATGCCCCTGCCCCTGCCGGTCAGCCGGGCAGCCGCGACCGCAGCTGCAACCCCAGCCCCAGCCGCTTACCCGGCCGCGCCGGTTATCAAGGCCGCGTCTTTCGCTCCCCTCGTACAGCCCGCTTCCGCGTCGACGGCGGTACCGGCGGGCTTCAGCGAGCCGGTGAAACCTGCCGGGCGGCCGGAGCCGAGACCCCTGGCCGCCAGTGTCGCATTGGCCCCGGCGGACCCCGCCCCCAAGGAAAACGTGGGCCGGATGCACGACGAGATCAAGGAAATGAAGCAGGTAATGAACCGGGTGCTGCATGAGATGGGGAAGACTCCCGAGATTCCCGCTTACCCGATGCCCTTGAACAAGATCCACAAAAGGCTCTTAAAGAGCGAGGTGGAGGAGCGGCTGGCGGACCAGATGATGCACCAGCTCATGAACTGCCTGCCGGCCAGCGAGTGGACCAACTCGACCGAGGTAAGGGAGATGCTGTTCAAGATCATGCAGCAGCAGTTGAAGATGCCGGCCCCTATCGATCTGAGCGATGGAGAGCGGCGGGTCGTGGTCCTGGTCGGGCCGACCGGGGTGGGAAAGACCACGACCCTGGCCAAGCTGGCCGCGAACTACTACCTGCTCGAAAAGAGAAAGGTCGCCATGCTCTCCATTGATACCTACCGGATCGCGGCGGTCGAACAGCTGCGGACCTACGCCCAGATCATCGGGGTCCCGCTGGAGGTGGTTTTCAACCCCCAGCTGATCCCGGAGGCGATGAACCGGTTCGCCGACAAGGAACTGATACTGGTCGATACCGCGGGGCGGAGCCCCAAGAACGAGCAGCAGATGGAGGAGCTGCGCGAGTTTATCTACTACCTGGCCCCGACCGATGTGCTGCTGGTGGTCAGCGCTACCACCGGGATCACCGACATGTGGGACATCTACCGGCGGTTCAAGCGCCTGAACTTCAACAAGGTGGTTCTGACCAAGCTGGACGAGGCGGAGGTTTACGGACCGCTCTACAACCTGGCGGTACAGATAGAGGAGAAGCTTTCCTACGTCACCACCGGACAGAATGTCCCGGACGACATCGAGGTGGCGGACCCCAAGATGATCATCAACCTGATTCTGCAGAACGGGGGTGAGCTGCAGTGAACGATCAAGCTACTCGCCTGAGATGGCTGGCTCAAAACCTGAAATACCGGATCGAAAACGAGATCGACGGGGTGCCCAAGCACAGTCGGGTTATCACCGTCACCAGCGGCAAGGGAGGGGTCGGCAAGACCAACATCGCCTTGAACCTGGCGCTGGCGCTGCAGGAGTACGGGCAGCGGGTGGTGATACTGGACGCTGATATGGGGATGGCCAACGTCGACGTGATAACCGGGATTATCCCGAGCTATAACCTGTACCACGTGGTCAACGGCGAGAAGACCCTGAGCCAGATAATCGTGGAAGGACCCAAGGGGACCAAGATAATCCCCGGGGGATCGGGGATCAAGGAACTGGCCAACCTGCCTTCCTGGAAGCTGGAGACCCTGGTCAATGACCTGCACGCTATAGAAAAAACCGTGGATATCCTGATGATCGACACCGGGGCCGGGATATCCAACAACGTGCTGAACTTTTTAATCGCCTCGGACGAGATACTGCTGGTCACAACCCCCGAACCTACAGCGATAACCGATGCCTACGGCCTGATCAAGATCGTCCGGGGAGAGGTGCCCCAGAAGAAGATCAGCCTGATCATCAATAAGGTGGCCAATGAGGAAGAGGGACGACTGGTCTCCAACAAGCTCAAGATGGTGACCAAGCGGTTTTTGAATACCGAGATCGAGTCGCTGGGGCATGTGGTCTGGGACAGCGCGGTGGGCGAGGCGGTGCGCCGGCAGGAGCCTTTGATTTTGAGCTACCCGCGCACCTCGGCATCGTTCTGTATATACTCCATAGCCGCCAAGATATGCGACCAGAGTATGCCGCAGCCGACCGGCCTGCAGAAATTTTTCAATAATGTAGTGAGTTTGTTCCGCTGAAAAGCAGGTGATTTTTATAGCTCGTGAAGAAATAGTTAAGCTGGCGCCTGGCGACCTGAGACCCAACCAGCACGTCGAGCTGGAGGTCAGGGACGGTGACTACCGGGGGAAGTATCCCAGCCGGGTGGAAGAGATAAGGGGCGACACCATGGTCCTGGCGATGCCTATGAGCCGGGGTGAGATCGTTACCCTCCGAAGGGAAACCCGGGTCTTGATCAACTTCATGCTGAACGACGCGAACCACGCCTTTGAGGCCCCGATCCTGGAAAGGATGCGGGACCCGCTGCCGGTGTTCGTGGTCAGGCTGCCGACCGAGGCGGTGAAGAGGCAGCGGCGGTCATGGGTCCGGGTCCCCGCCAGCCTGAGGATAAGCTATACCACGGTGAAAGACAAGGTCATCGATGACGAGCTGTTTTTAGAAACCAGTACGATAGACGTCAGCGGTGGGGGACTGCTTTTTTACAGCGACCGGGGTTATCGGCCGGGGGAGAGCATGAGGATCATACTCCACCTGCCCAAGAGACCGCTGGAGGTCAAGGCGCGGGTGATCCGTTCGACGATCATCCCCGACCAGCAGCCCCGGCTCTACCAGACCGGCGTCGAGTTTATCGATATAAGGGAACGGCAGCGGGACCGGGTCATGAAGTACATCTTCGAGCAGCAGAGAATGCTTATCAAAAAAGGCCTGATGTGAGGTGGATGGGTTGAAGAAGATCAGGGTTCTGGTGGTTGATGATTCCGCGTTCATGCGCAAGATGTTATCGGACATCCTTGCGGAGGACCCGGGGATCGAGGTACTGGGGACCGCCAGGAACGGGCAGGAAGCGATCGAGGGGTTGAACCGGTTAAAGCCTGATGTCATAACCCTCGATGTGGAGATGCCGGTGATGGGGGGGCTCAGCGCCCTGAACGAGATAATGAAGATTAGGCCCACGCCGGTTCTGATGATATCCAGCGCCACCCAGGCTGGAGCCGAAGCGACCTTAAAGGCTCTGCAGCGGGGGGCGGTGGACTTTGTCGCCAAACCATCGGGATCGATATCATTGGATATCGGAAAGCTGGGCGATGAGATAAGACAAAAGGTTAAACTGGCCTCGACGGTCAACCTGAGCCAGGCTCCGGCCGCGGTGCCGGCACTAAGGCCGGCTCCAAGCCCGCCCAGGCCGGCCGAAGTCAAGGTGGAGACCGGCCCGCCCAGGCCGGCTGCTCCAGTTGCGGCACCCAAGGCCGCGCCGGCAGCGGCGCCCAAACCTGCGCCCCCGGCTGCGCCGGTGGTCCCGGCCGCACCACCCTCGGCCCTTAGCCGGCCGGTATGGTCCGAGATCAACAAGCTGGTCGTGATCGGGACCTCGACCGGAGGACCAAAGGCGCTGTATGAGATCATCCCGTCCCTGCCCAAGGACCTTGCCGCTGGAGTCCTGATCGTACAGCACATGCCCCCTGGTTTCACCAGGTCGCTGGCAGAGCGTCTGAACCATGCCTCGGGGATTAACGTGAAAGAGGCCGAGGACGGGGATGAGGTGCTGCCGGGGTGGGCTTACGTGGCGCCCGGCGACTATCACATGTCGGTGAAGACGATCGAAAGAGCGGCGGGAAAGCGCCAGCTCATTATCGAACTGGATAAGGGGTCCCCGGTGGGAGGGCACCGGCCGGACATCAACACCATGTTCAACTCGGTGGCGAAGAGCTTCTGGTCGAAGATAGTGGCGGTGCTCCTTACCGGGATGGGGAACGACGGGACGGAAGGGATGAAGAAGATAAAGGCCGTCGGCGGCAGGACCATCGCCGAAGACCAGTCGACCGCTGTAGTGTTTGGGATACCGCGTTCGGCGATCGAGGCCAAGGTGGTGGATCGGGTTGTACCCTTGGGACAAGTAGCCCATGAGATAGTCCGAGCTTTATCTGAGAGGGGGTAGCCTACAATGGATGTATCAAGTTACATGGATGTATTTCTAATCGAAAGCCGGGAACACCTGCAAAACCTCAACCAGTCACTCCTGGATCTGGAGAGCAATCCACATAAGTCTTCGGTGTTGGGCGAGCTGTTCCGTTCCTCCCATACCCTTAAAGGTATGGCCGCTACCATGGGGTTCAACCAGATCGCTCACCTGACCCATGAGATGGAAAACGTGCTGTCGGACCTCCGGGCTCAGAAAATCAGGGTGACCGAAGAGGTGGTGGATGTCCTCTTCCAGTGCCTGGACTCCCTGTCCCAGATGGTGGACTCCATCGAACTGGGCAAAGGGGGAGAGATGCCGGTCGACCAGATCGTGGTGCGGCTGGTAAACCTCGGCAATGAAAACCAGCCAGCGACCCCGGGCGAGCCGGCCCGGGTGGAGATCGTTGAGGAATCATCCTCCGACTTTAATATCAACCAGTACGATTCCACGCTGATTCAACAGGCGCAGAACCAGGAGCTGAACGTCTTTCACGTGGTCGTGGAGGTGGACGAGGGGTCCCTGATGAAGTCGGTCAGGGCCTACATGGTGTTCAAGAACCTGGAGGAGATGGGAGAGATCTTCAAGAGCCTCCCGTCGGCCCAGGAACTGGAGGAGGGCAGTTTCGACCAGCGGTTCGAGGTGCTGTTCATCAGCAAATCGGAGCAGGAGGCCGTGGTGAAAGCCATCAACCAGATCTCCGAGGTCAAGGTCGTAAGCTGCGAGTGTTTCGAACCGGCCGCGGTGGAGGTGTCCGCCGCGTCAGAGGCGGCACACCGGATGGTGGAGGCGGCGGCAGAGGACGCCGGGGCTGCCGGGACTGTCCGCTCCACCGGCAAGGTAAGGCAGACGGTGCGGGTGGATATCGAACGTTTGGACAACCTGATGAACCTGGTGGGCGAGCTGGTTATCAACAAGACCCGGCTGGAGCAGATAGGCTCCACCCAGAACCTGTTCGAACTCAACGAGACGGTGGAGCAGTTCGCCCGCATCAGCACTGACCTGCAGAACGTGGTGATGAAAGTTCGGATGGTGCCGGTGGAACAGGTGTTCAACCGCTTCCCGCGCATGGTGCGCGACCTGGCCAAGGACCTGGGCAAGGAGATCAACTTCGTCATGGAAGGAAAAGAGACCGAGCTGGACCGTACGGTCATCGACGAGATAGGCGACCCGCTGGTGCACCTGCTGAGAAACTCGATCGATCACGGGATCGAAATGCCGGAGGTGCGGGAAAGTAACGGCAAACCCCGTGAGGGGACGGTAAAACTGATCGCCCGCCACGAAGGCAACAGCGTCGTGATCGAGGTGATCGACGACGGACGGGGAATCGACGTTGAAAAGAACCGGAAAAGAGGGCTGGAGTTAGGCTGGATTAGCGAAGACCGCTATGACGAGTACGAGTTGATAAACCTGATCTTCAAACCCGGGTTCAGCACCGCCGAAACGGTGACCGACCTGTCCGGGCGGGGAGTCGGACTCGACGCGGTAAAGGCCAAAATCGAGTCTTTGAGCGGCACGGTCATGGTAGAGAACCAACCGGGGGCGGGCACCTGCTTCAGGATCAGGCTGCCGCTGACCCTGGCTATCATCCAGGCCCTGCTGGTCAAGGTCGGGAATGAGATATACGCCATTCCGCTGAGTTCAGTGGATGAAACCACCATCGTCTACCGGCAGAACATCCGAAAGGTGCAGTCCCAGGAGGTGGTTGTGCTCCGCGGGCAGGTCCTGCCGCTGCTCAAACTCGGCCAGCAGCTGGGGGCCAACGGCATGGTCGAGGACAATGAAAAAGACCTTTTCGTGGTGGTGGTGCGCAAGGCCAACCGACGGATAGGCCTGGTAGTGGATTCGCTGATCGGGCAGCAGGAGATAGTGATCAAGTCGTTGGGGCGTTTGATGGCCAGCATTCCTGGCCTGGCGGGAGCGACCATCCTGGGAGATGGCGACGTTTCGCTGATCCTCGATGTGGGGACGCTGTTCTAACTGGTGCAGTGGTTTGAAAGACGGTCAGGAGGTTTATGAATATGGAAGAAACAGCAGCGGCGGTAAACCAGGAAATCCAGCTGGTGGCGTTCAACCTGGGAGCGGAGGAGTACGCCATCGACATCCTCTCGGTGCAGGAGATCAACCGCGTTCTGCCCATTACCCGGATCCCGAACGCTCCCCATTACGTGGTCGGGGTGATCAACCTGCGGGGAAACGTGATCCCGGTGATAGACCTGCACCAGAGGCTGAACATTCAAACCCAGGAAAACACGGAGCAGACCCGGATCATCATCCTCAAGGTCGGCGAGATGGTAGCGGGCATAATCGTAGATGGGGTCACCGAGGTTTTAAAACTGGAGGGCGAGCAGATCGAAGAGGCGTCGAATATCGCCACCTCGGTGGACAACGAGTTCCTCCTGGGGGTCGGTAAGCTGGAGGAACGATTGATAATCCTGCTGAACCTGGAAAAGGTTCTAGAGGTTTAGGTGATATAATTTAGGTTGAAATTTTTACAAAAAACGGCTATATGTGACAATGGTCATTTATTTAATGTCGGATTTATAATATCATCAGTTAAAGGATAGCTTTAAACGGGGTAAACTTAGAGTTGTGGAGGTGGTTCGCTGGATGGACGATGAAGTAAAGAACCTCTCAAACCTGCAGATCGATGCCCTGTCAGAGATCGGTAATGTTGGAGCGGGTAACGCTGCCACATCACTTTCGATTATGATTAATCGACGGGTGGAGATGAGTGTCCCCCGGGTGAGCATAATTCCCATCACCGATATCTGGCAGGTGGTGGGATCTGAAGAGGAGGTCGTCTGCGGCATCTTCCTGCGGGCGCTGGGTCAGGCGCCGGGGAGCATCCTGTTCATGCTGCCGCTCAAGACCGCCCATCAGATGGTGGACCTGTTGATGGGAGTCCCCCCCGAGACCAACCAGGAACTTGGGGAAATAGGCCATTCGGCGTTAAAGGAACTGGGAAACATACTCAGCGGTACTTATCTAAACGCTTTAAGCCTGTTTACTGGACTCGAGTTCATTCCTTCGGTTCCAGACCTGGCGATAGATATGAGCGCGTCCATCCTGGGATCGCTGGTGCTGCCGATGGCGGAGGTGGGGGACTACACGCTGGTGATCGAAACCGTCTTCAGCGAGAATCACAAGGCCCTGGTAGGACACTTTATGATGTTCCCCGATCCCGGATCGCTGAGTATTATTCTGGATAAGCTTGGAGTGGATCAGTAATGGCGGTGCTGCAAGTAGGCATGGCTGATCTAAAGGTAGCAAAGGTGCCCGACATTTTGAGTTCGGCTGGACTGGGGTCCTGTATCGGTATCTGTCTGTGGGACCCGATCACCCGTATCGGCGGACTGGCCCATATCATGCTTCCATCGAGCGCCCTAGCCCGCAATACCGACAACAAGGCCAAGTTCGCGGATACCGCCATCCCGGCCCTGGTGCAGGAGATGGAAAGGATAGGCGCCATGAAGAGCCGGCTGGTGGCCAAGATAGCCGGGGGGGCCCAGATGTTCGCCCTGACCGAGGCCAGCAGCATTATGAAGATCGGCGAGAGGAACGCCGAGAGTTCGCTCGAGACCTTGAGGAAAATGGGAATCAAACTGCTGCACGCTGAGACCGGCGCCAACTACGGCCGTTCCATAACCTTTAAGACCGAAACCGGCCAGCTGCATATACGCACCATCGAATACGGCGAGAGGATTGTATAAGCATGGGGAATCCCAAAATCGACGACTGCTGGGTGCGATACAAACGTAATCGGGAGTCAGCCGCCCGGGACGAGCTGGTCCTGGAGTATGCCTCACTGGTCAAATACGTGGCAGGGCGGTTAAACGTCGGTTTCCGCAATCGGGTGGAAATGGATGACCTGTTCAGTTACGGTGTTTTTGGGCTCCTCGACGCGATCGAGAAGTTCGATCCGTCGCGGGGAATCAAGTTCGAAACTTACGCGGTGGTACGGGTCAGAGGCGCTATCCTTGACGGTCTGCGGTCCATGGACTGGGTGCCGCAGTCGGTCAGGAACAAGAGCCGGGAGATCGAACGGACCTATGCCCGGTTGGAGCATGAACTGGGCCGGTCGGTAAACGACCAGGAAGTGGCCGCCGCTATGAATATAAACCTGGAGGAGTTTAACCAGCTGCTGCAGGAGGTAAGCTATACCTCGGTATCCTATCTGGAGGATGTCTGGTCGGGCGACAGCGGGAGCGGGGATTCCGTGAGGATACTGGACACCATCGAGGATACTCGGGTGGAAGACCCTTTGAACAACCTGGAAAAAGAAGAGGCCAAACAGGTGCTGACCGACGCGGTGGAAAAACTGCCGGATCGGGAAAAACTGGTGATTACCTTATACTACTACGAGTCCCTTACTTTGAAGGAGATTGGAGCTGTGCTGGGATTGTCAGAGTCCCGAATATCGCAACTGCATACCAAAGCTGTACTGCGGCTTCGCGGCCGATTGAGCCGACAGAAAAAGAAACTCGTGGGTACCGGCTGAGATCACCATAATTGAGTAAGGGGTGATATAAATGAGCAATGTCCCGGGAACAGAAGGACCGGCTGTTACGGTTTCGGTGAGTTCGGACCATATGGAAGCCTATATTTTTACTGATCCTCAGAAAGCCAACCAGATATCCAAAGAAAAGGTGCTGTCTATACTTCGCGAGAACAAGGTGATTTTTGGGGTTGACGAAAAGGCCGTCGGGCTCGCGGTCACCCAGTACCTGGGCCGAAAGGTGGTCGTGGCCAAGGGCAAACCAGTGGAAAACGGCCAAAACGGGGAGATCATCTATCACTTCCTAGATACCACCAAGGGACGTCCCGAGATGCGGGAGGACGGCTCGGTGGACTTTTACAGCCTGCACCTGGTCAAGAACGTTAAACAAGGCGAACTGCTGGCCACCCGGGTCCCGCCCACCGAGGGCATCGTGGGTATGACCGTGTACGGCGGGGTGATGAAACCCAAGCCGGGGAAGGGGTTTTTGCTGCGGCAGGGCAAGAACACCCTGCTGGATGGTGAAAACAAGCTGATAGCCACCTGTGACGGGCACGTGTCAGTGTCGCACGACGGCCTGATAAGCGTCTCGGCCGTATACGAGGTCAGCGGGGATGTGGACTTCTCGACCGGCAACATCGATTTTGTCGGCAACATAATAGTGACGGGCGGCATCAAGAGCGGTTTTATCGTCAAGGCTGACGGCAGTGTCGAGGTTTTTGGGGGAGTGGAAGGCGGTTCGATCTTCGCGGGGAAGGACGTCACCGTCCGCGGGGGGATCATGGGCCAGGGTAAAGGGACCATCATCGCGGGCGGCAATGTGACGGCCCGATTTGTTGAAAACGGCAACGTGCAGGCCGGGGAAAACGTGAACATCAGCGACGCGGTTTTAAACAGCAGCATCAACGCCGGTAAAAAGATAGTGGTCGAGGGAAGGCGCGGGGCGATCGTCGGCGGCGTGATAAGGGCCGGCGAGGAGGTCTCGGCGAAGGTCATCGGTTCCCACCTGGCCCCGCTGACCCAGATCGAGGTGGGCATCAAGCCGGGTGTGCGGCAGGCCTACAAGGAACTCTGCGCTGATATCACCAACGAGGAAAAGAACCTGGAAAAGGCGAAACAGATGATGACGGTGCTGGATCACATGGCGAGGACCAAGGGGGAACTCCCGGAGGATAAAAAAGAACTGTTGGAAAAACTCCGGGCAACCGAAGATAAAATTAATGAGGGTATTGAGGAACGCAAAAAGAGGAAGCTCGAGCTGGAGAGTGAACTCAGTTCGCTCCGCTTGAGCAAGGTCAAGGTGCAGGACACTGTTTTCCCCGGGGTCACGGTAATCATCGGCAACCTGACATTGAACCTGAACGATCAAATCAGACGCTGCTATTTTTCTGAGGAAGACGGTGACATCAAGATATACCCGCTGGTCTAATAGGGGGTCTTGAATATGTCGATTAGGAACGTGGACCTGCAGGTGATGCTTCCCAAACTCCAGGAGGTCGGGCGGGTGCAGCAGGTTCAGCAGCAGTCGAACCAGGAGCAGCAGCAGCAGTTCGCCGCGCAGTTTAAGCACACGGCCGACCTGCAGCAGACCAAGGTTTTAGAGTCACATAAGGGTGAAAAAGGTGAAGTTCGGGACCGGGAATCGTCCCGACAGGGAACCCCAGGCGAACACCATTCTTCCGATCGGCAGGAGCCCGAGAACGAAGAATCCCGGCCGGCCAAAGACGAGAGGCTGGGAAAGATGCTGGACATTACAATATGATGGGGGAATAACCTTTGGGTTATGTGGCTTTGTTACTGGGTTTACTCTTGGCGGTAATGACTTTTGCCTGGATGAACCGCCGCAGCACCGAGGTCGAACAACTGAAAGCCGAGAGAGCAAGGCTGGAGGAGCTGCTCGAGGAGTGCGTCCTGGTCCGCGGCGACCTCGAGTCGATGCTTTCCGAGCTTAACCGCCAGTCGGAAGAACTGGTGAAGAAGCTGGAACGGCAGGCCCAGATGGAGAGAAGGTCCAGGACGGAAAACGCTCAGTCCGTGGCGGTCGAGAAGATCCCCACTATAACGCCGGCCAAGGCGGCCCCGCTGGTCATCCCGGAACGCTACCGGGGGGTCAGCCAGATGCTGGACAAGGGCTTTGAAGCCAAAGAGATAGCGGAGGACCTTCAGATCGGGGTCGGCGAGATCCAGCTTCTCTTAAACCTCAAGAACCGGGTGATCCGGGAAAAAACCCCGGTCAATTAACCGGCCTTAAAAACGTTGCCACGGGTAACGTTCTATGCTATACTTACCTGTGGTTAAAAATACGCACGTTGGCGAAGCTTCATTCAGGGTGTCGGCATGGCCGATCTGAGAAGTGATGAGGCCGGCGGAGGAAAAACCAGAAAGGGGGTGTCGTGGTGGCGGTCATTTCAATGAAACAACTGCTCGAGGCAGGGGTGCATTTTGGGCACCAGACAAGGCGCTGGAACCCTAAAATGGCACCATTTATTTTTACCGAGCGAAATGGCATCTACATTATCGACCTGCAGAAGACGGTAAAAAAAGTCGAGGAGGCCTACAACTTTGTCCGGGATACGATTGGCACCAAAAAGTCAATCCTATTTGTGGGCACCAAAAAGCAGGCTCAGGAATCGGTCCGCGATGAGGCTCAGCGCTGTGAGCAGTTCTTCGTGAACGAACGGTGGCTGGGCGGAATGCTGACCAACTTCCCTACGATCCAGAAGCGGATCCAGCGGCTTAAAGAGCTGGAACGGATGGAGACCAACGGTACGATGGAAGTGCTTCCGAAAAAGGAGGTCTCCAAGCTCAGGGGCGAAAAGGAAAAGCTGTCCCGTTTCCTAGGCGGGATCAAGGACATGAAGGATCTCCCGGGAGCCCTGTTCATTATCGATCCGCGCAAGGAAAGGATTGCGGTTGCCGAGGCCAGGAGACTGAAGATACCTATCGTCGCGATAGTGGATACCAACTGTGACCCCGACGAAATTGACTATGTCATCCCGGGGAATGACGATGCAATTAGGGCGGTTAAACTGCTAACCAGCAAAATTGCTGACGCGGTACTGGAATCCCGACAGGGAGAACAGAATACTGACGTACAAGAGGCGGAATAGTAGTCAGGTAGGGGTGACGATGGGGGAATGGGTTTTTATTCCTTGATTATCATCCCTACTTTTATTATGAAAACGAATAAATGAACAAATACTGGAGGTGGCCTAAGTTTTGGAGATTTCTGCCGCAATGGTAAAAGAATTGAGAGAACGAACCGGTTCTGGAATGATGGACTGTAAAAAGGCTCTGGTGGAGACCCAGGGTGACCTGGAGAAGGCCATCGAGTACCTGCGGGAAAAGGGTCTGGCGGCAGCGGCCAAGAAGGCAGGCCGGGTTACCGCCGAGGGGAAGGTAGAGTCGTACATCCATATGGGCGGCAAGATCGGGGTACTGGTCGAGATCAACTGTGAAACCGATTTCGTGGCCCTGACCAAGGAGTTTACGGATTTCTGCAAAGACATCGCGATGCAGATCGCGGCGTCCCGTCCCGAGTTCGTATCCCGTGACGAGGTGCCCGAGGCGGTCCTGGAAAAGGAGAAGACCATCCTCCGCAACCAGGCCCTCAATGAAGGGAAACCGGAGAAGATCGTCGACCGCATGGTTGAAGGCCGGGTAAAGAAGTTCTACAGCGAGCAGTGCCTCCTGGAACAGCCTTTCATCAAGGACCCCGACAAGACTGTGCAGCAGCTGCTGACCGAGCTGATCGGCCGACTGGGAGAAAACGTCACCATCCGTCGTTTTGCCCGTTACGAGTTGGGTGAAGGAATCACCAGGCATGAAAGCAATTTCGCGGCAGAGGTCCAGGCCCAGATCGCCAAGTGCTAGGAAAATAAGCTGAAGGTAGGCGGAAGCATGCTGAGACGTCAGTACAAAAGGATCGTTCTTAAAATAAGTGGCGAATCACTTGCTGGGGAACAGGAATTCGGGATCGACCAGGATGTGGTGAATTCGATCGCGGCCCAGGTGCGAGAGGTAGCGCAGCATGGGATCCAGGTCGCGATAGTGGTAGGGGGAGGCAACATCTGGAGGGGTGTTGCCGGCAGCGCCAAGGGTATGGACCGGGCCACTGCCGATTATATGGGCATGCTGGCTACGGTGATCAATGCCCTGGCCCTCCAGGATGCCCTGGAGAAGTACGGGGTCGATACCCGGGTCCAGTCGGCCATCGAACTCAGGCAGATAGCCGAACCCTATATCCGCAGGAGAGCGCTCCGCCACCTGGAAAAAGGTCGAGTAGTTATTTTCGCTGCCGGTACCGGCAGCCCTTATTTTTCCACTGACACCACCGCCGCGCTTCGGGCGGCGGAGATAGAAGCCGAAGTGATACTGATGGCCAAGCGGGTGGACGGGGTATACGACTCGGACCCCAAGAAGAATCCCGACGCCAAGAAGTACCAGGACCTGAACTACATCGAGGTTTTGAGCCAGGGTCTGGGGGTAATGGATTCGACCGCCACCTCGCTCTGTATGGACAACGGCATCCCCTTGATAGTGTTCAACATCAATGAATCGGGCAACATCCTGCGGGCGGTGCAAGGGGAAGATATAGGAACCTACGTGGGGAGGTAAGAACTGTGCTGGAAGAACTGGTAAACGAATCAGAACAGAAGATGCAAAAGGCAGTGGAGGTTTTAAGGCGGGACTTTGCCTCACTGCGTGCGGGTCGGGCCAACCCGGCCCTGCTGGAGCGGGTGATGGTCGACTACTACGGGACCCCGACCCCGATCAACCAGGTGGGCAATATCGGGGTGCCGGAACCGCGGATGCTGGTGGTGCAGCCCTGGGATAAAACCACCATCCCGGCGATCGAAAAGGCCATCCTGAAGTCCGACCTGGGGGTGACCCCGAACAGCGACGGAAACGTCATCCGCATCGTGATCCCGCAGCTGACCCAGGAACGCCGCAAGGAACTGGCCAAGGTGGTCAAGAAAAAGGCTGAGGAGGCCAGGGTCGCGGTAAGGAACATCCGCCGCGATTTCAACGACCGTCTGAAGGCCATGGAGAAGAAAGGCGAGATATCGGAGGACGAGATGCGGCGGCAGCAGGATGCCCTGCAGAAGACCACCGACAGCTACGTCAAGACCATCGATAAGACTACCGAGATCAAGGAACAGGAGATCATGGAGGTGTAGCGCCGAAGGCGCTGCGCTGCTGGAGCCGTAGGAGCCGAAAGGGAGAGGCATTATACCGGCCCTGGGCTTTTTAAAGCATAATCCAATACCGGACACTACCTGAGGAGCGAAAGCCTTGGAGATATCTGATGTACTGGGTTTAGAGGAGAGCGAGGCGTGCAGCTGTCTTGCACAGGCGGGGTGGAAGGTGAAGCTGGAGACTACCCAATCAGTTAAACCGATTCTGGCTGCAGGCTGCCGGAGGGTAATCCGCTGTCGGGTGCTAAACGATAAAGAGATGGAACTGGTCGTGGCGCCAGTTCCCAGAGAATCCTGCCCCGATTGGGTTCCCTAGGGGGGGATTTTTCTTTACGCTATCAGAAAGTATATAAGGGAACTTTCTGATGCAAGCAAGTGTAACTAAGGCTCTCGCCTTCGTCAAGGACTTTGCGATAGCCAAGTTTTTCTTCGGACGCTATCGGATTCATTGGTAATGAGCCGGGTGGAACCAAAGGGGGTCTATCGGTGTTTAAAAAACCAAGATGGCTGCGGTGGAAAGGCGGGAAGCCGCAGGATGAGGCCGGCTGGAAAGACCGGATCGACATGGAACGGCTTCCGCAGCACATAGCCATCATAATGGACGGAAACGGCCGATGGGCGAATGCCCGGGGGCTTCCCCGCACCGCCGGGCACCGGGCGGGGATGGGTACTCTGCACGAGATCGTCGATGCCTCGGGGGAGATCGGGCTGAAGATACTTACCGTCTACGCCTTTTCCACCGAGAACTGGAAGCGGCCTCCGGAGGAGGTGGACTTCCTGATGCACCTGATGGTCGAGTACATAGTCAAGGAACTGGCCGAACTGCACGAAAAGGGTGTCCAGATAAGGTTGATGGGTGATATCGAGGACCTGCCGGGGGACACCCGGAACGAGATGAAGAATGCCATAGAGGTCACCAGGAACAACCAGGGATTGGTACTGAATATCGCCGTGAACTACGGCGGGCGGAGTGAGATCCTCCGGGCCGTCAAACAGGTCTGCGCAGAGGTCAGAGGCAGCCGCCTCGCCCCGGAAGAGATCGACGAGGAGCTGTTCGGCCGCCTGCTCTATACCGAGGGGTGTGCCGACCCCGACCTGGTGATCCGACCCTCGGGGGAGATGCGGCTGAGCAACTTCATGCTCTGGCAGATAGCCTACTCCGAGTTCTGGTTTGATAGGATACTTTGGCCCGATTTTCATCGGGAACACCTGTACCAGGCGATTGTCGAGTTTCAGCAGCGGCACCGCCGTTATGGAGGGCTGTAGGATATGCTCTGGGTTAGAGTGTTGAGCGCAATGGTCGGCATCCCCCTGCTGCTGCTGCTGGTGTATTACGGGGGATGGCTGCTGACCGCGGCAACGGCCCTGGTCTCACTCCTGGGCTGGCGGGAGTTTTACCAGATGGCGGCCAGGGCCGGGCATAAGCCCTGGTTTTGGCTGGGAGGATTGGGGGTTTTATCCTGGCCGGTGGCGGCATACCTTTATAGCAGAGGTATCCCCGGCTTCCTGATTCTGGTCAATATCGGTTTTCTGGCGGCCACTGCGGTGGGTTTTATTCTTTATTACCCGAGATTCGGGGTGGGTGATGCGGCGGTTACCCTGTGGGGCCTGCTGTACGTCGGGGGGCTGTTCAGCCACCTGGTCCTGATCCGCGAGGTGAACCAGGGGTTCTTCTGGGTACTGCTGGCGTTTTTGATCACCTGGTCCAATGACACCGCGGCTTTCTTCGTGGGACGGGCTATTGGGAAGAGGAAGCTGGCCCCGGGTATCAGTCCCAACAAGACGGTGGAGGGTTCGGTCGGGGGCCTGGTCTTCGGAACCGTGGTCGGGATGGCGGCGCTGTACCTGTTTCCCCGGTGGGGAGGACCCGCGCTGCCGGCCTTCTGGGCCATCCTGTTGGGCCTGCTGCTGGGGGCGGCCGGCCAGTTGGGAGACCTGGTGGAGTCAGCGATAAAACGGTGGGCGGGGGTGAAAGATTCCGGGGCCCTGATACCCGGGCACGGCGGGGTGCTCGACCGTTTTGACAGCCTGCTGCTGGTGCTGCCGGTGCTGTACTACTGCTGGTATTTTTTTTAGGTCGGTGATGTTATGGACCCAACCCTGCTCAGGAACTTACTGATCCTGGTTAGACTCGGAATAGTGGCGGTGGGGCTGCTGGCCGGTTACCTGGGCCTGTACTATGTGATCCCTTACCTGGGTGATATTGCCATTCGCCTCCCGGGTTATTTTTTCCCGTTTATCCTGGCCCTGCTGATGGCCATCCTGATCGAGCCGCTGATAGTATGGCTCAGGCGGCGAGTCAAGATCGGGCGCGGGGCGGCGGCACTGCTGTCGCTGCTGATAGTCTGGGGCAGCGTATCCCTGGTGGTCACCCTGGTGGTGATGCGGCTGGTGCTGGAGCTGGCCCAGCTTTACCGCTACCTCAGCACCTACTCCAACAACCTGAGTGCCGAACTGGCGGTGATGATCGAGAGGATACAGAACGTCTACCTGAACCTCCACCTCCCGCCCCAGGTGGCGGAGGGCCTATTGAGGAACATGGGGGGGCTGCTGGAGTGGCTGCAGCATACGGTTCAGGTAAGCGTGAACGCTCTGGTGTCTTTCCTTTCCGCCCTGCCGGGGGTGTTCACCATTTTCCTGATCGCCACCATCGCCACCTTTTTTATCAGCCGCGACAAGGATTTGATCAACGATACGCTGTTTGGATGGGCTCCTCCCGATTCGACCAGGAAGCTGCGGCTGATCATCAGGGACCTGGGCGGCGCCCTGTCGGGGTTTGTAAAGGCGGAGGCGATACTGATCTCCATCACCGGCATAATCTCGTTCCTGGGGCTGACCGTTCTGGGCTCCAGCTACGCGGTCACCCTGGCGATTCTGGCGGGCCTGCTGGATATCCTGCCGATCCTCGGCCCGGGCATGGTCTACATCCCATGGGCCCTCTGGCAGCTGGCGACTGGAAACATCGCTTTCGGTTGTGAACTCTTAATACTATATGGTATTATTGTTTTTATAAGACAGGTCATCGAGCCCAAGGTCCTGTCCCAGAACATAGGGCTGCACCCGTTGGCGACCATGGTGAGCCTGTACGTCGGGCTGCAGGTGGCCGGGGTAGCGGGAATGATCATGGGTCCGGTAGTTTTAGTGGTAATTCAGGCCCTGCGCAGAGCAGGGTTAATATCGTTTTGGCCGATCAAGCCTGATTGATCAACTAGAAACCCTGGGGGAAAATTGATGTCACCACTGCGGAAACGGATCGTGCTTCTCGGGTCCACCGGTTCGATAGGCCGCCAGACCCTGGAGGTTGTTGAAGCCCATCGCGACCGGCTGGAGGTAGTAGCGCTGGCGGCCGGCAGCAGCCTGAACCTTTTAGAGGAACAGGCCCGGTTTTACCGACCGAGGATGATCGCGCTGTACAGCGAGGCAGCGGCGGAACTGCTGCGGCAGAGGCTGGCGGGACTGCCGATCGAGGTGCTCTGCGGGGAGGCGGGCCTGAACCGGCTGGCCGAGATCCCGGAGACAGACCTGATCGTGAACGCCTTGAGCGGGTTCGTGGGCCTTTCGCCCACGCTCACGGCATTGAGACGCGGGACCACGGTGGCCATGGCCAACAAGGAGCCGATTGTGGCGGCCGGGGAGCTGCTGATGGACAGCGCTCGGAAGTCGAGCGCGGTGATATTCCCTATCGACAGCGAGCCGTCTGCCTTGTTCCAGTGCCAGCGGGGAGACCGGGACGCGGTCCAAAGACTCCTGATAACCGCCTCGGGCGGCCCCTTCCGCGGGTGGACCAAAGAGCGGATGCGGGATATAACCCCCGAGATGGCGCTGCGCCACCCCAACTGGAACATGGGGCCGAAGATAACGGTGGATTCTTCGTCGATGATGAACAAGGGCCTGGAGGTTATCGAGGCCCATTACCTGTTTGGCGTCGATTACGATGCGATCGAGGTGCTGGTGCATCCCCGGAGCCTGGTACACTCCCTGGTGGAGTTTAAAGACGGCTCGATCATCGGCCACCTGGGGGTGCCTGACATGCGGGTGCCGATCCAGTACGCGCTGTCTTTTCCCGAGCGCTGGGAGAGCCGCTGGCCCCGGCTGGACCTGGCGGAGGTGGGAACGCTCACGTTCGAAAAGCCGGACTGGGAGGCGTTCCCCTGCCTGGAGATGGCCTACGCCGCCGGACGGGCGGGGGGAACCATGCCGGCGGTCCTGAACGCGGCTGACGAGGCGGCGGTGGAACTGTTCCTGGAGGAAAGGATAGGTTTCTTGGACATCCCCCGCCTGATCGAAGACACCCTGGGAAGGCACCAGCGGGTTCACGCGCCGGACCTGGAGACGCTGGTGGAAGTGGATAGCTGGGCCCGTCGATGGGTCAGGGAGAAGGCCCCGGGCATAAGGGAGGTAAAATAAGGTGCTTACAGCGGTTGCAGTGATTTTTGTATTCAGTCTGCTGGTGTTGGGCCATGAGGCGGGACACCTGGCGGCGGCCAAAAGGGCCGGGGTTAAGGTCCATGAATTCAGCATGGGGTTTGGCCCCCGGCTGTGGGGGACCAAGTGGGGGGACACCGTATATAACATACGGATTTTACCCCTCGGCGGTTTCGTGCGGATGGCGGGGATGGATGATGACGACCGCGAATCAGAGGGCTCGTTCTACCGAAAAACGGTAGGCCAGAGGATAGGGATAACCGTGGCCGGGCCGCTGATGAACCTGCTGCTGGCGGTGGTAATCTTCGTCATGGTGTTCACGGTTATAGGCGAACCGAGGTATCTTAACGAAAACCGGGTCGGGGAGGTTGTGGAAGGCACCCCGGCGTACAGCGCGGGGTTGAGGCCGGGTGACCGTATCGTTACGGTTGACAGCATCCCGACCGCCAGCTGGGAAACGGTGCAGGGGCAGATCCGCTCCAAGGGGGCGAATCCGATTCAGCTTGGTATAGACAGGGAAGGGACGATCGTCAACCTGCAGGTGACCCCGGAGTTAAAGGAGACCAATTACCAGATAGGGATTCTTCCGACCAGCGTTATCGAACGCCAGGGGATAGTCAGCGCTGTCTCCACCGGGTTCAAATACACGTACTACATCACCGCGCTGATACTGAAGAGCTTCATGCACATCAACCCGGATGAGATGGCCGGCCCGGTGGGGATAGTCTATATGATCGGCCAGGCCTCTAAGAACGGGATCTACGTGCTGCTCCAGTTTGCCGGGATGCTGAGCATCAACCTGGCGATTCTGAACTTGATCCCCATCCCGGCCCTGGACGGCAGCCGGGTCGTTTTCCTGCTTTTAGAAAAGCTGCGGGGACGGCCGGTCGACCCGGAACGGGAAGGCATGATCCACCTGATCGGATTCGCCCTGCTGATGGGCCTGGTTCTGATTCTTACCTATAAGGATATAATACGTCTGTTTGGGAATGGGACCTAATCGATGTTTGGAGGCGACCGATGGACCTTGAAACGCGCCGGAAAAGCCGCCAGTTGAACCTGGGCGGCGTGAAGATCGGCGGGGGAGCGCCGGTTTCCGTTCAATCGATGACCAAGACCGATACCCGGGATGTGGAGGCCACGGTCGGCCAGATCGAGGATCTGGCCAGGGCCGGCTGCGATATAGTCCGGGTGGCGGTGGTGGACAGTGAAGCGGCCGAGGCGGTGAGGCAGATAACCGCCCGGTCTTCTATACCCCTGGTGGCGGACATTCATTTCGATTACAAGCTGGCCCTCTCCTGCATCGAAAACGGGATCGACGGGCTGCGGCTGAACCCCGGCAACATCGGCAGCGAGGACCGGGTGGAGATGGTGGCCCGCCGCGCCCAGGAAAAAGGGATACCTATCCGCATCGGGGTGAACTCGGGGTCGCTGGAAAAGTCGATACTCGCCAGGTACGGCGGGGTGACGGCGGAGGCGATGGTGGAGAGCGCCCTGACCCACATCGGGATACTGGAGCGGGTGGGATTCTTTGATATCAAGGTGTCGCTGAAGGCGTCTTCGGTGCCCCTGATGATCGACACCTACCGTCGGCTGGCCTCGCGGGTGGATTATCCCCTGCACCTCGGGGTGACCGAGGCCGGGACCCGGAGGGTCGGGACGGTCAAGTCCGCGATCGGGATCGGGGTCCTCCTGGAGTCGGGGATCGGCGACACTATCAGGGTGTCCCTGACCGGCCCGCCGGTGGAAGAGGTGAGGGTCGGCCGGGAGATATTGAAGTCGCTGGGACTTATGGAGGCCGGGCCCGAGATAATCTCCTGCCCGACCTGCGGCCGGTGCGAAATCGACCTGGTGGACGTGGCGGAGCGGCTCGAAGAGGCCATCGCGGACCTCAAAACCCCGCTGAAGATCGCGGTCATGGGATGCACCGTGAATGGTCCCGGCGAAGCCCGCCAGGCCGACGTGGGGTTGGCCGGCGGGAAGGGCGTGGGACTGATCTTCCGTGAAGGACAACCCCGCTACAAGGTGAAGCAGGGTGAGATGCTGAACGCCCTGCTCAAGGAGATAAGGGAGATGTCGGGGCAGCCTTAGTCTGGTAATTAAAGGAGGGTCAATTATTGAGGTATTCGGAACTTTTCGCCCCTACCCTGAGGGAGATCCCCGCCGAGGCGGAGGTGGTGAGCCACCGGCTGATGCTGCGGGCGGGGATGATCAGGAAGACCACCTCGGGGGTTTATTCCTACCTGCCGCTGGCACAGCGGTCACTTCGAAAAATCTCTGAAATCGTCAGAGAGGAGATGAACCGGGCCGGGGGACAGGAGGTAGGCCTGCCGATCGTTCAACCTGCGGAGCTGTGGCAGGAGACCGGCCGCTGGGCGGTTTACGGGGACGAGATGTTTCGCCTGAAAGACCGCCACCTCAGAGAGTTCTGCCTGGGACCCACCCACGAGGAGATAATCACCGACCTGGTGCGGGGTGAGGTCCAGTCTTACCGACAACTGCCCCTTTTACTGTACCAGATTCAGAATAAGTACCGGGACGAGCGCCGTCCCCGGTTTGGCCTGATGCGCTGCCGCGAGTTTATCATGAAGGACCTCTACTCGTTCGACCGGGACGAGGCGGGGCTGGACGTGAGCTACCAGAAGATGTACGACGCCTACTGCCGGGTGTTCTCCCGCTGCGGGCTGCAGTACCGGGTGGTGGAGGCCGACCCGGGCGCGATCGGCGGAACCGGGAGCCACGAGTTCATGGTGCTGGCGGGTTCGGGAGAGGCCGAGATCGCTTTCTGCGACAACTGCGGGTACGCCTCCAACGTCGAAAAGACCGAGACCCGGCCCGAGCTGTGGCAGGAGGGCCTGTCCCCCGGGGAGAAGGAGCTGGTCGCCACCCCCGGGGTGAAGACGGTCGAGGAGGTTTCCCGACGCCTGAACCTCAGCCCGAAAGACATTATCAAGACCCTGTTCTACGAGACCGACCAGGGCCCGGTGGCGGTGGTCATTCGGGGCGACCGGGAGGTCAACGAGGTAAAGCTCAAAAACAAGCTGGACTGCCTCTGGCTGGAGATGATGGGTGACGACCGGATAAGGGAGCTGACCGGGGCGCCCGCAGGCTCGGTGGGACCGATCGGGCTCAAGGGGATCAAGATCCTGGCCGAGTCCGAGGTGCCGCTGCTGGTGCAGGCGGTGGCGGGGGCCAACCAGGAGGGTTACCACTACCGGGGGGTCAACCCGGGGCGGGACTTCCCGCTGGACGTGGTGGCCGACCTGCGGCTGATCGAGGAGGGGGAGGACTGCCCGAAGTGCGGTTCACCGCTGGGATTGACCCGGGGCATCGAGGTGGGACACATCTTCAAACTGGGCACCAAGTACAGCTCCGCCCTGAAGGCGAGGGTCCTGGACGAGAAGGGGCAGGAGCAGCTGATGATCATGGGGTGCTACGGGATCGGGGTCAGCCGCACGCTGGCCGCGGCTATCGAACAGAACTATGACGAGGACGGGATAAAGCTTCCCCTGCCGATCGCGCCCATGCACGTCATCGTGGTGCCGGTGAGCTGGCAGGACGAGGCGCAGAGAAGCGCCGCGGAGACCATCTACCAGGAACTCAATGCCCGGGGGATCGAGGTGCTGCTGGATGACCGACAAGATAGGGCGGGGGTAAAGTTCAAGGACGCCGACCTGATAGGATTCCCCTTCCGGGTCACCATCGGCCCGAAAACCCTGAAGGAAGGCAAGGCGGAGGTCAAGGACCGGCGCACGGGTGAGGTCCAGATTAAAAAAATTGTCGAGATTGCCGACTATATTAGTGATATTATAAAAGAGGGCCTGCGGGCCAACGAGAACTAACGGGGGACAAGGGGTGTAGGGGGATTAATGTCTGAATTCGATATTGTCATCCGACTGGCCTTGGCGTGTTTCCTGGGGGGGCTTATCGGTTTGGAGCGGGAGAGCCTGAACCGACCCGCCGGACTGCGCACCTACACCCTGGTGTGCATGGGTGCGACCCTGGCGATGGTGGTATCCCAGGAGATGTATTTCCGCTACCACAATACAGTAGGAGCCGACCCGGGGCGGATCGCGGCCCAGGTGATAAGCGGGATCGGTTTCCTCGGCGCCGGCACCATCATGCGCGAAGGGGCCAACATCAAAGGCCTGACCACTGCCGCCGGGCTCTGGGTGGTATCATGCGTCGGGCTGGCGGTAGGCGCCGGGCTTTACCTGGCGGCGGTGACCACCACCGGCCTGGTTCTGCTGGTATTGGTGTACTTCTTCAAGGTAGAGGAGCGATTCACGGGAGCCCGGGAGTTTAAGCACTTCGTGGTGTTCGTCCAGGACCGTCCAGGGCAGATCGGGCGGGTCGGAACGGCGCTGGGAGATATAGGGGTGCATATCAAGAACCTCACCCTGAGCCACCCGGAAGGGGACCAGTTGATACTCGACCTGTTACTGCGGATCCCTCCCCAGACGAAGCCCCAGATAATCGCCGACCAGCTGTGCGAGGTAGAGGGCGTATTCAAAGTGGAACACCAGGATTGAGGTCCGGGGTTGTCGACCACTGCCGAACCACCACCGGATTTGGTTACAGCGACTGAAAAGCTTAATACTGAATCGGAAAACCGCGTGTGGAATGATTTTTATATTTTTCAGAGGTAGCACTGCATGCCGGATATCGACCTGCTGCATTTCATAGATGACCAGACCATCCCGGCCTTTACCCGGGAGGCCTTATCCCAGGCCGAAGTGTCCCAGGTAGAGGTCGACCCCACCGAAAAGGCCCTGACCATCCAGCTGTGTTTAAAAAGGCCGGTCCCGGCCGGGTGCCTGACCGCGATCGGCGAGGGGATAAAGGAGAAGCTGCCCGGCCTGTCCCAGGTCCGCTGGCAGCTCAACTATGCCCTGAACACCGAGATCGAGATAGCGATCGTCGGTTACTGGAGCGAGCTGGTCAGCCACCTGGTCGTGGACCTGCCGGTTTTCCGCGGCTGGCTGGAGGATTCGACGGCAGGCGCCGCCGAGAACGGGGAACTGGTGATAACGTTGAAGAACGCGGCGGCCAAGATCTGGCTGGAGAAGAAGGGGGCGGCGGAGCAGCTTTCCGATTGGCTGCGGCAGGTGCTGGACTGGAGCCCCCGGGTTTTCTGGGAGATCGAGGACCACCTGATGGAGCCGGAAGAACCCGAGATCGAGGTCTACACCTACACCGCGAAAGAGAAAAAAGCCGAGGAGACCCCCCGGGTCTTCTGGGGCCGGGAGATACGCTCCAACCCGGTTCCGGTCTCGGAGATTACCCAGGAGGAAAGGACGGTCACGGTCCAGGGGTACCTCTTCGACCTGGAGGCCCGGGAGCTGAAGAGCGGAAGGACCTCGGTGGTTTTCAGCCTCAGCGACTATACCGATTCGATAGCGGTGCGGTTCTATTTGAACGAGTCGGAGGCCGAAGGGGTTATCAGACACCTGCAGGAGGGGAGATGGCTGCTGGTCCGCGGGTACACCCAGGTGGAACGCTTCAGCCAGGAACTGGCCCTCTTCGCCCAGGACCTGAACCTGGGACCGGCCCCCTCGCGGCGGGACGACCTGGAGGAGAAACGGGTCGAACTGCACCTGCACACCAAGATGAGTTCCATGGACGGACTGGTCGACGTGCACGACCTGATAAAGCGGGTGGCCGAGTGGGGGCAGGGAGCGGTGGCGATCACCGACCACGGGGTGGTGCAGGCCTTTCCCGAGGCCTACGACGCCGGCAAGAAGCACGGGGTCAAGGTGATCTTCGGCATGGAGGGGTACCTTACCGACAGCGCGGAGAAGGGCAAGTCGAGCGGACCCACCTACCATATCCTGATAATCGTTAAAAACTATGAAGGTCTCAAAAACCTGTACCAGCTGGTCAGCCACTCCCACCTGGAGTGCTTTTACCGCCGGCCCCGCCTGCTGCGGGAGGAACTGGTGAAGCACCGGGAGGGGCTGCTGTTCGGGACCGCCTGCGAGGCGGGCGAGCTGATCCAGGCCTACCTCCAGGGCGGGGGCCGGGAGAGGTTGAAGGAGGTCGCTTCGTTTTATGACTTTATAGAGGTTCAGCCCCGGGGCAACAACGAGTTCCTGGTCCGCAACGGACAGCTGGGGTCGCTGGACGACCTGACCCGGATGAACATCACCCTGGTGGAGATCGCGGAAGAGGTGGGGATGCCCGCGGTGGCGACCGGGGACGTGCACTTCCTGGACCCGCACGACGAGTGTTTCCGGCGGATAATCCAGACCGGCAAGGGGTTCGAGGACGCGGAGAGCCAGGCACCCCTGTACCTGCGCACGACGGCTGAGATGCTGGAGGAGTTCTCCCACCTGGGAGAAGAGCGGGCCTGGCGGGTGGTGGTCGAGGCCCCGCGGAGCATCGCCGCCCAGGTCGAGGACATCAAACCCGTGCCGTCCGAGCTTCATGCCCCCACGATCGAAGGCGCCGAGGACAAGATAATGCGGATGAGCTACCAGAACGCGAAAGAGCTGTATGGCGATCCACTGCCGGACCTGGTCAAAAAAAGGCTGGAAAAAGAGCTGGGCTCCATCATCAACAACGGATTCTCGGTTTTATACCTGATAGCGCATTACCTGGTCAAGAAGTCGAACGAGGACGGTTACCTGGTCGGGTCCCGGGGATCGGTCGGGTCGTCGCTGGTCGCCACCTTCACCGGGATCACCGAGGTCAACCCGCTGCCCCCTCACTACCGCTGCCCAGAATGCAAGAACAGTGAGTTCTTCGAAGACGGCCGGGTCGGGTGCGGGGCGGACCTGCCGGACCAGAACTGCCCCAACTGCGGGGCCAAATACCGTAAAGACGGTTTCAACATCCCCTTCGAGACCTTCCTGGGGTTCGAGGGTGACAAGGTCCCTGACATCGACCTGAACTTCTCGGGTGACTACCAGCCGCACGCCCACCGCTACGTGGAGGAGATGTTCGGCAGCGATTACGTGTTCCGCGCCGGCACCATCAGCACCATCGCGGAGAAGACAGCCTTCGGATTCGTCCGCAAGTACCTGGACGAGCAGAAGATCACCGCCCGGAATCCAGAGATCAAGCGGCTGGTCAAGGGCTGCACCGGGGTCAAGCGGACCACGGGCCAGCACCCGGGCGGGCTGATGGTGGTGCCCAAGGGGATCGACGTGCACAAATTCACCCCGATCCAGCGCCCGGCGGACGACGTCTCCTCGGGGGTCATCACCACCCACTTCGCCTACGAGTCGATCAGCAGCCGGCTGGTCAAGCTCGATATACTGGGACATGACGACCCGACGGTCATCCGGATGCTGGAGGAGATAACCGGGGTCGACCCCAAGGAGATTCCCCTGGATGAACCGAGGACCATGCAGCTGTTCTCCAGTACCGAGGTCCTGGGGGTCACGCCCGAACAGATCAACTCCAACATCGGGACCTACGGGATTCCCGAGTTTGGGACCCGTTTCGTCCGGCAGATGCTGGAGGACACCCGTCCGAGCACCTTTTCCGACCTGGTCCGCATCAGCGGTTTCTCTCACGGAACCGATGTCTGGCTCAATAACGCCCAGGACCTGATTAAAAGCGGAAAGGTCAAGCTGGCGGATGCGATTTCGACCCGTGACGACATCATGACCTACCTTATTCAAAACCAGCTCCCGCCCTCGCTGGCCTTCAAGATAATGGAGGACGTCCGCAAGGGCAAGGGGCTCAAACCCCAGTATGAAACCGACATGCGAAGTTATGGCGTTCCCGACTGGTACCTGGAGTCGTGCAATAAAATCAATTACATGTTCCCCAAGGCCCACGCGGTGGCCTATGTCACGATGGCTTACCGCATAGCCTACTGCAAGGTGTATCACCCCGAGGCGTTTTACGCCAGCTTCTTCACGGTGCGGGCCGACGAGTTCGACGCCCAGTTGATGGTCGGCGGCAGTGAAAAGGTGCGGGCGGCGATCGCGGAGTTGGAAGCCAAGGGCAACGATGCCACCGCCAAGGAGCGCAACCTGCTGACCATCCTGGAGGTGGCGCTGGAGATGTACGAGCGCGGGATCGACCTTCTTCCGGTCAGCCTGGAGGACTCTGACGCCAGTCGTTTTATCATAACCCCGAAAGGGCTGCTGCCCCCGCTGAAGACGCTGCCGGGCCTTGGACTGTCGGCGGCGGCCAGTGTGGTCGAAGCGCGGCAGGCCCGGCCGTTTACCTCGGTGGAGGACCTCCGCCTGCGGACCAGGGTGAGCAAGACAGTGATCGATATTATGAACCAGCACGGCTGCCTGCGGGGCCTCCCGGAGACCGACCAGCTCAGCCTGTTCGGATAGGAAATTTAGGCCGCCCTTGTCAAGGAAAATAGGCTGTGATATAATATCTGTAGCTTTTGAGCCGGGCAAAACCCCAGGGGGAGGTAACGAGTGGGTAGTGAAACCCACTTTTTGTATTATGTTAAAAAAAGAAAAAAGTCAGAATCCTGAAAATACAGCGGCTGCGGTCACCAGGGGGGTTGAGCCGCTGATAAGCGAGATGGGGCTTGAGCTGGTCGATGTGGAGTATGTCAAGGAGGGACCGGCCTGGTACCTGCGGATCTTCGTCGACCGCCCCGAAGGGATCGACCACGACATCTGCCAGGAGGTCAGCCACCGGGTAGGGGAATGGCTGGACGCCAAGGACCCGATCAAGACGAACTACACCCTGGAGGTCAGCAGCCCCGGCCTGGAGCGGCCTTTAAAAAAAGAAGCCGATTTCGAGAGATTCAAAGGCCGAAAGGCACTGGTCACCACCTTCGCCCCGGTGGAGGGAGTCAAGGAGTTCTCCGGGGAGCTGATGGGGATCGCTGACGGCTCGGTGATGATAAAGAATCGGGAAGCGGAATGGAGGATACCTTTCAACATGGTGGCTTCCGCCCGTCTGACCTTTGATTTTAAAACCGAATAAGGAGGACATTATCTGATGAATCAGGATTTTATCCAGGCTTTGCGGGACCTGGAAAGGGAAAAAGGGATCAAGACCGAGATTCTGCTGGAGGTCATCAAGGGGGCGCTGGAGTCCGCCTACCGCAAGAACTTTGGGACGGTACAGAACGCCGAGGTGGACATCGACCCCGAGACCGGCAAGGTGAGGGTGCTGGCTAAGAAGACCGTGGTGGAAGAGGTGACCGACCCGAGGACCGAGATATCACTGGGAGAAGCCCAAAAAATAAACCCCTCCAGCCAGCCGGAGGACGTGATGGAGATGGAGATCACCCCCAAGGACTTCGGAAGGATAGCGGCCCAGACCGCCAAGCAGGTGGTGGTGCAGCGCCTGAGGGAGGCTGAAAGGGGACTGATATTCGAGGAGTTTTCTGACCGGGCGGGGGATATCGTCACTGGGGTGGCCCAGCGCCAGGAGCAGAGGAACATATTTATCGACCTGGGGAAGACCGAGGCCATACTGGGGCTGTCGGAGCAGATACCGGGCGAGATCTACCTGCAGGGGGAGCGGATCAAGGTCTATATCGTGGAGGTCAAGAAGACCACCAAGGGGCCGCAGATACTGGTTTCCCGCACCCACCCCGGGCTCCTGAAGCGCCTCTTCGAGCTGGAGGTCCCGGAGATCTACGAGGGTATCGTGGAGATAAAAAGCGTGGCCCGGGAGGCCGGAGCACGCTCCAAGATAGCTGTCCACTCGCGCGACGAAAACGTCGACCCGGTGGGCGCCTGCGTGGGCCCGCGGGGGATGCGGGTGCAGGCGATAGTCAACGAACTCCGGGGGGAAAAAATCGATATAATTAAGTGGAACCCCGATCCGGCCAGATTCGTGGCCAACGCGCTCAGCCCCGCCAAGGTCCTGGCGGTGGAGATATTCGAGAACGATAAGATGGCCCGGGTGGTGGTCCCCGACTACCAGCTGTCTCTCGCCATCGGCAAGGAAGGACAGAACGCCAGGCTGGCCGCCAAGCTGACCGGGTGGAAGATAGACATCAAGAACGAGACACAGGCGGGTTACTTCACGGATGAGGATGACCTGGAAGAGTAGGGAGGATGGGTATTGGTCCGGGTTCGCAAGGTTCCACAGAGGATGTGCGTAGGCTGCCAGGAAATGCGCGGCAAAAAAGAATTGATCAGGATAGTGCGGACACCCACGGGTGAGATCGTACTTGACCCAACCGGTAAGAAGTCTGGACGGGGTGCTTACATCTGTCCAGTTTCCGACTGCCTGGAAAAGGCCATCAAGAAAAAGCAGCTCGAACGAGCGCTGAACAGCCCTATCGAGGGCTCGGTGCTCGATGAGTTGAGGATAAAGATAAAGGCTCAATCCGAGACGTAAAGTTTTTAATATTTATAATAAAATTTGATTTTTATCACGAGAGGAGAGTTGTTAGGTTATTGGTTAGCAGGAATACATCTATTTATAAACCGATATCGACCGGCAGTACTTTGGGGGTGATTCGATGGGCAAAATAAGGGTGCACGAGTTGGCGAAGGAACTTGGCCTTAACAGCAAGGACATGGTGAACAAGCTGCAGGAGCTTGGCGTCACAGTAAAAAACCACTTCAGCACACTGGAAGAGGGAGAGGTTGGCCGGGTCAAGGACTCGCTGAAGAAGGCTTCCAAGCCCAGGACTCCCGAGATTAAAGCCGAGCCGGTCAGCAAACCGGCCGCGCCGCCTCCAGCGCCTAAAGCGCCGCCGGCAGCGCCTGCGTCAACGCCGCCGACGCCAACGACAACGAAGGCACCGGCGCCAACGACCATGAAGGCACCGGCGCCAACGACGACGGCGCCAGCGGGACCGCCGGCCCAGCCAAGACACGAGAGTCGGCCAGCTCAATCGGGACAAGGCCCGAGGCCCCAGCACCGGCCGGAACAAAACGCCTCTCGGCCGCAGCAGACTGGATTCAACCGGCCTGGTGAGCCCAGGCCCCATAGACCACCGCCGCCCAAGGGAGGTACGTTCGTCTCCCGCCCGCCGGCCCGGCCGGGTGAAACGCCGGGGGATAGGCCTCAGCAGAGGCCGCCTTATGGGGGCGGAAGACCAGCCGACAACCGTTATCCCCAGGACCGGCAGTTCGATCGGGACCGCCAGGGGGGAGGACGGCCGGGAGACCAGCGGTTCGACCGGGGCCCCCGGTATGACGGCCAACGGCCGGCTGGTGGACAGCAGAGACCGATGGGCGGACAGCATATGGGAGGACAGCCGCGTCCGGCGGGCGGGCAGCCGATGGGCGGGCAGCAGAGACCGATGGGCGGGCCGCCGCGTCCGATGGGCGGGCAGCAGAGACCGATGGGTCAGCAGCCGCGTCCGATGGGTCAGCGGCCGCCCGGAGGGGCTCCTTCCGGACCTCGTCCGGCTGGAGGTTATCCCTCGGGACCGAGACCAGGGGGCGGCAGGCCGGATGGACCGCCGCGTCCGATGGACCGTTCAGGCCCAAGGCCGGGCGGCGGGATGGGCCCGAGACCTTCGGAAAAACCGCCGGAGAAATCGGCAGTCAAGCCCATGGATAAGACCGACCGCCCCCGCCAGGTAGAGAAGAAGACGGACAAACTGGACCGTCCGCCGGCTCGCCCGGGCAGTAAGCCGCCGGTCAAAAAGGTCGATACCAACACGCGTGGAGCTGGAAGACTGGTCTTCATCGGTGACGACGACGATAGACCGGGGACCAAGCTGCCGAAAAGGAAGGCCCGGCCGCCGATGAAGGGACAGCGCGGGTTTGTACCCCGGGTTCCCGTGTCTACCTTACCGGAAGCGGTGACGATAGGAAAATCGGTCGCGATCCAGGAGCTGGCCAGCGTATTGAAGGTCAGCCCGGTGGAACTGGTCAAGAAGCTGATGAACCTCGGGGTGATGGTTACCATCAACCAGGAGATCGACTTCGACACCGCGGCGATAGTCTGTACCGAGATGGGGGTCGTGGTCAAAGCCGAGAAAACGACCGAGGAGACCCTGCTGCCTGATATAGTCGACGATCCCGAGTCGCTGAAGGAAAAGCCGGCGGTGGTCACGGTGATGGGCCACGTCGACCACGGAAAGACCTCGCTCCTGGACGCCATCCGCAAAACCAAGGTTACGGCGACCGAGGCGGGAGGAATCACCCAGCATATCGGCGCGTATCAGGTGGAAATAAGAAACAAGAAGATCACCTTTATCGATACCCCCGGCCACGAGGCCTTCACAGCGATGAGAGCCAGGGGGGCCCAGGTCACTGACATCGCGATCCTGGTGGTCGCGGCCGATGACGGGGTGATGCCCCAGACCATCGAGGCGATCAGCCACGCCCGGGCGGCCGGGGTGCCGATCATCGTGGCGATAAACAAGATAGACAAACCCGGCGCCAACGTCGACCGCATCAAGCAGCAGCTCACGGAACACGGGCTGCTGGCGGAGGACTGGGGCGGGGATACCGTATTCGTGCCAGTGTCCGCTGTCACCAGGGAGGGGATCGACACCCTGCTGGAGATGATCCTGCTGGTGGCCGAGGTTTCGGAGATCAAGGCCAATCCCGACCGTCCGGCCAAGGGCACGGTCATCGAGGCCCACCTGGACAAGGGAAGAGGCCCGATCGCCACTGTTCTGGTACAGTCGGGCACCCTGCGGATAGGGGACTCGTTCCTGGTGGGACTCACCTCGGGTAAGGTGAGAGCCATGGTGGACTACACGGGTGAATGGATCAAAGAGGCGTTGCCTTCCACCCCGGTGGAGGTCCTGGGGCTGAACGACGTACCCATGGCGGGCGACGTCTTCCAGGTGGTTTCGGAGGAGAAGATAGCCCGGCAGATCATCGAATCCCGGCAGAACATCCGCAAGGAGGAAGACATCCAGAAGACCTCCCGGGTGACCCTGGACGACCTGTTCCAGCAGATCAAGGAGGGCAAGGTCAAGGACCTGAACCTGATCATCAAGGCCGACGTGCAGGGGTCTATAGAGGCCCTGAAGCAGTCCCTGGAAAAACAGAGCACCAATGAGGTAAGGGTAAACCTGGTGCACACCGGGGTAGGAAACATCAACGAGAACGACGTCATGCTGGCGGCGACCACCAACGCCATAATCATCGGCTTCAACGTGAGGCCGGACACCAACACCCGTAAAGCGGCGGAGGCCGAACAGGTGGACATCCGGCTGTACCGGGTCATCTACGAGGCCATCGAGGACATCCGGGCGGCGATGTCGGGTCTGCTCGATCCCGACTGGAAAGAGGTGGTCCTGGGAAGGGCGGAGGTGCGGGCCACCTTCAAGGTTCCCAAGATCGGCACCATCGCTGGCTGCTACGTGGTCGACGGCAAGATCGTCAAGGGCGTGGACGTGCGGGTGATCCGCAACGGTATCGTCATCCAGGAGGGTAAGATCGAATCCCTGAAGCGCTTCAAGGACGACGTCAAGGAAGTGGTGCAGGGTTATGAATGCGGCCTGGGGGTCGAGCGGTTCAACGACCTCAAAGAGGGCGACATCCTGGAGGCGTTCACTCAAGAGAAAGTAGAGAGGGTCCTGTAGCCTGGTGTACCAGAGGTGATAATATGACTGCCCATCGGGCTGTTAGACTGGCGGAAGAGATCAAAAGGGAAATCGCCCAGATCTTCAGGGAAGAACTGAAGGACCCGGGCATAGGGTTCGCCAGTATTACACGGGTGGAGGTATCGAAAGACCTCCGCTACGCGAAGGTCTTTGTCAGTGTGATGGGTTCGCCCCCCGAGCGCAAAAAGGCCCTGGAAGCCATGCAGAGGGCTACCGGGTACATCCGCGCCGGGCTGTCCCAGAGGATAAGGGTGAGGTTCATGCCGGAACTGACCTTCAAGCTGGACGAATCCATAGAGCAAGGAGTCCGCATCGCCAAACTGATAGATCAGGTGCGGGAAGAATCCCATGAACAGGACAACGACGGAAATGCATGAAATCGAAGCTGTCGCGGAGGCCCTGATACCGGCACAGGAGGTGCTGATAACCTCTCACCTGGTGCCGGACGGGGACAGCATCGGGGCCTTGATAGGTCTGGCGCTGGGGCTGAAACAGTTGGGTAAAGGGGTGCACCTCTGCACTGAGGACGAGGTGCCCCGAATGTACCGTTTTCTGGAGGGCTGGGAGCGGATCGTCAGGCCGGCGGCCGTGGACCCCATCCCCGATACCGTGGTCCTGGTGGACTGCACGGGGCTGACCCGGGTGGGAAACCAGCTTTTCAGCCTGCTGCAGGGCCATCCCAACATCATCAACCTTGACCACCACACCAGCAACGAGTTTTTCGGGCGCATCAACTGGGTGGACGAGAAGGCGGGCGCCTCGGCGGAAATGGTTTACGACCTGCTGCGGAAGCTCGGGGTCGCCATCGACCGGCCGATCGCCAACGCCATTTATACTGGAATCATAACCGATACCGGGAGTTTCCGCTTTTCCAGCACCACCTCGCGGACCATGCGGATCGCGGCGGAGTTGATGGACGCGGGTATAGACCAGGACGAGATACGGATCCAGCTTTTTGAGACCCATACCCTGGAGATGCTGCGCCTGCTGGGCGAGAGCCTGCGGACCCTGCAGGTCGACCCCAACGGCCGCCTGGCCTGGATCTCGGTTAGCCAGGAGACCTTATGCCGGCTGAAGGTAAAAGACGACTATGGGCTTTTCGAAGGATTAATAAACTACCCCCGTTCCATCGAGGGGGTCGAGGTGGCGATACTCTTTCGGGAGATAGCGCCATCTACTATTAAGGTGGGTTTTCGCTCCAAGTCGTGGCTGGATGTCAACCAGCTGGCGGCGACCTACGGCGGGGGCGGGCACCGGAAAGCCGCCGGCTGCGTGATAGAGGGCGGTATGGATGAAGTGGTGGAGCGGGTCCTGACCCAGACCCGGGAGGTCCTGCGAAATCATTCCGGGGATTGAGATGGACGGAATCGTAAACGCCTTAAAACCGCCCGGGATGACCTCCCACGACCTGGTCAACTGGTTCCGCCGTCACCTGGGGATCAAAAAGGTGGGCCACCTGGGGACGCTCGACCCGGGAGCCGCCGGGGTCCTGCCGATCTGTATCGGCAGCGCCACGAGGCTGGCTGAGTACATGGCCGAGGTCGACAAGGAGTACCGGGCCGAGATGCTGCTGGGGGTGGAGACCGATTCGCAGGACACCAGCGGACGGGTCGTAAGGGTGGATGACAGCGCCGGGCCGGGTGAGCCGGATATCCGCCGCGCCCTGCAGGGCATGCGGGGCAGACAAATGCAGACCCCGCCGATGGTCTCGGCGGTCAAGCACCAGGGCAAGAGGCTTTACCAGCTGGCGCGGGAAGGCAAAACGATCGAACCCCCGCCCAGAGAGATCATCATCCACAGTCTCGAGGTGGTTAAAATCGAGTGCCGGCAGGGGTTCTGGCGGGTCATCTTCGATACCCGGGTCTCCAAGGGGACCTATATCCGAACCATCTGCCACCAGGTCGGGCAGCGGCTCGGCTGCGGCGGCGCCCTGGGATTCCTGGTCAGGACCCGGGTGGGACCGTTCGATGCAGCCAGCGCCTGGAGCCTGGAAGAGGTCGAACGGGAGATAGCCGACGGGTCATACGGGTTCCTGCTCCCGAGCGATATCGGCATCAGCGGCTGGCCGGCCTGGATACTGAACCAGAACGGGATCGACCAGGTGAAACACGGGGGGGAGCTGGACAGCCGGCACCTGGCCCAGGACCAGGCCGTGGAGGAGGGCCAGCTGATAAGGCTGCTCGATACCGCCGGAAGCCTGGTGGCCCTGGGACGGATCAGGAAGCTGGAGGGGAAGGCCGCCTGCCGGCCCAACAAGGTATTCATCCAGTAACTAAAGAAGAGTAGCGGGGGTGTTGGAATCTTAATGAAGGTGTTTAAAGATTCGCAGGAGGCGGGGAAAAGACTCGGCAAGCAGGCTATCGCCCTGGGTAACTTCGATGGGGTGCACCTGGGGCACCAGAAATTGATCCGCAACATGGTGAGTTTTGCCAGGGGTCAGCATATACCTGCGGTGACTTTTACATTTCACCCACACCCGTTTCAGGTTCTGTTCCCGGAAAAGGCCCCCAAGCTACTGATCAGCCCCGAGAAGAGGACAGAGATGATCGGCGGCCTGGGGGTGGACGCCCTGCTGATGGTTCCCTTCAACCGTGAACTGGCACGCCTGTCGCCCGAGTACTTCGTGCACGAGATCCTGCATCGGCAGCTGCAGGCGCAGGCGGTTTTCGTCGGTTTCAACTACACCTTCGGCCACCGCGGGGCCGGGACCCCGGAACTGCTGCGGGACATCGGCCGGGAACTGGGGTTCAAGGTGGAGGTGCTCCCCCCGATCAAGGTGGGCGGCACCACGGTCAGCAGCAGCGGGGTCAGGGCCGCCCTGGAGGCGGGAGAAGTGGCGAAAGCCAAGAGCTACCTGGGCTACTGGCCGATAGTCGAGGGACGGGTGGTGAAGGGTGACCAGCGGGGGAGACAGCTGGGGTTCCCCACCGCCAACCTGGCGATCGAAAGCGGGGTCCTGATTCCCGCCCGGGGGGTATACGCGGCCAAGGTCAAGCTGGGGGACCGGGTGTTCGACGGGGTGGTCAACATAGGTTTCAAACCGACCTTCGCGGGGGACCCGGTGCTCACCGTGGAGGCGCATATCCTGGACTTCGCCCAGGTAATCTACGGGGAGTGGGTGACCCTGTCCCTGATCCAGAAGCTGCGGGATGAAACCAAGTTTTCCAGTGTAGAGGAACTGATCAAACAGATTCAGCGTGACATCGAAGACGCCAAAGCCCTTAGAAACAATGTGTTGTATAATATGGGCTGAGGTTTACATTTACCAGGCCCTATGTTAAAATGTAGCTCGGTAAACACCATTCCAGTCCAAAGGGGGAACCGCCAATGACCGTGCCACTGATAGACGAGCGGCACCAGGAACTGCGGTGGATCGTGCAGATGGTCGCGCTGATCTGTCTGAGTGACGAGTTCAACTCCCTGCGGAAAGAGCTGGAATCCCTATACCTGAAGAATGGCAACGAACCAGCTTCGGTTCTAGCGTTTCAGGACGCACTGTACACCCTGATGGCGCAGGAAGAGGTAGACTTCCGACGGGCGAGAGCTTATTAGAACCGAAGGTGATCCGGTGAAAGTGATCATTACTGAACACGCCAAGAAGAGGCTGCGCGACATGCGCCAGGGGGGCATCGCCCTCGGCGACATACAGTCGGCGGCGCTCGAGTTGCCAGGCTATATCCCGTCAGCAACCCGGTTTAGAGGCTTCATCGCCCGCTCTGGACGCGTGTTTGACCTGGTGGTCAAGGATACTGACGGCGGAAGACTGGTCATAACTATCATTGGCAAGCAGTAAATTCGGTAGTCAGTAGTCAGTAAATCAGGAATTTGCCAAAGCAAATTCCAACCAGTCCGACGACTGACGACTGACAACTGATATAAGCCTCCCGCTAGGATTGTCGAGTCTCCGACGGCTTTCTTGGCCGGTGGCGATTAAGAGAAAAGGAGGTGATGTTGAGTGACTCTCAGTTTAGAGGAAAAACAGGCTATCATCGAAAAGTATAAACTGCATGAGCAGGACACCGGTTCCCCGGAGGTGCAGATAGCGATTCTGACCCAGAGGATTAACAGCCTTACCGATCACCTGCGGACCCATAAGAAGGACCATCACTCCCGCCGGGGCTTATTAAAAATGGTGGGACAGCGGCGCGGACTGCTCAATTACTTGAAAGACAACAGCACTGAGCGATACCTCAACATTATTAAACAGCTAAATCTGAGGCGTTAACCCAGGCCGATTGGGCAAAAAGGGCGGATTTCCGCTCTTTTTCGTTAATCGATTATGAACGCCCAGGCTACAGGGGATAATACAAAACAGAAGGAGGTAAAGCCAGGAATGCAAAAATTTTCTACCGTGCTGGGTGGCCGCCCATTAACGGTTGAAGTGGGTAAATACGCCAAGCAGGCCAGCGGCGCGGCGATGGTACGATACGGAGACACAGTCGTGCTGGTTACCGCCACCGCTTCAGCCGAACCACGGGAAGGGATAGACTTCTTCCCCATGACGGTCGACTACGAAGAAAGAATGTACGCGGCGGGCAAGATACCGGGAGGATTCATCAAGCGCGAAGGACGTCCAACGGAGGCGGCGATCCTGGCGGCGCGTCTGACCGACCGGTCGCTTCGGCCGCTGTTCCCCAAGGGGTTCCGCAACGACGTCCACGTGGTAGCCATCGTGATGTCGGTGGACAAGGACAACGCCCCTGAGATCACCGCATTAAACGGCGCCTCCTGCGCCTTGAGCTTCTCCGACATCCCCTTCAAGGGACCGATCGGGGCTGTGGCGGTCGGCCGGGTGGACGGCGAGTTCATCATCAACCCGACTGCTGCCCAGCAGGAAAAGTCCGAGATGCATCTGGTGGTGGCCGGCACCAAAGACGCAGTCATGATGGTCGAGGCCGGGGCCAACGAGATTCCGGAGGCGGTCATGCTGGACGCTATCATGTTCGGACACGACGCCATCAAGGAACTGGTGGCCTTCCAGGAGCGCATCGCCCAGGAACTGGGTGTGGTAAAACGGGAGGTCAGACTCTTCCAGCCGCCCGAAGAACTGAGTCAGGCGGTCCGCGAATATGCCAGCGACAAGCTCCGACAGGCGGTGTTCAACCCTGACAAGCTGCTGCGGGAGGAACTGATCCAGGGAGTCAAGAGCGAGACCCTGGAGCACTTCAGAGAGGTGTTCCAGGAGCAGGAGAAGGTCATCAAGGAGGTACTGGAGTCCATCTTAAAGACCACGGTGCGCAAGATGATCACCGAAGAGGGGATACGTCCCGACGGACGCCGTACCACCGAGATCCGCCCGATCTACTGCGAGACGGGGATCCTGCCCCGGACTCACGGCTCCGGGCTGTTCGTCCGCGGTCAGACCCAGGTGCTCACGGTATGTACCCTGGGAGCGGTGGGAGACATCCAGATCCTCGATGGTCTGGGAATCGCCGAGTCCAAGCGGTACATGCACCACTACAACATGCCCCCCTTCAGCGTCGGGGAGACCCGGCCGATGCGCGGACCGGGCCGGCGTGAGATCGGCCACGGGGCGCTGGCGGAGCGCGCGCTGGAGCCGATGGTTCCCCCCGAGGACCAGTTCCCCTACACCATCCGGTTGGTCTCCGACGTACTGGAGTCGAACGGTTCCACCTCGATGGGGAGCGTGTGCGGCAGCACACTGGCCCTGATGGACGCGGGGGCGCCGCTCAAGGAACCGGTCTCCGGGATCGCCATGGGGCTGATCAAGGAAGAGGAGCGCTTCGCCATCCTGAGTGATATCCAGGGGATCGAGGACAACCTGGGGGATATGGACTTCAAGGTGGCGGGGACTAAAAACGGGGTCACCGCGCTGCAGATGGACATCAAGATCGCGGGGGTGAGCCGGGAGATCCTGGACGCGGCCCTGAAACAGGCCCGCGATGGAAGAATGCATATCATGGGCAAGATGCTGGAGGTCATCAGCGAACCGCGTAAGGAGATGTCGCCCTACGCTCCCCGGATGATTACCTTTACCATCGACCCTGACAAGATTCGTGAGGTAATAGGTCCCGGCGGCAAGATCATCAAAAAGATTATCGAAGAGACCGGGGCTACCATCGATATCGAAGACGACGGCCGGGTATTCATCGCGTCGATCGACCCGGGTATGGGAGAACGGGCGGCCGAGATCGTCCAGAACATCGTCAAAGAGGTCGAGGTCGGCAAGGTCTATAACGGCAAGGTCGTCAGGCTGATGGATTTCGGAGCCTTCGTGGAGATAATCCCGGGAGTGCTGGGGTTGTCGGGGAAAGAGGGACTGGTGCACATCTCGCAGCTGGCCGAGGAACGGGTTGGCAAGGTCAGGGATGTGGTGAAAGAAGGCGATGAGATCCAGGTCAAGGTGACTGAGATCGACCGCCAGGGCCGGATCAACCTCTCCCGCAAGGAAGTGCTGAGAAGCCAGCGCCGCGCCAAAGAGAAAGAGGTATAAAAATCCTTCGGACGAAGGGAAGGAAAACTTGGTTTCCACCTAGCCGCAGCGCCGGTGGAAACCATAGTTGAACCTTGATGATTTTTTCCGAATTTCATAAACTATCGTCTCGCCAGCGGCTCGACGATAGAGCCATGATTACTTTAAAAATAAACCGAGTGATCTCGGTTTATATTTATTTTTAGGGGCTCAGGTTAGCGAAACCCACCCGGTGTAAAATTTTACACTGGGATTTTTAGTTTATATCTTATTTTTCCAAAATATAATCGTATAACTAAATAGGTGTCAAACAGGAAAATGGATAATCGGTGTAGAAGTATTTATTACATGCACCTATTGGAAAAATCACGGTTATCGGGAGTGTTGGTCCCGGCCGGGAATAAAAGGGTGCCTTTATCCGTTCATTAGATGGGACCAGGACTTTTGGTATTCACCCCGGATCCCATGTAGTTTTTTGACCCAGCAGGGTGTTTATTATTTAGGTAGATCGGTTACGTAACCTTTTACCCAATATTTACGTTAAAAGGTCGAATCCCTAAGGGGGATTCCCGCGAAAGGAATGTCACAATTGGCGTCAAAATCTGAAGCCGAACTTATTATGCGGGCCAAACAGGATCCTATGGCCTTCGGCGAAATCTATGAACTTCATTTTGATCGCATTTATCGCTATGTCTTCAATCAGGTGAGAATACATACGGAGACCCAGGACATCGTATCGGAAACCTTTCTCAAGGCTTTGCGGGCTATAGACAGCTACACCCCTTCCGATAAGCCTTTTATCGCCTGGCTTTACAGCATCGCGAGAAACTGCACCATTGACTATTACCGCCGTTCACGTCGGGAGATCATCATCGATAACCTGACCTGGGGCGACAAGGAGTCTCCCCTCAATGGGGTCGAAGAAAAGGAACTGATTGAACAGGCGTTAAAGAACCTGACCACGGAACAGCAGGCAGTGCTGCGGATGCACTACCTGGAGGACATGAAGTTCAAGGATATCGCGGTGGCGGTCAACAAGACCGAGGGTGCGGTCAAGGCACTGGCTTTGCGAGCTTTAAACCGTCTGCGTCTGGTTATGGCCGAGGAAGAGGTTAGCTATGGAGTATAACGAGATGCAAAACTTAATAGAGGCCGAAGTGGCCGAAGCTTCGGAAAGGCAGGATCTTATGGCTTTGCACCAGGAGTTGCAGGTGTTTTTTAACCAACCCGCCCTGATAGCTTTTAAGGACCAGTTGAAACAGCGGCTGATGGAAGAGGCCGCGCGGCACCGGTCCCGCCGGCGCTGGAGAAGGCTCGTCTGGTCGGCGGGTTCGATCGCCGCCGCTCTGCTGATTTTTACCCTGATGTCCCCTTCGGTGCTGGACTTTAAAACCTTGAACAACCAGGTTCAGATCAGCCAGGAAACGTCTACCGGCGGGACCGGGACCCAGGTCCCAGGCAGTACCGGCAGTATCGCACTGGATCTGGATCAGCCCACGCCAAAGATCGACGAACCTTATAAAACAGATAGCAGAGCTTCGATGCCCGCATCCAAAGGGGCGGGAGCGGGGGATACGGTCGTCGCCATGAACGATGCACCGGCAGCGCCGGCGGTCCCGACAGCCGCGGTGACGGAAGCTTCCGCTGGCGATCAGTCAAAAGAGAGGTTTAGCCCTTACGGCACCAGCAGTGTGAACCGGGCCGGTGCAGCGCCGGCCCCCATGATGATGAAATCGGCCGCTGCGGCCACTGCTTTACCCTCGGCCGCGGTGATTTACCAGGAGCGGGGGAGAGAGATATCTCCCTCGGAGGCGGCGGGAATCGCTTCCTTGTTTGGGTTCCAGGGAGGGAGCCAGGCCGGCGGCGGGTACAGCTATACGAACCAGGAAAACCAGAGCACCCTGACCATCAGCAGCGGGAGCCTGCCGACCACCATCAGCTATAGACGGGGCGTCGTGAGCGCGGGCCCGGGGATCAGCGTCCAGACCGCGGTCAACAAAGCGCTTCAGCTGGTGGTGCAGATGCCGTACCTGGAGGGTAATCTCGGTGAACCGGCGCGGGTCAGGTACTCCGATCCGCTGAGCAACAGCGGTTCAAGACAGTGTATAATCTTTTTCGACCGCTGGCTGAACGGTTCCCTGATGCTGGACCGTTCGATAACGGTGACGGTTGACCTCGGTTCGGGCGATGTGGTAGGTTTCACAGCGGTGGCTGACGTGTTCGAACCGCAGGGGAGCTACCCGATCATCCCCCGGGAGGAGATCGTGAGCAGATTCGGTGCAAACCTGCTGCGGGTGGACTTGGTGCTGATGCCCGAGAACAGTGGCGGTGCACAGAGGCTGATGCCCCTCTATCTGGTCGCCTACCAGAACAGCCAGGGTGCTGCCCAGAGCAGCCTGGTGGACGCGATCCAGCCCGGGTACTGATAAAAAACATTGATGCCAAAACCGTCCCAGGAAGGGACGGTTTTTCTAACGCTATCGGAAAGTATATTAGAGAACTTTCCGATGCAAGCAAGTGTAACTTGGGCTATCGCTTGCGCCAGAGGCTTGGCGATAGCCAAGTTTTCTTCGTCTAAGATCAAAGTAACCAAACATCGTTTTGAAACGTTAAATTAGTAAATGTCAAGGGGGGTGGCGGAAAATGCCGCGCAGATGGGTCCTGGTCCTGGCCTTAGGGGTTTCGCTCAGCCTGCTGCCAGCACCGGTATTCGGGCAGGACTATACTCTGGATCGGCCGTCCACCGGCCAGGTGGTGTACCTGGAGCCGGGGGAACTGGTCGAGATTACGCTCACCAGCAGCCCGTCAACCGGGTACAGCTGGACCAAAGCCGTAGAGGATAATGCGGCGGTTTTGGCGCAGGAGAACCACTGGTTAGAGGAAAAGACCGTCGATTTGGTGGGGGCTCCCGGTACCGAGCACTGGGTATTTAGAGCCGTGGGGCCGGGGAAAAGCCGGATCGATCTCGGGTACTCCCGGCCCTGGGAGAGCCGCCCGCCGGAGCAGCGGGTAACGATCGAGGTGAACGTTGCCAAGGAAGAGGTGGCCGGTTACCCGGGGAGCATCTGGGTCGACTCACAGGAGGTGCGGTTCAGCGAAAGACCGATCCTGAAAGGCGGCCGGGTCATGGTGGAGCTTGATCAGCTGGCCTCCGCACTGGGTTCGACGGTAACCGCCTTGGGAACTGTGGTAAAGATCACCCGGGGAGAAAGGTCCGTGACGATTGACCACGGCAAGGGCGCCATCCAGATCGGCAGCACCAGCCGGCAGCTGCCCGTCTATCGGAGCGGAGGGAAGGTGATGGTCCCGATCCGGGTTATCGCCGAGGGCCTGGGGTGCCAGATCCAGTGGCGGGCGGAGGACCAGGCGATATTGATCGGCAGATAGAGGCGCTGGTTGTGCTTCCAGCCGGGAGGGTTCTCCAAGGGAACCCTCTTTTTGCGCTATCGGAAAGTGTATTAGAGGACTTTCCGATGCAAGCAAGTATAACTAAGGCCATCGCCTTCGCCAGAGACTTGGCGACAGCCAAGTTTTCTTCCGCTATCAGAAAGTATATAAGGGAATGAGCATTAAGATCATGCGATAAATCAAAGCCGCATTCAATCTCGGTCAGGGCTGGGCCTCACCCTGCGGTGTCCTGTCGCTCCATACTCCCTCTGCTTACGCAGGTTATCGAACATTATTTTTCCTCATACCTTTTCTATTGTCGCTAGGTGCTGTTTAAAATCCAGGCTGGAGAAAGGGTCTTCGACCCTGCTGTACTGCCAACTGCTCATGCTTCGGGTAGATGGGGTAATAAGGCCAAATATGCATCCGTGCACTCGGCCTTCTCGCGACCTCCTGTCGCTCGCCCCTCTTCTACCAGTCAGCATTCGCAGGGCAGTAAGACGCAGAGCACCATAACGGGCACTGCATGCGCAGTTTAACCAGGTGCTGTATATTCTCGTGCCTTGGCTGGCCCAGCCTACTGCTGCTTAATCACCAGGTTGGTAAAAGACCTACTATAAAAAGTCAACCTTAAGTAGTTGAAATTTCGTAATTTCTTTGTTCTTTGAGAATCACAAAGATTCGGTTAAGTAACTTACGGCAGACAGCACCAGTGGCTGTACTGGGATGCTT
>JABLWZ010000016.1 GCA_013178275.1 Bacillota bacterium | reverse complement strand
GGTTTAGTGTGCCCAAAACAGTGCGTGAAGGGTAATAGATACCTATGTTTGAGTTGGTTTTTGCCTCTTCCCGACAGAAAAGAGCGTGCCGCCCAACGTTTTTAAATAATCGTTTTGCGACACGCCCTTCCCGATCACCACGGTATCTTGTCCATGTACTCCCCGCTCAATATGGGGTAAATCCTTTCCTTCAGCGGCTCCGGGACCTCTTTCAGTCTCATCTCGTCCACCTTCAGGATCTCGATGGTGTCCACCCTGACGCGCTCCGCCAGTTCCTTGGCGGTAAGCCCCTGGTTCTTCCGCAGTTCCCTGACGGTCTTGCCCATTATCCCGAACTTAAAAAACATCTTCTGACTTCACCCTTTTTCCTGGTATAGGTACTTCGCTGATATAGTTACTTGGGCAGGAACCACATCATATACCCGCAGTTGTCGCACACGTAGTTGTCGGCGGCCTTGTTCGCCCAGTCCATCCCCAGGAAGGTCAGCCCCCGGGTGTTCAGCATCGACTTGCGGGTCCAGAAAAGGGTGCCCTGGCAGACGGGGCAGGTCAGCTGGTGCCCCTTGATCTTGTATTCCTGGACCTTTTCTCCCATAAATAACCCCTCCCCCGCGGAATCCTTATTTACACATCTATCCACTCGTATTCGATACTCGACCGAATCTTCCTGCTGAAGGGCAATGGTATTATCTGCTGCGACCCAAAAGCGGTCGCTAGACCACTAAGCCCCGTTCCTCTCCGCTTCCCCGTCACCCGCGGTCTCAGCATCCGGGGTGTCGGGGCCGGTGCCTGGGCTGTTGAAGAATCCCACCAGCGCGCTCCGGGAAAACTTGAGAACCGACACCACCACCACCGCCGCGAGGCCGGTCAGGATGATGATCGCGAGCACCGCCGCGTAGACCCCAGCCGACCACACCAGCGCGCTCCAGAGTATTGCCGCCGTACGGCCCATTCCGCTGCTCCCGGTCCGCTCCTGGAGGGTGAGGTTTATGGTGCAGAAGGCGTTCTCGTCGCTGTACTCGCCCAGGCTCACCTGCTGCCTCTGGATCTGGCCCTCGATCTCGATGATCTTCTGCTCCAGGGTCATGAGTTCCGTGATGCTGCCGCCTTTCTGACGCAGCATGACATAACTCTCCTTGGTCTTCTCCAGTGTCGCCCGGTCAGCCAGCATCTGCTTGTACTCCGCGGTCTTATCGGTCTTGGTTACCGTCTTGGATACAACCCGGCCGATACCCTCCATGCTCCTGACGGCTTCGTCGAAGCGCTCGGGCTTCACCCCGATGACCACTTCCACCCTTCGGTTCCCCGGCAGGCCTCGTTTATTCTCTTTCTGGATCACGCATCGGTTCTGTTCTATGGCTGCGTACAGACGGTTCTCATCCTCCTGGTACCCGCTGGTATCAGAAGATATCGTCGCCACCTTCTCGTACTTCTGGTCCAGCACCTGGGTCACGCCGGGCGCCTCAGCGTAATCCATCTTCAAGGTGGCATAGTTCTTGACTTTAACGCCCTCATCCCGGCTGGCCGAACCCACGACCTCCATCTGGGGCGCCTTCCCCTCGTTCCGGTACTCGTACGCCACCCTTCCGGCATAAATCAGCAAGAACAGCAAAACGAAAACCAGGCAGATCCTTTTAAACAGGGCTTTGTTGGTCATCCCCATCCCTCCAACCGCTTTACTTTATTTCTATAACTTGATGGACTATAGAAAAGACACCCGGCAGCCGGTTTAAATTTCATAATCGAGAAAAAGAGGAAAAACCAGGTGCACAGCCCTGGTCCCTTCTGGATTATCTATCATTCGCTGGCGATTCCGGTTGTTTCAGACGAAAAATTGTGCGCAGGTGTGAAACTGCCGGCGCTCAGTCAGTCTCCTGTTTGACCCGTTCTATGACCCTGGTTATATCGAGGATGTTTATGGGCTTGTGCAGCCGCGCGTATGCCCCGGACCGCTTGATCCTCTGGTTCGTCACCTCGTCATCCTTCCCCGTCACCACCACCACCCGGGTACCCGGCCGGTTCGAGTACACCGCCCTCAGGACCTGGATACCGTCCATCTCGGGCATATCCAGATCGGTGATCACCAAGTCGTAAGGGTTGCGCAAAAACTCCCCGACCGCCGCCCGCGGCGAACCGAAGGACACGCAGAACTCCCCCAGGCGCTCGATAGTCGTATGCAGCGCCTCCCGGCACCTCGAGTCATCGTCGATCAGCAGAACCTTCATGTCCGCACCTCATCCATCGTATTGCAACCATATAGTGCAAAGAATAAGCCAGAAATGCCCAGCGTTAAAAAAATATCGGCCCGATAATTAAAACGTTAGATTTCCGCGCAGCCCCCTGGTTTCGCCAAAGAATCTGGCGCGTTTTTTGCTTCAGAAATGACTAGGCAGTTTCTGAGAGGAGAACGTCACAGATGAAGAAGAAGCCGCTCGAATCAGCGTCGATAAGGGCACGGACCTACTTTCTCGGGACCGACAGCATCCGAAGGGTGAGTTCCAGCGGATACCTGGACCGGAAATACCCCGACCTCGCGAGAAAGATCGTGGTGAAGGTGGAGGTTCTGTTCAGGCCGGGCCAGTGCTGCCGGCTGCTGAGGATCCTCACGGACTATGTCTACTTCGACGAGGACGGCGGAATCAACCACCAGCCCCAAGAACTGAGGCTGGTCAACCTGATGGAAGACTGCTTTTGCGGCCAGGAGCCGAAGGAAAAGGCGAAAGGCAGCCTGGTATCTTTTAGGTACCAGGCCCGGCGGGTCATGCTGACCGGCCGGCAGAGCCAGGTCTTAAAAGAGAGGATTATCAGGGACTTCGGCAGATCGACCTGGTACAGTCTGCCGGGCAATATAATGGTAAATCCGTAGTGGTATATTAATGAACGTATCTGCACACCAAGTGACAAAAATTGTGCGCAGTTAATGTCAATCTGTCAGTTAAACTTGATGCCGTTCTCCTCCAGACGGTAGAGCAGGGCCCGCCGGGAGATCCCCAGATAGCGCGCCGTGGCGGTATGGTTGCCTCCGTGGGCCTCCAGCACCTTCTGGATGATAAGGTTGTTGTAGTCCTTCAGGGAATACCCTTCAGCGGGAAACGGCAGGATCAGTGAACTGACCGCCTTCGGGTCATCTTCTCCGCCCGCCTTCCCGTTTTCCGCCAGCAGCCCCTCCAGGTGCTGTCGCCTTACCTCCACGTCGTCGAACAGAAACACCACCATCTCCATCACGTTACGAAGCTCGCGGACGTTGCCCGGCCAGCCGTATCCCGTGAGTATCCCGGCCGCCTCCGCCCCAATACTCTGGAACCACCTCTTTCGGAGACCCGAAAACTCCCTGAGAAACATCTCCGCCAGCTTTACTATCTCCTCCCTCCGTTCCCTGAGCGGAGGTATCTGTATCTGGCCCACCTTCAGGCGGTAGTACAGGTCCCGCCGGAACCCGCCGCGCTCCACCTCTTCCTCGATCCTGGTGTTGGTCGCGCAGACGATCCGGACATCGGTTTTGATCTTCTTCAGCCCGCCTACCCGGTAGTACTCCCTCTCCTGGATAACCCGTAAGAGCTTGGCCTGGACCTCGGGGGGCAGCTCGCTGATCTCATCCAGGAACAGGGTCCCTCCCACAGCCAGGTCCAGCTTGCCCCTCTGCCCGCGGGGAGACCCGCTGGTGAAAGCACCCGCCTCGTAGCCGAAGATCTCGCTCTCGAAAAGGTTCGGGTTGATGGCGGCGCAGTTCACGTCGACAAACGGCTCCGCCAGGGAGGCCGTTCGTTCAAACTCCCCGTAGTGCACCAGCCGGGCCATGATCTCCTTGCCGGTCCCGGTCTCGCCCTCGATCAGCACCGGGATGCCCCGGTCCCGGTGGTACATCCTGGCCCGCTCGACGATGGACTCCATGACCTCCGAGAACACCCCCACGGGACCGACCCCGACGTTCTTCGCCACGGCCTTTTTCAGGCTCATCAACTCCCGCTGGGTATCCTGGGTCGCCGCCTCCAGCTCCTCGTCGAAGTGCTCCGTGAGCCGCTGGTTCTCCCTCCGCAGGGCCTGGTGTTCAGCTATCCTCTCGATCAGGGCGGCCAGCATCTCGGCGTCCACCGGCTTTAAAATATAGTCGTAAGCGCCCGCACGCAGGGCTTCCATCACCGACTGCATATCGCCAAAACCCGTAAACAGCACCACATCCGTCTTCCAGCGGTGGGGGGACCGGGATATCCGCTCCAGCAGCTCCAGGCCCGACATCCCCGGCATCTTGATATCCGTGAGCACCAACGGGTAGTCCTGTTCGGCGTACTCCTTCAGGGCGCATTCACCGCTGTCGCACTCGGTCACCTGGTGTCCCAGTTCCTTGAGGAACCGGCTCGTGGCCTGGCGGCTCTTCTTGTCATCATCGACCAGCAGTATCTTCATAAACCCTCCACCCGACTATCGTCTTACCGCTCAGCACCTCATCCGTCGGCCAGGGGAAGAACCATCCGGAAGGTCGCGCCCCGCGGCTCCGTGTTTTCCACCTCGAGCCTCCCCTGGTAGTTGGCCGCCAGGGTGTAAACGATGGCCAGGCCCAGTCCCGTGTTTTCCCCCGCCGGCTTGGTGGTAAAAAACGGCTCGAAAATCTTCTGCTTCATCTCCTCGCTCACCCCCGGACCGTTGTCGGCAACCTCGAGCACGACGCTCTTCCTTTCCACCCGGGTCCTTACCCTTATCTCCTTGCCCGGGCCCTCCACCGTGTCCAGGGCCTGCACGGCGTTGACCAGCAGGTTGATGGTTATCTCCTCCAGCCCGGTCATGGTTGCCCATACATTCATGCCCTTATCTTCCAGCTCCAGGGTCAGCCCCACCCGGTGCGCCTCCATCTGTTTGCCCACCAGTTCGAGCGCCCTCCCCACCGCCGCATTCAGGTCGCACAGCTCCAGTTCAGTCTCGGGCTTGCGCACCAGCGTCTTCAGGTGGGTGATGGTCTTCTCTATCCGGTCCACCTCATTGGATATCTCCTGTATCATGTCCATTACCTGGTCCAGCTCCATCTGCTTCCGCCTCTGGTGCCAGTAGAGGATGCTGCTGGCGGTCAGTTTGATGTAGTTCAGCGGCTGGCTGATCTCGTGCGACACCGCCGCCGCCAGGGTGCCTATCGAGACCAGCCTTTCCGCCCGGCTCATCGCCGCCTTGGCCTCCAGCCGCTCCTGTTCCGCCTCCGCCGCCTCGACCCGGACCTTCCTCAGGCGTTCGAGTCCCATCATGGTCAGGGTGTGCACGAACTGGTTCAAAAACTCGACAATATGGCCGACCCTTTCGGCGGGTATCACCGGCACCCGCCGGACCGCCTCCAGGTAGGCCGCCTCATCAAACCCGCATTCCCCGGCCTGTCGAAGGAAGAAGGACTCGTCCGGCTCCTCGTTGAAGAACTGCCCCACTATCAAAGCCCCCAGGCGCTCGCCCTCGATGACGATGGGCATGGCATAGTCCATCATCCCGTTCAGGCACCGGCTGGAAGCCAGGGAACCTTTCCGCAGCAGTCCATTGACTGTTTCCTCGTTTTGGCGGCAGCGTTCCAGGCTTATCGGAAAAGCGCGGTGATAATTCAGGCAGACTTTATGTTGACTGGACTTAAACAGTGGAATCCCTTCTGCATCCACGACCACTATGGCCATGCCGAATATCTCACTGAAGCTGTCCAGCATCCGATTAAGGGAAGAAACATCCAGCAGGTCAGCCAGGCGATAGTCCATACCCGTTCCTCACTAGCAACGATTAAATAACAAGCCGCAGTCGATCAAGCACGCGCTGGTTTATAGATTAAACAATTTCTGCTGTCTATACCCATAATATTATATAATATCAATCCCATTTTACAAGGAGAAGTTATATATATTTACGTTAAATGACTCTGGATATCAGGGGTAGCTCGAAGAAAACTTGCGGTCTTATTGTTCAGCGGCGGTTGCGTAGTACAGGACACACAGTTGGGGATTCTTCTCTTGCAACAGTATTCAATCGGCCCCAAATAGCGGGTGAGCCCTGCGGTGTCAGGAGCCCGTTATGGTGCTCTGCGTCTTACTGCCCTAGGGTCGACCATGGGAGACCCTTTCTCCAGGATGGAACATAGGGAGTGTTCAGAACCTAAGAGAAAGTTTGTATGAGAAATTGCATCTTGACAACCTGCGAAGCAGGGGAATGCTGACTGGTAGAAAAGGGGCGAGCGACAGGAGGTCGCGAGAAGGCCGAGTGCAGGATGCATATTCGGCCTTATTACCCCATCTACCCGAAGCATGAGCAGTCGGCAGTACAGCAGGGTCGAAGACCCTTTCTCCAGCTTGGAGTATAAACAGCATCTGGCGATATAGCAACGTATGAGTAAGGTATGATGTTCGGGTAATCTGCGTAGCAGAGGGAGTATGGAGCGATAGGACACCACAGGGCGAGGCCCAGCCATAGCCATAGATTGAATACGGTCTTGATTTTATCGCATGATCTTAATGCTCAGCAACTATTCGGGAGAGGCAGTTTTAGCTTGTCGCCAAGCCTCTGGCGCAAGCGATAGCCTTAGTAGCACTTGCTTGCATCGGAGAGTCCTCTAATATACTTTCCGATAGCGCGAGCAAAAGGCCCGGGACCGCACCCGGGCTTACCATCGATCAAGTGGCGAAGAAAACTGGGTTACTGCCGAAGGCAGGAACCTTAGTTGCACTTGCTTGCATCGGAAAGTCCTCTATTATACTTTCCGATAGCGTTAAAACACCCGGGCTCCCGCCCCGGCGCGAACATGACGCCTGCCTATCCTTCCTCCTAACCTTCGCCCGGCCTCCGCATCGTCAGCCCGATCCGCTTACGGGCGAGGTCCACCTCCAGCACCCACACCTGGATAATGTCACCCACGCTGACCACGTCCAGGGGATGGCGGACGAACCTCCCCGCCAGCTGCGACTTGTGGACCATCCCGTCCTGCTTGACCCCGATATCCACGTAGACCCCCCAGTCGGTCACCGACCGCACCGTTCCCGTCAGCCCCATCCCCGGCTTCAGGTCCGCCATTTCCTTTACATCGGTCCTGAACACCGGTGCGGGCAGGTCCTCCCGCGGGTCGCGGCCGGGACGCAGCAGCGAGTCGACTATGTCCCGCAGCGTCGGCACCCCGCACTCCAGGAGCGCGGCCATCTCCTCCACTTTTATATCCTTCATCTTCGCCTTCAGGGCCTCGCTGCCGATCTCGCCGGTGCTGGAGCCAACCATCTCCAGCAGCGTCTTCGCCAGGTGGTAGCTCTCCGGGTGGACGGCCGTGGCGTCCAGCGGGTTGCCGGGTTCCGAGACCCGGAGAAACCCCGCCGACTGCTCGAAGCTTTTGGGCCCCAGCTTGGGGACCTTCTTCAGCTGCTCCCGGCTGGAAAACCTCCCGTTTTCCCGGCGGAACCGCACGATATTCTCCGCCACCGTGGCGTTCACCCCCGAGACGTACCTGAGGAGCGCCGGGGAGGCGGTGTTCAGGTCCACCCCCACGCTGTTGACGCAGAGCTCCACCACCCGGGCCAGGCTCTCGTCCAGCTCCTTGGGCGGCAGGTCGTGCTGGTACTGGCCGACCCCGGCCGACTTCGGCGGTATCTTCACCAGCTCCGCCAGCGGGTCCTGGACCCGCCGGGCGATCGAGACCGCGCTCCTGAGCGACAGGTCCAGGTCGGGAAACTCCTGGGCCGCCAGCTTGGAGGCGCTGTACACGCTGGCCCCCGCCTCGCTCACGATGGTATAGGCCAGACCCGGGCGGTTCCACCGCTTCAGGAACCCGATCAGCAGCTCCTCGATCTGCCGCGAGCCCGTACCGTTGCCCAGGGTGATGGCGTTGACCCCGTGCTTGTCGAGCATCCGCGAAAGCTTCTGGAAGGCCTCCTCCACCCGGTTGTGCGGAGGTATCGGGTAGATGACGTCCGTCTCCAGCAGGTCGCCCTGCTCGTTGACCACCGCGATCTTCGAACCCGTCCGCTGGCCCGGGTCGATCCCCAGCACCACCTTGCCCTTCACCGGCCGCTGCATCAGGAGGCTGCGGAGGTTTTTAGAAAACACCGTTATCGCCTGCTCTTCCGCTCGGTCGGTCAGCTCGCCGCGGATCTCCCGCTCCACCGCCGGGGCGATCAGCCTCTGGTAGGCGTCATCGATCGCCGCCTTCACCAGCTCCGCGGTCACCCCCGGGCGCAGGTGTCTCCGGTATATGTAGTCCAGCACCAGCGCGGACCCGACCTCGATTTTGACCGCCAGGTACTCCTGGCGCTCCGCCCGGTTGACCGCCATCACCTGGTGAGGGGCGATGCTCCTCACCGGCGCCTTGAAGTCGTCATAGTTGCGGAAAGGCGATTCGGGCTTCGGCTCCTTGGCCCGGGCTATGAACAGCCCGTTGGCCCGGGTCAGGTCCCGGGCCTTCCGCCTCACCTCGGGGTCGTCCGAAACCCGCTCCGCCACGATGTCCATGGCCCCCTGCAGGGCGTCCTTCACCGTGGGCACCAGCTCGGTCAGGTGTCCCTCCGCTTCCACCTCCGGGGACCCCTCCAGCGGAAAACTCAGCAGATACTCCGCCAGCGGCTCCAGGCCCCGCTCCCGGGCCACGCTGGCCCGGGTCGTCCGCTTCGGCCGGAAAGGCCGGTAGAGGTCCTCCACCTCGGCCTGGGTATTGGCGGCCAATATCTCCGCCCTCAGTTCCTCCGTCAGCTTCCCCTGCTCATCGATCAGGCGGATTACCTCTTCCTTGCGCTTCAGGAGGTTGCGGTAGTGGCTAAGCAGCTCCTCGATCCGAGAGATCTGGGTCTCGTCCAGCTCCCCGGTCGCTTCCTTGCGGTAGCGGGCGATAAAGGGGATGGTCGATTTCTCGTCCAGCAGCTTTACCGTGTTTTCCACCTTCCAGGACGGCAGCCGTACGTCCTCGGAAACCTTTTTAATAATCTCGTCTATCTTCAGCATCCCCTTCTCAAAATATCACTGCCTGAACCCGCCGATACACCCTCCCCGGCTACCGGCCGACCAGCCGCAGCACCATCGACAGCGCCACGATCGCCCCGATAGCGATAACGGTGTTCAATATCATTCGGTTCCCCGTATCGGTGGCGGTCTCCGCTTTTTCCGGCTCCGCCGCCGGCTCGGCCTTCGCCTTACGGGGCTGGCTTACCCTTTTCGCCTTCTTCGGCGGGGGCTTCTCCTCCACCGGCCCTTTCTTGCCGCAGCTGCTGCAGGTCACCGTCCGCCAGTTGGGCTTGACCAGGTTCTTGGCGCCGCAGTGCACGCAGTAGGCCCGGTGCTCCCCTATCGCGATGCGGTTATCCCCGGGATCGGATTTTACAGACCGTTTCTTGGTCGTTTTCTGTGTCTCTGCCAGGTCTATCGCCCCTTTACAGCTTCTCAATTATATATATTACCAAAGTCCCCGCCTTATTTTCGACAAGAAACCGGTAGATTTTTCCGGCCGGCCGCCCCGATTCAAAAAAAAAGATGACTCCCCACTTCGGTCGGAGTCATCTAACCCTGCCCTCCGTTAGGCCTCGAAGAGCCCTATGTAGACATTCACCATGATGCCGTCGACTTCGAACCGGACCAGTATCACCTTGGGCACCGCCAGCTTCACCTGGCCGCCCTCGCCGATCAGCAGGGTCGGCGGGGAGATATCCAGCCCGTCGATACCCGCCAGGTTGTAGTTGGTGCAGGCGGTGGCGCAGACCATGTTGCCCATCTCCGAGATCGCGCTCTGAGCCAGCTCATCCAGCTCCAGGACCGGCATCCCCATCATCATCTTGGAAGCGAACTGCTTCGCCGCTTCGACCTCCATCCCGATCACTATCGAACCCCGAAGCGGACCCACCATGCTGATGTTGATCAGCAGCCCGATATTCTCCAGCATCGGTTCGATCAGCTTCACTTCCCGTTTTTCCACCGTCTGGAATCCAATCTGCGGCAGTATTGATACGAAAGAGCTAAGAATAGGGTTGATAGAATTTACATCCATAAAACCGATCCTTTCTTGAATCCGACGCTCAGGTAAACGCTGCCGAAGTCAGTCTCCACATCGAAGACGTGGTTCTTTATACTCGGGCTGATGATTTCGGTCGGGGCCCCATAAAACAGGCTCGGCGGGGACACCCTGAGACCGAGGGACTTATCCTTCTTATTCAGCATCGAACACGCGACCCCGGCCACCACGTTGGCCAGCTCGCCAACCATCGCCAGGACCTCGTTTTTATTCTTGGGCTTGCGGCGCAGGATCGCCGCCGCCATCTTTCCCGCCGCCTCCATCGATATATCCAGGATCATGTTGCCCGCGTACTTCCCGATGATCCCGATGACCACCGAGATCCCCTGGGACATGTGCGAGTTCTGCTGCTCATCGCTGTCCCTGACCGTGACCGTGGTCCTGGTCATGCGGGTGATGCTCTGGTCCGCCGCCTCCTTGAAGATATTGGGTGCCCATTTATCCAATTTCGCGAACAGCGCATCGGGCGCGACCACGTTTTTGATCACCCGGTCCAGCACCTCGCCGTCGACCGGCTTCTGGACATACCCCATTATCCCGATTTTTCTGGCCTGGGTCTCGGTCACCTCGTCCTTCATCGAGCTGACCATGATGATCCTCGCCGCCGGGTCGTGCAGGCGGAGCGCCCGGCTGCACTCGAACCCGTCCGCCCCCGGCATCGCGATGTCCATGGTGACGATATCGGGCTTGCCGCTTTCATAGGCCTGAATCAGGGACTCCAGCGAATCAGCCTCGCCGACCACATCGTAGCCGAACTCCTGCAGCGTGTCAGCGAGAATGGTGCGGGAAAATGGGGAATCATCCACTACCAGAACTTTAATCACACCCATACCTTGCCCTCTCCTCCTCAGAAAACTGTATAATGGGCAAAATCCTTCCCGGCCTGGAAAACACCAGGGCATAAACAAATACTAGACATATTTTCTTTACAAGTCTACAATGTCCTGCAAATTACCGCATATTTTTTATTTTAAGCTTCTGTACCTATCAGAGTTAAACCGAGGGTTATATATACTTTATTTGAATTAACTTATGGTGATATACGTTGTCTTGCGGTCTTATTGTTCAGCGGCGGTTGCGTAGTACAGGACACACCGTTGGGGATTCTTCTCTTGCAACAGTATTCAATCGCCCCCAAATAGCGGGTGAGCCCTGCGGGGGCTTGAGCCCGTTATGGTACTCTGCGTCTTACTGCCCTGCGAATGCTGACTGGTAGAAGAGGGGCGAGCGACAGGAGGTCGCGAGAAGGCCGAGTGCATGGATTGCATATTCGGCCTTATTACCCATTCTACCCGAAGCATGAACAGTTGGCAGTACAGCAGAGGGAGTATGGAGCGACAGGACACCGCAGGGTGAGGCCCAGCCATAGCCATAGATTGAATACGGTCTTGATTTTATCGCATGATCTTAATGCTCAGCAACTATTTCGGAAGAGGCAGTTTTAACTTGTCGCCAAGCTGAACTCGTCTGTCCTTGGAGTGATGGCAAAACGGCAATACAACATTTCCACCGGCCCTCCCCCTCAACCGGGACCCTACGTCTGCTTACGGACGCGGAAGTTCTTGGGGGTGACCTCCATCAGCTCGTCGTCCGCGATAAACTCCAGGCACTGTTCGAGGCTCATCAGCCGCGGCGGGATCAGCTTGGCCGCGATGTCCGAGGTCGAGCTGCGGATGTTGGTAAGCTGCTTCTTCTTGCAGACGTTGATGGCGATATCCCCTGGGCGGGAGTTCTCGCCCACCACCATCCCCCGGTAGACCGGCACCCCGGTCCCCACGAAAAGTTCGCCCCGCTCCTGCGCGTTCTCGATCCCGTAGCTGGTGGTCTCCCCGGTCTCGAATGCCACCAGCGAACCCCGGGTCCGGGTCTGTATCTCGCCCCGGTGGGGGGCGTAGTGGTGGAACATGTGGTGCATGACCCCCAACCCCTTGGTGTCGGTCAAAAACTCGGAGCGGAACCCGAACAGCCCCCGGGTGGGCACGTGGTACTCCAGGGACACCATCCCGTCACCCTTATGCATCATGTTCACCAGCTCGCTGCGGCGGGGGCCCAGCCGCTCCATCACCACCCCCACGTACTCCTCGGGGACCTCTATCAAAAGCTCCTCGATCGGCTCGCACCTCTCCCCGTCGATCTCCCGCTCGATCACCTGCGGGCGCGACACCTCGAACTCGTACCCCTCCCGCCGCATGGTCTCGATCAGGATGGACAGGTGCAGCTCGCCGCGCCCCGAGACCAGAAACGAGTCGGGCGAGTCGGTTCCCTCCACCCGGAGGCTCACGTCGTGCTCCAGCTCCCGCATCAGCCTCTCCGCCAGCTTGCGCGAGGTCACGTAGGAACCCTCCCGGCCCGCGAACGGGCTCTTGTTCACCCTTATCCCCACCGCCACCGTCGGTTCATCGATCTTCACGAAGCTGACCGGGACCGGGCTGTCCACATCCGCGATGGTCTCTCCCACGTTGATGTCCTCCAGCCCCGCCACTACCACGATCTCACCCGCGCCGGCCTCATCGGCGGGAACCTTCTTCAGCCCGTCGAACACGTACAGCCCCGACACCCGCTGCCGGGGCGAGACGTCCCCGCCTCTGACCACCACCACGTCCTGCTTCAGAGCGATGCGGCCGTTCTGGATTCTCCCCACCCCCTGCCTTCCCAGGTAGGTGTCGTAATCGATCATGGTCACCCCCAGCTGCAGGGGAGCCAGAGCGTCCCCGCCCGGGGCCGGGATGCAGTCCACTATCATATCGAACAGCGGCTGGAGGTTCACCCCCGGGACCTCGGGGGCCAGGGAGGCCTGTCCCGCCCGGGCGTTGGTGTAGACGACCGGGAAGTCAAGCTGCTCGTCGGTCGCCTCCAGCTCTATAAAAAGCTCCAGCACCTCGTCCAGGACCTCCCCGGTCCGGGCCGTGGGTCGGTCGATCTTATTGATAACCACGATCGGGGTGAGGCCCGCGGCCAGCGCCTTGCGCAGGACGAAGCGGGTCTGCGGCATCGGGCCTTCCGTGGCGTCCACCAGCAGCAGCACCCCATCCACCATCTGCACGATCCGCTCCACCTCCCCGCCAAAATCGGAGTGGCCGGGGGTATCCACGATGTTCAACCGGTAGCCCGCGTAAAACACCGCCGTGTTCTTGGCCATGATGGTGATGCCGCGCTCCCTCTCCAGGTCGCCGCTGTCCATCACCCGCTCCTCCACCACCTGCTTCTCGTGAAAGACCCCGCTCTGCTTCAGCATCCCGTCCACCAGGGTGGTCTTGCCGTGGTCCACGTGCGCGATAATCGCAAGGTTGCGAATCATTTCCTGCCCCATATTAAAGACAATAACCTTCTTTCCAGAAAAACTCAGTGATTTCCATACCTGTACATTCTATCAGTATTCCCCCTCCCGCGCCAGGGTAGAAAAATAACAGAGAGCGTGTCATCCCGCTCTCCCGTACACGGCCGCCAATAACCATTACGGTCCCAACCTATTCCATCAGCTCCTTCAGCATCCTCTCCCGGTTGTTCATGAAGTCCCGGGTGATCCGGTAGTGATCCGTGTCCTCGTAATCCACTACCGAGAAGCCCTCCCCGGTCAGGGTCAGGATGACCGCGTCGGGATAGGCCATGATGATCGGCGAATGGGTGGCGATGATAAACTGGGACCGCTGCCTGACCAGATCGTGGATGCGGGACACCATCGCCATCTGGCGCAGGGGCGACAGCGCAGCCTCGGGCTCGTCCAGGATGTAGAGGCCGCCGCCGCCGAACCGGTTCATAAACATCGCGAAAAAGGCCTCCCCGTGCGACTGCTCGTGCAGGGAACGCCCCCCGTAGGAGTCTATCACCCGGCTCCTTCCCGGGCCCTGGTCCAGCTCCTCGATCTGCGTCGCCAGGCTGTAAAAACTCTCGGCCCGCAGGAAAAAACCGTCCCTCGGCCGCTTGGGCCCCCGGACCAGCCGCAGCGACTGGTGGAGTACCGAGTGGGAGGCCCGGGTGGAGAAGTTGAAGTTCATGGAGCCGCCCTCGGGGTTAAACCCCCAGGCCACGGCGACCGCCTCCAGCAGGGTCGACTTCCCGGTCCCGTTCTCACCCACGATAAAAGTCACCCGGGGGTGGAAGCACAGTTCCTCCAGGCAGCGAAACGCGTCCAGGCAGAACGGGAACTCGGAAAAAGCAGCCACCCGCTCCCGTACCAGCCGTATGCCCCTCAGGTACCCCTCCTCGTTGAACATCACTTTACCTTTCTTAGCTCGTCCAGCATGGCCGGCCTTCGGGGGTATTCTTCCATCAGCCGATCGCGCAGCTCGGACGCCTTCTCTTTTCCCACCATGGAGGAGTAGCTCTTCAGCAGGTAAGCCACCCGTCGGTACTTGCTTCGGTTGTCGGCTTCCCGGGCCTGCTGCTTGATATATTCGCGGAAAACAGTATCCACCACTTCCGGTTCATGCTCACACAGCTTTTCCCCATACTTCACAACTCGGCCCGGCTCAGCGCGCACATAATCCAGCAGCAGGTCGTACCTCTCCTCCTCCAGGAGCACCTCGGGATAAATCATAAAAGAACCGCGCCGTTTATTCATCTCCGATAAAAACTGGTCCCGCACTCCCAGCCATTCTTCTGCCGAAAAACTGCCCCGATAGTCTCGGTAAGCCTCCATGCTGCCGTCCACCGCGAATTCCCTCACCAATTCCCGCCACTCGTCCCGGCGCCCGGTCTCCCGGTAGATGACCGCCCGGTGGTTCTTCCATTTATTAATCAACCCTGGGTATCCCCTGAGCTTATCCTGCGCCTCACCCTGGCGGCACAGTTCCTCGGCGCCGGCGTAGTCTTTTTTCGAGACAGCCTTTCTGATAGCTATTTCCCGGAAGTCCGAAAAGTGCAGGTTGACCAGCAGATACCGCTCGGAGCTTTCAACGTCGCCGGAGCGGAGGATCAGCTCGTAGCGCATCAGAGCCAACCGCTCTTCCGCGAATCGGCTGCTCGTATCACTGCGTTTTTCCTGCTCCAGCAGGTAATCGATGCTCTGTTCCACCTCTTTGCGTTTCCTCGGTGTGTCCGCTAAATCCACCAGCATCCGCAGCAGGTCGAAGCGCGAGTCGTCGAATACGTCATATCGGGCGTGCCGGCACTCCTTTAGCAGGGTCTTATAAACCGATTCCCTTTCTTCCCGTCCCAGGCCCTCAAGACTGCTCGTCATGGCATCTATACTGAAGCCTATGTAATCCCCGATCATTCCATCAGAGTCATCCGCCATAGCGACCAGGCGCATCATCTCCTGCAAGATTCCCAAGGCCAGCGTGAAAGCCCGGAAGTAAGCCCCTTTTTTCTTGTACGTCTCTGCCCTTTCGGCAACCAGGGCCGCTCCCGACAGCGCTCCCCGGACACTGCGGTACTCGACGAATCCCCGCCTTCCGCCATGAGAGTTTATCGCGTTACGGATCAACGCCCTGCAGTCTTTCATTTCGTTTTCCAGCGTCTTTTTGCTCAATAGCATCTCCAATCGCTTGCAGACCAGGTCATCCTTTTCCGCCATATCCAACAGAACCCGTTCCAGCACCTCACGGTCCGCCTTGTTCAGCAGCTCCGGCAGGGACGTACCCGATTCCCCCTTACCGGCCTGGTCGCTGATATCATCGGTTTTATCCCGCAACGCGTAAAAAACCGCCACCTGGTGCTTGCAGATCTCTCCCTGGTCATACGGGCAGCTGCATACCGAGTCAGCTATATAATCACCCGAAAGCGTCACCTCTACCCGATACCGCTCGGTCCCCTCCACAACCGCACGATAGAGCCCTTCGCCCTGTTTCTTAAGGTTGGCCACATTTCCCGCGCGATAATAATCCCAGCCCCGCTCCACGATCTTCGCTTCTATATCGTCCTCAAAGTCCTTGAGCCGCATAAAGCACCCCAATCATCGATTATCGCCAACCCCAGTTTACCCTTTCACCGAGATACTCTGCACCTTATCCCCGCTACACGCCCCAGTCCTGCTTCAGTATCAGGTAGAGCGCGGCCAGGAACGCCACCCGGTTCCCCGGTTGGCCGCCCTCGGTTTTCAGGTCCAGCCGCTGCTCGAAGTAGTCCGCCATCTGGCGGCCGTATTCCCGGCTCTTCTCCGGGGACAGGGTCGGAAGCCGCTCGATGAAGGCCGCCAGCATCCGCCACTCCTCCCGGGTCACCGACTGCCGCATCTCTTCCCGCAGGTCGAGCCTAGGCAGGTCGGGCCTCAGCTTCTCGATCTCCTTATCGACGCCCCGTCTGGCCGCCAGCCTTTCCCGGGTCGGGTCCACGACCAGGATTGTCCCGGCCACCATGTCCCCGATGCGTTTGTTCCGGGGGTGGAGAAAGCACGCCAGTATTCCCAGGAAGTATAAAAACGGGAGAAAGTCGACGATGCGGAAAAAGGTCCGGATGGCTGCCGAGAGGAAGGTCAGCGGCTGCCCGTTGTCCTGCACCACCCTCACCCCGAGGACCCGCTTGCCTATGGTCTGCCCGTCCCGGTAAAACTCCATCAGCAGGAAGTACCCGAAGTTGCCAAAAAAGAGGAAGATAATGATGCCCGCCACCAGATACTCGTGAGCCTCTGTAATTGTACTCCCTCCCACCACCAGCACCGCCTGGACGGCCAGGATCAGCAGCACGTTCGCGGCGGCCAGGACCAGCGAGTCGATGATGTGCGCCCCCGAGCGGCTGCCCAGCCCGGCGGTCGTAATCTGCAGGCCCACGTTCTCCGGGGTTACGATATTAATTTGTCCGTCCGCATTTATAGACATTCCTTTACTCCCCGTCCCCAATCAACTATAGTAATAATATCCGATAAAAAACCCGGGGGGCTCCCCCAAAAGGCGGTGCGGCATGGGATTCGCTGCGTTTATCAGGGAACACAAGGAAGACTGGTCCTCCCTGGAGGACCTGTTGTCCCGTTTCCACAAACAGAAGCACACCATCAGCGCCCAGGACATCGACCTCCTGACCCGGCTCTACCGGCGGTCCTCCACCCACCTGGCCTACCTCAGGACCTATTACCCCGAGGACAGCGCCACCTCGTACCTGAACGACCTGGTCACCCGGGCGCACCACATCGTCTACCGGGAGGAGTACACCAGCGGCCATCAGCTCTCCCACTTCTTCAAGTCCTACTTCCCCTCGCTGATCCAGAAGCGGGGGCTCTTCATCGGCTTCGCCTTTCTGCTGTTTTTGGTCGGGGCGCTCTCGGGATTCCTCGCCATATACTACGACCCGCTGAACCTTTACGTCGTCCTGCCCCCGGAGATAGCGGAGGGCGTATCGCCCGACCGGCTCGGGGAAGGGCACGAATTCATCAGCCACCCCGTCATCTCCGCGGCGATCATGACCAACAACATCCGGGTCGCCATCCTGGCCTTCGTCGGCGGCGTCACCTTTGGGACGTTCAGCTTCTACCTGCTGCTGGATAACGGGCTGATGCTCGGGGCGCTGGCCGCCGTGTTCTGGCGGGCGGGCAAGCTCTACCCCTTCTTCGCCTACATCCTGCCCCACGGGATCATCGAACTCACCGCCATCTTCATCGCCGGCGGGGCGGGGCTCTACATGGGGTACCACATGCTGGTCCCCGGTCCCTACCCCTGGAAGCACCAGTTCCTCCGGTCAGCCAGGGAGTCCGCCCAGCTGCTCCTGGGGACCTTTCCCCTGTTCGTCATCGCCGCCGTCATCGAGGGGTACATCACCCCATCGTCCCTGACCCTGGGGGCAAAGTACAGCGTCGCCGCCGTCACGCTCATACTGCTGGCGGCCTACTACCGGTACGGCCGCTTCCAGGAGCGTCAAAGCGCCTCCCTCGACCTGACCTCCAGGTAGAAGTTGACCGCCGCCAGGGCAAACTCGTCGGCCGGCACATCGATCAGGTTGATCCCCAGCCGGCTGACCCTCTGCGCGTACTCGCGCCGGTCCTGCTCGAACCGACGGGCGATGCTCTTGACATAAGCCTGGCGGCTGTTCGCCAGCTCCAGCCCCGTCCACCTGAGAAGCTGCGGATCCTTCAGCGACAGCAGCAGCGGCAGGTGGACCCGCCCCAGCCTCGTCAGGTAAGGTATCAGCTGGTCCTCGAACAGGTAGCTCTCCATATCCGAAAACAGTACCAGGAAGCTCCGCTTCTTCTGATAGCGGCCGATATGCTCCAGCGCCATGCGGTAGTTGGACTCGGTGAAGTCACTCTTCAGGTCGTATACCGCCTCCAGAATCTCGTGCAGGTGAGACGTCCTCCTGCCCGGCGGGACCCAGGCCTTGACGCGGTCGGAAAAGGCCAGCACCGACACCTGGTCCTCCTGGCGCAGGGCGACCGCCGCCATGATCAGCGCGGCCTCTATGGTTCGGTCCAGCTTGACCTGCCCGTCCAGCTCCACCCCCATCATCCGCCCGCAGTCCAGGAGGATGGTTACGTTCTTCCCCCGCTCGGGCTGATACACGTTGGTCATGATCCGGCCCGCCCGGGCGGAAGCGTTCCAGTTGATGTACCGAGCGTCGTCGTCCGGGAAGTAGTCCCGTATCCCGTGAAACTCGGTGCCGGTCAGGACCCTGCGGCGCAGCCGCCTGCCCCCCAGGATCAGGCTCTGCTGCGGCGACGAGAGGTAGCCGCGCACCGCGGACAGGTCCGGCAGCACCTTTATCTCCTGCTCCAGGGCGACCCGGCGCTGCTTGGCCCAGAGCCCCATGCGGCCCCAGTACCGGAGGTGGACCCAGGAAAACCGGTACCTCCCCCTCTCGCCGGCAGCGGTCTCGTAATCAGCCGACTCGAACCGGCCCCCGGCCCGGCCCAGCAGCGGGGGAACCCCCTTGAACTCCATCGGCAGGTCGTCCCTCAGGGCGAAAAAGAGCGGCTGCCCGCTGTCGTTCGTGACCTCGAGCGTCACCTTAAACGGCTGCAGCACGTCCACCGACTCGGGCATCCGGCGCCCGACCCTTATACTTTCAGCCCCCGGCAGCAGCCAGATATCGATCAGGCTGAGAATGGCCAGAAACCCATTGTATACCCAGAACGCCATGAACCCGGCCCCCAGCGCCACGCCGGGGGCGATCAGTGCGGCCCCCAGAAGGGTGAGGGCGACGAGCCGCCGGGTGGGCGCCACGAAGCCGTGTACCAGGTATCTACCGAGGGACTGGAATCGATCCCAAAATCTCTTTGACAACCTGTTCACTGGTCCCCCCCTCCAACTCGAACTGCGGGGCGGTGATCAGGCGGTGCCGCAGCGCGGGCAGCGCCACCACCTTCACGTCGTCGGGTGTCACGTAGCCGCGTCCATCCAGCACCGCCCAGGCCTTGGCCGCCAGCAGGATAAAGATCCCCGCCCGCGGACTGGCGCCGAGCAGCACCCGCTTGGTGTCCCTGGTCCTCTGGACGATGGCCAGGACGTAGTCCACGATGCCGTCCTCCACCACCACCCGGTCCATCTCCTCCCGCTTCTCCCGTATCCGCTCCAGGGAGAGGACCGGCTCCACCTTCCGTTCCATCTCCTCGTAGTAAGGGACGTGGTTGGTGAGGACCGCCTTCTCCTGCTCCGGCGGGGGATACCCCACGATCAGCTTGAACATGAACCGGTCCAGCTGCGCCTCCGGGAGGGGGTAGGTCCCCTCGTACTCCACCGGGTTCTGGGTCGCCGCCACGAAGAAGGGGTCCGGCAGCCGGAAGGTGCTGCCCTGGATAGTCACCTGCCGCTCCTCCATCGCCTCCAGGAGCGCGGCCTGGGTCTTGGGCGGGGTGCGGTTGATCTCGTCCGCCAGCAGCAGGTTGGTGAAGACCGGCCCCTTGATTGTCTGAAACTGCCCCTCCTTCATGTTGTAGACCACGTTCCCCACGATGTCGCTGGGCATCATGTCGGGGGTGAACTGGATCCTCCGGTAATCCCCGTCCATCAGCCGCGCCAGGGTGCGCACCATCTTGGTCTTGCCCAGCCCCGGCACCCCCTCCAGCAGCACGTGGCCGCCCGCCAGAAACGCCGTCAGCATCAGGAGAATATTCTGCCGCTGGCCAAAAACGGTCTTCTCCAGTTCATTCACTATCCGCTGCACTGCCTGCTCACTCCTCCTCCAACTTTTTGATAAACCCGTCTATCTCACGGCTGTCGGCCAAAAAATCCTTCACCCCGTACCGGCCGCCCCGCATTACCTCCTCCTGCCGCCGGAACAGGGCGCGGAGCCGATCCGCCCGCTCGCTCCCCCAGTTGGCCTCGGCCATGCCCACGATCTCCTGGTCGGTCGCCTCGGCGGCCATCCCCCACCGCAGCCGGAAAAGCTGCCGCAGGTAGCCGTACTGGTGAGCCAGCGCATCCCGGCAGAGCCCCCGGCGCTCGTACCAGCCCGCTACCGCCACCAGGGTCTCGTCGCCCCGGCGCACCACCCAGTCCCGGGGGGTGTAGACCGGGCCGAACCGCTTACCCTTCCACCAGAGCCAAAGCGCAAGCCCCAGCAGCAGCTGCGCCCCGGCTGCCACCAGCCAGCCGGGGTACACCGCCAGCAGCGGCGGATCGCTCTGCCGGCCGTGGTGGTACTCGTCCAGCCAGACTGTATCCCATTCCTGGTTCAAGACCGGCCAGACCAGCGCGAAGTGGGAATCCTCCAGTATCGCCCGGTTCGTCACCCACCCCGGCGTCAGGAAAACGGTCACGCTCCCCCGGCCGATGCCGTACCGGCTGGCCAGCGCCCCCTGGCTGTCGGCCAGCAGCACTCGGTCTCCCTGGCCCGGGTACAGCCGGCGGGGGGTGTCCACCTGGGCGGCCAGTTCCTGGTCCGCCGCCCATCCCCTGGCCTCGATCACCCGCTTGCCCGCCTGGTGGCCGTTGATCCCCACGGTGGAGATACCGTTGCCCCAGTCCCGGGGATCATCCTCGAAGAGCACCAGGTGGTTTCCCTGCCTCACCCACTCCAGGACCGCGTCCCGATCCTCCTTTTTCAGCCCGTACGGCTCGATCGCCACCATGACCTGGTTCTCCCCCTTCGGGAGGAACCGCCACGCCTGCTTCCACTCCCTGACCTCCTGCCGCTTCTCCTTCAGCAGCAGGGCCAGCGCCTTGGTCCCGTCGGGAGCCGGGGAGACCGAAAGGTAAGGGGGGTACTCCACGGCCGCCGGTTTGACCACCAGGTACCCCAGGAACAAAAAGAGAAAAACACAGACGGCCAGACCGACCGTCCACCTATTCCACCGGTCCACCGCCCTCCTCCTTTCTGATCCCCGCCTCTATCTCTCCCAGGTACCGCTCGAAGTCCCCGGCGCTTACCGGGAGCTTCCCGTACCAAGCCCGCTCGAACACCACCGCCATCCCGCGGAACCATTCATACCAGGCGCGGTTTCTGTCCCGGAGTTCCAGGCCGTACTCGAAGTTGGTCTTCCACCTCTCGACCCGGACCCATTCACGGCGGTCCATAAAAAAAAGCAGTAAAAGGAAGGCGTGTCGGATGCCTTCCCTCCACTCCCCCTGGCTGCCGAATTCCCGGGCCTTCCCCAGGTAATAGCTGTAATCCCTGACCAGCTCGCCGCCGCTCTGCCAGACCCCCGGCTTCACCCGCCTCTGGCGCCTGACCTGCCTCACCAGCCAGTAGATGACGAGCAGCAGCAGCACCGCCGCCACCGCCACCAGGACCCAGGAGACGGCCGTGATCCCGCCCTCGGTGACGAGACCATCGAGAGGAACATCGGGAAACCTTTCCCCGAGCCAGTTGAAGAACCTCTCCAGCAGCTCGGAGAAGGCGTTTTTGCTCTGGCGGTAGTAAACGGTGAACTCGTCCCGGGACAGTATCTCCTTCAGCAGCTCCCGGTCCTTCTCCACCGATGAGGCGTCAGCGTATATCAGTGACAGCATCCGTCGTTGTTACCCCTCCATGTTGATCACCGGCGTTTGGCCGGCCGCTTCCTCCGGCGGTGATAGGGTCGCGCTTATCATATCCTGCAGGTCCGGCCCCTCGGTCCGCGCCTTCAGGTCATAGTAGCAGATGGTAAAAGCCACAATGGGGATCGGGGAAATCGCAATATTGATAAACAGGCTCAGTATCATCCCGACGATCGACAACCAGCCCGGCAGCAAGGCCAGCAGCTGGCCTCCATAAAGAATAATAATATAGACAACGTTAATCACGATGAATACCGCCAGCAGCCGCCAGAAGCTGCCCCGGGTCATTCGCCAGCTGTTTCCGAAGGGCTGCCCTCCCCCTTCCATAACGATCGGGAAAAAGAAGCTGATTCTGATGACCAGGTACATAACCCCTATAAACAGGGGAACCCCCAACAGGACCCCGATAACAGTCATTATCACGTATGTACCTGGTCCGCCGCTCAAGAACCCCGCCATTAGTACACTAAAGATACCCACAACAATAAGCAGTACGACCAGCAGTCCGAGTCCAAAGAGCAGGGAGTAGCCGAACAGGGGCCAAAACCTCCTGCATGATTCCTTTATCGCCTGTATCAACCCGGTGTTCTGCCCCAAAACCGACTGCCTCACCAGCGTGATGTTAGAAGCGTAACAAACAATCACCATACCCAGCAGTACTATGTAGATCAGCAGCATGCCGAGGATGCCCAGCCCTCCAAAACCGCGCATATTACCTGAAGTCAGAAATACACCGAATATCCCGACCGCCGCTACCAGGAATATCGCTCCTATAAAAATCAGCGACAGTAATAACAGCCGTCCAAAAATCCGTCGATAGCACTGAAAGATCTGGTCCAGGATCCCCCCGACACCCATCGGTTTCAACGGCCAGGTACTCATATACAGCACCCTCTCTCTCCCCTGAAAAATCACCCCTGATGAGTTATGAGTTCGACTCGGGTTCCTCCCAGCCGGCCCCCGCAGCCGGCCTGGCCTCAAAAACCGAGCTGGCTTCAACCCAGCCAGCCTCTTTGGCCGGACCAGTCTCAGTAACCGGGTTGGTCTCCACAACCGGCTTCGCCTCTGTGACCGGCCTGGTCTCTGCAGCCGGGCCGACCGCTGGAGCCCACCCGGCCGCTTCCTCCGGCTGCGGCCGGGCAGCGCTTATCATATCCTGCAGGTCCGGCCCCTCGGTCCGCGCCTTCAGATCGAAGTAGGTGAAGGCGTAGACCACTATCGATAAAGGATACAGAACCACCGAAAACAGTATCAGCAGCAGCTGCCCGATGATGGAAGCGAAGGCCGAGGTGATTATCAATATAAAATATAACCCGTAAATAAAAATGCCGATCACGATATGGACGATCAGAAAGATTCCCAGCAGCCGCCAGAAGCTCCCCCGGGTCATCCGCCAGCTCTGGGAGAACACCTCGCTCCCATCATCCACCGTGATTACGGGGAGAAAGAATCCCAGGCGGACGAAGAAGAACGAAACCGCGCCAACGATCGTCAGCACCATGAGTAAAGTTCCCCCCACTATAAACACCAGGGCGAGGACGTTCGAACCGCTGGCCCCCGAAATGACAACCCCGAAGAATAATAAGGCGACAGAAGGTATTGCGGCCGCGAAATACACCCCGAACACGATCAGCCCGAACAGGGCGGACCATAACAGCAGCAGCCAGTAGTTTCGGAATCCGCCCCGCAGCACCTCCCCCAGCCCCGGGCTCTCCCCCTGCACCACCGACTTGACCAGGACCACCACCGAGGCGTACATGACCGGAAAAAACGCCAGCATTAAAAGGAGCACCAGGATTGACCCCAGAAACATCACCAGGGCCCGGCCCAGGCTCGGTTCTCCCTGCATCCCCTGGATGCTTTCAAAGAAGCCTTCCCCTTCGAGTATGCTGCCGCTCGGAAGGAAAGACATCTGGCTGTAGTCGTAAGCAACGGCGTTCTGCAGCAGCATGATCGAACCGTAAAAGATAAGGACGATCAGAAAGAGCTGCACGAAATTCTTGCGGTAGAACTGAAAGCTCTGGTCCAGGATGCCCCCGACACCCATCGGTTTAAACGGCCAGGTGTTCATAAGCGGCTCCTTTTTTTTGCCCTCACTATTTTTCCAGCCTTAAAGTGTTAATTCTACACATAAACCCCTTTTCCTCTAAATCGGGAACGGCACCACCGGGGCCTGCCGCCGCCGCGCCGTCCATGGGCGCGCGGACCCTGGCCCAGAAACCGCCTTTTCAGCAAGTTTTTCTACCGGCGGGGAATAATAAATAACGCGGCCGAATGGGATAAACCGGGGCAGTTTCGCGGTAATTCCCACCAAAAGAAAAAGCAGGAAAAAGGCTGCCCGTTATCGTATATCTATATGTTGGTCTAATTACCGGCGAATGGAAACCGCCTGAACAGTCCGCCGCCTGCGGCGGCACTGGGACGGGGGCCTCCGATACAGCCGCGGATGGAGATAAAGACGAAGATGGACAAGGTCCTGGTCATCATCCCCTGCTACAACGAGGAGAAGAATATCGCCAGGGTGGTGGACGGCATCAGAACGCTCGGCGGCGACCTCGATATACTGGTCGTCAACGACTCTTCCACCGACAACAGCCTGGAGATAATCGATTCCCTGGGGGTAAAGTACCTGGACCTTTCATGCAACCTGGGGATCGGCGGCGCCGTACAGGCGGGCTTCAAGTACGCCCGCGAAAACGGCTACCGGTACGCGGTGCAGCTGGACGGCGACGGGCAGCACGACCCGTTTTACATCCGCCGGATGAAGGAGCAGATCGACAGCGGTTTCAACTTCGTGGTTGGGTCCAGGTTTATCGCCAACCAGGGGTTCCAGTCGACCCAGTTTCGGAGGCTGGGGATAAGGTACTTCTGCCGCCTGATCAGCCTCCTGACCGGAAACAAGGTGACCGACGCGACCTCGGGTTACCGGATGGCCGACCGTTCGGTGATAGAGCTTTTCGCCCGGGAATACCCTTACGACTACCCCGAGCCCGAGACCCTGGTGACCCTGCTGCGCAGCCGCTACCGGATCAAGGAGATCCCGGTGGTGATGAACCGCCGGGCCGAGGGCCGGTCGTCGATCAGCGCCCCGAGGTCCATCTACTACGTGGTGAAGGTGACCCTGGCCATGCTGTTCTGCTACTACCGTTCGGAAAGGGTGACCTAAGCCTCCATGGAACCCACGCTGCAGATCATATTTATCCTGGCCTCCGCCGCCTATACGTCCTTCATCGTCTACATGATCAGCCGGGGCCGGATGGACCTGAAATACTCGCTCACCTGGCTCTTCAGCGGGATAGCCTTCCTGACACTCAGCATCTTTCCAAAACTCCTGGACGCCCTGTCGAGACTGCTGCATATCCAATCCCCGGTGAACACCCTGTTCCTGGTGATCATCTTTTGTCTGCTGCTGATAGTCCTGACCCTGACGGTGGCCTTTTCCCGGATGAAGAAGCAGGTGATAGCCGTTACGCAGGAACTGGCCCTGCTCAAAGACAAGGAGAAAAACAGCTAGGAGAAGAACCACGGCATGCGGTTGTTTATTGAAGAAGACAGAAGATACCGGCTGCTGGTCATCGCGTTCTGCGTCGCAACCCTGATCGTAGGCATCACGGCCGCGGTAAAATACGACAACTACTTCCTGCTGGGAAACTACGCCGAACAGGACAACGACGACGTGAGGTACATCCACGGCGCCCGGGTCCTCGTCGAGCAGGGCAAGCTGGCCTACTTCGAGGACGAGCCCACCACCTTCGTCATGCCCGGCTACCCCTTATTTTTGGCCGCGGTGCTCAAGGTGTTCGGGGCGGCGGATTCCGACCTGGTGTACGTCCGGGCGGCCCAGGTGATAATCCAGGCCCTGTCGGTCTATCTGCTGTACTTCGTGGGCCGGGAGCTGTTCAACAAGCGGGTCGGCCTGCTCGCCTGCTTTATCAGCTTCCTGTACCTGCCCGACTATGTCGCCAGCAGCCTCATCCTGACCGAGACCCTTTACCGTTTTTTCTTTATCCTGCTGTTCTATTTCTCCATCCTGGCCCTGAAAAGCAGGAAAACCAAGTATTATATCATAACCGGGGTGGTCTGGGGGGTCGTCTGCCTGATCCGGGCCAACGCCGCCACCTATCCCCTGCTGCTGTTCATCTTCTGGCTGGTGGACCGCTACACGGTCAGGGAGATACTGAAGTACGGACTGATCGTCTCGGTCGCCTTCTTCGTCCTGATGTCCCCCTGGTGGATCAGGAACTACAACGTGAGCGGCCGGTTCATCCCCTTCACCGATTCCTCGGCCAACCCCCGCCTGCTGGGGATGTTTATCTTCTGGCAGGCGCCGAGCTTCGCCAAGGAGATACCCGAAGAGCTGATGTACGACGAGTTCGTCAGGACCGTCTTTTCCGCCCGGGAGGGGGTCCCCGAGGAGGTCCAGCACCGGCTCGCCAACTACATCTTCATCACCGGGCTGAAGAAGGAGCCGGTCAAGTACATCCTCTGGCACACGGTCGGCAAAACCGCGAAGCTGTATATCGCCCCCTACTACTGGAAGCCCATTTTCGGCGTGGACAAGGTAACGATGGGGGTCTTCCACCTCTTCATCGTCATCGCCGGGATACTCGGGTTCATCACCATCAAGCGGAGGCGGTCCAAAGGAGGGGCGGTCCTGTTCGTCCTGCTCCTGATAACCACCGTAACCTTCCTCCCCTTCATCACGTTTGACCGGTACGGGTATCCCCAGATGTACATGTTTATCCTCGCGGCGGCGTACTATCTGGAAAGCATGTACTCCAAAAGACCGACGGCTACAGGAGAGATAACATGAAGTGGATCAAGGCGATCGCGACCATCGGGCTGCTCCTGGTCATCCTCCTGGGGGCGAAGACGGTGGAAAACCAGGGAATAACGGTCCTCGTGGACGGGGTCGAGGCCGGCGGCCAGCCGTTCGGTATCGTCGACGTGTCCGACCGGCAGCTCTACGTCACCGTGGATTTCGCCGCCGAGGTGTTGGGCGGCGAGGTGTTCTGGAACTCGGACCATAAGACCGCATACATCAAGAAGGGCCGGACCTGCCTGATGCTGCCGGTGGGGGAAGGAAAACCCCAGGTGAACGGGCAGGAACTGGAGCGGGGCGAGCCCGCCCGGGACATCCGGGGGGCCGCCTGCGTGCAGCTGAAGTCCGTCAGCGAGGCCCTGGGTTACACCTTCGCCTGGCGGGAGGACGACCGGGAGGTGGCATTGAGTTCGCCGCCGGCCCAGAGCGGGATAACCCGGCCCCGGTACGCCGACTTCCACCGGCAGGGGATGGTCTCCATCTCGTACGACGACGGGTGTTCCAGCCACTACAACCTGGCCTACCCGCTGCACCTGAAGTACAACCTGCCCGCCTCCTTCAACATCGTCACCGGATGGACGGACACCCCCGGGCGCGTGACCCGGGCGCAGGTGCTGGAGCTGTCCCGGGCGGGGTTCGAGATAGCCTCCCACTCCGACACCCACCCCAACCGCAAGGGGCGCTTTTTCAAGGACCTGACCCCGGAAGAGGCCAACACCGAGGTCCTGACCTCGAAGAACAAGCTGGTCAGCTGGGGGGTGCCCCGGGTCGAGGGGTTCGTGGTCCCGGGATCGGTATACGGCGACTGGCTGGTGCCGATCGTCAGCCAGCACTACCAGTACACCCGCTGCCTTCAGGGCCGGAAAGACGCCACCCGGCCCGTCGAGTCGGGCCGGTCCTGCCTGCTGGAGTACACCCCGAACCTGGACCGCAAGAACCTCCCCTCCTTCTGCGTGGTAAACGGCCAGTCCGCCGAGGACGTAATCAAGCTGATCGACCAGGCGGCGGCGGAAAAGAAGTGGCTCATACTCATGATGCACAAGCTGGGCAACGACAAGACCGACTACTACACCTGGGACCCGTCCCAGATGGAGAAGCTGCTGCGCTACATAGCCTCCAAACCCCGGTCCGAACTCCTCGTGGTGCCGCTCCAGGACGGGGTCCGGTTCGACATGGGCCTGGGCGACTACCGGTGCCAGAACATCACCGCCTTCGCCTCCACCAGCCAGGCGGCCGCGGGGGACAAGGTGCTGCTGATGGCCCGGGGCTATGACAGCAGCGGGGTGGAGGTCCCGATGGCCTCCGGTTTCAACCCCCGCTGGACAGTGGTCAGCGGGGACGCCGAGCTGGTCGACTGCCAGGACGGGACCGCCCTCCTGACCGCCGGCGGCAAAGGCCTGGTCATGGTCAGGTGCTCCGACGCCTCCGACCCGGAGAAATATTCCGACGTACTGCTGACGATCAAGGGAAGGTTCTGGTGATAGGAATGAGCAGCCGGACCCTGTTTCGAGGAGTAATACTGGTCGTGTTCTCCGCCCTCTGCACCTCCTTCGGGCAGCTGCTGTGGAAAATCGGGGGGCAGGACCTCCCGCTGATACTGTTCGGGTTCGCCCTGTACGGCCTGGGGGCCCTGTCCCTCATCGCCGCCCTCCGCTACGGCCAGCTCTCGGTCATCCACCCGCTGATGTGCCTGGGGTACGTCTTCGCCCTGGTCAACGGGTACGTCTTCCTGCAGGAGCGGGTGACCGGGGTCCAGCTCGCCGGGGTGGGGCTGATCATCGTGGGGGTCGTCGCCCTGGTGAGGGGTGGTCGCGATGGTTAGCATCTATCTACTGTTTCTGCCCCTGACCCTCTTGGCCTCCCTGGGCAGCTTCTGCTTCAAAAAGGGCGCCGCCGCCCTGGACACCCGCCGCTTCGCCAGGACCTTCCTGGGCAACGGGTACCTCTACCTGGGGGGCGTCCTCTACCTCGCCGCCGCCCTCCTGAACATCCACGTCCTCCGCTTCCTCCCCTACAGCATCGTCGTGCCGCTCACCGCCGTCATGTACATCTGGACCATGATGCTCTCCCGCGCCTTCCTGGGAGAAAAAATAACCCCCGGCAAGCTCGCCGGGGTCGTCTGCATCATCATCGGTTCGGTGCTGCTGGTGTGGTGAGGGGGGTTACTCATTCCGCTCATTGTCCTCATCCACCTTGATATTCAGCATCAGAATAACCTTATCGTCGCAGCCCGCGAGTTCCTGGTAGCTTTCAGACAGCTCGGCTCTTTCAGCGCTTGTCCCGGTCGCCTTATCCTGGTAATCGAGATACGCGATATACAGGTCCATCACCGCATTGTACGCGCTCTGGTAGTTGACGGGAGGATTGGCGATGGCCTTCATCTGTTCTTCCAGGTTGTCATTCTTGGTCTCGATCGATCTCTTGTCCCCGGCGGAAATGATACCGCCATACGACAGCTGATGCAGGTGATAAACATAATTATAATCGTCTATGATCATATTCCGGGTATGAATCAATCTTTCACGGTAATTCGGGTCTGTGGAGTCGGAGGTATTGCCTCCTTTTGAGGTGATATACACGGTATTCATATACCCGTTCCAGGAAACATCCGCGCCGAGGGCTTCCGAGACCAGGCGGATAGGTACGTAAACGCGGCTCTGGTTCATAATCGGGGGCGGATCGGCGTTGATCTCCCGACCGTCCACGACGATCCGGATCGGGGTATCAGCCAGCGTCAGAGCAGCGGTGGCAAGGATCAGGCCGATCAAAAGCCCACAGACCACACCAAGTGTGAATCTTTTCATGGCGATTACCTCCTTTCTATGGATTATAGTTCCATAACCATAAATATGCAAATAGCAGGCGCGTAAGAAATCCCTGTGGCAGCGGGGCATTTGTCGGCATCTCCCGCGCTTTCTTGGGGGAAAAATTAACCCCCGGCAGGATCGCCGGGGGGTCGGGGTTGTGCCATTTACTATGATTTAATTTGAACCGCTTTTATATTATTATCCCATTTCACCTCTGCTTTGAACGCTTCCCCGATAAACCTCAAGGGTACGAAAGTACGACTATCTACTATCTCCGCTGGGGCATCCAACTGCACACTATCGCTATTTATGTAAGCCTGGGGATTAGATATAGTTAATCTTACATTCATGCCTTCTTTAGTCAGGGTAATAGTTTGGGCCCCCGAGTCCCAGTTAACTTTCGCGCCAAGGGCTTCTGCGATAGACCTTAGCGGGACCATCGTGCGTCCATCTTTAATATAAGGTATCGTGTCAAACCTGACCTTTTTATTATTTATAAAGACCCTTATCGGTGGATCTTGAGTTTTTAATTTGATTAAATATAAATCCCAGTCGCTTACCCCTCCTAAAATGTAGCCTCCATCAGTTGTTATTTCTATCGTCGATACGTAGTTGTAGGTGCCGCGATCAATAGTTTTTTCCCACATTTTATTACCATCAGAGTCTGTTCTTACAATATAAGCACTACACGGTTTATCAAGTAATGTACTCTCCCGGGTGCTACCCGCCAGGATATAACCACCATCATCGGTCTGCTGAACACTATGAGCATCAGCATGCAGTTTGTCTGAATAGGTGTTTTCCCATAGTTTGTTTCCATTTGCATCGGTCTTTATAAGTAAGGCAGAACTCGGTATCCAGTGTTTCCCTTCCCCAGTCGAGCCCGCTATTATGAATCCTCCGTCAATGGTTTGCTGTACTGAGGTACCGGTAACCACAGTATTGCCATCAAAGGTTTTTTCCCATAACCTGTGACCGGTTGAATCTATTTTGTTCAGGGATATCTCGCATGGGTGTATATCATATTCACCGGCTGCTTTGGAGGATTTAGTCCCAACTACAATGTAACCGCCATCTGAGGTCTGAACTATAGAATACCCATTTGGATTTTTATCCGGGCTACTGCCAAATCGGCTTTCCCATTCTAAAACTCCCTCACTGTTTGTTTTAATAACATACAAACTACTATTTCCGTATGTAACCGTATCAAACTTGACGGATTCAGAATTACCACATATGATAAAACCCTCATCTTTGGTTTGCTGAACCATCTTTCCACTATCGTAAAAACTGCTACCAAACGTCTTCTCCCAGAGCATGTTTCCATTATGGTCAATTTTAAACAAATAAACATCAGTGCTGTCAAAGTCAGAATTAGAAATATTCCCGACAACAATGTATCCTCCGTCGCTGGTCTGCTGCAGATAATTCCCATAAAGATCAACCGGTTTATGTTTACTGTAAGTTTTTTCCCAGATGGTATTTCCCGATGAGTCAGTTTTAACTAAATAAATGTTGTTACTAAAACCAACCCTGAAATCCGCCTTCCATCCGACGATTATGTACCCTCCGTCGCTGGTCTGTGTTGCGCATTGACCCGATTCAAGAACGTCTGGAGTGCCGTATACCTTATGCCACTCAACATTAATAGTCCCTTCTGCTGCGGCGGTATTGGGTATAAGAAAGAAAGACGAGAGGATTAAAAACACTAAGATCTTGAATATTTTTAAGGCCAATCTACTCCCCCCTTTTAAATAGATATAATAATAACTCTTTATCCTTAGTGCTTATATTCGCTGCACTAAACTATTTCCCTTCATAGATCTTGTTTTTTAGTGGTGAGACCAACCAGCGGAGACCCCGCGCCAATGGCCTTCCTGAATATTTATCGTCGGGTCGGTGATGTTGGTGGGGTGACGCATCCGCCTGATTCTCTGTTCTATCATCAAGCCTCATTAAGCCTAGCCATAAACCCACTACTCAATTTAACTGTCTATTTTATACGTCCACTCGATTTATGCGCATTGAGTGCGTATAATATACTCAAGAGGTGGAAACAAATGAAAAAAGCATATCCTATAATCCTGACTCCAACGAATAATATGTACGCGGTAACAATTCCCGATTTACCTATATCCACTCAGGGTGTCGATATCGCGGAAGCGATGTTTATGGCCCGCGACGCTATCGGAATGTGGATCTGCTATAAACAGGATCAGGGAAGACCCATCCCTGAACCAAGCGATATCTCGAATGTAGAAATCAAATCGGGAGAAATTAAAACCCTAATAGACATCAACGTCGATGAGTATCGGAAAGCCCATGACAATCGCTCTGTCCGTAAAAATCTAACTATCCCGAGTTGGTTGAATGAACTGGCGGAAAAAGCTAATATTAATTTTTCCCAGGTTCTCCAAAAATCATTGAAACATGAACTTGGTTTGGAATAGGTAATCGTCTTCGCCGGGGATTAAACCCCGGCTTATTTTTTCAAACGGACAGAAAAACCTTTCTATGTCTACCAAGAAATGGACTGTAAGGATTTATAACTGGGGACAGATACTGCTCCAATTAGTCAATCTTCTTCCCCAACAAAGTCAAATCCCATCTGCGTTAAAGCTGACGGGATTAGGGCTAAAGCACAAAACTATTGACAGCCCCATACCAAACCTCCTTTTAAATTAAATAATTATTACTATAATTCTCTTTCAATAATTGCGCGTATGTGTTTTTCAAGCCCCTCTTCTAATTTGCTTTTACCGCCAATTGTATTCTCATAAAATAATGTTCTAAAAGGGGATACATCAAAAGGTAACTTTCTCCCCTCTTCAGATATTAGAATAGTGTCCTTTTTCAAAGCATGTGCATAACCAACTTCGTAATAAACATTTGGATTATCTGGAGTTATGTCTGCAATTATTATATTTGACTCAATTATTTCCTTGGTTATATCATTAATTACTATACCAGGTCCAAATTTTTGATTAGCAAGGACAACCTCGACGCCTAAATTATCACAAATCTTTTCTATTACACTTTTATAAATCTCGTCATATGGTGAACTAAATTGCATAATTACAAAAGCTTTAGGTTTTTCATATTCTACTTTAAAGTTCCTTATAATAATATTGTTTCGACCAAAACACCATAACCCAACTTGCCCCCTTGGCAATGTATATGGTAAATATGTTGATAGTACATCAATTCCGTTAATGCTCAAATCTACCTTCGAACCTTTTACTTTTACGCTTAATAAATATCTTTGGTCTATCTTTAATTGAGATCTATCACCAGCCAATGCGTAATTCGTCCATTTGTTGTTAATAAAACTTCTTACGCTACATACTAAAGCACTACTAAGACCAGCATTAATAAAATTCTTATTAATTGGTTCATAGAATAAAATTATTTCAACAGCTATATCTTCAATGCTCTTTTTAAACTCTATATCTGCTGTGATAATTCCACTACCAAAATATTGGTCCGAGATCAACTGCCCCACACTAGAGCCACTAGCTTCGTTGCCATCAAGGCCTAGATATGTAATATTTTTACCTTTAAAAGTTATTGTTTCTCCTTTAATATCAAAATCACCTATTAATGAAAACCAATTATATTTACTCATAAAACACCTTCTTTATATAAATATTCTAATCAGCCTTCTTTACTAAATCACCAACTTTAATTCGGCTCTTAGGTATTAAACCTCCAGATATATCCTCTGCATTAACTGGTAGGGGTTTGTGTATGGGCCCTGAATCTATACCTTTTAATGACATACTTAATGCAAGTAATGATTTTTGCATATCATTGAGCCTAGTTTCTTTATTTACACAAATACACATCTTTTCAAATACATCTTGTACTAATAAGTAACACTTAACAGTGTCTAGCGTTCCCAATGATTCACCAGTATCAGGATCATATAATTCTTCTCCTTGATCGTATACGATTAATTCATCATTACGCTTAATATTATTTTTACTTCCTGCATTGACTACTAATTGAGTATCACTAATTATTTTTATTACTTTCCATGTCAAGAGTCTTCCCCTCCTTAATTATAGATGTTATGAGTAAGAGAAATGAATTTTTTTCTTCAAGTGCATTATAATTGTCCATCATTTTTTCATGCTGTCTTGATAACTCTATGTGGTTATTTTGAAGTTCTTTTACATTATTAATTAACTCAGTAGTATAATCTTTTAATTGTTTTAATAATGTTAATAAAATCTTACTAAACAAGCATAAGCTTACTATAAAACTTAATGTAACTACGGATATAACACACCCAATAATCCGTAATTTAGAAGAGAACCAGTATAAATAAAAAGGAACAATCAGTGCAGTTAATCCCGCTACAATTGAAAATATAACGCCATATATCCCCAGAAAACTAACAAACGTGCATTTGTTACTTATATTATTTTTACATGTCCTAATATCATCAATTACGCTATTTATTCTCCAAATTTTAATTTTTTCTGCCCCCCTTCCTCAAAACATATACCAATATCTCCTACACAAATATATTTTTAAAATTTATATCTTTTTTGATTCTCTTCTTTTTCCAAAGTACTAATCGAGGGCGACTTCTGTTGGCAGATTGTCTTTACCTCTCAGCTATTAACCGACAATTAACTATTTTTGGTGGTACATCAGATTTAACAATTTGTCCATTTATAATCTAAGTAGCAGCGGCTTATGCAACTAAGACTGTAATTATAAGCATTAATGATAAGTGCTTTCCCAGTATAAGAACCTCCCGCAAAACGAAGACACCCGGTTCCATGCTGCGGTTACCGGGTGTCTTTTATACACTTCTACCTCTTATTAACATTTCCTGCTATATTACGATAAAATTCTATATTACTCCCAGGCTTTTTACAGCGGGGTGTACTAGGGTCGGTTCTCGCTGTCAACCTTTAAATCCTGCCTAAAAATTTTCGCGGTGGGTTGCGGTGGTGCATGACACGCCGCTGGGAATCGTTTTCTTAGGTATTCATATAATTGAAGCCTGGTAAAGGAGATTTGTCAGCTTCACTCTTCCAGCGCTTGATCCTCTATTACTTGCGAGCAGAATAAGTATTGATTTTTGCCGCGGACTTTTGCGTTGTACATGGCGATATCGGCGTTCTTGATCAGCGTTTCGACATCGGTACCGTCCTGTGGATACAGGGCAACGCCCGCACTGGCCGATATAAAGAATTCCTGACTATTCAGCAGGATCGGCCTGCGAAGCGTGTCTATGATTTTATCCATAAGCTTTACGATATCTTTCTTACTGGTTATGTCATTCAACAAAATGACGAACTCATCACCGCCGAAACGTGCAATCGTATCATCACTGCGGATACTCTGGGATAATATCCGGGCTGCTTCGAATAAAAGCTGATCGCCCAGCTCATGCCCCATCGTATCGTTGACGGATTTAAAAGAATCAAGGTCCAAAAAGGCGACCACGATCATCTTTTTAGTTCTTTCTGCCCGCCGGATTGCTTTGTCCAGCCGGTCCTTAAACAAAATACGGGTAGGCAGAAGTGTAAGCTGATCATGGTAGGCAATAAAGCTTATTTCTTTTTCGGCATCAATTTTTATTACGGCATCGGCAATGATATTGGTTATTATCTCTAAGTAGGTAAAGGACCCCGAACGCCATTCCGTTAAAGGCCGGGCTGCGGCGAAAGCCAGAAAGCCGATGATGGTATCCTGTTTTTTAACGGGTAAGGCAAGCAGCGCGCGAATATCCCGGCCAATCAGCTGTTTTTTAAGCTTTTCCGTCGGCGGAATAAGCGCCGTGTCATACAGTTTTACCACATTGTGAGACTCAAACTGCTTTAACAGCATGGATTGCATATCCCGCACCGAGTCTTCGGAAACATCCGCTGGTGACGACACGCCCTCCGCCAGCCACTCTAAGGAATAATGGATACGTTTCGTATCCGGGTCGAGCAAAGCGATATAGGCTCTGTCGCTTCGGATAAAGCTGCCGCACCGCTTGAGCATACCATATACCTTGTCGTTAAAATTTTGCTCGCTTGCCGAGACAAAATCGTGGGAAGTTTCCGATACCAGCATCTGCATGCTGATCTGATTGGCGTTGTCTTTCAGTCTTTGCACATAAATCTTATTTACATAAAAAGAAAGGACAGCGGCAAACCCTATTAAACCGATTCGAACGATATAATCCGCCCCTTCGACCTTATGCAGAACGGTTGGCACAGCCGCCCAAATAAGCAGTTGCGTTAAAATTGACGAAACGATCACAGTAATCAATATGGTACGCCGGTTAAACAGCAGGCAGATGATGATCAATAAAAAGTTAAACGCCCAGATCGTAATGCTTCCGGAATATACAAACCACAGTGTGACCACCGGAATAATGAAAGAGAGGCCTCCGGCAAGCAGCATCTCTTTTATCGAGTCATCCAGTTTTACCCGGTTGATCGAGAAAATAAAGGCAGCTATGGCAATTAAGGTTCCGCTGAACAGAAGAGCCGATGACGAGGAAGATTCTTTATACAGTAAAAATTGTACGACCAGATTAAGAATGCTTCCACCAGCAAAGATAAGTCCGATGTGCCGGTAGACGTTGGTATAGGCAGACTCATTGAGGATGAGTTCATTCTGATTTTCAGCCTCGGGACGCATAAAGCCATAATACTTCACGGAATAACTGATCGAGGCAATGGGAAAAAGTACGAATACCGGGGAAAATTGCGGTATTCTGATTTTCAAAAATACCGGCAAAACATCGGTTAAACTTCCGAATACGGAAGCCGCCAGTAAAGAACCCATCAGTAAATTGACCTGTTTTTTGATATTTTTGGAGGTCGAATTCTTTGCCCATAAGTATATAGTGACGACTGCGATCACTATAAAAATGAGACCATACCCATAGTAGAACCAATCCCATGCATCCGTTTGGGAAATATTGAGCCAGCCCAGCTCGTTCCGGATTAGATGGTCCTGATTTAAATGGATGAGCGGAAGATAGGTATACGCAAAAATCGTCACGACCGGAGGCAGATAGAGCAGCGGATAGATCCACCATTTTTTCAGCAAATCGTTCTGGGTTAACAGCAGAATAAAATGCAGCAAAATACTGCATATCGTCCCCCAGCCTATGGGCGCGAGGCGCCTTCCGAATGCGCAGATTTCCTCGTTTGCCGCAACGACGGTAATGGCCAGGCCCAGGCACCAAAGCAGCATGGCGCAGCCCAGGGCCATAAATACCCTGTTGATAGGTGTTCTGATATTGTTTTGGATGGCATACAATCCGCAAGCGACGGAACTGCCCCCGGCGGCCACCAACAATATACCGAATACTATGGGATAATCCAATGAACCGGTTCCTTTTTACAGTATCATAATGATATTATCGGCTATAAAGTGAAAAAATCCAAGCCATAATACGGTTATTTATTAAGCGTTTTAGCTATGAAGGTTAATTTTTCCCCGAAAAAAGCAGGTTTTCATTGAAGCGCGATGTCGGGGGGGCGATTCTGTCGACAGCGCCGCTGAAAAATTGTCGTTGTCACTTGTCACCAGGTTGTCACTGGGGACGGTTCTCTCTGACAACTTTTTGCCCTAGCAGCGATGAGCGGCTCGCGGTCGGTTCTCCTGCTTCCTTGGCTGGCGGGTTGTCACCGGGGGTTGTCACCGGGGACGGTTCTCGTTGTCAACTTCTTTCGCTAAGGAATTTGCATACAATCCCACGGTTTATATCTAGATAATCAGCTATCCTTCTTATTGAAAAGCCCCCTTCATCCTTCAATTTCTTTATCAATCTATTTCTCAACTTCTTATTTTCATTGTTCTTTAAATCTTCGAGTATAAGTCTTCTTTTTCTAAAAACTCATTTATCATTCTTTCCGCCTCAGCTTCTTCTTGTTCCTTTTTTCTCTCTTTATCGTGATCCTCATATTCTATGAATCCTTCACCTCTATCTACTCCCAGCAATTCTATATACAGTTTTCTGGCTTTTTCTTTGTCGGACGAATAAATATTTAATACGTCTTCATATCCCTTGGCATCCTCTCCATCATCTTTTATATATGAATTAAAACTGCTCCATTGGTAGTCTTCTACCTTTGTGACCATTCCAGCTTTCACCGGGTTCCGGTGGATGTATCTGAGCACTGCCAAAAGGTTTAGATTGTCTTCGATCGCTTCACTTTTAAAACGGTCTTGAAATAAATGACCCACCCTTTTGTATTTCGTGTTGAAATACTGTGCATAGCTTACATTGATTCTTTTCATAACCTTGGATATTCCCTCGTTACCCTCATTTAAAACAATGTGGACATGGTTATCCATCAGGTAATACCCATATAAAATATAACCCGACTCTTTGGCTTTTCTTTTCAGGATAGCGATAAATCGTTCTCTATCTTCGTTATCGGCAAAGATATTCTTCCTCTCGTTTCCTCTTAGCATTACGTGATATATCTGGGATGCACTTTTCTCTCTCATCTGCCTGGCCATATAAAATACCTCCAGGTTCTCCCTAGAGACATTTTACTAATACCTCCACGGGTTGTCAATTAGAACCGTCCCCGTTGTCAACCTCGAACCGTCCCCGTTGTCAACCCGGCCGGCACATACTCGGACATTTTATTAATCTTAATCCTATTATAATGTTAGTTGTGCTATAATTTGTTAAAAAGGAACCTTCTTGGCAATATGATCTGCCGGTGATGCGAATATCCAGCCGCCGGTCGTCAAGTTCAAGGCAGCCAGGAGTTTGGGCCTTCGGTTTCCGGTACCGCCTCTGGTGAAATATGACGCGGGAAAAAACGGGAGGGTAAAGGATGAAGAAAAGAAAAGTATGGCTGTCAACGGTTCTGTCTTTACTGATGCTCTGCGCCACGCTGCTGGCCCCCGGCGGGTGGGGCGTCCCCCCGGCCCAGGCACTTAAGTTTACTACCAATGGTGATGTATGGGCCTATACGGATAAACATATTCTTGAACCTTCCCCCTTGAACCAGACCGTAACCTTGAACTATGAAATCTGGGTCAAGTACGAAGGGGACTGGTACATAAAATTAGAACCCACCAGCCTGGTAAAGCACGTAAATTCAGAAAGGGTGGGCGACAAGATCAAGGGGACCTGGACCGTGAAACTCTCGGACCTGGTTGCCCCGAATACCAATAAAAATACACCTGAGGGAGATTACAGCTTCGAATTTTATGGTCCGAGCGGTCAAACAACTGATTATTTTGGTCTTTTTGCTGTCGACTGGGGTGTTACCCAAGACAATCACTGGTATACTCCCGACACCCGTTTTTTGGTGGCGGAGGTGACCACCCAACTGACCTGTCCTACGCACGCGGCCCCCGGGGATCCTTTCACCGTCTCCTGGGAGAATGCCTCGCAGCATGGCGACGCCTGGATCGGCTTCTTTAAGCAGGGCGACCCCGATAACGCTTCCATAAAAAGGGTTTTTGTCAACGCCATAAGCGACAAAAAGTGGACGATGGACTCGTCACTCAGCGGCCTGGAACCGGGGATGTACGAGTTTCGAATCTTCAGGGATAACACCAGCGCCTACTACATCACCGGAAAAGCCGATATCTCAATCCACTATAAAGAACCAAAAATAACCGTAACGCCTGAGCAGGGCCGTCACGGGGAAACCCTGGTTATCAGTTGGACCGACGGTCCCAACTACAGCGGCTATACCGGTCACCGGATAGCCCTCTACCAGAAAGGAGAGCTTAAGCACAACCTCCAGACCGGACTCTGGTCCGAACAGACCATCGACTTCAAGATTCCGAAAAGTTATGAACCAGGGATGTACGAGCTTAGGATGGTCAACGGTTGGGACGGCTCCACGATGGGAAGGACCTTCCTGGGTATTCAGCCGGCCCTGGATTCGAGCAATAGCGGCGGGGGTTCCGGCGGTGGCCCTGGCACCACCGACGCGACCAATACGACTATTACCCCGGTTACTGGGGTTACTGGGGTGACTGGAGTAACCGGGACCTTCACCCCCACCACGACCACCGGGACCATCGCGGGGAACCAGGGTCCCATGCAGCTGACCGCCGCGGCCAGCGGCCAGAGCATCGTGCTCAACTGGACCCCGCCGACCAACACCAGCGGGTTAACGGGCTACTACATCTACCGCGGCACCAGCGCGGGTGGTGAGTCCGACCAGCCGCTGCGCGACTTCCCGGTGACCGGGACCACCTTAACCGATTCCTCAGTGAGCAGCGGCTCTACCTATTACTACATCGTGAAACCGGTGTACAACAACACCACAACCGGTGCGGCGTCCAACGAGGCCAGCGCCACCGTGGGGGCCGGGGTAACCATCGCTCTCCAGGTAGGCAACCCCAACATGACGGTGAACGGGGTTGTTAAAAGCATTGATGACAGCGGCACCACCCCGGTTCTGATGGAGGGGCGGGTCTTCGTCCCCATCAGTCCCATCGTTGGAGCCCTGGGCGGTACCACCGGCTGGACGGCGGCCGAAAAGAAGGTGACCATCAACCTCGGCGCGACCACCATCGAGCTGTGGCTCGACCAGACCACGGCGAAGGTCAACGGGGTGACCAAGACCCTGGACGTGGCCCCGTTCGTCTCCGATACCGGCCGCACCATGCTGCCGCTGCGCTTCGTGACCGAGAACCTGGGCTGCCAGGTGGCCTGGGATAGCTCCACCCAGACGGTGACCATCACCTACGTGGGCGGAGGCAGTGCCATCGTTCCCGTTACCACCCCAACGACCACAACCCTAACCGGCACCACCACGACTGTCATCCCGGGCACCCCGGCCGGCAACACCACCAGCGGGTCGACCAGCACCGGGACGGGAGCGACAACTGGTATCGGTCCCAATGTAGTCTCAGCCGCCGCCAGTTCCGGCCCCTTCGCCGGCCTTTGGAAGGTGACCCAGGGAGCCGAGACCAACCACAAAATGTACCTGATCCAGAACGGCAATCAGGTCGACGGGGTCTGGGACGACGGCACGGCGATCACCGGTACGGTGGATGCCAATAATGTCTTGACCGCTCAGTATTATAGCCGGCCTTACATGAAAAGACACGATATCACCATGACCCTGACCTCCAGCGGGAACTTCAGCGGATCATATCCCTGGAATGGCGTTACTAAATATTTAAGCGGGGTTAAAAACACCGAAGGGACCGCCAAGATCATCGCCACCCCGACCTCCAGCACCGCCACCAACTTCAGCGGCACCTGGAAAACCACCGCCGGGAACATCGTATTGACCCAGAGCGGCGACCAGATTACCGGTACCTGGGGCACCGGCAGCACCGCCAAGACCTTCACCGGCACCGTCAGCGGCAACGTGATTAACGGCCGGTATTTCAGGACCGCGGCCCCCGAGATATTCTACGACTACAACCTGTACATGGACGCCAACGGGAAAGGTCTTACCGGCTTCCACACCCTGCAGGGAGGCGTGGTCCTCAAGGCCTGGAAATAGTAATCCCGTTATAATTGATTGACCAGCGTTATTGGAAAGCTCCCTGTCGTCGGACCTGATACCGGTCCACGGCCGGGGAGCTTTCATGCTGCTGGATCGCTGTCGGACCAAATGTCTAAGGATTTATCGTTCCATGCAAAACATCAATTTGTGCAGGAAGCCGTGGGTTAATAATATTAACGCTTCAAAGTGTTTATTTTGTACTACAACCAGTACTACAACCTGATTCAGGGGACTGTCGCGGTGACGGCTCTGTCGACAGCGCCGCTTAAAAAATTGTCGTTCACCGATGCCAGAAGAGGAATTTTTTACCATTACGTTGAAATATGTTAAACATGGATAGACTAATTTAAGTCAACCGACCTTGGGCTTTCCGTTTATTAATGAGAAAAGAGGGATAGCTATGGAAAACAGCAAGTTATTTATCCGGCCTGAGGAACTGGAGCCCTACAGCCCCGCTGGGCATACCGGGACAGTGAACCGCCGCTTGATTGGTGAAGACGTTTGTGGAGCGGTAAATTTCGAGGTCGTTCTTGGCGAACTCGAGGTCGGCGGGGCGGCGCATCGTCACAGCCATACCGAACTGGAGCACGGCTATTATGTCTTGTCCGGCAAATGCATCATCGAGGTGGGTTCCGAGCGGCAGGAAGTGGGCCCGGGAATGACGGTCTTCGTGCCAAAGGCTGTGGAGCATCAAATAGAGGTTATTGAGCCGCTGAAAGTTCTTGTCTTTTATTCTCCGCCACTATACCGCAAGTAAAAGGAACAAAGCCTAGCCCAAACCAAAACCAGCGGTCTCCCCGCTGGTTTTGTTGTTCCTCAACATCTTACCGCCCGTCTTGGCAGACCATCAATCCGTTTTTCCCCGGATCAGCCAGGTGGGGCTTACTTTTAAGACCCTCGCTATCGCGTCCAGCTCGAAGTCCTTCACGCCGCGCACCCCCCGCTCGATCTCCGAGATGTCCGACTGGGTTATCTTTATCTTGAAATCCACTTCCAGCGCGGCGGCCAGCTCGACCTGGTCCAGCTTCATCTTCTCGCGCGCCTGTCTGATCCTGGCTCCACAGATATTTGCCTTCTGTGTATTCATCAATCCTTGATGGTTTTATTTACACTATATAAAACAAACAAGGCTGTGGTAGACGATTATCGTCTATTGTCTGATAAATTTCGTTGTAAGCTATAAAATATTAACCAAAATAAAAAGATTATCATATTTGCCTATCGGCAGGGAGAGTATCGGTGTATCATGGGTAACTCCGGCATTAAACCTAAAGGCTCCGCCCTCATCCGCATCCAGAAGGGCCGCGTCACCGTCCTGGGGACCTCGGGCGGGTTTCCTTTCCCTCTGGAGTCCCTGCCCCCGGAGGGCTCCGCCTGCCCGCCCGGGACCGGCGCCTGTGCGATTTTCCAGGGGATGACGAGGGAGTATCTGGGGGAGATACCGATCGAGAGGTGGATCCGGCGGGAGAGCCTGGACGGGGAGAGCTATATCCTCAGGGAACACTCGATGCTGCTGCTGGGACAGATCCTGACCCTGCTGGAGATAGAGTCCCCGGCCGATTAAAGGCCGAGGGAGTATGTCACCCTCGAAGGCTGACTGGTAGGTATACGCTCTCAATCAAAATTCAGTTGCCGTTAAGGTACGATTCAGCTTATGGGAGTATTATTTTGGTAAACCGAAAATTGCCAGCAATGGAAGGTAACGAAGCTTAATAAATAAAGGAGGTGCGAAGAAAAAGACCCTGATACTATTCCATCCCTGCCTGAATCAAGAATTTACCTAAGCCATAGGAGAGGAAAAAAATGATGTTTAAAAGCCGATTATCTTCTGTATCCACGGCCCCTCTGCCTATCGGTTACCTGAAGGCGTTCCTGCTGCTTCTGTTAATACCCGTTTTCTTTTTCTGGCCATCGCCGGCGGTCCCGGTCATAGCGGCTGATAGCCAGACGCAGTATGCCTCGTATACGGTGGTGTCAGGCGACTCTTTATACAAGATAGCCCTCAAATACAAGACCACTGTAGATACCCTGCGCGGGTTGAATAACCTTGCCTCAACCTCTTTAAAAGTCGGCCAGCTGTTGAAAGTCCCGGTCGTTACCGATCCGAGCACCGCCGACTACTACCATATAGTCAAGTCCGGGGACACTTTATACCTGATCGCCCAGCACTTTGGGACGACTGTGAACGGCTTGATGACCGCCAACTCCCTTACCTCAACTACGGTTTTGATTAACCAGGCTCTGCTGCTGCCCAGTAATTCGCTATACATCGAGTACATGGTGCAATCGGGAAATACGCTTGCTACCATCAGCACCGCTTTTTCCACCACCGTGGATAAGATCAAAACATTAAACTCGTTAACCTCCGACACTATTTACATAGGTCAGACCCTTCTCGTGCCCCGTAAAACATCTACTGCCGCTGCTGCCACGATATCTACGTCGCCCACGCTCCCCGCAGCCAGCTGGGTGGTGCCCAACAGCGCGGTTCTGGTCCACGTCGCTTCCGGCCAGACCGCCTGGGACCTGGTTAATAAATATAAACCAGTTATGCCGCGATTAAAGACACCAATCACCTGCACGCGGATTTCCTGCTGGTCGATCAACCCCTGTTTATACCAGTCAATTCTACCAACTCGGTTAATGTGGCTGCTCCTGGGGTGAGTCGAAAAACCGGCTTTGGCGAGTGGCTGGATTGGGATTTTTGCAACTGGATATTCGATACCGGTAACACAGCTACCATAACTGACATTGAGACCGGTAAACAGTTCAAGGTTAAGAGATACGGCGGTTCCAGCCATGCCGATTGCGAGCCGCTGACTGCCGCCGACACTCAAATTATGAAGGAAATTTTCGGTGGAAGCTGGAGTTGGGAACGCCGGGCTGTTGTAGTTAATGTGGGTGACCGATACCTGGCCGCTTCCATGAACGGGATGCCCCACGGCGACGAATCTATAACGGGCAACGACTTTGACGGCCAATTCTGCGTTCATTTTCTCAACAGCAAAAATCACAACACCAATCAGGTTGATGCCCAACACCAGGCAATGGTGCAAAAAGCGGCCGGTTACTGATTATTAAACAAGAGCTGCGGTAGATCAGAATTCCACATAAAAAAACCTGGCCCTCTCTGGAGCCAGGTTTTTTCGCTTACTCAATCCTTATCGCCCATGCCGCTGCTCAGATCACTTCTGCCCGGTCAGTTCGATGGTCTGCCCATAGGCCACCGGGAGCAGGTTCTCGGCAGTGAAGGCTTTCACGTCCGCGTTATTTACGTGGAAAGGCGTGTTATGCTTCGCCCCGACCAGCCTGGTGCACTCCGCCGCTTCCGCCGGCCCCATGTTGTATTGGCCGTCGATCGGGAAAAAGGCATAGTCGATGTTCCGGTTTTTCAAATTACCCATTTCGGGGATCTTGGAGGTATCGGACGCGTGATACACGGTGATGCCGTCGAAGGTCAGGACGAAGCCGTTGGTGCTGCTCACCGGGTGCCGCTGGTTATACGCCGGGACCGGTTCGATTTTGACCCCGGCATACTCGAAGGTGTTGTAGCTGTTGTCGGGTTTGATGGTGTCCTTGACCCTCAGCACCTTGCAGCCCTCATTCTGCGTACAGAGCTCGATCTTGTTGTGGTCCTGATGCTCATGGCTTACCAGGATGACGTCGGCCTTTTCACTGTAGTCCCCCTGATAATACGGGTCCACGTAGACCACCGCGCCCTTCGCGGTTTTGATTTTTAATGACGCGTGACCGATGAGTGTAAGGGTGGGTTTGCCCTGCGGGCCGCTTTTCGCGCTGTCCTTACCGGTGCTGCTTCCGCAGCCGACCATGGAAAACAGGACCCCAACTGCCAGAACGATAGTAAATACCTTTTTCACCACTCGACCTGCTCCCCCTTTCCTGACCGTCACCTAAATTATAGCAGGCCAGGTGCGGCCGCAGTACAATAATCATCGCGCTGAGGTGTCGGGGAGCCGGCCGCAATTTCTCCGGTTAACGATAACGAGTATCATCAAAATAACCAGGACCAGATTCCAGACTATAAACATTACATACCCAAAAGGCTTCAGCACCCACGCTATATCTATACATGCCGCGACCGCTCCACCTATGCTTAATAAAAGGTTTATCAGTAAAAAGTTCTTGACGGCCTTGTAGTGTCTTCCGTTTTCAAAGACCGGGTAAAGCAGCCAAAAAGCAGCCCCCTGAAACAGATACCCGAACATCTCGATTCCCCAGCATAAAGAACTGGGATTGGCCATGGTCAAGTAGCCGACAAACTCCTGATCGGTCTTTACCAGCATCGGGACATAAGCGGTTTGGATTATGTAATTCAAGGATATCAGTGCCGAATATACAGTGACAGCAATCAGCGCCAGATTGCACATGATTCTATGTGTCTCTTCCCTGGCCGATCTCGCTGATGTCACGACAAGCATACAGCTGCCGAGCATGAGGATAAAACCCAGTAAAAAGGGAATGGTCTGCATCCAGTGATAGTTCTGGATAAATGTTGCGGCATCATGCCATTTCGGCTGCGGCTTAAAAATCATGAGCAGACCGGTGCTCACCGGGCCGGAAAGCATGGCCCCGGCTAATATAATCAGTGCTGATACGATAATCAACCGGTTGATATTTTCAATGTTTGTATCTTTCATCATCGACGATTTCCCTCCGGTCGACCGACCGCGGCGGTTCCTCGAACCAGCCGTTGTCGCACTCCCAAACGACGTTGTTCCAAAGTAGTTTCTGCTTGAGCCATTTCTTTCATACCTTAAAACTATTCAGTACCTGGGATACGCGAATGCCTTTCGGATTATGGGTCGAGATAGATTGGCAGAAACTTGGCAGGAATAGAGGCTGCTTTTATCTTATAATGATATTGAGCCAGGTAAGGCTGTCCACATCTTTGGGCGGCCATTTTTGTTTTCCGGGGGGCAGACCCGTGGAAACATCTCACATTCTCCGGAAATATGATGGTGAATCAGAGGTCAGGGAACCCGGTTATTCAGTCCGCGTTTAGTTCGCGTAAAGTTCGCATTGGATGCTAAAAAGGGGCTAATTATTGCCCCAATCTTACCTTTTGAAAAAGCTGCGTAGTGAAAGAAGACGTTTATAACTTGGGCTGACGCTCGATCGCAGCCCGGTTTTTTGTAGAAACTGCGTTTTGTGTCTAAAGTGTCTAGCCACTATACCATTATCGTCTATGCACATATACAAGATTATAGCAAGAAGGCCGGCGGTTCAAAGGGTTGGCTCCCCTTATCCCGGGGTTCATTGATCCAGTTCTGCTTAATTATATTAAGGAAGGTGCGCCCTGACGAAGTCGCAGATGTCGTTCAGGGCCGCCGTGGCCTCGGGAAACATGGGGGCGCAGGCGGGGTAGCAGTGGAACATCCTCTCGCCCACCTCAAGCCTCACCTCCACGCCCGCCGCCCTGGCCTTCTCCGCGAACCGGAGCGAGTCGTCGAGGAGGGTCTCATACCCCCCGGCATAGATCAGCAGGGGCGGCAGCCCGTGGAGGTCCCCATGCAGGGGAGATATATACGGTATCCCCGGGTCTTCTCCCCCCGCGTAGTGCCTGGCGAAGGCGGGTCCTATCCCCGTGGGCGACAGGCAGGTCCCGGCGTTGGTCCGGTAGGACTCCCCCGAGCAGGTGTAGTCGGTCACCGGGGAGTACACCGCCGCCGCCGCAGGCAGCGGCTCGCCTAGGTCCTTCAGGGCGAGCATGGTGGCCAGGGCCAGGCCCCCGCCTGCGGAGTCCCCCACCAGCACGATGCTGGAAGGCGGGACCCCCTGTCCCAGCAGCCAGCGGTAGACCGCCAGCGAGTCCTCCAGGGCGGCGGGGTAGGGGTTTTCAGGGGCCAGGCGGTACTCGAACAGCAGCGCCCCCACCTCGCTCCGGTGGACGAACTTGGCGACGATCGCCCGGTGGGCATCGATGGTGCCCGACACGTAGCCGCCGCCGTGGACATACAGCATCACCCGGTCGCTGGTCGACCTAGGGTGGAGTATCCATTCCGCGGGGATGTCCCCGATGGTAAGCAGTCTGGTCTCGATACCGTCGGGCAGCGCGCCGAACCTCCCGGCGCCCTCCCCGACCCGCTGCCGGAACTGCACCACCGCCTCGCGGGTGCTCCAGTCGACGTTTTCCTTTTGCTTAATCCGCCGGTTCCTGCTGTACAGCATAAAAAGCACCAGGCGGGCCTTTAAACTGATCATTATCCAACCCTCCGATAGTGTAAACAAGTTATTTTTTAATTCCGTGGAGACACAGGTCGACGCACATCGATACCGCCTCCTCCGCCTTAAACCCCTCGGGGTCCGCGAACAGCAGCTTGACCACCTCGATGAAGGCGAAGTCGAACATCTCCCTCTGGATGTAAGCCGGCGCGTCGCGCCTGAGTTCGCCGCTCTCCTGGCCGAGCCCGATGATCTCCTGCCCCAGCAGGTAGAAACCGCTCTGGTCGTCCTCATCGGGCTGGAAGGAGAGCATCCGCTGCATCCGGTACACCATGTACCGTTCGAAGATGTCCCGGTGCGCCGATATCCCCCGCACCAGCTCGGAGATGACCCAGACCATCCTGGACCGGGTGTCGGGCAGCCGCCCGAGCCTCTGCACCCAATCCGAGTTTCGCTCGCTGAAGGACCGCTTCATGAACTCGCTGATGATGGCCTCCTTGACCGGGAAGTAGTTGTACAGGGTTCCCTTGGCGATGTCCACCTCCCGGGCGATCTGCTCCATGGTGGTCGCCTCCACCCCCTGTTCCCTGAACAGCGCCATCGCCACCTCGACGATCCGCTGTCTCTGGGCGGCCTTCTTCCTCTCCATCCGGCCGTCCCTGGAAGACTCTTTGCTGTTTATAGGCCATCCCCTCCGTTCACCGGGCCGCTTCTGTACTTAGATTATTTTTATACGACGTTTAATATCATCCTCCGTCTAATTTATCTCAACCTGGGTCTCCTGTCAACAGCTATTTCCCAGCTTACCAAACAAACTAAAGGTGAGTTTAAACTCACTGAGTTCCTGCTTATAATTCCTGAAGCAAGCCGTGGTGGGCTTTTCAGCCTCCGAAGCCGGACAGAACGCCCCTCATAAAAACGAGGGGCGTTGATCCATCATCGGAAGACGTTACATATTTCTTTACCGTGGTGCCGCTCTGTTTAAGGTGCGAAGAACTCCTCCGGGGTCTCCTGGAGGATCGCCTTCAGCGGCACCCGGGCGGTTATTCGGCTGGTATTCCCGGCGAGGGTGTTCGGTCCGAAGGAGACGACGACCTGGGTTTCTTCCTGGTACCGCTTGTCGAAGTAAACCTCCCCTGAAGACAGGATGGACGTATAATCCAGGTGCTCCAGTCCGGCGCTGATGCCCGGGTCCCGGCCCCCGTGGTTCTCCCTCAGCGATTCCTTCACCAGACCGGTGAAAACGGGCCCCTCCTCGGGGTGCCGCTCGATGTAACGGGCCAGGATGCTCTCGGGGATTATCCGCTTCTTGTTGAGGAGGTCGTAAGAGTAGAGCCGGTTGAAGTCCCCCGGCACCCGGTAGCCGCCGTAATTTTCGAGGCGCCTCTCAATCGTCAGGATACCGTAATGGTTGAAAGCCACCGTCATCTCCACCACCGCGCTGTATTCCCGAAAGCCCCGGGGCGGCTCGGGCAACTCTTCGAGCGCGCCGCTGTCCAGGACCTCCCGGAGGCCGGCACTGATGTCGCCGTTGATGGCATCCTCGAATCCGCTGTCCCTGAGGCCGGTTATCCTCGGGTAGTGCGACCACACCGCCCCCCGGCCCTTTTTATAGATATCGCCTTTTTCCGTTACGAAGATGTTGTTGTTCCTCACTATCAGGTCGCCCCGCTCTTGGGTCTTCCGCTCCGTGCCCGAGTAACGGTCGGCCACGTCCACGTAATCGTCGATCTCGTCCATCGGGATGCCGATCGCGTTCCCCCGGGCGAAACCCGCCTCGCCGCTGTTGAAGATGATATACAGCTTGTCCCGCGCGAAGCAGAATCCCTGGTCGGGCCGGATAGTGGTGAAGGGCTCCCTCAGCGTCGTCTCCTCGCTCTGGCCCCCTCCAACCAACCCCTCGATCACCTTCTGGTTGACCAGGGGCACGTAGTCGGTCCCCTCGGTGAAGATGTCCTTCAGGTACAGCCTCTGGCCGTCGGTCAGCCGGTAAAGGAAACCCAGCATCGGAGGGGAGTACAGCCCTTGAACGCTCACTGAAAGCAGGTTGTTGGCGTTGAACTGGGTGGTGCCTTCCATCATGCTGTAGAGGTCGGGGTTTATCTCATCCACGTTTTTCCTGATCCCGTCAGTGATGTCGTTCACTATGGACTGGTTGATCCTGGCCTCCAGGTTCTTGTCCACCAGCCCCGATATCCGCGGCAGGTATACCCTCACGGTTCCCTTCGGGGTCTCGATGGATTCATCCTGGTACTTTACCTCGATCCCGTTCGACAGGAGGTACTTGGTCTTGTTCGGTTTTTTCACCAGCTTTAGGCCTTCGCTCGCGGGAGCGGCCGCCGGCCCCGGCGCACCGCCGGCCGCCGGCTCCGTCCCCGGGTTTTTGGTCCCGCAGCCGGAGGCGGCGAGGCAGATGCAGAGCGCTGTCAGGATGGCAATGAATCTCTTCATGGCCCTGCCTCACCTTTGACCGGGACGTATCCCGTGTCTTCGGCCAGCTTTTGCCCCTCGGCCCCCAGCAGCCACTGCAGCAGTTTGCGGGAACCCGCGTCCGGAGGGGTCGACTTCTTAAAAACCGCGTAGTAGGCGCTGGTGAAGGGGTAGCTGCCCGAGGAGATGGACTTGTTGTCAGGGGCCACTCCGTCGATGGTCAGGAACTTGATGGTGCCCTTGTTGTACATGGTCCTGGCGTAGTAATAGACCGAGTAGCCCAGCGCCCCACTCGAGTTGTCGTACTTGGCGATGCTGTCGATGAGTCCGTCCATGCCGTAGACCACATTCCGGGGGGACGCGGTCAGCTTGAGCCCCTTCATCACCGTCTGCTCCATCAGGGTCTGGCTGCCCGAGTTGGGCTCCCTCTGGTAGGCGATGATCTCCTGGTCGGCCCCGCCGACCTCCTTCCAGTTCTTGACCCTGCCCTGGTAGATGTCCTGTATCTGCTGGGTCTTCAGGCCGCTGACCGGGTTCGCGGAGTTCACCAGGAACACGAACCCCTCCTTCACCACCGGGACCACTTCCAGCTCCACGTTCGCGTCCTTGGCGATTTTCAGCTCCTCGGCCGACGGCTCGGTGACGAAGATGATGTCCGCCCTGCCCTCGATCAGGTTGACGTAGGCGTAGTGGGTGGTGTTGTGCTTGATGAACTTCCGGGCCTCGTCCCCGGACATCCCGAGTACGCTGACGGCCATAGCCTCGGACAGCGGGATGGTGGCCGTGGAACCGTCGATCTTGGGGAAGGTGTCCCGGGTAAACGCCGGCTTGGAAACCGAGGGAACCGAAGCGGTGGTGGGGGCCGGGACGGTCCCGCCTTCCCTGCCGCCGCCAAGTTCGGTCTTCGTACCGCAGGCCGTGAGGAGCACGCTGAACGCCAAAACCATGACCATGAGACCTTGAAGCCCTTTTTTCATCTGATATCCCCTTTTCTAAGGAATTATAGTGTTAACCCAGGACACCGGGCTGCCCCCGGGTGAACAGCGCCCCCCGGCTCATCCTGACTTTTACCTCCCGCGACATCTTCAGGCCCGCCCGGCGCGCCCGTTCCACCGATTCCTGGAACCCCGAGGACGAGACATGCATCCGAGGCTCCACCATCAGGAAACACCCGCTGTCTTTCAGCATGGCGGCGACCTCGGCGAAGAAGCCGTCACGGTCCGGGACCTCGTGGACCATCCAGAACGCCAGGGCGAAGTCAGCCTTTTCCGTGATCCCCAAGCGGTCGGGCTGGCACTGGTGCGGCACGATACGGGACGCCAGGTTCATCCTCCCGGCCTTGGCCATCATCCTCTCCAGCATCGCCGGCTGCAGGTCGGCCGCTATCACCCGGCCCTCATCCCCCACCATCTCCGCCATCGCGGTGGTGAAGAAACCCGGCCCGCACCCGATATCGACCGCCGTGTACCCCGGCTTTAGGAAGCCGCCCAGCACCTCCCGAGGGTCCTGCAGCCACATGCGGATACGACCCTCCAGAGCGCCGGCCAGCCACACCGGACACACCCTGCCCGCCAATCCGATCACCCCGCTTTTCCATAAAATGCCGCTGCCAGTATCCATACACTCTATATCAGCGTTATTAAAACATATATCCGGTTTTTGGTACTCGCCCGACCATAATAGAGGGATCGCTCCAAAAAATCGGAGATTACCATCCGTATACAGCTTAATTATACCAAAAAAAGGAGCCTGGTTCATGAAACTGCCGGACCTTTTAAGGGCTTACTCGCAGGGACTGCTCTCCAGCCTCAAGCGTTTTCCGATCCCGCTCGCCCTCTCGGCGTCGGTGGCCATACTGATGATCGTGCTGTGGCACCTCGATTCGGGCATCACCGCGGAGACCAGGGAAACCATCGGGAAGGTGGCGATGGCCCTCGCCCTGGGGATACCCGTCTCACTCTGCACCAGGCTAATCACCGAGAGGAAGGGAGGTTTCCCGCCGCTCTACCTTGCCGGGGCATACCTGCTGGAGGGACTGGCTCTCATCCTCTACTACCACTTCTGGCTGCCCGACCTGAAAACGGTGGCGGTGACCAGGAACATCGCGTTCAACCTGTCGTTCTACCTGGCCTTCTTAACCATCCCCTACTTCTGCAGGCGGGACCGTTTCGAGCTGTACGCCATTAAACTGCTGAGCCAACTCTTCGTTACCGCCATCTTCTCCCTGGTGCTGTTCCTGGGATTGGCCGCCATCCTGTTCACCCTGGAAAGCCTGCTGGGGGTAAAGACGGAAAAGTATTACTTCGATGTTTGGTTCCTGGTGGTCGGCGTCTTCGCGACCAGCTTCTTTTTATCGGGCGTGCCCCGGTATGACGAGGAGTTCGAAACCGGCGATTACCCGAAATCGCTGAGGGTGCTCCTCTCCTTCATCATCATGCCCCTGACCGCTGTGTTTACCCTGATCCTGTATATCTATTTCGGCAAGATTATAGTCACCCTGCAGTGGCCGGTCGGGATAGTCGCGAACCTGGTCCTTTGGTACTCGGTCGTGTGCGCGGCAATCATCTTCTTCATCTCCCCGTTGAGCGATGAAAACCGGTGGTTTAAGGGATTCATCTTCTGGATGCCGAAGCTGATCCTCCCGCTGATCATCATGATGTTCGTATCCATGGGCATCCGGGTCAGCGCCTACGGGATAACCGAGAACCGCTACTTCGTGATCGCGCTGGGGACCTGGGTCCTGGGGGTAATGGCCTACCTGAATATCGCCAGGACCCGGCGCAACATCATCATGGCCGTATCGCTTTCGCTGATCGCCTTTTTGTGCGTCGTCGGCCCCTGGAGCAGCTACTCCATCTCCAAGCTCAGCCAGAACCAGCGGCTCGAAAGCATCCTGTCGAGGTACGAGATGCTGAGCGGCGGTACCATCGTCAGGTCGTCCCAGGCGATCTCAGACGCCGACCGGGCTGAGATTCAAAGTATACTCAGGTACTTCAATCAAAACCACAGCCTGGGTGATGTTAAGTTCCTGCCGCCCGGATTCACCCTCGATCAGACCAAGGATTTATTCGGATTCACCTACGCCGGCTATCCACGATCTACCGGCAAACAGAGTTACTTCACATACAGCTCTGATGGTGCAGTCAGTCCAATCGATATCAGCGGTTACAGTTATTTGATTTTGGTTAGAAGCTACAGCACTCCCTCTACATACTCCAGTGATAACCTGGATGTCTTATACGATGGAAATTTGAAGGAGATAAAAGTCAACCTCGCAGGGAGCGAGGTTTATAAGCGCTCAGCCTATGATCTGGCCAAACAACTGATAGATAAATTCGGGGTGGGATACTCCTCCAAAATTGATTACCGCGAGATGACCCTTTACGAAGAAAATGAAAAGGTCCGGGTCAAGTATGTATTCCAGAATATTCACGGATACCGGGACGATTCAACGGGCGCGGTGGAGGTCATGAGTCTCGAATTCCTCATCCTGGTCAGCCCGAAATAAAACCGTCCAGTTTTCCCTGGCGGGGTGTCTGCCAAATGACACCAGGCGCTGACCCGAGCCATCATGGGTCAGGGCCTTTTTTAAGCCAGGGAACCGCCGAACTTGTTTGGTGCGGTTCCGTTACCCCCGGGTCTTGCCCTTAAAAAAACTCCATATGACCTGGTTGGCGTCGATGTCCCGACTGGTCCGGCCGATCACACTCTCCGGCAGGTACTGCATCCCGCCGGGCCAGGTGTGCCCGCCGCCGGTCACCGTGTAGCGCAGCACCTCGGTGCCGTTTTTACCGCCACCGTAGTACTCCCGTTCAACCCGGGTCCCGTCTTTCGGATCGCGGTCAGGCTCGGTGGTCACCACCGGACGCTCCGCGCACCCGCACCGCCTCACCCAGAACCTCGCCGTCTCCTCCGCCGACAGCACCTGCCCCCGCTTCCCCAGGAAGGTTATCTCTCCACCACCCCACGGCACCACCGGGTCCTCGGTACCGTTGATAAGCAAAACCGGGATCGGCGGGGTCGACGGATGCTGCTCCATTCCCTTCGGCAGCGTCATCGCCACCACCGCGATCGCAGTCACCCTATCCGGCAGGTCCAGCGCCAGACGTTCCGCCATTGCCCCGCCGTTCGATATCCCCGCCACGTAAACCCGTCCCCGGTCGATGCCCCGGGTATCGGCCATCTTGTCGATCAGGTCCGAGATGAACCTGACGTCGTCCGGCCTGCCCTGAGAACCGAAAAACGACTTAATCTGCCCGTCGTTCCACTGTCGGGCTATACCATCGGGGTAGACCACCACCAACCCCTCCTGGTCGGCCAGCCGGTTCAGCCCATTTCTGGTCAGCATCCGCGTACTGTCGCCGGTCGCGCCGACCCCGTGCAGCACGATCAAAAGCGGCGCGCCCTTCTCCGGCGCGCTGTCGGGTAAGTGGACCTGGTAGGTGCGTTTGGTCGCCCCCGACACCATCGACTCATCGAAGTCAGCCGCGGTTTTGCCGTAGACCAGGCGAAGGACCCCCAGGGTCCCCAGACCGCCGACCAGTATGGCTATCAGGACTATCCAGAGCAGCCGCTTCATCCTCATCACCCTTTACCGGTTGTTCTTACCGGCTTAATCATAAATATTCGGTTTTGCCCCCGCGCATAATACCATTGATTAAATTATCGCTGTTCCCGAGAAGGGGAGGCTCGTGGGGCATTACCACATTATACCACTCTCGTGCTTTTATTTCAGGGCCTGCCCTATCGAAGAAAATACCTTCGAAACATCGAAAGGCGGGTATTCCCCGCCTTTCAGCCCCATTTGTCCTCTAACCGCTCAGAGTAAAAACGGCTATTCTCCCGTTCCCCCGAGGTAGTGGCTGAACTGCCACCCGATCCCGAACCGGTCGGTCAGCATGCCGTAGCACTTGCTCCAGAAGGTCTCCTGCAGCTCCATGCTGACACTGCCGCCCTCTTTCAACCGGTTAAACAGCGTTTTGATCTCTTCCACGTCCGGGCTCACTATCACCAGGCTGAAGTTGTTCCCCGCGGTGTAGGGCATGCCGGGGGGAAAGTCGGAGAACATCACGCTGCTCCCGCTGATGTTCATGAGGGTGTGCAGCACCCGGGACCCCGCCTCCTCCGAAAGGCCGGGGTCGGGGTTTGGCATTTCGCCGTAGGTCATTATCTTTGGTTTTTCGGTCCCGAAGACCTCCGCGTAAAACTCGACCGCCTCGCGGCAGTTGCCGTTGAAAAAGACGTACACCTCGATCGGCATCGGCCTCACTCCTTCGAATAGTTTTATCTTATGGTTTCGATAAGACTATCCGAATATTCCTCCCCGGGTTTCCCCGGCCGGAAGCGGATCAGGAATACCCCCATCTGGGGCCTCTTCTTCTTGTACCGCTGCTTCGTACACGCTGTCACTCACCGAAAAACCAATCGCCAGAGCCTCTTTGTCGGCGGCGACGATGGCAGCATCGCTATCCTGCGAATAACCAATGGCAGCAAGGTCGGGTTCTTTTCATTTTGCGAATTCATTCTCCACCCGCCGCTAATACAGCAATTTGGCGATAATCGCTGCCGCTTCGGCGCGGCTGGTGTAGCCCCGGGGCCGGAAGCTGTTGTCGGGATAACCGCTCAAGTAGGATTTGCCTACTGCGGCGGCTACGCCGGACAGGGCCCAGGGGGATATATGTTGGGCGTCGCTGAAGCTCAACGCCTGATCTCCGGCTTGCAGTTTGGCAGCCCGGGCGATGATGACCGCGGCTTGTTCCCGTGTGATTTGGTCGTCGGGGCCGAAGCTGTTCTGGTCGTAGCCGCTGATGATGCCACGAGCGGCGGCGGCGTTGATGTTGTCCTTGGCCCAGTGGGCGGCGGTATCGCTAAATACCGTTCGCGCTCCCCGCAATGACAAGTCCCCTTCCTTGGACTCCAGCTTTAAGGCTTTGACCAGCATGACCGTGAATTCGGCCCGGCTAACGCTCTTTTCGGGCTGGAAGCTGCCGTCGGGATAGCCGCCGATTACTCCGGCCTGCATGAGCTTGGCGATGCTGTCTTTGCCCCAGTGCCCGGCAACGTCGGCGGGCAGTTTGATTTCCGGCTGCGGAGCCGGGGTCTGGGATGGCTGTTCTTTTTCAGCGGCTCTGAGGGTGGCGATAACCGCGAATTTGGTAAAGTGATTGACCTGGCCGGATACGGCGGATCCGTCTAAATCCACTTCGATGTTGTCCAGTTCCACCCACTCTCCGCTCTGCTCGTCGAAGTAGCAGATCTTGATATCGTATTTCTCCGGGTCTATCTGCGATTTATTAAAGGACATGGTGATGGTAACCGGCTGTGCGAAATTACCGGACCGGTTCTTTACGATGTCCACTACCTTGCTAATCAGCTGGCTATTATCGGGCAGGCTCATCCCGGAAGTCAGAGCCGCTTCCCGTATCTGGACGCGGATATCGCTTTCCACCGTTCCTGCGGGGAAGGACAGGGAAACACCGCTATCGGTAGCATCTTTGCCGGAAGAGGTCACCAGAATGCCTGACGGGGAAGAATTATTCCTGCCGCTGCCTGGTCTGCTGGGGCTAGTATAAGCTGCAGCAGTAATAGTTATGGTTTTCTGCGCGGTGGTTTGGCTATGCAAACCCTTGCTCACGGTGATGGTAAAGGTGTAACTGCCGTTTGTGCCGCTCGGATTCGCGGAGGTGCCTGCCACCGGCACCAGGTAGCTGACCGTGTTGACGGTGACGTCAACGCTGCCGCTATTCACCGCTGTTACAGCAGTATTTCTTAGCGCCGTTTTGATTGCATTCTCGCTGCTGGCCGCCGCTTGGGTCATATTGCTGTAGGCTGCGTTTTCTGCCGCTGTTTTAGCGTTACCCACGGTTGCTATGTCCGGGTCGGGTGCTTCGTTTACGGTCATAGTAAGGCTCATGCTGTCGGTTGCGTTGCCCTTGGCAAGCTCGACGTCATACTGGCCGGTGGTGCTGTTGTAGGTGACGTTCGCCGTTACCCCTGCGGCGTTGGGTACAGCGCTTAATAAGCCGTTAACATAGCTTTGCACCGCCTCGGTTTTGTCACTCTGAGATGCGCCGAAGGCTACATTGACGGAGCCGTCCGTCAGAGCCGCCTTGGCCGCGTCTACCGCCGCCGCGTTAGAAAGACCGGTAAAAGCCGTTGCGGTAATGGTGATGGTTTTCTGCGCGGTGGTCTGGCTCTGCAAGCCCCTCGACACGGTGACAGTGAATACATAGCTGCCGTTTGTTCCGTTCGGATTGTCGGCGTCTCCCGCTGTCGGTGCGGTGTAGCTGACCTTGTTGATGGTAACTGTTACGCTGCTGTTGTTGACCGCCGCTTCGGCGTCGGATTTCAGCGCGTTCGCGATAGCAGCTTCACCGGTCGCCGCAGCCTGGGTCATATCGCTGTAGGTTGCGCCCTCTGCCGCATTTTTTGCCGCGTCCACAAATATTTTAATCAGGTGCGGCGGCGCGCCGTTTTGTCCCGCAAGGTTTCGCAGGACGGGCAGCTTGTAATCCTCGATGAGCCAGATAGTGCTTGTGTTAAAATAGAGCGTATCTTTCCAGAAGCTTTCGCTGAACAGGGAATCGAAGGACAGATTCTCGCCGTCCGCTAACCTTACGCCGGCCTTGATTGCCTTAGCCGCGCCGTTCGCTGTTACCGTCATGCCATTAAAGGCGTAGTTGTCGTCCGTCCGGGTGCCGGGCACATTGATCACCCGGCTCCCTCCGTTGCCGGCTGCCGTCACGCCGGGGTTCAGCGCCGCGCATAGCATCACGATCCCCTCGTTGAGCATGCGTCCTGCCACGCCGCCGGCAAAGCTGTTGCCGCTCACATTGCCGGTGGCGTAGCATAAGAACATTTGTCCATTTTGGATTTGCCCCGCCACACCGCCGACATTGCTGCCGCTGCCGCTGACATCGCTCTCGCTGTAGCAGTTTCTCACTTCACCGGTAGTAAAACGCCCTACGATACCGCCGACAGAGCCGGCACCCGTGACACTGCCGCTGACATAGCAGCTTTCCACCTTGCCGCCGGAAATCTGTCCCGCCACGCCGCCGACGTAGTTATTGCCGGTGACGCTTACATCTGCCAGGCCGAGGTTTTTCACCAGGCCGCCTGAGCCGATGGCGCCAAACAGACCCTGATACTCAGTCCCGCTGCGGTCGATGGTCAGCCCGATAATTCTCTTGCCGTTACCGTTAAAAACCCCGGTGAACATATTACTATTTGTTCCAATCGCCACCCAATTGGTATAACCCGACGCCGACAGGTTGATATCCGCCGTCAGGATGTAGTGGGCGCCCATATTATGCCGGACCGCGTCCAGATGAGCGGCTGAAGGCACCTGAAAGGGGTTTTGGGAACTGCCGTTTCCTATCCAGACAATCTCCCATATCGCGTACAGGGTCAACGCATTGCCGGGCATGGTCACCGTGGCTCCCGCTCCATAGCCTGCGCCGGTACCGTTTGCCGCCGTGTTCCATTCCTTGAACAGCATTGCCGCCGGCGGTTGCAGATTGTCCGCTGCCGCCGCTTGGAAGGGTTCGTTTTCGGCCTTATCACTTTCCGTTGGCGGCGTTCCCGTGCCGCCATTGGCGTCATAGACAACGGCATAACGTTCTAGTTCAAGTTTTTTAACCGTCAGGACAAATGCCTTTGTCCGAGCCGCGCCTGTCCCACAGCTTGCCTCGGCGGTCAGGGTGACGGTTACATCCTCGGTTTCCTCTTTTTTTATGAGCGCTCCGGTTGCGGTATCGATATATCCCGTTGGAACGGCGCTCCAAGTAATTGCAGCGCCTTTTAAGCCGGTGACGGGAAACTGCGCAAGATTTCCGGTCACAAAATGTATACTGATGTTGCCGCCCTTGATATCGTCCCATTTCAGAGCGGCCAGGTCCGTGCTGATGATTTCATCGTCCGTCCATGGCTCCTGCCATTGCAGGGATGGCGTGGAGATATCATCGCCGATTTTCCAGACGGCAGCAAAATCCCACGGGACGAAGGTCGCCCGGCGCTTCATCTCCGCCGCGCTTTTTCCCGTAGCAGCGGGGTCGGATAAGCCCGTATCGGAGTTATAAAAGCAGCCGCTGACCGTGCCGCCTGACTTACCGCTAACAAATCCTTTGGCAGACGTTCCCGCCACTGAACCGTTAGCATAGCAGTTATTCACCGTGCCGCCCTGGATTTCGCCGGCGAAACCGCCGGTGAGGTTGCCGCCCGTGATATCGCCTGCGGCGTAGCTATCCTGCACAAGGCCAGAGAGTACAAAACCAGCCAAGCCGCCCGCCGTGCCTCGTTGGTTGGAATTGGACGGATCGGCCGATACGGTGGCGGTGGAAAAGCTTTCCTTGACTACCGCGCTGCCATGCTGTACCGAACCGATCAGACCGCCTACCCGGGCGCTGCCGGAAACCGTACCGCTGGTGGAGCAGTTTTGGATGGTGCCGCCCCCGGTCGCGCCGCCTCCGTCGGCGATGATGCCGGCCAGGATGCCGACGTTGAGATTGCCTGTTACAGTGGCATTTTGAATGCAGACATTTTTAATGACGGCATTGCCGCTGACAAAGCCGAAAAGGCTGGCGTCGTTGTTGCTGCCGGTAACGGTAAGCCCGCTGATGACATACCCGCCTCCGTCGTAATGGGCAGTAAAGGGAGCCGCGTAGGTTCCAAACGGCGTCCAGTTGGGATAAGCAGACAGATCGATGGGCGCAGTCTGGACATAGTAGGCATTCAGCCCCTTTTCGGGGATTGCCGCAAGGTGCTCCGCGGAAGATACCTGATAAGCAGTGTCCGCGCTTAGACCATCGCCCACCCATACCACTTCGGACATCGGTCCGAACAGCATCTGCGGTTCGCCCTCTTTAAGCACCATTACCGTGAACGCCTTGGTATCGCTTGCCTCGCCGTAGGTAATCGCAGCGGTCAGGGTGACTTCCGCATCCTCCGCGTCGGCTGCCGGCCTTGTGACCGTGCCGTCGTGGGCGATCACCTCCGGGGTGTCCGACAGCCAGGTGATGGCGCTGCCTGATACCCCGGTCAGGGGAAGCGTCAGGTCGTCCGTCACGCCGTACACGCTGTCGGTCACCGAAAGGCCAATCGCCAGAGCCTCTTTGTCGGCGGCGACGATGGCCGCGTCGTCAGGCCCTTCGGCGTAAGCTGCTGCGGGGAGGCCGGTCATGCCCGCGATCAGGCAGAGCGATAGAACCAAGACCGTTATTTTCCGAAACAAGTTTTTCACTCTTCTCGTCCGCCTTTCTATGAAATTTTGCAGCCCCTGGTTTTAACCGCAGGGCCGCAGCGTCCCATGGTAAAGCCCATTTTATATGGTTTTTCAGTTTGATGCATTGACACTTTTAAGGTTTGGGGATAAAACTAAAAACTTTTTTGGCGGAGGACAGAGGAAATTCCTCGAACTGCGTCTGCGCCGCCAATCCTTCCGGCCTGGTCTTGTGCCGCCTGCGGAATTCGGAGGGCGTACAGTGGTAAAACTGCCTGAAGCTCTTGATGAGATACTTGGGATCGGAGAATCCGCATTCGGCTGAGATCTCATAGATCATCCCGTCCGTGCTCAAAAGCAGCCGGGCCGCCTGCATGCAGTAGCCGCTGTTGATCAGCTCCCGCAGGGAATACCCGTATTTCTCCTTGATGTCGCCCGACATATGCTGCTGAGTGATTCCCGCGGCTTTTGCCAGCTCCGCGAGAGAGTTTCTTACCACCGGCTTCTGCCGGGTGTACTCATAGATCTGCCGGTACCGCCGCACGAGCCGGTTACCGATGCGCCGGGTCCCGGCACCGTAACGCAGGTAGTCAAAGCTGTGGGTCATATAGACCAGCAGTTCCTCCAGACAGAATTTGACGGAGGCTTCATGGTTCGGGCCGGCTTCTTCGTCGAGGAGGAGCACCAGGCGGGCGAGATGCTCTTTCAAGCGGCGATATTTTTCCGGCGCCTCGGCCTCGTGGTAAGTGGAGCAGCACTGGAAAAGCACATATTCAAACTCCGGATCGACGCTCCGGCAGAAGGAGGGGTCTATCTGCACGAACAGCAGCCGGTTGTCCCGGCCGTTCTTTTTGATCCGGTGCGGCTCGTCCACGTTTACGACGGCGACGCCGCCCTCTTTCAGCAGGTGGGCTTCTCCGCACAGGGTAACCTCCGCCTTACCCTCCAGCACCAGGATGATCTCCACGGCGCTGTGCCAGTGGTAGGGGTATTCGTCGATCCTGCGCACCGAGGCCTGGACCGGCATTTCTTTTGAAAATTCAATGATTTCCGGGTACATTACTGGTCACTTCCTTTCCTCGTTGCCATAACTCTATTGCATTTGAAAAAGCCGCGCATTGACACTTTTAAGCTCCGAGGAAAAAAGTCAGTTTTTTTTGCGAAGAAATAAACCCGCCGTGAGCGGGTTTTTATGCCGGGCATGTTCATTCGGTTATTCTATGAAATCTTAGGTGCCGGCCGGCGACAGCCGGCGGACGGCATGGTCGAAGGGCATGTCCCGGTATCGTGTCTGGAGAGCGAGGGCGGCGCTGTCCGCCCGATGGGCCTTGCGGAAGTCCGAGGGAGTGGCGTTGAAGAAGCGCCGGAAATACTTGATGAGGTATTTGGGATCGGAAAAGCCGCAGTCCAATGCGATCTCCACGATGCGCATGTCGGTGCCGAGCAGCAGCCTCGCCGCGCGCTCGCACCGGCCGTAGCACAGCAGCTCCTGAAAGGACATGCCGAACTTTTCTTTGATGTCGCCGGAGAGATGCTGGAGGCTTACGCCCAGCTCTGCGGCAAGCGTCGTCAGGCCCTTTTGCACCTCCGCGTCGCCGGTCGTATGCTGCGCCATCTGCCGGAGCCTTGCCACGCGCTTTTCGTCAAAGGGCTCGGTACCGAAGCCCCAGCGTAAAAAATCGAAGTTGTACACGGTATAGACCAGCATTTCTTTCAGGAGCTTCTCCACGACGCTGTAGTCTGCAACCCGCAGGCCTGCGCCGAGCATGCCCACCAGCCGCGCGATGTATTCCTTCAGGACGTTATACTTTTCCGGAGCCTGGGCCTCATGGTAGGAGGAGCAGCAGTAGATGAACAGGTAGCGGTCCGGCAGGACGCTACGGCAGAAGGCGGCGTCGATGTGGACGAACAGAACCTCGTCCTCTCCGTCGCCGGTCATGCGGTGCAGCTCGCCTATGTTCGTAACGGCAATATCACCTTCCCGCAGCGGCATCTCATCGTCACCCATGCCGATGTTGACCGAGCCCTTCAGCACCTGCACGATCTCCAGGGCGTCGTGCCAGTGGTAAGGGTATCGGTTGCCGCCGCGGACAAAAGCCTGGACCGGCAGGCCGTTATGAAATTCAATTGATTCGGGACGCATACCTGCTGCTCACCTGTTCTTCATGCATTTTCCAATTTATTTCAGCTTCACGTGGCACCTTCCCGCCCAGTTGCTTTTTTCTTTCATCCATGACATCACTTGGCGTTTTCCCAATTGGGTGGATATCGTTAAAACGGGCAGAATTACATCGGAGAGAGAAACCGGATATTTAATAATCAGAAACAGTATTCAGCGCAGCTTCAAACCGCTTGGTCCTCATATTGAGCAAAAGCTGTTCCATATGAACCAGGGCATACTGTAGTTTGGCTTCATCGTCGGCTAAACTGATTTCACCGGTCCATATCCGGTCATGAAATTCTCTGAAACTCAGGTACGGCTTTTTCATATTCGCATCAACCGGGGTACCTTTAGCGCCGAACAGCATAAAAACGGTGAAGTAGGACATGTGAGCCGTTTGCCGCGCCAGATAAAACCGGGCATGCCGGTATTCGTTCGCTGCCTCGCCAAAATAGCTTCGCAGAAAATCGGCTTCATCTTCATCACTCTTGACTACAAAGTTTGCAACAACGGCGAGGTCCGCGTAACGGTCGTTTAAAAAGGCCGCTTCCCAGTCCACGAGCCAGGCTCGCTCCCCGTCAAAAAGAATGTTTTCCGGCTTGAGATCGTTGTGACAGGAAACCAGATCCCGGTCATCACGGGGATAAACCGCGGTAACCCGTCCGTACTGCTTAAAGAGTTCTTCCGTCATACTCTCCGGAAGGATTTTAGCTTCCTGAAATTTTCGAAGGAAACCGTCAGCAGCTTCCTGGAAATTCATAATCCGGGGGAAAGGCGGCAGTGAATGCAGCTCGTGAAGCAGCTCAGCCAGCCTGGTCCTTGCCTCCTCCACCGGAAATGGCCGGGCTTCCACAAAATCTGTGATTGAAATCCGGTCTTGTACGTCCGAATACCAGACACGGGGAGCAATCCCGGCATCGGCGGCGGCCTTCATGCAGGCGAACTGGCGCGTTGGATCGCCCATCGCGTCGGTACGCGTGATGATTCGAAGCAGGTAGGGGTTTCCCTTCACGACTATGCGAAAAACCAGGGCGGATGTAAGCCCGGTGGTCATCTCCCTTATATCTTCGAATTCACTCACTCCAAAAGCCGCCTGCAGGGCTTGTTTAACGGCATTTCGTTTTATTTCCGGAATCATAATATCCCCTTTTTATGCATTTACTTGTGGTACGGTTCACCGCGCATTATCTTAAAGGCGCGGTAGATCTGCTCCGCCAGCAGCAGCGCCGCCATCTGGTGCGGCAGGGTCATGGCGGACAGGGATACGGTGTGGTCGGCCCGCCGCTTGACCGCCTCCGAGATGCCCGCCGCGCTCCCGACCAGGAAGCTCAGCCGGGTCTTCCCAGACAACAGCAGCCCCTCCATCCAGCGGGCGAAGGCCTCGGAGTCCATCGCCTTTCCCCCGGCGTCCAGCGCCACCAGCAGTTCGTCCTCCCGCAGCAGCCCCAGGACCCGCTGGCCCTCGCGGTTTAAGACCCCCTCAACCTCCCGGGCTCCAGCCCGGGGGCCCAGCTTCTCGTCCAGCCCCTCCACCAGCTCCACCGGGGCATACGGCTTCAGCCGCTTCAGGTACTCCTGCACCCCCTCGCGGTAAAACGGCTCTCTCACCCTGCCCACCGATATCAGGCGAATCTGCAAGTCCTTCCCTCCACAGGTATTTTTCGGTCTTTTCTGGTCTTATTATCCGTAAACCGGGGTTATAAGTAAAGCGTTATAACCCGGCTCCTGCCGGCGGCGCGCGGTCGGTCCGGCGGCGGCTAGATGTTCCTGATCTCCCCGGCCAGCCGGGAGACCCGCTTAGACCGGTCCGGGTCCCCGGCCTGGAGGTAGTTCAGCAGCTCGTCCCGCCACCCCGGTTCACTGTCATCGAACCGCCAGCGCGCGTCGGCCAGGGCCGGCCCGGCCGCGAGCGGCTCCTCCTCCAGGAGGCCGGACAGCAGGGCCGCCAGCTCGTGGTCCCCCATGCGGTCGAAGACAGCGGTGTATTCGCCGCCGAACAGGCTGAAGCTGCCGAAGACCTCCACCAGGTCTTCGACGCTGTGAATCTCCGACTCGATAATGTCCGCTTTCCTCTCGCCGTCCCGACACCCCCTGATCCGGTCGATGACCGCCCGCAGCTGTTCGTCACCGAGCTGCTTCCCGGCCTCAAAGTAGTACCGGCTGGAGGTGGACCCCTCCCGGGCGGTCACGAACAGGCCTGCCAGGGCGTTCTCCCGGAAGGCGGTCACGAACTCGGGATAGAAGGCGTCGGCAAACGGCAGGAAGTACCGCTCCGAGGCGGGGTCGTCGATGCCGAGCTGCTGAAGGACGACCCGCATCGCCCGCTGCAGCAGTTCGGGGAGCCGCCGCTCCTCAAGCCTCCGCAGCCGGCTTTCCAGCAGGTCGATGTCCGCACGGCCGATCGTAAGGTCGTCCGCCCCCCGGCCGACCAGGACCGAGCAGAGGGCGTTTTTCAGTATCAGCTCGCAGGCGTTGACCAGCAGCTCGGGACCGTCCATCCGATACTTCAGGCCGCATCCTTTCAGGAGGGCGCCGATGTCGGCGGGTTTATAGCATGCGCAGAGCATGTTTTCGAGCTTCAGGCTCTCCAGGTAGCGTTTGATGTAGACGACCCCGGTCCAGGACATGTCGTCCGAAAGCAGCGGGTAATCGATGGAGGCCGTTGTGTCGTGCACCCCGAACCTGACGTCGTAGTGCTCGAAGAAGTCGTCGATGCCCCCGTCGATGGTGTCGCTGTAGGCGGCGAGATAGACGGAAAGCCTCGTGTCCCGCACCTCCCGCAGGAGCTGCCGCGCCTGCTCCACATAGCTGAGGGCGATCTCCTGCCCCCGGGCGTGCGTCTGCGCGAGGCCGCCCCCCTGAAGGGCCTCCATCGCCTGCTCCGGGGCAGGCATCTCCCGCAGGCAGATATCGATGCTGTAGAGGAGGGACTGGAGGATGCCCTGGGCCGTCTCGGTCCTGACCGAGCTGCTTTCGCCCCTGGTGTATCGGGTGATGGCCTCGCTCAGCAGGGACATCAGCTGGGCCTGTATCCTTTCGAGCTGGGCCGGGGTGAGCGCACCGCTCCGCAGCCCCTCGTTCAAGAGCGACACCGTGAAGTGATGGGGGTCGATATTCTCCGGTCTCAGCCGGCCGTGTCGCTCCAGGCTAGTATTCATCATCGTCCTCCTCCCCGTCCAGCGGCCGGTCGTCGAGCCGGCCCACGTCCGCGTAGCCGGGAACGCCGAAGCGGAGGTTCCGCGCCATGAGTTCCAGCTCCCGGTTCTTCAGCAGTTCCAGCGAACCCCGGCAGCTCCTCTCGAAGAAGGACTTCATCAGCCCGATCAGTTCGTCGTCGGGCACCAGGTCCAGGGTCTCGTTTTTCATGTAGTAGAACACCTCCAGGAGTTCGTGCAGGGTATCGGCATAGTCCTGCTGGTTGATGTAGGAGGAGTCGCAGAAGGCCTCGATGATCTTGCCGATGGTCGAGCCGCCGATCTCGATCCGGCCCACCGCGCGGAGCGTTTCGCCCCGCGTCTCCACCAGCTGGAGGGCGTCGAGATGGGTGAGGGCCAGGCCGTACCGGGACGATTTCTCGTTCAGCCTGACGATCTCCTCGACGGCCAGGTTCCGCGAAATCTTATCCAAGGGCATCAGTAAGGGGATGGGTTTCAGCATGGCGTATCCTCCCGGGTTAAAACGGTGAAAAAAACTGTTGACAAAGTCCTGAATTTGTGTAATGATAATTATGGAGTAGTTTACGCTCTTTATATTTAGCGGTACCAAATTAGATTGTACCACTTGGCCGGCTCCGGGTCAAGGGTATTTTTTGTTCACTATTTGGGGCTGATCGAATGCCGGTGCATATGAAGATCGAAAATCTGAGCCCCCGGCCGGTTGTGGCCGGGGGCTTAATTTATAGGCTGTTTTACTCTAGCTGAGCTGTCCCAGCTGGACCGTCACATCCATCTCCTGAAACTGGTTCTTGCGCGTTTTCCCCTGGATGCGGATGATCTTGAGCCGGACCGGATCCCCCACCCGGTGGTTTAAGACCTCCCGCTGCAGCTCGGCCGCGGTGCGGCAGGCGATCCCCTCGATCGCCACGATGATGTCGCCGCTCTCCAACCCCGCCTTGTCCGCCGGGCTCCCCGGCCGCGGGTCCACCGCCACGCCGTAATCCACTGGCAGCCCCTGGCTGGCCGCCCCCTCCGAGGTCACTTCCCCGATTATCCTGACCCCCAGGGCGGGCCGGACCACCTTCTGCTCCTGCACCAGCGAGGCTATCACGTTCTTCACCTGGTTGATCGGGATGGCGAACCCCATCCCCTCGAACCCGGGGATGGTTATCTTGATGGTGTTGATGCCGATCACCTGGCCCCGGGCATTGACCAGAGCGCCCCCGCTGTTGCCGGGGTTGATTGCCGCGTCGGTCTGGATGAGGTTGAAGGCGTTCCCCTCATCGGTCGCGAGCTGCCGATTCAGGCCGCTGATAACCCCCACGGTCACCGAGCGGGCGAACTTCATTCCCAGCGGGTTGCCGATCGCGATGGCCGTCTCCCCGACGCTCACCGCGTCCGAGTCCCCGAAATTCGCGGCCACCAGGTTGGGTGCGCTCAGCCGCAGCACCGCCAGGTCGGTGCGCGGGTCACGGCCGACCAGTTCAGCCCCGACTTCCCGGCCGTCCGCGAGGGTCACCGTGAGGCTCTTGACCCCCTGGACCACGTGGTTGTTGGTGACCACCAGGCCGTTCTGGGCGTCGAAGATCACCCCGGACCCCGACCTCTCTCCCCCGGTGCGGGAAAACAGCCCCGGTTCCTCGGCCCCGGTGATGCCGACCACCGCGGGGCTCACCGCCTGGGCGATGTTCACCGTGGGCAGGTTGGAGTCACCGGTCCCGGGGGCTGTCGGGCCGACCCCCGGCGGCAGCGAGATGCCGGTCCCGGGCGCCCGGTGCTGGGGGCCCGGCAGCCAGTGGCTGAGTCCTATCCCCAGCAGCACCCCGAGGATAATCACCACGATCAGCGGCAGGTAACGGTAATAGCGGTAAAACCGGCCCGGCAGATCCACGGCAGTCGACCACCTTCCTTAACAGTCTAACAATGAGGCCGAATTTATTTTGCCCGTCAGGGCCAAAAGAAAAACTGGTTATTTTCTAACCAGTCAGGTCCTTAAATAGTTGATGAAAATTCCCGTTTATTCGCGCAGCACGTATTCCACCCGGCACCTGGGGGCCTGCAGGACGTCAAAGCCTACCGCGACCAGTTTCCGGTTTTCCCGCAGGACCTCGTTCAGCGTTTTGACCGGAGGGTCTCCCCGGTACACCGGGACCGGCTCTGCCGGTCCCGCTTCCAGTTCTTTTACGACGGCCTCCTTCGAGGTCCAGTTCCCCATGCTCTGCGGTGTCGCGTTCAACCAGTTTTTGACCCGGGGTACCAGGTCCATAACGTCCAGGACCCGGGTCTCCCGGGGGTAGTAGACACCGGCGGCGCCGGTGCTGAAACCGCTCGGACCCGGGTCGGTCCGGTAAAAACGGATGGAGTTGAGGCCGGGGGAGTCCCTGAGCGCTGCCAGGTCGCCCTCTGTCAGTTCCGGGACCTCGAGTGAGCCCAGGTCCGTGACGGTCTGCCCGGGGGGACCCCACAGCGATTCCTGCCGCTCCCCTGAAAACACCCCCACCAAATCCAGGAGCGAGACCGCGTCGCCGGTGCCATCCAGTGTCGCTTCTTTTGCACCCGGGTAATAACAGAACGAGCCCTGGTCCTCCAGATAGAACTTCTCGAACTTGGTTTTGACGATGTCCTCCATGAATGCCCGGGCCAGGTTCCGGTTCTCGGCTGAAACCCCGTTCCACAGATAACACGTCAGCAGCTTCAGGCCGTGGTACCTGGTCAGCTGCCATTCGTGCATCTCGGCCAGGTCGGCATCCCCGGGTATGGGCTCGGACAGCTTCTTCAGGGTTGTGTTCAGCATCTCGTCCTTATAGCGCAGGGGAAACTCGGGATAGCGGCTGCTGCCCCGCTCATCCACATACATCGTCACTATTTTGTAGGTTGGACTTAAATCCCCGTCGTTCAACAGTTCGCCGCTGCTTCGCATCCTCGGTCCCCAATAACCGGTCTCACTGTCCTGGTTGGCGTAAAACCATTGTAAGAGCGCCTGTTTCCACTCCGGTGAAAAGGTATAGAGGTTATTGCGCTCCAGATCGTCGTAGTTGTGGTAGCACGACGCCATCATATAGTTGGTCTTGGGCAGCTTGGCGCCGATCCACCCTACTGTAGAGAGGTCATCCAATACCTCCTTCAACTTATCTGGGGTGTTGATCTCGTCCAGAAACCTGAGCGGATATTTTAAACGCAGGGGTTGGCCGGTTTCCTGGGACAGGAGTTCGAGATGCTCCACAACGTTTAACGTCGGTTCGAGATAGAATATGACGGGGTACGAGTCATCCATGAAAGCCCCGGTTTTAGGGTTCTGCAGACTCAAGTAAAACTCCATTTCCTCTTTCTGGTCGGCGAAACTGGGCACCTTGATCAGGCCTTCTCTGGTCCGCAGCTGTTTATGCAGCCCGTTCAACTGGTGAAAAGCGGTTATGTAATGCCCCTTGTCCAGGTAATAAGCGCACCCCAGCATCTTAAACTCAAACTCTCCCATATAGTAGCCTTCCGCCTGCAGTTCACCGTTTAAGCTAAACATTTCTGAAACCGAAGCCACGCTCCGGTATACGTATATCCCTGGAACAGCGATAAGGGTTAATAAAAAAGCAGCCAGTGCGACGATCACTTTCCTTCTTTTCACCATTGAGAATCCCCCCACCCCATGCAAATAAAATCCCCTACCCTTTATCCCAGACAGCAGGGACGCCGCACACTGGCAGTACCATATATCCCTTGTGCCAACAAAGTTTACCAAAGCTGGCTTGCAGCTTGATCATAATCCCACCTTTACTCTCCCGACCAGCTATACCCTTATATTAGCAGAGAATGGAGCAAGACAACTCTAGCCAGCAGCAAAAAGCAACCCGATTCACTCGGGTTGCTCAGACAAACGTTATTTATTGCCGTCGCCTAGTTCTCCACCGCCTCCAGGTCCGCCCCCAGGTTGGTGAACTTCTCGATCACGTTTTCGTACCCGCGGTAGATGTGCTGGGCGTGTCCCACTTCCGTGGTCCCGTCCGCGGCCAGTCCAGCCACCAGCAGGGCCGCCCCGGCTCTCAGGTCGGTGGCCTTCACGCAGGTCCCGTACAGCCGTTCGACCCCTTCTACCACCGCGGTGTGTCCTTCTACCTTGATGCGGGCCCCCATCCGCCTCAGCTCGTCCGCCACCTGCAGCCGGTTCTCGAAGACGTTCTCCACGATGACGCTGGTCCCGTTGGCCAGGCTCAGGAGCGCCATCATCTGCGACTGCATGTCCGTCGGGAACCCGGGATAGGGCATGGTCTTGATATCCAGCGGGACCGCTTTCTGTTCCGCGGTCACCCGTATCTCGTCGTCGACCTCCACGATCTTGGCGCCGGACTCCCGCAGCTTGGCCACCACCGGCTGGACGTGGGTCGGGATGACGTTCTCGAGTGTCACATCCCCCCCGCTTATCGCGGCAGCCGTCATGTAGGTGCCGGCCTCGATCCGGTCGGGAATCACCCCGTAGCGGACCCCTTTCAGGATGGGCACCCCCTCGATGCGGATGATATCGGTGCCCGCCCCGCGAACCTTGGCCCCCATGGCGTTTAAAAAGTTGGCCAGGTCCACGATCTCCGGCTCCTTGGCGACGTTCTCGATGATGGTGGAACCGGGGACCACGCAGGCGGCCATCATTATATTCTCCGTGGCTCCCACACTGGGGAAGTCCAGGTAGATCTTGCTGCCTTTCGGTCTTACCGCCTTGCCCAGGATGTAGCCGTGCTCCACCTGGGTCTCGAAGCCCAGCATCTGCAGGCCCTTGAGGTGAAGGTCCATCGGCCTCGAACCGATGTCGCAGCCACCCGGCAGGCTGATCTCGGCGAATCCCAGCCGGCCGATGATGGAACCCAACAGCAGATTGGACGCCCGCAGTCTCTTGGAGAGATCGTAGGGTGTCCGCTGGCAAACGTTATCCGGGACATGGATGGCCAGGGTGCTGTCCTGCCTCCACTCGACTTCGACCCCGATGCTCTGCAGCAGGCTGATCAGGATTTCGACGTCCTGAATACGGGGCACGTTTTCGATAACGCTCTCCCCATGGGCCAAAACCGATGCCGCCATCAGCACCAGGGCCGCGTTTTTCGCGCCGCTTATCCTGACCCGTCCGGTGAGGGGTTTGCCCCCCTTCACCTTAATTATCTCCACGAAACTGCCTCCTTCTAAATCGACCCCTCCGTCGCTGCCACCTGCTCTAAGGGGTCGGTCGTTGGTATGTATTTTTGGAGCCAGAACTGGTATCCTGCTTCGAATTCGTCAAAGGAGATTCCGAACGTGGCCCTGAATGCCACCTCTTGATTATAGCCCCGACCCAGCAGATTAATCAAATCCTTTATTCTATCTATACTGTAGTGCTCGTCCATAAATTCTACCGCGGCCAGAGATTGCCAGTAGGCAAGCATCTGGTCGGGGCGGTCGTCGAAGTCGCTGTCGAGCTGGTCGAGCCGATAGGGCTTCTGCTCGGCCAGGTTTTCCCCGTCCACGTTAAAAACAAACCCGGTCAGGTCTCGGTCCTCCCGCTGGGCCAACCCCTCGGTCAGCCAGCGCGGGTAGTTGCCGCGGGTCAAGTGGTCCACCACGAAGTGGGTATACTCGTGGGCTATCGGCCCGGCTGCCCAGAACCGCTCGTCAAAATCACTCTCATCCGTGATCCAGGCCTTGGGTGAGAGCACCCGGATCGTCCCCATCCAGTAAACCCCCAGCGCGCTCTGGTCAGCCGGCCAGCCGAAGCTTTTGCCCAGCTCCAGCGAGGTGGGGTAGATGACAATCAGAACCTTGCCCTGGGGTCTGAACCCCAGCGCGTCATTGATCGGTTCGTAAACCCTCTCGGCCGCCTCCAGCACCATGTCGGCAACATCGGAGTCCGAGGGCTGGCAGCGAACCCGAAAGTGCGCGCTCTCCGTCTCCTGCAGGCCCCTGGTGCTTGTCTCCAGGTTTACCCGCCCGTACTCCCGGCAGACGGTGTAAAACCATCCCCGGAGCATTCCCGGAAAGCGGCCCCATCCCAGGAAAATCAGTATTAACAAAACGCCCGCAAAAACCCAAGCGGGTTTTGCAGTCGCCCACCCTGACAAGTTCCCACCCCTTTTCTCTCTAAGGCATTATAGCAGAGAAAAGGCCCAGGGGCTTGTGGGAAATGCAGGCAGGCTATGCTGGATCCATGCTGGTAACTACTCCAAATTGGTCAGGTAGCGCTCCACTGAGAAAACCACCAGGGCGCCGTCCCCGACCGCCGTCGCCACCTGGCGCAGGTCCTTGTCCCGCACGTCACCGGCCGCGAAAACCCCGGGTACCGAAGTCTGCAGGGTCTCATCGACCCAGACGTAGCCCTCCTGGCTGCGGCGGATCTCATCACCCAAAAACGCCGTGTTGGGGTCGATGCCTACATACACGAAGACCCCGTCCACCTTCAGTTCCCGTTTATCCCGGGTCTTGACGTCATTGAGCACCAGGGCCGCCACCCGGTTTTCCCCCTTGATCTCATCCACCGTGCTGTTCCAGCACGGGGTTATCTTGGGGTTGCCTAACGCCCGCTCCTGCAGGATGCTCGTGGCCCGCAGCTTATCCCGGCGGTGGACCAGGTAGACCTGGGAGGCATAACGGGTAAGGAATACCGCTTCCTCTACCGCCGCGTCTCCGCCTCCCACCACCGCCACCGTGCTGTCCAGGAAAAAAGCCCCGTCGCAGGTAGCGCAGTAAGAAACACCGCGCCCATGGAACTCCGCCTCACCCGGCACACCCAGGCGTCGGTGCCTGGCCCCGCTGGCGATGACGATCGCCTTCGCCTGGTAGCTCCCCTCCGGCGTGGAGACAGTCTTCACGCCGCCGGCGAGCCCGAGCCCCTGCACCTCTTCATACCTGATCTCCAGGCCGAACCTCTCCGCCTGCTGCTGGAAGGAGTACATCAGCTCGAACCCGGACACCCCCTCGGGAAAACCGGGGTAGTTCTCGATCCAGTCGGTGGTCGTGGCTTGGCCTCCGATCGCCCCGCCCTCCAGGAGCAGGGTCTTCAGGCGGGCCCTGGCCGCGTACATCCCGGCGGTCAGGCCCGCCGGGCCGCCGCCGATAATGATCAGATCCCAGTTATCCATCAGAAAACCTAACTCTCCTTTAATACATTATTTGACATCAACGCTGGATTTCCTCTATTCTCTCCCATTAATCGCTGATTTAACAGCCTCTACAGGTAAAGCCACCATAAAGGTGGCTCCGGCGAAGGAAAGAAGGCCTTGAAACCTGTCCATTCGTTTTTCGTGTTACCTCAGGTAGTTGGCCGGGTTCTGGGTGCTCCCGTTTATAATCACCTCGAAGTGGAGGTGGGAACCGGTGCTGTGGCCGGTGCTCCCGACCTTGGCTATTATCTGGCCTTTCGAGACGCGCTGTCCCGACTTGACCAGCAGCGCCGAGCAGTGGGCGTATCGGGTGAGGAGCCCGCCGCCGTGGTCGATGACTACTTCATTGCCGTAACCGCCGCCCCACGCGGCCTCGATCACGGTACCGTCTTCCGCCGCTCCGATCGGGTCCCCGGTGTCCCCGTCAATGTCCATGCCAGTGTGGTAACCGCGTCCGCGTCCGCCGTAGCGAGAGGTTATCGACCCCCGGATCGGCCAGCCCAGACGCCCCGACCCCATGTCGCTGCGGGAAGCCACCAGGTTCTTGGTGCCGCGGGTCTCGACCTGGTTCACCGGCTGCTGCACCACGTTCTCGCTGATGACCTTTTCCTCAACCGTCAGTCCGTTGCGGCTGACCACCTGCAGCAGCACCTCCTTGCTGCCCAGGGTCCCTTTGGTGACCACGCTGGTGTATCCGCGGTACTTCTCGTCATCAGGCTTGACCTCGATCTGGTAAGGAATCGACCGGGTCTCCTTGGTCTCCAGGGTCGCCAGCACGCTAATCAGCGGCGCGGGATTCATCAGCTTGATCTTCTGTCCGCTCTGCAGGCGGTCCTCATCCAGACCCGGGTTGACCTGCATCAGGTCTTTCACCAATAAGTCATTATTGCGGGCGATCACCCAGAGCGAGTCACCTTCTTTTATGGTGTACTCCGACGACTTCTGCTCTCCCTCCAGGATGCGCTGCAGCGCCTGGTCAGGGGTGATGACGTCGGAAGCCGAGGCGTGGACCGGCTCCAGGGCGACACTTTCCGCGAAATCGATGCTCTTTACCCCCTGGGGGTACAGAGTCAGGTACTTGTCTTTCAGTTTATCCAGGACTGTCTGGGCATCGGCGGCCGAGGCCAACAGCAGCTTGGGCTGGCCGTCCACCACGATCGCGGTGGCCACCGCGGCGTAATTCAGGTTGGAGGCCAGTATCTCCACCAGCTGCTCCTCGCTGACCGCTCCAGTTGAAAAACTCCACTGCAGCTGTACGTCGTCCGCGACCTCTACCCCCAGGCCGTTCAACTGCCCGGCCTTTATCCCGGTCGCCTTCTCCATCGCGGTTTTATAGGCGGCCTCACTGGAAGCCACGGTGAGCGGCTGCCCGTTGACCATCACCACCCGAGGTCCGGTCAGCGCCCAGAGGCCAAAGCCGGAAACGAACAGCACCATCCCGAGGCCGGTCGCGATAGCCGCGTTGGAGTTGCGGAGGGTATGAAAAACCGGCCCGATCCGCCGCCCCAGGGTATCAAAAGCCGGCCTCACCCAGCCGCCGAGGGTATGAAAAACCGGCCCCACCCGTCTGCCCAGGTCCCTGACCCGGGACGGCAGCCGATCGCCCAGTCCGGTCTTGATCCAGGAAGGGGTCGGCCCTGTACGAGGGAGTCGGTCTGCTATATTCGAAATCAGGTTCCTTAATGCACCAGAGGTTTTTAAGAGCTGTTCGCGAGGAATATATCTGAATGAACCGGTGGTCCACCTTATAACTCTTCGTCCTGCCCCAACAAACATACTGGAGATGATGTCCTGTAAAAATTCGCGAATCTCCGCCCTTTGCTGCCATACGCTGGCAACAACCGACAAGAGCTTCCTCATGTCACCACTCCTTTTTACAAACTGGTAACCACATTATACCATGCAGGTTGTTGGTCGGTAAACCCTGGATTACCAAATAATATCAACTTAGACAGTAATTCCTCCCTTATCCTCAGTCCTGCTCAATCTTGCGGATACCTGTAGAAAAATGGCAGCCTCCATCCTCTTTTCCAACAATCGGCACCCCATTGAATACGGCTGGTGGAGCGAGCCGTTGAACGCTTCGGCGTTGGCGTGGCATCCGCCCCCGCAGTAAAAACGGACCCAGCATCTCCGGCAGGGGTCCTTGTGCAGCAGGTCGGCCCGGCGAAAGGATTCCACAGTCTTGAGGTCCAGGCTCGAATCCATCACGTTTCCCATCAGGTACCGCGGCCGGCCCACGAACTGGTGGCAGGGGTAGATGTCCCCCTCGGGGGTGATTGCCAGGTACTCGGACCCCGCCCCGCATCCCTTGACCCGCTTCGGCAGGCAGGGCCCGTGGTCCAGGTCCAGGTCGAAGTGGAAGAACCTGAAACCCGCCCCCCTTTCCGCCCGGTCCCGGCAGGCGGCCGCCAGCCGTTCGTATTCAGCCAGCAGGGTCGGCAGGTCCTCCTCGGTCAGCGCGTACTCACCGCCCTCGGGCAGCACCACCGGCTCTACCGAGATATGGCGGAAACCGAGGTCAGCCATGTGCAGCACGTCCTCCGCGAAGTCCCGGTTCATCCTGGTATAGGTGCCCCGGATGTAGTAGTTTTCGTGTCCCCGCGACTCGACCATCGCCCGGGCGTTTTCCAGGACTTCGTCGTAGGAACCGCTGCCGTCCGCCTGCACCCGCATCCGGTCGTGCACCTCCCGGCGCCCGTCCAGGCTCAGCACCAGGCTGATGCCGTTCTGGTTCAAAAAATCCCGTATCGGCTCGTCCAGGAGCACCGCGTTGGTGGTCAGGGTCAGGTTGAACGATTTGCCCCGCTCGTTTCCCCGCCTTCGGGCATATCCCACTGTCTCCTTCAGCACCCCGGGGTTCAGCAACGGTTCACCGCCGAAGAAGTCGATCTCGCAGCGGCTGCGCTCCCCGGAGTAGTCGATCAGAAAGTCCACCGCAGCCTTCGCCACCTCCGGCGGCATCAGGCCCCGGCGCCCGCCGAAACCGCCGCCGCCGCCGAAACAGTAGGCGCAGCGCAGGTTGCAGTCGTGCGCCAGGTGCAGGCACAGCGACTTGATCACCGGCCGCGCGGGGCTCGCCGGCTCCGGGCCCGGTATCCCTTTGTCCCGCCACGGGTCACGGGTAAAAAGCGCCCCCTCGCCGGCCAGCCGGGCAATCTCCTCCTGCACCTCATCCAGCAGGGAGTCGGGATGCGTCTCCCGCAGTCCAGCCCGGGCGGCCTCCTGGTCTCCCCCGGCCCGCCGCAGGGCGTCCAGCAGGTCCCAGGTCGGCTCGTCTACCACGTGCACCGCCCCGCTCACGACGTCCACCACCAACCGCATCCCGCCAAAAACGAAGCGGTGCAGGTCGGCTGAAAAATCGAATCCACTTAAATCAATACCGCTGTCTCGCACTGAACCTACCCCTTTAACACCATTCAACCGCCCGGTGAAACCCGGGCAGCCGCACGAAGCGCTTATCTTTTCTGATGATGTAAAAACAAGACCCCGGCTTCCCTTTTCGGGCTTTATGCCGGGGACCCTTCACGTTATTGTTCTTTTTGACAGACCTGGTTTCCTACCGTGCATGAGGTCTTGCAGGCTGACTGGCAGGAAGACTGGCACTCTCCGCACCCGCCGTTGGCCACCGTCTGGGTCAAAGAGGGCTTAACCACCGTTAGAATGTGCTTGGTATCCCGCTTCAAGATTATCCCCCCTCTCATGGTCAGCCCTTATTATACCATATGACCCAACTACGGTAAACAATGCTGGAAAGTGCTAGAAAGTCGAGGTTAAATCCAAATAAAAAACCCATCGTCTCAGCGGCTATTATAACTGTCTACTGTTGCTGCTCGTTTTCAATCCTTATCGTTTCACAATAGATCCCGCTTTCCGTCATTCCGGCCCTGAAACACCGGTTATCCGAATTGCATCCCGATTTGCGCCGGTCGCCGGATTTCCACCGGTTTATCAGGCCCGGTTCCCTGATAAATGGGCGGCTCATGGAGATATAATCCGCCGCTCCTTCTTCCACCAGCCGCTCGGCAGTCTGAAAAGACCTCACACCGCCGACCAGGATCAGGGGAATATCAACCGCATCCTTGAAAGAACGCGACTCATCCCGATAATAGGCTTCGTCTGCTTCAGGCCTTATCCCCGGCCGGCTGGGTGACAGTTTGCGTTCAGTGAGCAAACCGCCGCTCAATTCGATCGCGTCCAGGCCCAGATCAGCCAGCATACGTCCCGCCGCAAGGGAGTCGTCCAGGCTTAAGCCGTTCTCCACGAAGTCCCTGCAGTTCAGCTTGATCATTACCGGATAGTCTTTGCCCACGGATTCCCTTACCGCCTGATACACATCGAGATGGATTCGGGCTCGATTATAAACATCTCCCCCGTAATCATCCCGGCGCCGGTTGAAGACCGGGGAGAGGAACTGGCTGAGCAGGTACCCGTGCGCGGAATGAATCTGAACCCCATCGAAGCCGGCGGCTTTAGCCCTCCTCGCCCCATCGGCGAAGGCGGTGATTATCCCCGGTATATCCTGGTCGGTTATTTCGAAATACCGGGCTGTCCCGGTTTCTCCCTCGTCGGAAACGGCCAGGGGCGGTCGGCCAATCAATTTTTCCGGCGCGAATTTTCCGGCATGGGAAAGCTGCATCACGATCCGGCCGCCATTTTGGTGGACCGCCGCGGTCATTTCCCTGAGTCTGGGGATCAGCTCATCCTTATAAACCCCCAGCTGCCGGGGTCCGGCCTGACCCTCGGGAGATACATAGGAGTGGCTGCTGATAATCAACCCCACCCCTCCTCTGGCTAAGTCTTCCATGGCCGCGATCAATCTACCGGTCACAGCCCCGTCTTCTGCCGCCATTCCCTCCCAGGTCGCGGAGCGAACGAAGCGGTTTTCCAGCACCATTCCGTTAATTTCGGTACGCTCAAACAACTTGCTCATCTTCTCTCCTCCTTTGTTACGCCTGATCGTCACCGTCATTCACCAGCTCTTTAATTATGTGTAATTACACCTTTTTATCTAAAAAAATTATTTACGCTTGGAGCCGCGCACCAACTCCCGCAGGTCAAACAGCAGATCATCCAGCCGCTTTTCGCCCATCACCTCAGATAAGGTTCTTTGCACCCCTTCCCAGATCGGGATAGCCTCCTTCAGGATCTCGGCTCCTTTTTCCGTAAGGTTTAATACCTGCTCCCTTCGATCCTCCCCCTCCCCGATACTTATCAGCCCCTTCTTTGCCAACAGCCTGGCGTTGCGGCTTAACGTGGTCCGGTCCATTCCCATGGGGCGGGCCAGTTTCCCGATGGTTACCCCGTCCTGCCCGGCAATCGATATCAGTAAAGAAAGTTGGGTTACCTTAAGTCCGGTCGGTTTAAGCGCCTGGTCGTAGATCTGACTCAAAAGCCTGGCTGTCTTGCGCAGGTTAAAACAGATACAGCCCCGGCCCATCTTTCTGGATATATCCTTTAAATCTTCCCTGGCGGCCTCATTTCCCATCACAATGTCCTTTTTAAACCTGGAATATATTTATGAGTATATACACGCTTTATTTCTCTGTCAATTCGCATGATCTATTCCAGATCGCTTCCAGACAGAGCTACGGGGCCTGCCAGAGGAGCCGGTTGAGCCATGAGGGCGGTCTAAATGCAAATCAAGACGTAGAATTGGAACCATAAAGCTTGCCCGGGGTATCAAAAAAGATCCCCCGGCAAGGGGGAAAAGAGTGGAGGTGTATCATCCGTATATCAGCTTGTCAACTATACTCTCCTTTTCGTTTTCGTTTTCCTTTTCTTCATCCTCCTCTTCTTCCGGATAGTCCAGGCAGTCTTTAAAGCAGTGGGTTGTAATACAGATATTTAGGTATTTACAGTTTTTAACCAACACCGGATATCCCCTCCTTAAATTTAACAATTGCCATTAAATCCACATTACCCGGCTGTTTCCCATATATAAGCAACCGCATCACCTCCGCAGATACATTAACGAACGTACGCTCGTTCGGTGCCTCTTCTAAAAATTACGCACCGAGCGTACGTGCGTTCACCATCATTATAATGCTGCTCCTCTCAGATTTCAAGCCCTTATTTACTGCAGTATTCGACTTTTTCCTGCTCCCTGGCAGCCAGCGTCATGCCATTAATGGTGAAAAAAAGCGCCCCCAGAAGGGGGCAATTGTGAAGGTGCTACATGACTTACGCCTACAGTAAGTCAAGTCGATATCCTTTAACCCGGGGATGTTTAAATCTTAAATTTTATTGGTTCTTCTCCATATGTTCATCTTTTCAGCCGCCTTAACCAGCTCATCCCGTTTGTCAGGGTGGGATACATTTATCAGCCTTTCAGCTCTCTCCCAGGTCGTTCTCCCGGCTAAATCGGCCTTCCCGAATTCGGTAATTATAAGATGAGCCTGGGTCCGGGGAACGGTTACTATGGAACCCGAAGGAATGGTGGGAACAATCCGGGAGCCCAGATTCCCCTGCTTATCCTTGAAACTGGCGGTGCAGCAAATAATAGCCTTTCCTCCCCGCGACATATAAGCCCCGGTGGTAAAATCGAGCTGTCCGCCGGTACCGCTTATGTGGCGCGGACCAGAAGATTCTGAGGATACCTGTCCGAACAGGTCTACTTCCACACAGTTATTTATCGCGATCATGTTATCGTTCATTGCGATATTGTAGGGATTATTAGTATAGTTGACCGCATAGGTGGCGAGCCCCGGGTTATTGTCAATCCAGTCATACAGGAACCTGCTTCCAGCGGCGAAAGCAAAAATAGATTTTCCGGCATCGATTCCTTTGTATTTGTTACTGAGTTTTCCCGCCTGGTAAAGGTGGTAGTATGCGTCAACCATCATCTCAGTATGGCAGCCCAGGTCCTTGAGATCCGAGTCGGCTAACAACGTCCCCACCATGTTTGGCATTCCTCCGATGCCGAGCTGGATACAGGCCCCGTCTACGACTTCCTCAACCACGTACTGTGCAATCTTCTTTTCTATATCTGTCGGTGTCGCAGGAGGGACTTCTTCTACTGGAGATTCCGCTTCCACAATGTAATCTACATCAGAAATATGAATACACTCTTCCCGGCCGCCCATGGCCCACGGCAGGTTGGGGTTGACCTCCAAGATAACCTTTTTCGCCACCTCGCACTGGGCGGCGCAAGACGCTACCCCGTTGTGAAAGTTAAAGTATCCGTGTTTATTCATTGGAGTGACTCGAATCATGGCCACGTCCACATCGTTATACAGGCTTTTTCGATAAAACAGCGGCTCGTTTCTAAAGATCATCGGTATGTAATTAGCCAGTCCCATATCGTGGTGTTTACGATCCGCCCCGCTGAAATGCCAGTTGTTAAAAGTGAAGGTCTCTCCTTTGGGGTCCTGTTTCCAAATCTCGTGAACCTTCAGGCTGAGACAATGGCGAATCTTAATGTCTTTTAATTCGTCTTTTCTTTTTGCCAAAGCCGCGTCCAGTGCATAGGGGTTGGTGTGTCCAAACCCCCAGTCAATCCAGTCTCCGCTCTTTACAATTTTCACTGCCTCATCTGCGCTTACCAGCTTGGAACGATATTGTTCAGCATAAGACACTAATACACACCCCCAAAATTTTTTAATCGTCTTAGTTTATCGACCGGTATCAATCACCTCCCAGCATCCGAACGTACGGTCGTTCTTAAACAGCCCCTAAAGAAACCTGGTTTTATCCAGGTTCTACTAAGTGAAACTTTTCAAACGTTTTGATTAAATTTCTTGAATAATAGGGGGCATCCGGTCGAGAACGCACAGTCGTTCAGTTGTGGTTTCTAAATAAACCTGGTAACATCCAGGTTTATTGCTGCTTGGTAACCTTAAAACAATTCTTCTCGAACGCACGGTCGTTCGGTATTTTCGCGAAAAAAATAATCCTTTTTATCAATATATAACCTATCGGGTAAACAGCCAAAAGGCTATTTTTTCAACAGACCCTGGGCCATCATCTCATGAATGGTAACCACCATTTCAATCATTTCTTCTTTACCGATAGTCTTTAATACTATCCATTTATATAATAAGTATTTTTCCACCGCCAGTATGGCATAGGCGACCGAAACCGCCGAAACATCATTAAAAGCACCCTTTTTGATCCCATACTCGATGTTTTTAGTAAAAAACTCGATAAGTCTATCCTCAAAATGCTTTAAACGGTTATCTATTACATCGCTTACTCCGGCTACCCTACAGTATATTTCCGTCAACTTTTCATTCTGGGCAAACGCCTCCATGTTCAGCCGCTTGGTTTCTATAAATCTTTTTCGGAGGTCCTTTTCTTTGGTATAGTAGTTTTTAACGCTTGATATGATTTGGTCCGCAAACTCTTCTAACAGGGTTTTTAAGATATCTTCTTTATCCGAAAAATAGTTGTAAAAGGTCCCAGTCCCAATCTCTGATTTGGCTATTACTTCGCGAACTGTGGTATTAGAATATCCCTTTTCGACAAAAAGGTCTACAGCGCACTCTAATATTCTTTGCCGTCTTTCCTTGTTTTGCTTTTCTTCGGGTAAGGGCATTTAAAAGATAAGCCTCCGAGCGTACATTCGTTCCAATTCTATTATATTTTCATTCTGTTTGGCAGTCAACCTAAAATAAAAAACTCGTGTGACTTTTTACAGAGAGCAATAATACACAAAACCCCGTTGGTATAATCCTCCGGGGTTTTGTGTCATTAATACTTAATTTATATATTCTTGTGAATCCCCGATCAGATCAGGCTCGACTTCTGCAGCAGTCCCCGTACCATGACCGCCGTTTCCGCCCGGGTGATGTTGTCCAGCGGGGCGACCCGGCTGCCGCCTCTGCCCGATACTATGCCCGCCTTAACGCAAGCCGCTATCGATTCCCTGGCCCACTCCGCCGCCTGGCTGGCGTCAGCGAACCCGGCTATCAGCTTTTCTGATTCTTCCGCGTTCAGTTCTGCCTTCAACCTGGTGATCTTCATGGCACGGGCGATCATGGCCGCCGCCTGCTCCCGGGTGATCCTGTCCATCGGCCCAAAGCTTCCATTGCCGTAGCCGCTTATGATTTTGTACTCGCCGGCGGTCTTAACATAACCGCAGTACCAGGCATTGTCCGTTACATCGGAGAACGGGCTCTTCCCTGCTCCCGGTTTCAGTCCCAGGGCTCGGATCACGATGGCGGCGAACTCGGCGCGGGTGATGTCCCGGTCAGGTTCAAAGGTATCTTTGCTTACCCCGCTGATTACCAGCCGGGAGCCCATGTCGTTGACCGCTTCCTTGCTCCAGTGATTGGCGACGTCTTTAAAGGTCTTCGAGTTGTAGATTACCGAGTAGGTGCTGTCGGTCAGGCTGTTGATTCTGGCGTGGTACTTGCCGTCAATCAGCACTATCTTGGTAGGGACGTGTCTTGCCGCGCTGTCAGGGTCGATGATGACTCCCGTGGTTATCTTATTGGGATCAACCCCGGCCGGGATAGCGATGGTCCTTTCCACATATGCGTTGAAGCTGCTGACCTTGACAGTTTTATCGCTGCTGGTGCATCGCACGTTGAATTCCACCGGTGGCGCCACAATGGTGAATTCGCCGGTATTGGCCGAGTTCTCGACCACCGTTACTGTTTGGGCGGTCGACTGGGATATCTCGATCTGCACCCGGATGTCTTTCAACTCCACACCCTTACCGATCTGCTCGGCGATGGTGTCGATATCAATCTGCTGCGCGGGCAGGGTGTAGGAGGCGGCCTCGGTTTTGACCTCTACTACCGCTTCCCGGGATTCAAGGTTTTTGACCGTCTGACCGTTCAACTCAGCGACTGCCACATCGGCCGATGCTGTAAAGGGTATGGTCACCACCGGGTTGTTTCCTTCCTGTTCCAGACGCTGTTCCAGCTTCTGTGGATCAACCGTGATGGTGTTTACAGCCTGGGTTCCCCGGGTGGCAGTGGTTAAGGTTCCCGCCGGTTCCGCCTTGCCATTGACCAGAATGTTTACTTCGGTTCCCGATTGGATTGCGGTTTTATCACTGCTTACGCTGGACGACTCGCCGCCCCCGTCGGAGGGGTTGTCAGCCGAGGGTGTAAAGGCTATTATGATCGTGCTGAATTCACTTATCCAGAAGGATATGGTAGGCGGATTGGAATTAGCGTTATAAGTGGCTGCTATGGTTTCCAGTTCTTTGCTCCCGTCTGCCAGGGTGTGGACATGATAAATTATATAATCGGTACCTCCCCGCATACCAGCCGGTACTTCCATGGTCACATAAATCGGCGCGTCAGCTTCGGCTATTGGCTCGGTGGTTATACTGCCAGTGGCTTCGGTCACGGTCTTTATCAGTCTGATATCAAAGGCGCTGCTTAAGGTCTGTCCGCTACCGGCGCTGGCCAGGATTATATTGCTGTCGGTTTCTACTTCGCTGTCCTGGCTGATGTTGCCTTCTGCTTCGACAGTCAGGGTTATGTTTACGCTGTTGCCGGCAGCCAGGTCGCCGGTGGTGTTGACCGCGGTTTCCAGCCCGGCGGCAGTGACTGTCCCCCCGGCTTTGCTGTCATCGGTGCTGGTCTGCAGGAGCCCCAATCTGTTGATCAGGGTGTCCAATTTATTGCGCTTGACTGTGCTTATCTGTTCTTTTTCCTCTACCGTCAGGTTTTCAAAATCAGTTTTGGCGGCCAGGATAGCAGCCGAGGCGTCGTTTATCTCCGTGTCATCATCGCTGGGGGTGTCGCTGCCGGCGACCGGCAAGGCTGCAATCTGGTCTTCGACCGCGCTTACATCAGCATTGGTAACGGTGTAGGTTGCTTCAGCACCGGTTGATATTTTGCCGTTGGCGGTTGCGGTTACGGTAACGGTGACGCTTCCAGCGCGTGTAACGGTGAGGGTTTTTCCGTTCAGGCTGGCTCCGGCTGTGTTATAGCCGCTCTTAATGGTGTAAACATGGTTTACGACCGCCGCCGAGTGCCCATCTACCATGCAGCCTCCGGCCAGTGTACCGGGGGTTAGTTTTCCGCTCAAATCCAGCATGGCATCGGTTGTCCCGCTGGCAATCGTAATACTTGTACCAGCCAGGCTCGGCGTGGTTATGCTGCAGATGCACGATGCCGCTGGCGGGGCGGGTTCTTTGGTGACCGTAAAGCTGACTGTTTTACTGGCCGTTTTACCGTTGGCCGCGGCAGTCGCCTGGACAGTTACGCTATAGGTACCGGCTATGGTGGGGTTAAGTGTCAGGGTGCTGGAATCTATGCTTGCTATGCTCGCTCCATTGCTGTCCAAGTTTCCGGAGACAATCGCGTAGCTGTAGCTTATCTCACTGCCCGCATGTCCGGCTGCATTACAGCCGCCGGCGAGTTTTGCCCCGCTTGCCGCCAGGGTAAGGGTTTTATTTACGTTATACGGAATCGTCTGGTTATCTATGCTGAATACCGGGGTAGAAACTACACATGTGCAAGGCGGAGCCCCTTGATTGGTTACCGTGAAAGCCGCAACCCGGCTGGCGTTAAGACTGATATCGCCTTCCGTCCATGTTGCCGTGGCTTTAATTTTCACGGTTTTCCCGGTGCTGCCCGCCGGAGGAATCAGGGTTAGATTTGCCCCGGTTAAGGTAGCCAGATTGCTGCTGTCTTCTACTTCTGCATAGGTATAGGTAATGACTGCGGCTTGCTCAACACCATCGATGATGAGTTTGGAGCCGGAAGCCGCTAAGGTAATTTGCTTGCTTGAGCCGTTTAAAATGCTTTGCGGTGCTATTGAAAAGTCGGGAACGGTAAGCTCATAGGTAGCTGTCCATTTGGCATACAGGGTAATGTTGGAGGTTACCGTATCGGTCGCGAAATTCCAGGCTATGGTCAGACCGGCGTTTTTATACCAGCCTGCAAATTGATAACCTGATCTGGTCGGGTTAGCCGGCGCTGTGATGGTGGAGCCTGATACTACATCGTTGATCGCTGCCACAGCGCTTCCTCCGTTAACGTTGAATGTCACGGTATACTTGTCTGGAGCTGATGTGGCCGGGAACACCGCGGTCACCACTCCCGAATTGGCCGGGTTGGTCGCGGTTGCGCCGGCCACGGTGAAGAAGTTCTCCGCCACCCCGGTCAAGGTGTATCCCGCCTTGGGCGTGATGGTTATGGTCGCGGTGTAGACCGTGCTCGGCGCAAAGGTGGCGTCGGCCGGCGACCAGGAGATCGTGGCCGTGTATTCATCGGTCGCCGCTATGGTGTCCACCGGGGCGGCTCCTTTGACCGGCGCGGTCACTCCAGCGATGGCCGCGGTGGATATCACCGTGTCCCCGGCTGCTGTGGCCGGGAACACCGCGGTCACCACTCCCGAATTGGCCGGGTTGGTCGCGGTTGCGCCGGCCACGGTGAAGAAGTTCTCCGCCACCCCGGTCAAGGTGTATCCCGCCTTGGGCGTGATGGTTATGGTCGCGGTGTAGACCGTGCTCGGCGCAAAGGTGGCGTCGGCCGGCGACCAGGAGATCGTGGCCGTGTATTCATCAATCGCCGCTATGGTGTCCACCGGGGCGGCTCCTTTGACCGGCGCGGTCACTCCAGCGATGGCCGCGGTGGATATCACCGTGTCCCCGGCTGCGTTCACCACCTGGGTCACGGTGAACGTCTCGTCGCTCATATCGTCGGCCGACACGGTTATGGTAGCGCTGTAGGTGCCCGCCGCCAAACCGTCTTTGGCTTTTACGGTGAAGGTGGTGGACGGGGTGCCGTCGTTTAATGTGGTCACCGCCGGCTGGCTGATTTCAAAATCACTGGTGTCGCCTGCCGTTAGCTCTGTGGCCAGGTTCAAAAGATCGCCGGTCCCGGTCCGGGTGATGGTCACGGTCTTCGTTTCCTGGCTCCCTGCCGCGTACCCTTCGGTCAGTTCATCCAGCGTCTGGTCTGCTATGTTCACGATTGTGTAGGTCAGCGCTCCGCCGCTTTCGTATACCGCCTGGGTCACGGTGAACGTCTCGTCGCTCATGCTGGTGGCCAACACGGTTACGGTCGCGCTGTAGGTGCCCGTTGCCAGGCCGTCTTTGGCTTTTACGGTGAAGGTGGTGGACGGGGTGCCGTCGTTTAATGTGGTCACCGCCGGCTGGCTGATTTCAAAATCACTGGTGTCTCCTGCCGTTAGCTCTGTGGCCAGGTTCAAAAGATCGCCGGTCCCGGTCCGGGTGACGGTCACGGTCTTTGTTTCCTGGCTCCCTGCCGCGTACCCTTCGGTCAGTTCATCCAGCGTCTGGTCTGCTATGTTCACGATTGTGTAGGTCAGCGCTCCGCCGCTTTCGTATACCGCCTGGGTCACGGTGAACGTCTCGTCGCTCATGCTGGTGGCCAACACGGTTACGGTCGCGCTGTAGGTGCCCGCCGCCAGGCCGTCTTTGGCTTTTACGGTGAAGGTGGTGGACGGGGCGCCGTCGTTTAATGTGGTCACCGCCGGCTGGCTGATTTCAAAATCACTGGTGTCTCCTGCCGTTAGCTCTGTGGCCAGGTTCAAAAGATCGCCGGTCCCGGTCCGGGTGATGGTCACGGTCTTCGTTTCCTGGCTCCCTGCCGCGTACCCTTCGGTCACTTCATCCAGCGTCTGGTCTGCTATGTTCGCGATTGTGTAGGTCAGCGCTCCGCCGCTTTCGTTCACCACCTGGGTCACGGTGAACGTCTCATCGCTCATATCGTCGGCCGACACGGTTATGGTCGCGCTGTAGGTGCCCGCCGCCAGGCCGTCTTTGGCTTTTACGGTGAAGGTGGTGGACGGGGTGCCGTCGTTTAATGTGGTCACCGCCGGCTGGCTGATTTCAAAATCACTGGCGTCTCCTGCCGTTAGCTCTGTGGCCAGGTTCAAAAGATCGCCGGTCCCTGTCCGGGTGACGGTCACGGTCTTCGTTTCCTGGCTCCCTGCCGCGTACCCTTCGGTCACTTCATCCAGCGTCTGGTCTGCTATGTTCGCGATTGTGTAAGATGGTGATGTATACTCGATGCACAATACCGGTTGGTTAGCCGTGCTTTCCTTAGTATTTATACCAAAATCGGTATCAGCGGTAGTAGAACCGGTAATCAAGAGGGAGGCATAACCGTCAGCGATTTGCGCCTTTACAAAGTCGGTGATATCTTCACCCGATATGGTTAACCATCCAGCACTGCTTACACTCTGCCCGGTCACCAAAGCAGTGCCGCCCGCTGTGGAGGGTAATACTATGCTGGTGGTTTCGTTCCAGGCATCATCAGTTACACCCGTTACGTTTATTACTGGCGTGCCATAAATCTCAGAGCTGGGAACGTATAGTTTTAAACTAACGGAGGAAATTATCCAATCACTCTGGATACCACTCAGGTCAAACTTTAACGCGTATTTTTCATCTCCCCCGTAGTATCCTACGTAAACGAGCGCATCGTTAGCGTCATTCGAACCATCATATAGTAGGGCGACATCATGTATTGGCGGTGTGATATTTAAAGTGCCTGACCCTGGTGTAAAACTTACAACATCGCTGTACGAGGTTCCCAGTTCATTCACCGCATATGCTCTTACATCGTAGGTGCTGAATAAAGTTAGACCAGATAAGTTATGGGTAAAGCTGCCGGTTCCGCTGCCGGCATCCACTTCCCGGGTATAGTCACCGGCAGTGGATAGCTTCCATTCTATGCCTCTTTCGGTAACATCAGCCCCCCCATCGGCGGTTACTTCCGCAGTAATATCAAAGCTTGTGCTACTCCCTGCTTCGACGACTGAGCTTATGGTTACTGTAGGCTTGGAATAGGCGGTTATGGTCAGATTATTAGCCGAAAGTGTAAACCCGGCCGTTACTTCCGCGGCACCTATCTGAACTCCAAAATTGGTTATGTCCCCCTCAAAATCAGTCCCATCGAAGGCCAGATCCACAATACAGCTGTCTTGATCAATATAGGTCACACTTTCGATGGTTAATCCCGGCGGGGCATTTATTAAAGAAAAATTAGCTGTACTCAGGCTGGCATCTTTAAAGGTGGTGCCAGTAAAGGAAAGGTTCAAGCTGGATGAATTCAGATTTAGTTCGGTCAGAGGTGATGATGGGGTTATGGTCAAGGGCAAATACCAGGCTGCCCTTGTTTGATAAACGTTGCTGCTATTCGTCTCAGTCCAGCAGGCATACGCCTTGGTGCTGTCTACAGCCATAGCTACATAATCGACGCCTTTGGCCGCATCCTTGTTTATTACTGTTCCCCCATCTATATAGGACCAACTGGTTCCGTCATATTTTCTGACCCTTACTCCCGTACTGGTTTTCAAAATATGATATAAACTGCTTCCATCAGAATACAGCCGGGCGGAATATACATCCATTGTCAGGGTTGGTTGGGAAGCCTCATTCACCAGCGTCCAGTTGGTGCCATCAAATTTTTTGGTGTAAACATCATTACCGTTTTCAATCCAGGTTATATAAAGGCTGCCGCCGTAAGAATCCATGCTGATCCGAGAACTGTTGTTAAAGGTGTTTACGTTTAAATTCCCGTTATCTGCGGCGCTCCAGGCGGTACCGTCGTATTTTTTAGCCCGCAGATCCATATCTGTTCCGTCGTACTCAAAAAAGGCCACGTATAAATTCGAGCCAAATGCTTTTGAATAAGGCACCTGGGCTTTGTAACCGGTGTTGTAATTCAGGCCGTTTTCACCGTTGCCGTCTACAAGTGTCCAAGTTGTGCCGCCATCATATCTTTTTACCCGCAGCTGCTCGACAAAGCTGGAATTGCGCTCCTGCCAGGATATGTAGAGCTTGTTATTATAAACCGAGAGTTCAGGGTAATTTACTTGATTCCCTGAATTTCGGTTTATGCATCCCGAGTCCACGGAGGTCCAAACCCCATCTTGATACTTGTCGACATATATCTTGTATCCCGAATTGCTCTCCGTCCAAGCCAGATAGATTGCGTTATCAAAGGCTATGATCGATGATCCCGTCACCATATCGTATGATGTTGATCGGTTTCTACCCGAACCACCATCAATTACTTCCCAGCTTGTTCCATTAAACTTTTTTACTCGAATATAGTAATTGGTATAGGCTGTACATTCCTTCCAGGATACATAGAGTTCATTGTTTAAAACAGCCGCTTGCACATCGAGAGCGCTCTTGCTGGGAACCACATTCAGACCGTTATCTCCGTTGCCGTCAATTATGGGCCATGCACCGCTTGCGGCATATGCGGCATCCATCCCCAGGCCGGTGCCAAAAAACACTGCTGCAATTATAACTAACATCAGGAGTATTTTGCCTGCCTTTTGAAACATTGAAACAACCCTCCCGTTATAAAGAAACTGTAGAACCTCAGATAATTTTACTGCCTTCGGGATTGATTACTTTTCTTTTTTTTCTCTTCTGCTTTAAGTGCGTGCTTTTAACAAGGTTCTCCCCCCAAACCATTTCAATGCAAGTGCTGGTAGTAATCCAACCGGTCAGTTTTATTTAGGAAGTTATGAGAAAGATCGTTACTCCATGGCTGACTGACACGTTCATCCAAATGATGTCATAGGGCAATTTGTGAGTTTATTCTACCATAAAACTTCAATTTAGAACAAAACCGGAACTCATAAAGCTGCCGCCGCGGCAAATCTATGCTCTCAGTTACTACCTGGCACACTCTTTGCTACAATTTTTCCCTAGAAAATACTTAAGGAGGCTGAGTATGCATACAAGAATAACGGATATGCTTGGAATCGAAAAACCTATTATTTGTGGAGGAATGTTGTGGCTGGCTACCCCGGAGCTGGCAGCGGCGATATCGAATGCTGGAGGACTCGGCAATATTACCGCTGCCAATTACAACTCTGGCGAAGAATTACGGGCGGCTATCAGAAAAGCCAAAGAGCTAACCAATAGACCATTCGGCATCAACATTACCCTTTTACCCTCTTTAAGACTTTCCGACCAGATTTTAGACGACTTCTTCGTGGTGTGTTGTGAGGAAGAGGTTGCGGCGGTAGAGGTTTCAGCGAAATTTGCTGTAAAATATATTGACCAGTTACATGAAGCGGGTGTAAGGGTGTTCCACAAGGTAGGTTCAGTAAGACACGCATTGATTGCCGAGGGACTGGGCTATGATGGGGTTTTTGCGGTCGGCTTCGAGGTAGGAGGGCATCCCCTGGATGATGATGTCACCTCATTAATCCTTTGGCCGCGGGTGGTTGAATCGGTAAAAATCCCGGTTGTAGCGGCCGGCGGGATCGCGGATGGGAGAGGCCTGGCGGCTGCTTTAACACTCGGCGCCGAAGGTGTTATGATGGCCACCAGATTCATTAACACCAATGAATGTCACGCCCATCCGAATATTAAAAATGAACTGATAAAACGTCAGGAGATGGACACCACTCTGATCGACAAGTCTTTCAACCTGCAGGGCCGGGCCCTGAAAAACGCCCTGGTCGATCAGATACTCGATTTGGAGGAGAAAGGGGCCAAGTTTGAAGAGGTCTTCCCACTGCTGACCGGCCAGAGGGTCAAGCAGGCTTGGATCAGTGGGGACGTCGACGAGGCAGCCTTCATGGTGGGGCAATCGATAGGCCTGATCAAGAACGTTGTAAGCTGTCAGCAGCTGTTGGACGACATGGTATCCGAGGCTGAAGCGGCCATAAAAAGGGTGAGCGGGCTCTTTTAAGACGATTTTATAACCATTATTCATAGTGCTGTGCCCATCGGGGGAATATACCTATCGATTTTTTATCGATCAGCTTTTCCCCGGTGGGCAGTACTTTCCTCGATAGAATTGCCAAGCTCCTATATAGAAAAATACGCACCTGACTTCACTGTGAATTACAGCAGACAGCAAATGCGTATTAAAGCTCATATTCTTCAGCCTACCGCTTACGCCAGGGACTTGGCCAGTTCTGGCAGTACCTCCTGAAGGTCTGCCACCATGGCGTAATCCGCCAGCTGCAGAATGTAGGCGTTCTCGTCTTTGTTCACGGCCACGATGGTACTGGCATCACGTATACCCACCGTGAACTGCACCTGCCCGGATACACCTAGTATTATCGCCAGCTGGGGTTTGCAAATCTTGCCCGACAGACCTATGATCCGGTCTTCCGGGAACCATTTCCTATCGGTCGCTACCGGTTTCGTGCAGGCGATCTCTCCGCCCAAGGCTTTGGCTACAGCCCTGACCGGCTCCAGATCCTCCGGTTCTGTACCCTGACCGACTATCACCAGGACCTCAGCCGCCGTTATATCCACCGTATCCCCCGCTTTGCTGCGGCTGGCGACCAGTTTCAGCGGCGAGGCCGCCGCTTCGATCTCCAACTCCTGAACGCTGCCGCCGCCCTCAGCCGTTGACGTTTCAAACGCGCGGGGGGCTAGGGCTATCACCTGCCACGCACTCTCGATCTGCTGGGTGGCAACGACCGCTCCGCTCAAGGCGTTCCTCTGGCACTGGACCTTACCGCCCACCACTGCCAAGCTGTTTACGTCAGTCAAACAGCCGGCCTGCAGTTTTTGCGCCAGGCGTCCCGCCAGTTCTTTGCCCCGGCGGTCGGAGGCCAGCAGTACAATCGAGGCGTCCAGTTTCTTCGCCGCCTGCTCCAGCGCGGATGCCACAGCCGCGGTATCCGCCAGGTTGATGTTTTCATTTTTTATGTTAAAGGTTGCGGCTCCCCGATCGGCCATTTCGACTGCCTGTTCTTCGTTGTTGATGCAGACCGCTTTCACCTCCCAAGCGGTGTCTTTAGCCAGAAACCTGGCCGCGGTCAGCAGTTCCAGGGCCAAAGGGCTTTTTCCGCTGTATACCAGTAATGCTGCCATTTCCTTACCTCCTTATAAATCCTTCAGCCTGTAGAGCCGAGACCAGTTCTCCCACACTGTTGATGGAAACCCGTTTGCGGTTGGTCTCTGGCGCCAGGGCACTCAGTGTGACCACGGTCTTTACCCCGGATACTTCTACGTCCAGATCGCTTAGTTCCAATACCGCTTTGGGTTTCCGGCCGGCCTTCAGGATCTGGGTAACGGAAGGGATGCGCGGCTCGTTGACGTCACCGAGAATACTCACAACCACCGGCAGCTGTACCTCCAGGACCTCTTCCCCGTCTTCAAGCTGGCGGGTGATGCTGGCGGTCTGACCCTCCAACGAGACCTGGCTGGCGTATCCAACCTGGGGAAGCCCCAGGATCTCCGCCACCCGTGAACTTACCTGCCCCGAGTAGTTGTCGCTGCTGCCCTCTCCGAACAGCAGAAGTCCAACATCATCGATCTTTTTTATCGCTGCGGCCAGCAAAGGGGCGATTTTTGCGCTCTCGATATCGGCAAGCCGGTCGTCTATCACCAGATAGGCCTTATCTGCTCCCACCGCGAGCGCCTCTTTGATGGTCTCCTCTACTTCCTCATTCCCAGCGGATACCACGATCAGTCCGCAGTCGCCGGCCTCTTTCAACTGGACGCCTATTTCCAGGGCGTTTTTGTCGATCTTCCCGATAGTCAAGGGTACCCCCGGCATGACCGGCTCACGATTTCTTATCCTGATCTGCTGAATGTCCGGCACCTGCTTTACCGCCACGACTATATTCATCCGGTTTAACCCCCTTAATGTTTATGGTTTTTTTGTTACTGACTTCATGGTCTAACCGAACCTAAACTGTACTCCGCTGCCCCCATTAGGATAATGCCACTCCAGCAGGTCCTCTCCGCAGGCCAGCAGGCAGGTGCCGCATTCCAGGCAGCCGTCCACGCTCACCACTACTTCACCGTTTTCGTTTTCGCTGTACAATCCGGCCGGGCAGACTACGATCGCTTTTTTTAGCCGGCTGTCCTTTTCCCGGCCGGCAACGATTTTGATATGGAACTCCTTGTCTTCCTTGAATACGTCCAGACCCAGTTTAGCCTTTAATCCCAGCGCTTCGCTCATATCTTCATCATCCTCCTCCCCAGCTTTATCATGTTCCACACCTCAGCCACGCTCAGGTATTTCCTGATGGTTGGATAGAGCCGCTCTTTGGGTCCCGCCGGCACCGTGTACAGGTCCCGCATGATACTGCCGGCCAGTTCCGGGTAGTGCTTGAACAGTGGAGGGTATTCCAGTACCTCCAAGGATTCTTTGAAGTTCTTAAAGTCGGTCAGGACAAAACTGTTGTCCAAAAGGGTTTCATAGACGGATAACCCGGCCCGGCTGAAATCGTTTTTCTCCCTGGCCTGGATGACGGTCTGGGCGGCGTAGCAGCCGCTGGCCATGGCGTACTCCATGCCTCTCACGGTAACCCCGATGTTCATTGAAAAACCGGCCGCGTCCCCGGCTACCAGGATGCCGTCCCCGTAGAGTTTACCCATGGCCTTCAGCCCGCCCTCAGGTATCACATGGGCCGAGTATTCCACGGTCTGTCCGCCCTTGATGAGCCGGGCTATCTCCGGCCTCTGTTTGAATATATCCATCAGCTCCGGGGCATTGATCCGGGGCTCTTCTTCGGTCAGGGCATCGATGCCCACCACTATCCCCAGGCTGATGCTGTCCTGGTTGGTGTAAAGGAATCCCCCGCCGAACTTTCCGGCTGTCACGTCTCCCATGAAGAGCCGCGCGGCCCCCTCGCTGCCTTCGAGATTGAAACGGTCCTCCAATACTCCGCGGTCGAGCTCTATCACCTCTTTGAATCCCACGGCGAAGTTCTTTGATTTGGAGGCGGGACGCAGCCCCGCCTTCTGGGCGATAAAGGACAGTACACCGTCACAGGCGATCACCACCTTGGCCCTCAGCTGTTCTCCGCCGGCAATCACCCCCTGTACCTGTCCATTTTCTATGATCAGGTCGTCCACCCGGTTCTTGGTCACCAGCATGGCGCCCTTGCGTTCAGCCTGTTTGGCCAGCCATTTATCGAATTTTCCCCGCAGTATGCTGAAGCTCTGGCAGGGCTCGTCCCTCAGTTCCGAGCCGTCATACCTTATGGTAATGGCCCGATCTTTATCCATAAGACATACTTCTTCATGGGCGATGTACCTCTCCAGGGGGGCCTTTGCCCACAGCCCCGGGAAAAGGTCCCGTATCGGGTTCATATACAGGCGTCCCCCGGTGACGTTCTTGGCGCCGGGATAGTCGCCCCTTTCCAACAGCAGTACTTCCAATCCCGCTTCAGCCAGGGTATAAGCCGATGCCAGGCCCGCCAGGCCGCCCCCGACCACGATGGCATCGAATTCCTCCATGCCCCATTCTCCTCTCAATGCATTCTCTGTTGGGTCAATCAAATATAACAACTGGTTTAATCCGCTGTTACTGTTATAAATGCTGTAATTACCCACAGCCGGACGATCACGTTTAAAATATGCAAATTATGTACCAATATATTGAATCAATCCATCGCCCATGATTTAAGGGCTCTGCTATAAATATTAGAAAACAGTTTTAGACATCATTTTTAGAAACTGCCGACGGTCGGTTCAGTATCGGTTCCACTTTTGAAACCCATGGTTCAAGGTTGAACCACGTTTTCCTGAGCCGTTCGCTGGCAGCGTTTGAGCCCACTGTTATTACCAGAATTTGCAACCCACTGATTCAATACTTACGGCGACCCCGATTTATCAGGCGTCGCCGTATTGACCGTTCTTTATTCCAATCCGATATTGGACTCAAACCGGCCTTTTTAACTGAATACCCCGCTGTTGGCATACTCCTCGAATTCCGCTTCGGTGTACCCCAGGCCCAGCATTATCTCTTGGTTGTCGGCGCTTGCCGCGTTCTTCCCCAGGGAACGGTACTCGGGAGGGGTCTCGGAGAACTTGATCGGGTTGGCGATCTGTTTGACCTTTATCCCGTCGGGACCGGGAACCTCCACCACCATCCCGCGCTCCCGCACCAGCTCGCTGGCGAAGGCCTCCGCCAGGTCGAGCACCGGCTCGAAACAGGCATCAGTGGCATTGAACCGGGTCGTCCATTCATCACGCGATTTGGTTTTGATAATCTCCCGCACCTGCTCCTTGATCGAGGCCAGGCCTTTGGGCTGAACCCCTCCGGCAATGAGATCGGGTCTGTCGATCGCCTCACAGAAGGCCTTGAAGAATTGGGGTTCGAGACCGCCGAAACTTATGTACTGGCCGTCTTTGGTCTCGTAGTAGTCGTACAGGGAACCCCCATTAAGGAACATCCCTTCTCTCCCAGTCACAAAGCCGCTTAAAAGGTATGAGGCGCCAACCGTGGCATTGAAGGCTACCATCCCATCGGTCATAGAGATATCGATATACTGTCCCCGGCCGGTGTTCTGTCGGTACACGACGGCAGCCAATAACCCGATTATGGTGTTGTTGGAGCCCGCCGCGACATCGGCGATCTGCATCCCAACCAGTGAAGGACCTACATCTTTTCTGCCCGAGTAGGATGCCATCCCCGAAAGAGCTATGTAATTGATGTCATGCCCCGCCCGGTCGCGCATCGGCCCGGTCTGTCCGTAGCCGGTCAGAGAGCAGTAAATCAAACGGGGGTTTAGAGCCCTCAGGCTCTCGTAATCGAGTCCAAGCTTGGCCATGACCCCGGGGCGGAACTGTTCGATCACGATATCGTACTCGGCCAGAAGCTGATGAATCACCTTGATCGCACGCTCATCCTTGAGGTTCAGGGTCAAAAGCCGCTTGTTCCGTCCAAGCTGCGCCGACGCGGCCGACATCTTCGTACCCGGGATATAAGGTGGCAGCAGATCGGCCAGATCGGGCCGGGAGCCTGAAACTATCCTTAGCACATCAGCCCCCATATCCGCCAGACACATGGTCGCGAATGGGCCGGGAAGCAGGGTGGAAAAGTCTAAGATTTTTAATCCGCTTAGAGGACCCGCCAATTTAATTTCTCCTTTCTGCTTAGACAATCGTTGACTTGGCTTTCCTGGGAATAGATAGATCCAAACCGAAAAACCTACACGGCTCTTTTTTTCAGGCAGTTGTTTTTCGCGTACACCTCCCTGGATGGCAGTTATACGAGAAATGTTGACCCCATTACTAGGACGATGGGTTTTCCCGCCGGTACCTCTTCATGCCATTGTAAGCGCTGTATAAGGAATTTGGTGGGGCGTACAGTTCACCCTCGGGTTTTCTAGCCAGGGAACGGGCGCCGGCCGGGCAGGTGGTCACGCATAGACCGCAGCCGTAACAGCGCTCTTTTTTAAAGACCTGCTTTTCGTCTATCATCTTGTTGGCTCCGAATGCGCAGCGCTCTACGCATGCACCACAGCCAATGCACAGGTCTTCGTCTTTCTGACACTTATAGTTGCTCTGATAGGTTCGGCTCGGACCTTCAAAATACTTCACAGCGACATTCACACCGCAGCAGCACGAGCAGCAGCTGCACATCACTTCTGGATTCACTGAATTCGCAACATTTATGACCAGGCCGGCCTCTTCATTCCGTTTCAGAAAGCCAAGGGTTTCTTCTGTACTGACATACCGCGCGTTTCCATTTTTTACATAGTAATCCGCGACTTCATCGAACATCAGGCAGGTCTCGATAGGATGGTTGCAGGTCCTCTTTCCGATGCTTTCCATTAAGCCGCGGCAGGCACAGTCGGTTAACGCGATCTTCTTTTTGCTCTTGATGATGGCCGCGGCATCGTCATAGGGCAGTACCTCGCTCCCGCTGACCAGTTCATTGTCGATAGGAATCGTTCTGAAAAGGGGAGTATCAGTCGAATTCCACGCTTTCATCATGTACTTGCCAAAGTACTTGGCGAACTTCCGGCCAAAGGCCGGGTCGAGATTGATCCGCTTATCATTGGCCTCGTAAATCCCGTGTACCATCGGCAGTATCCGGTATTGGGTTTCGTCGTCATCCTTCCTTCGGAACACCAGGCCTTTTTGGGCCATAACCTCCAACCGGTTTGCCACCAGCACCGGGTCCCGGCCGGTTTGGGAAGCCACCTCAGCCGGGGTTTGAAACCGGTCCTCCATTTCTATGAACAGTTCAGCATCCTCCGGGTCGAAAAACCACTTGAGGATCTCCAGCTCTTCGCCGTTTTCCGTTTTCGGATACCCAAAGGATAAACCATCCAGTTTTTCCCGCAGTTTTATATAGATGTCTTCCATATTCGCCATCCCTTTCATAGAAGCGTGCGGTCATAACGAGCCGTGGTTAGCCTTTTTCCTGTTTCCGGTAAGCCGCCATCTCATCGTAGGCATCGAACAGGGTTTTGGGTGGTTGGTAAACCTTTTCATCTGGTTTCCTGACCAGCGTACGGGCTCCAGAAGGGCAGGTGCTCACACACAGTCCGCAGCCGAGGCATTTTTCCACCTTATACTGAATTTTTTCATCCACCAGCTTGGTGGCTTCGAACGAACAGCGTTCAGCGCACTTTCCACAGGCGATGCAGATGGATTCGTCGTATTCGCAGACGTAGTTGCTGTTGAACTCGCGGCAGGGCGCCTTAAAGTACTTGAGAGAAGCCATGAAACCGCAGCAGCAGGCGCAGCAGCTGCACATGATCTCCGCGTCTACCGAGTTAGCTATCTGGGTGACCAAACCGTCCTGGTCATTGCGTTCGAGTATTCTGAGTGCTTCATCCTTGGTGATGTATCTGCCCAGACCATTCTCCACGTAATAATCAGCCCAGGAATCGAAACAGAGGCAGGTCTCCATCCGGTTGCCGGAGGCAGAACACGGTTTGCCCAGCAGCTCCATGGACTTGCGGCAGACACAGTCGGCCACCGCAACCGTGTTCTTGCCCTTGACCAGAGCGATGGCGTCATCGAATGGAAGGATTTTAGAATCCAACACCAGGTCGGCCTTCACCGGAACGGTCCGGTAAAACGGTATTTTGGTCTCGCCCAGGGACTTCGTCAGCCCTTTGGCGGATAACCTGGTTACGAACTTCCTCATCTTCTCAGAATCGAAGTCTTCTATGTGAAACTCCATTATGCCGTGGATCACCGGTATGGTGCGATAGCGGGTTACACCGTCATCATGGACCCGGAAGAGGAGCCCCTTCTTTGCCATCTCCGCCATCTTTTCAGCAATTACCCCCGGGTCATCACCGGAAACAGCCGCGAACTCACCAGGGGTCTGAAAACCATCAGGCATGGCGTTGAACAGTTCCGCTTCCTCGGGAGTGAAGTAGCCTTTGACATATTCCAGTTCATAACCGCTTTCAGTCGCTGGAAATCCCTTGGCCAGCCCATCCAGTTTCTCCCTCAGTCTTTCATAAACATCTGCCATGAAAAATCACCTCCACGTTCGATAAATCTTTTTAATCAGCAGATGAGTGTGCTTGGAGTGGCTAAAAACCCCGTCGCATCGATACCTAAGTCGAGCACCTTAAAACCTTCCATAACGCCTTCATAGCTATCCCTCCATGTATTTTAATCTAACAACCACATTTCGCGGTAGAATCAGACGACCTCCATTTCCTGGATACAGTAATCTCGTCCAGCCCGCACACCGAGTCGGCTGCCACCGTAGGCGGGGAATTCCACCTCGGCCAGCCGAACTTTATTGAACATCTAATGCAAATAACACGCCAGATTTTATTTTTGTTTTACCCATTCAGGTTTCAATATTGAAACCTCAGATTCAAAACTGGGACTGTACTTAAAATCTCAATCTGGTAACTACTAATATTATAGATCCAAAATATGGTATACCTTTTGCTTATAATTGATACATCTAGCTACATTAATACCACCTGATAATAAACGATTGGAGGGCTGATAATTGCATACCATACTGGCTGAAGATCTCGAGAAAATGAAGGGCTTTATCGAACTCATGGCGGACCTGATACCTGGCGGAGCGACCTTTACACTTACCAATCAGACCGAGATAGTCTGGAAATGCGCCTCAAAAATATTCGATATTCCCAAGCTACAGGTGGGTGTGAAGATAATTCCCGGCAGCGTGATAGAAAAAAGTATTCAAACTGGATTACCTCAGCAGGGGAAAATATCAGCCGAGATATTAGGGGCCCGGGTCAAGGTATATGTGATACCGGTTATCGAAAACGGTGTGGTTATCGGAACGTTTAATATAGGCCTGCCTATGGTTCACCCGGTGGAGGCGGCTTTTCAATATTTCGCCCCCATGATCGCCAACATGTTTCCGGAAGGAAGCTATCTATGCATAACCGACCGCCGCAAATACCTGAACTGCCAGGACTCGGAAAAATGGACGATCCCCGATGTATACCCTGGCCTATCATTGGATGAGGCTTCGCCAGCCACCCAATCAATAATTAAAAAGGTTTTTCAGTCCAATCAACCATCTTCCATGGAGTTTGAATCCACCATAACCGGGATGCCGATAATGATAATGAGTTATCCGTTAAAAGATGAAAACAACGCAGCAGCTGTAGGAACCTTCAATATTACCATTCCCAAGAATAACGCCGGCAAGCTGCGCCAACTTTCAGGCGCCAGCACCCAGGCGCTGGAAGAGATATCTTCTGTCGCTGAGGAAATCTCGGCTTCGGCTGTAGAAATCAATGATAACCAGGGTAAACTGAACAGCCGCATCAACAACATAACCAATATTATTAATGAAATGATCTCAACCCTTGAATTTATTAAAACAGTGGCAGATGAAACCAAGATGCTTGGCCTGAATGCCGCCATAGAAGCGGCCCGGGCTGGAGAAATCGGCCGCGGCTTCAGTGTTGTCGCCGAGGAAATCCGCAGACTGTCTGATGATTCCAAAAAAACTGTGATGAAGATAAGACACTTGATAGACTCGATTAATGCTGAAGTACAGGAAACCAAAGCAACCAGCCAGATGACCGTAAATTCAACCCAGGAACAGGCTGCCGCCAGTCAGGAACTCACCGCCAGCATCGAGGAAATCAACTCAATGGTCGAAGAACTCAATAACATGGCAAAAACTGTATAAATCGCTCGGGTCGATACAGTCAGGCTCGAATGCTTATAATTGTTTTAAAAACATAACCGGGGTGGTACTACAGGTGATGTCCTGAAGCCCCGGTTATGTTTATGCCTATGCTTCACTACCCTTTTTTAATTATGCCAAGCCCAGGCCCCGGCTGACCAGTAGTTTCATAACCTCGGAGGTGCCGGCGAATATGGTATGCAGGCGTGAATCTACAAAGATCCGGGATATTTCGTATTCTGTACAGTACCCGTACCCGCCGAACAGCTGCATGCATCTCGACGCCACCCGGTGCGCCATTTCACAGACCCAGTACTTGCCCATGCTCACTTCCTGCAGGATGTCTTTGCCATTCAGGTGATTCACGATGAGTGCGTCGGTGAATGTACGGGCTATCTGAACCTCGCTGGCGCATTCCGCTAAAACAAACTGGGTGTTTTGATAATGGCTCAAGGGTTTATTAAAAATCAGGCGTTCTTTTACATAATCTATGGTTAGCTCCATTGCCCTTTCAGCTTGCACTAAAGACATCTGCATGCACGCGAGGCGTTCCTGCTGCAGTTTTTTCATCAGATAAACAAAACCCGCGTTTTCTTTACCCAGGAGGTTCTCGACCGGCACCCGGCAGTCCTCGAAGAAAAGCTCGGCAGTATCCTGAACATGATACCCTATTTTTTTAATAGGTTTACCCCGCTCGAAACCCGGTGTGCCTCTCTCCACTACGAACAGGCTCACACCCTTCGCCCCGGCCGCCGGGTCGGTTTTAGCGGCAACTACCACCAGGTCCGAAAGGGTTCCGTTTGATATGAAGGTCTTGGCGCCATTCAATACATAATGGCCGCCGTCTTTTACGGCTTTGGTACGCATCCCAGCCACATCCGAGCCCGCTCCCGGCTCGGTCATGGCGATCGCCAGGATGCTCTCGCCGCTTACAGCCCCGGGCAGCCACCGCTTTTTCTGCTCCTCGTTTCCGAAGGTATCGATATAGGGAACACAGACCGTGCTGTGCAGGTGGAAGAACATCGGTATCACGGAGCGGCGTCCCATTTCCTCTATGAGGATCATATCGAAGAGCAGGTCGCCTCCGGCCCCGCCGTACTCTTCCGCCACCCAGGGGCAGAGAAAACCGTAATCCCCCATCTTTTTGTATATCTCCCGAGGAATGATGTGGTCTTCTTCCCATTGTTCATAGTGCGGTACGATTTCGTTAGCTATAAAATCACGAACAGCATCCCGGAACATCTCGTGTTCCGATGAAAAAGGTATATTTCTCTCCATCTCCCGACGTCCTTTCCAGAAAAATTTTTTGGCGTTCGAGGTTTCCGCTCATCAAGCACCTTCCCATGTTACAGCCTAATCAATCATGCAAAATATGTACCATATCCGTCGTAATACTGCCCTTGTTTTCTATTAAGCCGCGTCAGGTTTCAATATTGAACTATGAACTTCATTTTTGACACAGAATGTGCTACAATTAACAAAATTGTGGGGCAGTGCTAATTCATTTGATAACCTCGGTATGGAGGATGAAAACCATGTCAGAAATCCAGGATGCCCTGTCAGAAAAGCTGTTGAACTGCATCAAGGACAGTGAACTCTTTAACCTTATAGTAGAAAGCCTTTACGAAGGTGCTATATATGTTGATGAAAAAGGGATTATTAGGTTTGTAAACAATTCATATGCAAAATACAACAATACTACCAAAGAGGAAATGATCGGGCATAAATACGAAGACTTTGAGATAGACCCCAGTGTCAACCGCATCCAGCAGACGAGAGCATACGAACCATTCAATTATTATTTCAGTCACAACCGGGGTTTTATAGCTTCACGGAGGCCGGTTTACCGGGACGGACAGTTCGCTGGAGTCTATGCTCGGTACTTTAGTTTGAGTCCAAAAGACGTGAACAAGTTTGGCTCGGAATACAGCGATCTGATTTCCCGGATACAGATCCGGGATATAATGGTCAGCCTCGAAAGAGCGGTAATGGAGCTGAATACCTACAAAGACCACTTCAATATGGAAAGCACCACAACCAAAGGGATAGACAGCATAATCGGAAACAGCGCGGCAATCAATAATCTAAAGAATAATGTTTTAAAGGTTGCTGATTCACCATCCTCGGTCTTGATTACCGGGGAAAGCGGCACCGGGAAAGAGCTGGTCGCTGAGGCTATACACTTCCACGGGAATCGTTCATCCCGACGATTTGTCAAAGTGAACTGCGCAGCGATCCCTGAATCTCTTTTGGAATCCGAACTGTTCGGTTATTCCGACGGGGCGTTTACTGGGGCCCGGAAGGGCGGTAAAATGGGTAAGTTCGAGCTCGCCAACGGGGGTACGATTTTTCTGGATGAGATCGGGGACATGCCCCTGGCGATGCAGGCTAAACTGCTCCGGGTTTTACAGGAAAGAGAGTTTGAGCGTCTCGGCGGCGAATCGGTCGTATCGGTGGATATCCGGGTCGTTTCAGCCACCAATAAGGACCTCGTGTCATTGATCAAACAGGGCAACTTCAGGGAAGACCTCTATTATCGGCTCAATATCATTTCGCTTCATACCGAGCCCTTGCGTCAAAGAAAAAATGATATACCGCCCTTAATCGAGTACTTTATAAATAAACTCAGTAAAAAGCTGAACCGTTCTATAGCAGAGGTAAGTCCCGAGGCTATGAACCTGCTAGTCTCTTATGATTGGCCGGGTAATGTCAGGGAGCTGATCAATGCCCTGGAGTCCGCGATCAATTTCAGCCGCACCTCCATAATAGAACCTGAAGACCTGCCGTTCCTGCTGCGTGATAGTATAAACAGCAGCTGGGATCAGGTGCACCCACCACAGCAGTTAAAAACCGGCCGTGGAGAAGAAGCTGATGGGAATCAAGGGTACCCGCGGCAGCCAAAAACAGATCGTAGGGAGGAAGCCGATGGGAATCAAGGGTACCAATCGCGGCAGTCAAAAATAGATTCTGAAGAAGAAAGGCTGTTGATTTCGGTACTGGATCAATGCAACGGCGATCTCAAGGCAACCGCTGAGATACTCGATGTATCGAGAAGCACCCTCTATCGTATGATGAAAAAATACAATCTCCAGTTAACGAAAAAGTATAACCTCGGATGAACCATCCGAGACTAAAAGCAAAACCCGGAACCGCGATCGGCTCCGGGTTTTTTTAGTAAAACTTAATCTCCATCGGTCGAGGCTGCACCAGGTATTTCCCGGCGGTATTTTAGGGATACAGAGTCTTTTTAGCCGCCTCGCGAAGCTCCCCGCGCAGGTCCGGATGCGCAACCTCCACCAGCGCCTCGAAGCGCTCCCGCATCGACTTGTATTTAAGGTGAGCGATACCATATTCGGTCACGATATAGTCGGCCAGGTATCTCGGAACGCTGGCGATGGTGCCCGGTTCAAACGCGGGAACGATGTTGGAGACCAGGGTCCCGTCCTTCTTTTTCGTGGCCGCCCGCAGCACCGTAAACGCTCTCCCGCCATCAGACCACAGCGCACCCATCTGGAAATCTGGCTGCCCACCCGAGCCGCTGATCTGTCTGCTGCCCATGCTCTCGACCGAAATCTGGCCGGTAAAATCGATCTGCAGGGCCTGGTTGATCGCCACGGTATTGGGATTTTGCCCGATGTAAATGGGGCTGTTGGTGATGGTCGACGGGTATATCCCGACCGCCGGGTTTTCATTAACATAGTCATACAGGGCTTTATCACCCGCGCAGAAGGTAGCGGTGGTGGCCCCGGTATGGTTGACCTTTTTGCTGTTGTCCACGATCCCTTTATTGACCAGGTCCAACAGGCTGGGAGGAACCATCTCGGTATGGATCCCCAGGTGACGTTTACCTTCCAGACCGGCCAGGATCGCTTCGGTGATCCCCCCGATACCCATCTGGATGCAGTCACCGTCCTTGATCATATCGGAAATCAAGGCCCCGATGGTTTTTTCGGTTACTGTCGGTTCAGGCCGCATGGGATACTCCGAGATGGGGGTAGTGTGCTCGATGAAGTAGTCAAACTCCGAAACGTGCACCCAGTTGTCGCCGAAAACGATCGGCATGTTTTCGTTGACCTCGGCGATCGCTAACCGGCAGCGTCCATTCTGTCTGCCTTCACGCAGCACACAGGTGGTATAGAAGTTGTCCAGGCCCAGGTTTATGTATCCGTTCTTATTCGGTGGGGCGACCTGACGGACAAGCACCGAAAGTCGGGCCGCGGCCACGTGGGGGGCCTGCCACCCGACCTGGGGTACGTAGTCAGCAAGCCTTGCCTCGCCCACTTTCCGTATGGGAACCCCGATAAAACCCGGAACGTAATTTATATGCCCATAGGCTTTACGCGCAAACTCCAAATCCCAAAGCCGGTGGGGGGTCATCTGAACCGCGTCGTACCACTGTACATTCTCCAGCTCTTCCCAGCGGTCGAGAATCGCGTTTATCAATTCCTGGGAAGCGATTCCCGGCCCCAGGGCGGTTCCTACGATGTCCCCCGACTTAACCATTTTGGCTGCGTCGGTTATAGAGATCGTTCTGCTTTTGTAGTACTCGGTCAGTTTTGCATCCATTTCATAAACTCCTTTCAAAAAGTTATCAGCTTAACCAGTGCTTAATCTCCCCGCGGAGCCAGTTCACCCACGCTTCGATGCCCTCGCCGGTTTTGGCGGAGACCTCGAAGATCTGGATATCCTGGTTCAGCCCGGATACCCGCTCTTTCATCGCCGGCATATCGAAATCGGAGAACTGCAGGTAGTCGATCTTGTTCACCAGCAGAACATTACAGGTAGAAAACATGAGGGGATATTTGAGGGGTTTGTCATCACCTTCCGGGACACTCAGGATCATCACGTTGCGCACTGCCCCGGTATCGAACTCGGCCGGGCACACCAGGTTGCCTACATTTTCGATTATCACCAGGTCAAGTCCGGCTACATCCATTTCATTAAGTCCGGTCTCGGTCATACTCGCATCCAGGTGGCACATCCCCCCGGTCCGCAGCTGAACCGCGGGTATGCCTACGGACTGAACCCGCTCCGCGTCGACGGCTGAGTCGATGTCCGCCTCCATAACCCCGATCTTGAATTCATCGCGTAAATGCTCTATCGTTCTCAGGATCAGGCTGGTCTTGCCCGATCCCGGCGAGGACATGAGGTTTAAGAGAAAGGTTTTATTCCTGCGCAGATAATCTCTTACCTCTTCGGCTTTTTTATCGTTATTGGCCAGGATGTTTTCTTTTACCTCGATCACCCTTACCGGATCCATTCGTAGTTCCTCCCATCTGCTGAAATTATCTATTCCACTTCCATGGATTTTACCCTGAATTCCCTCCCGGAAACGAGTTCGATTAATTTGGAACCACATTTATCGCATGAAAACAGTAGGTGTGTCGTATCCATCTCCGTTTCCGTGCCGCAGGAACGGCATCTGATCTTCGCCGGCACTTTTTCGATGACGATTTTTGCACCTTCCGCAACGGTATCTTTGGCCAACAGATCGAAAAACATCTGCGCAAATTCGGGTACGATGTCTGATAATGCTCCAATCGAGAGATTGATTGCCTGTATTTTTTTAACGTCATTCGCTTTAGAGTGTTCCAGCACGACCTCTAAAACGTTTTTCATGATGCCCAACTCGTGCATTCTGTTTCTCCAATCACTACCACAGGGTTTAAAGGTTAGCCGATACCATCGAGAAGATTATCTCCCGTATTTCTGCCTCAATTCATCGATGTCCAACGGTTCGGTCTTGGCAGGATCGCGCTTAAGGGTTATAGCTCCGTTTGGACATTTTTCTTCGCAAAGCCCACACCCCAAGCATTTTGCCTGGTCAACAACCGCTTTCTCATCGACCAACGATACTGCAAAGAAGTTACACGTTTCAACGCACGTACCGCAACCCTGACATTTATCATTATTTACATCTCTTACATAACCAGACGGGATAAAGGTTGGTACGGTTGTATAATTATGCGCTTTTATCGCGTTGCAGCAGCACGAACAGCAGTTGCAGATGCAGTAAAGCCGGTCTCCCATGGCATCTTTAAACAACGCATGCTGCATATGCCCCCGCTCACGCTCAGCCTCCATAATGGCTATAGCCTCTTCAGAGGTTATAATCCTGGGATTACCAGTAGTATTATGATCTAAGATGAAGCTGAAAAATGGTTCACCGATCCATATGCAGACATCACGTGGATAACACCCATTTTCTCTGGTTGACCTGCATGCGCAGTCCAAAGCCAACAATTTATCGGGATTTTTTAAAATAACCGACCTGGCATGTTCAAAGGGAATAACGGTTTTATCTAATGGACCCAGGTCAAGATCAACATCCAAAGCGAGAATCTTTTTCGCATCTTCAAATCTCAATACCTTCCCATGGTAGATTCCCATGCCGCCTGCGGCGGCACCATCAGAGGAACGAAAATGGGTTATATCGAATTAGTTCTTTAGCGGCTGGCGAAGCGAGGTCGATTCTTTATTGGTGCCTTGAGCCCGTAGTGGTAGTTGACCTCAGCGATCTGGTGCACCACAGAATGTTGCTCCCGCGAGGGAAGCACGCAGGGCAGAATGCCTTATTTAGGTCGCTGCACCAACCCAATACAAACCGCTAAAGGAGTGCAACACAAATGGAGATCCTCTATTCACGCTGCTGTGGGCTGGATGTTCACAAAAAAACGATCACTGCCTGCAGCATCACACCCAAAGGAAAGGAGCTAAGAACGTTTGGTACCATGACCCCCGATCTGCTCAATCTGGCTGAGTGGATCAAGGCTGAGGGCTGCACCCACGTGGCCATGGAATCTACCGGCGTTTTCTGGAAGCCAGTCTACAACATCCTTGAATGTTACAATGTGGAGATCCTGGTGGTCAACGCCCAGCACATAAAGGCTGTTCCTGGGCGTAAGACCGATGTCAAGGATGCCGAGTGGATCGCCAACCTGCTCCGCCATGGGCTCCTTAAAAGTAGCTTCATTCAGAACCGGGAGCAGAGGGAACTAAAAGAGCTGGTCGGATACCGTAAGAGCCTGGTTGACGAGCGTGCCCGCGAAGTAAACCGAATTCAAAAAGTACTTGAGGGTGCCGGCATCAAACTGGCATCGGTAGCTACTGACATCACAGGAGTTTCCGGACGCAGCATACTTGATGCCATCGTTTCCGGCGTCGAAGACCCAAAATTCCTGGCGTCGTTGTCCAGAGGGAAGCTCAAGAATAAACATGAGCAGATGGAGCAGGCCCTCCAGGGACTGGTGGGCAAACATCAAAGGATGCTGATTTCCACGCAGTTGAAGCACATTGACTTTCTCGATCAGGAGATTGCCAGGCTAGATCAGGAGATTGAGGAGCAGATGCGCCCTTTTGAACAGGAGATCGCGTTTCTCGATGCCGTCCCGGGTATCGGGGTGAGGAGCGCCCAGGTCATCCTGGCCTGTATCGGCACGGATATGTCCCGCTTCCCCACTACGTCACACATTGCCTCATGGTCAGGGCTCTGTCCGGGGAATAACGAGAGCGCCGGCAAGCGTAAGAAAGTTAAAAGCAAAAAGGGGAATCCACTCTTACGCACTACGTTGATCCAGGCCGCCAAATCAGCTTCACATACCAAGAATACGTATCTTTCTGCTCAGTACCATCGGATAGCTGCCCGGCGTGGAAAGAACAAAGCCGCTGTTGCTGTTGCTCACTCCATACTGGTCATCGTCTATTGTATGTTGAAGCATCACCGTCCTTACCAGGAAATGGGCGCCGATTACTTTGCCAAGACTAATGCTAAGGCTATTAAAAACCGTGCTATCAAACAGCTTGAGATGTTAGGCTTCAGGTCAGGATCGAGGCCGCTTAATTTTTCGTTATTTGTTTTTTCTTTAAAAGCTACGTTATTGAACCCTTTTGGGAGGGGTTTAGTCAGGTGTTGCCTTTCCGGAACTGTTATTTTCAGGACAGACATTTGTATCCGGGTTGGGCAGTTTACGCTTAAGATGATTAACCACAGATTGTACGATATGATCATATTTGGGGTCTACACCCTCAGGATAAACCAGGCCTTTTGATTCCTTCTTCGATGGGCGAACCATATGATAGATATAGGTTTTATCGTCAGTAGCATACAGATACCCGTCTATGAACTTTTCTTCGCCTTCATCGGTATCAGGGAACATTTTCCTGAACTCTTTTAATGATTCTTTTAAATTGTCTTTGTCTTTCATCAGTTATCACCTCTCCACTTCTCGAGAAAGCGTTTTTAAACCGAATCAGAGTTACCGGCCCTTGAAATGTGGGGCTCTTTTTTCAAGGAACGCCGCGGCTGCCTCATCCTTATCCTCCGAGCCCAATGAAAATATGGACTGCACCTGCTCGAACAGCAGGCCGGCCTGCAGACTGGACTCCATGGCCAGGTTCACCGCTTTCTTGGCGAACCTCACCGCCATAGGCGGCTGGGCAGCGATCTTATTGGCCAGTTTTATCGCGCGCTCCATCAGACGGTCTGGTTCAACCACCTCATCCACCGCCCCTATGCGCAGGGCCTCCTGGGCATCGAATCTTTCTCCGCTGAGGAGAAGTTTTTTGGCCTGGCTGGGACCGACCAACCGGGGCAGTCTCTGGCTGCCGCCCATGTCCGGGGAAAGACCGAAGCTCACCTCGGGTACGGAAAAATTTGCATCTGAGGCGGCTATCCGGATGTCACAGGTCATCGCGTATTCCAATCCTCCGCCGATGCACGAGCCGTTGATGGCGGCAATGGTTGGCTGGGTCAGGTTTTCCCAGCGCGAGAGGCGGGCATGGATCCGGCTCACATTGCGCACCGACCACTCGGTACTGGTTTCCGACAGCAGCGAGATGTCTATCCCGGCGCAGAAATGCCTGCCTTCCCCGGTCAGGATGATGCAGAGCAGGTCATGCTCGTCTTCGATCTGCCGGGTGATAAGCTCCATCTCTTCAAACATTCTGCTGGTGAATGCGTTAAATGCCTTCGGCCGGTTCATGCGAACAATACCGACCGAGCCAATCTTCTCTAGGGTGAACGTCTCCAGTGGCTGCATAGCCGTACCCCCTTGTCTAACTTATTAGCTTACTAAAACTTCGGGCTTCTCCCAAAAGCAATATATCCCAGACTCGGCTAATACCCTTGAGCTATCGCATTCGCTATGATGATCTCCTGGATGTGCGGGACCCCTTCGATCTGGGGCGACATGATGGCCTCCCGGTAAAGCCGTTCAACCTTGTAGTCCTTCATCAGGCCGTAGGACCCGTGGACGTTCATAGCCAGGCGGGTGATATCCACCGCGCATTCCCCGCAGAAGCACTTGACCATGGCTGCGTCTTTAGCGAATTTCATAAAGTTGTGCTTTGAATTGAAGTTGGCGTCGCTGGCGGCCTTATAAAGCATGAGCCTCGATGCTTCCAGTTTTTGAGCCATCTGGGCGATCATCAGCTGTATGGCCTGGAACTTGAGGATCGGCTGTCCGCGGTGCAGTTTCTCTTTTACATACTGCAGCGACAGGTCGAAGGCTGCCTGGGATATCCCCACCGATGCGGCGGCCAGGCCCATCTTGCCGTAACCGATGCCTGATTCCAGCTGGTGAAAGGCTTCCCCGACCTTACCCAGCATATTAGCTTGCGGCAAAACACAGTTCTTGAAGTAAATGTCGTACAGCGGTTGTCCGTTCCAGGCCATTTTTTCCCACGGCTCAGAGATGGAGTAGCCTTCCACATTCCCTTTGTCGATCAGGAAGGTGACCAGTTTTCCGCTTTCTTCTTCTTTGAATACGCACCCCATGATACCGGGGTAATTGGCGTTGGAGATAAACCGCTTGGTACCGTTTAAAACCCAGTTATCACCATCTTTGCGCGCTGTGGCGGTTATCTGTTTGGGGTCCGAGCCGGTTCCCGGTTCTGTGAAGGCAAAGGAGAATATCTTCTCCCCGGTCACACCGGTAGGCAGGTACTGTTTCCGCTGTTCATCGGTCCCAAAGGTTTCAAGGATGGACATCCCCAGAACGTGGGCGGCTATCAACAGCTGAACCGAACCCACCACCTGGGTGATCTCCTCCATAGCCAGAACGTAACCGTCATATCCCGCCTCCGCCCCACCGTACTTGGCGGAGATGGGAAGCGCCAGAAGCCCCAAATCACCTAATTCTCTTACGATTTCATCGGGTATCTCATGGGTTTTATCGATCTGGTCAGCGATGGGGGCGAGCCGCCTCTGCGAAAACTCCCTCGCCATCTGCTTTATCATCTGCTGTTCTTTGCTCAGCTTAAAATCCATCGATATCTCTCCTTTTTGTCGGTTTGGGGGTTGACGTTCACTATTCAAACTCGATACTTTCAATCCTCAATTCCCGGCCAGATATAAGCTCGACCTGTTTCGACTGGCAGCTACCGCACTCCATATGCAGATGCGCGATATCCACCTGGGCCTCGCTGCCGCATGAACGGCACTTAATCACCGCCGGCAGGGTGTCGATGTGAATTTCAGCCTTTTCCGCTATCGTGTCTTTGGCAATCATATCAAAATACCCCTGAGCCCACCGAGGCACGATATCCGTAAAGGCCCCCACATTTAGGTTGATCCGGGATATCTTCTCCGCCCCGGCCTGCTGCCCATGGTCCAGTACGATCTCCAGGATATTTTTCATGATCGACAGCTCGTGCAATGTTTATCTCTCCCCGCCGGTATCCTTTTGAAGGTTCTCCACGATGTAGTCTATATCCAGGGGGTCGCCCTTGGCGGGATCAAGCACGGTTATGGCTGCACCATTGGGGCAGGTTGTTTGACAGACCTGGCAACCCATGCATTTGTCATAATCTACTACGCTCTTATCATCCACCAATGTAATAGCTTCAAATGGGCAGAGTTCCACACATTTTCCGCAGCCCAGGCACTTTTCTTCAATTCTTTGAGCAACATATCCGGTTCCCGCGAAGGCCGGGGACGGGGTATATTTATGCGCTATCATCCCGGTACAGCAGCAGGAGCAGCAGTTGCACAAGGCGTAGAAACGGTTGGCCATCGCGTCTTTGAACCAGGCCATCTGGACGCTTCCTCTTTCATGCGCGGCTTGAACGATTTCCAGCGCCTCCGCCTGGGTAATCCTCCGGGGGTGGTCCAGCTTGTTGTGTTCCATCCAGAAGCTGACGAACGGTTCCCCGACGATCAAACAGACTTCACGCGGGTAACACCCGGTTTCGGAGATTTCCCTGCATGCGCAGGTCATGACGCAGATCTCCTGGGGACCGTTTATGATAAGGTCTCTGGCCAGATCATAAGGGATTATCGATTCCGGCAGGTTCGGCGCGTTGAGATCGACCTTGAGTGAAAGAAGTTTCTTGGCGTTGTCCAGGGTCAGAATCTTCCCGTGATAGGTACTGGTTTCTTTATGCGCCATCGCAGGAGACATATAGTCTACAGCGGCTTTGACGTACCCATCGATTTCCTGGCAAATCTCTTCCTCTGGGAATATCAGTTTCTGCGCATTGGGTTTAAACCGGCTCAGCTTGCTTTTGATATGATAGACGTACAGCTTGGTGTACTGCATATAGTAATACCCATCGAGCAGCTTGGCGCTTTCCAACCGGTCCTTGGTCGACGGTCGAGCGAATAGTTTTGCGAATGCCTTCATTGGCTCTTTAATCATGGCTCTTCTCCTCTCCAAAAGTTTTAAACCTACCCTAGCTGGTTATTTTATCCCCGACCGATAATCACCGCCTTTAAAATACCCTCTTATTAGTTTTAATTGGTAAATTTTCAGTATCTTAAGTAGGTGCTTCGCAATAATCATGCCATCCCCTTGATCGCCGATACTGGGATATTAGCAATTTCGAATCGCTGACCAACGACATTTTTGGATTCATTCCTGAAACGACCGATTCACAAATGACACAAGGTTGTCTGCGCAAGGTTGGGCGGGTTTCCTGTAAATTAGTTCCATTTCTGAAGTCCCCGTTTCAAATATGAACCGTTTTCCCGGTGGTATGAATCACGATTCATCTTTTGGTGCTTCTGTCAATCAGGCCAAGAAAGGGTGGGGAAACGCCCCGAGGACTGGTATGTCATCGGGGCGTTTTGTCCGTGGGTAAGTATGCTGGACCTTTTTTAATAGACTAGGCGTTGTCCGTGAAAGCGCCGTCCTTCATGAAGTACGCGCATATCGAACCCAGCGCACAAACCACGGCCATCAGACCCACCGCGAACTTCAGGCTGGTCGCGATGGCCAGGCCACCCAGGGCGGTCGGGACGATGGCGGCGGCCAGACGGCCGGTCCCCCAGGCGAACGAGATCCCCGAAGCACGGAGCATCGTCGGGAACTGCTCCCCGATGAACACCGCTAGGGCCCCGATGTACCCGAAGGAGATCAGGCCGAGCAGGAACGCGAAGTACATCACGTTTGACGGAGAAGCGACATAGATAAACAGGAACATGGTTAAACCGGCGAGGGTGCAGCCGTAAAGGTAGTTTTCCCGACGGCTCAGTTTATCCGCGACCCATCCGCTCACATAGTAACCGAAGAACCCGCCGACGTTCATGCTCAGCATAATATAGGTCATCATCGCACTGGATACGCCAGCTTCTTTAACCAGGTAGGTCGGTACCCAGGCCTGCAGGCCCCAGTAAGAAACGATGAAGCTTATCACCAGGCCGGCACTGAGGAAGGTTGCTTTTTTGTAATCGCCCGCCAGGAGATCGGTAAACTTGGGCTTCGCCGCGGGAACAGCGGCTTCCTTGTTGGTGAGGCTGGCCTTATCAAGTCCGTACTTGCTCTTTATCCACGCCGGGGACTCGGGGATGAATACTGCGATGTACAGCGCCAGGATAATGGCTGTCCAGGAGATAAGGAACAAAGGCCTCCACCCGTAGGTCGGGACGACAAACAGGTTGACCAACAGGACTCCTCCATAGCCGGGAAGGGACGCGGACTGAACGAAGGCCGAGGCCTTGGCCCGCCATTCTGTTGGAGTGAATTCATTTAACAACGTGGAACCGAGGACCCATAACCCCCCAAGGGCAAAACCAGCCAGGAACCTTAATACCAGCAGCGGCGTCAGAGTATTAACAAAGGCGCAGGCCCCTGAAAACACCGTCATCCAGATTATGCAGGTCAGATACACCTTTTTCCGGCCGAACTTGTCCATAAACGGTCCCCATACATAGGCCCCGAGCGCTGACCCGATAAGGGTCATCGAGGCGACACTGCCCGCAGCGACCAGGTTGATTCCCCATTCCTTGATGATCAGCGGCAGTGCGACCGAGATCGCCATCAGGTCCAGAATATCAAAGGCTTGACCGAAGAATGCCCCTATCAGCACCTTCCATTTGTAATCCAGGGGGTTGACTATCTTGTGACCCTGGATGGTCTCGACAGCTTGCACTAAATATCCCTCCTATAAAGATAATGACGGATAACAACTGACCCCCTTTGTATGAGTTCTGCTCACCCTCCTTTGCGGTTTAATCAACCGGCTGTATACAGCAACCCTGACTCTCCTAGGGTTTAAACACCGTGAGCCTTTTATCTCCGATTCAGCCGCCCGACGACAATCTTCTTGATCACGATATACGCAGCAATGAAGGCTATAATAAAAAGAATCATTCCGATGTCCATCTTTATACCGCCCCTTTCTATAACCTAGATTTCGCTGCCGACCGCTTTATCGTCGAAATACAGCGGCCTGGTCAAAGGCCTTTTCCATATCAGAGCCTTGCAAAACGTATGCCTATAATCACGATTAACTTGTTTTGGATCTTATTCCGATTTCGATTCCCCTCGGGGATCACGGAAAAAAGACCTGGTGTGGCATAAGTCCATCTGGCGACAATTTAGAACCAGCTTTTTACGAAGAAAACTTGGCTATCGCCAAGGGCGGGAGCCGTAGCTGCACTTGCTTGCATCGGAAAGTCCCCTAATATACTTTCCGATAGCGTAAGAAAACGCAGCGGCCGGCTTGAGACTTCTTTCTCAACTGGTTACTTTTTATCGGGTCCACTTTTGGAACGCCTGGTTCAAAGATGAACCTTTCTCCGTAAAACTAATAGAAAAGTGAACTGCCCGGGCTTTATTCCCGGGCAGTTCACTTTATAACTCATTCTTGCCAGATCTTTTTCTGTGGGGTTTCCGGGTCTGGCTTCAACCTACTTATTGCTCCACTTGGCCTGGAGTTCATCGATCTGCTCCCGGGTCAAGCCATACTTCGTAAGGACCTCATAGTTATCCTCGCCCAGAGCCGCCGCTTTCTTGATGGTCCCCGGGGTTTCGGAGAAGGTTGCAGCGACATTGCGGGTAAGGTATTTATCTATGCTGGTGATTCCGTTCTGCACCGGAGCTTCGACCAGCCATCCGCATTCAAGGGCATGAGGGTCTTTGGCTATGTCATCGTGTGAATATACTTTAATATTGGGAACACCAGCTTTATCCAGCAGCGCGATTGCGTCCTCGATCTTCTCGAATTTTTTGAGCCAGTCTTCTATCACCGGTATAACCTCATGCCGGTTCTTGGCCCTTAAACTGTTTTCGCAGAACCTGGGATCATCTATCATGTCCTCGCGGCCCATAATCTTGCAGAGCTTTTCCCACAGGTTGGCACTGATCGCCGCGATCACCACGCTTTGGCCATTGCTGCCTTCATAAACCCCATAGGGATTCAGAGCCGGATCGTGATTTCCAGTCCGCTTTTCAGATACGCCAATGTTCAGGCGGTCGAACGGGGTATTCGCAAACAGCAGTCCCCGGGCCAGGGATACGTCGATATTCTGACCGATGCCGGTCATCTGCCGGTAATACAGGGCAGCCATGATCGAGCCAAAGGCATTGATAGCCCCTACAATGTCACCGATTGCTACATTGCTTTTCATAGGAGGACCGTCCGGATAACCGGTGAGGTTCATAAACCCGGAGAATGCTTGAGCTATGACATCATATCCAGCCTTTTTTGCATAGGGCCCGGTCTGCCCAAAAGCCGAAACCGAGCAGTAGACGATATCCGGCTTAACCTGCTTAATGGCTTGATAGTCCAGACCAAGCCTCGCCATAACCCCGGGCCGGCTGCTTTCTACCACCACATCCACGTCAGCGGCTATCTTCTTGATGATGTCAATCGCGGCCGGGTCTTTCATATCGAGTACTACCGACTTTTTACCTCGGTTCAGCCAGCAGTAAGCCAGGCTGACACCATCCACCTTGGGCGGGTATGCCCTCGCATCGTCACCGAGTATCGGTTTTTCGACGTGAATCACATCCGCCCCATAATCCGCGAGCATAGCCGCAGCCAGAGGCCCCGCCACATTGTTGCCCAGGTCGAGCACTTTCAGTCCTTCCAGCATGTCTTTCATAGTTTTCCCTCCATCGATTTATTCAGTCCAGAGATATCTTTCCGTGTCCACCATCCGACCAGTGTCCACGTTTTCCTGGCGCAGTACTATATTTTTTTCCTACACCTCCAAGTGTGATGTGTTGAGAAAGAATAATGCAAAAATTATACCAGAGCAACTTGTTACTAAATCCAATCTAAATTTACAGATTCCCATTTAAAATATTATGGGTTTCAAAAATGGAACCTGCTATAATGTGTCTATATTGGTTGTTTTGAAGGGGGTTATCATCTTGATAGACCATTACCGGGATCTGCCGACCGATTTATCGTTAGATGATCTAACGCCCATCGCGGTTATCAATAACAAGGGGGTTATCATCTGGAGTAATATCCAGGATATCCCCGATCTATACGTAGGCACCTGTATCAGAGATGTCATCCCCGATCTGGCGGTAGAAAAGCTGTTCAGCCGCAAGTCCCATATTAAAACCAACCTTAATGGGATCAACTACCTTATCAGCAGTTATCCGTCAAAAGACAGGAAGGGCGTAACCCTGGTTCTGGAGAACTACGATATCGCCAAAGAGCAGCTTAACTTCTATAAGAAGGAAAACGAACTCCTGCACCTTATGCTTAACAGCCCTTACGAGGGAATGGTTTTTGTAGACGACCAGGGAGTCATCCGCTACGTAAACAATTCGATGGCCAAATACAACAGAATGCCCAGGGAAAAGATCATCGGGCTTAAACACGAAGATTTCCCCATCGACAACAACCTCTATCGTATACTGAAGACCCAGGAATACGAACCGCTGGCGTTTTATATATCTGATAAAAACCGAAAGATGATCGCCTCCCGGAGGCCGGTATACAAAGACGGAAAACTCGCCGGGGTCTTCGGGCGTTACTTCAGCGTAGACCCGCAGGATGTCAAAAAGAACTTTGGCGAGAGCTACATCGAGGTAATCGCCCGCCTGCAGGCCCGGGACATCATGTTTAATATCAACCAGTCGGTAATAGAGCTTAATTCTTACAAGGAAGAAAACGACAAACTACCAGCCTCCAGTTTAGGGATAAACAGCATTATCGGGGTCAGCCCGGCCATCGCGGAATTAAAGCAAAAGATCCTGATAGTCAGTGAATCTCCCTCTTCAGTCCTGCTGACCGGGGAAAGCGGAACCGGTAAGGAACTGTTGGCCAAGGCTATACATTTTCACGGCAACCGTTCTTCACGTGCCCTGGTCAAGGTTAACTGCGCCGCGATACCGGAAAACCTGCTGGAGGCCGAACTGTTTGGTTATGCCGACGGCGCTTTTACTGGAGCTCGCAAGGGCGGTAAGATGGGAAAGTTCGAACTCGCCAATAAAGGGACTATCTTTTTGGATGAGATCGGTGACATGCCCCTGGCCATGCAGGCCAAGCTGTTAAGAGTGCTGCAGGAAAGGGAGATAGAACGCGTAGGAAGTGAACGTACCATACCGATAGATGTGAGGGTTATCTCCGCCACCAATAAGGACCTAGCGGCAATGGTCAAGGATGGTTCTTTCAGGGAAGACCTCTTCTACCGGCTCAATGTTGTGAGGATCCACATCCCACCCCTGCGCGAGAGAATGAGTGATGTCCCGGAGATTATCAATCACCTTATAAATGAGTTAAACAACCGGTTGGGCAGGACTGTAATGAGCGTGACCCCTGAAGCCATGGAGCTGTTTTTAAACTATGAATGGCCCGGCAATGTCAGGGAACTGATAAACGTCTTGGAAGGGGCTATGAACTTTTGCCGCAGTTCTGTAATCGGACCCGAAGACTTACCCTTCTTCCTCCACTCTCGAAAGGTCGAGCAAAACGAGCTTGAGCCTGACTCTCTTCAGACCAGGCTGGACTCGGCAGAGAGACTCCAGTTGATTTCGGTATTAAAACAATGCAACGGCAACCGCAAAGCGGCTGCCGCAATACTCGAGGTATCTAAGACCACTATGTATCGTCTTATGAAAAAACACAAACTGCTGTGATTGTCAGCAATTAAAACTATCTTATTATCTATCCACAGCTAAATCCCTCAAGCGTCAATTCCCTATACCAGTCCCTTGGAGGCTATCAGGTCAACCATGGGCTGGTAGCTGTCCTCCAGCATCTTCATAAAGGCCTCGAAGTCACCGGTCAGGACAGCCCGTCCGTTGCCCAGGTAAACCGCCAGGGGGTCCAGGGTGCGCATGATCATCACCTGTTCCTCGGTCGGAGGCTCGGTCTCGGAAAGGTTGGGGGATACGGCCAGATCCCACTTGACCGCGGCCTTGATCTTCTCCAGTTCTACACCAGGGTGGATCTTCTCCAGGTACATCTCCCGGGTCTCGCGGTCGAACCGGTATACCCCCATGGTGGTCACCACCGCAACCGGGCCGCAGCCGGAAAGCCCGGCCCGCTGACGGGCCCCGGGACCATCCAGGTATCCCGGCGAGGTCAGGTAGTCGAGTTTTTCTACGAAGTTTCTCCCGTCCTGGCGCATCATGATGATGGTCCGGTTGGCGGATGAGGCGAGGTCGTTGGCCCCGCCGCTCCCGGCCAGGCGCACCTGGGGGTGGTAGTAGTCATCGCCGATCATGGATGAGTTCAGGTTGCCGTACTTATCGATCTGCGCGCCGCTGATGCAGGCCACGTCGACGAATCCCGCCTGTTGGGCGCTCATCACTTCGCGCTGCGAACCGACGTAATAGGCGCGCTCACTGTTCACCGCGCAGTTGACGCACATGGGCAGACGTCGCGGAGAAGGGCCCACGGCTCCGTACTCGACCATCATGTTGAAGTTGGGGGCGTTGGTGAACTTGGCCACGGTAGCCGCCATCAGGGGCATCCCCACCCCGATGAAAGCCAGTTCCCCGTCCTTAATCTCCCGGGCCACGGTGGCCGCCATCAGTTCCGGTAGTGAATACTTGGTCGCGTTGCTGCTCATGCCTATCACCTCGCTTCGCCAAATTTTTGGTACTTGTGTTCACTCAGCATCAGACGGTTCAGCCGATCGTACCCGACCAGCCTGCAGTAATCGTCCCAGTCCTCGGTTCCCAGCACGTACTTTTCTATCCAGGCCTCGTACCCTTCCTGGGTGGCGAACTGCCGATAGGCATCGAGTCCGTAGGCCAGGTCGTGATGGTAGTAGTAGGTGGATTCTCTCCAGTGGGCGCCGAACGGTGCGTGGACTATCGCGTCCACGTAGTAGTAAGGGATGGTGGTAAGGTTCGGGAGCCGGCGTATCTCAGCCTGGGTAACGATCTCTTCCACGCTGACGATCACGTGCCTGGCCGCCCTAGCCAGAGTATCGGTGTTGCCGTACAGCCCCAGGCACTGGACGTTGCCGATCTTGTCCGCGCGGGCGCAGTGCATGATGGCGACATCAGGGTTGCAGGCTGGGACCAGAGCGACCGGGCTGTCGGTGTAGGGGTCGTTCATGACCTTTATCTTCGGGTTGTACTTGATGATGTCGGAGCCCAGCATGGACTTGACCGGCATGAAGGGCAGGCCCATGGCCCCCGCCAGCCAGCGGGTGGCGCAGCCGAAGTTGCTGTACTCCTCAAGTTCGAGGGGGCGCGGTATCCCTTTTTCCACCGCCCGGCGAAACACCTTGTCCTCCCCTTCGATTCCCCCCCAGTTGTATGCCATCTCCAGTTTTCTTACCAGGCCGGTCCCAATCAGCACTGAGGACATACCGATCTGGCTGGTGATAGTCAGGTCCAGGGTCTTGATCCGGTCTTTCTGCCTAACGATTTCCCAGATAAGGGCGGCTGGGGCGGCGCTGACCGACATCCCCAGGTAGCACCCTGCTTGAACAAAACGGGAGATGGCCTCCTTTGCCGTCATGACCTTGTTTACCGGCGGCTTCGCTCTCCCTTCTGGTGCGACAACCGGCTCAAACCGCATATTTAAGCCTCCTAGATTGAGATATATATTCCATTTGCACCCCTTCGAAAGGAACCTGCCCTGGGGAGTAAGGAGCGATGTGTGCAGCCCCAGGGCATTAACGTTTCAACATCTCTATCTCATGCCCATTCTGATGGCGCCGTCTATACGGATGCATTCCCCGTTCAGGTACCCGTTTTCGACTATATGCTGCGCCAGGCTGGCGAACTCAACCGGGTCGCCCAAACGCTGCGGAAAAGGAACCTGTTTCGCGAGTGACTGCAGAGCGGGTTCGGGAAGTATGGATACCATGGGGGTCATGAAGGTTCCCGGTACGATGGTGCATACCCTGATGCCGTTGGAAGACAGGTCCCTGGCCGCAGTGATGGTCATCCCTATGACCCCCGCCTTCGATGAGGCGTATGCAATCTGCCCGATCTGACCTTCGTACCCGGCTACCGAGGCCACGTTTATGATTACGCCCCTCTCATCGTTTTCCGGCTCGTTCTTGCTCATCATCCAGGCAACATTGCTCAGCACGTTGAAGGTTCCTATCAGGTTGATCTCGATCGTCTTTCTAAAAGCATTCAGGCTTAATGGACCTTCTTTGCCCAGGGTCTTGGCGATTGTCCCTATACCCGCGACATTGGCCAGGATATGTACCGCACCGAACCTCTCCGCCGCGGCCGCGCAGAGTGCTTTTACGTCATCTTCCGAGGTCACGTCGGTTTTTACAAACCGGGCTCTGCTCCCCAGTTTTTGCGCCAGCGCCGTACCCAGTTCTTCGTTCAGGTCGGCTATGACAACGTTGGCGCCAGCCTCGTGAAAACGTATCGCGGTGGCCTCACCGAGTCCGGAGGCTCCCCCGGTTACTATCGCGGTTTTTCCGTTGATGTTCATGTATGTTCACTCCTTTAATGCTGGTTTTATAGTCCGCTGATGCCCTGGTTACCTGCCTTTAAAAACCGGCCTCCGCTTTTCTAAAAACGCTTTAATGCCTTCGGTATGGTCTTCGGTAGAGAACAGAAAGGCAATCCCTTTCTGTTCGAACTGAAGCCCGGCTGCTAGATCGGTGCTGACAGCGTTGTGCAGGCACTGTTTGGCTATCCTGGTCGTTATCGGGGCCTTGGCCGCCAATTTTTTCGCCAGTTTTTTGGCCTCATCCACGAGACTGTCAGCCGGAACCACCCTGGTCACCAGGCCGATCTTCAGTGCGGTATCGGTATCTATAGGTTCGCCGGTCAGGATCATGTCCTTGGCCCATCCGATGCCGACCACCCGGGGAAGCCTCTGGGTACCGCCGGCCGCCGGGTGGAGACCCAGGTTTGCCTCCGGCAGCCCCATCTGGGTGCCCTCCGCGGCCATCCGAATATCGCAGGCAAGGGCTATCTCGCAGCCTCCACCCAGTGCCAACCCCGCTATCGCTGCAATCACCGGCTTACTCGAATTGGCGATACCATCCACCGCCGCGTGAAACCTGGCTGCAAACCTTTCAGAATCCACCGCGCTGATCCGCGACATGTAAGCGATATCAGCGCCCGCAGCAAATACCCGGGGGCTGCCGGTGATGATCACACACCTTACGTCTTCATCGCCTTCGATCTGCCCCATCAGGTAAATCAAGTCATCCAGCGTATCTTCGTTGACGGCGTTCAGCACCTCAGGACGGTTGAAGGTGATAACGCCAACGCCCGAATCTATTTCATAGATCATGGTCTTAAGTTCCATATATGTTCTCCTTATAAGGCAGAGTTGGGAGTAATGCTGGTACGTTATTACAGCCGATACAGGTTCAATTATGTCTGATCCGCCAATTTCGCGCTCATCTCTTTGGCTTTAGAGAAGTATGGTATGCCGCGGTACTAATCAACCCTCAGCACTACTGCGTCACCCTGGGCCAATCCCCCGCAGATTGCAGCTATTCCATAGCCCCCGCCGATACGGCGGAGTATGCTCATGGCGTGCATGGTTATACGCAGTCCGCTGGCACCCACCGGATGACCAAGGGCCACCGCCCCGCCGTCGATGTTGGTGATGTGCCGCAGAGCCTGAGTCTTCGCCTCGTCGCCGCCGCCCAGCAGCTTGGTCGAGACCAACGGCATGGCGGCAAAGGCTTCGTTTATCTCGATAACCTTTAAATCATCCAGGGTTAAGCCAGTGGTTTTCAATGCTTCTCGGATCGCAACTGCCGGGGCTACAGCTATTTCGCGGGGAGTGATGGCGATGCTCTGCACCTTTACCACTGTGGCAAAGACTTCAAGTCCCAGCTCTGCTGCTTTCTCTCTGGTGGTCACTATTACCCCGGCCGCGCCGGTACTGAGACCGGGCGCGTTGCCGCCAGTTACGGTCGGACTCCCATAAACGGTCGACAGCTTGGCCAACGCTTCCACCTTGGTCCCGGGACGAGGCCCAGCATCGGCATCAAAAACGATCGGCGGTTTATTCCTGCCCTGAGGAATTTCGAGTGGGAACATCTCGTCAGCGATGTATCCCCGGGCAAGCGCTTCCAGGTATAAACTATGGCTGCGAACCGCCCACTCGTCTTGCATCTCTCTGGTAATGCCATGTTCTACAGCTACTTCACCAGCATCGACCGCTACGATTCCGAACCCCGGTATCCCCAGCTCATTGAGCATGTCGGTCAGCTGCATGTTGCCGATGCGGAATCCCTCCCAACGGGCTTTCGGCGGCAGGTAAAGGGGAACCCGACTCATGTTGTCAACCCCGACAGCGATGCTCACCTCGGCTTCGCCCAGCTTAAGATTCTTCCATGACTGCTGCAGGGCGGTGGTTGCTGAACAGCAAGCGCGGTCCAGGGTATTGGAGAGGGTCTCCTGCCTGAGCCCAGCCCGCAAAAGCGCCTGTCTGGCGATAACATCAGTCTGAGTCCCCGCCTCCAGCAGGATAGTCATACCCAGATTAACATCATCGATTACTTCCGCGCCCAGTCCGGTTCGCTTCAATAACTCCCTGATCGTCCACTCCGCCAGCTGTGCACTGGGGATATCCCTGCAGACCCCCCCGAACTTGTCAAACGGAGTACGTGCATAACCTACAATCACTACATCGTCTGCCTTACCTGGCATTACATCTCCTCCTTCGATATCAACCATGTTTTACGGGCATTAAAGAGCTCGGATTGCTGGTTTGATACTGGCCTCCTTCCGGTTTTCTATAAATTCTGTAATTTATAATTTGAAGCAAGATGTATGCCAGGGGAGGGTTAACAGGAATAACGTTGATATACAGCGGTTTGAAGGGCTTTTTAAACCCTCGAACAGTTTGTTAGGAACTGGTCCATTAATGAATCCAGGGTTTCAGAAATGAACCCTTAAGTTTGATTTTTACCACCTGCCGGAAAAACAAAAAGGCTGAAAGCTTTCGCCTCCAGCCTTTTTATCCGTACCATGCCGCTCATAACCCAAGATCCTGGTTCACCAGCAGCACCCTTATATCGGTTAGTCTAGGTCTGCGCTCGATGATGGTGGTTATATTGCATATCCTTGCGGGTGAAGAACACTCCATACAGGAGCCGGTCTTGGCGCAGGGAGTGTCATAGCCCAGGTTCTTTGAGTTCAGGGGTGCGACGTAGTCCTTTATCCGTGAGCGGGCTTCCTCGATACTGACAACCAGCTTGTTGCGTCCGACCACGATGATAACCTTTTTCGGCCCGAAAATCATCGAAGCGGCCCGGTTGCCCGCCGCATCCACGTTGACCAGGCAGCCTGAGAAGGTCAGCGCGTTGGTGCTGGTAAGGAAAAGGTCGCAGACCAGCTGTTTACGCATTATCTGCCGAACTTCTTCCAGGGACAATCCACGCTTGGCATGGACCAGCAGTTCTTTCCCTGTGTCTTTTAACCGATTGTAGAGGTTCAGTTCAGCCAGGGTGATCGATCCCCCAAAACCGATGCTGGCCGCGTCTTCGGCTTCCTTCAGTATGTATTCCGCGGCTTCCTCCTTGGTCTGAAAGTAAAGCGCTTCGAATCCCCTTTTCTGAAGGGCCTTGACTACCTCTGGGCACTTTTGATCGAAGAATCCGTTTATGAGTCCCTGCGTTAATGTCATTCTGCATCCAACCCTTTCTAAGAATGAAGTCACTTACTCCCGGTCTGGATTATCATCAGGTTATATCAAGCAAGAACTGTACCTGATTTATCCAGGCGTTGAACCGCCGACTCCATTAATAACCGATCAGGTTACTGTACCGGTCTACGTTGGCATATTTATTGCTACAGTTGTGGAATGACTCTTTCTACCTTCTAAAACCTAACCCCATTTCTTTCTCGCCTGAACGCCTGGGCGAGTTTTTTATAATCATCAAAACCTAAAGTTTTTGGTATAGTTTTTGCTTTATCATTTACTATTACCTCCCTACAATCTCTTCTCAGGTGGGCGTGTCGCAAAACGATTATTTAAAAACGTTGGGCGGCACGCTCTTTTCTGTCGGGAAGAGGCAAAAACCAACTCAAACATAGGTATCTATTACCCTTCACGCACTGTTTTGGGCACACTAAACC